>CAWGHF010000024.1:0-280238 GCA_963822305.1 uncultured Actinomycetota bacterium | reverse complement strand
TCAGCCAAACGAACGGCAGAATGCCCCACACCGCCGCCAGCTGAGCAAAGGCGGCAGCCGTCACACCGTATTTTGTATAGAGAAGCAAGGCCGCCACGAGGACGATCATCCGGATGATCTCGTAGGCCAGATAAAGCCCCCTGCGGCCGATCACGTTCAGGACGTCGTACCAGGTCTGCAACAGGCTCAAGCCGATGCCGTATCCACACAGCACCGCCAACGTGGTTGCGGCGGGCGCCCATCGCTCGCCCAGCAACTCCACTCGGTCCGCCATCAGCCACGAGCAGATACATTCCGCCGACTGCGAGAAGCACAAGTTGGGTGAACCGGTTGAGTGCCGACGGTAGATCGCTGTGACGGCCATCCCTGACCAAAGCCGCGAATACCGAGAACGCAACCGAGCTCAACACCAGCGACACCATGATGTACGGCGACCAAGCAATCCGGAATGCGAGGGAGTACAGGCCTACCTGTGTCCGCTCCCAGGACACGGGAAATGATCGGGTAGTCGACGTTGACGAGGAGGACGGCGATGATCGCTCCCGGTCCGATGGTGGCGATCCACCGGAATGCATCGGTCGCCGCAGCGCGATCCCACCGTGGCCGCACCCGTGCGCCGACGACGTAACCGAAAATCGGTTGCAGCACTGCGGTGACCAGCAGCCCGATTGCCAGCGACACCGGGCCGACCCCGAGCGCGGCGAGCGAGATGGGGCCGCAACAATGCGCCCAACAGGGCGCTACCCGCATCCGGCAGCAGCCTGCTCCGGAAGTCCAGCGCTCGGTGCATCACTGCCATCTGCACTCCGCCGATGGCAGTGAAGGGCAGACTCAGCGCGGCTATGGCGACGAGATTCGCGGCCGATGGGACACCCAGTGTCGCTGCGATCCAGCTCGACTGCGCAACACCGAAAACGGTGAGTGCCGTACTCGCGGCGAGCGAGATCGTCAAAGTCGTCCCAGCCGTGATCCGTTCATCACCTTTGGCACAGGCGATGAATTCGAACACGGCCAACGTCTGCATGACCGCGGCGACGCTTATCAGCGACACCACGACCGTGACCAGACCAAGATCACTCTCGGTCAGGAACGCGGCCAGCGCGATGGTGACGGCCATCTGCGTGCCCTTGCTGGCGATGTTGACAATCCCCAGCCAGAGCACGCCGCTTTTCGCGCGTTCGGCCAACGTCTCCGTTGCGCCGGTGTTCGGAAATATGGAGGTACCGGCACCTGCGTTCATTGCAGCACGACGGCAAGCAATGGGGTACTCGGCGCTATCGCAGCGGCCATGCAGCGGAAGTCGACCATGCTGTCGCCCTTGGTGGCCACGCTCATGATCGGCGAGTCCGCCCCATCATCTTCTGCGACGCGAACACCGGCCAGATTGAGTTCAAGGGCCAGTTTCTCGGCATCCCGTTCTGTTGATTTGGTCAGCGGGATCACCCGAAGCGGCTGGCCAGAGGCCTTCGCGATCCGTTCGATCTCGCGGACGACGTCAGTCGGATCGCCCCCGTCGACAATCGCAACCGGATTTCGGATCCCAGCCGCGCCGAGTGCACGCTCGATTCGCTTTCGGTCAGACGGACGGACCAGCGTCATCAAACCGAAGATGGCGACCGCCGCGGTAACGCCGGCCGCCAACGCCAAACCACCGCTCATAGCCATATCCGGCTGTAATTCCCTGACATCGGGTCGATTATCGAGCAGACGCAGCCCGCCTGCGGGACCGAATAGATTCTGTCCGACAAGATCGTTGCCGATGCTCGAAGCGACGTCGGCCGCGACGATCGGGGATGAAGCCGTGACAGTCACCCGCGCAAGGCCCGATCCCGGTACAAGCTCAACGCTTACCGCATCGAAGACCTGTTCGGCCGACAGCGCACCGTTTGTCACGCTGCTGGCCTTGGCGACAACCGATGGACTGTGTGCGGCTTCGACAACCGCCGCCATCGACAGAGATACCACTGCGGGGAAGTCCGTTGCGTTTGGACTTTCCGGCACTTCAGCGCCTGGCGCTGCGAGCAATCCAACCCGCGCCGTGTATTCCGTCGGGCGGGTGATCGCTACCAGCATTATCGCTGCGGCGACCAGTATCCCGGCGACGATCGCGAACGCAAGCGGTCGCGACCGTATGTACATCATTGCGTGCATAGTTCATTCCTTGCCAATACATGGCCGACAACTCGGCCGTAGCTCTTCATCATTTCTTCTGGGTTGTAGAGGTTTTCGATCGTTGACAGTCCAATCTCGGCTGCCTCCTTTCTGGCCGTGTCGCCGTACAACATCTCGGCGAGTGCACTGGCGACGGAGCCGACGTCTCCCGGTGTGACCAGCCGGCCACCACCCGCGCCGAGAACCTCGCGTACTCCGTCCACGTCGGTCGCCACCACTGGGCGGCCCGCCGCAAGGGATTCGAGAACGGCCATAGGCAATCCTTCCCAATCGCTCGTCAATACCGATATGTCCGCCGCCGCAAGTAGGGTCGGAACATCAGATCGATTGCCCAGGAACCGGATTCGATCCTCCAGGCCGCGTGCTTGATGTTCGAGCTTGGCACGAAGGGAACCATCACCGGCTAGTAGCAGGATCCCTTGCCCACCGAGGCGCGCCCACGCATCGAGCAGCACATCGTGGCGCTTCTGCGGTTCCAGCCTGGCGAGGCACACCGCTACGGGAACATCGTCCGGAATATTCAGGGATTCGCGTGCGGCCTGCCTGCTCAAGAGGCGCGGCCGAGTCACTGCGTTACGGATCACCGACATCTCTACGCGCGACAACCCGGCATCCTTGAGCCTTTCGGCGATGACATCACCAACCGGGACGACGTGATCCGATGCATACGACAGTATTCGGGCAGCGATGCGATAGTCGGCTCCCGAGACACCGTGAAACACGGTCACCAGCGGCACTTTCAACCGGGCCAGCCAGGCCACCGCTGTTGCAGAGACATTGTGTGCGACGACGACATCCGGCCGAAAGTCTCTGACGCCGCGCGCAACGGCCGACCTGGCGCTGAGGATTCCCCGGATGGACCGTCGAGGCGCGGGCACGTCGAAGTGGGGTATGCCCATCTCGGCAAGGTCTTCGACTCGACGGCCACCGTTGGAGGCAACTCCAGATATCCAATTTTCCTGGCGGCCCTGTCGCGCCATCTCGACGACGAGTGATTCGGCGCCCCCGGTGGCCATCTCAGTGATCACGTGCAATACGCGAGTGTCTCGCATCATTGTTCCCCATTTCGCGCTCGAATTGCGATGGCGCACGCGATCGCCAAAGTGGACCACAGTGTGAAGTAATACTGTTCCGACAGGGTGATGGACGCCGTCACGATCGCCACCAGGCTGGCTTGAACCGCGATCACCATTTTGCGATCCGCGCCTTGGCGCAATGCCGATTCGGACGTCACGAACGCCAACACGATCAGGCCGACGAAGACGGCAAGACCGATGACTCCAAGCTCTGCTGCCACTTCGAGATACATATTGTGGGCGACTGGAGTCTGTTCGGAGATCTCCGCGAGGTTAGAGGCGACGACATAGTGCTCTCTGAATCCCCCTGGGCCGACACCGAAGAGTCCGTGGTGTGCGAACATTCGCGCGGCGGCCTGCCAGCGACTCAGTCTCAAGTCGATGTTCGTTTCGGCGATGTACTGCTTCTCCGAAAGTGCCTTGACGATCAGCGGCCAGGCGTTCAGCGCCTCGATGAGCGCCGCAGCGACGAGGCCGGCGAATGCTGTGGAGAACAGCACTGTCTTCACCGAGACTGCCCGACGTAGCAAGACCCAGATAAGACCTGCCACAAGCGCGATCAGGCCACCGCGCGAGACTGTCGTGGTTATTGCCACTGCCATCACGATCACGGCGAGGATCAAGGCGATCCGCGCCGGAGTCCCACTTGGTGTGAAGGCGACGGTCAGCAGTAGAGCTGCAACGAGCACGTATGCAAGGTCATTGGGATCGTCCAACGGACCGGTGGCCCTCGGCTCGTGAAGGACCAGGAAGCTGTAGAGCCCGCCTACTGCTGCAACGGATGCGCCCGCCACAGCCGAGGCCATGAGCAGCCTGATACTCACCACCGACGATGCGACGTCGGCGATTACCGCGCATATCGCAATGAAGGGAAGCCACCGAAACAGATACTCGAGGACCAGCGGATTGTCGAGATGAAGGGCGGTACTCGTCAGCACGATCGCAGCGAGAGCCGCCAGCAGCACGTACAGAACATGCATGCGGGGTTTCGGATCCAGTTTGAGCCGGAATACCATCCAGGCGCCGAATAACAGAACGGCAGGCAGTTTGGAGAGCTGCGGATGCAGCGAAATCAGATAGCCTTCGATCTGGCTGAACGCGAATACCGCGACACTGGATCCGACCATCATCTTGTGGCCGAGAGACGCGCGCGAGTCCCGCGGCCGCACGAAATGCATTTCGGCTGTGGTTGATCCAGTCATGGTCGACATGCGTGTCACCATCTCCGCATGTGACGGTTCACGACGCCGCCGACTGTCGAGCGCAGTCTGCGTGCTTGCCGTCTGCGAGCGGGGCCCACCAGGGGCCGTCCGACGCGGAGCAGCGTGCCTCGAGCCCGTCCCAGGACCGGGTCTGCACAATCGGCGGCCATACCTCCTTGGCGTAACGCGCGTACTCGACACCAAGTTGGCGCTTCGCAGAATCGCGAGACTGCAGTTCTGTCCGCGCGTATCGCGTCGCAAAGCTCGCCAGGGCGCGGCGTGACGCGACGCGATCGTCCTTGCTCACCGTTATAGACGGTTCCAGCTCCAGGAGGACGTCGTAGACCGCCTGCCTGCCTTTGAGATGCGGCAGCCACCCCTGGGTAGCCAGTCGCAGGTGCATATTGCTGCCATGAATCCGGTACAACGCCTGATCGGCACCATCGATGCGGGCCACATTGCCGCGGGAAGCGGCGCGTAACCAAAGCAACAGATCCGGGGCGACGGGGAAGCCGACATTGAAGCCGCCGCTTTCGCGAAGTGTGGCAGTTCGCATCAGGACTTCGGGTTGGCGGATGATGTTCTTGCCAGAGCGGTACAGCACGCGGGACCACGAAGGTCCCGGGTAAATCGACCAGCTCTGCACCGACGAACGCAGTTTGGGCGGCTTGTCGCTGAACGTCGGACAATCACCGTAGGTGAAGACGACGTCTGGATGGTTCTCCATCACGGTCACCGCTCGCGTAATCGAACCGGGGGTGAGCATGTCGTCGGCGTTCAGGATTTGGGTGTAGTCGCCCGTGGCAAGGTCAAGTCCGGCGTTGAAGTTCTCCAGGTAGTTGATGTTCTCGGGCTGGGTGTGAATGCGGATCCGTGGGTCCCCGTCTGCGAGTCGACGGGCCACGTCGAGACTGTCGTCAGTTGATCCGTTGTCCGCAATGATGACCTCTAGGTCGACACCCGGTTGGTTCAGTGCGCTCGACACGGCGTCTGGCAGAAAATCGCGATAGTTGTAACACGGCACGACGATTGACACCGTCGGCCTCGTGGTCAGTGGCTGCGGCCAAACTTTCTGCGCCGGCGCCATTACGTCGCCCATCTCAGTAGGCTCCTTCTCGTCTGAGAACGGCACGCACGGTTCGGAAGACGATCACGAGGTCTAATACGACGGACCAGTTGTCGACGTAGGAGTGATCGAGTCGGATCCGCTCTTCCTCGGACAGATCCGATCGGCCCGAGATCTGCCACAACCCGGTGATTCCCGGCTTGACCAAGCCTCGCCGCTCGACGAAGTGCTCGATCGACTCACCTTCGCCGGGCACCAAGGGACGAGGGCCGACGATGCTCATCGAGCCGCCCAGCACGTTGAAGAGTTGAGGTAGCTCGTCGATGCTCGTGGCGCGCAGGAACCGACCGACGCGGGTGATACGGGAGTCGGCTGCCGACTTATAGAAGACACCGGTGTGTCCCGTAACGGTCTGTTCCGCCTCCTTCCGGTCCTCGGCATCCACCGTCATCGTTCGGAACTTGATGATCCGGAATGAGTTGCCTCCATAGCCGACTCGGGACTGCCGAAAGACAACGGGTCCACGGTCATCAAGCTTGATGGCCATGGCGACGACCAGCATCACCGGCAGGATGGCGATCAGTGCCAGCGAACCGAAGCACAGGTCGAACAGTCGCTTGGCGACCGCGGAAGGGCCATCCTGGCGCGGCGGGGCGATGTGAAAGAGCGGCAGGTTGTCGATCGGGCGCATCCGCAGCCTTGGCCCGGCGATGTCCGTCATACCCGGCATCACAATGCAATCTGTTCCCCGCGACTCGAGGCGCCACACCAGCTTCTTCATGTTCGCGGGACCGAGGTGCTCGACTGCCGTGATTGCGAGCGCGTCGGCTCCGGCGAAACCCAGCGCGCTCTCCACGGAGTTCTGATCGCCGAGTATCGGCAGTATGCCCGCGCTGGTGATCAGCTCCTCACCCACAGCGCCATCGAAGTCGGGGATACAGACGCCGACCACGCGGTACCCCGCCGCCGTCGACCGCTGGAATTTGTCGCACAACACGTGCACCGAAGATGGTTTCCCCAGAACAACTACGCGTGTGAGAAATTCGCCGCGTGTACGCCGCCTGGCGAGATCGTTGCGGACGAAGTGCCTACCGCTGATCAAACCGATCAGACCGAGTATCAGGGAGATAGCCAGGTAGCCGCGCGAAACCTGTTCCTGGACCAGCACTGCCGCTACTGCGACGGTGCCGAACACCCACGCGGTGGCCGCCGCAACGCGGCGGTACTCCTCAGAACCGATGCCGACCAACGAAATGTCGCGAGACTGCACGACTTCCAGAGCCAGCAGCCAACCGCCGACGAGTATCACTGAGAACACCGTGAGCCGCAGCGGGCTGACACGTTCGGTGACATCCGGGGACAGCACGTGCAACGTCACATACTGCGCGAACGCGACAATCCCCCCCACGATGAGTGCGTCGACGATCCGCACCCTGCGACGAAACGCCCTTTTCCACTCTTTTCCCTGTGCCTTGGCGGTTGGCGCCTGCCTCATCAGGCGATCGAACGACCCCGCCTCAGCACGCCTCAGACCGAGCCGGCCCTGTCGTTTCGGTCGGCGTCTGTCTGTTTGCGGATGCGCGACGGTCATGTGTTTGCCATCGCGGGATCGAACACCAAAACACCGTCCGTGCTGCCGTTGTAGTCGTAGATCGCTATGACCTCGTCGGGCAGCGACTCTTGGTTGTCGGCCCTTCGGTAATCACGCACAGAGGTTCCCGTGCTTTGTGAGTCGACGTTCCTCGGGCCTGCTTTTCCGATGAGGTCATCCAGATGCACTGTGCGGAAGTCGATGCTCAGCCGTGCGGTATCAGTTTCGTTAGGAACCGTCGAATGGAGCTGAGCCCCCGAGAACGACAGCAGCGATGCCGGATCACCGACGACGCGGAGCATGGCGCCCGCCGTGCCACTGGACAGTGTCGGATGCGGCCTCGGGTCGTCCTTGACATACACCGCGGCATCCCGGCGGGAACTCCGATTCCATTCGTAAGCGTCGAAGTCGTGGCTGGAGTTGGGGGCCGGTGAATCCCAGAAGTCTGGATGGAACTGCATTCCGGTCACCGCCGAGTTGCCGGCAATCGGTGTCCACCAGTTGTTCTGGCACTGTGGGGCCGAATACCAGGTGTCGCGGTGGGCCTTGTAGTTGTAGCCCAACCCTGCCGACAGGTACTCCGGCGGAGGCACCACTCGCAGCTTCGGAACGTCGAAGTACGTCTTGGTCGGATCGGCGCCCAGGTCAATCAGGATGTCCCTCAGGAGTCTCTTGGCCCTGGGATGGTGTGTGAACGCGGGTTTAAGCGTCTTGAGGATGTCCACATAGTCAGCGACCGCCAGGTTCCGGTGTGCGGTCAGTGGATCTAGGCTGCCGAAGGCATCTGCGATCAGATCGTATGCGAAATCCGTTAGAAATCCGACGCTTTCGCGCGGCGGTAAGCAGAAGACTTCTCCGGCATAGAGTCGCCGGCGTCGCTCATCGTCGGGTACGTTTGCCTCTGTCGAGACGACTATGGCCATGTCTTCGAGTCCTTTCTTGGATAGTGCGAGGGCACGCTCAGTCGAGAATCGCCAACTCCGGTATCGGGACGACGAACTTGCCGCCCCAGTCACGTATGAACGACATCTCTTGGGAGATCTCGTCGCGCAGGTTCCATGGCAGGATGAGGACGTAGTCCGGCCGTGTCTCCCGAATGTGTGAGGGCGCATAGATCGGAAGGTGCGTCCCCGGTAGGTAATGGCCCTGCTTGTGCGGGCTTCGGTCGACCGTGTAATCGATCAGGTCGTTTCTGATGCCGCAGTAGTTCAACAGGGTGTTGCCCTTGGCGGGCGCGCCGTAGGCGACGGTACTCAGGCCTTGTTCACGGGCACCGATCAAGAATTTGAGTAGCTCCCACTTGACGCGTTGTACACGTGCGGGATAGTCGAGGTATCCGTCGAGCCGGTCCAGGCCGGCATCGCGCTCGGCCGCCGCGAGATCGCGAACGCGCTGAGTCGTCGAGTGTCCCTGGAAGTCGTTGTGGCAAGCATAGATCCGCAGTGACCCCCCATGGGTGGGCAGTTCCTCTACGTCGAAGATCCGTAGCCCGTGCGCATCGAAGATCGTTTGCGCAGTCAACAGCGAGAAGTATGAGAAATGCTCGTGGTAGATGGTGTCGAACTGGTTGTGTTCGATTAGTCGGAGCAGGTGCGGGAACTCCATGGTGATCACGCCCGCCCGGTCAAGCACGATCGACATACCGCTGACGAAGTCATTCAGGTTGGGCACGTGTGCGAGTACGTTGTTTCCGATCAGCAGGTCTGCGCGTCTACCATCACCGGCCAGGCGACGCGCGAGCTCGGTTCCAAAGAACGCGATCTCGGTCTCAATGCCCAACTGCTGCGCCACCGCTGCGACATTGGCCGCCGGCTCGATGCCGAGCACTGGGATCCCTGCCGCCGCAAAATTCTTCAACAAATATCCGTCGTTGCTTGCGATCTCGATCACGTGGTTGTCGGCATCCAGTGAGAATCGATCGATCACAGCTTCGGCATATGACCGTGCGTGATCCAGCCAGCTCTGGGAGTAGGACGAGAAGTAGAGGTAATCGCTGAAGATCGAGTCCGGCGCCTCGAACTCGTCGAGCTGGACGAGAAGGCAGTTCGAGCATACGAAGGCATGCAACGGGTAGAAGGACTCAGCGTTGTCGACTTGATCCTCGGTCAAGTACGAGTTCGCCATCGGCGACATTCCGAGGTCGCAGAACGAGTGCTTCACCGGCATTCCGCAGTGTCTGCAGTTCAGGCTCATCGACTCGCCTCCAACTCGCGAGCGTCAGACCAGATCGACCACGGCGCCTTGCCGCTGTTCCACAAGTCGTTGAGGGTGATCTTGTCCCATAGGGTGTCCATGCCGTACCAGAAGCCCTCATGCCGATATGCGGTCAGTTCACGATCCGCGGACAGGTGGTTCATCGGAGCTTGCTCGAATACGGTGTCGTCGCCGTCGATGTAGTCGAAGACCGAGGGCTCGGCCACGAAGTAGCCGCCGTTCACCCACCCGCTACTTCCCTGAGGTTTCTCTGCGAAGTAAGCGTGGTCAGAGTCGCTGAGGTCCAGCGTGCCGTACCGGCCCGGTGGCTGCACCGCGGTCACTGTGGCAATCGAACCCGACTGCTTGTGAAAATCAACGACTTTGCGAACGTCGAGATCGGTGACGCCGTCACCGTAGGTGAACGAGAAGGTCGTCGTCCCCAATGACGTCTCTGGCCCGCAGCAGTCGACCACCGGTCATGGTTTCCTCACCGGTGTCCAGCAGCGTCACCGTCCACGGTTCGGTATTGGACCCGAGGGTCTTGATGGTGCCGCTGGACAGATCGATGGTCATGTCCGAGGTGTGAAGAAAGTAGTTGGCGAAGAACTCCTTGATCATGTAGCCCTTGTAACCGAGGAGGATGACGAAATCCGTAATCCCTGCTGCGCCATATATTTTCATGATGTGCCATAGGATCGGCCGTCCACCGATCTCGACCATCGGCTTCGGGCGTGACTGCGATTCCTCGCTGATGCGGGTGCCGCGGCCACCGGCCAGGATCACTGCTTTCATTGCCGTTCTCCATCTGTGTCAAGGAGTTTGCGAAATTCAGTGCACACGCGGTCTACCTGAGCCTCATCGAGCATCAGCGCCGAGGGCAGGTTGATCGCCCGTGCGGCGATGTCATGAGCAACCGAGTTCGTCCGCTTCGCGACCGCGGCGGATTCGTAGGCTGCAAACGCATTGAGAGTGCTCAGCGGCGGGAGAAACGGACGTGTGTCGATTCCCTGCCGGTCGAGATGCCCCATCATCTGCCTGGTCGACATGCCATAGGCCTCGTCGACCACCACAGTCACCATCCAGAAGGTGTTCGTCACATCCGCCGGCTCGACGTTGAGGTGGACCCCGGGGATGTCCGCCAGTCGTGCCTCGTACCAGCGGAAGATCTGAATCTTCTTCTCGACGAGTTCATCGATTCGAGCCAGCTGTGCTCGGCCGAAGGCAGCGGCCAGACTGCTCATCCGATACTTGAATCCGATTTCATCGGTCACGAAGTGGCGGTGATTGGCTGTGCTGCGGCCGTGATCTCGTAGCGTCGAGGCACGGTCGAACAGGTCGGACCGATCGGTCACGACCATGCCGCCTTCCCCGGTGGTCATCGTCTTCGTCCCGTGAAAGCTGAAGACGGCGATGTCGCCCAGCCGTCCGGCAGGTGTGCCGTTCCAGCTTGCGCCGATGGCCTGCGCGGCATCTTCAATGATCGGGATGTCGCCTGCGACCGAAACGGATCGCGCGCATGTCGGGCACACCGCCGTACAGGTCGACGGTGATGATCGCCTTCGTCCGCGGGCTCAGGCGATCCTTCAGGGAATCGGCCGCAAGACACCATGTTTCTGGATCGACGTCAGCGAAGACTGGTGTGGCGCCGGTGTAAACGATTGGCGCCGCACTGGCCACCCAGGTCGATTCCGGCACGACGACCTCGTCGCCGGGTCCGATGCCTAAAGCCAGCATGGCCAGGTGCAGTCCCGACGTACCGTGCGGAACAGCGGCTGCGTGACGGACACCGAGGTAGCTTGCGAATTCAGCCTCAAAGCGGCCGACGGACTGGCCCGCATTGCCGTACCAGTCGTTCGCCGCCGCATCGGCCACGTACTGGACTTCGAGGTCTGTCACCCACGGTCCAGCGACGGGAATCCGCTCAGTCAGCCGAGTTGCGCCATTGACGCGATCGGAGGTAGCCACTCTCGTGCTCATCGGCTAACGACCTGCCTTAGATCCGTGTCCAGCTCGCCATCGGCCAGCAGCCGCGTGACTGTGCGAAGACGGAAATAATGGGGACCGTTGAATACGTCGGCAGTCATGGACCCGACCTCGTAGGCCGCGCGAAGCTGCTCGATACCGCCGCGCACCGTCCACTGCGGCCGATATCCGGGAAGTTGACGTTCGATCTTGGTGAAATCGACGCGATAATCGCGGATGTCTGACGTCGCCCCGTCCGCGAATGTCACCGCACAATCGGGCACGATCTCGGCCACCATATTGGCCACGTCGCGCACCCGATAGTTCTCGCCGACCCGGCCGACATTGAAGGCCTCGTTGTGCACGGCGTCGCGGGGGGCTACCAGAACCTGCGCAAACGCGTGTGCGATGTCGAGGACGTGGACCAGCGGCCGCCATGGCGAACCGTCGCTCTGCATCATCACCTTGCCGCTGGTCATCGCGTGGCCGACGAGGTTGTTGACGACGATGTCGAGACGCAGTCGCCGCGAGAAGCCGTACGCCGTGGCGTTGCGCATGTACACAGGCGAGAAGTTCTCGTCCGCCAAACCGGAAAGCGCCTGTTCGACCTGTATCTTCGACTCGCCGTACGGAGTCACAGGGTTGAAGGGCGCACGCTCGTCGAGTTCGGCGTCGCCGCCCTTGCCGTAGAGACTGCATGAACTCGAGAAGACGAAGCGGCCGACTCCGGCTGCCTTGGCTGCACGCGCCAATCGGATCGAGCCGTCCCGGTTGATGTCGTAGGTGAGCTGTGGATTCAGATCCGACAACGGATCGTTCGACAACGCCGCAAGATGGACTACGGCCTCGAAGCCCTCGAGATCGTCCAGCGTCACATCGCGGATATCGACTCCGAGGTTCGGGACGGGATCAGGTGCGCCCATGAAGTCACAGTCGGCAAAGAGATCCGAATCGAGTCCAACCACGTCGTGACCGAGGTCGGCGAAGTAAGAGGCCATTTCCACGCCGAGGTAACCGCGGTGGCCGGTGAGCAGAATTCTCATGACCGGTCCCACCCATGGCCGGGGGCAAAGCCGGCGGAGTCAGCGAGGGGTGCGCCGACTCCGCCGGCTTTCGAATCGCGCCATGAGCGGATGGCGCGATCGGTCCGGTCCCCCTCCGACGGCAAAGCGCCGGTGCGTGGCCGAGTTCCTTGCGCTGACACGGCCTCCCCTTTCACTCGACAGCTTCGACGAACGAGCTGATGTATCAACGATCACGCAAATTTCTGCGGGTTAGCTGGGTGCTCTACACGGTGTGCAAACACCCGTCATGGTTTAAGGAAGCTACCACTCGCACTTTTGCGGCGCAAGGCGAATCTAGCAAATCTTTTAGCCGACTTTAGTGGCCCACCGCATGTTCGCTCGCCAGGAGCGCGGCGACTAGCACGGCCTACGCACGGTTACGTAGCTTCAACCGTGCTTATGCGCAATCACCGCACGCAAACCTAAAGTTAGATTTATTTACTTATACGTAAAATAGCGCGCCAGCTTGCAGATCTAGCAATATATCGAGCAGCCATAAAGTGATATGCGCCGTGACCACATGCTGCCTCCTCGATCACGGCCACAGAAGTTGGACCATCAGTCGCGAGGTTCAGTCATGGCAAATCACGATGAGATCGCAGCATGGTTGATAGGGCGCCACTACGCCTGTACGTCGTCTGTCAAAGAGTGCGAGACGGCGCTACAGCGCCGTCTCGGTCAGTCGTCGGCCTGATCAGCCGAGAATCAGACCTGAAGTGGGCACGCCGGTGCCTGCGGTGACGAGAACATGTTCGACATCGGGAACCGGGTTCACCGACGAGCCGCGAAGCTGCCGCACGCCTTCGGCGATTCCGTTCATGCCGTGGATGTAGGCCTCACCGAGCTGACCGCCGTGGGTGTTGATCGGCAGCCTGCCACCGACCTCGATCGCACCGTCGGCGATGAAGTCCTTGGCCTCGCCTTTTCCGCAGAAGCCCAACTCCTCCAGCTGAATCAGCGTGAACGGAGTGAAGTGGTCGTAGAGGACCGCGGTCTGAATATCGGTGGGCTTCAGCCCCGACTGCTCCCACAGCTGCCTGCCGACCAACCCCATTTCGGGTAGTCCCAATTCGGGCCGGTAGTAGCTGACCATCGAGTACTGGTCCGGACTGGACCCCTGTGATGCTGCCTCGATGACGGCGGGCCGGTGCTTGAGATCTTTCGCCCGCTCCGCCGAAGTTATGACGAGGGCGACTCCACCGTCGGTCTCCTGACAACAATCCAGGAGTCTCAGCGGCTCGGCGATCCACCGCGAGTTCTGGTGGTCCTCAATGCTTATCGGCTTCTCGTAGAAGTACGCCTTCGGGTTCTTGGCCGCATGCTTGCGGTCGGCCACCGACACCGCACCGAAGTCCTTGCTCGTCGCTCCGGACAGATGCATGTATCGCCTGGCGATCATCGCCACCTGCGCCGCGGGCGTGGACAGGCCGTGCGGATACGAGAACGAGTTGTCGACTCCGGTCGAGTCCGCGTTCTCCACCAACCTCAATTGCACCTGGCCGAACCGCTGCCCCGACCGCTCGTTGAAAGCGCGATACGCGACAACGCAATCCGCGACTCCGGTGGCGACGGCGATCGCTGCCTGCTGGACCGTCGCGCACGCCGCGCCACCGCCGTGGTGGATCTTCGAGAAGAACTTCAGCTCACCGATTCCGGTGGCGCGCGCAATGGCGACCTCTGTGTTGGAGTCCATCGTGAACGTGACCATGCCGTCCACGTCGGCTGGCGTCAGACCCGCATCGTCGAGTGCATCCAACACGGCTTCGGAGGCCAACCGTAGTTCACTGCGGCCCGAGTTCTTCGAGAAGTCGGTGGCACCGATCCCGACGATGGCCGCCTTACCGGACAACTGACCGGCCATCAGGCGTTCCCTCCGATGGTCAGTGTTCCGGTCGCGATCACGTGGTCGCCGAGGCTGTTGCTGCCAACGACTTTCACCGTGATGAGTCCCTCATCGACAGCCGTCACCTCACCGGAGAACGTCACCGTGTCGTACGCGTACCAGGGCACGCCGAGTCGCAGTTTGATCGACTTGATGATCGCCGTCGGGCCTGCCCAGTCGGTGATATAGCGCTGCACCAACCCGGTGTCGGTAAGGATGTTGACGAAGATGTCCTTGGACCCCTTGGCCTGCGCCTTGTCGCGGTCGTGGTGGACGTCCTGATAGTCACGGGTGGCGATCGCCGTCGACACGATGAACGTCGGATCGCCGTAAAGCGACAATTCCGGCAGCTTCGTCCCGACGTGAGATCGTCGGTGCGCTCATGCGTCCGGCTCCCATGCGTACAGAGTCCAAGCGCGGCCACCGGACCGCCTCGGGGAAGTCGATATACGTTGCGCGGACGGGCATTCCGATCTCGCAACGGTCGAGGGGTCCACGTTACGGAGCTCTCCGAGCATCCGGACCCCTTCTTCGAGTTCCACGAGTGCGATGACGAACGGCAGCGTGCGGCCCGGCACCTTCGGTGCGTGGTGCACGACGAAGCTGAACACCGTGCCCTTGCCGCTGGCGACGACGTAGTCGGTCGGCGCTTCTTTGTCCTGCCACAGGGCAGGCACCGGCGGATGCTGCAGGGTCCCGTCGCCTCGCTTCTGGATGCGCAGCTCGTGTGCGTTGACACCGTCCCAGAAGAACTTGGTGTCCCGCGACGACGCGGGACGCATCATCGCGTCGGCGTCGAGGTCTTCGGGAACGGGCGAAGCCTGGGGCTGGTCTGCGTCGGCCGGCCTGAACTTCAGGATGCGCCAGTCCATCTCGGCGACGTCCTCGTCGCCCACCTGCCAGGTGATCCGCTGGCTGATGAAGTAGCCCTCACCGAGGGCGGTGTTCTTCGGGCCGACGACGTCGGTCAACTCGGCGACGACGCTGACGTCCTCGCCAGGCTGCAGATACCGGTGATAGGTCTGGTCGCAGTTGGTCGCGACAACACCGACAAAGCCTGCGCCATCGAACAATTCCATGATCGGTCCGATGGGGTCATCGCCGGGGCGCTCGCCGCCGAGGCCCATCATCGTCCACACCTGGATCATCGCGGGCGGAGCGACGACACCCGGATGACCGGCCGTCTTCGCGGCCGCCTCATCGATATAGATGGGGTTGTCGTCCCCGATGGCGTCGACCCAGTGCCGGATCATCGGTTGGTTCACCGGATCGCGGGCGACCCGCGGCTTGCTGCGCCCGGCCGCCTTGATCTGTTCGACGGCCTTGTGGATGTCGTCCGAATTCACCTGGGCACCCTCGGCACCTTCAGCCCCGACAGCCGCGATCATCTCCCGCATCACCTCGTTCACTCCGCCCCCGAACGTGATCACCAGGTTCCGCTTGGTCTGGCTGTCCAGCCACTCGAGGAGTTCGGCCGTGCCCGGGTCCGCCGGATTGCCGTGCGCTCCGACGATCTCCTCGGCCAGTCGTCCCGCGTACTGAATGCGCTCGGTGCCAAACACTTTCGTGGCTGCCGCATCGGCGACGTCGATGGTCTCCCCGGACGCCGCCACCTGCCAGTTGAGCAGTTCGTTGATACGCCACATCGCTCTGATCTCACCGAGTGAGCGCTTGACGTCGTCGTGATCGAGCGGGGTGTCACCGTTACTGCCCGGCTTGGACGCCCATGTGTGGATGCGGTCGTAAAGCGCCGCAAACCGCCCAGCCGGTCCGAGCATCACCCGCTCGTTGTTCAACTGCGTGGTGATCAGGCGCCAGCCGCCGTTCTCCTCGCCGACGAGCATGTCGGCGGGCACCCGCACGTCGTTGTAGTAGGTGGCGTTGGTGTGGTGCGCACCGTCGGACAGGATCATCGGAGTCCACGAGTAGCCGGGATCCGTGGTGTCCACGATCAGCATCGAAATGCCTTTGTGTTTCGCGGCTTCCGGATCGGTACGACACGCCAGCCAGACGTAATCGGCGTCGTGTCCGCCGGTGGTGAACACCTTTTGGCCGTTGACGATGTATTCGTCACCGTGGCGGACCGCGGTGGTGCGCAGCGAGGCCAGGTCGGTGCCCGCCTCGGGCTCGGTGTAGCCGATCGCGAAATGCACCTCGCCGGCGAGGATCCCGGGCAGGAATTTCTTCTTCTGCAGTTCGGTTCCGTATGCCTGCAACGTCGGCCCGACAGTCTGCAGCGTGACGGCGGGCAGGGGCACGTCGGCACGGTGCGCCTCGTTGACGAAGATCGACTGCTCGATGGGGCCGAAGCCGAGGCCGCCGAACTCCTTGGGCCAGCCGACGCCGAGCTTTCCGTCGGAGCCCATGCGCTTGATCACCGCGCGATAGGCCTTACCGTGCCGGTCGGCCTCCATCTCCTTGGCCTCTTCAGGCGAGATGAGATTCGAAAAGTACTCGCGCAGTTCGGCTTGCAGCTGTTTCTGCTCAGGGGTCAGTTCGATGTACATAGCGCTCCCACCAATTCGAGGCGGTGTGACGGGCCGCCAAGCAGCCGGGCCAGGTCCTTGATCGTCGAGTAGTAGCGGTCCATCGGGTAGGCGATGTCCATACCCATGCCGCCGTGCAGGTGGTGGCACAGCTGCATCGCAGGCGGCGCCTGCGACGCGAGCCAATAGCCGAGCACATCCAGGTCCTCGTCGGCATCGAGCCCTTCGGAGAGCCGCCAGCCCACCGAGGTGGCTGCCAATGTCAGTGTGCGCGAGGCGATGTACACCTCTGCCAGCTGCGCCGCAACGGTCTGGAATGTGGAAAGCGGCTTTCCGAACTGCTCGCGATTGGCGACATAGTCGGCGGTCAGCCGCAGCGCACCGGCGACGAGACCCGAGGCGAACGCACCGATGCTCGCGAGGACCAGCTGGTTGACCCGCTTCGCCTGCGCGCCCGCAAGAATGTCGTCATCGGAGACGACGACATCGGAGAACGTCACCACGTACTCGTCGGAGTGGTTGGCCGTCGGTGTCTGCGTGGCCTGCACACCGTCGGCCTTCGGCGACACCACCACAACCCCGGTGTCGGCCGTTACGACTATCCAGTCCGCTTGCGCTGCATACGGAACGCCGACCTTCGTGCCGTTGAGCTTGCCGCCCGCGAGTTTGGCCGCCGGTTTGTCCGGCAGCGCGGCGCCCGGTTCGTTGAGAGCCGGCGTCACGATCGAGCCCTTACCGACGCCGGCGAGGAAGCGGTCCTGTTGCGCATCCGACGCCAGATCCAGCAGCACCGCAGTCGCGCCGAGAACGCTCAACGCGGGACCGGTGGTGCCATGCCTGCCGATCTCGGTGAGAGCCGTCGAGAGCTCTGGCAGTCCTACCCCGTCTCCGCCTAGGCGTTCCGGCACGGCCAGCGCCGTCACACCGCCCGCGACCAACGCGTCCCAGCTGTTGTCGCGGTCCAGTACCGAGGTGACGACGTCGGCGACTGCCTGCTGCCCTTCGTCTGGACTGAAGTCCACCCGAATCCTCCTTGATTCGCCTACGGGGTCAGTGGCTGACCGGACACTTGATTCCCGTGTAGTCAACCTGCCAGTGCTTGATGCCGTTCAGCCACCCCGACATGAGCCGCTCAGGCTCATCGATGGGCTTCAGATCCGGCATGTGGTCGGCGACCGCGTTGAAGATCAGATTGATGGTCATCTTGGCGAGGTTGGCGCCGATGCAGTAGTGCGCCCCGGTGCCGCCGAAGCCGACGTGTGGATTCGGGTCGCGCAGGATGTTGAACGTGTGCGGGTTCTCGAACACCTCTTCGTCGAAATTGGCTGAGCGGTAGGACATCACCACGCGCTCGCCCTTCTTGATCTTCACGCCGCCAAGCTCCGTGTCTTCAAGAGCGGTGCGCTGGAACGCCGACACCGGCGTCGCCCAGCGGACGATCTCGTCGGCGGCGGTCTCGGGACGTTCCTTCTTGTACAACTCCCACTGGTCGGGGTTCTGCGAGAACGCGATCATGCCGTGGGTGATGGAGTTACGCGTGGTCTCGTTGCCCGCCACCGCGAGCATCACAACGAAGAATCCGAACTCGTCGTCCGAGAGCTTCTCGCCCTCGATATCAGCCTCGATGAGCGTCGTGACGATGTCATCGGTCGGGTTCTTCGAGCGCTCCTCGGCCATCTTCATCGCATACGTGATGAGCTCGAACGACGAGATCGCGGGGTCGACGTCGGCGTACTCCGGGTCCTCCCCGGCGGTCATCTCGTTGGACCAGCGGAAAAGCTTGTCCCGGTCCTCCTGGGGTACGCCGAGCAGTCCGGCAATCGCCTGCAGCGGCAGCTCGCAGGACACCTGCTCGACGAAATCGCCCGACCCCTCGGCTGCGGCGTTCTCGGCGATCTTCTGGGCGCGGGTCCGTAGTTCCTCCTCGAGCCGTCCGACGGCTCGCGGAGTGAAGCCGCGGGAGATGATCTTGCGCAGGCGGGTGTGCTGCGGCGCGTCCATGTTCAGCAGGACGGCCTTCTGCAGATCGATCGCGTCGCGGGTCATCCCTTGCGGCCAAGTCGGAATCGCGCCATCCGGCGAGCTGCCGAAGATGTCGTTGCGCTTGGACACTTCTTTGACGTCGGCGTGCTTGGTCACGAGCCAATAGCCTTTGTCGCCGAACCCTCCGGTACCGCCGGGCACGTCGACCCAGTGGATAGGCTCAGACTTGCGGAGCTCGGCGAGCTCCTCGACAGGCAGACGCTCGAGGTTCAGGTTCGCGTCGAGGAAGTCGAAGTCGGGCGATATGGGGCAGGGCATAGCAAAGCACTCCTCAATTGCAACGTGTTCTAGTCTCAGTAAAACATGCCTTCTGCGCAGATCAAAGGCTCGGCTTCAACGCAGCTTGTCAGAGTAATGAAACGTGTTCTAGCCTGGCGGGATGGGTAACCCTGTCATCGTTGAAGCCACCCGCAGCCCGATCGGCAAGCGGAACGGATGGTTGTCGGGCCTGCATCCCACCGAGCTTCTCGGCGCGACGCAGAAGGCACTCGTGGAGAAGGCCGGCATCGACGCCAATGAGGTCGAGCAGCTGATCGGCGGCTGCGTGACGCAGTTCGCCGCGCAGTCGAACAACATCACCCGGGTCGGATGGCTGGTCGCGGGCCTGCCCGAACACGTCGGCGCCACCACCGTGGACTGCCAGTGCGGCAGCGGGCAGCAGGCCAACCATTTGATCGCCGGGCTCATCGCCACCGGCGCCATCGACGTCGGCATCGCCTGCGGAATCGAGGCGATGAGCGCGATCGGACTTGGCGCCAACGCGGGGCCCGACCGCTCGGTGCTGCGGCCGGAGTCGTGGGACATCGACCTGCCCGACCAGTTCACCGCCGCGGAGCGAATCGCCAACCGCCGCGGCATCACGCGCGAGGACATCGACGAGTGGGGCTTCCAGTCGCAGAGCAGGGCCAAGCAGGCCTGGGCCGAGGGCCGGTTCGACCGTGAGATCAGCCCGCTCGAGGCGCCGGTACTCGACGAGCAGAAGCAGCCGACGTCCGAGCGCGCATTCGTGACCCGCGACCAGGGCCTGCGCGACACCACGCTGGAAGGCCTGGCGTCGCTGAAGCCGGTGATCGACGGGGGCATCCACACCGCGGGCACGTCGTCGCAGATCTCCGACGGCGCCGCCGCGGTGCTGTGGATGGACGAGGACAAGGCCAAGGCGCTCGGCTTGCGGCCACGCGCGCGGATCATCAGCCAGGCACTGGTCGGCGCCGAGCCGTACTACCACCTCGACGGGCCAGTCCAGTCGACGGCAAAGGTGCTCGAGAAGGCCGGGATGAAGATGGGCGACATCGACATCACCGAGATCAACGAGGCGTTCGCATCCGTCGTGCTGTCGTGGGCGCGGGTGCACAACCCGGACTTGGACAAGGTGAACGTGAACGGCGGTGCGATCGCGCTCGGTCATCCGGTGGGAAGCACCGGCAGCAGGCTGATCACCACCGCGCTGCACGAGTTGGAGCGCACCGACCAGAGCACCGCGCTGATCACGATGTGTGCAGGCGGCGCGCTGTCCACCGGCACGATCATCGAGCGGATCTGATGGCCGAGACCCGCGTCTACACCGAAGCCGAGCGGATCGCGGCCGCCCAGGCCTACATCGACGCGCTGGTGAACCACGATGCGGACAATGTGCCGTTCGCTCCGGACTGCGTACGCATCGAGTTCGGCGTCAAGACGGGATTCTCGGGAGACCATCTGCGGCGCAGCCTGAACGGCGGCCCGCAGTACCGGGTCATCAAGTCGGCGACGACGCCGGAGTACACCGTCGACGGTGACCAGGTGAGGGCGCGGTTCGACTTGACGACGAAGCCTTCGCTCGCCGGACGGCGGGTGAGCGCCCATGTCGACGAGACGTTCGTGATCCCCGCCGACGACGGCCAGATCCATCACATCCGGGCGATCGTCCGCCCGTTTCTGACCACTTCCTAGGATCGTGCGGGTGGACCTGCACTTTTACTTCGATCCCGTCTGCCCGTTCGCGTGGATGACCAGCAAGTGGGTGCGGCTCGTCGCAGCACAGCGCGACTACCAGGTGGACTGGCGCTTCATCTCGCTGCGAATCCTCAACGCGCACATCGATTATGACGCACACTTCCCGCCGGAGTACGAGGCCGGACACACGGCAGGCCTGAGGTTGTTGCGGGTCGCCGCCCGAACCCGTGCCGACCACGGCCGGGAGGCAGTCGGTCCGTTGTACGAGGCGATCGGCACCCGGCTGTTCGACACCTCGCGGGAGATCGACCCGCTGTCGGGTGCTGACCAGGGCGCACCGCGCGTGTTGGAGCCGCTGCTGCAAAGCCTAGGTTTACCCGTCAAGTTGGCGGACGCGCTGGACGATGCGTCGCTCGATGACGAGATCCGCGCGGAAACCGAAGAGGCGCTCGCCCTGACGGGCCGTGACGTCGGCACCCCGATCCTTCATTTCCAACCGCCGGAGGGCACCGCCTTCTTCGGCCCGGTGATCAGCCGGCTGCCGAGTCCCGACGAGGCGGGGGCGCTCTGGGATCACGTCATCGGGCTGGCGGCCTTCGGTGGCTTCGCCGAACTCAAGCGCAGCCTGCGCGAGCGGCCTCAGCTGGCCAGCTTCGGCGTCGACACCGAATCAGTTGGCATGCAGGAGGATTGGCACGGCGGAAGTCGGCGCCTCAAGAAGTAGCAGCGTCCGCGACCGGGTGGTCCGAGCTACGCCGCAGCACCAGGTTGATCGCTATCGCCACCGCGAGCAGGGCCGCGCCAATGACGATCGTCGTGGGGTGCAGATAAAGCAACAAGGCAGCGGCCGGTGCACACAGCACGCGTTCCGGCCAGCCTGCACGCCGGATCAGCCAGCCACCTGTGACGACCGCGAGTGCCGCCACTCCCAGCGCGGAAACCGCTGCCGTCCACGCCATGTCGCCGATTGATTTGAGGCCGAGCAGTCCCTCGCCGTTGTCTGTCAGCACGAACGCGAACGGCACGAGGAACGCCGGGAGCGTGTACTTCCACGTCTGCATCATCGTGGCGATCACCCGGCCGCCGGTAATCGCGGACGCGGCTACTGACGCCAGGGCCGTCGGCGGGGTCACCTCCGACAGCACCGCGAAGTAGAAGACAAACATGGCCACCGCCGGAGCAGCGACGCCGAGGTCCTGTAGCGCCGGCCCGACAATCACCCAGCTGATCACGAACGACGCGGTGACCGGCACGGCCAGCCCGAGTACCGCCACCGCCAGCGCGGCGAACACCGCAGTGAATACGAGTACGAGAGCGGGGTTTTCGGTGATTCCGCGGGCCGCGTTCACCAGAATCGAGTTCAGCTGCAGACCAAGCCCGGTCCGGGTGATCATCGCGGCGATGACGCCCGCGGCGGCACACACGGTGGCCACGGCAAGTACACCCCTGACGCCGGTGCCCAGCGCCCGGTAGAGCCTGACCGGCGTCAGGCGGTTTTCCCGGTCCAGGTACGACAGCGCGATCTGGATGAAGGTTGCGAACACCACCGCGCGCACCGCAGAGATGTCCATCGCGAGGAAGACCACGATCAGCACCAGCGAAATCAGGTGGTATCCGAATCTGCCGAGCAGCCGCCAGCCGGACTGCTCGCTGATCTCGACTTCGCGCGTGCCGTATCGCCTGGCGTCGATCTCGACGGCGAGCAGAATGCCCAGGTAGTAAAGGATCGTCGGCACGATTGCCCAGACCAGCACGGTCAGGTAGGGCACGCCGAGGTACTCCGCGATGATGAAAGCGGCTGCGCCCAGCGTTGGCGGCGACAGGATCGCACCGATGCCCGCGGCGGCCAGCATTCCGCCCGCATTCTCTTTCGGGTAGCCGGCGCGACGGAGGATGGGCCATGTCACCGAGCCCAGGCTGACCGTGGTCGCCGTCCCCGAACCTGACACCGAGCCCAAGAGGAACCCGGCCAGTGTGACGGTCCGGCCTGGCGCCGCCCGTGACCTCCGGAACGCCGCAAGCGACAGGTCGATGAAGAACTTGCTGGCGCCCGACGCATCAAGCACCGCACCGTAAATGGTGAACAGCACGATGTACGTGGCCGCCACATCGAGGGGCACACCGTACAGGCCGGTCGACTGGATGAACGACGCGCTGATGATCTGATCCCAGTTCACTCCGGCATGCGCGATCGCCGCCCCCTGCGGTAGGTAACCGCCGTAGTAGGCATAGGCCAGCGCGACCAGGCAGACGATGGGCAGCGCCAGGCCGGTGGTGCGGCGGCATGCCTCCAGCACGAGCAGGAGCACGATCGTGCCGACGAGGACATCGATCATCGCGGGGGTGCCCTGGCGGCTGAGGAACTCGTCGAATCCTCCTCCACCGCCTGCGAATTCGAGGGGAAGAACCGGGTACAGGCAAGCCACCAACGCGATCGCGGCAAGCAGCCAATCCACGGGCGTCGGATTGCCGGCCGGTACTTCGTGATCGTCGTGATCGTCGTCGCCGTCGTCCTCAGACTGAGTAGCTTTGCGACGCAACCGAACACCGGAGCGGTAGCACAGCAGCGTCAGCGGCAGCACGGCCGCCAGGAAGTAGATCAGCGATACCTGGTTGCCCTGAGCGAGCGGAAAGAACACCTGGTAGATCGCGAACACACCGATCAGGACGCACACGGCCGTCACCGCGTGGCTCACCCAGCCGGTCAGCTCACGGGCGGGTTTTTCCTCTTCGTACGCGGCGGCGGCCGCCGTCGTGGTCTTGGTCGCGGTGCCCCCGGCCGGCTCCGGCCGGCCGTCTTCGTCCTCGCGCTCGGTCAGCTCTTCGCGCCGAGTTCGTCGAGCGCCTTCTTGGCACCCGGATGCAACGGAACAGGTTCGGTCTGGCGAGCCGTGTCCAGGTTGATGTCCTCGGCCGCCTTGTTCACCTTGACCAGTTCGGCCTTATTCTCGAACAGCGCCTTGGTCACGACACATGCGGTGTTGCCGTCCATATCTTCTTTCACCAGAAGCAGATTCGGCACCACCACCGTCGGCACATCGCCGGGGGTCTGGTACGTCGCGGCCGGAATGACACCCTGCTCATAGATCGTGTTGATCTCCTTGAGCTTGTCCAGGGTGCCTGCGACGTCGATGAATTTGACGTTGCCGCGCTGGCTTGTGAAGAGGTCGGTGATACCGCTGGTCGGCAGCCCGCCCGACCAGAACATCGCATCGATCGAACCGTCCTTCATCCCCTCGACCGTCTTGCCGAGCTCGGTGCGCTGCGCCTGAATGTCTTTGGACGGGTCGAGCCCGGCCGCCTGCAGCATGCGGTTGGCGATCACCTCAGTGCCGGAATTCGGTGCTCCGGTGGACACCCTTTTCCCGCGCATGTCGGCGATCGAGTTGATGCCTGCGTCAGTCCGCGCAACGACCTGTGTGTAGTTGGGGTACAGCCGGGCCAGCGCCGCGATCGGCTGCGGCTCGTCGAAGGATTCCTTGCCCTCCGCCGCGTCGGACGCCGTGTCGGCGAGCGAGAAGGCGACCTGGTGCGTGCCCGCCACCAACTGCTGGATGTTCTGCAGCGACGCCGATGTCTCCGCCGCAGTGGCCTTCAGTTTTCCGCCACTGCTCTTGCCGATCGCTTCGGCGAGAGCTCCACCAAGGCTGTAGTAGACGCCGGTGGTGTTTCCGGTCGCGATGCTGAGGCGGGCGTCGGAGTCGACGGTGCACGTCGTCGGCTCCTGCGCGGCTTCGCCGCCCTCACCACCTCTTTGTCCCCCGCACCCGGCCAACACCAACAGCATTACGCCGGCAAGCACCGGCAATGTGATCCGCCTCACTTGATCATGATGACCTGCACAGCGACTTTTCAAACGCTCTTCAGGGAATCAGAACAACCTTTCCGTCGCGTGGCCACGCTCGACCCTCAGACGTTGCATCAATATTTGACGCTTCGCACAAGACAGATTCCCAATTGTGTACAGTGATCCGGTTCACACTGCTCACAGATGGAGTATCGGATGCAGAAATCGCTGTCCAGGCAGGTCCTGGGCGTCGTAGGAGCGGCCTTCACCGCTGTCGTCTCCTTCATCGTCGCGGTCATTCCGGCCGGCGCGATGACGGTGACCTTCGTACGCCACGGGGAGTCGCAGGCCAACGCCGACGGGATCATCAACACCGAGGTGCCCGGGCCCGGACTGACACCCACCGGCCAGAGCCAAGCGGAGGCGATCGTCGCCGTCCTGAACAGTGCACCGCACGACGGCGTCTATGCGTCGACCATGCTCCGCACTCAGCAGACCGCCGAGCCATACGCCGCGTCTGTCAACAAGGACGTCGTCGTCCTCGACGGCATCCAGGAGATCAACGCCGGAATCTTCGAAGGCTCGTCGGAGGACGAGGGGATCGGGCGACTCGGTTACGCGCTCGCTCCGCTGGCCTGGTCACTGGGTCTGCGATTCGTGCGGATCCCCGGCTCCGAGGATGGCAACGAGTTCGACGCCCGCGTCGACGCCGCCCTCGAGCAGATGGAGAACCAAGGCAGCGACGAGCCCGTCGTCTTCTCGCACGGCGCGACGATCATGTTCTGGACGATGATGAACGTCGACAATCCTGATCCGATGCTGCTGCTCACTCACCAACTGGACAACACCGAAGTCGTGGTCGTCGAGAAGAACGATGACGGCAGCTGGACTCTGAAGAGCTGGGGCGGCGAAGAAGTCGGGCCGGCGAACCTGCCGACGCAACTGTTCGTCAACGCCCGCGATCTGATCGTGGCGCCACAGACCGCGTTGTACAACTTCAGCCAGAACGCCACCGCAGAAACAGGCGTCAAGGGCGTCGAAGACGTGACAAAGGCGACCGTGAAATTCGCCACCGATACCGCCAGCGATCTCGGCAATGCGGTGCAAGGACTGGGTTCTGCCGCACAGAGCAGTTCGACGGCGGCCACGCTCGCCGGAAAGTCGAACGGTGCAACGGATCTCACCGCGGGAAACAAGGTGACGCCGGGCAGCAGGGTTGCCGACGCGGTCTCGAAGAACAACGATCGCGTGACCGCGGCCGTACAGGATGTCCGCAACGAGATATCCACGTCCCTCGAGAAGGCCGGCGAGGCGGTCAAGAAGGTCGCGGGCGCCGCGACGGATGCGACCGACAGCGCCGAGAAGGACGCCGCCTGAGGTGAAGCGCGTCCGTCAGGCGCCGAATACCGGTACCGGCGGGCGCGCCTTCGCCAGCAGATCCTTGACCACCGGGCCCAATTCGGCCGGATCCCAGCGGGCACCCTTGTCGACCTCCGGTCCGTGTGCCCAGCCCTCGGCAGCGCGGATGATGCCGCCCTCGACCTCGAACATCCTGCCCGTGACGTCGCGCGACTCGACGCTGCCCAGCCACACCACGAGTGGCGAAATGTTCTCGGGCGCCATCGAATCGAAGTCTTTGCCCTCTGTCGACATCATGTCGGCGAAGACCGTCTCGGTCATCCGGGTGCGTGCGGACGGCGCGATCGCATTGACGGTGACGCCGTAGCGGCCCATCTCCGCGGCGGCCACCAACGTCATGGCCGCAATGCCCGCCTTCGCGGCGCTGTAATTCGCCTGACCGACGCTGCCTTGCAGCCCCGCGCCGGAACTGGTGTTGATGATGCGAGCGTCAGGCGTGTTTCCGGCCTTGGACTGCGCGCGCCAGTACGCCGCCGCATGTCGCATCGTCGCGAAGTGACCCTTGAGGTGAACCGCGATCACGGCGTCGAACTCGTCTTCGCTGGTATTGGCGAACATCCGGTCACGGACGATGCCCGCGTTGTTCACCAGGACGTCCAGTCCGCCGAAGGTGTCGACGGCCGTCGCAATGAGGCCTTCGGCCTGCGCCCAGTCGGCGACGTTGGCGCCGCTGGTGACGGCTTCGCCTCCCGCAGCGGTGATTTCGTCGACGACACCCTGCGCGGCGCTCCCGCCGCCTGCCGGTGAACCGTCGAGGCCGACACCGATGTCGTTCACCACGACGCGCGCCCCTTCGGCGGCGAACGCCAGCGCATGCGCGCGTCCGATTCCGCCACCGGCACCCGTCACGATGACCACGCGGCCGTCGAGCAGTCCCATCAGCGAGTCCCGAGCGGATTGACGGCTTCGGCCGTCGGGGGAATCGGATCACCCGGTGACGTAGTCAAGGTGAGTGTCGGTGGGCGTTTGTACCGTTTTGGCATGGCCGAATCTCGCTTTCGTCGTTCCGAGGTCGCATGAGGCGGGCATATAAGTTTCGACTGCGTCCGACGGCGCGTCAGCACATTGCGTTGGCGACGTGTGTGGATGCGCACCGGGAGTTGTACAACGCGGCGTTGCAGGAACGCCGCGACGCGTGGGGGACAAGCAGGACTCGCATCGGCTACGGCGATCAGTCGGCGCAACTCAAGGAGATTAGGGCGCTGCGCCCGGATTTGGCGGTGTGGTCGTTTTCCAGCCAGCAGGCCACGCTGCGCCGACTCAACCGGGCCTTCGAGGGTTTCTTCCAGCGGCTCAAAACCGGGGCCAGGCCAGGCTATCCGCGGTTCAAAGGTAAGGCGCGCTTCGACACGGTCGAGTGGCCCAAAGACGGTGACGGTGCCCGCTGGCACCCCGACAGCCGCCGGGTGTATCTGCGGGGCGTCGGCCAGGTGAAGGTCAGCGCGCACCGCGACGTGGTGGGGCGGGTCAAAACAATCCAGATCCGCCGCCAGGGTCGACACTGGATGCTGATCCTGTCCTGCGACGACGTGCCCCCCACACCACTGCCCGACACCGGCAGGCAGGCCGGAATTGATGTCGGAATCGCTAGCTTCGCCACCACCTCCGACGGCGATCACATACACAATCCGCGCTGGGCTCGCGCCGCGGCCGCCCGGCTGTGTGCTGCGCAGCGGCGGCTGGCCCGCGCCAAGCCGGGGTCGAACAACCGGGGCCGCCGGCGTGAGACGCTGGCAGCGCGGCACCGAAAAATCGCCAACTGCCGCCGCGATTTCCACCACAAGACTGCCCGCACACTTGTTGAGGCCTATGACCTGATCGCGTTGGAGGACTTGGCGATTGCCAACATGGTGCGTCGGGCTACACCCGTCGCCGACCCCGACAACCCCGGCCAGTTCCTGCCCAACGGTGCAGCCGCCAAGTCCGGGCTGAACCGAAGTATCTCCGACGCTGCCTGGGGCCAATTCGTCTCGATTCTGCGCGCCAAAGCGGAAGACGCTGGACGCACCGTGATCGAGGTCGACCCCATGCACACCTCCAACGGTTGCGAAGCCTGCGGGCACGCAGCCAAAGAGAACCGCGTCACGCAAGCGGTTTTTGCTTGTCGCCGCTGTGGGCACAGTGCCCACGCCGACGAACACGCCGCACGCAACATCCTGCGGGCCGGGCTGGCCCGTCACACAGCCGACGCTGCGTGAAGAGAAGCTGGCGGCGAACGCCGTTGGCGAAGTCACATTCGTTGTCTCCTTGATTATTTGATGTCGGCGGTTGTGGTTGCCAGGTAGTGCGGCGGCTCGCCGCCGCCGTGCACTTCCAGCGATGCTCCGCTGATGTAGGACGCAGCATCCGACGCGAGGAACGCCGCGGCCCAGCCGACGTCGGCCGGTTTCGCGAGCCTGCCGAGCGGCACGTTCTTCGAGATGGCGGCGATGGAATCGGCGTCACCGTAGAACAGTTCGGACTGCTCGGTCTCCACCATGCCCACGACGACCGAGTTAACCCGCACCTTCGGCGCCCATTCGACGGCCAGCGTGCTGGTGATGTTCTCCAGGCCCGCCTTCGCGGCACCGTATGCCACGGTCCCGGGCGTCGGCCGCCTGCCGCTGACGCTTGCGATGTTGACGATCGAACCGCCGCGCTCCTGCGTCTGCATCGCGGCGTTCGCATGCGTGGATACCGACAGCGGGCCAAGGAGGTTGAGCTCGATGATCTTGCTGCTGAACTTGGCCGACGCCTCCGCTGCGGGCACATAGGGCGACCCGCCCGCGTTGTTGACCACCACGTCGAGGCGGCCATGTTCGGCGACGACCGCGTCGATGAGCGTCTTCACCGATTCGTCGTCGCGAACATCGCATGCATGGAACTCATAGGGCGATCCCTCGACCGGCCGCCTCGCGCATGTCACGACAGTCGCGCCCTGGTCGGCGAAGACGGCGCTGATACCGGCACCGACCCCTCGCACACCGCCGGTCACCAGCACGACCCGGCCGCTCAGTCGCAGGTTGATGCCCGCCAAACCAGCACTGTCAGCCGCGTCGGTCACTGTGCTAGCGTACCAAGCAAGTGCTTGCTTAGGTAGCCGACCCCCTGCAGGAGTCAAAGATGACGATCACCACCAAGTCGGTCGAGCCGGGCATCGTCTCGGTCACCGTCGACTACCCACCCGTCAACGCGATCCCGTCCCGCGGATGGTTCGAACTCGCGGACGCGATCACGGCCGCGGGCCGCGACCAGTCCACCCACGTCGTGATCCTGCGGGCCGAGGGCCGCGGGTTCAACGCGGGCGTCGACATCAAGGAGATGCAGAAGACCGAAGGCTACACCGCGCTGATCGACGCCAACCGCGGCTGCTTCGAGGCCTTCCGCGCGGTGTACGAGTGCGCGGTTCCGGTGGTTGCGGCCGTGAACGGGTTCTGCGTCGGCGGTGGAATCGGCCTGGTGGGCAACGCCGACGTGATCGTCGCCTCCGACGACGCCACCTTCGGGCTGCCCGAGGTGGAACGCGGTGCCCTCGGTGCGGCCACCCACCTGTCGCGTCTGGTGCCGCAGCACATGATGCGGCGACTGTTCTTCACCGCCGCCACCGTCGACGCCGCGACCCTGCATCACTACGGCTCGGTGCATGAGGTGGTCCCGCGTGCCGACCTCGACGAGTCGGCCCTCCGGGTCGCACGCGACATCGCCTCGAAAGACACCCGGGTCATCCGGGCCGCCAAGGAGGCGCTGAACCTCATCGACGTGCAGAAGGTCAACTCCAGTTACCGGATGGAGCAGGGCTTCACGTTCGAGCTGAACCTGTCCGGGGTGTCCGACGAGCATCGCGACGCGTTCGCCGGGACTGACAAGGGATCCAAGTGAGCGACAAGAGAACAACTCTCGACGAGGCGGTCGCCGCGGTCGAGAGCGGCATGACCATCGGCATCGGCGGCTGGGGGTCACGGCGCAAACCGATGGCGTTCGTCCGTGCGCTGCTGCGCACCGACGTCACCGACCTGACCGTGGTGACCTACGGCGGACCCGACATCGGGTTGCTCTGTTCGGCAGGCAAGGTCAAGCGGGTCTACTACGGTTTCGTGTCGCTGGACTCACCGCCGTTCTACGACCCGTGGTTCGCCAAGGCGCGCACCACCGGCTCGATCGAATCGCGCGAGATGGACGAGGGAATGCTGCGGTGCGGCTTACAGGCTGCGGCGCAACGACTTCCGTTCCTGCCGATCCGCGCCGGCCTTGGCAGCGATGTGCGCGCGTTTTGGGGTGACGAGCTGCGGACCGTGAAGTCGCCGTACCCCACCGACGGTGGCTACGAGGAGCTCGTCGCGATGCCTGCGCTGAACCTCGACGTCGCGTTCGTGCATCTCAACATCGGCGACCAACAAGGCAACGCCGCCTACACCGGCATCGACCCGTACTTCGACGACCTGTATCTGATGGCCGCGCAGAAGCGCCTGTTGTCTGTCGAGAGGGTAGTGCCGACCGAGGAGCTGGTGAAATCGGTTCCTCCACAGGCACTGCTGATCAACCGGATGATGGTGGACAGTGTCGTCGAGGCGCCCAACGGCGCGCACTTCACCACCGCCGAACCCGACTACAAGCGCGATGAGAAGTTCCAGCGTCACTACGCCGAAGCAGCCGGGTCGGACGAGACATGGCAGGAGTTCGTTGGCACCTACCTGTCCGGTAGCGAAGCCGAATACCAAGCGGCGGTGCGCAAGTTCTCTGAGGAGGCGTCAAAGTGATCTCCGTGTCCCGCGCAGAGGTATGCGCTGTCGCGTGCGCCGAACTGTTCCGTGACGCAGGCGAAATCATGGTCAGCCCGATGGCGACCATGGTGTCGATCGGCGCACGGTTGGCGCGCCTGACGTTCTCCCCTGACATCGTCCTCACCGACGGCGAGGCCCGGCTGCTGGCCGATACCCCGGCGATCGGCGCGGCGGGCGCGATCGAGGGCTGGATGCCGTTCGGGCGGGTATTCGAGACGCTGGCCTGGGGCCGCCGCCATGTCGTGATGGGCGCGAATCAGGTCGACCGGTACGGCAACCAGAACCTTTCCGCATTCGGAGCCGTGCAGCACCCGACCCGGCAGATGTTCGGTGTGCGGGGCGCGCCGGGAAACACGATCAACCACGCGACGAGTTACTGGGTCGGCAACCACTCCAAGCGGGTGTTCTGCGACGACGTAGACATCGTGTCCGGGATCGGTTGGAACAAGGTCGATCCCGACAACCCGGCATACCGGTTCGTCAACGTGTTCCGCGTGGTGTCGAACCTCGGCGTGTTCGACTTCAACGGTCCTGACCACACCATGCGTGCGGTGTCGCTGCATCCCGGTATCGATGCCGAACAGGTCCGCGAGAACACCTCCTTCGAGGTTCACGGGCTCGACGAGGCCGAGGAGACGCGACTCGCCACCGCCGACGAACTGAAGATCCTCCGCGAGGTGATCGATCCCAAGTCCCTGCGGGACAAGGAAATACGCGGATGACTTCCCAAGGGGCAGGAGCGCAGCGACTCGGGGGAAAGCAGAGGCTGCGCACACCGCTGACCGAGCTGGTCGGCATCGACCATCCGGTGGTCCAGACCGGCATGGGCTGGGTGGCAGGCGCGCGACTGGTGTCCGCGACGTCCAACGCGGGCGGTCTCGGCATCCTCGCGTCGGCGACGATGACACTGGAAGAGCTGCAGACCGCGGTCACCAAGGTGAAGGCAGCGACGGACAAGCCGTTCGGCATCAACATCCGCGCCGATGCAGGCGATGCCAACGACCGGATCGATCTCCTCATCCGCGAAGGCGTCAAGGTGGCATCGTTCGCGCTTGCGCCGAAGCCCGATCTGATCGCCAAGCTCAAAGAGGCAGGCGTCGTCGTGATCCCGTCGGTCGGGTTGGCCAAGCACGCCAAGAAGGTGGCCGGCTGGGGTGCCGACGCGGTGATCGTGCAGGGCGGCGAGGGTGGCGGCCACACCGGACCGATCGCCACCACGCTGCTGCTGCCGTCGGTGCTCGACGCTGTGGACATCCCGGTGGTGGCCGCGGGCGGATTCTTCGACGGCCGTGGGCTGGCCGCCGCGCTGTCCTACGGCGCCGCAGGTGTCGCGATGGGCACCCGCTTTCTGCTGACGTCGGACTCCACCGTGCCGGACGACGTCAAGCGGCGGTATCTGGAAGCCGGGCTCGACGGGACCGTGGTGTCCACCCGCGTCGACGGCATGCCGCACCGGGTGCTGCGCACCGGGCTGGTGGAGAAGCTCGAAAGCGGCTCGCGCCTTCGCGGTTTCAGTGCCGCGGTGCGCAACGCTGCGAAGTTCAAGAAGATGTCGAAGATGACCTGGCGGTCGATGATCAGCGACGGGCTGGAGATGCGGCACGGCAAGGAGCTCAGCTGGTCGCAGGTGGTGATGGCCGCCAACACGCCGATGCTGCTGAAGGCCGGCCTCGTCGAAGGCAACACCGATGCGGGCGTTCTCGCGTCGGGCCAGGTCGCCGGCATCCTCGACGACCTGCCGTCGTGCGCGGAGCTGATCGAAACGATCGTCAGCGACGCGGTCAAGCACCTGCGGGCTGCCGCAGGTCTCGTCACCGACTAGGCACGGCCGTCTTCCGCGTCGAGCAGAACGCGCAGAAGTGGCAATTTGCCTAGTAAGCGGGTTGTGAGCGCAACCTCGACCCCGCGTGCACCGCGGACATAGCTTGAGCCGCATGACCGCAACTGCGATGGCGCCGAGCGCAACCCGCGGCACGTCGATGAGGCGGGTCGCGCTCGCGAGCTATGTCGGCTCGGCAATCGAGTACTACGACTTCTATATCTACGGCACCGCGGCGGCGCTGGTGTTCCCCAAGGTGTTCTTTCCACACCTCGGCCCGACGATGGCCACGGTCGCGTCGATGGCCACCTTCGCGGCGGCGTTCGTCTCCCGTCCCGCGGGCGCGGCATTCTTCGGCCACTTCGGTGACCGGTTGGGCCGCAAGGCAACGCTGACCGTCACCCTGCTGATCATGGGCCTGTCGACTGTCGTGGTCGGCCTGGTACCCGGCGCAGCCAGCATCGGCGTCGCGGCGCCCTTGATCCTTTTGGCGTTGCGGCTCGCCCAGGGCTTCGCTGTCGGCGGTGAGTGGGCCGGCTCGGCCCTGCTGGCGATGGAATACGCACCAGCGGCATCGCGCGGCCGCTACGGCATGTTCACGTCATTGGGCGTCGGGAGCGGCCTCGTTTTCAGCAGCCTGGTCTTCCTCGTCGTCAACTCCACGATCGGCGAAGCGAGTTCGGCGTTCCTGGACTGGGCATGGCGCCTGCCGTTCCTGTTCAGCGTCGCGCTGATAGCCATCGCCCTTCACGTTCGGCTGAACATCGCGGAGACGCCGGTGTTCGCCGAGCAGCGATCGCGCGGGGCCATCTCGGGAACACCGTTTCTCACGCTGCTCACCAATCAGCGCCGCGAGGTTCTGCTCGCGGCGGGATGCATGCTCGGATTCTTCGCCTTCTTGCTACACCGCGAACACGTTCATGGCCGGGTACGCCCGCGCGCACGTCGGCTTTTCACCTGACGTGATCCTTTCGGTCAACGTCGTGGGCGGGGTCGTGGCGCTGGTGTTCTGCGCGGCGTCGGCGCTGGCGTGTGACCGGTTCGGGCGCAGGCGGGTCATCATGGCCGCGCTCGCGGCGGGGGTGCCGTGGGCATTCGTGTTGATCCCGTTGGTGGACACCGGTAACGCCGGGTGCTTCGCGCTGGCGATCGCCGGAGCCTATGCCGTGGCGGGGGCGTCCTACGGGCCGCTTGGAGCGTTCGTTCCTGAGCTTTTCGCCACCCGGTACCGCTACAGCGGCGCCGGGTTGGCGCTCAATCTCGCGGGCCTGGTCGGCGGCGCGATACCGCCACTGATCGCTGCCCCGCTGGCGGCGATGTGGGGTGGCGTCGCAATCGGCCTCATGCTGGCAGGCTTCGTCGGACTCAGCCTGGTGAGCACCTTTGTGTTACCCGAAACGATGCCCGCTATGAAGCTGTGAGCCGCATCACGCGCAACCCTCATCGGTGTGGTGTCGACACGGGTCGACGGTATGCCACATCGCGTGCTGCGTACCGGCCTGGTGGAGAAGCTGGAAAGCGGTTCGCGCCTACGCGGTTTCAGCGCGGCGGTCCGCAACGGGCAGAAGTTCAAGAAGCTGTCGAAGATGACCTGGCGGTCGATGATCAGCGACAGCCTCGAGATGCGGCCAGGTGGCAGGCATCCTCGACGACCTGCCGTCGTATGCGGAGCTGATCGAGACGATCGTCGGCGACGCGGTCAAACACCTGCAGGCGGCCGCCGCCCTCGCCGAGTGACCGCGGCAATCGTTTCAGCACAAACGGTCAACCGGCACCGCAGCCGGAGTAGCCTTCCGGCCAGCCCAAACGGTCCGGTAAATGGAAGGAGATGGCAATGACCGTTCTTGAACACAAAAGGGCAAAAGTAAATGGGGTTACTCTCCACTACGTCACTGCGGGTTCTGGCCCTACCGTCCTCTGCATGCACGGATGGCCACAGAACCATCGTGAATTCCTGCCGATAATTGAGGCATTCGCCGGCCAGTACGCATTCGTCGCACCCGACCTGCGCGGGTACGCCGACAGCGACAAGCCGTACGACGGCTATGAACCGAACACGATCGCCGAGGACATGCTCGCTCTGCTGGCGGTCGAAGGGGTTGAGAACTTCCATATTCTCAGTCACGACCTCGGGGGACCGCCTTCGGTCGCACTGGCTTATGCGGCATCCAACCGTGTCGCATCAATTGCGACGATCGAGACGCCGTTCTTCGGGTTGAGCTATCCCGGATACGTCGACCCGCGCGTTCCCTATTGGCATCTGGGCATGCACATGAACATGGACGTCACCCGCCTTCTTGTCGAGGGTCGCGAAGAACAGTACCTGCGACATTTCTTCCGCGACTTCGCCTTCAACCCGACTGCGGTGCCGGAGATTGAATTGCAGCAGTACGTCATGCAGATGAGGCAACCTGGAAGCCTGCGCGCCAGCCTGAACCACTACGGATACATTCCCCAGATGGCCACGCAAACTGCCGAGCTGACCAAAGACACGCTGACGGTGCCGATGCTGGCATGGGGAGGCCGTTTTTCATTTGGAGACCACTGCTTCAACTGCGCAAGGGCGATCGCCGCTTCCGCCGAGGGCGGCGTCATCGAGGATTGTGGACACTGGGTCTTCGAAGAGAAGACCGACTTCATTTGCGAGGAACTCGGCAGCTTCTGGAAAAAGCACCCATTGAGCAGCCTGAGCAGTCGTCCGTAGGCTTCATGAAGCAGATAGCTTCAAAATTCGAGAGTGAAGCTATAATCTTCATATGACAGAGATGAAGGATAAAGCTTCATCAAATGATCGAGCAACCCTCATCGGCGACGTCGTGGGTTCGAGGACCGTCGCCGACCGTGCCGGCGCCCACCACCTGCTGAACCAAGCTTTACGAGAGGTCGCAGGTGACGCGATCGATCCGCCCGCATTCACGGTCGGCGACGAATTCCAGGGCGCATTCACAGGTGTCGGTCTCGCGATCGATGCGGCGCTGTCGCTGCGGTTGGCCGTCGCACCCGAGATCGATGTGCGGTTCGGCATCGGCTGGGGTGCGGTCACCATGCTCGACGAAGCCGCGGGCATCCAGGACGGGCCCGGCTGGTGGGCCGCCCGTGAGGCCATCGAATGGACGGCATCGGCTCAGCGCCAACCCGGCCTGGCGCTGGTGCGAACGTCTTTCAGGGGCGCCGCCGAGACCAGGGCCGACGTCGACGCGATCAACGCGGCGCTGATATGTCGGGACCACCTGCTTGGATCATTGGACGACCGATCGACACGGATTGTGAAGGCACTGTTGAAGAACCGGACCAAGAAGGACATCGCCGCGGCCGAGGGCATCAGCCCGTCGGCGGTGTCGCAGCGCTCCGGCCGCGACGGTCTCGACCTGATCGTCGTGGCATCGGAGTACCTGCGGAGCGTGCCATGAGCGCGCTGGCTGTCATGCTCATCGCGATGGGCATCGCCGATGCGGTCCGGCGACTAATCCGCCCGGTATGGGTGCCTGCGGTGGTTGCGCCCGCCGCGGTGGTGGTCTGCGCCGCACTGTCCGGGCTGTGGCACCGCGGCGACGTTGCGCTGTTGGCGATCGCGGCCGCCGCAGGCGTCGGTTGGGTCCTGCTGGGTGCCCGCGCTGAACGCTCCGGCGATCACGAGGGCGCGCCGCTGGCGGTGTTCGGGCTCGCGCTCGCGTCCCTGATCCTGTTGTCCGGCTGGGCTTCCGACGTGGGTGGCCTGGTCGAGCGGTGGTCGTCATGGGTCGAGGTACCCGGCATCGGCGATGTCAGCCCGAACCGACTGCTGATGATTGTCGGCGCAGTACTGCTGCAGTTCGTCACCGGCAACCAGTTGGTGCGGCTGGTGCTCGGCTCGGTCGGCGCTGTGAAACCCGAGGGTCAGCCGCAGCCGTCGGACCGGCTCAAGGGAGGTCGCCTGCTCGGTCCGATGGAACGAATCCTGATCTTCGGGCTCGGCCTGGCCGGTCAGCTTGCCGCGGCCACCGCCGTCGTCGCCGCCAAGAGCATCATCCGGTTCCCTGAGATCAACGCTGCGAAGGCCCGCGAGAACGGGAACATCGGTATCGACGCCGTCACCGAGTATTTCCTCGTCGGCAGTTTCGCCAGCTGGATCATCGCGCTCGGCGGTCTCGCACTCGCGCAGTAGCGCGCTACAAACGCGTCGACTAGAGCCGCTCGATGATCGTCACGTTGGCCGTGCCGCCGCCCTCGCACATCGTCTGCAGCCCGTAGCGACCACCCGTGCGTTCCAACGTGTTCAGCATCGTCGCGAACAACTTCGCGCCGGTGGCGCCCAACGGATGACCGAGCGCTATTGCGCCGCCGTTGGGGTTGACCTTCTCCGGGTCGGCCTTGATCTCCTTCAGCCACGCCATCACCACAGGGGCGAACGCCTCGTTGATCTCGACGGTGTCGATGTCGTCGATCGACAGGCCCGTCTTCTCCAGCGCATACCTCGTCGCGGGGATCGGGCCGGTGAGCATGAACACCGGATCGGCGCCGCGCGCGCTGATGTGGTGGATGCGCGCCCGCGGCTTCAGGTTGTGGTCCTTGACCGCCTGCTCGGACGCCAGCAGCACCGCGCTGGCGCCGTCGGAGATCTGGCTCGCCATCGCGGCGGTAAGGCGGCCGCCGTCGACGAGGGTCTTGAGGCCGGCCATCTTCTCCAGCGACGTGTCGCGCGGACCCTCGTCAGTGACGAAACCCTCGACTCCGATGATCTCGTTCTCGAAGTGTCCTGCGCGGATCGCCTCCTGCGCACGCTGATGGCTTGCGAGCGAGTACTCCTCCATCTCCTCACGCGAGATGTTCCATTTCTCCGCGATGAGCTCCGCTCCGCGGAACTGTGAGATCTCCTGGTCGCCGTACCGGTGCAGCCAGCTCTTGGATTCGTTGGTCGGTGACGTGAACCCGAACTGTTCGGCGACGGTCATTGCCGATGAGATGGGGATCTGGCTCATGTTCTGCATGCCACCGGCCACGATCAGGTCAGCGGTGCCGGACATGATGGCTTGTGCGCCAAAGGAAACGGCCTGCTGGCTGGAACCGCATTGCCGATCCACCGTGACACCGGGCACTTCCTCCGGGTATCCGGCGGCAAGCCAGGACAACCTCGCGATGTTGCCCGCCTGTGGTCCGATGGCGTCGACACAGCCGGCGATCACATCGTCGACCGCACCGGGATCGACATCGACACGATCGAACAGACCGCGCCATCCTGCTGCGCCCAGATCCACCGGGTGCACACCGGCTAGCGACCCGTTTCGCTTGCCGACCGCGGTGCGCACAGCTTCGATGACGTATGCCTCAGGCATATTTGGCTCCTTCTTTTGTGATGCCGCCAAGGACAATCGAAAGATATTGTCGGCCAACTTCTTCGGCCGTCAACGGTCCGCCTGGCTGATACCAGCGGACTGAAACCCATGTGGTGTCGCGGATGAACCGATAGACCAGGTCTACATCGATGTCGGGGCGGAAGTAGCCCTCGTCGACGCCCTGGTTGAGCAGGTCCAGCCACATCTGCCGCTGCTCTTTGTTGCGAGCCTCGACGAAGTCGAACTGAGGCAGCCCGGAGAGTCGTTTCGCCTCGTCCTGGTAGATGACGACCTGCGCGTGCCGGTGCTCGATCGCCTCGAACGACGCCATGAACAGTCCCTTGAGCCGCTCGAGCGGGTTGGGCTCGGTGTCGGCGATCTCCTGATAGCGGGCAAACAGCCAGTCGAGGAAATCGCGCAACACCTCCTCCACCATCTGCTCTTTGCTCTTGAAGTGGTGATAAAGGCTGCCGGACAGAATGCCCGCCGAGTCGGCGATGTCGCGCACGGTGGTGGCGCGCAAGCCGCGTTCGGCGAACATCATCGCGGCGAGCTCCAGAAGCTCATCGCGACGACTGACCGACGGTTGCTCTGTCATGCGCGCTGGCTCGATACCGAAATCACTTCTCCGGTCAGGTAACTGGAGTAGTCACTGGCCAGGAACGCGATGGTGGCGGCGATCTCCCACGGCTCGGCGGCCCGGCCGAATGCCTCACCCTCGGAGAGCCGATCGAGCAGATCCGACGAACTCGTCTTCTCCAGGAACTTATGTCGCGCGATGCTCGGCGACACCGCGTTGATCCGCACGCCGTGCTCGACTGCTTCGATTGCGCTGCAGCGGGTCAGTGCCATAACGCCCGCCTTCGCCGCGGCGTAGTGCGACTGCGAATGCTGGGCCCGCCAGCCGAGCACGCTTGCGTTGTTGACGATCACGCCGCCGTGGTCGGCGTCGCGGAAGTACCGCAGTGCAGCGCGGGTCGCCCGCATCACCGACGTCAGCGTCACGTTGAGCACCCGGTCCCATTCGTCGTCGGTCATGTCGACGACCGGGGTCTCGCCGCCAAGGCCCGCATTGTTGACGAGCACATCGAGGCGGCCCATCCGGGCGGTCGTCGACGAGATAAGCGCATCGACCTGCGCAGTGGACGTCACATCGCAGACCACGCTCTCCACCCGGCCGAGCCCGAGCTCGCGCCAGCTGGTCCCGGGTTTCGCCCAGTCGCCGCTCGTGGTGGTCGGAGACGACCACATCGGCACCCTCGGCCAGCGCGCGGCGCGCGACAGCCGACCCGATGCCGGTGCCCGCCGCCGCCGTCACCACGACAACTTTTCCGGTCAGAAGTCCGTGCCCGTCAATCTCTTTGGGCGCTTCGGCAAGACTCATCCTTTGAGCTCCCGGGGTAATCCGAGCACACGCTCGGCGATGATGTTGCGCTGGATTTCGTTCGACCCGCCGTAGATGGTGTCGGCGCGGGTGAACAGGTAGAGATGCTGCCACTCGTCGAACTTGCCGTCCTTTGCCACCAGGCCGGCCTTACCGACGATATCCATCGCCAGCTCGCCGAGATCGCGATGCCAATTGGCCCACAACAACTTCGACACGTTATCTTTACCGGCGGCCTGGCCGCCTCCCTCCACATCCATGGTCGCCAATGCGTAGGACCGCATGGTCTGCAGGCCGACCCACGATCGAGTCAGTCGCTCGCGAATCAACGGATCGTCGACGCTGCCGCTTTGTTTGGCCACCTCCGCGAGATTGGAAAGCTCACGCGCGTAACGGATCTGCTGACCCAGTGTCGACACGCCGCGTTCGAATGTCAGCGTTCCCATCGCGACCCGCCAGCCATCGCCCGGCTGGCCGACGACGAGGTCGGCGTCGGTGCGGGCATCGTCGAAGAACACCTCGTTGAAGTCCGCCGTCCCGGTCAACTGGACAATCGGACGCACCTCGACACCGGGCTGATCGAGCGGAACCAGCAGATACGAAAGGCCGGCGTGACGCTTCGAGCCCTTCTCGGTGCGGGCCACCACGAAGCACCACTGCGAGAGGTGTGCCATCGACGTCCAGACCTTCTGGCCGTTGATCACCCACTGATCGCCGTCGAGTTCGGCGGTGGTCGACACATTCGCCAGATCGCTGCCGGCGCCGGGCTCTGAATAGCCCTGGCACCACAGTTCGGTCACGTCGAGGATGTTCGGCAGGAAGCGCTTCTGCTGCTCCGCGGAGCCGTAGGCGATCAGCGTCGGCCCGAGCAGTTCCTCGCCGAAGTGGTTGACCTTGTCTGGGGCGTCGGCCTTGGCGTACTCCTCGTAGAACGCGACGCGATGTGCGACCGACAGGCCGCGGCCGCCATGCTCCTCGGGCCAGCCAAGACACGTCAGGCCCGCAGCCGCCAGATGCTTGTTCCACGCCAGGCGTTCCTCGAACGCCTCATCCTCGCGACCCGGCCCGCCGAGGCCCTTGAGCGCGGCGAATTCACCGACGAGATTGTCGGCGAGCCAGTCGCGGACCTCGGCCCGGAACTCCTGGACCTCTATCACCCCTGTAGGCTAACCTACCAAGCACTTGCTTTGTTAGAGGAGCATCGATGACCCCCGATCTGAGGACCATCCCGCAGGTCCTGGACCGGATTGCCGACCAATTCTCCGACCAAGACGCGCTGGTTACCACCGCCGGCGGTGCCGGCAATCCAGCCGGAGACCGACGGCTGACCTACGCGCAGTTGCGCGACGAGGTCCGCACTGCCGCCGCGGCGATGATCGACCTCGGCGTCGCCGCCGGGGACCGCGTCGCGATCTGGTCGCCGAACACCTGGCACTGGGTCGTCGCGTGCCTGGCCACCCACTACGCGGGCGGCGTGGTCGTCCCCCTCAACACCCGCTACACCGCGGGCGAAGCCGCCGACGTGCTGGCCCGCACCGGGGCGCCGCTGCTGGTCGCGTCCGGTGAATTCCTCGGCGCTGACAAGACCGCCGACCTGGATCGGGCTGGGCTGCCCGACCTGCGGCACATCGTGCGCGTTCCGATCGACAAGGACGACGGCACCTGGGACGAGTTCGTCGCCCGCGGCGCGGACCTGGATGCGGTCGACAGCCGCGCGTCCGCGGTCAGGCCCGACGACGTCTCCGACATCCTGTTCACCTCCGGCACGACGGGCCGCAGCAAGGGCGCGCTGTGCGCACACCGGCAGTCGCTGGACGCGCCCGCGGCGTGGGCGGCGTGCGGGCAGGTCACCAGCGCCGACCGCTACCTCTGTATCAACCCGTTCTTCCATAACTTCGGCTACAAGGCGGGCATCCTGGCCTGTCTGCAGACCGGGGCCACGCTCATCCCGCAGCTGACGTTCGACCCGGAGAAGGCGATGGCCGCAGTGGCCGAGCACCGGATCACCGTGCTGCCCGGACCCCCGACGATCTACCAGACACTGCTCGACCATCCCAAACGCGGCGACTACGACCTGAGCTCGCTGCGATTCGCGGTCACCGGCGCGGCGACGATCCCGGTGGTGCTGATCGAGCGGATGCAGTCGGAGCTGGACATCGACATCGTGTTGACGGCGTACGGGCTGACCGAGGCCAGCGGCTTTGGCACGATGTGTCGCGCCGACGACGACGCCGTCACCGTCGCCACCACGTGCGGACGACCGATCGCCGACTTCGAGCTGCGCATCGACAACCCAGCCGAAGACGGCGCAGGCGAAGTGCTGTTGCGCGGACCCAACGTGATGCTGGGCTATCTCGACGACCCCGAGGCGACGGCCAACACCATCGACGCCGACGGCTGGCTGCACACCGGCGACATCGGCCGCGTCGACGACGCCGGGAATCTGAAGATCACCGACCGGCTCAAGGACATGTACATCTGCGGCGGATTCAACGTGTACCCCGCCGAGATCGAACAGGTGCTGGCACGCCTGGACGGTGTGGCGGAGGCCGCTGTCATCGGGGTGCCCGACGAGCGGTTGGGCGAGGTCGGCAAGGCGTTCATCGTCAAGCTGCCCGGCGCCGAACTCGACGAGGCGGCCGTGATCGCTTATACGCGCGAGCATCTGGCGAATTTCAAGACCCCGCGATCGGTGACGTTCCTCGACGTCGCTGCCGCGCAACCCGGGAGGCAAAGTGGTCAAACCGCAATTGCGAGAGAGAATCTGATGGACCTGGCTTTCGACGGCGACACAGAGGAGTTCCGGGCCGAGGTCCGCGACTTCCTCGCCGCCAACAAGGAGCACTTCCCCACGAAGTCGTACGACACGGCAGAGGGCTTCGAGCAGCATCGGCGTTGGGACAAGGTGCTATTCGATGCAGGCCTATCGGTCATCGCGTGGCCGGAGCGCTACGGCGGCCGCGACGCCACACTGCTTCAGTGGATCGTCTACGAGGAGGAGTACTTCCGGGCCGGGGCGCCCGGTCGCGCCAGCGCCAACGGCACCTCGATGCTGGCTCCGACACTGTTCGCGCACGGCACGGAGGAACAACTCGACCGGGTGCTGCCGAAGATGGCCAGCGGCGAGGAGATCTGGGCGCAGGCCTGGTCGGAACCGGAGTCGGGCAGCGACCTGGCGTCGCTGCGCTCAACGGCGACCAAGACCGACGGCGGCTGGAAGCTCAACGGGCAGAAGATCTGGAGCTCGCGGGCGCCGTTCGGCGACAGGGCATTCGGGCTCTTCAGGTCCGACCCCGAGGCCGAGCGGCACAAGGGTCTCACCTACTTCATGTTCGACCTGAAGGCCGACGGCGTGACGGTGCGGCCGATCGCACAACTCGGCGGCGACACCGGGTTCGGTGAGATCTTCCTCGACGACGTCTTCGTGGCTGACGACGACGTGATCGGCGGCGGTGCACGACGGCTGGCGCGCCGCGATGAGCACGTCGAGCAACGAGCGTGGAATGTCGCTGCGCAGCCCTGCGCGGTTCATCGCACCGGCCGAGCGACTCGTCGAACAATGGACGGCCAACCCCGATCCGGCCTTCACCGACCGGGTCGCCGACGCGTGGATCAAGGCCCAGGCGTACCGGCTGCACACCTTCGGCACCGTCACGCGGCTCGCCAACGGCGGCGAGCTCGGCGCCGAGTCGTCGATCACCAAGGTGTTCTGGTCGGATCTCGATGTCGCCCTGCACCAGACCGCCCTGGACATGCGGGGTGCCGACGGCGAGCTGGTCGACTCGTGGACCGACGGGCTGCTTTTCGCGCTCGGCGGCCCGATCTACGCAGGCACCAACGAGATTCAGCGCAACATCATCGCCGAGCGGCTACTGGGTCTGCCCCGCGAGCCCAAGGGACAGAAATGAACTTCGAGATCGACGAACAGCAGCGCGACTTCGCGGCGAGCATCGACGCGGCGCTCGGAGCGGCCGGCGTCCCCGCGGCGGTGCGCGCATGGGCGGAGGGCGACACCGGTCCCGGCCGCAAGGTCTGGTCGACGCTGGCCGACCTCGGCGTGACGGCGCTGCTGGTGCCTGAACGGTTCGACGGCATCGAGGCGCATCCCGTCGACCTCGTGGTTGCCGCTGAAAGGCTCGGGTACTGGGGCGTGCCCGGTCCGGTCACCGAATCCATCGCGGTGGCACCGGTTCTGCTCGCCGACGACGAGCGCTGCGGTGCGCTCGCATCCGGCGAGTTGATCGCCACGGCCGCGCTACCTCCGCATGTGCCACGCGCCGTCGACGCCGACTCCGCCGGGCTGATTCTCGTTGCTGGCGACGGTGAGGTGCGCGACGGCAGCGCGGGAGGTCAGCACGAGTCCGTCGACCCCGCACGGAAGCTGTTCGACGCGACAGCTTCGGGCGATGCACAGAAGGCCGACACTGCAAAGGCTTTCGAGTACGGCGTGCTCGCGAATGCCGCACAGCTGGTTGGTGCGGGCCAGGCCATGTTGGACGCCTCCGTGGACTACGCGAAACAGCGCAGCCAGTTCGGCAGGACCATCGGGTCCTACCAGGCGATCAAGCACAAGCTTGCCGACGTGTACATCGCCGTCGAGTTGGCCAGGCCGCTGGTCTACGGTGCGGCGCTGTCGCTGGCAGACGGATCCGACGACACAGCACGCGATGTCAGCGCGGCGCTCGTGGCGGCGGCCGACGCCGCACTGCTGTCTGCGCGCGCGTCGCTGCAGACGCACGGCGCCATCGGCTTCACGCAAGAGCACGATCTGTCACTTCTGCTTCTACGGGTACAGGCGTTGCGGTCGGCGTGGGGTGACCCGACATGGCACCGGCGCCGGGTATTGGAGGCCTTTTCATGAGTGAGGAACGCGAGCTGCTGCGCGAAACCGTCGCGGCGCTGGTCGACAAGCACGCATCTCCGGCGGCGGTCCGCCAGGCGATCGAGTCGGAGCACGGCTACGACGAGTCGCTGTGGAAACTGTTGTGCGAGCAGGTCGGAGCGGCCGCGCTGGTGGTGCCCGAGGAGCTGGGCGGCGCAGGGGGCGAGCTCGCCGACGCCGCCGTCGTCCTCGAAGAACTGGGTAAAGCGCTTGCGCCAACGCCGCTGCTGGGCACGACGCTGGCCGAGCTCGCGCTGCTTTCCGCTGACGAACCCGACACCGATGCGATCGAGAAGCTGGCCGAAGGCGCCGCGATCGGGGCCGTCGTCTTCGACCCCGGCTTCGTGGTCAACGGCGCCGTCGCCGACATCGTCGTCGCCGCCGACGGCAAGACGCTGACCCGGTGGACCGAGTTCACGGCGACCCCCGTCGACGCCATGGACCTGACGCGGCCGTTGGCGCGGTTGGAGCCTGCTAGCACAGCGGACATCGGCGCCGACCCGGGCCTGGCCGACACCGCGGCGATCCTGGTGGCCGCCGAGCAGATCGGCGCCGCGGCGAAATGCCTCGACCTGACCGTCGAATACACCAAGGACCGCGTCCAGTTCGGCCGCCCGATCGGCAGCTTCCAGGCGCTCAAGCACCGAATGGCCGACCTCTATGTCGCGGTGCAGTCCGCGCGCGCCGTCGTCAACGACGCCATCGCCGAGCCGTCGGCCACGTCGGCGGCGCTGGCCCGGTTCTCGGCCAGCGAGGCCTTCACCAAGGTGGCCGCCGAAGCCGTGCAGATGCACGGCGGCATCGCGATCACCTGGGAGCACGACATCCAGCTGTACTTCAAGCGCGCGCACGGCAGCGCACAGCTGCTCGGTCCGCCGCGGGAGCATCTGCGCAGGCTCGAGTCGGAAGTGCTCTGAAGCTGAACCAGGCGGCGGTGTTCCCCGTGTCCCAATAGGGAGCTCGAATACATGGGGAGGAGTTGCATTGATATGTTCAGCGTCCGGAAAGCCGCTGACCGGGCCGTCCATGCCGTCGAAAGGCAGCGTTGGCTCGACCAACTGGGCTACAAATTCGAACGGACCATGGCGCTCGGGTTCAATCTGCTCGGCGGCCGTGGTCGACCTGTACAGAGCCTGCTGCACGGGACGTGGCTCGGCCACCCGATCCATCCCGCATTGACCGACATACCGCTTGGGGCCTGGACCACGGCGCTGGTCCTCGACGGAATCGACGCAGTCACACCACGCTCGATCGCGCTCGGCCGTGCGGCCAATATCTCTGTCGAAGTCGGCATCCTCGGCGGCATCGGCGCCGCGGTCACGGGCGCCACGGACTGGCAGTACACCCACGACACGGCGCGCCGTGTCGGCTTGGTGCACGGGGCGCTCAACGCGTCCGCACTCGGTCTGTACGTCGCCTCATGGCGCTTCCGGGCAAGGGGGATGCCGTCCCGAGGCCGCGGGGCCGGCGTGATGGGCTATCTGCTGGCTGCGACGGCAGGTTACCTCGGCGGCGACCTGGTGTATCACCACCGAATCGGCGTGGATCGATCCGAAACCAGCCTGGAGCCGCGCGACTTCGTACCGGTGATCGCAACCGAAGACCTGCCGCCGGACGAGCCCCGGCAGGTCCACCTCAACGAGGTGGCGGTGGTGCTCGTGCGTCGCGGTGAGAAGGTCTACGCGGTCGGCGAGCGATGCTCGCACTTGGAGGCGCCGATGTCGGAGGGCTGGCTCTACCAGGGTGACCTGGTGTGTCCATGGCACGGATCGTGCTTCGACCTCGAATCCGGTGCCCCGGTCAACGGCCCGGCGACCGCGCCACTCGCGCGCTACGAAGCACGCGTTCACAACGGACACATCGAAATTCGGCGACAGCCGCATGTCCAGACCGACTCTGACCGGACGAAGTACGCGACGGCGGTGGTGTCGAGATGAACGCCGACGACGTCCTCCTCGAGGACCACAACCGGTTGCGCGGCCTCCTGGGTCAGCTGAAGTCAACCACGACCGACGACAGCGAACGGCGCCGCGAACTGCTCGATCAACTGGTCGGCGTGCTGACCGTGCATGTGCAGATCGAGGACGAGTTGTTCTATCCCGCGATTGCCGAGGTCAGTACGCTGCTCGGCCAATCTCACGCTCAGCACCGGCAGATCGACGACCAGCTCGCCGTCGTGTTGCGCACCGATCCCGCATCTGAGGACTTCGGTATCGAGCTCGACATGCTTGCGTCGACGCTGGAGCATCATGCCGGCGAGGAAGAGGAACTGATGTTCTTCCAGGCCCAGGCGCTCGGGACAACCGAGACTCGCCTCGCTCGGGGAGCGCATGGTGCGTCGACGTCAGGAACTTCGCGACTCGAGGTTGAACGCGATCCGGATCCGGGTGAAGAGGGAGACCCTGCGCCGCCTAGCCTGACCAACGTGGCCGGCAACCGCGTCGCTCTACGGGCAGGCATCCCACCGTTCTATGTGATGGACGTGTGGCTGGCCGCCGCGGAACGCCAGCGCACGCACGGCGACCTGGTGAACCTGTCGGCGGGCCAACCGAGCGCAGGGGCGCCGGCGGCGGTGCGCGCCGCGGCGAAGGCGGCACTCGACAACACCGTTCTCGGTTACACCGTCGCGCTCGGCATCCCCGAACTGCGCACGGCGATCGCGGGCTCCTATCAATCTCGGCACGGGCTGATCGTCGATCCCAACGACGTCGTGGTCACCACCGGCTCGTCGGGCGGATTTCTGTTGGCGTTCCTGGCCTGCTTCGACGTCGGCGACCGCGTGGCGATCGCGAGCCCCGGATATCCGTGTTACCGCAACATCCTGTCGGCGCTCGGCTGTCAGGTCGTCGAGATCCCGTGCGGACCCGAGACCAGGTTCCAGCCGACCGCACAGATGCTGGCGGAGCTCGATCCTCCCGTGCAGGGCGTGATCGTGGCGAGCCCGGCCAATCCGACCGGCACCGTGATCCCACCCGACGAGCTGGCGGCGATCGCGTCGTGGTGCGCGGAGTCGGGTGTTCGGCTGATCAGCGACGAGGTCTATCACGGCCTGGTCTACGAGGGCGCCCCCGACACCAGCTGCGCATGGGAGACATCGCGGGAAGCCATTGTGGTGAACAGCTTTTCGAAATACTTCGCGATGACCGGATGGCGGCTGGGCTGGCTGCTGGTACCGAGGGAGCTGCAGCGCGCGGTGGACTGCCTGACGGGAAACTTCACCATCTGCCCGCCCGTGCTGTCCCAGACGGCCGCGGTCGCGGCGTTCACGCCGGAGTCGATCGCCGAGGCGGATGCGCTGCTCCATCACTACGCCGCCAACCGGCAGCTACTGCTCGACGGGCTGCGGAAGCTCGGCATCGACCGGCTCGCGCCGACCGACGGCGCGTTCTACGTCTATGCGGACGTATCGCATCTGACCGGCGACTCGCTGTCGTTCTGCTCCAAGCTGCTGGCCGACACCGGTGTCGCGATCGCGCCGGGGATCGATTTCGATACACAGCGCGGCGGTTCATTCGTGCGGCTGTCGTTCGCGGGCCCGACCGTCGACATCGAAGAGGCGCTGCGCCGCATCGGAACCTGGCTGTGAAACCGAGATCTAGCGCGCGCTCCAGCCGCCGTCCATCGTGTAGGACGCACCGGTCACCATTCCGGCGTCGGGTGATGCGAGCCAACCGACCAGTGCCGCAACCTCTTCCGGTTCGAGGAGCCGTTTGATCGCGCTCTCCTTCAGCAGGACGTCCTCCACGACCTCCTGCTCCGGAATGCCGTGGGTGCGGGCCTGGTCGGCGATCTGCTTGGTCACCAACGGCGTGCGCACGTAGCCCGGGTTGACGCAGTTGCTCGTCACTCCGTGCGGGCCGCCCTCGAGCGCGGTCACCTTCGACAGTCCCTCGAGCGCGTGCTTGGCCGTGACGTAGGCGACCTTGTACTCGGAGGCACGAAGTCCGTGCACCGACGAGATGTTGATGATGCGTCCGAAACCGTTGTCGTACATGTGCGGGAGTGCGGCGCGGATCAGCAGGAAGGGCGCCTCCACCATGAGTGCGAGCATGAACCGGAAGCGGTCCGGCGGGAAGTCGGCGATGGGGCTGACATGCTGGATTCCCGCGTTGTTGACCAGGATGTCGGTCTCCAGCTGCAACTCCTCCAACGCGGCGACGTCGGAAAGGTCTACGGGCCAGGCCTTTCCACCGATCTCATCCGCGACGGCCTTGGCGCCGACATCGTCGAGGTCCGCGACGGTCACGACGGCCCCACGCGCGGAAAGCTCGCGGGCGCATGCCGCGCCGATGCCGCCGGCACCGCCGGTGACGAGGGCGGTGCGTCCCTCGAGTGCCGTCATACGACCCCGGCCTTCGCCAGGTCGTCACGGTCGGCCTCGTCGATGGATCTCCAGGTCAAGCCCCTTCGTCTCGCGCAGGTAGAACACCGCGATGAGGGTGATCGCCGCGGCGATGGCCAGGTAGATCGCGATCGGCACCCAGGAGTCGAAGATCTCCAGCAGCTTGACGGAGATGGCGGGCGCCGCGGAGCCCGCGACGATCGAGGTGACCTGATAGCCAAGTGACACACCGGAATACCGCATCCGGGTCGGGAACATCTCGGCCATGATCGCCGGCTGCGGCGCATACATCAGCGCGTGGATGACCAGGCCGATGACGATGGCGGCGATGATCAGCAGATAGTTGGCGCTGTCCATCATCGGGAACGCGAAGAAGCCCCAGGTGCCCGCGAGCACCGTGCCGACGAAGTAGACGGGCCTGCGGCCGACCCGATCGGCCAGCCTGCCGACCAGCGGAATGACGGCGAAGTGCACCGCGTGCGCGACGAGCATGTATCGCAGGATCGCGTTGGTGTCCACGCCGACCTGCACCTTGAGGTAGGTGATCGAGACGATGACGACGAGGTAATACATGATGTTCTCGGCGAACCGCAGACCCATCGCGGTGAACACTCCGCGCGGATAACGCTTGAGCACCTCGACCACGCCGTAGGAGACGGCCTTGACCCGCTCGACTTCCTGTTGTGCCGCAACGAAAATCGGCGCGTCGGTGACCTTGGTCCGGATGTAGTAGCCGACCAGCACCACCACCGCAGACAGCCAGAACGCGATCCGCCATCCCCATGACAGGAAGTCCTCCTCGGACAGCGTCGCGGTCAGCACCCACAGCACGACGGTGGCGAGCATGTTGCCGACCGGCACCGCGGCCTGCGGCCAACTGGCCCAGAAGCCGCGGCTCTTGTTCGGGCTGTGTTCGGCCACCAGCAGCACGGCGCCGCCCCACTCGCCGCCGACCGCGAAGCCCTGCAGGAAGCGCAGGACCACCAGCAGCACCGGCGCCCAGACGCCGATCTGGTCGTAGGTCGGCAGGCAGCCCATCAGGAACGTGACGACGCCGACGAGCAGGATGGCGAACTGCAGCAGTTTCTTGCGGCCGTACTTGTCGCCGAAGTGCCCGAACACCACGCCGCCGAGCGGGCGGGCGATGAAGCCGACCGCATAGGTCAGGAACGCGGCGAAGATGGCGCCGTAGGCGCTGTCACTCGCCGGGAAGAACACCTTGTTGAAGACCAGCGTGGCGGCGGTGCCGTAGAGGAAGAATTCGTACCACTCCACGACGGTGCCTGCCATCGAGGCGACCACGACGCGCTTGAGTCCGGCCGGAACGGGCCCACGATCGCTCATTGAGACTCCTTCATGTGTGACGCCGAACACAGACGTGTGTGAGTATTCATGCAGGTACCCCAAAGCCGCAATGGCCAAAACTGCAGGAAGTAGCTGCAAAAATGCAGATATGACGTTGCCCTCGGGCCGTCGGCCAAGCGCCGACGACCTTCTCGTGTTGCTGGCCGTCGGCCGGTCCGGCCGCTACAACACGGCCGCAGAGGAACTCGGCCTCAACCACACCACGATCTCGCGCCGCATCGCCGCACTCGAGGAGTCGATCGGGGGGCGGGTCCTGGCGCGCGTCGCGGGTGGCTGGGAACTGACCGATCTCGGCCGCGAGGCGCTCGCGGCCGCCGAAGCGGTCGAGACGGCGGTGCGCTCGCTCACCGTCGACGCGGAGGGCTCGCGGGGACTCGAAGGGGTGGTGCGAATCTCGGCGACGGACGGTTTCAGCGCATACATCGCCGCACCGGCGGCGGCACAGGTGCAGCGCAGACATCCGAAAGTGGCCGTGGAGATCGTCGCGGCCACCCGCCGCGCCACCCAACAACGCTCCGGTCTCGACATCGAGGTGGTGGTCGGCGAACCGCAGGTGCACCGGGCGGAGGCGATCCGGCTCGGCGACTACTGCCTCGGGCTGTACGGGGCACGCGAGTACCTGACCGAACACGGTTCGCCGCAGAGCATCGAGGATCTGGCGCGCTACCCCTTGGTCTACTTCATCGACTCCATGCTTCAGGTCGACGACCTCGACCTGGCACCGAGTTTCGCTCCCGCGATGCGCGAATCGGTGACGTCCACCAATGTCTTCGTCCATGTCGAGGCGACCCGCGCCGCGGCGGGCATCGGCCTGCTGCCGTGCTTCATGGCCGACCGACACGAGGACCTCGTCCGGGTGTTACCGAGAAGCGGTCGTCGTGCAGTTGACCTATTGGCTCGTCGCGCGACCGGAGACGCTGCGACGACCCGAGGTCGGCGCCGTGGTGGAGGCGATCCGAAACCGGATGGCCGACCAGCACGACGTGCTGCTGGGCGCGCGATAACAAAGAAAGAGGGCACCCCGGTTGGGATGCCCTCTTGTCAGCTCTGGCTGGTTACGGATTGCTCCGCACCGTGGTGTCAGGACGGGCCACATTCGGCTTCTGCTGGATGTCATTCAGCCAGTCGAGGTGGTCGATGCCCTGCGACGGCCCCGTGAAGACAACGTCCACTGCGTTCGCGGGGACGGTGGCCTGGGCCGGGCCGGCTAGGCCGAGCACGGCGGCAGCCATACCGCCGGCGATGATTGTGGCAAACCCGAACTTCTTCATTTTCGTGCCTTCTCTTCTCTTCTCTGTGGTGTTCGAGCCTTGTGGGCTCGGACCCCGTGTCACCGGACTTGGTGGTTCCCTCTGTCCGGTATGCCTGTTTAAACGGCGAGGTCAAGGGTTTAATTCCGCTGGCAGCAATTGATCGACAGCTGGCAGGAATCGGTGAGTTGCGGCGCGCGAAGCAGCCGTCGTGGATCTCAGTCGGCTGGCCCGTGTGCGGTGGATCACAGCTAAACTCATCGCTATGCCGTTCATCGATCACCCGAAGGGTCGGGCCTACTACCGCCACTGGGCGGCGAAGGAACCACGCGCCGTCGTCGTATTCCTGCACGGCTTCGGCGAGCACACCGGCGTCTACCACCGGTACGGCTTCGCGCTCAATGCCGCGGGCATCGACCTGTGGGCGGTCGACCAGTTCGGCCATGGGCTCAGCCCTGGCACCCGCGGCGATTTCGGCTCCATCGCCGACAGCTCGGATCTGGCCGACACGTTGACCGAGCTTGCCGAGGGCGAGCGTCCCGGGCTGCCGCTTATCGCCCAGGGCCATTCGTTCGGCGCGGTGGTGACCCTGACCCGCCTGCTCGACCAGCCCGACCGCTACCGCGCGGGTGTCATCTCGGGCGCGCCGCTCGTGCCGATTCCGGAGCTGCTCGACGCGGACAGCTCATTCGATCTCGACCCGCACTGGCTCTCCGACGATCCGTTCTACCTGGACTCGCTCGAGAACGATCCGCTGGCGTTCGTCGACGCCGACGGTGCCCCGTTGGCGCGGGCACTCGACACCGCATGGGACCGGTTCGGCCGCGACCTGCCCGGCCTGAAGGTGCCCACGCTGGCGGTGCACGGCATCGCCGACCCGATCGCTCCCATCGGCGCCGTGGCTGCCTACGCCGAGCAGCTGGAACCGCTGCGGCTCAAGGAGTTTCCCGGCGGGCACCACGACATCCTGAACGACACCATGCACCGCGAAGTAGCCGACGAGATCATCGCCTTCATCGGGGGAAGTGGGCCCACACCGCAGGTAGGGGACTAGAGCCAGGTGTCGTCGGTGGTGGCGGTGAGGAACGCCTCGAGGTCGTCGCGCCAGTGTGCAGGCGTGTTCTTGTCCGGTTCGATTCCGGTGTACTGGCCGCGGTAGAACAAGAGCGGCCGTGGCTTCTTGTGCGGCACATCGGTCAGCGAGTGCACAGCGCCGAAGACGACGAGGTGGTCGCCGCCGTCATGCACGGAGTGCACGGTGCAGTCGATGTGCGCAAGCGTGCCCTTGATCACCGGTGAGCCCAATTTCGATGGGCCCCAGTCGATCCCGGCGAACTTGTCTGGTTCCCTGGAACCAAACCGCGCCGAGACGTCCGTCTGCTTCTCGTGCAGCACGTTGACGCAGAACTTGCCGGAGGCCTCGATGGCCTTCCACGACCGCGAGACCTTGGTCGGACAGAACAGGACCAGCGGCGGTTCCAGCGACAGCGCCGCGAACGACTGGCAGGCGAACCCGATCGGCGCGTCGTCGGCCATCGTGGTGATCACCGTGATGCCGGTGCAGAACTGGCCAAGCACATTTCGGAATGTGCGCGGGTCCATCGGTTCGGCGGACACAACCACTACTACTTGAAGCCGATGCTGAAGTCGTGGCCCCACAGGCTGACCGCGGTGCTCTCCCGCGCCACCCAATCGGGGTCGTCGACTTGCAATCCCTCACAACCGAATTCGACGTCGAAGCCGCCCGGCGTCTTCATGTAGAACGACAGCATCTTGTCGTTGACGTGCCTGCCCAGCGTCGCCGACATCGGCACCTTTCGGCGCAATGCGCGGTCGAGGCACAGCCCGACGTCGTCGGCTTCACCCACTTCGACCATCAGGTGCACGATGCCGCTCGGTGTCTCCCCCGGCATGAAGGCGAGGCTGTGGTGGCGCGGGTTGACGCCGAAGAATCGCAACCACGCGGGTGCGCCGTCGGCGGGCCTGCCGACGAGCTGCGGTGGCAGCCGCATCGAGTCACGCAGATAGAAGCCGAGCACGTCGCGGTAGAAGTGCAGTGACTCGGCATCGTCTTTCGTGGTCAGCACCACGTGCCCGAGGCCCTGCTCTTCGGTGATGAACTTGTGGCCGTACGGGCTGACGACCCGACGATGTTCCAGGGCGACGCCGTGGAACACCTCGAGGGTGTTGCCTGAGGGGTCGTCGAACGTGATCATCTCGTCGACGCGGCGTTCGGCGAGTTCGGCGGCCGACGCCTCCTTGTACGGCGTGCCCTCGACGTCCAGACGCTTGCGGATGTCTTGGAGCGCCGCTGCATTGGCCGTCTCCCAACCGGATTGGAGCAGCCGGTCGTTCTCTCCCGGGATGATGACCAGGCGGGCCGGGAACTCGTCCATCCGGAGGTAGAGCGCACCGTCTGTCGCGCCGGAACCCTCGACCATGCCGAGCACCTTCAGGCCGTACTCGCGCCATGCCGCGATGTCGGTGGCCTCGATCCGCAGGTAGCCCAGAGATTTGATGCTCATGACCCACCTCCAAGAAAATCAATCGTCAACTTGTTGAACTCGTCGAACTTCTCCAGCTGTGCCCAGTGTCCGCACTGCCCGAAGACGTGCAACTGCACACGCGGGATCTGCTTGAGTGCGACCAGCGCGCCGTCGAGCGGGTTGACGCGGTCTTCCCGGCCCCAGATCAGCAGCACGGGCTGACGCAGCTTGTAGACCTCGCGCCACATCATCCCGAGCTCGAAATCGGGCCCCGCGAACGATTTGCCCATCGCCTTCGTCGCGGCCAGCGACTCTGGCTGGCTGGCGATCGCGAACCGCTCGTCGACGAGCTCAGGCGTGATGAGGTTCTGGTCGAACACCATGATGCGCAGGAACTTCTCGATGTTTTCGCGGGTGGGTTCGACGGCGAACCTGCCGAGCAGTTTCACGCCTTCGGTGGGGTCGGGAGCGAAGAGGTTCACCGACAGCCCGCCGGGACCCATCAGCACCAGCCTGCCCGCCCGCTTCGGGTTGTCGAGCGCGAACCGGACCGCGGTGCCGCCACCCAGCGAATTGCCCACCAGCGCAGCGCGTTCGATCTGCAGGTGATCGAACAGGTTGAGCAACGCCGTGGCGCTGTAGCGGTTGTACTGCTCGTGTTCGGTGTGCTTGTCGGAATGGCCGTACCCCGGTTGGTCGACGGCGAGGACGTGAAAGTGCTTCGCCAACACGGGGATGTTCTTCGAGAAGTTCGACCAGCTCGACGCGCCAGGGCCACCGCCGTGCAGCAGCACGATCGTCTGCTCGTTGCCGACGCCGGCCTCGTGATAGTGCAGCCGCATGTCCTCGCGGACCTGGGCATACCGGGAGGTCGACTCGAACGTGATCTCTTGCTGTTGAGCGGCTTCGGCGGCGAACGAAGTCATCAGACCATCGTGTCCTGGGGCGGCAGCCCGAACTCGTTGTTCCCGAAGATCAGGTAGGCGCGTTCTGGATCGTTGGCCGCGTGCACCCGGCCGGCGTGCGCGTCACGCCAGAACCGTTGCACAGGTGCGTCGTTGTTCAGGGCGGTCGCACCAGACGCCTCGAACAGCCGGTCGATGGAGGAGATCGCACGTCCGGTGGCACGCACCTGGTCGCGACGGGCCCGGGCGCGCAGCTCGAACGGGATCTCCTTGCCCTCCTTCAGGAGCGCGTATTCGTCGCCGACGTTGCCGATCAGCTGCCGCCACGCGGCGTCGATGTCGCTGGCCGCCTCGGCGATGCGCACCTTGGCGAATGGGTCGTCCTTGGCCTTCTCGCCCGCGAACGCGGCGCGCACCCGCTTGCCCTGATGTTCGACGTGGGCGTCGTAGGCGCCGTACGCCATGCCGACGATCGGCGCCGAGATCGTGGTGGGATGCACGGTGCCCCAAGGCATCTTGTACACCGGCGCGGTATTGGTCTTCAGTCCGCCCGCCGTGCGGTCGTTCATCGACTTGTACGAAAGGAATCGGTGCGTCGGCACGAAGACGTCCTTGACCACAAGCGTGTTGCTACCGGTGCCCTTCAGGCCGACCACATGCCAGACGTCGTCGATGCGGTACTCGTTGCGCGGGATCAGGAAGCTGCCGAAGTCGACCGGCTTGCCGTCCTTGATCACCGGGCCGCCGACGAACGTCCACGTCGCGTGGTCGCAACCGGACGACCAGTTCCACGATCCGCTGACGAGGTAGCCGCCGTCGACCACGTGACCCGCGCCCATCGGTGCGTACGAGGAGGAGACGCGCACGGTCGGATCGTCGCCCCACACCTCTTCCTGCGCCTGCTGGTCGAACAGGGCGAGGTGCCAGTTGTGCACGCCGACGATCGAGCTGACCCAGCCGGTCGAGCCGCATGCCGTCGCGATGCGGCGCACCGCTTCGTAGAACAAGGTCGGATCGCACTGCAGGCCACCCCACTGCTCGGGCTGGAGCAGCTTGAAGAAGCCGACCTCGTCGAGCTCGGCGACCGTCTCATCCGGCAGCCGCCGCAGATCCTCCGTCGCCTGCGCCCGCTTGGCGATCAGCGGCAGCAGATCGTCGATGCCGGCTAGGACCGACTGCACGTCACGCTGTTCAATGGACGTCACTGATTTGCCTCCCGAGAGAACGGACCTGGCGATGAGCGCTTGCGCGAAGAGCAGATCGCTAGAGAAAGATTAGAACACGTTACGATTTGTGTCGAGCAGCGCATTCCTGCGGCAGCTAGACCTGCACACATGCATTTCTGTAACCTGTTCTAGTTATGGGCCCCTTGGCCGGAGAAGGAAGGGCAACCGCGTGACGGACGAGCCGCTCGGTAGCCATGTGCTGGAACTGCAGGTGGCCGACGTCGTCAAGGAGACCGACGACGCGCGCTCACTGGTGTTCACCGTGCCCGAAGGCGTCGAGATCCCCGCAGATCGGCTCCGATATGCGCCGGGGCAGTTCCTCACGCTGCGGGTGCCAAGCGACCGCACCGGCTCGGTGGCGCGCTGCTACTCGCTGTGCAGCTCGCCGCACACCGGCGATCCGATGACGGTCACCGTCAAGCGCACCGACGGGGGCTACGCCTCGCACTGGCTGTGCGACAACGCCCACCCCGGTATGCGCATCCACGTCCTGGCCCCGTCGGGCAACTTCGTGCCCAAGACGCTGGACACCGACTTCCTGCTGCTGGCCGCGGGCAGCGGCATCACCCCGATGATGGCGATCTGCAAGTCGGCGCTCGCCGAGGGCAGCGGCCGCGTGGTGATGATCTACGCGAACCGCGACGAGAGCTCCGTCATCTTCGGCGCCGCCCTGCGTGAGCTCGCCGCGAAGTACCCCGATCGGCTGACCGTCGTGCACTGGCTGGAATCCGTGCAGGGACTGCCCAGCGCGGCCGCACTGTCCGCGCTCGCGGCGCCCTACGCCGGCCACGATGCGTATATCTGCGGGCCGGGGCCGTTCATGGCGGCCGCGGAAGAGGCGATGAAGAGCACGGGCGCCGCCGCCGAGCGGATCCACATCGAGGTGTTCAAATCGCTGGAGTCGGACCCGTTCGCCGCCGTGGTGATCGAGGAGGACGACAGCGACGAGGGGCCCGCCACCGCCGTCGTCACGCTCGACGGGACGACACACGAGGTCCGGTGGCCGCGCAACGCCAAGCTGCTCGACGTGCTTCTCGACAAGGGCCTCGATGCCCCGTTCTCCTGCCGGGAGGGCCACTGCGGGGCCTGCGCGGTGCTCAAGAAGAGCGGCGACGTCGAGATGGAAGTCAACGACGTGCTCGAGCAACAGGATCTCGACGAGGGCCTGATCCTCGGGTGCCAGGCGCGCCCGCGGTCGGATTCGGTTGAAGTCACATACGACGAATAAGCGCCGGGCTAACATTCGCCGCACTGGAGGGGAGCACACATGAAGCGGTTCGCGAGTGCACTGGCGGCGATCCCGGCGGCGTGGCTGGCGCTGACCCTCGTCACGCCGACGTCGATCTCGGCGGCCGCGATGGACACCGCCGATGCGTCGATTCCGGTCGACCCGATCACCACGCTGGAGATGCACACCACGGCCAATTGCGTGAAGGCCGAAGCCAACTGCACTTTCACCACCGCCGCGAACCTGCTCACCCCTGACGGCCCGATCGGGTTCCCAGGCGATCTATGGGCTCGTCAGACCACGACGGTGCGCACCATGGACAGGACCGTCTTCCTGGAGTCGGATTTCGACGCACCCAACACCCGCATGTTCAAATCCGTTGGGCCGATAGAGTTCACCACGATCTACTTCGGTGGCGGACCGCCGGAGAAATTCCAGTTCCACGGCAACAGCCGGCCGATGGACTGGAGCACCGGTCAGCCGAGGACAGACCGGGACTACATCGTCTGCGCGCACATCCAGGTGGTGTACTCCGGCGTGAACCTCACCTCGCCCGACGCCTGCGCGCAGACCTCGTTCAGCTAGCGCCACCCGCAGCCGGCACTCGCCTGCGGACCGCCACACGAGCGCGCTCGAACACCGCAGGGTCTCCCTGGAGAATGAAAGTCGTACTGGCGGACACCAGAATCGCGTTGAGTTCGAAGGCGAGCTGGCCCGGGTCGACGCCGGTCTCGAGTTCGCCGAGTTCCATCGCCCTGCGGGCAAGCCGCTCCAGAAGTTCGATCCAGTCACGTTGCTGCGCAGCGACCGCGTCGCGCACCGCACCGGCCCGCGTGCCGACGTCGGCGGCCGCAACCGCGAAGAAGCATCCGCCGGGAAACACTCGCCGCTCGATGTGGGACAGAAACGCGTCGCAGGCGGCGTGCAGGCGCTGGATGCCCTGCGGCGCCCGCAGGGCAGGCACGAAGACCTCGGCGACGAAGGTCTCCCGCGCCGACGCGATGGTCGCCAACTGCAGGTCCTCCTTCGAGCCGAAGTGAGCGTAGAGACCGCTCTTGCTCATTCCGATCGCTGTCGCGAGCCCGCCGATGGTCAGACCGTCGAGTCCGTCGACCGTCGCGAGGCGCGCGGCCTGCCCGAGGATCGCCGTCCTCGTGCGCTGCCCTTTGGGCCGCTGCTTCACGCTGTTGAGCATAAAGGAACGATCGTGCTATTCCCGTATTGACCTCGGGTTTCAGCGCGGCAGGCCGAGCAGCCGTTCACCGGCCATCGTGAGCAGGATCTGCTCGGTGCCGCCCGCGATCGTCAGGCAGCGGACGTTGAGGAAATCGTGCACGGGCTGGTTCTCGACCACACCGGCACCCTCGGACAGATCCATCCGGAACTCCGAAAGCGCTTGCCGGTACCGCACGCCGATCAGCTTGCGCGCGCTGGCCTGCGGCCCCGGATCGGCACCGCCGACGGCGAGCTGCGCGATGCGCTGGTCGAGCAGCGAGCCGACCTGAGCGGCGACGATCAAGCGGCCGAGGCGGTCCTGCACCGTCGGGTCCAGCTCGAGCGTCGCCACCGTGCGCAGCACCTCTTCCATGGGGTTGCCGAGCGCGGTGCCGTGCGCCATCGCGACCCGTTCGTTGGCCAGCGTGGTGCGGGCAAGCCGCCAGCCGTCGTTGACCTCGCCGACCACCATCTCGTCGGGCACGAACACGTCGTCGAAGAACACCTCGTTGAACAGGTCATCGCCGGTGATCTCCCGCAGCGGGCGGATGTCGATGCCGGGCGTCGACATGTCGACGAGGAAGTACGTGATGCCCTTGTGCTTCGGCGCGTCCGGGTCGGTGCGCGCCAGGCACACACCGAACTGCGCCCAGTTCGCCCGCGACGTCCAGACCTTCTGCCCGGTGAGCTTCCAACCCCCCTCGGCACGAACGGCTTTCATACGCAGTGACGCGAGGTCGGAGCCCGCACCCGGCTCGCTGAAGAGCTGGCACCAGAACAGCTCGCCGGACAGTGTCGGGGGCACGAATCGTTCGATCTGCTCCTGGCTGCCGTGCTCGAGGATCGTCGGCGCCGCCCACCACCCGATCACCAGATCGGGGCGCTCGACGCCGGCGGCGGCCATCTCACGATCGATCAGCAGCTGCTCGGCGGGTGAGGCGGCCCTGCCGTACGGCCGTGGCCAGTGCGGCGCCTGCAGCCCCGCCTCCGCGAGCGCGATCTGGCGCTTCTCGACGGGCTGAGCCGCGACATCGGCGACCGCCGCGGCGATCTCCGGTTGCAGGTGCTCGACAGAGGCCAGGTCGATGTGCAGTTCGCGGCGGACACCCTGCTGCGTGAGCACGGCGACCCGGCGCAGCCAGCGCGACGCACCGCCGAGGAACTGCGAAATGCCGTACGCCCGACGCAGATACAGATGCGCGTCGTGCTCCCAGGTGATGCCGATACCACCGAGCACCTGGATGCAGTCCTTGGCGTTGGCCTTGGCGAATTCGATTCCCGCGGCCGCCGCGACGGCAGCGGCGATCGACAGCTGAGGATCGTCGGCGTCATTGGCTGCCCTGGCCGCGTCACCTGCGGCCACCGCGACCTGCTCGGAGCGCAGCAGCATCTCCGCGCACATGTGCTTGACCGCCTGGAAGCTGCCGATCGGCTTGCCGAACTGCTCGCGAACCTTCGCGTATTCGGCGGCGGTCTGCAGTGTCCATCGCGCCAACCCGGCGGCCTCGGCGGCCTGCACCGTCGCGGCAAGGTCCTCGACGCGTCGCCGCGCTACGGGAAGTACCTCGGCGGGGGCGTCGGCGAGCACGACCCGGGCCAGTGGACGGGAGAAGTCGGTCGGCGTCAGCGGCTGCACTGTGACGCCGTCGGCGGTGGCGTCGACCAGAAGGAAATCGTCGCCGGCGGGCAGCAGCAGCACCCCGTCGGCGTCGGCGCCCAGCACGTACTCGGCGGTGCCCGAGACCCGGCCGCCGTCGTAGTTCAGCTCGGCGCTCAGCGCGAGGCCCGCGGTGCGCTCGCCGGAGGCCAGCGCCTCAAGCACCTCGGCCTGCGAACTCGGCACCACCAGCGTGGCAACCGCGGTGGTGGCGATCGGACCTGGCACCAAAGCGGCAGCGGCCTCATCGATCATCGCGCAGAGGTCGTCGACGGTGCCGCCGGCTCCGCCCGATTCCTCCGGCAGGGCCACCCCGAAGATGCCCAGCTGGGCCAGGCTCGCGTAGGGCGCGCGCCAGGCGTTGGCATCGCCCTGCTCGATAGCGCGGGCGGCCTCGACGGCACCCGACCCCGCTGCCCAGCTACGGACCAATTCACGCGCGGCAAACTGCTCGTCGGTGACGGTCGCTGACGCCTGCGACATTTCAGGACTCCTATGCCATCGTGCGAGAAGGGCATGCTTCTCACTAGAACGTGTTCTAATAGTGCCAGTGTTCGACCGTCAAGTCGAACGCCATTACAGCTGGACACGTCGGTGCCAGTACGGGCGCTGAGGTGAGAAAATAGGGATCGGCATGCGTATCGTTTCCACCGAGACCGCATGATGAAGGAGCCGTCGGAACCGATGTCGTCGCCCGCACAAACCAACCCGCCCTCGGGGTCTGAATCGCGACCGCCTCAGGTGATGCCGGTGTCCGTCCTCGCAGAGTCCGAACTCGGCTCCGAGGCGCAACGGGAGCGCCGCAAGCGGATCCTCGACGCCACCCTCGCCATCGCCTCCAAGGGCGGCTACGAAGCCGTCCAGATGCGTGCCGTCGCAGAGCGCGCCGACGTCGCGGTCGGCACCCTGTACCGCTACTTCCCGTCGAAGGTGCACCTGCTGGTTTCGGCCCTCGGCCGCGAGTTCGAACGCATCGACGCCAAGACCGACCGCGCCGCGCTCGCAGGCGGCACGCCGTATCAGCGGCTGAACCTCATGGTCGGCAAGCTGAACCGGGCGATGCAGCGCAACCCGTTGCTGACCGAGGCGATGACCCGGGCCTTCGTATTCGCCGACGCATCGGCCGCCGGCGAGGTCGATCACGTCGGCAAGCTGATGGACTCGATGTTCGCGCGCGCCATGAGCGAGGGTGAGCCGACCGAGGACCAGTACCACATCGCGAGGGTCATCTCGGATGTCTGGCTGTCCAACCTGCTGGCCTGGCTGACGCGCCGGGCGTCGGCCACCGATGTGAGCAAGCGGCTCGACCTTGCCGTTCGTCTGCTCATCGGGGACGGGGAGCACCCTAAGATCTAGCGGGTGACGCAGGAGTTGCCGGCCGACCTGAAGCGCGCCCTCGCGACGGTCGCTCGGGTTCCCCGTGTCCTCATCGCCTGCGACTACGACGGCACCATGGCGCCGATCGTCGCCAACCCCGACGATGCGCGTCCGCTCACCGAATCCGCCGCGGCGATGCGCGAGCTGGCGGCGCTCCCGTCGACCATTGCCGCGCTGATCTCCGGGCGGGCTCTACGCGACCTGGCCACCCTCTCCCGGATGCCCGCCGAGGTGCACCTCGTCGGCAGCCACGGCTCGGAGTTCGACACCGGATTCGTACACGCCATCGACGACGAGGCAAAGGCGTTGCTGCGCAAGATCAAGGACGCGCTCAGTGCCATCGCCGCTGAGTACCCGGGCGTGGCGATCGAGATCAAGCCGGCCAGCATCGCGCTGCACGTGCGCAACGCCGAACCGGCGGACGCCGACGAAGCACTGAAGAAGGCGCACGCCGCCGCGCAGTCGTGGGACGCCCAGATCACCACGGGCAAGGCGGTTCTCGAGTTCGCGGTGATCCAGACCGACAAGGGTCAGGCGCTCGACATCCTGCGCCACCAGCAGGGCGCGTCCGCCGCGGTGTTCTTCGGCGACGACGTGACCGACGAGAAGGCGTTTCGCCGGCTGCACGGCCCGGACGTCGGCGTCAAGGTCGGCGACGGCGACACGTTGGCCGACTACCGGGTCGAGTCCCCCGAGGACGTCGCGCTCGCGCTGAACTTCCTGCTGGAGTGCCGCCGGACATGGCTTCTCGGTGGCCATTCGACGCCCATCGAGCGGTTGACCATGCTGTCCAACGGCCGGACCGTCGCGCTGCTGACGCCCGAGGCCGACGTGGTGTGGATGTGCCACCCGCAGGCCGATTCGGCGGCGGTGTTCTCCCGACTGCTCGGCGACGCGAACGCAGGCCACTTCGAGATCGGCCCGGAGCGGGAGTCGCTGCCGTTGAGCCAGCGCTATGTCGACGGCACGATGACCGTCGAAACTCGTTGGGCCAGCCTGCTGGTGGCCGATTATCTGTCCCACGACGTCGGCGCGGGCCGCACCGATCTGGTCCGGGTGATCAGCGGGCAGGCCAAGGCTGTGGTGTCGTTCGCGCCACGGCCCGAGTTCGCCCAGGCGCCGGTACACCTGCGCGCGGACGACGGCGGGCTTCGCGTGTTCGCGACCAACGAGCCCATGGTGTTGCGCGCGCCCGGCGTCGCTTGGGAGATCGTGGCGGACGGTGTCCACGAGACCGCTCGTGCGGTGGTGGACCCGTCGCAGGGTCCGGTGGTGCTCGAGTTGCGCTGCGGCACCGAGGATTTGTCCGAGAGCCCGGGTGATGAGGATTCACGACGCGAGCGCGCCGAGAGCTACTGGCGGGACTGGGCGGCGACACTGACGCTGCCCGCTCTGAACCAGTCGCTGATGAAGAGGTCGGCGCTGACGCTGCGCGGGCTCGTGCACGCCGACACCGGTGCGATCATGGCCGCGGCGACATCGTCGCTGCCCGAAGAGATCGGTGGCGTCCGCAACTGGGACTACCGCTACTGCTGGATCCGCGACGCCGCGATGACCGCGGCCTCGCTGGTGTCGTTGGGATCCACCGACGAGGCCGAGGGATATCTGAACTGGCTGCACGGTGTGATCGAGACGATGCACGGGCCGGAGCGGCTGCATCCGCTCTACGCGCTCTCCGGCATGATCCTCGGCCCGGAGGCGGTCATCGACTCGCTGCCCGGCTATGCGGGCTCGCGCCCGGTGCGGGTCGGCAACGCCGCGAATGCGCAAGTGCAGCTGGATGTGTTCGGCCCGGTGGTGCAATTGATATCCGACCTGGTGCACAAACGCGTGGAGAACGGGAGGGCCGACGCACTCACCGACGCCGACTGGAACCTGGTCAGCGAGATGGTGTTCGCCGTCGAGAGCCGTTGGTCGGAGCCGGATCACGGCATCTGGGAGATCCGCGGCGCGCCGAGGCACCACGTGTATTCCAAGGTGATGTGCTGGCTGACCGTGGACCTGGCCCTGAAGCTGGCCGATGAGTTCGGTCGCGAGCCGCCACCGGGGTGGGCAACCCTGCGCGATGTCATCTCCCAGCAGGTGCAGGAACGCGGCTGGAACGACGACGTGCAGTCCTACACCGCGGCCTACGGCGGCACCGACCTCGACGCCGCAACGCTGCACATCGGCCTGTCCGGTCTCATCGCACCGTCCGACCCGAGGTTCGCAGCCACCGTCGTCGCGACTGAATCTGAATTGCGCAGCGGCGCAACGGTTTACCGGTATCGAAGTGATGACGGGCTACCCGGCACCGAAGGTGGTTTCCACCTGTGCGCAGCCTGGCTGGTCGAGGCGTATCTGCTGACCGATCAGCGGTCGCAGGCCGAGGCGCTGTTCGACCGCCTCGTCACAGCGGCCGGGCCGACCGGCCTGCTGTCCGAGGAGTACGACCCGGTGGCCGAACGGGCGCTCGGTAACCATCCGCAGGCCTACAGCCATTTGGGGCTTGCTGCGCTGCGCCCAACTCCTCGGCGCCTGAGTCAGACCGGCGGGCTCGAGGTGCGGCCGCGGATGAGTTCCGTGTCGAGCACGTCGATCACGGGCAGACCGGACCGAGGCGGGTTGTGCAGCAGATGGCCCGCCCGCAGACCCTTTTCCATGCTCGGCTGTTTCACCGTCGTCAGGCCGCGGCGCAGCGCCTCGGGCACTCCGTCGAATCCGGTCACCGTCATCTGACCCGGCACGTAGATCCCGCGGGCCCGCAGATAGTCCATCGCAGAGACCGCCAGCACGTCCGCGGTGCAGATCAACGCCGTGATTCGAGGGTTGACTTCGAGGGCGACCTCGGCCGCGACACCGCCCGAAGTCGGCTGGTGCTCATAGCTTTCCACCACCGTCAGCGATTCCGGGTCCAATCCCGCGTCGATCATCGCGTCGTAGACGCCATGGATGCGTTCCCGTTGCACGTGAAAATGCGGTGTCCGCAGTCGATCCGGATTCGCCACCACCGGCTTGCCGCCGCCAGGAGGCCGCTCCCTGCCCAACCGCATTGCGAGCACACCGATCTCCCGGTGGCCAAGCGCCACAACGTGTTTGGCGAGCTCCGCCATGCCTGCCCGGTCGTCGATGCAGACCCGGGAGGCGCCAGGTACATCCTTCGGCTGGTCGACGACGACCACCGGCAGATGACGTTGAAGCACGACCTGTAGATAGGGGTCGTCGTCGGACGCGGAGTACACCACGAAGCCGTCGACACCCGCCGAGAGCACTGCGGCCGACCCGTCGCTGACGCTTCGGTTCGGCCCGACCGCGACAAGCAGCAGGCCCTGGCCCGCGTCCTCGCAGGACTCCGCGAGGCCGGCGACGAAGTCGAGCGCTGCGGGATCGCTGAACGAATAGTTCAGCGGTTCGGTCATCACCAGGCCGACGGCGCCGGCCTTGCGTGTTCTCAGCGAGCGCGCCACCGGGTCCGGTCCCGGGTAACCGAGACGCTTGGCCGTCGCGAGGACCCGTTCGCGTAGATCGGCCGACAGTTGGTCGGGCCGGTTGTAGGCGTTGGAGATCGTGGTGCGGGAAACCTTCAGTTCGGCCGCAAGAGAAGCCAGCGTCGCCCTGCGCCGTGGCGTGGGGCTCCTGGACATGTGGTGACGTTATCCGACGTTGAGCGTTCGCGCGGCGGCACCGGCTGCGTTAGAGTTATTGGAAACGGTTTTCATTTGTATTAGGAGGGTGTCGGTGGGCAGGACGACGATCAGGCTGGCAGTTGGGCTGGCGGTGGCCGCGCTCACCGCCGCGGGCTGCAGCCAGGATGCGTCCGGTGCGCGACCACGGCGCGGTCAGCGTCGTCGCCACCACCGATGTGTGGGGCAGCGTGGCGAGCGCCGTCGTGGGAGAGCACGCGTCGGTCAAGTCGATCGAGACGGGCGCAACAGCCGACCCACACTCGTTCGAAGCGACTCCCGCCGACATCGCGGAGATCTCCGACGCGTCGTTGTTGGTCTACAACGGCGGCGGCTACGACCACTGGGTGGACGACGTACTTGCAGAGGACCAGGAGATCAACGCCGTCGACGCTTACTCACTGCGCGGCACCCAAGGCCGCGACAACGAACACGTCTTCTACGACCTGCGAATCGCCAAGGCCGTCGCCGAGGAGATCGCGAAGCGGCTCGCCGAGGTCGACTCGGCGCACGCAGACGAATACCGTTCCAATGCAATGAAATTCGGTAAGCAGGCCGACGACATCGCAGCATCGGAGCGGGAGATCGGCAAGGCCCACCCGTCGGGTTCGGTGGTCGCGACCGAACCGGTGGCGTACTACCTGCTGCGCAATGCCGGTATCACGGATCGCACCCCGCCCGGCTTCGCCAGCGCGGTGGAGGAGGGCGACGACCCGGCACCCGCCGATGTCGCCGCGATGCTCGACCTGATCAACAGCCACCAGGTGTCGGTGCTGTTGTTCAACCCGCAGACCGAGACCGCGGCCACCAAACAGATTCAAGACGCGGCGCAGCGTGCGTCGCTTCCGGTGGTCACGGTCAGCGAAACGCTGCCGGAAGGTGTGGACTATCTGACGTGGCAGCGCGACACTGTGGACGGCTCGCCGCCCAGTTCGACAAAGCGCCACAGACGAATCGATAGCGACTTGGTTGTGGCTGCTGACGTCGTTGACCTGAAGGGTGGCCGCCTCGCATTCGGCGACCGGGTGCTGTGGGACCACCTCGACCTGGTGGTGCGCGCGGGCGAGTTCATCGCGGTGCTCGGGCCGAACGGGACAGGCAAGACCTCGCTGCTGAAAGTGCTCCTGGGTGAACTTCCGCTGAGTGCGGGCACGGTCACGGTCGCGGGCAGACCGGTCACCCGAGGCAGCGACCTGATCGGCTACGTGCCGCAGCACCGGTCCGTCGATCGTGGTCTGACCCTGCGCGGCAGCGACCTCGTCGGGCTCGGCCTCGACGGTCACCGCTGGGGCGTGACGAGCGTGCGTCCCGCCGAGCGGTCGCGACGGCGCGCCGCCGTGCAGACGGCGCTGCGTCAGGTGAACGCCGACCGCCTGGCCACCGTGCCCGTCGGAGTGATGTCCGGTGGCGAGCTGCAGCGGGTGCGGGTCGCGCAGGCGCTCGCCAGCGATCCCGTCCTGTTGCTGTGCGACGAGCCGCTGCTCAACCTCGACCCGGCCAACGCACGCCTGGTTTCCGCGCTGATCGATCAGCGGCGACGGGACGCCGATACGGCGGTGCTGTTCGTCACCCACGAAGTGAATCCCGTTCTGCCGTACGTGGATCGGGTGATCTATCTGGTCGACGGCCGGTTCCGGGTCGGCACCGTCGACGAGGTGATGACCTCGGACACGCTGTCGGAGCTCTACCGCGCCGATATCCAGGTGGTGAAGGTGCACGGCCGCTACGTCGTCGTCGGCGAGCACATCGACCATTCCGGCCATGCGAGCGGGCACACCCATGAATGACCAGCTCGCCGACCTTCTCGCGCACCTCTTCGCCTTCGACGTCACCGCCGATCTCCTTGGCCGCGACTTCGTGCAGCAGGCGTTGGTGGCGGCCGCGCTGCTGGCACTCGTCGCGGGTCTGATCGGGCCGTTCATCGTGATGCGCCAGATGTCCTTCGCCGTGCACGGATCCAGCGAATTGTCCTTGACCGGAGCGTCTTTCGCGCTGCTGACTGGGCTGAACGTCGGCCTCGGCGCGCTCGTCGGCAGTGCGCTGGCCGCGGTGCTGTTCGGCATTCTCGGGCAGCGTGCCCGCGAGCGTGACTCCGCGATCGGGGTCGTGCTGGCGTTCGGGCTCGGCCTGGCGGTGCTGTTCATCCATCTGTACCCGGGCCGCACGGGTACCAGCTTCGCGCTGCTGACCGGACAGATCGTCGGCGTCGGCTACTCGGGGCTGGCGCTGCTTGCGGTGGTCACCGTCGTCGTGACCGTCGTGCTGGCCGTCTGCTACCGACCGCTGCTGTTCGCCACCGTCGACCCCGAGGTGGCGGCGGCCCGCGGCGTGCCGGTCCGCGCGATGGGCATCGTGTTCGCGGCGTTGGTGGGAGTGGTTGCGGCACAAGGTGTGCAGATCGTCGGCGCACTTCTTGTGATGTCGTTGTTGATCACGCCCGCCGCCGCGGCCGCGCGGGTTTTCGTCTCCCCGGCCGCAACGATCGTCGCCTCCGTGGTCTTCGCCGAAATATCGGCCGTCGGCGGCATCGTGGCATCACTGGCGCCCGGTGTGCCGGTATCGGTGTTCGTCACGACCATCTCGTTCGCGATCTTCCTGCTGTGCTGGCTGGTCGGCAGCCGTGTCCGCACTGCGCGGGCGTACTAGCCCGTTTCGACGGGACGCGTTGGGTCAGAGCACCATTCGGACCACGACCCGGGGAACAGCGCAGCGTCGATGCCGACCGTCGCGAGTGCGGCCACGACCACCGATGCGGTGACACCGGAGCCACAGTAGGCGCCGGCGCCGTCGATATCGCCGAACAACTGCGCGAGATCCTTCTCCTCCATGAACGTCCCGTCCCCTGCCAGAAAGCCGGTGCTCGGCGCGTTGCAGGCGCCGGGAATGTGCCCTGCGATCGGATCGATCGGCTCGACGTGGCCGAGGAACCGCTCCGGCGCCCGCGCATCGAGCAAGGTGTCGGCGGCCATCACCGTTTCGGCCGTCAGGGTGGGAAGCGCACCGGCGTAGAGGTCCTCGTGCGGCACCGTCACGTCGCCGGGCTCGGGTGTCACCGGTCCGCTTCTCGAGCTCGCCGGCCCAGGCCGCCAATCCCCCGTCGAGGATGCGGACGTTCTCCACACCCGCCGCGGTGAGCACCCACCATGCCCGCGCCGACCCGGCCCTGTTCCAGTCGTCGTAGACGACGACAGGTACGCCCTTGCGAACGCCCCAACGCCGCCCACCGGCCTCGACGGCGCGTCCCGACGGCAGCGGGTGACGCCCGCGCCCGGCGACCGAGTGGTCGCTGAGCTCATCCTCCAGCGACACGTACACCGCGCCGGGGACGTGGCCGCGTTCGTAGGCGTCGCGCCCGTCCGGCTCGGTCAGCTGCCATCGCACGTCGAGGATCGTCACCGGCTCACCCGCCGCAAGCAGCGCCGCCAGTTCGGTCGCAGTGATCAGCACCTCGTCACGCCGTCGTCGGTTCACGTGACCAGCGTGCCATCTAGGCTGGCGGCATGGTCTCCGTCGACCTCAACGCCGATTTGGGGAAAGCTTCGGCACGTGGCAGCTCGGTGACGACGACGCGATGCTCGGCCTGGTCACCAGCGCCAACGTCGCGTGCGGGTTTCACGCGGGCGACCCGACCACGCTGCGCCACAGCTGCGAGGAAGCCGCGAAACAGGGCGTTCGGATAGGTGCCCAGGTGGGCTACCGCGACCTCGCCGGGTTCGGCAGGCGCTTCATCGACATCACGCCCGTCGACCTCACCGCCGACGTCATCTACCAGATCGGCGCACTGCAGGCGCTCGCACACGTGGCCGGGTCATCGGGTCACATATGTCAAACCACATGGCGCGCTGTACAACACGATCGTCAACAACCACGACCAGGCCCGCGCGGTGGCGGAGGCGGTGCACGCCGTCGACCCCAGTCTGCCGGTGCTGGGCTTGGCGGGGTCGGTGTTCTTCGCCGAGGCGGAGCGGCTGGGCCTGCGCACGGTGCCCGAGGCGTTCGCCGACCGGTCCTACCGGCCCGACGGACAGCTCGTCTCCCGGCGGGAGCGCAACGCCGTATTGCACGACCCCGCGGAGATCGCCGACCGGGTGGCGTCGATGGTGCAGTCCGGACGGGTCGTCGCCGTCGACGGATCGACGATTCCGATCACCGTCGAATCGGTTTGTGTCCACGGTGATTCGCCGGGAGCCGTGCAGATCGCCACCGCGGTGCGGGACAGGCTGACGAGCGACGGCGTCGAGCTGGCGGCATTCGTCTGATGCGACTCAAGGCGGGTCGGCCCGATCTCGCCGACTACACAAGGTATTTCGACGCGCCTGAGGCCGACGCAGACGCGCCGCTGACGGTGACCTGGGCCGGAGTCACCACACTGCTCGTCGACGACGGCTCGTCCGCGCTGATGACCGACGGCTTCTTCTCGCGGCCGGGGCTGGCCACCGTTGGTCTGGGTCAAATCGCGCCGTCGGCCTCGCGCATCGACGGCAGCCTCGAGCGGTTGGGGGTGGACCGGCTGGAGGCCGTGCTGCCGGTACACACCCATTTCGACCATGCGATGGACTCTGCCGTGGTCGCGCAGCGCACCGGCGCACGAATCGTCGGAGGGGCGTCGGCGGTGCAGGTCGGTATCGGCGGCGGGCTGACAGAGGACCGCCTGGTCGTCGCGACCCCTGGTGAAGCCATCACGCTCGGCGCCTACGACGTCACCCTGGTGGAGGCGGAACACTGTCCGCCGGACCGGTTTCCGGGTGTGATCACCGCCCCCGTCACGCCGCCGGTGCGGACGTCGGCCTACAAGTGCGGCGAGGCGTGGTCGACGCTCGTGCACCACCGGCCGTCGGATCGGCGGCTGCTGGTCATCGGCAGCGCGGGCTTCGTGCCCGGCGCGCTTGCCGGATACCGCGCCGAGGTGGTCTATCTGGGCATCGGGCAGCTGGGTGTGCAGCCCGAGCGCTACCTCGTCGACTACTGGACCGAGACGGTGCGGGCCGTCGGCGCGCGCCGTGTCGTGCTGATCCATTGGGACGACTTCTTCCGGCCGCTGACCAAGCCGCTGCGCGCACTGCCCTACGCCGGAGACGACCTCGACGTCTCGATGCGGGTGCTGGCCGCGCTCGCCGACGACGACGGCATACCGCTGCATCTGCCGACGCTGTGGCAGCGCGCTGACCCGTGGAGCTGACGCTCGCGCTGGTCGCGCTGGTCGTTGTGCTGGCGTTCGCGATGATCAAGCCGCGGGGGTGGCCCGAGGCGGTTGCCGCGGTGCCCGCGGCCGCGTTCCTGATCGCCTCCGATGTGGTCCCGCTGCGGGATGCCGTCAACGAAGTCCAGCAGCTGCTCCCGGTGGTCGGGTTTCTCGCGGCCGTGCTCGTGCTGGCGCAGTTGTGCGACGACGAGGGCCTGTTCCGGGCGGCGGGTGCGGCCATGGCGAGGTCGGCCGACGGGGACACCCGGCGACTGCTGGCGAGGGTGTTCGTCATCGGTGCCGTGACGACGGCCGTCCTCAGTCTGGATGCGACCGTCGTGCTGTTGACCCCCGTGGTGCTCGCGACGACGCGCGCGCTGTGGGTTCCGGCACGGCCGCACGCATACGCCACCGCGCATCTGGCCAACACCGCGTCGCTGCTTCTGCCGGTGTCCAACCTGACGAACCTGCTGGCGTTCTCCGCCGCGGGCCTGTCGTTTCTCCACTTCACCGCGGTGATGGCGCCGTCGTGGTTGGCCGCCGTCGCCGTCGAGTTCATCTTGCTGCGTTGGCTTTTCGCGCACGATCTCGCCGTGAAGCCTCACCCCGAGCCGGCCGCAGAGCCGGTGCGGGTGCCGGTGTTCGTGCTGGCGGTGCTTGCGCTGACGTTGGTCGGATTCGCCGTCGCGTCGCTGCTTGGTTTCTCGCCTGCCTGGGCCGCGCTCGCGGGCGCCGTCGTGCTCGGTGTGCGTGCGCTCTCCCGGCGGGAAACCTCGCTGGCCCGTATCGCCGCGGCGGCCGACGTGCCGTTCCTGGTGTTCGTGCTGTGCCTTGGCGTGGTGGTCAATGGGCTCATGCTGCACGGCCTCGAATCCACGATGCGCGGTGTGCTGCCGGGCGGCACCACGTTCCTTGCACTGCTCGGAATCGCGGCCGTCGCCGCTGTGCTGTCCAACGTCGTCAACAATCTGCCCGCCGTGCTCGTGCTGCTGCCGCTGGTGACCTCGTCCGGACCGGCTGCGGTGCTTGCGATGTTGCTCGGCGTCAACATCGGGCCCAACCTGACCTATGTGGGCTCGCTGGCGAATCTGCTCTGGCGCAGCGTCGTCCGCCGCGACATCCCCGCAAGCTTCCGCGAGTTCACCAGGGTCGGGCTGATCACGACACCGGTCACGCTCGTCGTCGCTGTGCTCGGCCTGTGGGCCGGCATGCAGTTGTTCGGCGTCCAGTAGCGCAGGGTTATCCACAGTTGGCAGTTCATCCACAGATGTGGGTTGAACTGCTGGTTTGCGATGGCCGGCGTGAGTGGAGCCGAGTAAATTCGAATACATGTTCGATTCGGAGTTCGCGGCCGTTAGCGATATGGACGTCATCGCAGCGATCGAGGACGGCGCGCGCCAAGAGGCGATCGCCGGTGCGCGTCGGCTGGCCGCAATCGCCGAGTTGACCCGCCGCCGCGTCGATGAGAAGGACGAGCGCGTGTTGTGGGCGTTCGACGCGTGGGATTCGGTGGCCGCCGAAGTGGGTGCTGCGATGGCTGTCGGCTCGCGCCGTGCGTCCAAGGAGATGCGGATCGCCGAAGCGCTGCGCGACCGACTACCTCAGGTTGCGGCGCTGGCGTGGAAAGGCGCACTCAGCAGCCGGCTGGTGTCAGCCATCACCTGGGGCACCCGCCTCGTCGATGACGCAGAGGCGGTGGCGATAATCGACGCTGCGATCGCTGAACGCGCCACCCACTGGGAAGTGTTGTCTGAGGACAAGCTGCGCGACGCTGTCGATGTGCAGGTCACCCGCTACGACCCCGACGCGCTACGCCGCACCCGGATCGCCGTTCGGGGCCGCGACTTCACCGTCGGCGCCTGTGAGGACGACGCCGAAACCACCTCGGTGTGGGGCCGGCTGCTCGCCACCGACGCCGCCGTCGGGCAGCAGCGGATCACCGCCATGGTCAACGCGGTCTGCGCCGGCGATCCGCGCAGCATCGGTGAACGCCGATCCGACGCGGTCGGCGCGATGTTCAACGGCAACGACACCCTGGCCTGCCGGTGCGGCTCACCTGCCTGCCCCACTGCGGGCGCGAAACCGAAGTCCAATGTGGTGATCAGGGTGATCGCCGACCAAGCCGCCATCGACGCCGCCACCGCCCCGACACCACAACCCGCTGCTGAAGCGCCCGCCACGCCACCAGCACCGCCGGCGTTTCTGCTCGGGCGTGGGGTGCTGCCCAATACCCTGCTGGCCGAGGCGATCCGCAATGGGGCGACTATCAAGCCGATCCGGACGCCGGGCATCGAGCCCGAGCCGCGGTATCGGCCCAGTGACGAATTGGCCGAGTTCGTGCGCATGCGCGATCTGTTCTGCCGCTTCCCCGGCTGTACCGTGGCCGCAGACCGCTGCGACATCGACCACGCCCGCCCCTGGCCGTGGGGGCCCACCCACGCGTCGAACCTGAACTGCAAGTGCCGAAAACACCACCTGATGAAGACGTTCTGGACCGGCGCTGGCGGCTGGGCTGATAAGCAACTGCCCGACGGGACAGTCATCTGGACTGCGCCCACCGGCAGGAGCTACACCTCCCATCCCGGAAGTCGGCTGTTCTATCCGAAGTGGAACGTCACGACCGCCGACCTACCCTCACCCACCGGCCAACCACCTCCAGCCGACGACCGCGGACTGATGATGCCGCGCCGACAACGCACCCGAACTGCCGACATCGCCGCAGCGATCAAAGCCGAACGCGCACTCAACGAACGCGACATCCCACCCTTCTAGCTAGGCCAAAGGAAGGGTTACGAAGACGCGAACAGCGGTGGGACGGTTGACGTCCAGTCGTTGATCGACCGCGATGCGATTGGCGAATGGCGATCCCGTCCAATCAAAATGTGACCCGTGGGCGTGTTCTCTCGCTACGTGGCGCTCGGCGACTCGTTCACCGAAGGTGTCGGCGACCCCTATCCGCCGAGCCCCAACGGTCTGCGCGGTTGGGCCGATCGCGTCGCTTTGTCGCTGGCACAGACGAACCCCGAGCTGCGCTACGCCAATCTCGCGGTGCGAGGCAGGCGAATGGACGAGATCCTCGACGAACAGGTGCAGACCGCCGTCATGCTCGAACCGGATCTCGTCACCATCTATGCGGGCATGAACAACCTGCTCCTGCCTCGCAACGACGTCGACGCCATGATGGCCAGATACGCCGAGGGGCTCAAGACGCTGCAGCAGACCGGCGCCGTCGTGCTCACCTTCACGGCAGCGGATCTCGGCACCGTGCCGCTGTTCCGGCGGCTGCGCGGCCGCGCGGCGGTGTACAACGAACTGTTGCGCGGGATCGTCGACGACCTCGGCCTTACCCTTGTCGACTTCTGGCGTTACACCGAGTTCCGCGACGCGCGACTGTGGGACGGCGACCGCATCCACCTGTCGCCACTGGGGCATGAGCGCTTCGCTGCGAAAGTCCTTGATGTACTCGCTGTTTCACACGAGCTCACGTCCCGGTCGGCCGCGCTGCTTTCGTCGGCCCCACCCGTGCGGGACTTCCGATCCAACCTGCGATGGACCGCGGCGTTCGCTGCGCCCTGGGTGGCGAAACGAATGAGGCGGGCCAAACCGGGCGCGGGCGTCGAACCGAAGCTGACGGCCTTGACGAAAGTGCTCTGATGACACTCGCGATCGACGGACCACCCGTCGGCGGCCTCCATCTCCAATTCGGCGCCGACGCCTCGACAGAAGTCGTGGTGTCCTGGCATACCCGCGCCCCGGTCGCCAAGCCGCGCGTGGATTTCGGCACACCCCACGACGGCCTCGGCCGGTTGGTCGCCGCCGAGACCAGCACCTACCGCGACTGGGTGTCAGGGACGTCGGTCTACACGCACCACGCCAGGATCACCGGATTGTGTCCCGATGCGCACTACGTCTACGCAGCAATGCATGAAGGTGCCGATCCTCAGGTGGGGACCGTACGGACGGCACCGCGTGGCCGCGCAGCCCTGAGGTTCACGAGCTTCGGTGACCAATCGACGCCGACGTTGGACGCCTCTATTGCGCGCGCATTCGGGCGCGACAATCGCGGATCACCTGCCGCAGGCGATATCACCAGCGCCGTCGAACGCGCGGCGCCGCTCTTCAACCTCGTCAACGGCGACCTCTGCTATGCGAACCTGTCCCGGGACAGGGTGAGGACATGGTCCGACTGGTTCGAGAACAACTCCAGGTCCGCGCGATTCCGGCCGTGGATGCCCGCTGCAGGCAATCACGAGAACGAATTGGGCAACGGGCCCTTCGGCTATCGGGCCTACCAGACGTACTTCGCCTTGCCCGACTCCGGCGCCGAGCCGGAGTTGCGTGGCATGTGGTACGCGTTCACGGCCGGGTCGGTGCGGGTCATCAGCCTCGCCAACGACGACATCTGCTACCAGGACGGCGGCAACGCATACGTCCGCGGATATTCGGGCGGAGCTCAAAAGCGCTGGCTTGAAGGTGAACTCGCGCGGTCGCGTTCCGACAGCAGCATCGACTGGATTGTGGTCTGCATGCACCAGACGGCGGTGTCCACCGGCAACCGCACCAACGGTGCGGACCTGGCCATCCGGGAGACCTGGGTACCGTTGTTCGACCGCTACGGAGTGGATCTGGTCGTGTGCGGCCATGAACACCATTACGAGCGTTCTCACGCGATCCGTGGGACGCTGCCCACCGATACGCTCACGCCGTTGCCGGTCGACACTCGGTCCGATGTCATCGACACCAGTAGGGGCACGGTTCATCTGGTCATCGGCGGCGGCGGCACATCGATCCCGTCCAACGGCATGTTCTTCGCCGAGGCGCGTTGTCGCGTGCTCACCGGCGTCGGCGATATCGACCCCGCGACCCGCCACAAGGCGCCCAAGTATGTCGAGGAGGCCGCACCATGGTCGGTCTTTCGGGACATGCACAACCCATGCGGGTTCGTGGCATTCGACGTCGATCCCGGCGTGCCGGGTGGAATCACATCGATGGCAGCGACGTACTACGCGGTCAACGGGCTGTTCGGCGCCGCCGTCCCGGTCGACAAGTTCACCCTGACGAGACCGCGGCGCGACTCGGCGGTCTAACCCCTTCGCTGGCGGGCGATCTCGGCCAGCACCACACCCGCGGCCACCGAGGCATTGAGCGACTCCGTCGGCCCTGCCATCGGGATGGACACCACCGTGTCGCAGTTCTCCCGCACCAGCCGCGACAGGCCCTTGCCCTCGGAGCCGACCACCAGGACCATCGGGTCTGTGCCGTCGATCTCGTCGAGCGTGGTGTCGCCGTCCGCGTCGAGACCGATCACCGAAAGACCGGCATCGTGCCAACTCTTCAGTGTCCGATTGAGATTCGTCGCCCTGGCCACCGGCAGCCTGGCCGCGGCTCCGGCGCTGGTGCGCCAGGCGACCGCGGTGACCGAAGCCGACCGCCGCTGCGGGATCAGCACGCCGTGCCCGCCGAAGCCCGCAACCGAACGCACGATCGCACCCAGGTTGCGCGGGTCGGAGATGTTGTCCAGCGCGACCAGAAGCGCGGGCTTGCTGTCTTTGGTCGCGGTGGCGAGCAGGTCGTCAGGGTGTGCGTACTCGTAGGGCGGGACCTGCAGCGCGATCCCCTGGTGCAGTCCGTTCGCACTGATGCGATCCAGGTCACTGCGTGGTACCTCGAGAATGGAGATCCCGGTATCGGCTGCGCGCCTTACCGATTCGGTCAGGCGCTCGTCGGCGTCGGTGCCCAGCGCCACGTACAGCGCGGTCGCCGGAACACCCGCGCGCAGGCACTCCAGCACGGGGTTGCGGCCAAGCACCACCTCGGTGTCGTCGGTGCGCCTGTGTTGGCGGCGCTGCTGTTGGGTCTTGGCGGCTCGCTTCGCGGCTTTGGCGGCGGGATGGTTCGGCCGTTGGTGTGCCGGCGGCGTGGCGCCGCGACCTTCCAGACCGCGGCGGCGGACACCGCCCGAGCCGACCTGGGGGCCTTTCTTGGTGCCGGCCTTGCGTACCGCGCCTCTGCGCTGGGAATTGCCGGCCATTACTTCGAGTACCCGTCCAGCAGCGTCCACTGCGGTCCGTCGGCGGTGTCGGTCACCTCGACGCCCGCCTTCTTCAGCCGGTCCCTGATCGCGTCGGCCTCGGCCCAGTCCCTGCGCTCGCGGGCGTCTACGCGACGCTGAATCTCCGCGTGCACCAACACATCGACGGCGGCCAGAGCCGCCGAGGTCTCGTCGCGGGACTCCCACCGCTCGTCGAGCGGATCGCAGCCGAGGATGCCCATCATCGCCCGGATCGACGAGGCGCGGGCCATCGCCGTCTCGTGGTCACCGGCTTCCAGCGCCCGGTTGCCTTCCGCGCGTGCGGCGTGCACCTCGGCGAGCGCGATGGGCACCGACAGGTCGTCGTCGAGTGCGGCGGCGAACGCGGCCGTCCATTCGCCCGGCTCGACGGCGCCGACCCGGTTGCGCACCCGATGCAGGAAGTCCTCTATGCCGGTATATGCCTTCGCCGCATCCTGCAATGCGTTCTCGGAGAACTCCAGCATCGAGCGATAGTGCGCGCTGCCGAGGTAGTACCGCAACTCGGCAGGCCGAACCCGTTGCAGCACAGCCGGTATGGCCAGCACGTTGCCAAGCGACTTGCTCATCTTCTCGCCGCCCATGGTCACCCAGCCGTTGTGCAACCAGAAGCGGGCGAACTGGTCGCCGACGGCCTCGGCCTGCGCGATCTCGTTCTCGTGGTGCGGGAAGATCAGATCCATTCCGCCCGCGTGGATGTCGAATTCGGGGCCCAGATAGGCCTCGCACATCGCGACGCATTCGGTGTGCCAGCCGGGCCTGCCCCTGCCCCACGGCGTCGGCCAGGACGGCTCACCGGGCTTCTCGCCCTTCCACAGCGTGAAGTCGCGCTGATCGCGCTTGCCCGTCGCGACCCCCTCACCCTGATGCACGTCGTCGATCTTGTGCCCAGACAACTTGCCGTATTCGGGCAGGCTCAAGACGTCGAAATAGACATCGCCGCCCGCGGCATACGCGTGCTTGTCGTCGATCAGCCGATCGATCAGCTCGATGATCTGGGTGATGTGGCCGGTCGCGCGCGGTTCAGCCGACGGCGGCAGCACCCCCAGCGCGTCGTAGGCCGCCGAGAACGCCCGCTCGAAGGTGGCCGCCCACTCCCACCACGGCCTGCCCGCGTCGGCGGCCTTGTTGAGGATCTTGTCGTCGATGTCGGTGACGTTGCGGATGAACGCGACGTCGAAGCCCTTGGCCATCAGCCAGCGGCGCAGCACGTCGAAGGCGACCCCGCTGCGGACGTGACCGATGTGCGGCAGGCCCTGGACGGTGGCGCCGCAGAGATAGATCGAGACTTGGCCTTCGCGCACCGGCACGAAGTCACGGACGGCGCCCGTCATCGTGTCGTATAGCCGCAGGTCGGTCACGACGGGCCAGCTTACCGGCCTAATCCGCGTCGACCACCAAAGCGGTCGCGATGGCGGCCAATCCTTCGCCGCGACCCGTCAGCCCAAGGCCGTCGGTGGTCGTCGCCGACACCGAAACGGGAGCATCCAAAAGCTCAGAGAGCACCTGCTGTGCTTCCGCCCGCCGTGGTCCCACCTTGGGCCGGTTGCCGATCACCTGCACGGCCGCGTTACCCACCCGGTAGCCCTCGGCACGCACCAGGCTGTGCACATGGCGCAGCATGTCCGCGCCGCTGACGCCGGCCCAGCGCGGGTCGTCGGTGCCGAACACCTCGCCGATATCGCCGAGCCCGGTGGCGCTCAGCAGCGCGTCGCACAGCGCGTGGGCCGCTACATCGCCGTCCGAGTGTCCGGCACAGCCGTCTGCGCCCTCGAACAGCAGTCCCAGCAGCCAGCACGGCCTGCCTGCCGCGATCGGGTGGACGTCGGTGCCGACGCCGACTCTCGGCATGCTCACGTGGCCCGTCCCAGCAGGGCCTGTGCGAGCAGCAGATCCGTCGGCGTGGTGATCTTGAAGGCCAGCGGGTCGCCCTCGACCACCTGCACCGGTGTGCCGGTCGCCTCGACCAAGGAGGCGTCGTCGGTGAACCCACCCGCCGCCGCCCGGTCATAGGCACGTCGCAGCAGTTCGGTCCGGAATCCCTGAGGGGTCTGAACGGCGCGCAGCCCGGACCGTTCGGGGGTGCCGAGCACGACGCCGTTGGCATCGACGGCCTTGATGGTGTCGCTGACCGGCAGCGCGGGCACCACCGCAGGATGACCGGACCGCAGCGCCTGCACCACCCGCACTATCAGCGAGGGCGGGGTAAGCGCCCTCGCCGCGTCGTGTACGAGGACGAATTCCGCGTCACCTATTGCCGCGAGGGCGAGCCTGACGGACTCCGTGCGATCGGATCCGCCTGCCACGATGACCGCGTCCCCGCCGAAGACCAGCTTGGCCTCGTCGGTGCGGTTCGGCGGCACGGCGACCACCACGCTGTCCACCACGCCGGAATTACGCAGGCCCTCGAGGGCATACTCCAGCATCGGGCGACCGCTCAGATTGACGAAGGCCTTCGGCGCGCCGGCGGCCAACCGTTCCCCTGACCCTGCGGCCGGGACAACGGCGACCGTGCTCATGCGTCAGGACGCGGCGGCCAGAACCTCGTCGAGAATGATCTCGGCCTTGGCGTCATCGGTGTTCTCCGCAAGCGCCAACTCGCCGACCAGGATCTGCCGGGCCTTGGCCAGCATCCGCTTCTCGCCTGCGGACAGGCCGCGCTCCTGATCGCGGCGCCACAGGTCGCGGACGACCTCGGCAACCTTGTTCACGTCGCCGGAGGCCAGCTTCTCGAGGTTGGCCTTGTAGCGGCGCGACCAGTTGGTCGGCTCCTCGGTGTGCGGGGCGCGAAGCACCTGGAACACCTTGTCGAGGCCCTCCTGCCCGACCACATCACGCACGCCCACGTACTCGGCATTATCGGCTGGGACTCGCACTGTGAGGTCTCCCTGGGAGACCTTCAAGACGAGATATTCTTTCTGCTCGCCTTTGATGGTCCGGGTTTCGATCGCCTCGATCAATGCAGCACCGTGGTGTGGATAGACAACGGTGTCTCCGACCTTAAAAATCATCTGTTTCGAGCCCCTTTCGATACTCCATGCTAACACGGCGCTCGGACACGTGCCGCACAACGGTGCAGGTCAGGGGCATCCCAGGTGAAGAGTAGGGGTTGACACGGTGACGAATACGTGCATGGCCACGGCCGGTCAGCGACCCCGTCGCGACCCCTCTCACGTGCCTGTGGATGATTCGCGGCAAACCCGATTCGACGACCTCGACACCTCCGCTACCGCCGCCAACCACCACCTACTACTGTGCATAGTCGAACAGGTCTGAGTCACTGGCGACCGAGGTCACCGGCGTACCGCCGGCCGAGCAGGAGGCTTTTCGGGTGAACCGCTTCAAATCCCGCAGTTCTGCCGTCACCGTGGCCCTCGGGGCGTGCGCGCTGGCCGTCGCCGCCATCCTCTCCGGCTGCAGCGCCGGGCAGATCGCCCAGACCGCCACCCAGCAGGCGGCGGTCAACGGCACCTCGGCGACGGTCGGCAACATCACGCTCCGCAACGTGCACCTGCGTGCTCCGCAGACGTCGGACTACGTGGAGCCGGGCAGCGAGGTCGAGCTGCTGTTCGTGGCGGCCAACGACTCGCCCGACACCTCCGACAAGCTGACCTCGATCACGTCGGACTCCGGCACGGTGTCGTTGTCCGGCGACACGTCCCTGCCTGCCACGGACGTTCTGGTGGTCGGCGAGCCCGACGGCCAGGTCGCCGCACTCGAGCAGGCCGAGACCGCCGATGCGGCGAAAGCCATGGTCGACATCGACAAGCCCATCACGAACGGCCTGACCTACAACTTCACCTTCAATTTCGAGAAGGCGGGCGAGATAACTGTCGCGGTTCCGATCTCGGCGGGTGAGGCACCGCGCCGCGACCCGGCCGGCGACGCGTCCCATGAAGAGGGCGGCGACACGGGCGGTCACCACTAAGGATCTGTCGGCGGTGGCGGATACCGTCACACCGTGGCCAAGGCGCGTTCGCAGTACCGCTGTTCGGAGTGCCACCACGTCACCGCGAAATGGGTCGGACGCTGCCCGGATTGCGGCACCTGGGGAACGGTCGACGAACTAGCTGTGCTCGCTGCTGTCAACGGCTCGGCGACCAGGCGGGCGGTGGCACCGACGACGCCGGCCGTGCCGATCAGCTCCATCGATCCGGGCAGCACCAGGCACCATCACACCGGCGTCAGCGAGCTCGACCGCGTGCTCGGCGGCGGCATCGTGCCCGGTTCGGTGACGCTTCTGGCCGGCGACCCCGGCGTCGGGAAGTCGACCCTGCTGCTGGAGGTGGCCCACCGCTGGGCCGAGAACGGGCAGCGGGCGCTGTATCTGTCGGGCGAGGAGTCTGCGGGCCAGATCCGGATGCGGGCCGAGCGCACGGGCTGCAACCACGATGAGGTCTATCTGGCCGCGGAGTCCGACCTACAGACCGCCCTCGGCCATATCAACGAGGTCAAGCCGACGTTGGTGGTGGTCGATTCCGTTCAGACCATGTCGACGACCGAGGCCGACGGGGTGACCGGCGGCGTCACCCAGGTGCGGGCGGTGACGACGGCGCTGACCATGACCGCGAAGACAACCGGTATCGCGATCATTCTCGTCGGCCATGTGACCAAGGACGGTGCGATCGCCGGGCCGCGGTCGCTGGAGCACCTCGTCGACGTCGTGCTGCATTTCGAGGGCGACAAGACGTCGGCGCTCCGCATGGTGCGCGGTGTCAAGAACCGGTTCGGGGCCGCCGACGAGGTCGGCTGTTTCATGTTGCACGACAACGGAATCGAATGTGTCGCCGATCCGTCCGGCCTGTTCCTCGATCAGCGTCCCGCACCTGTTTCGGGCACCGCGGTGACGGTGTCGCTTGACGGCAAGCGTCCGCTGATCGGAGAGGTGCAGGCGCTGATCGCGGCGCCGACCACGTCGTCGCCTCGTCGAGCGGTCAGCGGTATCGACTCGGCGCGTGCCGCGATGATCGCGGCGGTGCTGGAGAAGCGGGCCCATCTGAGGGTCGCGCAGTGCGACATCTACCTGTCGACGGTGGGCGGGATGCGGCTCACCGACCCGTCGTCGGACCTGGCCGTTGCGTTGGCCATCGCATCGGCCTATGCCGACCTTCCCCTGCCGACGACGGCCATCGCGATCGGGGAAGTCGGTCTGGCAGGCGACCTGCGCCGGGTCAGCGGAATGGAGCGGCGGCTGGCGGAGGCCGCCCGGCTCGGATTCACTTGTGCGGTAGTTCCGCCCGGAGTGAAAACGGTGCCGATAGGCTTACGGGCGATAGCGGCCGACAACATCACCGCTGCCATGAAGGTGCTGACGGAGATCTCGGTGAAAGCCGGCCGCTCCGAGGAGGGGCCATGGCCGTGAAGTCCAGCCGCCGAAACGTGGTGCAGCTGGTCCGTCCCACTTTGCGGGAGACGATCGGCCGGCTCGCCCCCGGGACCGCGCTGCGCGACGGCCTCGAGCGGATCCTGCGTGGCCGGACCGGCGCGCTTATCGTGCTCGGCTACGACGACAGCGTCGAGTCGATCTGCGATGGCGGCTTCTCACTCGACGTCGCATACGCGCCGACCCGGCTGCGCGAGCTGTCCAAGATGGACGGGGCCGTCGTTCTGTCCAGCGACGGCAACCGCATCCTGCGGGCCAACGTTCAGCTGGTGCCAGACCCGTCGATTCCGACCGACGAGTCGGGCACCCGGCACAGGTCCGCCGAGCGCACGGCGGTTCAAACCGGATATCCCGTTGTGTCGGTGAGCCATTCGATGAGCATCGTGACCGTCTACGTGGCGGGCGAGCGGCATGTGGTGCCCGATTCGGCGACCATCCTGTCGCGCGCCAACCAGACCATCGACACCCTGGAGCGGTACAAGTCGCGCCTCGATGAGGTGAGCAGGCAGCTGTCGACGGCAGAGATCGAGGATTTCGTCACGCTGCGCGACGTGATGACGGTGGTGCAGCGGCTGGAGATGGTCCGCAGGATCAGCCTCGAAATCGACTCCGATGTCGTCGAACTCGGCACCGACGGACGCCAACTGAAACTTCAGCTGGAGGAGCTGGTCGGCGACAACGACGTCGCACGCGAGCTGATCGTGCGCGACTACCACGCCAACCCGGATCCGCCGACCGCGTCGCAGGTGACCGCCACGCTCGAGGAGCTCGACGGCCTTTCGGATACCGAGCTGCTCGACTTCACCACGCTGGCAAGGGTTTTCGGCTATCCGTCTACGGCAGAGGCGCAGGATTCGGCAATGAGCTCGCGCGGGTACCGGGCGATGGCAGGCATTCCCCGATTGCAGTTCGCCCACGTCGACCTGCTGGTGCGGTCGTTCGGGTCACTGCAGGGGCTGCTGGCCGCCAGCGCGAACGATCTGCAGTCCGTCGAGGGCATCGGGTCGATGTGGGCACGCCACATCCGCGAGGGCTTGTCGCAGCTGGCGGAGTCGACGATCGCCGACCGGTTGGCCTAGCCGGCGGGCGTGGGCGCCTGCTCGGGCGCGGGAGCGCCTTCGGCCGGTGCCGGAGCCTCAGCCTGCGGTGCGGGCTGAGCGAGGATGAACGGCATGGTCGCGGACCGCAGATTGCCCAGTTGGACGATCAGGTTGTACGTACCGGGCCCGATCGGCTGGCGGGGCAGCGGACATCCCGGCGCCGAGCCCATCCCGGTCCAGGTCACCTCGGTGGTGACCTGCTCGCCGGGGTTGAACGTCTTGACCAGCGTCTCGTTCGACGGTGCGCAGTCGAGGTTCGACCACAGCCGGGTGTTGTCGAGGCCGTAGACATAGGCCGCGAGCACCGCGGCGCCGACGTCACGCTTGCACGCCACCAGGCCGATGTTCGTGACGACCATGGTGAACTTCGGCTGATCGCCGACCACGTATTCGGGCTGGCTGGTGATGCCCTTGACGGCCAGCGTGGAGTCCGGGCAGTCGTCACCCTCCTCGAGCACAGGCGGCGGGGTGACGGCAGCGGTCGGTGTCGGCGTCGGGGCGGGTGCACTCACGGCAGGCGGCACGACCGGCGTCTTGACCTCGGGGTTCTCTCCCGGAAGCGGTGTCGGCGCGGCGGCGGGCGCGGGGGTCGACTTGTCGGCGTTCTTTGTGTCGGTGCCCGTGTTCATGACGACCACGACCACCACTGCGGCGATGATCCCGATGACAAGGACCGCAATGCCAATCGCAAGTGCCCTGCGGCGCCAGTAGATCTGGGTGGGTAGCGGGCCATGCGGCTCTAGATCCAGCACAGACTCACGGTAAGGCCAGGTCACGCACAATCGTCCGAGGTGGCCCGGCGTGTCGCCGATGTGGGGGCACCTCCCGCTTGCGGGGGACGCTTGCGCGAAGAGCAGACAGCGCGGGTCAGCCTTCGCCGATGTCGCCCAGATGGTCCCGCAACACCGCTCGCCCGTCGGCCAGGCGGTAGGTGAGACAGGCGATGGCCAACGTTCCCGCGTCGAGGCGTTCGGCGATCGCGGTCGACCGTGCGCGCAGTTGCGCCGCCGTCTCGGTGACGTGCCTGGCCTCGAATTCGTCGGGGCTGCTCAGGCCCTCGCGTCGGCCGGCGAGGATGGACGGCGTGACCCGTTCCACCACGTCGCGGACGTAGCCTCCGGGCACCACGCCGTCGTCGAGAGCCGACATGGTCGCCTTGACCGCGCCGCAGCTGTCGTGGCCGAGCACGACGATCAGCGGAACGTTCAACACGGTGACCGCGTACTCGATCGAGCCCAGTACCGCGGAGTCGATGACGTGGCCCGCCGTGCGCACCACGAACATGTCGCCGAGGCCCTGATCGAAGATGATCTCGGCGGCCACCCGGCTGTCGGCGCACCCGAAGAGCACTGCCGTCGGCTTCTGCCCCTCGGCAAGTGCCGCCCGATACTCGATGCTCTGGCTGGGATGTTCGGGCTTTCCCGCGACGAACCGCTCGTTACCCTCCTTGAGTGCCTTCCATGCGGTCACGGGATTTGTATTGGGCATGGCCGACATTGTGCCGGACGGGCCGATGATCGATCCCTCCGAGCTTCTGCGGTGGTACGAGCGCGAGCAGCGTGACCTGCCGTGGCGCAGGCCAGGCGTAACGCCCTGGCAGGTGCTGGTCAGCGAATTCATGCTGCAGCAGACACCGGTAGCGCGGGTCGAACCGATCTGGCTGGCCTGGGTGGCGCGCTGGCCCACCCCGTCAGCCACCGCAGCGGCAAGCGCGGCCGACGTGCTGCGCGCATGGGGCAAGCTGGGCTACCCACGGCGGGCGAAGCGGCTGCACGAATGCGCACTCGCGATCGCAGGCGAGCACGGCGACGTCGTGCCCTCGGACGTCGAAACCCTATTGTCGCTGCCGGGAATTGGCGCATACACCGCGCGTGCGGTCGCATGCTTCGCCTATCGGCAGCGGGTTCCGGTCGTCGACACGAACGTGCGCCGCGTGGTCGCGAGGGCCGTACACGGCCGGGCCGACGCAGCGCCTTCGTCGTCGCCACGCGACCTCGATGATGTCGACGCGCTTCTGCCCAACGACGATGAGGCGCCGCGCTTTTCAGTGGCGCTGATGGAGCTCGGGGCGACGGTCTGCACCGCACGGTCGCCGCGCTGCGGCATCTGCCCGTTGAGTGTGTGCGCGTGGCGGTCGGCCGGCTATCCGGCCGCGACGACGCAGGCACGCCGGGTCCAGCGCTATGCGGGCACCGACCGGCAAGCGCGCGGACGGCTGCTGGATGTTCTGCGCGGCAACGACTCTCCGGTAACCCGTGCCGAACTCGACGTCGCCTGGCTGTCCGACACGGCCCAGCGTGACCGCGCGCTGGACTCGCTGCTTGTCGACGGACTGGTCGAGCAGACGGCCGACGGCCGCTTCGCGCTTGCCGGCGAAGGCGGCGAAGGCGCCGCTAGCCGGCGGGCACGAACCGCCGGGCAAGGCGCGCGAGCCTCGACGGCTTGAAGTCCCACACATCGGCGTCGTCTTTCGAATCCCATGCATAGGTTGGCGTGCCGCCGTCCACCAGGCCCCGAAGTCCTGGCAGCGCAAGAACTTCCGCGGACCAGTCGTAGAGGTGGGTGAACCTCGGCGCGATGATGCCGATGTCCAGCATGTGGCCGAATCCGTGCTCGACCGCCACGTATGTTTCGACGTCGTCGCCGAGCGGATACTCGTCGGGCAGCACTCGCGACAACGACAGGAAGATGCCGGTCATCCCGACGCGGGGATCTCCCACCGGGCGACCGACCGGCGCGAGCCGGCCCAGCGCCAGCCGGGGTGCGGCCACCAGCGCGTGCGCGAACAGCACCCGCACCAGGACGACGTTGATGAAGAAGCGTTCCACCCGGCCCTCCTCTGCGGCGAGCGCCTCGTTGTCCAGATAGCCCGCCGCGATGCTGGCGTTGTGGGCGCGGTACCAGTTGCGCGCGGTGGGTCGGTGGATGAAATCGAGGTGGGCTGCCACCGCGTCCCGGCTGGGATCGCCGGCGTAGCCGAACGCCAACGCGCGGGCTTCCGCGGTGTCGCGCAACAACGCCTCGTTCAACGCGCGCCACCACGGGCTGCCGGGCCGCCGATCGCTTGGCGGGTTCAGAAGTCCTCGTCGCAGTTGCCAATTCATGAAAGCCGATGCCGCGCGCCGATACGGGAGATATCCGCGGTCGACTTCCCGCGGGACTTCGTAGAGCCCGCGCATCAGCGTGAACCGCGCCGCCGGGTCATCCCGGACGCGGTCGCACTCCGAACGCGCATAGGCCACAGCAGAATTGCCCGCCACGGGCCGATTCTTCCACGTAGCCTTGGCCTGTGGCGCAGGCTCCGCGGACCCGCTACGCCAAGTGCGGCGACATGGACATCGCCTACCAGGTGCTCGGCGATGGCCCGGCGACTTGCTCGTGCTTCCCGGCCCGTTGATCTCGTTCGATCGATCGACTCGAGCCTTCGCTATACCGCTTCCATCGCCGCCTTGCGGCCTTTGCCCGGGTGATCCGATTCGACCAGCGCGGAACGGGCCTTCCGTCGCGCATCCCGACTCGAGCGAGCCATTGGGCCCGCAATTACTGGGCGGAGGACGCCATCGCGGTGATGGACGCAGTCGGATCTGACAAGGCAACCGTGTTCGGGTCCGGTTTCACCGCGATGACCGGACTGGCCCTGGCCGCCGACTATCCGGAGCGGGTGCACAGCTTGGTGGTCGTCAACGGCGCGGCCCGAGTGATGTGGGCGCCCGATTACCTGGCCGGTAGCCGACTTAAGCGCTCGTCGAACCATTCCGAGCGATCATGACCGACCCGGACGCGATCGAGCAGGGCTTCGACGTTCTCGGTGGACGGCGCCGAGCATGGCGCACGACGAGGCGTTCCGCGGGTGGTGGGACCTCGCAGGGAACCGGGCGGCGTCGCCGAGCATGGCGCGTGCGGTCAGTGAAGTGCTCGACGGCGTCCGACGAACGCGACAAGCTTGCGCGTATCACGGCGCCTACATTGATCCTGCATCGTGACAAGTCGCCCTTCGTCCCGGTCGAGACACGGCCGCTACCTTGCCGAGCACATCGCGGGGTCCCGCTACGTCGAGCTGCCGGGCGTGGATGCGCTGCACTGGGTCGGTGATACGGGGCCCATTCTCGACGAGATCGAGGAGTTCGTCACCGGCGCCCGCGGTGGGTCTGATGCCGAACGTGTGCTCACCACAATCGTTTTCACCGATATCGTGGGCTCGACCCAGCGCGCGGCGGAACTCGGCGATCAGCGGTGGCACGATCTGCTCGACAACCACGACCGCATCGTCCGCTACCAGCTCCAGCGGTTCTCCGGCCGGGAGGTGAACACCGCGGGCGACGGGTTCGTCGCTACCTTCACCAGTCCCAGCGTGGCCATCGACTGCGCCGAGGCGATCGTCGACGCCGTCCGCCCGCTCGGCATCGAGATCCGGGCGGGCATTCACGCCGGGGAGGTCGAACTGCGCGGCGCCGACATCGCGGGTATGGCGGTGCACATCGGCGCGCGCGTCGGCGCACTCGCGGGACCCAGCGAGGTGATGGTGTCCTCGACCGTGCGCGAGATCGTGACCGGGTCACGCCGGTCGTTCATCGAGCGCGGTGAACACGACCTCAAGGGCGTGCCCGGGCGGTGGCGGGTGTACGCCTCTACGCGGTCTTAGCGCACTCCGGGTCGATGTTGCAGGCGAAGCTGCGCCGATAGTCCGACGGTGTCACGCCGATGATCCGGCGGAAGTGATGGCGGAGCAGCGTCGCGGTGCCGAAGCCTGACCGGTCGGCGATCTGGTCGATATCCAGGTCGCTCTCCTCGAGCAGCCGCCTGGCGTAGAGCACCCGCTGGTCGGTCACCCACTGCATCGGTGTCGTGCCGGTCTCGTCGACGAAGCGCCGCGCGAAGGTGCGCGCCGACATGTTCGCGCGGCGCGCCAGCGCGGCAACGGTGTGCGGTGTGTGGAGATTGGCCAGGATCCAATCCAGGTGCGGCGCAAAGCCTTCCGAGCAGCGGACCGGGATCGGCTGATCGATGTACTGCCGCTGGCCGCCGTCACGCTGAGGGGGAACCACCATCCGGCGGGCGATCTTGTTGGTGACCTCGCTGCCGAGCTCGCGACGGACCAGGTGCAGGCATGCGTCGATGCCCGCCGCGGTGCCCGCGCTGGTTATCAGGTTGCCGTCGTCGACAAACAGGACGTTGCGGTCCACCTTGGCGGTCGGGAATCGGCGGGCCAGCTCGTCGGCGTGCATCCAGTGGGTGGTGCAAGGCCTGCCGTCCAACAGCCCGGCCTCTCCCGCGACGAAAGCCCCCGAGCACACGGTCAGGATGATCGCGCCCGCGTCCGCCGCGGCCTTGACCGCCTCCAGCGCTTCGGGCAGGTATTCCGACCCGGCGATCGCCGGGATCGCAACCAGATCTGCGCCAATGAGACCGTCGAGCCCGTGGTCGGGGGTGAGCGATGCGCCCACCGAGGTACGGATCGGCTTGCCGGGCTCGGGCCCGCATACCTTGAAATCGAAGTTGGGGACACCTTCGGCGGAGCGGTCGATTCCGAAGACCTCGCAGATCACGCCGAATTCGAAAACTGCAAGGCGGTCCAGCACCAGTGCGGATACCTTCTCAATTGCCATGGCAGTATCTTATCGCACGCTGTCACTGCTGCCACTGTTGGCGGGATATTGACCAGCGGAGCATTACTGCCATGAGTACTGCAATGACATTTCTGATTCTGATCGCCCCCTTTGCGGTGGCCGCGACGCTGAGCTGGGCCGCGCACCGCTCCGACTCGCTGCGAATTCGGTTCGACCAGTTCCGGTGGTCCGCTCCGCTAGTGGGCAGGCTCTTCGAGGACGACCGTGACGGGTTCCGTGTCGCACACGACGTCGACGCCATCCGCACGCGGTTCGAGAAGCAGCCGAGCTGGCCCGCCTCAGGCGCCACCGGCGAGCGTCGCTAGGAACGACTCCACAGCGTCTCGATAGATCTGCGGCTGCTCGTCGTGGACCAGATGACCGGCACCGGGCACGTGCAAATACGTTGTCCGGTGACCGGTCTCATCCATTTCGCGCATCTGTCCCGGCGGCGTCACCGAGATGCCCGCCTCGATGAGCAGGGTAGGCACCCGGACATCGCGCCACTGCGCCCAGTAGTCACGCGTACCCCACTGCGCGGCGATGTCGATCCACACCTTGGTGTGCCCGTGCAGCCGCCAGCCGGTCTCGACACGGTCGAAAGCCTCGAGGAAGTACTGACCCGCCACGGGCCCGAACTCGTCGTAAACCTTCTGCGCCGAAGCGAATTCGACCGGCAGGGCATGCAACCACGGCTCCCAGGGTCCGGTGGTGCGACCACGGAAATCCGGCGCCATGTCCTCCACGACGAGGCCCGTCACCAGCTCGGGCTTCGATGCCGCGAGGCACCAGGAGTGCAGGCCGCCCATCGAGTGGCCGATGAGTGTGGCGGGGCGATCCAGCGTCGCCACCGCGTCGCCGAGATCGTCGACGAATCGCTCCGTGCTGATCGGGTGCGGATCGGCGACGTCACGGCCGCGGTGCCACGGCGCGTCGTAGGTGTACACCTCGCCGTGCCGGGTCAGCCACGGTAGCTGTCGTGACCACGTGGAGCCGCGGCCCATCAGGCCGTGCACGAGCACCAGCGGGTCGCCGTGACCGCCTCGCCGAGTGAGGAGTTCGTCACGCACGCGGTCACATACCGATCAGTGATTCGATCCAACCGCGCGCGAAGTACACCAGGAAGCCGGCGGCGGCGACCCACAGCAGCGGACTGATCTCGCGGGCCTTGCCGGCCGCCGAGCGCACGACAACCCATGCGATGAAGCCGATGCCGATGCCGTTCGCGATCGAGAAGGACAGCGGCATGACCGCCACGGTCAACACGACCGGCACGGCCACCGAGAACTCCGAGAGGTCGACGTCACGAAGGTGCGAGAACATCATCACACCGACGACGACCAGCGCCGCCGCGGCGACCTCCGTCGGCACGATCGACGCCACGGGCGTCACGAACATCGCCGCGAAGAACAACATCCCGGTCACCAGGTTCGCCAAGCCAGTGCGGGCGCCTTCCTGGATGCCCGCCGCCGACTCGAGGAACACGGTGTTGGACGACGAGGACGTCGCCCCACCGACGACCGCGCCTGCACCCTCGACGATCAACGCCGGGCGCAGCCGCGGAAAGGTTCCGCGTTCGTCGGCGACGTCGACCTCACGCGACAGCCCGGTGAAGGTGCCCATCGCGTCGAAGAAGTTGGCGAACACCAGCGTGAAAACCAGCATGACGGCGGCCAGTACGCCGATACGGCCGAAGCTGTCGAGGCTGAACGCGCCGACCAGGGACAAGTCAGGCAGGGCAAACGGCGAGCCCGACAGCGTCGGCACCGAAAGGCTCCACCCACCGGGGTGTTCGACCGCGGACCCGAGATGCCAGATGGCCTCGATGACGACCGCGACCACGGTGCCTGCCACCAGACCGATGAAGATCCCGCCGCGCACCTGCCTGACCACCAGGATGCAGGTGAGCAACAGCGTGAACACGAACACCAGCGTCGGGACCGTGCTGATCGAACCGGTGCCGCCGGCCCCCAGACCCACCGGTGGCGAGGGAACCCCGGTCGAGCCGATGAAGCCCGCGTCGACCAGCCCGATGAACAGGATGAACGCTCCGATACCCGCGGTGATCGCGAGCTTCAGCTGCATCGGCACGGCGTCGAAGATCAGCGTGCGCAGGCCCGTCGCCGCCAGCACCACGATGATGATGCCGTTGATGACCACCAGACCCATCGCCTCCGGCCAGGTGAGAGAGCCGACGACGGTCGTCGCGAGGAATGAGTTGATGCCCAGCCCCGCGGCGAACGCGAACGGAAGCCGGGCGATCAGGCCGAACAGGATGGTCATCACCCCTGCGGCCAGCGATGTCGCCGCGGAGACCTGCGCGAAGTCCAGGCTGTGGCCGTCGACGTCCTGCGCGTCGGACAGGATGATCGGGTTCAGCACGACGATGTAGGCCATCGCGATGAACGTGACGACGCCGCCGCGTATCTCCGCAGTCAGCGTCGATCCACGCGCGGACAGCTCGAAGAAATCGTCGAGGCGGCTCACACCGCTTCTGTTGCTGCCGTCCGCAGTCATAATCGGAACCCTAGGTGCGTCGGACCGTCTTCGTGCAGGCGGTAGCCTTGGCCGCATGCCCGTGGTGAAGATCAACGCAATCGAGGTCCCGCCGGACGCCGGTCCGGAGCTGGAGAAGCGGTTCGCGCACCGTGCACACGCCGTCGACAATCAGCCCGGCTTCCTCGGCTTTCAGCTGCTGCGGCCGGTAAAAGGTGAGGATCGCTATTTCGTCGTCACGCATTGGGACTCCGAGGAGGCGTTCCAGGCGTGGGCGACAGGGCCTGCGGTCGAGGCGCACGCAGGCGAGCGCGCCAATCCCGTCGCCACAGGCGCGTCACTGCTGGAGTTCGAGGTTGTGCTGGACGTTGCGGGGACCGACGCGAAGGCCTGACGCGAGCAGGGCGCGCCGCCTGGCGACCTCGATGTCGGTCGTCGTCACGCTGGTCGCCCTGGCTTGCGGTTGCGCAGACGCCGGGCCGGCCGGTCCAGCCGGCGCCGCGCAGAGCATTCACATCGACACCAACACGCCGCAGGGTCTGCGCGCCAAGCAGATCATGGACATGCTCAATTCCGACTGGCCGATCGGGCCGAACGGAATCCGCACCCTGGCCGCGCCGAAGATCATGGACGACGTCGGCGTGACGATGGACAAGATCTGGTGGGACCGTCCGTTCACGCTGACCGATCTGGAGGTCGGTGCCGGGCACGCCACGCTTCACGTGCTGACCTCCTACCAGGTAGGCCAGACCATCGAGCTCCGAACCAACGACGCAGGCCTGGTCGACCGGTTCGATGTGTCGCTGGTGCCGCCGGTCATCAAGTCGTGGAAGGACATCGACGCCGAGATCTCGAAGACGGGTGCGAATTATTCGTATCAGGTGTCGAAGGTCAACGACGGCAAGTGCGACCTGGTGGCGGGCGCCAACACCGACCTCTCTCTCCCGCTGGCGTCGATCTTCAAACTCTATGTGCTGCTTGCAGTTTCAGAGTCCGTCAAGGCGGGCACCGTCAGCTGGGACGACCAGCTCGTGGTGACCAAAGAGGGCAAGCTCGTCGGGGCGGCAGGTCTCGACGAAGTACCGGACGGCACCACGGTGTCGGTGCGGACCGCCGCGCAGCAGATGATCTCCGCCAGCGACAACATGGCCACCGACCTGTTGATCCAACGGCTCGGCCCCGGCGCCGTCGAGCGTGCACTGGTTACCGCGGGACATCACGATCCGGGCAGCATGACGCCGTTCCCGACTACCCACGAGTTGTTCTCGGTCGGTTGGGGCAAGCCGAATCTGCGTGACCAGTGGCAGAAAGTGTCTTCCTCATCGACGGGGCGCGCGCAACTGTTCGAGCAGACGAATTCCCGCCCCTATGACCCAGATCCAGAACGAACCCATACCCCGGCGTCGGACATAGGCGCCGAGTGGTACGGCTCTGCGGCCGACATCTGCCGCGTACACGCGGCGCTTCAGGCCTCAGCGGTCGGTGCGGCGGCGCCGGTGAAGCAGATCCTGTCGGCCATCCCCGGTATCGATCTGGATCGCGCGAAATGGCCGTACATCGGCGCCAAGGGCGGGAACCTGCCCGGTGACCTGACGTTCAGCTGGTATGCCGTCGACCGCACCGGGCAACCGTATGTGGTGAGCTTCCAACTGAATTGGCCGAAGTTCCGCAGTCAAACGGCGGCGGCCTGGCTGCTGTCGATCGTGCACCAGACCTTCGACCTGGTGCCCGTCGGCTGAGTCATTTCGCCGAGCGCAGGTTCCACGCGTGACCGCGGAAGTGCATGACCGTCCGGCTCACCGGTGCAATGTCGATGCGCCAGAACGACTTCGGAGGCGCGTCGAGAGCCACCAGGATCGCGGCGCGAACGACCGCAGGATGCGTAACGGCCACCAGCCGGCTGCGACGCGCGGTCAATGAATCCATCCATTCACGCACGCGGTCGACCAGCTCGACGACCGATTCGCCGCCGTGTGGCGCCCTGCCCGGGTCGGTGAGCCAGATGGCGAGGTCAGCGGGAAGTACGCCCCCGAGCACATCGCCGCGCCATCGGCCGCAGTCCAGGTCGGCTAGCCGGTGGTCGATGCTCGCCTGCAGCCCGAGGAGTTCCGCGGTCTGTCTGGTGCGCTTCTCGGGCCCGCAGAATGCGGTGTCGGTCACGCCGAGCTCGATGGACGCGTCGACCTGGCGATGGCCCACCGAGTTGAGCGGTTCGTCGGTAGGAAATCGCCCGGCCGACATCGCGTCGGTCATGGCATGCGACACGAGTGTCAGCCGGACGACTTCACTCACGCAGCGATGGCCTCCGCCTGCCGCTTCTGCTCGCCGAGCAGTCGATGCACCATCGAGCCGAATGCCACCGCGATGATCGCCCACAGTACGAACTGGGTGCCAAGCGAATAGAGCCGAAACTCGTAGAGGACGTCGGCGGGAAAGTCGTCGGGCGTCTCATCGATGGTGGGCAGCAGCAGCATCACGATCGCGACGGCAACGACATAGGCAGCGACCGCGATGAGCGTTGCGCTCCACGCGCCGTAGCGCTCCATCAGGTTGCGGCCCATCCACACGGCAGCGACGAGCAGCACCGCCGACAGCACAACGATCATCAGATAGAGCAGGGTACGTTGCCGGATCGTCTCGTCGAGACTGACCGCAGGCGGATTAGCGGGGTACTTCAGGAACGGAATCACGTAGAGCGACAGAAACATTCCGCCGGCCAACAGCACGGACAGCAGTCGCGGTGACAGGTTCCCAACCCGGCCGTACGCGACGGTGTATGCGACCGCGAACAACGCCCCCATCGCGACCCCGAATGCCAGTACGCCGAATCCCATGCCGATATTGGCCTGCACGCCTCGGGTGAACAGTTCGACCCCGTGCTCGTGGCCGGCCTCTTGTGCTTCCTCGTAGGCGATGGCCTGGTCGATAACCGGTTCGACAAATGTGCGGGCGAACACGAATGCCGCCACGCTTGCGATTGCGCCGGACAGCAGCCCGCGCGCAATTATTCGTTTTTCCATTTGTGTGTCTGCTCGGCGAATCAGTGGCAGGGGAAGCCGAGCAGATGGCGGGCATCGTGGGTGAACTCATGCACATAGGTGTTGCTGCCGAACACCGATGTCGCACCCTGGTCCATGCCGACGAAGTAGAGCACCAACAGTGCCAGGAACGCGGTCGCGGCCAGCCACACCGCCGCCTTGGTGGCAGAGAGGTCCAGCGCAGGCGCTGCGCTCTTGCGAGCCTCTGGAGACGTCATGAAGGATTCCTTTCCGGGATTTCGCGTCCCAGTCTTCAAGGTCGGTGGCGGCCGTCGGGTCTGACTGTCACAGTGGCGCGACCGTTCTGGATTCTCACCAGATTCCTTCGCCCGCCTGATTACATCAGCATCCTAAACAAGCCGTCCAGCAATCGGGCCAGGGCATAGCAAAAGCCCCCGAATCTTTTCTATTCGGGGGCTTTTGCGTAATAGCCGTTAATTACTCGGTGGTCGTGGCCGCAGTCGGCGTGCCCGCGGCGCCTGCGCCGGCGAGATCGGCTTCCTCGACCGGCTTGGCCGGCTTCTTGGACCCGGCGAAGGTGAACACCGCATCCTCACCAGAACCCTCACCATCCCAATTGTCGACGTCGACCGTGATGAGCTGACCCGGTTTGATCTCGTCGAACAGGATCTTCTCCGACAGCGCGTCCTCGATCTCGCGTTGGATGGTGCGCCGCAGCGGCCGGGCGCCGAGCACGGGGTCGAACCCGCGCTTGGCGAGCAGGGACTTGGCCTTGTCGGTCAGCTCCATGGTCATGTCCTTGGCCTTGAGCTGCTTCTCCACCCGGCCGATCATCAGGTCCACCATCTGCACGATCTGATCGGTCGTGAGCTGGTGGAACACGATCACATCGTCGATGCGGTTGAGGAACTCGGGGCGGAAGTGCTTCTTCAGCTCGTCGTTGACCTTCTGCTTCATCCGCTCGTAGTTGTTCTCGCCACCACCCTGGGTGAAGCCCAGGCCGACCGCCTTGGAGATGTCGGACGTGCCGAGGTTCGAGGTGAAGATCAGCACGGTGTTCTTGAAGTCGACCGTGCGGCCTTGCCCGTCGGTGAGCCGGCCATCTTCGAGGACCTGCAACAGGCTGTTGTAGATCTCCTGGTGTGCCTTCTCGATCTCGTCGAACAGCACCACGCTGAACGGCTTGCGCCGCACCTTCTCGGTGAGCTGGCCGCCCTCCTCGTAACCGACGTAGCCCGGAGGGGCACCGAACAGTCGCGACGCGGTGAAGCGGTCGTGGAACTCGCCCATGTCGATCTGAATGAGCGCGTCGTCGTCGCCGAACAGGAAGTTGGCCAGCGCCTTGGACAGCTCGGTCTTACCGACGCCGGACGGGCCGGCGAAGATGAACGAGCCGGATGGACGCTTGGGGTCCTTCAGCCCGGCGCGGGTACGGCGGATCGCCTTCGAGACCGCCTTGACGGCGTCCTCCTGGCCGATGATCCGCTTGTGCACCTCGTCCTCCATGCGCAGCAGCCGAGTCGTCTCCTCCTCGGTCAGCTTGAACACCGGGATACCGGTCCAGTTGCCCAGCACCTCGGCGATCTGCTCGTCGTCGACCTCGGCAACGACGTCAAGATCGCCTGAGCGCCACTGCTTCTCGCGCTCGGTGCGCTGCGCGACCAGTTGCTTCTCGCGGTCCCGCAGGTTGGCGGCCTTCTCGAAGTCCTGCGCGTCGATCGCGGATTCCTTCTCCCTGCGCGCGTCGGCGATCTTCTCGTCGAACTCACGCAGGTCTGGCGGTGCGGTCATCCGCCGGATCCGCATCCGGGCACCCGCCTCGTCGATCAGGTCGATCGCCTTGTCGGGCAGGAACCGGTCGTTGATGTAGCGGTCGGCCAGGGTGGCCGCCGCGACCATCGCGGAGTCGGTGATCGAGACGCGGTGGTGCGCCTCGTAGCGGTCGCGCAGACCCTTCAGGATCTCGATGGTGTGCTCGACGGTCGGCTCGCCCACCTGCACGGGCTGGAAGCGGCGCTCAAGGGCGGCGTCCTTCTCGATGTACTTGCGGTACTCGTCGAGCGTGGTGGCGCCGATGGTCTGCAGCTCGCCGCGGGCCAGCTTCGGCTTGAGGATCGAAGCGGCGTCGATCGCGCCCTCGGCGGCACCCGCACCGACAAGCGTGTGCAGCTCGTCGATGAACAGAATGATGTCGCCGCGGGTGTTGATCTCCTTGAGCACCTTCTTCAGGCGCTCCTCGAAATCACCGCGGTAGCGGCTGCCCGCCACCAGCGAACCGAGGTCGAGCGTGTAGAGCTGCTTGTCCTTCAGCGTTTCGGGCACCTCGCCGTGCACGATGGCCTGCGCCAGCCCCTCGACGACGGCGGTCTTGCCGACGCCGGGCTCGCCGATCAGCACCGGGTTGTTCTTGGTGCGCCGGCTCAGCACCTGCATCACCCGCTCGATTTCCTTCTCGCGGCCGATGACGGGGTCGAGCTTGCCTTCCATTGCAGCGGCGGTCAGGTTGCGACCGAACTGGTCGAGTACGAGCGACGTGGACGGGTTGCCCGCCTCGCCGCCGCGGCCACCCGTACCGGCCTCGGCGGTCTCCTTGCCCTGATAGCCGGACAGCAGCTGGATGACCTGCTGACGCACGCGGGTCAGCTCGGCGCCCAGCTTGACGAGGACCTGGGCGGCCACGCCTTCGCCCTCACGGATCAGGCCGAGAAGAATGTGCTCGGTGCCGATGTAGTTGTGGCCGAGTTGCAGCGCCTCGCGAAGGCTCAGCTCGAGAACCTTCTTGGCGCGCGGGGTGAACGGGATGTGGCCGGACGGAGCCTGCTGACCCTGGCCGATGATCTCCTCGACCTGGCTGCGCACGCCTTCCAGCGAGATGCCCAGCGACTCCAGCGACTTGGCGGCTACGCCCTCACCCTCGTGAATAAGTCCCAACAGGATGTGCTCGGTGCCGATGTAGTTGTGGTTGAGCATCCGGGCCTCTTCTTGAGCCAGGACGACGACCCTGCGGGCGCGGTCGGTGAATCTCTCAAACATCGGTGGTTACCTGCTCTCCATCTAGGTCGGTGCGCGTAAGGCTGAACGCCGCGGCGTACCTGCCGTCCACTCTAATGGGCGGCCGCCCCGGGTGCCTTGCTTGGCTGTCCTTCGCCAACAAGAGATCGAGTCGCGCGATTCGGCGCTATTCGCCCTGCACACGGTGGCGTAGATGAGCAACGCCCGGCTCGGACGATTCGTTTCCCGAGCGTCGCTCCGACCAGTTCGCCGCTAGCGAAAGCACGATCGGGCAGAAATGCCGAGGTCGCGTTCTGGCAACGACAAATTTCGTTGCCTGAATTACGTTGCTGCGTGGAAGGCGTCGATGACGTCGGCAGGGATGCGCCCACGGGTGGACACGTTGTGACCATTGCGCCTGGCCCACTCGCGGATCGCTGCGCTCTGCTCCCGATCGATCGCTGCACGGCCCCTGCCCGTGCCCGCCGAGCGTCCACGGCGGCGACCGCCGACCCGGCGCCCCGCGTCGACCCACTGCTTCAGATCGGCCCGCAGTTTCGAGGCATTCTTTGAAGAAAGATCGATCTCATAGCTCACGCCGTCGAGTCCGAATTCAACTGTTTCATCGGCCGACCCTTCACCGTCGAAATCGTCGACGAGGGTGACCGTAACCTTTTTTGCCATTAGCCCACACTGACCCTTCTGACTGGCACATAGTGCCAAGCTCCATGGTGAAACCTTGCACCAATGTGCCATACCGGGGCAAGCCATTCAACAAGAGGGTTTGAAAGAAGCGGTTCAGTTGCTCTGTCGACGAACAATCGGAAACAAAACTGTCTCTCGAATTGACAGTCCGGTCAACGCCATCAACAACCTGTCGAGGCCCATTCCCGTGCCAGTCGAAGGCGGCATCCCATACTCCAGTGCGGCCAGGAAATCCTCGTCCAGCGCCATCGCCTCATCGTCTCCGGCCGCCGCAGCGCGGGCCTGTGCAGCGAATCTCTCCCGCTGCACGACCGGATCGGTGAGTTCGGAATATCCGGTCGCGAGTTCGATGCCGCGCAGGTACAGATCCCACTTCTCGGTGACGCCGGGAATGCTGCGGTGAGCACGGGTAAGCGGGGTGGTCTCAGTGGGGAAGTCACGGACGAATGTCGGCGCCCAGAGTTTGTTGCCGACCGTGTGTTCCCAAAGCTCTTCCACTATTTTCCCGTGGCCATAGCCGCGGTCACGAGGTATCTCGACACCTAGCCGGTCAGCGAATTCCAACAGCCGCTCCACCGGCGTCTGCGGGGTGACCTCTTCGCCGAGTGCCTCGGACAGCGACGGATACATTTGGATCGTCGCCCATTCACCGTCGAGGTCGTACGTCGTGCCATCAGGCAACGGCACCGTCCTGGTACCAATGGCCTCATCCGCAACTTCTTGAATAACTTCGCGGGTCATCCTCGCGGAATCGTCATACGTCCCGTATGCCTCGTATGTCTCGAGCATCGCAAATTCCGGTGAATGCGTGGAATCGGCGCCTTCGTTTCGGAACACGCGATTCAGTTCGAAAACCTTCTCCAAACCACCGACCAAGCAACGCTTCAGGAAGAGTTCCGGTGCGATGCGAAGGTAGAGGTCGGCGTCGAGCGCGTTGGAATGCGTAACAAACGGGCGAGCTGCGGCGCCGCCGGCCAGCGTTTGCAGCATGGGTGTCTCCACCTCGAGGAAGCCGCGCCGCTCCAGCGCCGACCGCATCGCGCGCACGACCGCAACCCGCTGTCGCGCAATCGTCCTGGCCTCGGGTCGCACGATCAGGTCGACGTAACGCTGCCGTACCCGAGACTCCTCACTCATCTCCTTATGGGCAACCGGCAGCGGTCGAAGCGCCTTGGCGATTATTTGCCAGGATTCGGCAAGCACAGATAGTTCGCCGCGGCGGGAGCTGATCACTTCGCCGTGCACGAAGACGATGTCGCCGAGGTCGACATCCGACTTCCATCGGTCGAGTGAGTCCTGTCCCACCTTGGCCAGGCTGATCATCACCTGAAGCTGGGTGCCGTCGCCCTCTTGCAGGGTGGCGAAGCAGAGCTTGCCGGAGTTGCGTGCGAACACAATGCGGCCTGCGATGCCGACGACGTCGCCGGTCTCGGTGTCGACGGGCAGGTCGGGGTAGGCGGCGCGGATCTCGGCGAGGGTGTGGGTGCGCGCGACCTCGACGGGGTACGGCTCGCGCCCCTCGGCGAGCAGTCGCTCGCGCTTGGCCTGACGAATCCGGAACTGCTCGGGGATGTCAGCCTCGATGTCGGGTGAATCGGGTGGTGTCACGACGTGCCAGCTTAAGTCACGGGCTCGTGTCTGACGGGACGGCTTGTGGCTTGTTCCGTGTCGTTCGGCTTGCCCTTAGGCTTGCTGCTGCCGCCCTAACTGGCTGTCAGGGTGGGCGCTGCGTGTGGACGCGTGACTTCGCCCCAGCGTTCGACACCGCGCGAGGCGATATTGATCGCTGCGTTGTGGTCGGCGTGCCCAACGAAGCCACACCGGCCACACTCGAATACTTCTTGTGAACGTCGGTTGCGTTTGTCGACCCACCTGCACGCATGGCAGGTTTGGCTCGTGTAGGCGGGGTCGACATGAACGAACACCACCCCGGCGGCTTGGGCCTTGTAGGCAATAAACCCGCCGAGTTGGGCGAACGCCCACGAGTGCAGCGTGGCCCGTTGGGGCTTACGGAGCCGTACCCGCTCGCGGATCCCCGTCAATTGTTCGACGGCGATGCCACGCTCGGTGCGTTGCGCCTCGGCCACGATGCGTTTGGCAATCCGATGGTTAATGTCGAAGGCGAACCGCTGCTCTTTACGGCGGCGCTTCTTCAGCAGCCGCCGCTCAGAGCTGGACTTCTTGGCCTGCAACCGCTTTCGCAACCGCTGCTGGCGTCTGCGGTAGCGGTTGAGCCGCTCGCCGGATACGCGACTCCCGTCGCTAGTGGTGGCAATATTGACAATCCCCAGATCCACGCCGACGAATCCATTAACTGGATTGATTCGCGTCACCTGCGGTGCCTTAACCGTCGCGTACAGCAACCACTTGCCGTCCCGGTGGATAAGATCGGTTTCCGCGATCTTGCGAGTACGCAGCACCGCCAGATCCCGCGAGGCGGCCAGCACCCGCACGCGTTTGAGTCGGCCATGTGTGGTCCAGATCGACACTGTCGCTTCCCGTCCGCCCACGTCGTTCGGGATCTGCCAAGATAAGCACCGCGCATCGAACGGCTGGGCCGCATCATGGCGGAATCTGATCGGCGCCGCAGCCATCCCAGACCGGCGGGGCGACCCGGGTGGTCTGTAGCTGCCGGCGTGAACGTTGGCACGCAACGAGGCATACGCGTCGGCGACCTTGCCGATTACACGGATTGCTGGCTGGGCCGATAACCCGAAACGCGCCCTCAGCTCGGTATAGAAATACCTATGCGCATCGTACTTGCGATGGATCCGTTGCTTATGCATCGCGGCCGACAACCACGACGCAGCGCTGTTGCAGGCATTCAGCGTGGCGTCCAACGCGGCCGCCTCCGAATCGGTCGGCAGCACGCGAACCTTGATCACCTGCCTCACACTCCCAACGCTAGCCGCGAGCACCGACACCAACTGGATGTTCACAGGCGGGGTAGAAACGTTGGGGAACAACAGCTGGTCCAGACGAGAGCGCCTCGCCTGGCGGTGAGGTCGCGGACCCGCGAGGGTTCGTGAGCCCTGGCGAGGTATTTCCGCGGGGCCGGCAGGTCAGCCGGGAGGCCCGATGGGTGTAACACGCATCAACGCGGCGGCGGTGACCGCTCTGGCAGCCGAGCCCCTGGATTGGCGGTTCAAGGGGCTGCCCGCCTCGTGGTGGGGCCGCACCGCCGGGCAGATCTGCGCCGCTACTCCGAACCTGGTCCGCGAGGACGCACTGGGTCCGGTGTGCGTGCTGCGTGCCGAGGCGCTGTCCCACAACCTCGTGACGATGGCCGACTGGTGCCGTGACCGGGAAGTCGAGCTCGCGCCGCACGGCAAGACCCACATGGCCCCGCAGTTGTTGGCCCGCCAGTTCGAGTCGGGTGCGTCCGCCGTCACCGTCGCGACCATCAGCCAGGCACGCGTATACCGGGCGTTCGGTGTGCGCGATTTCATAGTCGCCAACGAGCTGGTGGATGCTGCCGCGCTGCGCTGGGTCGCCGCGGAGATGGATCGCGATCCCGACTTCACGCTCATGTGCTGGGTGGATTCGGCCGCAGGGGTGGAGCAGATGGCGTCCGGGCTCGAGGCCGCGAGCCGACCCGTCGATGTCTGTGTGGAGATCGGCCTTGCCGGGGGTCGGACCGGCTGCCGCGACGCAGCTGCGGTAGACGAGGTGGCACGTGCGGCCGCGGATTGCCCGGCCCTGCGGCTCGTCGGCGTCGCGGGCTACGAGGCGGCGCTCGACCACGACATCTCGGCGGAGGCACTCGCGCGCGTCACCGCGTACCTGTCGCAGCTGCGGTCGGCCGTCGAACGGTTGGCCGATTTGTTCGAGACCGACAGCGTCGTCGTGACGGCCGGCGGCAGCACATACTTCGACGCGGTCGCCGATGTGCTGACCATCGGTTCGGTCGCGGGGCGGCGCGTGCGCACCATCGTCCGCAGCGGCTGCTACCTCACCCACGACCACGGGCTGTACGCGCGGACGTCACCCCTTCGCGAAGGACTGCGGCCTGCGCTCGAAGTGTGGGCGCAGGTGATGTCGCGACCCGAGCCCGGTCTGGCGCTGCTGACGATGGGCCGCCGCGACGTGTCGTTCGACCAGGACATGCCGGTACCGCTGGACCTTTCGGACAGTCGCGTCACCAAGCTCAACGATCAACACGCATACCTGATGCTCGGCCGGGACGAGCAGACCGCCGTCGAGGTGGGCAGCTGGCTGCGGTTCGGGATCTCGCATCCGTGCACCACGTTCGACAAGTGGCAGATGATCCCGGTACTGGATGACGACGACCGTGTCGTCGACCTGATCCGCACATTTTTCTAACGCGCTTGTTTCAGCCTGCCGCGCTGGCTGTCGCGGTTGCGTTCGAACACCAGCCGCAGCCCGTCGAGGGTCAGATGACGGTCGTAGTCGTGCACGGTATGGAGGTCAGGCAGCAGCAACGGGGCCGTATGCCCGGTCGCGACCACCGCGACATCGTCGCCGCCGAATCCGTCGATGTCTTCGCGGATCCGCGACACCAGCCCGTCGATCAGGCCTGCGAAGCCGAACACCGCGCCGGCCTGCATGCATTCCACCGTGTTCTTTCCGACGACCGACCGGGGCCGAGTCAGCTCGACGCGGCGCAAGGCCGCCGACCGCGCCGCCGCCGCATCCGACGACACCTGCACGCCGGGTGCGATCGCGCCGCCGAGGAACTCTCCCTTGGCCGACACGACGTCGACGCAGATCGACGACCCGAAGTCGACGACGATCGCGGCCGTCTTGTACTTGTGAAATGCCGCGAGGCAGTTGACGATCCGGTCGGCTCCGACCTCCTTCGGATTGTCGACCAGCAGTGGAATGCCGGTACGCACACCCGGCTCGATCAGAACGTGAGGCACCGACGGCCAGTACTGTTCGAGCATCTCGCGCACCTCGTGCAGCACCGAGGGAACGGTCGACAGCCCTGCCGCGCCGGTGAGGCGTTCGGAGTCGTCGCCGATCAGGCCGTCGATGGTCAACGCCAGCTCGTCAGACGTCACCTCGGTTTCGGTGCGGATCCGCCACTGATGCACCACCTTGCCGTGGTCGCCCGATCCCGAGATCAGGCCAACCACGGTATGGGTGTTGCGGACGTCGATTGCTAACAGCACGAGTTCACCGCGGCGATAGCAGTTCGGCCGCGTCGGCAGGGACGTGGGCGGGATCATGGCCGAGGTCGATGGGCCTGTTGTCGGCGTCGACGAACACGATGCGCGGCTGGTATTGGCGGGCCTCGGCGTCCTCCATCGTCCCGTAGGCGATCAGGATGACGAGATCTCCGGGGTGCACGAGATGCGCTGCCGCACCGTTGATTCCGATCACGCCGCTACCGCGCTCCCCGGCGATGGCGTAGGTCACCAGGCGTGCACCGTTGTCGATGTCGACGATGGTGACCTGTTCACCCTCGAGCAGGTCCGCCTCGTCCATCAGGTCAGCGTCGATCGTCACCGATCCGACGTAGTGCAGATCGGCCTGCGTCACTCTGGCACGGTGAATCTTGGACTTGAGCATTGTTCGTAACATCAATTCCTCCATGGCAATTCGTGGCTGCCGTCCGATCCGACGGATCGTTGCCCGTCGGTACCGGCGGTTGCCCCGATGTCTATCGCGATGTTGTCGAGCAGTCTGGTGACGCCCAGCCGGGCCGCCAGCACCATGCGGGCCGCACCCTCGATCGGCGCGGGCCCGAGCGCGGGGTCGCGCACCTCCAGGTAGTCGACCTCGATCGCGGGCACCTCGTCGAGTACCGCACGCGCGGCGTCCAGTGCGGCGGGCGTGCCGGTTGACGCGGCGTACATTCCGGCAAGCAGGGCGGCCGACAGCGCACCGGCCTGCTCGCGTTCGACGTCGGTGAGGTACCGGTTGCGCGATGACATCGCCAGCCCGTCGGGTTCGCGCACAATCGGCACGCCGACGATCATTGCGTCGACGTTCAGGTCGTCGACCATCTGACGAATCAGCACAAGCTGTTGGTAGTCCTTCTCCCCGAAGAACGCCCTGTCCGGTCGCACGATCTGCAGGAGCTTGAGGACAACGGTCAGCACGCCCGCGAAATGTGTTGGCCGCGAGGCACCTTCCAGCTCCGCACCCAACGGACCGGGCTGCACCGAGGTGCGCGGCCCGTCTGGGTACATCTGCGCCGCCGTCGGGGTGAACGCGATCTCCACCCCTTCGGCGCGCAGCTGCGCCAGGTCGTCGTCGAGCGTCTTCGGATACTTGTCGAGATCTTCGTTCGCGCCGAACTGAAGCGGGTTGACGAATATCGACACCACCACGACCGAGCCCGGCACCCGCTTGGCGGCCCGCACGAGCGTCAGGTGCCCGTCGTGCAGGGCGCCCATGGTCGGCACCAGCGTGACGCGTCGTCCGGATTGGCGAAGCGCGCGCGTCACATCGGACACCTCGCGGGGCGAGCCGTAGACGTTGAGCTCGCCTGCGGCGAATTTGGGCGGCTTGCGAGCGGTCACGCCGACCCCTTCTCCTCTAGCACGGTGAAGACCTCGTTGGGTGCGTGTGCCCGCTGCGCGGTGCGCAACGAGTTCGACCGGTATGCCTGCGCCAGTTCCGGATCCACTTCGGCCAATGCTCGCAGATGGTCGGCGACCGCGGCTGCGTCACCGCGTGCGACCGGTCCGGTCAGCGCTGCCTGCCCCCGCTGCAGTGCGTTCTCCAGCGATGCCCGCGCCAGCGGACCGACCACCCGCTCGGCGATGCCGCCGGGGTCGTCGCCGACGAGCTGCTGACCAAGCAGCTCCTGCCCCCACAGGGCGGACCGCAGAGCCTCCACGGCATCGAGCACCACGGTCACTACGTGATTGCTGGCATGCGCGAGCGCCGCGTGATAGAGCGGGCGGGCGTCTTCGCGGACCCGGAACGGTTCGCCGCCGATCTCGAGCACCAGCGACTGCGCGACGGCGTAGCCGACGTCATCGGCGGCGGTGATGCCGAAGCAGGTGTCGGGCAATCGAGAGATGTCTTCGTCGGCGCCGGTGAACGTCATCGCCGGGTGGATGGCCAACGGGATGCAGTCCTGCTCGGTCAGCGGGCTCAGCACCGCGATGCCGTTGGCTCCCGACGTGTGCGCCACGATCGTCCCGGGTCGCACCGCATGTGTGGCCGCCAGCCCGGACACCACCGAAGCCAGTTCGGAATCGGGGACGGCGATCAGCAGTAGCTCCGCGCGGCCCGCGACCTCGTGCACGGGCAACACCGCGGTGTCGGGCAGCCGGCGCTCTGCCCGTTGCAGGGAGGCTTGCGATATCGCACTGCACGCCACCACCACGTGATCGGCCCGCTCCAGAGCCACACCGAGTGCGGTGCCGACGCGGCCGGCGGAGATGATTCCAACCGAGAGCCGGGCCGGACGCATAGGTCCGTCTTGGGGACCCCACGCCTGCGTAGGGGACTGCTCCATTGCAGAGGGCCTCGCGAGATCTGTGTTTCGTTCCGGTCCTGCGTTGCGGGTACCGGACGGTCGCTAAGAGACTAACTCACTCTTCACGGCGGCGACGACGGCCACCGCCCGACGAACCGACTTCCAGCCGCGCCAGCAACTCGGCGACGGAGTGGCCACCTGTCGACTCCGCCTCATCGAGACTGCGGTGACGAGGTTTGGCGTCGTCCATAGGCACTGCCGGCGGCGCCGGGTCGGGCGGTGGCGGAGGTGCCGCCAGCGTGGGCGGCGGCGGAGATTTCGGGCGCCCGGGGTCAGTGGCATCGGCCGGCGCCGAGTGACGTCCCCGATGCGCGTCGGTGGGTGGAGTCGACATGGCCGGCTCGGCGGCGCGTCGCCTTCCTACGTATTCGCCTGCGGATCCGTTCTCCTCGGACGACGGAGACCAGTTGCTGCCGGGCGAGCCCGCCGGCAGCCACTCCCCGTCGGCCGGGGCGGGCTGCCAATTCGCCGCCGCGGCCTGCCTGGCGGCTTCCTCCTCGGCGGCCAGCTGCGCGGCTGCTCTCTGTTCCGCGATGGCTCGCTCTTCGGCGGCACGCTGCTCCTCGGCGGCACGCTGCTCCTCGGCGGCACCGCTCTTCTGCCGCGAGTTCTTCGGCTGCCAACCGCTCAGCGATCCGTTGTTCTGCGGCCAGCCGCTCCTCCGCAGCCCGCTGCTGGGCGACACGTTGTTCTGCCGCCCTCATCTCCGCCGCCCGCTGCTCGGCCGCGGCGCGCTGCTCGGCGGCCCGCTGTTCTGCTGCGGCACGCTGCTCCGCAGCGGCACGTTCCTCGGCGGCGCGGTGTACTGCCGCCCGCTGCTCGGCCGCCCACGCCATGCGCTCCTCCGCCGTCGGCTCGGCTTCCGATGCCCTCCTATGGGCACCGCCGAACAGCGCTGTCGGCGACCATTCATGTTCTGGCGCATGGGGTTCGGCGGAGACGTCGATGATCGGGTTCTCTTCGGTCCGAAGGTTGGGCCCCTCGTCGGTATCGATCCTGCTGCTGGCGATCCGGCCGGGACGCGCAGGCCCCTGCTCGGTCTCGATCGCCGGCCGGTGACTGAGGTCGGCGTCGAAGAGATATTCGAGGTTGGCCCGCAGCGCAGCGAGTTCGGCGCGCAGCGCGGCCAACTCGTCGGCGGCTTGTGCGCGTATCTCGGTCGAGAGCTCGCGGCGCAGCTCGGTTTCGACCGTCAGCTCATATTCGCGTCGCGCGGAGATCTCCCGGTCCAGCTGCAAGTCGTAAACCAGCTTCAGATCCCGGGCCTTGGCGGCATCAGCGTCGCTCTGCCGCCGATAGATGACCGACACGAAAGCGGCCACCACCGCCGCCCACAACGCGAGGATGACCGCCAGCTTCAGCAATTCCACCCGGCTGGTGAACACCAGTGCCGAACTCGCCATGATTGCGAGTACCAGCAACACCGTTAACAGCAGCCAACCCGGCCTGCGACCGCTGCGCCGCGGCCGGGCACGACGGGTCAAGACGGTCATGCGCCGACTGTACCCGTCACAGGTCACTCAGCGTGTCGTGCATGGCGGCGATTCGCGATCCGCTATCGTCGGTCAGCTAATCCGCGGCGCCTTCGCCGTTCTCGGGTGGCTCCTGGGGTGACTTGCAGCAATGCTGGAGCCATAGCGCGGCGACCAACAGGGCCAGCGCGCTCACCGCCGCCACAACGGCCCCTGCCGTGTCCTCGCCGGCGATCCGGAGCGAGCCCCGCCGTGGCAAAAGGTAGACGAGCACCCCGACCCACCACCCCAGCACCAGCGCGCCCACCCACGCCGAAGCCTTGGCGATCATCACCGAACGGGCCACGGCCAGCGGATGCAGCCAGCCGGGCCCGTCGCCGATCTGGCCGTCGTTGATCTTCGCCCGAACGTAGAACGCCCAGCCACCCTCGGCGACCGCCACCGCCAACAACGACAGACCTGTCCACACCGTGATCGGCGGAAACCACCGGTAGAGCACGGTCACCAGCACATATCCCAGGACGGCGGCGATCACCGCGGCGGCCGTCACGTCACGCGTGCGGGTCGGGCCCATCAGACGAGCACCAGGCCGGTCAGACGCACCCCGTCGCGTTCGGCCGGGTCGAGCCCGGCGACCAGCTTCTCGACCGGTCGGTGCTCACCGGACACGGTCAGCGCGGCGTCCGGCTCGACGTCGAGCCACGGAACCAGCACAAAGGCGCGCTGGTGTGCATACGGGTGCGGCAGTGTGAGGTCCGCCTCGCCAAGGATCACCTCTGTTCCGCCGTCATGACACGTGACGAGATCGACGTCCAGGGTCCGCGGACCCCAACGCTGATCGCGCACCCGATCGGCGGCGCTTTCGAACTCGTGCGCCCGTCGCAACCAGCCGTGGGCATCGCGGTGCGGGTCGTCGGCGATCAGCACGGCGTTGAGGAAGGGGCCCTGCTCGACGCCGCCCCACGCGTCGGTCTCGTAGACCGCAGACACCGCGCGCAAGGCCGGCCCGAGCCCGTCGACGACCGACTGCAGCCGGGCCAGCCGGTCCCCGAGATTCGACCCGATGGACAACACGACCCTCAACGTGTGCTCCTCGCGTGCGCGGAAATCATGCCGTACCTCCGCGGCCTCCGCGACGTGACCGTCGGGCGACGACGGCGACGTCGGCGAAGTTCAGCGGAATCGGGGCAGCCGGCTTGTGCACGACCACCTCGACGGCGTGTACCCGCTCGTCGGTCATCACGTCTTCGGCGATCTCGCCTGCGACCGTCTCGATCAGGTTGCGCGCCGGTCCCCCGACGATGTCGGCGGCCCGCTGGGCGAGGGCGCCGTAGTCGAGCGTGTCGGCGAGGTCGTCGCTGGCCGCAGCCGCCGCGAGATCGACCCACACCGTGATGTCGATCACGAAGTCCTGGCCGTCGCGACGCTCTTCGGGAAACACGCCGTGGTTGCCGCGAACCGTCAAGCCGCGCAACTCGATTCGGTCAGACATCGCGCTCCGGATTCGTCCACGCCTCGACGACCTTCAGCGCGTCGACCGATGCCCGCACATCATGCACCCGCACGCCCCACACTCCGCGCTGGGCGGCGAGCGCAGAGACCACGGCGGTGGCGGTCTCGCGGCCGTCCGGCGGGCGGGGTTCGCCGTCGACACCCGACAGGAGGGCTCCGAGGAAACGCTTGCGCGACGCTCCGACGAGCACCGGGATTCCGGTGCCGACGAATTCGGGCAGCGCGCGCAGCAGCGCCCAGTTGTGCTCGCCGGTCTTCGCGAATCCGAGTCCGGGATCGATGATCAGGTTGGCCGGATCCACGCCCGCCTTCACCGCAGCGTCGACGGCCGCGAGCAGCTCGGCCCGCACCTCTGCCACCACATCGTCATACGCCGGCACCTCGTGTGGGCGCTGCGCGCTGACCGAGCGCCAGTGCATCAGCACCCATGGCACCTTCGCGTCTGCCACCACGGCCGCCATGTTCGTGTCGGCCCGCCCACCGGACACGTCGTTGACGATCTGCGCCCCGTTCTCGAGGGCGGCCTGTGCGACATCCGCGTGCATCGTGTCGATGCTCACGGTAAGGCCTTGTCCGGCAAGCTCTTTGATCACCGGCAGCACGCGCGCGGACTCCACCCTGGCATCGATGCGGGTGGCGCCGGGACGCGTCGACTCACCGCCGACGTCGATGATCGCGGCGCCGTCGGCGGCCAGCGCCATTCCGTGTTCGACGGCGCGATCACGGTCGAGGAAAAGCCCTCCGTCGGAAAAGGAGTCGTCGGTGACGTTGACGACTCCCATGACCCGCACTTGTGTAGGGCTCACTTCCGCAAGATGAGATCCAGCGCCTCGGACCGAGATGCGGCATCGAACTTGAACTGCCCGCGCACGGCCGAGGTCGTGGTCGTGGCCCCTGGCTTTCGCACGCCGCGCATCGACATGCAGAGATGCTCGGCCTCGATGACGACAATGGCGCCACGCGGATCCAGCTTGCGCATCAACGCATCCGCGATCTGCGCGGTGAGCCGTTCCTGCACCTGCGGCCGTTTCGCGTACAGGTCCACCAGCCTGGCGATCTTCGACAGCCCCGTCACCCGGCCATCCACACCCGGGATGTAGCCGACGTGGGCCACCCCGTGAAACGCCACCAGGTGGTGTTCGCAGGTGGAGTACAGCGGGATCTGTTTCACCAAAACCAATTCATCATGCTGCTCGTCGAATGTGGTGTTCAGCACCGTATCCGGATCGGTGTACAGCCCGGCGAACATCTCCCGGTAGGCGCGGGCGACCCGGGCCGGAGTGTCCTCCAAGCCGTGCCGGTCGGGATCCTCCCCGACGGCGATGAGCAGTTCCCGGATCGCCGCCTCGGCGCGCGGTTGATCGAATTCCGGGGTGGTGAAGGTCGCAGAGTTGTTGTGCGGCCGCGTCATCGAAGCCTCCGTTGAAGTATCAGCCGTTGGCCGGCGGGTTAGGCCGGTTGGATTCCTGGCCCGCGTCCTCGTTGTTGGGCGGGGGCGGTGCGGTCGGTCCGCCGTGCGGCGGTTGATGTGGGCCGGGATACGGGTAGTGCTGATAGGGCGGATAGGGCGGCGGAGCCGCGCCGGCGGCGACATTGGGCGGTTGCCAGCCGGCCGGCGGTGGTGGCGGCGGTGGATACCACTGGCCCTGCGGCGGGTACTGTCCGCCCTGCTGCTGGGGCTGCGGCGGCCAGCCTGGGGCGTGCCAGCCGGCAGGTGCGCCGTAGTCGGGTTGCGTGGGACCGTTCGGACTTCCATTGGTGCCCGCGCCATTCGAGCCGTTCGCCTGAGATGCTTCGGCGGCGGCCGCAGAGGCCTTGGCGATCGCGGCCTTGAACGCAGGCTCGGGGACCGGTTTCGGCCACGGTTCGCCGCGCTCGATCGCCAATTCACCCGGGGTCTTGATGGGCGGCTTGTCCGACGGAATGCGTCCGCCGAAGTCGTCGAACATGGTCAGCCGGGGGCGCTTCTTCACGTCGCCGAAGATCGCCTGCAGTTCCGCGCGGTGCAGCGTCTCCTTCTCCAGAAGCTCGCCGGCCAACGTGTCGAGCACGTCGCGGTACTCCGTGAGGATTTCCCATGCCTCGGTGTGCGCGGCCTCGATGAGCTTGCGCACCTCGTCGTCGATGATCTGCGCGACCTCGTGGCTGTAGTCGGCCTGCGTGCCCATCGTGCGGCCCAGGAACGGGTCGCCATGCTCGGTGCCGTAACGCACCGCGCCCAGCTTGCTGCTCATGCCGTACTCGGTGACCATCGCGCGGGCGATCTTGGTGGCCTGCTCGATGTCTGACACGGCGCCGGTGGTGGGCTCGCGGAACACCAGCTCCTCGGCGGCGCGTCCGCCCATCGCGAACACCAGCCGCGCAATCATCTCCGAGCGGGTCATCAGGCCCTTGTCGTCCTCGGGCACGGACATCGCGTGCCCGCCGGTGCGACCGCGCGCCAAGATGGTCACCTTGTAGATCGGGTCGATGTCCGGCATCGCCCAAGCGGCGAGTGTGTGTCCGCCTTCGTGGTAAGCGGTGATCTTCTTCTCGTGCTCGCTGATGATGCGGCTCTTCCGCCGCGGACCACCGACGACGCGGTCGACGGCCTCCTCCAGCGCGGCGCCGCTGATGACCGTGCCGTTCTCGCGGGCGGTCAGCAGGGCGGCCTCGTTGATCACGTTGGCCAGGTCGGCGCCGGACATGCCGACGGTGCGCTTGGCCAGTCCGTCGAGGTCGGCGTCGGGTGCGATCGGCTTGCCCTGCGAGTGCACCCTGAACACCGCTCGGCGGCCGGCGAGGTCAGGATTGGACACCGGGATCTGCCGGTCGAAGCGGCCGGGCCGCAGCAGGGCGGGGTCGAGAATGTCGGGCCGGTTGGTGGCCGCGATCAGGATGACGCCCTGGCGCTCGCCAAAGCCGTCCATCTCCACCAGCAGCTGGTTCAGCGTCTGCTCGCGTTCGTCGTGTCCGCCACCGAGTCCGGCTCCGCGCTGGCGGCCGACGGCGTCGATCTCGTCGACGAAGATGATGCAGGGGCTGTTCTGCTTGGCCTGCTCGAAGAGGTCACGCACGCGGGAGGCGCCGACGCCGACGAACATCTCGACAAAGTCGGAGCCCGAGATCGTGAAGAACGGCACGCCTGCCTCACCGGCGACGGCGCGGGCCAGCAGCGTCTTGCCGGTGCCAGGTGGGCCGTAGAGCAGCACGCCCTTGGGGATCTTGGCGCCGAGCGCCTGATACCGCGACGGGTTCTGCAGGAAGTCCTTGATCTCGTAGAGCTCTTCGACCGCCTCGTCGACGCCGGCCACATCGGCGAACGTGGTCTTCGGCATGTCTTTGGACAGCTGCTTGGCCCGTGACTTGCCGAACCCGAAGCCCATCCGGCCGCCGGACTGCATGCGGGAGAACATCACGAACAAGCCGACCAGTAGCAGCAGCGGCAGCAGGTAGATGAGCAGCGACCCCAGGATGTTGCCCTGGTTCACGACCGTGTTGACCTTGGCGTTCTTGGCGCTCAGCGCATTGAACAGGTCCACCCCGAAACCGGTCGGGTATTTGGTGATGATCTTGTCGCTGTCTTGGGTGTCGCCGTTTCCGCTCTTCAGGTCCAGGCGAACCTGCTGCTCGCGGTCGTCGATCTGAGCGCTCTTGACGTTGTCGCTGTTGATCTGGGCCATCGCCACCGAGGTGTCGACGGCCTTATAGCCGCGGGTGTTGTCACTGAAGTAGAAGAACGACCAGCCCAGCAACAGCACCACCGCGATGACGGTGAGCGTGCGGATCACATTTTTGCGGTTCATTCAGTACTTCGTCCTCGGGCTCAAATTTTCTCGGCCGCTCGCGGCCGGTGTCCTTCCAATACATGCAGCTGGAACAGTCAAGGCTACCGCTAGACCAACGTTCGGCGGTTCCCGACGGTTCTCCGGCGCCGTTCGGCCGAACCTTCCGCGCGCACTTCGGCCTGTGCTTGGCTGAGTTCGTGCTCACCTCCACCGAGCGGTCAGTCGAGACCAACGGTGTGCAACTACGCGTGATCGAGGCAGGCGAACGCGGCGCACCCGTCATCGTGCTGGCCCACGGTTTCCCCGAGTTGGCCTACTCCTGGCGACACCAGATCCCGGTTCTCGCGGAGGCCGGCTACCACGTACTGGCCCCTGATCAACGTGGCTACGGCGGCTCCAGCCGACCCGAGGCCGTCGAGGACTACGACATCCACGCACTGACCGGCGACCTCGTCGCCCTGCTGGACGATGTCGGCGCCGAGCGAGCCGTGTTCATCGGCCACGACTGGGGCGCGATGGTGGTGTGGCAGGCCGCGCTGCTGCATCGGCAGAGGGTCCGGGCGGTCGCGGGCCTCAGCGTGCCGCCGATTCCTCGGGCCAGGTCGCGTCCCACCGAACGCTGGCGGGAGAAGTTCGGCGACGACTTCTACATGCTGCGCTTCCAGCAGCCCGGCGTTGCCGACGCCGAGATGGCCGCCGACGTGACGGCCACCATGAGCGGGATGTTCGCCGGGCTGCTCGGCGGGCCGTCGTCGCTGCCGGACTGGATCAGCCCCGCCGAGTTCGAGCGCTACGTGACCGAGTTCAGTAGGACCGGATTCACCGGTGCCTTGAACTGGTATCGCAACTACGACCGCAACTGGGAGTCGACCCCGCAACTGGCCGACGCCCGGATCACCGTGCCTGCGCTGTTCGTCGGCGGCACGGCCGACCCGATAGCTCCGACGATGAATCCCGCACGCGCCCGTGAGGTTGTCGCGGGCCCCTACATCGCGCAGTTCATCGAGGGCGCGGGGCACTGGGTGCAGCAGGAGCGCCCCGACGAGGTCAACAGATTGCTGCTGGGGTTCCTACGTGAAGTGGAGCGGTCATGACGGATAAGCCTTTGCGGTTCGGCGTCTTCATCACGCCCTTTCATCCGGTCGGCCAATCCCCCACCGCTGCACTCGAATATGACCTGGAGCGCACCGTTGCGCTGGACCGGCTCGGCTTCGAGGAGGCGTGGTTCGGCGAGCATCACTCCGGCGGCTACGAACTGATCGCCTGCCCCGAGGTGTTCATCGCGGCGGCCGCTGAGCGCACCAAACACATTCGCCTCGGCACCGGCGTGGTGTCGCTGCCGTATCACCACCCGTTGATGGTGGCCGACCGCTGGGTGCTGCTCGACCACATCACCCGCGGCCGGGTGATGTTCGGCACCGGACCGGGCGCACTGCCGTCGGATGCCTACATGATGGGCATCGATCCCGTCGAGCAGCGCCGGATGATGCAGGAGTCGCTGGAGGCCATCCTCGCGCTGTTCCGCGCCGCCCCCGACGAACGCATCAGCAGGCACTCCGACTGGTTCACGCTGCGCGACGCCCAGCTGCACATCAGGCCCTACACCTGGCCATATCCCGAGATCTCCACGGCGGCAATGATTTCCCCGTCCGGACCCCGACTGGCCGGCGCGCTCGGCACGTCGCTGCTTTCGCTGTCGATGTCGGTTCCCGGTGGCTACGCCGCCCTGGAAAACACCTGGGAAGTCGTCGTCGACCAGGCGCAGAAGTCGGGCCGCGACGAGCCCGATCGTGCCGACTGGCGCGTGCTGTCGATCATCCACCTGGCCGATACCCGCGATCAGGCGATCGACGACTGCACCTACGGCCTGCAGGACTTCGCGAACTATTTCGGCGCGGCAGGCTTTGTGCCACTGTCGAATTCGGTCGAAGGCACACAGTCGCCGCGTGAGTTCGTCGCCGAGTATGCCGGGCAGGGCAACTGCTGCATCGGCACGCCGGGCGACGCGATCGCATACATCCAGGACCTGCTGGACACCTCGGGCGGTTTCGGCACACTGCTGATCCTCGGCCATGACTGGGCCTCACCGCAGGCCACCTACCACTCCTACGAGCTGTTCGCCCGCGAGGTCATGCCGCACTTCAAGGGCCAGCTGACGGCACCGCGGGCGTCGCACGACTGGGCCAAGGGGATGCGCGACCAGCTGCTCGGCCGGGCCGGCGAGGCGATCGTCAAGGCGATCAACGAACACGCCGACGAACTGAAGCTGGAGAAGGAGCAGTGATGCGCGCCGCGGTGCTGCGCGGCGGTCGGATGGTGCTGCGCGATGACGTCGCCGAGCCGGTGCCCCAGACCGGCCAGGTGCTCGTCGGCGTCAAGGCATGCGGAATCTGCGGCTCGGACCTGCACTTCGCCTCGCACGGCGAACAGATGGTCAGGCTGACCAGGGAGATGACGGGTATGCCGATCGAAGGCGGACTTCCGGTCGACCTGGCCCAGGACGTGTTCATGGGCCACGAGTTCAGCGCGGAGGTCCTCGAAGCGGGACCCGACACCGATGCGCCGCCTCCGGGAACGATGGTCACGTCGCTTCCCGTGTTGTTGTCCCCGAAGGGTTTCGAGCCGATTCTGTCCAGCAACACCACCGTCGGCGGCTATGCCGAGCGGATGCTGCTCTCGGCACCGCTGCTGCTGAAGATCCCCAACGGACTCGACCCGCGTCTTGCGTCGCTCACCGAGCCGATGGCGGTCGGACTGCACGCGGTGAACAAGTCGTCCATCCAGCCGGGCGACGTTGCCCTCGTCATCGGGTCCGGCCCCATCGGTCTCGCGATCATCGCCGCACTGCGCCATCGGGGCGTGGAACACATTGTGGCTGCCGACTATTCGGAGAAGCGGCGCGAAGTGGCGACGGCGATGGGTGCACACCAAGTGGTGGACCCGGCGCAGGCATCACCGTTCGACATGGCGAAGCCGGCGGTTGTGTTCGAGGCCGTTGGCGTGCCCGGAATCGTGAACGACGTGATGCGACGGGCACCAATGGGCACGCGACTGGTCGTCGCGGGGGTCTGCATGGAAGCCGACCCGATCCTGCCGCTGTTCGGCATCGCCAAAGAGATCAATGTGCAGTTCGTGAACGCCTACAGCGCAGAAGAGTTCGCCGAGTCCCTGCGCCTGATCGCCGAGGGTGAAATAGACGTCGCCCCACTAGTCACGGGTGAGGTGGGACTCGACGGCGTCGGTGCCGCATTCGACGATCTTGCCAACCCCGACACACACTGCAAAATTCTGGTAACTCCCTGAGACTTCCTTGAATTCCGCTGTGTGCCGAGCCTCACAGGCACGCAGCGGAATTCCGTAGTGCCAGAACGCCCTTCTCCAACTAGACCTGTGTGCGAAAGGCTAGATGGTGAACAACATGACCGAGAGAATCGCCGACCTCTACGCGAACGACGAGCAATTCCGAAATGCGCAGCCGATCCCTGCTGTCATCGAGGCGGCCGGCGCACCCGGACTCCGGCTTAACGAGGTCTTGCAGACCATCGTCGACGGCTATGCCGATCGCCCCGCCCTCGGACACCGCGCGCGGGAACTCGTGACCGACGACACAACCGGCCGCACCACCACGCGTCTGCTGCCCCGTTTCGAGACGATCAGCTACCGCGAGGTGTGGGACCGCGTCAGCGCGATCGCGACCGCATTGCACAACGACTCCGCCGCGCCGGTGAACCCGGGCGACTTCGTCGCCACGATCGGCTTTGCGAGCCCCGAATACTTCTCGGTCGATTTGACGTGCGCGTACCTCGGGCTGGTGTCGGTGCCGCTTCAGCACAACGCGCCGGTCTCTGCGCTTCGGCCGATCATCGCCGAGACCGAGCCCAAGGTGCTCGCCGTCGGCGCGCAGTATCTCGATCTCGCCGTCGAGTCCGCGATCGAGAGCACGTCGCTGCGGCACCTCGTGGTCTTCGACTTCGACCCGGCCGTCGACGACCAGCGCGAGAACCTCGAGAGGGCACAGGCCCGCGTGCGTGACGCCGGCCTTCGGTTGACCGTCCATACGCTGACCGACGTCATCGAGCATGGCCGCGCCCTGCCGCCGGAACCGGCCTACACGGGCGGAACCGACGAACGGCTCGCGATCATCATGTACACCTCAGGCAGCACCGGCACACCCAAAGGCGCGATGATCACGGAGCGCACCGTCGGCCGGCTGTGGACCTCGAACTTCGCCGAGCCCACCGGCGGCGCGGTGGTGAACGTCAACTTCATGCCGCTCAACCATGTGGGCGGCCGGCTGCCCATCATGACGGCATTCCTGGCAGGCGGCACCAGCTATTTCGTCCCCGAGTCCGACCTGTCGACGTTGTTCGAGGACTGGACGCTGGTGCGTCCGACAGACATGCCGTTGGTGCCGCGAGTGGTCGATATGCTCTTCCAGCGGTACCGCAGCGCTGTCGACGGGCTAGTCGTCAATGGCTTCGCCGTCGAAGAAGCCGAAGCGGCCGCCGCCGTTGAGATGCGGGAAGCTGTTCTCGGCGGGCGGGTCATCGGGGGGTTCGTGTCGACCGCGCCGCTGGCTGCGGAGATGAAGACGTTCATCGACACCGTCCTCGACGTGCACATCGCCGATGGCTACGGCACGACGGAAGTAGGCGCGCTCACCCGAGATGGAGTGGTGATGCGCCCGCCGGTCATCGACTACAAGCTCGTCGACGTCCCCGAACTCGGCTACTTCCTCACCGACACGCCTTATCCGCGCGGTGAATTGTTGGTCAAGACACAGACGATGATGCCCGGGTACTACAAGCGCCCCGACGTCACCGCCGAGGTGTTCGACCCCGACGGTTACTACCGCACCGGCGACGTGATGGCCGAGATCGAGCCGGACCGGCTGTGCGTATGTCGACCGAAGCAAGAACGTGCTCAAGCTGTCTCAGGGCGAGTTCGTCGCCGTCGCGAAGTCTGGAGGCGGTCTTCGCAGGCGCACCGCTGGTGCGTCAGATCTTCGTCTATGGCAACAGCGAGCGTCCCAACCTGCTCGCGGTGATCGTGCCGACGCCTGAGGCGCTGCAGCGGTTCGGAGCGGACACCGGCGCACTCAAGGCCGCGCTCAGCGATTCGCTGCGCGAGACCGCGCGAGAAGCAGAGCTGCAAACCTATGAGGTGCCGGCCGACTTCCTGATCGAGACCGAACCGTTCACCGCCGCAAACGGGCTGCTGTCCGGCGTGGGAAAGCTTCTGCGCCCCAGGCTCAAAGAGCATTACGGCGAACGCCTCGAGCAGCTCTATGCCGAGCTAGCAGCGGCCCGTGTCGACGAGTTGCGGGCACTGCGCGAAAACGCCGCGGACCGCCCGGTGATCCACAGCGTCGTGCGGGCCGCCCGGACCGTGCTGGGCTCGACGGACATCGAGGTCGACCCCGACTCTCATTTCACCGATCTCGGTGGCGACTCGCTGTCGGCATTGACGTTCGCCAACCTGCTGCGTGACATCTTCGGAGTCGACGTCCCGGTTGGCGTGATCGTGGGTCCGACCAGCGACCTGCGACAGCTCGCCGACTACATCGAGGCCGAACGCGAATTCGGTTCTAAGCGTCCGACATTCGCGAGCGTGCACGGACGGGCAGCCACGTCGGTCCGCGCCGACGACCTCACCCTGGACAAGTTCATCGACGCGGAAACGCTGGCGGCCGCCCCGTCCATCGCCTACGTGACCGGCGAACCGAAAACCGTTCTGCTGACGGGCGCAAACGGCTGGCTGGGACGCTTCCTTGCGCTCGAACTGCTGGAGCGGGCGGCACAGACCGGCGGCACGGTGATCACCGTCGTGCGTGGCCGCGACGAGGCAGCCGCCCGCGCGCGGCTCGAGGCGGCCTATGACAGCGGCGACCCGGACCTGCTCAAGCGCTTCCGTCGACTGGCCGCCGACCACCTCGAAGTCATCGCGGGCGATATCGGCGAGCCGAAACTCGGCCTAGGTGATGCGACGTGGGATCGCCTGGTCCACAACGTCGATCAGATCGTTCACCCGGCGGCACTGGTCAACCACGTGCTGCCCTACAGCGAAGAGTTCGGCCCCAACGTGGTGGGAACCGCCGAGATCATCCGCCTGGCGATCACAGCGCAGATCAAGCCCGTCACCTACCTGTCGACCGTCGCGGTCGCGATGTCGGTGGCGGCCAGCGACTTCGTCGAGGACGGCGACATCCGCGACGTCAGCCCGGTGCGCCCCGTCGACAGCTCGTATGCGAACGGCTACGCGAACAGCAAGTGGGCAGGCGAGGTGCTCTTGCGGGAGGCGCACGACCTGTGCGGCCTGCCGGTCGCGGTGTTCCGCTCCGACATGATCCTCGCCCACACCCGATATGCCGGACAGCTCAACGTGCCGGATGCCTTCACCCGGCTCGTGCAGAGCGTTCTGGTGACCGGCATCGCGCCGCGGTCGTTCTACGAGAGAGACGCCGACGGGCGGCCGCAGCGGGCCCATTACGACGGGCTGCCGGTCGACTTCGTCGCGGAGTCGATCGTCACGCTCGCCGCCAAGCCGACGGACGGATACCGGTCGTTCGATGTGATGAACCCGTATGACGACGGCGTCTCGCTGGACACGTTCGTCGACTGGCTCATCGATGTCGGCCATCCGATCGCACGCATCGACGACCACGACGACTGGCTGCACCGCTTCGAAACGGCGTTGACTGCGCTGCCCGACGCCAAGCGCCGACACAGCGTCCTCCCGCTGCTCGACGCGTACCGCAAGCCGGAGCGGCCGATCCTCGGCGCCATCGCACCGGCCGACGGTTTCCACGCCGCTGTGCGCGCGGCGGGGGTCGGCGCCGACGGGGACATCCCCCACATCACGCAGTCGTTGATCGGCAAGTACGCGGCCGACCTCGAGCGCCTGGGCTTGGTCTGACCGAAGGGTGTTCTAGGCTGCCAGGCATGCCGATCGCAGCGAGAGCGAAACTTGCGACCCGATTGATCGTCCTCGCCGCGGCGGGAATGTTCGTCGCCGGACTGACGGCGTGTGACGCACAGTCGACAACGGGGCCGTCGATAATCCCGACGGCTGACGCCGACACCCGCCAGGTCACGGTTGTCGGTACCGGCGAGGTGCAGGGCAAGCCGGACATGTTGACGGTGAACGCTTCGATCGAGTTCACCGCGCCGGACGCCACCGCCGCGATGAACCAGGCGAGCGCTCGTCAGCAGGCCGTGATCGACGCGCTGGTGGGCTCGGGCGTCGACAGGGCCGACATCAGCACGACGAACGTGACCCTGCAGCCGCAATTCGGGGGCGGCGACACCCCGTCGATCATCGCGTACCAGGCGAACAACTCGATCAACGTGAAGATCCGACGGCTGGACTCCGCGTCGCAGACTCTGGGTCTCATCGGCACCACAGGCGGCGACGCCACCCGCATCAACTCGGTCAGCTACTCGATCGAAGACGATTCCCAACTCGTCAAGGATGCCCGCACGCGCGCCTTCGACGACGCGAAGGACCGTGCCGAGCAGTACGCCTTGTTGGCCGGACTGACTCTGGGCGAGGTCATTTCGATCTCCGAGTCGGCGGGTACGACGCCGCCGGTCCCGCCGCCGACGCCGATGCCGCGCGCGGCCATGGAGGCCGTCCCACTGGAGCCGGGCCAGCAGAGCGTCACCTTCTCGGTGACCGTGATCTGGGAGCTGACCTGACCTAGTCCGCCGGGGCGATATCGACGGGGATGCCGTTGAGTACCGCCGTGCCGGACAGCGGGTCGAGCTGGTTGCCGTCGTTGAGCTGGTTGACGTTGACACCGGGCTCACCCGACGCGACACCCAGCCGCGTACCTCCGCGGTCGTGACCCCATCCGTGCGGCAGCGACACCACTCCGCGGCGCATCCCTGGCATCGGCTCGATCGGCGCCAGCAGTTCGCCGCCTGGTCCCTTGATCTTCGCGGTGTCGGACAATCCGAGGTCGGCGACGTCGTCTGGATGCATCTGCAGCGTGCACCGGTTCGTGCCACCGGCCAGCGCGGGCACATTGTGCATCCAGCTGTTGTTGGAGCGCAGGTGACGTCGGCCGATCAGGACGAACCTGTCGGGGTCTTTTCCGAGCGAATCGCGGAGCCGCGCCGCATCGGCGACCAACGGTTCGGGTGCGAGTTCGATTCGGCCGCTGGGTGTTCGGAGCACCTGCGGCAGCCGTGGCTGCAGCGGGCCGAGGTCGATACCGTGCGGTGCGGCCTTGAGCCGATCGAGGGTGAGGCCATCCGGCCTGGCGCCGAACGCATCGCCGTACGGTCCGAGCCGAAGCATCATGTCGAGTCGGCGTTCGTACCCGGCGCCCGCCGCGAGCATCGCGGTCAACTCGTCGACCGGGCGACCCGACACCGGTGAGGTGGGATCGGCGGTCTCCTTGGCCAGCGTCGTCGCGATGACCTGCTCGTCCACCAGCGACGGGTCACCGTCGACGCCGACGCCGTAGAGGACCAATGCGATGCGCGACAGGATCTCCGCCTCGTCGGGCCGCCCGTCGAGCGGTAACGCCGGAGGCGAATAGCGGACATTGTTGTGCACCGCGAGATTGTTCAGGGCGAAATCGAAATGGGGACTCTGCGACGGCGGCGGCGGGGGCAGGATGACGTCCGCGTGCCGGGTGGTCTCGTTGAGGTAGGGGTCGATGCTGACCATGAAGCCGACGCCGTCGAGCGCCTTGTCGAGCCGGTCCCCGTCGGGCGCCGACAGAACGGGGTTCCCGGCGATGGTGATCATCGCCTTGATCTGTCCGTCGCCGGGGGTGTCGATCTCCTCGGCCAGTGCGGCAGTGGGCATTTCGGACAGCGTCTCCGGGTAGCCCGATACCCGGCTGTGCCAGCGACCGGTCCTGAAGCCGCGCCCCGGTTTCGGTGGGCGGGGTGCCGGCACCGCGGGCCCGAGCGGGAACATCGCCCCGCCGGGTCGGTCGAGGTTGCCGGTCAGAATGTTGATGACGTCGACCAGCCAGCTGGCGAGTGTGCCGAATTCGACTGTCGACGTACCGATTCGGCCGTACACCGCGGCTGTCGGTGCCGCGGCCAGCTCGCGGGCGAGTGCCCGGATGTCATCGGCGGGCACGCCGCAGTGGACACTGACATCCTCTGGCGAGAATTCGGCCGCCAGGCTGCGGATGTCATCGAGGCCGTTGACATGCTCGGCGATGCCGCCGAGATCCGTTGCGACAAGGCCCTCTTCGAACAGCACATGCACGACGGCGAACAGAAGGGCACCGTCGGTACCCGGCCGTGGAGCGATGTGGCGGTCGGCCAGTTCGGCGGTGCGGGTGCGCGCCGGATCGATGACGGTGAGCTTGCCGCCGCGTTTGCGCAGCGCCCGCAGCTTGCCGGGGAAGTCGGCTGCGGTGGTCACACTGCCGTTGGACACAAGGGGATTCGCGCCGATGATCACCAGATAGTCGGTGCGGTCGAGGTCGGGCACCGTGAACGCGACCGGGCTGCCGAACATATGGCCAAGCGCAACGTGTTTGGGCATCTGGTCCAGGGTGCTGGCGGAGAACGCCTGACGGGTGCCGAGCCCGCGGATGATCAGCGGCGGGTACAGGCTGCCCGCGACGGTGTGCGCGTTGGGGTTGCCCAGATACACGCCGACGGACGCTCCGCCGTGCTCGCGGATGACCTCCCCCAACCGGTCCGCGACGACGGTGAACGCCTCATCCCACGTCGCCTCGGTCAGCACGCCGTCACGACGCACCATCGGCCGTGACAGCCGGTCGGGATCATTGTCCAGTTCGGCGAAGCTCGCGCCCTTCGGGCAGATGAACCCGGCACTGAAGACGTCCTCACGGTCGCCGCGTGCCCCGGTCACCCGGCCGTCCTCGATCGTCAGCGTCAGGCCGCAGGTGGCCTCGCAGAACGGGCAGATCCGCAGCGCGGTCCCGGTCATCTTCCTAGAACTCCTCGTACACCTTCGGGTCGAGCGTGCCGATGTAGGGCAGGTCGCGGTAACGCTCGGCCCAGTCCAGCCCATAGCCGACGACGAACTCGTTGGGGATGTCGAAGCCGACATAGGTGATGTCGACGTCGTCGCGCACAGCGTCGGGTTTGCGCATCAGCGTGCACACCCGCAACGACCGCGGGCGCCGGGTCGCGAGGTTGCGCAGCAGCCACGACAGCGTCAGGCCCGAGTCGACGATGTCCTCGACGATCAGCACGTCGCGATCGTTGATGTCGCGGTCGAGGTCCTTGAGGATTCGCACCACACCCGACGACGACGTTGACGAGCCGTAGGAGCTGACCGCCATGAACTCCAGCTGCGTCGGCACCGGAATCGCGCGGGCCAGGTCGGTGACGAAAAACACGGCCCCCTTGAGCACCGTGACCAGCAGCAGGTCCTGGTCGTTGGCGGCGATGGTGTCGCGGTAGTCCGCGCCCAGCTGGGCGCCCAACTCGGCGACCCGTGCCTGGATCTGATCCTCGGAAAGCAACACCGACTTGATGTCGCCCGGATACAGCTCCTCAGATGGCACGTCCACAGAGTGCCACGTGTGACCGCCCTCGACCAACGTGAGTTGGCCCTAACCTCGACGGACCGGTTCGCGGTACAGGTTCAGCATGCCGTCGCGGCGCCCCGCGAACAGCCGCTCGCTACGCAGCGGGGAGCCGACCGCGACCCCACCCTGGCCGCGCCAATTGGTGACCAGCGTGTCGATGCCGCGGATCTGTTTGTCGGTCAGATCACTTGCGCCGGCGGCCAGCAGCCAGCTGCGGATCACCCTGCGCCGGACGGCCTCCGGCAGGACCGTCAACCGTCCGGTGTCCAGGCCGTCGCCGGAGGATGCGTCGGCCAGCGCCGACTGCGCCAACTCGTCGAGCGTCTCGGTGTCCTCGCGCAGCGCGGTCGCGGTGCGCGCAAGTGCCTCGGCGACACCGCCACCGAGCACATCCTCGAGCAGCGGCAGCACCTCCGTGCGCAGCCGGGTGCGGGTGTAGCGGGGATCGGCGTTGTGCGGGTCGTGCCAGGGTTGGATGCCCAGCTCGTCGCATGCCCCATGGGTGACGGCGCGCCGGATGTCGAGCAGTGGGCGGCACCACGGCGGGTCGTAGGGCCGCATGCCCGCGATCGAGCGGGCACCCGATCCGCGGCCGAGGCCCAGCAGCACGGTCTCGGCCTGGTCGTCGAGTGTGTGCCCGAGCAGTACAGGGGCGCCGGCACGTGCCGCGTCCAGCGCACGGTAGCGGGCCGTTCGGGCGGCGGCCTCCGGTCCGCCCGTCGTGCCGACGTCAACGCAAAGGATCTGCGCGTCAACGCATCCCAGCCCGATGGCTTGTTCCTTGGCGGTTGTCGCGACCCGGTGCGAATCCGGCTGCAGTCGGTGGTCGACGATCAGCGCGGTCGTCGGCCTCACTTCGGCGGCGACCGCCGTCAGCGCAAGTGAGTCCGGCCCACCGGAGAACGCGACGCACCACCGGTCGCCCGCGGCGACGTAGCGGCGCCCGAACGCCGACACCGCAGCGCGCAACGTGCTTACAGCACCCTGTCGATCCATCGCTGCGGCTCTTCGATTTCGGTTGGCAGCGGCAGTGTTTCGGGCCCCGTCCAGATCGTGTTGAACCGGTCCATCCCGACCCGGTCGACGACGTGGTCCACGAACGCCTTGCCGCGGGTGTACTGGGCCATCTTCGCGTCGACGCCCAGCAGTGCGCGGAGCACCCGTTGCAGCGGGGGCTGCCTACGGCTGCGCCGCTCGTTGAACCGGCGCCGAATGGTGACCACCGACGGCACCACGGCGGGCCCGACGGCGTCCATCACATGATCGGCGTGGCCTTCCAACAGCGTGCCGAGCACCAACAGCTTGTCGAGCGCATGCTGTTGGGGCTCGGACTGAACGGCGCGCAGCACGCCAAGGACGCCGGTCGAATTCGGTTTAGCCGGAACACCATCGCGGCGATCCCGGACGAAGCCGGCCAGCCGGCCGATCACTTCGGTGACGTCTTCACCGGATTCCTCGGTCAGCACCGCGAGCGCGCTGGACATGTGCTCGGACAGCCATGGGTTGGCGCGGAACTGCACCCGATGCGTGACCTCGTGCAGGCACACCCACAGCCGGAAGTCGGCGGGTAGTATCCGCAGCTGCCGTTCCACCGCAATCACGTTGGGGTACACCAGAAGAAGCTCGCCGCCGTTGTCGCCGAACGGGTCGTACTGACCCAGGATGCCGGACGAGATGAAGGCGAGCACCGCGCCTGTCTGGGCGCCCGTGATGCGACCGGTGATGGGGTGCGGCTTTTCGCCGTTCTCGCTGCCGCCCGTCATCGCCCGCAAGGACTGGGAGGCCGCCCGGATCCATTCGGCACGATCGACGATGCGGGCGTCGGCCACCTCGCCGCCTTCGTTCAGCCCGGTCACTTCACGCACCGGCATCTCGGCGCGCAACGCGGCGCTGGACAGCTGCTCGATCACCTGGCGGCGGGTGTATTCGGTGGCCGCAGGGCCCGGCCGGGCCAGCTTGGCCCCCACGGTGGCGGCGAATCCCCAGTCGACGGCGCGGCCGACGCTGACCTTGGCAGACTTACTCATGTGCCGCACCCGCATGACCTCAGGGTCGCGGCGAACGCATCGATGGCGGTGCGTCCGCTCGGACCCGCATTGTTGGAGATGAACGCGAAGGACAGCACGCGGCCACTGGCGTCGGTGACGATGCCGACCAGCGAGTTGGTGCCCGTCAACGACCCGGTCTTGGCGCGCAGCCACCCGGCCGACGCGCGACCGGCGTCCGTGTCGAGGAACCGGTTCGACAATGTGCCGCTGCCGCCTGCGATGGGCAGCAGGTCCACCAACGGTCGCAGCTTCGGCTGATCGGGCCCCGCGGCGGCGTTGACGGTCTCATCGAGCGTCTCCGCGGTGAGCCGATCGTCGATGGACAGGCCGCTGCAATCCATCAGGCGTGAACCGCTGGTGTCGATCTTGGCGGAGTCCAGCTCGCCGAGCACCGCGCGAACCGAACCCTCGAAACTTTGCGGCTTGCCTTGCGCAGCAGCGACTTCCCGGCCGATTGATTCGGCCATCACGTTGTCGGAGTTGTTCATCATCTCGCGCAAGCGCTCGAGCAGCGGCGGCGACTGCACCGACGCGATCTCGTCGCCGTCGGATCCCGATGGCAGCACGGTGACGGTGGCCGGGTCGACGCGCAACGCGACGGCCAGCGCGCGACCCGCGTCGAGCGCGGGTGTCTTCGATCGGGCCGAGTCGACACTGACCGGCTGGGTGCGGCCGCCGTCGAGCATCACCGCCTCCATCGGTGCGATGTCGCCGCCGTCGATGTCGAGCGGATCCCAGCCGGGCGCCATCGTCGGGCCGCTGTATGCGCTGACGTCCACAGCCACCGCGGTCACCTTGGTTCCGCTGCGCCGCACCTGATCGGCCAGGTCACTGATCCGTGCCGCGTCGCGGTACCAGGTGGCCTGCCCCTTGGGTACGGCCGACAGCGTCTGGTCGCCGCCGCCCTTCAACACGACGACGCCGGGCCGCCGGTCGGATGCCAGCACCTTCGTGGTGAGCCGGGCGTCGCGGTCCAGTCCGTGCAGCGCCGCCGCGGTGGTCAACACCTTGGTCACCGAGGCGGGCTGCATGGGTACGTCTGCGCCCTGTGTCCACAGCTGTTCGCCCGTCGCAGCGTCGGTGATCCTGCCGGTGAAGGCGCCCAGGTTCGGATCGGCGAGCGTCAGCGCCAGGGTCGCTGCCAGCTTGTCGGGGGTGGGCTTGTCGGCGGAGTCGGATACCGGCTTGATTCCCGGGTCGGCAGTCGCAGGTGCGGGCGCAGCCGGGATCGCGCTGGCGTCACTGGGCTGGCCACCCCGCAGCAGCGCCGCGGCCACCACGAGCGCGGCAACCAGCAGCACCACGGCCACCCCGATCACAACGTGGGTGGACCGTCGCCACTGGGTGGGACGCATGGTTCTCCTGACTCCGGCCTGCTAAAGCAGGGTATCGGCTGCCCGGAAGCGCGAGGTCAGCAGCGGCCAGGTGCCGAGAATTGGATGTGCCTCTATTAGGGTGACGTCGTCCCTTACGACAACGCACAGGACGAGGAGCGCGACGGTGGAGTTCGACGTAGTCATCGAGATTCCGAAGGGCTCGCGCAACAAATACGAAGTCGACCATGACTCCGGTCGGGTCAAGCTGGACCGCTACCTCTACACAGCCTTTGGCTATCCGGCCGACTACGGCTTCATCGAGAACACCCTGGGTGAGGACGGCGACCCGCTCGACGCGCTGGTGCTGCTGCCCGAGTCGGTGTTTCCCGGCTGCATCGTCGAGGCGCGGCCGGTGGCCATGTTCCAGATGACCGACGAGGCAGGCGGCGACGACAAGGTGCTGTGCGTACCCGCAGGTGACGTGCGGTGGGACCACATCCAGGACATGGGCGACGTGCCGGCGTTCGAGCTGGAGGCGATCAAACACTTCTTCGTCCACTACAAGGACCTGGAACCGGGCAAGTACGTGAAGGCCGCCGATTGGGCGGCCCGGGCGGACGCCGAGGCCGAGGTCACCCGGTCGATCGAACGGTTCAAGACGCAGGGCCACTGAGCGGGTTTGCTCAGGAGTTTTCTTCGCTGTAACACGGCGTAACGCCCGCGTGGCTTGCTGCTCGCATGATGACGATGTGTTGATGCATCAAGGCATGGGGTTGGACGTGTTCAACGAAATGCCGATGCGCCGCGCCGTGCACGCGATCTACGAATGTTGCTACAGCGTGCCGCTGGCCGCCGAGCTAGCCCGCGGACGTCCGTATGAGGATCACGATTCGCTGTTCCGGCAGGCCGACCGGTCGCTGTTCGGGCTGGGCGAGGAGTCCATCGACTCGATCCTGCAGGCCTACCCCGACGTCGGCCGCCGACCAGGCAGTGAGAAATCGCAGGCCGAACAATGCGCGATCTGCGACGAACGCGCCGAGGTGATGGACCAGCTGGGTGCGGCGTCGAAGAGATACCTGGAGTATTTCGGCTTCGGCTTCGTCATGTTCGTCAACGGCTACAGCGCAGACGATGTGCTGGCGACGATGACCGACCGTCTCATGAACGACGTCGAGACCGAGCGAAAAGTCGTCCGCAACGAGTTGGCCCGAATCAACCGCACCCGCCTGGAACGAATGCTGGGACCAGAGGGCGGCTACGACAACTGGTGACTGCCTGACGCGAGGCGGTATAGGTTCCACCGCATGACTTCCGCCGTGTCATGGACACGCTGACGCCCGATTCGACAAGGTCGCCGACGCCTTGGCCGACGAGCTGAGCACCGGCGCCGAGGTCGGTGCGGCGATCGCGGTCGACATCGAAGGCGAGTTGGTCGTCGACATCTGGGGCGGGCACGCCGACGCGGCCAAGACGATCCGGTGGGGCGAGGACACGATCATCAATGTCTGGTCGAGCACCAAGACCGTGACGAGTCTGGCCGCACTGATGCTGGCCGATCGCGGTCTGCTGGACCTTGATGAGCCGGTCGCCACGTACTGGCCCGAGTTCGCCGCCAACGGAAAGCAGGACGTCAGGGTGCGCCACCTGCTGTCGCATACCTCCGGCGTCGCGGGCTGGCAGGAACCGATGACCACCGACGACCTCTTCGATTGGGAGAAGGCCACGTCGCTGCTCGCCGCGCAGGCGCCGTGGTGGGAGCCGGGCACCGCATCGGGTTATCAGGCGCTCAATTTCGGCTTTCTGATCGGTGAGGTGGTTCGCCGCACCGCCGGTAAGTCGTTGAAGGACTTCGTCCGCGATGACATCGCGCGCCCACTCGGCGCGGACTTCCAATTCGGCGCACGGCCCGATGACTATGGACGGATAGCGGAGCTCATCCCGCCGCCACCGTTCGACATCCCCTTCGATCAGCTGCCCGAAGACAACCCGATGCGAAAGACGTTGACCAATCCCGCTCCCGAAGCCGTCATCGCCCACACCACCGCGTGGCGCGACGCCGACCTGGGCGCGGTCAACGGTCACGGCAACGCGCGCTCGCTCGCGCGGATGCTGTCTCCGATATCGCTCGGCGGCACCGCAAACGGTGTGGAGCTGTTGTCGGCGCAGACGATCAAGCGGATCTTCGATGTCCAATCGCACGGACCCGACTTGGTGTTGGCTGCTCCCCTCAAAATGGGCATCGGCTACGGCCTCTCGACGCCGGAGGTCATACCGTTCCTGCCCCCCGAGGAGAGGGTCTGTTTCTGGGGCGGCTGGGGCGGCTCGATGGTGCTGATGAACCCGGACCGCCGCACCACCGCCACCTACGTGATGAACAAGATGGGGATGGGCACCCTCGGCAACGAGCGCACGGCGCGGTACGCCCAACTGATCTACGAGGCGCTTTCCTGACGGTGGCATGCTGGCGGTGTGGAGAATCTCTTCCACTTCTGGTGGCTGATCTTCCCGCTCGCCGGCATGGTGGGCGGCGGGGTGCGGGCGGTCGCGGCGGCCAATGAGCGGCGCGCCGAACGCAGGCTGGAGCGCTACCGGATCAAGCAGCAGACCAAGATCGCTGTCGCGGAGGCGGCCGGTCGTTCGCACACCAACGAGGTCAAGAACCGGCGCGAGCTGAAGCGGGTCATCGAACGGCACGGCCAGACCGACGCGCGCTGGCTGGAGTACGAGATCGACGTCGCCAAGCTTCTCGACTTCCCGCTGATGACCGACATGCGCAACCCGTTGACGATGGAGTTCCACAAGGCGCGGCGGCGAGCCGATCTGCTGCGCCCCGAGAACGCCCACGATCTCGACGGCGACCGCGAGGCGCAGCTGGAGTACCGCGACGCCGTGCACGACTACGTGACCGCCTTCGACGTCGCAGAAGCCGAGGCGATCCGGCTGCGGCGCAGCACGTTCTCCAGCGAGGACCAGCAGCGCATTGCGCGCGCCCAGAACCTGCTCAGACTGGCCGAGGACGACGGAGCGACGCCCCAGGAGCGGCAGAACGCCTACACCCGCGCCAGGGCCGAGCTCGAGGGGATCATCGCGCTGCCCGCCGCCACCAGGGCCAGCATCGAGCGCAAGCTCGCCGGAGAACTCGAGGCGTAATCGGTCAGGCCGCGCCGGACAGCGGCAGGCGACGTGCGATGCGGTCCAGCGCCGCGTCGGCCAGCTCCCGCATGTCCTGCTCCGGCGACGCCGGAATGAAGGTGACGCCGTCGGCCACCTCGGCCATGAAGATGTCGGCGACCAGGCCTGCCAGACCGTCGATGGTGCCTGCGTAGTGCAGGGTGTCGCCGTCCAGACGGGGCATCGCATCTCGCGCGGAGCGGAAATCGGCGGCGACCGCAACGGTGATGTCGAGGATCACCGCGACGTCGTCGGAAATGCGCCCCCGCGCTCGTCGCGCCTGTTGCAGGTCGGGAGCCGTCAGCCGCACCGCCGTGGCCTCACCGGACGTGACCTCGCTCCAATTGCCGCCGGACGAGTCGGCCACGAAGAGCCGCAGACCCCGGTCACTACCGCTTCCCACGCCGACACGGTAGGTGCGCGTTCGCGGCACGACAACGGTTGCGCTCAGTGAGAATCCAAGCCGAGGCCGCCATTGGTGATCACGCGCCGCGTCATGCGCAGACGCGGCCGCCGGCGCTTAGTACGTTGTAGGCGTGGCGATGCCGGAAGTTCCCGCGCAGTACCTGCTGTCGCCGTACGCCGCGGAGCCGCGCACGCTGGTCGACATCCTGTATGAGACGGCGTTGCGCTACCCCGATGCGCCCGCCATCGACGACGGCTCCGTGCAGCTGACCTACAGCGAGCTGATCGTCGACATCGAAGACAGCGTCGCGTGGCTGGCGGCCCGCGGAATCGGTCGCGGCGACCGCATCGGAATCCGCATGCCGTCGGGCAGCTACGCGCTGTACGTGGCGATCCTGTCCACCCTTGCCACCGGTGCGGCCTATGTGCCGGTCGACGCCGACGACCCCGACGAGCGGGCCGCGCTGGTGTTCGGCGAGGCGAATGTCGTCGGTGTGATCACCGAGCAGGGCCTCGTCCGCGGCGCCGGTGACTCCCGCGGCTGGCGCGCCGCGTCGCCGTTGGGTCGCGACGACGCCTGGATCATCTTCACCTCGGGTTCGACCGGGACCCCCAAGGGGGTCGCGGTCACACATCGCAACGCCGCCGCGTTCGTCGATGCCGAAGCACAGATGTTCTTGCAGGACAGCCCGATTGGACCCGGCGACCGGGTGCTGGCCGGATTGTCCGTTGCGTTCGACGCGTCCTGCGAAGAGATGTGGCTGGCCTGGCGAAACGGCGCCTGCCTGGTGCCGGCGCCCCGCTCGCTGGTGCGCAGCGGCATGGACCTCGGACCGTGGCTGGTGTCGAAGGACATCACGGTGGTGTCGACGGTCCCGACGCTGGCCGCGTTGTGGCCCGCCGAGGCGTTGGAGGCGGTGCGGCTGCTGATCTTCGGTGGCGAGGCCTGCCCGCCGGACCTCGCGGAGCGGCTTGCCGCTGGGCCCGACGCCGCGGGGCGCGAAGTGTGGAACACCTACGGCCCCACCGAAGCCACGGTCGTGGCGTGCGCAGCCAAGCTCGACGGCATCGGACCGGTCAGCATCGGGCTGCCGCTGCCGGGCTGGGACCTGGCCGTGGTCGACAAGGACGGTGCGCCCGTCCCGGTCGGTGACGTCGGTGAGCTCGTGATCGGTGGCGTCGGACTGGCCCGCTATCTGGACCCCGAGAAGGACGCCGAGAAGTACGCGCCGATGCCCACGCTGGGCTGGGATCGCGCATATCGCAGCGGCGACCTTGTGCGACTCGAGCCCGACGGCTTGATCTTCTGCGGTCGCGTCGATGACCAGGTCAAGGTCGGCGGACGGCGCATCGAACTCGGTGAGGTCGACTCGGCACTGGTGAACCTGCCCGGCGTGAGTGGCGGCGCGGCGGCGGTACGGAAGACGACAAGCGGCACTCCCCTTCTCGTCGGCTACATCGCCAGCGCCGACCCGTCCTTCGACGTGGCCGCGGCCCGGACGACGCTGGCGGAGTCGCTGCCCGCCGCGCTGGTGCCCCGGCTGGTGCTCGTCGACGAGCTGCCCACCCGCACGTCGGGAAAGGTGGACCGGGACGCGCTGCCGTGGCCACCGCCTGGCGAGCCCGACGAGGTAGCGCCGGATCTCGGCGGCACGATGGGCTGGCTGGCGGGGCTGTGGCGCGACGTGCTGGCCGCACCCGTGGACGGTCCTGAGGCTGACTTCTTCGCGCTCGGTGGCGGCTCGCTGTCGGCTGCGCAGCTGGTCGCCGCGCTGCGCCAGCGCCATCCCCAGGTGACGGTCGCCGACCTCTACGACCACCCGCGGCTGGGTTCCCTGGCCGGTTTTCTCGACGAGCTCGACCCGCCCCCGCAGGTCGAGACACGGGTGGTGCAGCCGATGCCGCTGCTGTCGCAGGCATTTCAGGTCGCGCTGTCGCTGCCGCTGGCCACGCTGACCGGCCTGCAGTGGGTGGTGTGGCTGGCGCTGATCAACAACGTCGCTGCGACCGTCAGCCCGGTGTCGTGGCTGGTCCCCATCGACTGGTGGTGGATCCTCGGCGGGTTCGTGCTGTTCGTCGCCCCGGCCGGGCGGATGGGAATCGCTGTGCTGTCGGCCCGGATTCTGATCGGCTTCTTGGAGCCGGGCACATACCGTCGCGGTGGTTCGGTGCACCTGCGCGTCTGGCTTGCCGAGCGGCTCGCTGATGCCAGCGGTGCGGAGAATCTGGCAGGCGCGCCGTGGATGGTGTACTACGCGCGGGCGCTGGGCAACAAGGTAGGCAAGGGCGTCGACCTGCATTCGGCGCCTCCCGTGACGGGGATGCTCACCCTCGGCCATCGCAGCTCGATCGAGCCGGAGGTGGACCTGTCCGGGCACTGGATCGACGGCGACCACTTCCATGTCGGCACCATCACCATCGGCAATGACGCCACTATCGGTGCGCGTACGACGCTGCTGCCGGGGGCCTCGGTCGGGAAGAACGCCGACATCGCCCCGGGCTCGGGTGTGGTCGGCCGGGTGAAGAAGGGTCAGTACTGGAAGGGTTCACCCGCGGTGAAGTCCGGCAAGGCCCGACATCCGTGGCCGGAGGACCGCCCCGGCAGGGCGCCGTTCTGGGTGTTGGTCTACGGCGTGACGTCGATGCTGTTAGGCGCCTTTCCCCTTGCCGCGCTGGGCTGCGGGCTGGCCGTCATCGGCTGGGCGATCAAGGATTCCGCGTCGCTGACCGACGCCGCGCTGACGGCCCTGGTGTGGATTCCGGTCGCGACGCTGGTGGCCTTGGTCGTGTACGCGGCGCTGACCGTTGTCGGGGTGCGCGTGATGTCGCTGTGGCTGTACGAGGGATATCACCCGGTCCGCAGCCGTGCGGGTTGGCAGATATGGGCGACCGAACGACTGATGGATGCCGCCCGCCATTACCTGTTCCCGCTGTACGCCAGCCTTCTCACTCCGACCTGGTTGCGTGTCCTCGGGGCGAAAGTCGGCCGCGGCACCGAGATCTCCACGGCCTTGCTGACGCCGAAGTTCACCACCATCGAGGACAGCGCATTCCTGGCCGACGACACCATGGTGGCGTCCTACGAGCTCGGTGGCGGCTGGATTCACGTCGCAAGGGCGACGATCGGTAAGCGCGCGTTTCTTGGCAATTCCGGTATCACGCAGCCTGGGAGGAAGGTCCCCGACGACGGGCTGGTTGCAGTGCTGTCGGCGGCGCCGCCCAAGTCGAAGGCAGGGTCTTCGTGGCTGGGCAGCCCACCGATTCGGTTGCGCCGCAAGCCCACCGCTGCCGACGCGTTGCGTACATTCCATCCCCCGATGCGCCTGAAGATCATGCGTGGCTTCGTCGAGACGTGCCGGCTCGTGCCAGTGGTCGTCACGTTCGCGATCGGTGTCGGCGTCCTCTTCGCGTTGCAGGCGCTGATCGTCGATTTCGGCTACCTGTGGGCAGCGCTTGGCAGCGGCGTGGTGCTGCTGGTTGCCGGGGCCGTTGCGGGCGCGATCGCGGTGGTCGCGAAATGGGTTGTGGTGGGCCGTATCCGGGCCGTCGAACATCCGCTATGGTCGGCGTTCGTCTGGCGTAACGAGGTGTCGGACACCTTCGTCGAAACCGTCGCCGGGCCGTGGTTCGCCCGAGCCGCCACCGGAACACCGGTGATGAACCTGTGGCTGCGGGCGCTGGGGGCGAAGATCGGTCGGGGTGTGTGGTGTGAGTCCTACTGGCTGCCCGAGGCGGACCTCGTGACCCTGGAGAGGGGTGCCACCGTCAACCGCGGCTGCGTTGTGCAGACGCATCTGTTCCACGACCGGGTGATGCGGATGGACACAGTTGTCCTCGAGGAGGGTTCGACGTTGGGGCCGCATTGCGTGGCGCTGCCTGCGTCGCGCCTGGGTGCGGGCGCCACCGTCGGTCCCGCGTCGTTGGTGATGCGTGGTGATGAGGTTCCGCCGTCCACACGATGGCAGGGCAACCCGATCGCGCCGTGGAATGTGTTCCGCAAGAAGCGCGGTGACGATACGCCGGAGAAGGCGTCTGAGGAAACCGCCGCGTGAGCCGACTGAAGAAGGCGGCGAAGAAGGTTCCGGTCATCGATCCCTACCTCCCCCACAACGGCAACTTCGGCTACCGGGTGTCGCGCTATGAACTCGATCTGGAGTACAAGGTCGCGATCAACCGGCTCGCGGGTTCGGCGACGATCACCGCAGTCACCCTTGCCGAACTGCGGACCTTCACGTTGGACCTCTCCGACGCCCTCGCAGTGACGAAGGTCTCGGTGAACGGACGTCGGCCCGCCGCATTCAGCTGCTCGGGCGGCAAGCTGCGCATCGCGTTGTCGTCATCGCTGCCCGCGGGTGCGGCGATGACTGTCGAGGTCCGCTACGGCGGCACACCGCGACCCGTCCGGTCCCTGTGGGGCGACGTCGGTTTCGAGGAGTTGACCGAAGGCGTGCTGGTGGCGGGACAACCCAACGGCGCCGCATCGTGGTTTCCCTGCGACGACCACCCCAGCTCGAAAGCCAGCTATCACATCCAGATCAGCACCGAGAATCCGTACCGGGCGATCGCCAACGGCGAGTTGAAATCCCGGCGGACGCGCGCGGCCATGACGACGTGGACCTACGAGCTCGCGGAGCCGACGTCCACGTACCTTGTCACCCTTCAGATCGGCATGTACGAGTCGTACCGGCTGCAGAAGGCACCGGTGCCGATACAAGCGGCGTTGCCTGCTCGGCTGAAGCGGAACTTCGACAATGACTTCGGTAGGCAGCCGCAGATGATGAAGCTGTTCGTCAAGCGGTTCGGACCGTATCCGCTGTCGACGGGTTACACGGTCGTCGTCACCGATGACGAGTTGGAGATACCGCTTGAGGCGCAGGGTATTTCAATATTCGGCGCCAATCATTGCGACGGCAGCCGTGGATCGGAGCGGTTGATCGCCCACGAGCTGGCGCACCAGTGGTTCGGCAATTCCGTGACCGCCCGGCGGTGGCGCGACATCTGGCTGCACGAGGGCTTCGCCTGTTATGCCGAGTGGCTGTGGTCAGAGGACTCCGGCGGCCAGACCGCCGACGAGTGGGCGCGCCACTTCCATCAGCGACTCTCGGATTCGGCGCAAGATCTGCTGCTGTCCGATCCCGGCCCGCGCGACATGTTCGATGACAGGGTGTACAAACGCGGCGCGCTCACTCTTCATGTGCTGCGACAGGTCATCGGTGACGACAATTTCTTTGCGCTGCTGCGGGATTGGACGACACGGCACCGCCACTCGACGGCGGTGACCGACGATTTCACCGGCCTGGCGGCCAACTATGCAGATGTGTCACTGCGCCCGCTGTGGGATGCGTGGCTGTATTCCACGGACGTGCCGGCGCTGTGACCGACGCGGCCACTCCCACCGGCCCGATCACCCGCGGCAGCGTCGCACGCGTCGGCACCGCCACGGTGCTCAGCGCGCTGTGCGGGTATGCGGTGCTGTACCTCGCGGCGCGGGACCTCGAACCGGCCGGATTCTCGGTGTTCGGCGTGTTCTGGGGTGCGTTCGGGTTGGTGACCGGGGCAGCCAACGGTCTGCTGCAGGAAGCCACCCGCGAAGTGCGGTCGACCGGTTACGTCGAGATCCTTTCGGGCCCGCGCACTCATCCGATGCGGGTGGCGGCGATGGTCGGTGTAGTCGCGGCGGTGGCGATGGCGGCCAGCTCACCGCTGTGGTCGGGACACGTCTTCGTCGAATCGCGGTGGCTCAGCGTCGCACTGCTGAGCGTGGGACTGGCCGGGTTTTGTCTGCACGCCACCCTGCTGGGGATGCTGGCCGGTGTCGGCCGATGGACGCAGTACGGAGCGCTCATGGTCACCGACGCGGGCATCCGGGTGGCGGTCGCGGCGACCACGTTTGTGATCGGCTGGGGGCTCGTCGGCTACCTCTGGGCGACCGTCGGCGGCGCGGTGGCGTGGCTGATCATGTTGATCGCCTCGCCGTCGACGCGGGCGGCGGCAGCGCTGATGACGCCCGGCGGAACAGCGACCTTCCTGCGCGGTGCCGCGCATTCGATCGCCGCCGCCGGGGCAAGCGCGATCCTGGTGATGGGCTTCCCCGTGCTACTGAAGGCGACATCGGGCGACCTCGGTGCGGCGGGTGGTGTGGTGATCCTGGCCGTGACGCTGACCCGTGCGCCGCTGCTGGTGCCGTTGACGGCGATGCAGGGCAATCTGATCGCACATTTCGTCGACAAACGCACAGCGCGGCTGCGGGCCCTGCTGGCGCCGGCGGCTGTCGTCGCCGGATTGGGCGCTGTGGGCGTGGCGGCCGCCGGGATCTTCGGACCGTGGCTGCTGAGGGTGGCATTCGGCGAGGAATACCGCGCGAGCGGCGGGCTGCTCGCCTGGCTGACGACGGCGGCCATCGCGATCGCGCTGCTGACGTTGACGGGAGCGGCGACGGTGGCGGCGGCGCTGCACCGCGCGTATTCGGCGGGTTGGATCAGTGCGACGCTGGCGTCGATGTTGTTGTTGCTGCTGCCGATCGGTCTGGAGACCCGCACGGTGATCGCACTGCTCTGCGGGCCGATGGTGGGAATCGCGGTGCACCTAGGCGCGCTTGCCAGAGGACGGGCACGTTGACCGTGTATTTTGGTCCGCATCGATATGCGCTACCAGGATGTTTGGATCGTCGTACCCGCCTATAACGAGGCGAGCGTCATCGGCGACGTCATCACCGACATTCGCTCGGTCTTCGACCATGTCGTCTGCGTCGACGACGGCAGCAAGGACGGCACGGGCGACCTCGCGCTGCGCGCGGGGGCTCACGTCGTCTCGCATCCGGTCAATCTCGGCCAGGGCGCGGCGATTCAGACCGGCGTCGAGTACGCCCGCAGTCGGCCCGGCGCAGAGATCTTCGCGACGTTCGATGCGGACGGGCAGCATCGATTGAAAGACGTCATCGCGATGATCGACAGGCTTTCGACTGACGACGTCGACTTGGTGGTCGGCACACGGTTCGCCGAGCCGAGTGCCAGCAAGCCACCGCTGCTGAAGCGGATCATCCTGCGCGTCGCGGCGGTGCTGAGCAGCAACAGCCGCCAACTACGGTTGACCGACGCGCACAACGGGCTTCGGGTCTTCAACAAAAATGTGGCCGACGGGCTCAACATCACGATGAACGGCATGAGCCACGCGAGTGAGTTCATCGCGCTCGCGGTCGAAAACGATTGGCGGGTAGCCGAAGAGCCGGTCGAGATCCTCTATACCGATTACTCGAAGTCCAAGGGTCAGTCATTGCTCAACGGGGTGAACATTCTGTTCGACGGGCTGCTGCGAGGGAGGTTGTCCCGATGAATTGGATTCAGGCGCTGCTGATCCTGTCGATCGTCGCGCTGCTGGTCTATCTGCTGCGATCGCGAACGAGCGCGCGTACCAAGGCTTGGGTCAAGGTCGGCAGTGTGCTGTTCGTGATCGCCGCCATCTACGCGATTCTGCGGCCTGATGACACCACTGTCGTCGCGAATTGGCTTGGGGTGGACCGCGGTGCGGACCTGATCGGCTATGTGTTGATCATCGCGTTCGTGTTCACCACGCTGAGCACGTATATGCGGTTCAAGGACCTGGAGTTGCGCTACGCGCGACTGGCCAGGGCGGTCGCTCTGCAGGGCGTTCGGGTACCCGACGAGGGCTAGGCGTTCTCGTCGCGGAAGAATGCGACGGTTTTGGCGATACCGTCTTCGAGCTTCACCTTCGGAGTCCAGCCGAGCACCGCTTCTGCGCGGCTGATGTCGAGGCAGGAGCGCCGAAGGTCGCCGAGCCGGGGCGGGTGTAGCTCCGGCTCGTCGGGCTTACCGGCCGCGGCGGCGATCGCCGTATGTAGTTGCCGGACCGAGGTTTCCACGCCGGTTCCGACATTGAAGCGTTGACCGTCGCCCTTGTCACCGGACGCTCTGACGAATGCGTCGACGACGTCCTCGACGAAGACGTAGTCGCGAGTGTCGGTGCCGTCGCCGAAGATCTTGGTCTGCTTTCCGGCGAGGAGTGCCCGAGAGAAGATCGCGACGACGCCGGCTTCGCCGTGCGGATCCTGGCGCGGGCCATAGACATTCGCCGGCGCGATGTGGGAGCACTCGAGGCCATACAGGTTGCGGAAGGTGTTGAGGTACACCTCGCCGGCCACCTTGCTCGCGGCGTATGGCGAGGCGGGGTTGCTCGGGGCATCCTCGCTCGTCGGGTAGCCCGGCGGTGTGCCGTAAACAGATCCGCCCGAGGAGGTGTGCACGATCTTGCGTACCTCCGCGCGACGGGCCGCCTCGGCAAGACGCACTGTGCCGACGACATTCACGGCGGCGTCGAATGGCGGGTCCTGTACCGATTGGCTGACAGAGATCTGGGCGGCGAGGTGAAAGATCACTTCCGGCCGAACGTCGGCGAGGAGTGCGACCAGGTCGGCGTCGACGATGTCGGCCTTGACGAACTCGAAGTCGGACTGCCGGTCGGCGAGGCCGAGGTTGGTGCTGCGGCCGGAGCTGAGGTCATCGAGGCCGATGACGGCGTGCCCATCAGCGAGAAGGCGGTCGACCAGCGTGGATCCTATGAATCCCGCTGCCCCCGTCACCAGTGTGCGCATCGGCCCACCATACCGACGGCCACTTTGGGCTCTACAGGTTGGTGAGACCCGCTTGCGGCACCTGGCTTTGGATCTCGGTGATCTTGGCGGTGTTGGCTTCTTCCTGCGTTTGCATGGCCGCGACGGCCTGGGTGGCCGCAGCGCTGTGCTCGGTGCCGCGCGCGGAAAGGGCTGCGGAGGAAGCCGCGGCTTTCTCGGCGGCTGCCGTGGCCACCGCGTTGAGCGCTCCGTCGATCGGACTGGTCGGCGGCGAGGGCGGCGGAACCGGCCCAGGCACCGAGACTTCGGCCATCGTCGCGGCGATCTTGTTGACGTGACCGAGCGTCTCTTCGGGGTTGAGCTTTATGTTCTTACCGGCCACAGCTGACCCTCCTTTGCGACCTGCTCAGTGGCATAGACGATATCGGCATAGTCCGGGTTGTCGCCACGCCACAGCGACAGCGCCTCAACGGCGCGGTCCAGGTTGTGGTGCGCGCGATAGAGCACGGTGGTGTTCGGATCGCCGGACGGTTCGACCTCGATGAACCCGGGTCGCATGAACAGCGACTTGCCGTACAGCCGCGCTTCGGCGAGGGCGGACCACTGGTCGTCTGAGATCGGCGAGCCGCTGGCGAGGGAGCCGAGGATCTCACGGATGACGGGTGCCACCTCGATGCGGAGCGGCTCGGCGCCCGCCAGGGCGGTCGCGACGGCGCCTGCTGTCGCCTCCCATGCCGCCGACTGTCGTTCGGTCGACGGGAGAGTCGCGTCGATGAGTTGTTCGTAACTCTGCGGGGACATCACGGCGAGGCGGTGCAGCCTGCTCTCGTCAAGTTCGGGTGCAGGCGTGGCGGGATCGACAGGCGACCGCGTCGAGTCGCAGTCCTGATAGTGGGGCACGCCGGCGCGGCGCGCGGGAAGCACGGATGAGCCGCCCGGGTCGGTGGTCGCGGCGACCGCGTACAGCTCGATGTTGGGATCGAGGACGGCACGTTCGGCGGCGTAGGCGACCATTGTCACGGTGGCGATTGACCCAGCCGAAAAACTTGGCTTGGAAGCCGGCGCTCAGTTCGGAGTCGGCGTAAAGCACTCGGGCAGAACGGGGTACGTAGACACCGGGCGGAATGTAGCTCGCACCGTCGTTACTGACGATGACGGTTTCGGTGCCAGTGGCGACCTTGAAAATGCCGACGCACCAATGCAAGCCGGGATACATCCGGGAGGCGTGCAGAAGTTCGTAGGCGAGCTTGATGGCGTCGTCGAGGTATTGGTCCTGGGTTTCGGAGCTGACCAGGGCGGCGCCGGTGCCGGTGGCGGCGATGCCGGATGCGGCGAGGACGCTCGGCGGCACACCGGTTGAGGAGATACCAGCCGAAGCGGCGGGCGGCGCGAGCGAAGCGCCGCCACCGCCGCCGCTGGCGGAGACGGTGGGCGTTGAAGCTCGGGGTGCCTCTGGGGAGATCGGAGCCGTACGCGGCGAGATTGCCTGCCGGAGGAGGCGGCCCGGCGATCATCGGAGCCGGAGTGCTTGCGGATGTGGCTGCACCTGATGCCGCAGCGTGACCGGTGACGGGAGTACTGGCGGCAGCTGGCGGCGGAGCGGAACCCGAGGCGGACGCGGGCGTGACGTTGGTGGCCGCGGGAGGGGGCGCCGGGGCTTGAGGAACCGCTGGCGGCAGTGGGTTGGCCGCGCCCGAAGCGAGACCTTTGGTGAATCCCTGCGACAGGTCGCTGGCCGCAGTTGTGGGCGTCGGTAGCCCTGCCGGCGAGGTGGGCGCTGAAGGCATGCTCGGAGTGCTGGGCATGCTTGGCGTGCTCGGCATCGAAGGCATCGACGGCGGCTTCATCCCGCCCCCGGACATGCCCGACATGCCGGAGGCCGCGCTCATCGGCGGAAGCATTCCCGCGCCCGACTGAGCCTGTTGAGCGGCGGGTGCAGGAGGTCCGCAGGCTGGGAGATCGTTTACGTCCATCCGCCGGAGCTCCATCTCCCAACGGATGGCGTCCTGCACGGATTGCTTGCTGTCATCGCGGTTATGCGAATCGTCATCTCGTACCGGCGCATCTGGCTTCGGCGGTCGGCGAGTCGTTGGGGCACGTCCTGCGGCTGGTTGTTCGGCTGATCGATCACGTCCGGTCACGTCGTGGGACTGGTCCAGGGCGGTGCCTTGCGGAACCTTCTCGTTGTCCGCCATGAAGAACTGTGCCATGCCCGTCCGGACGGTAGGGCTGCGGCTTGCACCGGCGGACCCGCCTTTCCGCCTGGCGAGGGCTCGGTTGCAGCTTGAATTCGCATCGCCTGCGAACCAATGTTGGCCACAGCCGCCGCCGAAGCGGCCGACGCGGCGGCTCTGGCCTGAGCGAGAATCGCCCAGATCATCGACAGCATCGCCCAGGCGCCGAACCACCTCCCTTCGCTATCAATGATCTTCTGAATTGCTTCGTGCGCTTCGTCGGTCGATGGCGTCCATCTGCAGCCGCGCATCTTCAACGATGCCAGCGCATTCATCGATTGAGTCGGCCATAGACGCGAACAAATCCGCTTGCGCCTCAACGGCTTTGCTATCACCTTGATAAGTGACATGCATCGCTTCGATCATGGCGCCATCGTTGTCGCTGAGGATCGCGGATGCGGATGCACTGACATCACGCGCACCTGCATGCGAGGTTTGAGCGAACGTGCGCTGTGCGCTGGCTGCGCCCGTCCATGGGCCTGGCGAAGTCTCAGGCCACAGACCCCCGAGGATGAAGTCTGAGAACTTTCGATTCGGCTTTACCTCGCCACGCCGCCGACTGCTACCACCGAACGCCCACCTTGTAGCAGGTCGCCAAGGGGTCCTCCATAAGCGACGATCGCCGAATCGTAGGTGCGTTATCAAATGCATCCGGACCACGGTCGGGGTACATATTCTCGCTGTACAGCAGCATGCCATCGATGTATCGCTGCAGTGTGCGGGTTAAATAACGCGGAGGATCTGCATGCTCATTTAATAGCGTCTGAATCCGCATCGCCCATTCCAATGTCTCAGCTTTGAATTTCGGAATCGCTGCCAGCCGCTCCGGCGAATCCGGTTCTCCTTTAGTCCTAAGAAGCATTCAGTCCTCGTCGCTTTCTTCTCTCATGAGAGGGCCGATGGCCTCACAAAGAGCCTTATCGGCATCATCGACGAAGAGCTCTTGCGCCCCTGCTTGTGGAGCACTCCGGTGGCGGCAAAGGCTCGGGGCCTCGGACCGTGTTGATGATCGACAACACCAGCGCGGCGACTCCAAGCAACACCGCAAGAACGACCCCGCTCGCTAACAAGCCCGTTCTGGCCCGTTTGGGCGGCGTACTTGGGCCAAAGTTCGCTGGCTGCGAACCATAGACAGGTGGCTGCGGAGGTCCGCTTCCCGGCGGCGGGGCGCCAAACCCAGGCGGATAGGGCGAGCTTCCGGTCATTCGTCCAGCGTAAAGGCTTCCGGAATCACGCCGCAGCAGCTGTTGTGAAGGCGTTATCTGTCAGCGCTGACCGCCCGAATCGGCGACCCGTACAGTCGAAGAGTTCCGCCGACCAGCAGAAAGGACGTATGGCAGTCCGGCTGACCCGCACCAACTGGGTTGCTTTGACCGCCATCGCCCTGATCGCGGTCCAGCTCGCCATCCGCGCGGTCCTGGCATTCAAGGGCTACTTCTACTGGGACGACCTCATCCTCGTCGGCCGCGCCGGAACCCAAGGCCTCTTCTCGCCGGGATACCTCTTCGACGACCACGACGGTCACGTCATGCCCGCGGCGTTTCTCGTCGCAGGCGTCATCACCCACCTTGCTCCGCTCAACTGGATCGGCCCGGCGATCAGCCTTGTCATCCTGCAACTGCTGGCATCCCTGGCACTCTTGCGCGCACTCCACGTCATTCTCGGCTGGCGACCTGTCCTGCTCATCCCGTTGACATTCGCCCTCTTCACCCCGCTCGGGATACCTGGCTTCGCCTGGTGGGCAGCGGCATTGAACTCCTTGCCGATGCTCGCCGCCATGGCGTGGGTATGCGCCGACGCCATCCTCCTCGTGCGGACGGGCAATCAGCGCTACGCCGTCACCGCACTCCTCGTCTTCTTCGGCGGCCTGCTCTTCTTCGAGAAGGCGGCGGTGATTCCGTTTGTCGCCTTCACGATCACCGCATTGCTCGCCCACGTCACCGGCGACGGGTCCGCGCTCCGAACCGTGTGGCGTCGCGGAGTCCGGCTGTGGGTCGGATCGTTCGCGCTTACCGCCGCCTGGATCGTCCTCTACCTCGTCGTCGTCGATCAGGAACGGTGGAGCCGCGACCTACCGATGACGCGAGACCTGTTGAGCCGCTCCATCACTCACGGCATCGTGCCGGGCCTCGTCGGTGGACCGTGGGACTGGCAGCGCTGGGCGCCCGCATCGCCGTGGGCGACACCTCCGGTTACCGTCATGGTTCTCGGCTGGCTCGCGCTCGCCGCGGTAATCGCCGTCTCCTTCCTCCGCAAAGAACGCATCGGCATGCTGTGGGTCGTGGCCGTCGGCTACGCGATCGCCTGCCAGATCCCGATCTACCTGATGCGCTCGTCGAAATTCACAGCACTGGAACTGGCACAAACCCTGCGCTACTTCCCCGACCTCGTCGTCGTCCTTGCCCTGCTCGCCGCCGTCGGTTTCTGCGCACCCAACCGCGAGCGATCCCGATGGCTCGACGCATCCCCCGCGCGCACCGCCGTAACCGTCACCGCCGCAGTCGCGTTCGTCGGCAGCAGCCTCTACTCCACCGCAACGTTCACCACGATCTGGCAGGACAACCCGGCGCAGCCCTATCTACAGAATGCCGAAGCCGGCCTTGCCAAAGCACACCAGACATCCAGCGCTCCGATCCTCGACCAAGAGGTCGACCCGTTCGTATTGCAACGCGTCGCCGCACCGGAGAACCTGGCCAGCCACATGTTCGCGCTGCTGCCCGACCGTCCCGAATTCGAAAGCACCACAAGCCAACTCCGGATGCTCGACAACCGCGGCCGGCTGGTCGACGCCAAGGTCACCTGGGTACGCACCATCATCAGAGGCCCCGACCCCAAGTGCGGCTACCTCGTGCAGACCGATTTCCCGGTGCGCATGCCCCTGGACGGTCCGCTGCTGCCGTCGGACTGGACCGCGGAAATCAACTACCTCGCCAACAGCGAAGGTTCGATGACGATGTCGCTCACCGAGGGCCCAGACATCAAGGTGCCCGTCCATCCCGGTCTCAACCGCGTCTTCGTACGACTTCCCGGCGCCGGCGACGCCATCAACGTGCGCGCGAATACCGCAGCTCTATCCGTCTGCATCGCATCCGGCCCAGTGGGTTACCTGGCGCCGCTGTGATGCCATGGTTGACCCATGACTGATGTGCGCGAAACAGGATTGAACGTCTTCCGCGAGCTGCTGCCGGGCATCATCCCCGACGGCGTAACTGATCTGCCTCGTGGCGGGTTCGCCGACGAATTGTTCGAGATCTCCGTCGACAACGTCTTCGGTCGGCTATGGGGACGAGAGGGCCTCAGCCGGCGCGACCGCAGTCTCCTGACACTCGGCATGCTCATCGCGCTGCGGGCCACCGACGAACTGGCCATCCACTTCAAGATCGCACGCACCAACGGCCTGACCGATGACGAGATCGCGGAAGTCATCTACCACTCCAGCGGCTACGCCGGATTCCCTGCCGCGGCGACTGCGAGCAGGATCGCCGGGGAAGCGCTCGGCGGGTAAAGCAGGTAACGGGCGCTCGCGGCCCGCGAGGGTGCGGGAAATGCCGGTGAAATGCGGCGTGTCGGGGTGCAAACACGGTCGCTCGCGGAAATAGCGAGCCACCTGGGGGAATCGAACCCCCGACCTATTCATTACGAGTGAATCGCTCTACCGACTGAGCTAAGGTGGCGCGCCCGGCACTTCCGGGCGGGACGAGTCTACGGCAGGCCGAGGCGACCGCCCAAGTCAGTTGCGAAGCGCCCGACCGACGGTGGCGACCATCGCGTCGACCGCGAATTTCGGCTTCACATTCACCGCGAGCGCGTCACGGCACTCCAGCACCGCCTCGATGCACCGCAACAGCCGATCCGGCGGCACGACAGCCGCCATCGCCTCCACCTTGTCGGACATATCCGGATGGTTCGGCCGAATCTCGCCCGCTTGCGCCGACACCAACAGGGCATCCCGGAAATACGTTGCGAGGTCGATCAGCGCCCGATCCAACGCGTCGCGCGACGCCCGCGTGTGGCGCGACTTCTGTCTGCGCTCAAGGTCTTTGATGGCGCCTGTCGCACCGCGCATCGTCCCCGCGGTGCCCTTACCGGTGCCGCCTGCGCCCAGCGCGGTGCGCAGTTCCTCCGACTCGGCCTCGTTGCGGTTGACCGTCAGCGCCAGCGCCTCCGCCTCAGCCGCGGCGACGAGTTCTTCTGCGGCACCGTAGGCCCGCGAGGGCGTCGCCGCGTCACGCGCCAGCGCAAGCGCGCGCTCCCGTCGTCGCCGCGCCTCTTCGTCGGTGGCCAGCCGACGCGCACGCCCGACATGCCCGCCACTCACCGACGCGGCCCAATTGGCATCCTCGGCCGGCAGCCCGTCCGAGTCGATCAGCACCTGGGCGATCGCCTCCACCTGCGGCGTCACCAGCGCGACATGCCGGCAGCGCGACCGCAGCGTGATCGCGATGTCCTCCGGGTCCACCGACGGCGCGCACAGCAGGAACACCGTCGAAGGCGGCGGCTCCTCAACCACCTTGAGCAGCGCATTCGCCGCTCCCTCGGTCAGCCGGTCGGCGTCCTCGATAAGTACGATCTGCCACCGGCCAGTGCTCGGACGCCGCGACGCGATCTGGACGATGTTGCGCATCTCGTCCACCCCGATCGACAGCCCCTCGGGGATGATTCTGCGCACGTCGGCATGGGTTCCGGCCATCGTGGTGGTGCAGGCGCGGCACTCACCGCAACCGGGCACTCCGTCGGATTCGCACTGCAGCGCCGCGGCGAAACACAGCGCGGCCACCGACCGCCCGGACCCTGGCGGGCCGGTGATCAGCCAGGCATGTGTCATGGTCCCGGTGGCGTTGGCATTGTGAGCGAGGTCACCACGCGCAGCCTGTGCTGCAGCTACCAATTCCGCCTCAACGGCACCTTGGCCCACAAGACGCGAAAAAACCCCGGCCATCGCACATAACAGTAGTGCTGCGAACCGACACAGCCGTCCCAGACCGCCCTTTCCGGTCTGCCGGGACCGATACGGTTAACGGGTGACCACGCAGGCCGAACCGATTGGGCGAATCAGCGCATTCGTCCGCTGGGTGGCGCGCACGCCGTGGCCGGTGTTCACCCTGGGCATGCTGCAGTCCGACATCATCGGCGCGCTGTTCGTGCTGGGCTTTCTCCGTTTCGGGCTCCCGCCCGAGGACCGCATCCAGCTGCAGGACCTGCCCGCCGTTCAACCTGGCCATCTTCCTAGGCTATCCTGTTCCTGTCCTTCACCGTCGGCGCCTACGTCAGCCTGCGGCTGCTGATCCCGGTGATGCGCTGGCAGCGTCGCGACAGCCTGCTGATCGACAGCGACCCCGCCGCCACCGAGCTGGCCCGCACCCGCGCGCTGAAGATGCCGTTCTATCGCTCGCTCATCAGCGTCGTCAACTGGTTTCTGGGGTCGGTCGTCTTCATCGTCGCCAGTTGGCCCGTAGCCAGCCATGCAGCGCCCGTTGTCGCGGTGGCCACCGCGCTTGGCGCGACCGCAACGGCGATCATCGGCTACCTGCAATCCGAACGCGTGCTGCGCCCTGTCGCTGTGGCGGCACTGCGTGGCGGTGTACCGGAGAACTACCGCGCGGCGGGTGTCATCCTCCGGCAGATTCTGACGTGGGTGCTGTCCACCGGCGTCCCGGTACTGGCGATCGTGCTGGCATTGGTGGCCAGCAAGTTCCAGATCCTCACCGCGTCCGCAGAGCGGCTGACAACGCCCATCCTGATCATGGCCATCGCCGCACTGTTGGTCGGTTTCGCCGGCACCGTGCTGGTGGCGATGGCCATCGCCGACCCGCTACGCCAATTACGGTGGGCGCTGGGCGAAGTCCAGCGCGGCAACTACAACGCCCACATGCAGATCTACGACGCCAGCGAATTGGGCTTGCTGCAAGCCGGATTCAACGACATGGTTCGCGACCTCGCCGAACGGCAGAGGCTGCGTGACCTTTTCGGTCGCTACGTCGGCGAGGACGTCGCCCGCCGCGCCCTTGAACGCGGCACCGAGCTCGGCGGCCAGGAGCGCGACGTTGCGGTGCTGTTCGTCGACCTGGTCGGTTCGACGCAACTGGCCTCCAACCGTCCGGCGTCCGAGGTGGTGAGCCTGCTCAACGAGTTCTTCCGCGTCGTCGTCGACACCGTCGGTCGCCACGGTGGCTTCGTCAACAAATTCCAGGGTGACGCCGCGCTGGCCATCTTCGGCGCGCCGATCGAACATCCCGACGCATCGGGCGCCGCGCTGGCGGCCTCCCGCGAGCTTCACGACGAGCTCCTTGGCGTGCTGGGCTCCGAAATGGAGTTCGGCATCGGGGTGTCAGCTGGACGCGCCATCGCCGGCCACATCGGGGCCCAGGCGCGCTTCGAGTACACCGTCATCGGCGACCCGGTCAACGAGGCCGCCCGCCTGACCGAGTTGGCCAAGCTGGAGGAGGGCCACGTGCTGGCATCGGCGATCGCGGTCAGCGGAGCGCTGGACGCCGAGGCGCTGTGCTGGGACGTCGGCGAGATCGTCGAACTCCGCGGTCGCTCCGCCCCGACTCAGCTCGCCCGCCCACTCAATCTTGTTGAGGCCGGCCAGGAATCGGCCGAAGACGTGACGAGGACACCCGAAGACAGCCGCCGCTAGGTGCGCTTGGCCGCCTTCTTGGCGGGTGCCTTCTTCGCGGCTTTCTTGGCCGCCTTCTTCGCCGGCCGTTTCGCCGGGCCACGCGCACGCCGGTCGGCCAGCAGCTCGGCGGCTCGCTCATCGGTGATCGAGAGCACGTCGTCGCCCTTGCGCAGGCTGGCGTTGGTCTCGCCATCGGTCACGTAGGGCCCGAAGCGACCGTCCTTGATGACCATCGGCTTATCTGTCGCCGGGTCTGTGCCCAACTCCCGCAGCGGCGGCGCCGAAGCACGCTGCCCGGCACGTCGTTTGGGCTCAGAGTAGATCTTCAGCGCCTCGTCGAGCGTGATATCGAACATCTGCTCTTCGTTCGTCAGCGAACGAGAGTCGGTGCCGCGCTTGAGATATGGCCCGTAGCGTCCATTCTGAGCGGTGATGTCCTCGCCGGTGTTCGGGTCGACGCCGACAATGCGGGGCAGTGACAGCAGCCGCAGCGCGTCCTCAAGCGTCACCGTCTCCAGGTCCATCGACCGCAGCAGTGAGCCGGTGCGCGGCTTGGGGCCGGTCGGTTTCTTGCCCTTCTTCGCCGGGGCGCCGTCCTCTGGCTCGTCGGGCTCGGGCAGCACCTCGGTCACATATGGCCCGTAGCGGCCGTCCTTGGCTACGACCTCGTGACCCGTCTCGGGATCGACGCCCAGCGAGCGACCCTCTTGCGGTGTGGCGAAAGCTTTCTCGGCCAGATCGAGGGTCAGCTCGTCCGGTGTCAGCTCGTCCTTGAGATTCGCGCGCTGCGGCTTGGGCTCGCCGTCATCACCGATGACGGTGCGCTCCAGATACGGGCCGTTCTTGCCGACGCGCACGTAGACCGCACGGCCTTCGTCATCGTCAAACAGCTTGATGGAGTTGACTTCTCGGGCATCAATGCCTTCGAGGTTCACACCGACGAGCCTCTTCAACCCACCCGAGCGGGCGATCGACTCCGGCACGCCGTGGTCGCCGCCGAAGTAGAAGTTGGACAGCCAGGTGGTGCGCTGCTCGTGGCCAGAGGCGATCTCGTCGAGCTCGTCCTCCATTGCCGCGGTGAATCCGTAGTCGACCAGACGCCCGAAGTGCTGTTCGAGCAGACCGGTGACGGCGAAGGCCACCCACGACGGCACCAGCGCGCTGCCCTTCTTGTGGACGTAGCCGCGGTCCTGGATGGTCTTGATGATCGACGAGTACGTCGACGGACGACCGATGCCCAGATCTTCCAGCGCCTTGATCAGCGACGCCTCGGTGTAGCGAGCCGGCGGGCTGGTGTTGTGACCGTCGGCGGTCAGGTCCGTGGCGTCGACGCGCTGCCCCTGCGTCAGGTTGGGCAACCGACTTTCGGCGTCATCGGCCTCGCCGCCGGCCTGTTCGTCGAGGCTCTCGACGTATGCCTTGAGGAAGCCGGCGAACGTGATGGTGCGGCCACTGGCGCTGAACACCACCTGCTCGCCCGAGCGTGCGGCGCCGGAGATGCGCAACGACAGCGTCGTGCCGCGCGCGTCGGCCATCTGGGAGGCCACGGTGCGCTGCCAGATCAGCTCGTAGAGGCGGAACTCGTCAGTGTCGAGGTCGCTGTGCAGCTGACCCGGTGTCTGGAACACGTCACCGGCGGGCCGAATCGCCTCGTGCGCCTCCTGCGCGTTCTTCACCTTGCGGGTGTATTGGCGCGGCGTCGGATGCACGTACTCCTCGCCGTACAGCTGGCGGGCCTGGTTGCGCGCGGCGTTGATGGCCGACTCCGACAGCGTCGTCGAGTCGGTACGCATATAAGTGATGTAGCCGTTCTCGTAGAGCCGCTGCGCGATGCTCATCGTGCGCTCCGACGAGAACCGCAGTTTGCGGCCTGCCTCCTGCTGCAGCGTCGACGTCATGAACGGCGCGTATGGCCGACGGGTGTACGGCTTCTGCTCAACGGAGGTGACCTCGAGCTGCGCACCGCGCAGACCCGTCGCCAACGCTCCCGCACCGGCCTCGTCGAGAACCAGCACCTCGTCGGGCTTCTTCAGCTGACCCAGCGAATCGAAGTCGCGACCGGCAGCCACCCTCTTGCCGTCGACGTTGTACAGCTTGGCGGTGAAGGTGGGTGGGGACGCCTGCGCGTCGGACACGCTGGCGTCCAGTTCCGCCGTGACATCCCAGTAGCCGGCGCTGCGGAACGCCATCCGCTCGCGCTCGCGCTGCACGATGATGCGGGTCGCCACCGACTGGACCCGGCCCGCCGACAGTTTCGGCGCGACCTTCTTCCACAGCACGGGGCTGACCTCGTAGCCGTACAACCGGTCGAGTATGCGGCGGGTCTCCTGGGCGTCGACCAGGTCGTTATCCAGGTCCCGCGGGTGCTCAGCGGCGTTGCGGATAGCCGGCTCGGTGATCTCGTGGAACACCATCCGTTTGACCGGAATGCTCGGCTTCAGCGTCTCGAGGAGATGCCAGGCGATAGCCTCGCCCTCACGGTCGCCGTCCGTGGCCAGATAGAGCTCGTCGACGTCCTTGAGCAGGCCTTTCAGCTCGGTGACGGTGCTCTTCTTATCGGGGCTGATGATGTAGAGCGGCTCGAAATCCGCATCCACATTGACCCCGAGTCGGGCCCACGGCTCGGATTTGTACTTGGCGGGCACGTCAGCGGCTGCCCTCGGCAAATCCCGGATGTGACCGCGGGAGGACTCGACGATGTAGTTGGAGCCCAGGTAACCCGCTATTTTGCGTGCTTTAGTGGGCGACTCGACTATGACGAGTCGCCGCACACCGTTGCGGCCGCCGCCGCGGTCCCCGTCAGCCAACTGAGTTTTCGCTCCACTTCTATATTGCCGTCCGACGCCGGAATCATGCGTTCTTCACTATCCGTCGCCGTTGGCAACTGACAATTTCGCACCCCGGGCGAGCCGACGCAAACTGACCCTCCGGCCCGAGAGCCTTAAACCCGGGGCCAGAGCGAGAACGCCTCCACGTCTCCCGGAGGTTCCCCCACGTTCTCTACCAGGCGCGATAGCCGCCGACGACCGCTGATCCGCAGTGCCGGATGGGCACCCCTGGTTCCAATGAGAGTTGGTGCTATCCCGACCCGCATCAGGGCCGAGGCAAGCGGCGAATGGGTGTCGGGAGCGTGTGGGTCGAGGCCCAACAGATATCGGTCCGATTCGGGCGTACCCGCCGCCAGCGTCCAGGCCCGCAGCTCGCGCGGTCCGGGTAGCCATTGCGGCGGCACTGTCTTGACCGCTCCGCGCGTCCACTGAGCGGCGATCCCGAGCAGCTTGGTGTCCACCGCCGTGCGGACGAGTGGGGTGTTCTCATCTGTTCTGGCGATCTCGGGCTCGAGGCCCGCCTCGACGATCATCTCGCGCCAGGGCCACCGCACGCCACGGGCGATCCACCACCACCGACAGCCGCGCGCCATCGCCGACCACGACCACCTGGCCGGGCGCGGCGAGAAGTCCCGTCAGGTCGGCGACCGCTGGCGGCACCGACTCTGCCGAGAAGAACGACAGCTGACTCACGGAGACGACAGTAGGCCAGTACCGCGCCGGTGCGCTGTCGGCCGGGCCGCACAAAACGAAAACCCCCCCGCCGTCCTATGGGACTGTGCGGGGGGATTCGTTCAGGTTCGATTGCTCAGATGGACCGAACGCCGGTTGCCTGTGGGCCCTTGGGGCTCTGACCGACCTCGAACTCAACCTTCTGATTTTCCTCAAGAGTCCGGAAGCCGGATCCCTGAATTTCCGTGTAGTGGACAAACACATCGGCGGAGCCGTCCTCGGGGGCGATAAAGCCGAAGCCCTTCTCCGCGTTGAACCACTTCACAGTTCCCTGTGGCATCTTTCGATCTTTCCTTCTCTTCTACCGGGTACGGTCCACCGACTTCCGGTACACCGGGCCCGTTCCGACCGCCATACCTTCGTGGAGTCGCCGGAACTTGACCCGACCTAAACCCTCGCAGGAACCGCGACCGCAACGTCGATCCTGCGAGTGCATATACACGAACACAGAAGCTGCGACCGCCCTTAGTCAATCATGTTCCAAGCTCCAGCGACAGTCTTGCCGCAGCAACTAGGGAACAATTCATCAACAGGAGGGCAAACGATGTCGGATTTCGGCCGCGAGCTGCTCGCATGCGCGGTCGAAGGCACCGATCCGGAGGAGAAGCCGCTGCGCCATGTGGCGGACCTGCCACCGCGGCAAGCACGACCGCAGGCGTGGCCGCATTGGGCCGATCCGGATGTGGTGCGGGCGTTCCATGATCGTGGCATCACCGCACCGTGGTCGCATCAGTCCGAGGCGGCCGATCTCGCCCATGACGGCCGCCACGTCGTACTCAGCACCGGCACTGCGTCGGGCAAGTCGCTGGCGTATCAGCTGCCCATCCTGACGGCGTTCGCCACCGATCCCCGTGCACGCGCGCTGTACCTGTCGCCGACGAAGGCCCTTGGCCACGACCAGTTGCGGACCGCCCAAGCCCTCACCGACGCCGTGAGCACGCTGGGCACCGTCGCACCGAGCGCCTACGACGGTGACAGCCCGAGCGAGGTACGGCGATTTGCGCGTGAACGGTCGCGCTGGATCTTTTCCAACCCCGACATGATTCATCTGTCGCTGTTGCGAAACCACGCTCGGTGGGCGGTCTTCTTGCGGAACCTGCGCTATATCGTCGTCGACGAATGTCACTACTACCGCGGTGTTTTCGGCTCGAACGTTGCGATGGTGCTGCGCCGCCTGATGCGGTTGTGCACGCGCTACTCGGCTCGCGCCGACCGTCATCTTCGCCAGCGCGACGACCGCGTCACCGGCGGCAACCGCCTCGGAGCTGATCGGGCAGACGGTGCTCGAGGTGACCGAGGACGGCTCACCGCAGGGTGCGCGCACCGTTGCGTTGTGGGAGCCCGCTCTGCGTACCGACCTGGTCGGCGAAAACGGAGCGCCGGTACGGCGTTCCGCCGGCGCCGAGGCGGCAAGGGTGATGGCCGACCTGATCGCCGAAGGCGCCCGCACGCTGACGTTCGTCCGGTCCCGGCGCGGGGCCGAACTCACCGCGTTGGGTGCCCGTGCACGGCTGGAGGACGTCGCGCCCGAATTGGCGGGCCGGGTGGCGTCCTATCGTGCCGGTTACCTCGCCGAGGACCGCCGTGCACTGGAACGCGCACTGGCCGAAGGTGATTTGCGTGGCCTGGCCAGTACCAACGCCCTCGAACTCGGGGTCGACATCGCGGGCCTGGATGCTGTGGTGCTTGCCGGCTTCCCCGGAACCGTGACGTCGTTCTGGCAGCAGGCCGGACGGTCCGGCAGACGCGGACAGGGCGCGCTGATTTCCTGATCGCGCGCGACGACCCATTGGACACCTATCTGGTCCACCATCCGGAAGCGTTGTTGGACAAGCCGATCGAGCGAGTCGTCATCGACCCCGGAAATCCATATGTGCTCGGGCCGCAACTGCTCTGCGCGGCGACGGAGCTGCCGTTGACCGATGCAGAGGTGCGCGCCTGGAACGCCGAGGCAGTGGCTGAAGCCCTCGTCGACGACGGGCTACTGCGTCGACGGCCGAGCGGCTACTTCCCCAGCCCCGGCGTAGATCCGCATCCGGCGGTCGACATCCGCGGCTCGTCCGGCGGCCAGATCGCGATCCTCGAGACCGCAACCGGACGGCTGTTGGGTAGCGCCGACGTCGGCAGGGCGCCGGCAACTGTTCATCCGGGCGCGGTGTATCTGCACCAAGGCGAGTCCTACATGGTCGACTCTCTCGATTTCGAGGACGGCCTGGCTTTCGTGCACGCCGAAGATCCCGGCTATACGACGTTCGCGCGCGAGCTCACCGACATCGCGGTGACGGGGCCGGGCGAACGAAAGAGTTTCGGGCCGATCACGATCGGTCTGGTTCCGGTGTCGGTGAGCAACACGGTGATCGGGTATCTACGCCGCGAACGCAGCGGCGAAATGATCGACTTCGTCGAGCTCGACATGCCTACCCGCACACTGGATACCAAGGCGGTCATGTGCACGATCACTCCGGAAGCCTTGCAGGACAACGGTGTCGAACCGCTGCGAATCCCCGGTGCCCTGCATGCCGCCGAGCACGCGGCGATCGGCCTGCTCCCACTGGTAGCCAGCTGCGACCGCGGCGATATCGGCGGGTTGTCGACGGCGGTCGGCCCAGTGGCCGGCCTGCCGACGATCTTCGTTTACGACGGCTATCCGGGCGGAGCGGGGTTCGCCGATCGCGGTTTCCAGCAGATTTCCGCGTGGTGGGGCGCGACCGCCGACGCGATCGAGGCCTGCGAATGCCCATTGGGCTGCCCCTCGTGCGTCCAGTCACCGAAGTGCGGGAACGGAAACGACCCTCTGGACAAGTCGGGCGCCGTCCGCGTGCTGCGTCTGGTGCTGCGCGAATTGGAGCGTCAGGAGAGATGAGAACCACGGCGACGGCCGACCCCTCGACGGCCGCCCCCGTGGACCAGCAATCGACGGTGCCGGTATGGGCACGCCGAGCGCCAGACGGTTTCGATCAAACGGTCATACAACGCGATCCGTTTCAATACCCACCGGTATGGCGTAGACGTAAATTACCTCGTCGGAGCGTTTCGAGCAACTCAGATCGCCATTTTCGACAGCGTTAAATACATGGTCTATACCAAGAAGCTACGAATTTCGTCGTCACATTTACCTGGGTATTCGCAAACCGCAGACCGGTAAGATTCGTCCAATGAGCCACGACTGGCTGCTCGTGGAGACACTGGGTGGCGAGCCTGTTGTGGTGGCGGACGGTCGTCGGACCAAGAATCTCGTCCCGATCAGCGTATTTCTGCGACGAAGTCCGGACCTGATGGCGATTCAGACCGCGATATCCGAAACGGTGCGCGCCGGTGAGGCCATGAGCGCCATCACGCCGCGCAATGACCGCGTAATCCGTACCGAGCCCGTCGTGATGTCCGACGGGCGTCTGCACGGCGTTCACGTCTGGATTGGGCCGTTGAACATGGAAGCGCCGGAGCGGCTGATACCCGGGCCACTCAAGTGGGACCTCACCGCCGGGGTCGCCACCGACACCCCGGAGTCGATCTTCAACAGCGGTCGCGACCCCTCGACTGAAGCCACCCACGGCCGGACGTTCGCCGAAGACCTGCCCATGCGCGCCCTCAACGCCAGTGAGACCAAGGTGCTGTCGATGGCGATCAAGGGCGAGCCTGGCATGACGATGTGCAGCACGTGGAATGTCACCGACCACCGGGGCGAGACCATCTCTGTCGGCTTCGTCGCCCGCGCGAACCCGGAATCACAGGACGACGGCAGCGAACGGCTGATCTGTCGCGCCATGAACTGGCGCGCAGAGCCCGAGGGTCCGTCGCTGCCGCCCGACCACCTGGCGCAGCGGATCCTCGACGGGCTCGCGCGTCCCGGAGTACACCGCGCCCTCGTCGACCCGGTCAACTGGAGACTGCTGAAGTGGCTCGACAAGCCCGCGCCGTTCTTCGACTGGCACGCCAGAGAGGCGGGACGGCAAGCCGTCAATCCCGCCGACGCGGTGCACATGGCACGGATGACACTGGAATTCGCCAACGGATCCACCAGCGCTGTGTTGCGCTTGCGGGCGAACGACGGCGGCTGGACACCGGTGCATATGACCATCAATCGAATCGAGCTCGAGCCGGGCACATTCGCCGCCTTGATGGCGCTGCGGGAGCCGACCGAAGCCGAGTTGGCGGTGGTGGACTTCGCCGAGGACGACGACCACGAGGCGTTGCCGGAGAAGAAGCCGCGAAAAGACAAGAAGCGCAAGAAGAACAAGCAGAAGAAGGACAAAGGCGATTAACTCGGGCCGGCGGCCGGGCCCGCCCGCGCGGCGGCACGAGCCGGGCCTGCCTGGACGGTGACCACCACATCGAGTTCGTCGACTTCGCAGGCGGCGACATCGACCTTCATCGCCTTCGCGATCACCGATGCCTGGTCGCAGGCCAGTTCGGCGCCTTCGGGTAGTCGCGCGGCGGCTGCCAATGCGGCCATGTCGGCAGCCGCCTGCGCGCGATGCCGGGCGACCACCGCCGATCCGATGTAGAACCCGCCGACGGTCACCGTCAGCAGCACCGCCATCATCGCTGCGGCGATCAGCGTCGCCGAGCCGCGGTCACTACCCAGTCGGTTCGATCGCCGATACCGTGTCCGCCCGGATAATGATGCCCGGCAACAGGTTCGAGTGAGCGGTGACCGTCGCAACCACCAGCCCCCCGTCCCTGCGGATATCGAGATTCGCACCGAAAGGTGCGAGGTGCTGCGCGATTTGCGCCGCTCCACCGTCGTCACCGCGCGCCGCGAGGCGGGCCGCTTCACGAGCCGCATCGATGCACCGCACCTGCATCGAGATCGCGGTGAGCCCGGCAACGCACACCGACAGAACCACCACAAGCGCGGCGATCGCGAATGCCGCCTCGATTGTCGTAGCGCCGCGATCACCGGTCAGACGTTGGTGTTGAGCGCCCGATTGATGATGTTCGTCAAGGCGGTGACGATCGAGTCGCCGGTGACGACCGTGTAGAGAATCGCACCGAACGCCGCCGCGGCGATCGTGCCGATGGCGTACTCGACGGTCGACATACCTGCATCGTCGACCAGCAGCAGCACCATCCTCGCCTTCACCTCGCGAATCATGTTCGTCACCATCTGTTTTCCTTTCTATTGCTTCATCGGACAGTCGTCGGGAGCTCATGCCAGACCCGACCGCAGGACGTCGCCCGCCAGCCCCGCGACGATCGGGACGATGCCGAGGCATACGAAGGCAGGCAGATAACACAACCCGAGTGGACCCGCGATCAGCACCGACGCGCGCTGGGCCCTGGCGTCAGCCGCCGATGCCGCGTCGTGGCGTGACTGATCGGCCAGATCGGCAACCCCCTGGGCCAGGGCGGCACCCGACATCGCCGACCGCCGAGCCAGCCGGAGCAGAGCATCGCCGTGGCTGTCGAGCGGCTGGTCGGAATTGGACCATGCCGCAGCGGGATCCGCGCCAAGCGCCAGCATGTCCGCAGCACGGTTGAGGACTGCGGCAAGCCGGCGCGGCGCCGATGGAGCCGCCGCTGCGGCCGCCGACGACACCGCCATGCCTGACGTGAGGCAGGTCGCGAACACGTCGAAGGTGGACGCGACGGCGAGTGCATCCTCGTCGCTCGACAGCGAAGCATTCGTCGCGGGCCTCTCGGCGACCGCACGTACCCGAACCCGCGGCGGCCCGACGGCGACCAGAAGGGCCGCCGCCAACAGCAGAGCCGGAAGGCTCATGTCAGCGCCCGACCCGTGATGCGATCCGACCACACGAGCCCGCAGCAGGCGAGCGTCACACCGGCAGCCAGCAGCCAGCCACCGACACCGCCGGACAGCAGGAAACCCAGCGGTTCGGCACCGATGAGTTCGCCGAGGCCGATCCCGAGTAGCGGTAAACCGGCCAACACCGCCGCTGTGGTGCGGGCGCCGGCCATCCCGGCATCGACGCGGGCCGAGAAGCGTTCGCGCTCAACAAGGTCGCGATGCGCCGCCCGCATCAACGTTGCGATGGCCAAGCCGTGAGTCTGCGCCAGCCCCCAGAACAGGGCCAGCCGCTCCCAATGCGCGGACAAACGCGATGATGCGGCGATAGTGCGGATGCCCGCTGCCACGTCGGCGCCCAAACGTGCTCGTGCGGCAACACCGCGCAGGCTTTCCGCGACGGGCCCGTCGACCTCGCGGGCCGCGACATCGATCGCGGCCACCGGGTGTGCACCGACTCGCAGTTCACCGACCAGTACGTCCAGCGCGCTCTGCAGTGCGGCGGCTTCCGTGGCATAGGCGCGCTGGGCCTTCGTCCGTCGGCGACGCAGCATGTTCGTTCCGACGACGATGCCCGCGGCGAGTGTGACAGCGACGGGCAGAGCCATCGCCATCGCGGCGAGGGATGCGACCACAACCGCCATCGCGGGTAGCCGCCGACGAGTTGCAGGCGTTGGCATCAACCGATGCCGGGACGGCCGTGGTGCGGCGACGACCGCGAACGCCAACGCGAGCGCCGCGATGGTCACCGCGCACACCGCTGCCCAAGCAGGGCCGTCAGATCGTCTGCGCCGCCTCCGAATCCGTTGTCTGCATGCCACGCCGACACGACCCCGACCAAACCGCCACCATCCCTGCGCAGCACCGCGATCTCGCTGAGCCTCCGCTTGCCCGCCCTGTCGCGACCGACGTGCAACAGCACCTGCACCGCCGCCGCGAGTTGACTGTGCAACGCCGAGCGGTCGAGGCCGCCGAGGGCGGCGAGCGCCTCGAGCCGGGCGGGCACCTCAGCGGGGCTGTTCGCGTGTACCGTGCCCGCCCCGCCGTCGTGACCCGTGTTCAGTGCCGCAAGCAGGTCGACCACCTCTGCGCCCCGTACCTCGCCGACGACGATGCGGTCCGGCCGCATCCGCAGCGCCTGCCTCACCAGGTCACGGACGGTAATCTCCCCTACCCCTTCGACATTCGCGCATCGGGCAACCAGCTTCACCAAATGTGGATGCTGCGGCGCCAACTCGGCGGCATCCTCCACGCAGACGATGCGTTCGTCCGGCGGCACCGCACCCAACACGGCCGACAAAAGCGTCGTCTTCCCGGCGCCGGTTCCTCCGGAGACCAGAAACGCCAGCCGCGCGGCGACGATCCTGTCCAGAAGTGCGGCAGCCTCAGGCGCGATCGCCCCGGCCTGTGCGAGCATCGCGAGATCCTGGGTTGCCGGTCGAAGCACCCGCAACGACAGACAGGTACCTCCGCAGGCGATGGGTGCCAGCACCGCGTGCAGCCGGACAGTGAACTGGTCTGCGGTCACGCCGATCAGCTGACCGTCTACCCACGGCTGCGCTTCATCGAGCCGACGCCCCACGCTCAGCGCGAGACGCTGCGCCAGCCTCCGCACCGCAACCTCGTCGGCAAACCGGATGGAGGTGCGCCGCAACCCGTTTCCATCGTCGACCCAAACGGCGTCCGGCGCGGTGACCAAGACGTCGGTAGTGCCTTCGGCCCGCAACAGCGGCTCCAGGATGCCGACGCCGGTCAGCTCCGTCTGGAGCATCCGCAGATTGCTCAGCACCTCGGTGTCGCCGAGCACTCCGCCCGACTCAGCGCGGATGGCGGCGGCGACGACGTCGGGCCGCAGCGGCGCGGATTCGGCCGCCAGCCGCTCGCGAACCCGATCGATCAGCGACACGCTCATGCCGCCGACGCCGCCGATGGATGCTGCGCCAGCACCGTCAACACCCGCCGCGCAGCGGTGGCAAGTGGCGAGCGATGACCCATCCGCAGGCCGCCGCGCTCCAGCATCCCCGCAACTCCGGGTTGCGGACGCATGGCCGCCAAGAGCGGCAAGTCGACGATGCGCGCGACGTCCACCGAGCGCAATCCAGCGGGCGATGGGCCGCGAACCACCAGGCCGACATTCGGGTTGATCGCGCCCAGCGCCGAAGCGACCGCCGTCGTCGCGGCGCAGCCACCGACATCAGCCGTGGTGACCAGCACGACCAAGTCGGCTGCGTCCACGGCGAATTCGACCGAGCGTGTCAGTCGACGGGGCAGATCGCAGACCACCGTTGCCCCGCTACGCCGTCCCGCATCGACCACCGCAGCCAGCGGTCCGGGCTCGACCTCATTTCCTGAGCGGACGCTCGACAGCACGCTGAGCCCGTCGAGGCGGGGCAACGCCTGCCGCAACGCCGCGAAGTCGAGCCGGCCGTGTTCCAAAACCAGGTCCGGCCACCGCAATCCCTGCTTTTCCTCGGTCCCGACCACCAGGTCGATGCCACCGCTCCAGGGGTCGGCATCGACGAGCAGGGCATTCCGCGCCGACCGCGCGAGTGCCGTCGCAAACAACGACGCCCCGGCACCGCCGCGGCCTCCCATCACGGCAATCACCGGACCCCCGCCCGCCCCATCGCCACCGGATTCCGCGGCTGCAGACAATGCCGCGACGAGGTCGGCCTCGTCGGCGGGCAGGTTCATCACATGCTGGGCGCCCACGGAAATCGCGATCTGCCAATCGGCGGGCTGCGGTTCGCCGCGGCTGACCACGATGACGTGAGCTCGCCGAGGTAGCGACGGTAGGCAACAGCTGCCGGCACCGGCCGCGTCGAGAAGGATCGCGCTGGCCCCGGTCCAGGCTTGCCGGCTCGGAGGGTGCGCAACATGGACGACAGCCACACCCGCAGCGGCGGCGATTCGGTCGACCTCGTCGCGCATCGCCGGTTCGGCGAGCATCGCAAGGACGCCGTTTCCTGCGTTCATCAGTCCACAGTGCGGGCGCGATGCGACGGGTTTCCACTGCCATTGCGGCATCTGTGGATGAGGCCCGATCTGTGCATAGAGCGAGCAGAAGTGGCAACGAAAACGCGATTCCGCAACTAAGGCGGACTTCCCCAACTATCCGACCAACGAAAGGGGTCTGAAAAAGGGACGACCCCCGCCAGGGGGGGAGGAGGCGGAGGTCGTCGTGTATCAGCCCCGGGGGGTCGGGCTGATGCACACCCGGCATAAGCCGAGTAATCCTCACTATACACACGGAAAGGCCAAGAGGCGCAAGTAGTGCTTGCCACCGAAACTACCCGCTAGCGTCGCACAAGAGCAGGCATCGGCACGTGTCGTGAACTGCCATTTTGGCCGCTTGGTCGGTTAGCGCCCGCAAGTGCGCCCTATGCTGGGCGTTGTGACCGCAACGGATCCAGCGGCCGCGGGGGGTGTTGTACCGCAAACGAACTCGAAAGCCGGACAGCCCGTTCGCACGGCAGCGTTCTTCGACCTCGATAAGACGGTTATTGCGAAGTCGAGCACACTGGCTTTCAGCAAACCCTTCTACGACCAAGGGCTAATTAATAGACGCACCGTACTGAAGTCCACTTACGCCCAGTTCCTGTTCCTCATGTCGGGCGCCGATCACGATCAGATGGACCGGATGCGGAACTACATCACCAATATGTGCGCCGGGTGGGACGCGGAACAGATCAAGTCGATCGTCGGCGAAACGCTGCACGACATCGTCGACCCTCTGGTCTTCGCCGAGGCCGCCAACCTGATCGCCGATCACAAGCTGTGCGGGCGCGACGTCGTCGTCGTGTCGGCGTCGGGCGAGGAGATCGTCGGCCCGATCGCCAAGGCTCTCGGCGCCACCCACGCGATGGCCACCCGGATGGTCGTCGAGGACGGAAAGTACACAGGCGAGGTCGCGTACTACTGCTTCGGCGAGGGCAAGGTGCAGGCGATTCACGAGCTCGCCGCTCGCGAGGGGTACGCACTCGAGCACTGTTACGCCTACTCCGACTCGATCACCGATCTGCCGATGCTCGAAGCGGTCGGTCATCCGACCGTGGTGAACCCCGACCGCGGCCTGCGCAAAGAGGCCGTCGCGCGCGGCTGGACGGTGCTGGCCTTCTCGCGACCGGTCCCGCTGCGCGACCGCTTTCCCGCGCCGTCCGGCGCCGCCGTCGCGACCACCGCCGCGGTCGGTTTGACTGCCGTTCTGGCCGGCGCGCTGACCTACTCGCTGCTGCGTCGGTTCGCTTTTTAATATCCGACTGACCGTAGTAGCTGACGGCCCCGCGGTAACGATCAAATCTCGCGAGCGATTCACCCTTGCTGTGACCGGGGTCACGGAGTACAAAGGAAGCACGGAAGCCTGTCGAGGCCAAGCTCGAGCCAGAAGAGAAGGCTCGAACTCCCAAAGACAGGCTACCCAGCACGGATCCCGGCACCCACGCGGAGCTAAAGCCGCGGAATAGGCAAAAGTGTTGCGGGCCTGCGTAATTGCGAAGAGCGGACGACCACGACGGCCCCTTGGGTGGGGTTGCAGTCGTAGCGCATCGCAAAGACGCCGAGGCCACCCACGCACACCCGATGAGCACGCTTGGTAACCGGAGTCCGTGCTAGCGGGCGACGAGCCGAACCAGTTTCGGAGCGTCGCCCGCTTTCACTTTGCTGGAACGCTATTTCGACGCGCCTTCCGCGATCGACAGCGCCTCCTTCGCGCCGGCCCGCAAGGCTTGGCAACTCAGCACCAACCACGCGGCCAAACCGTCGGGTGTGCCGGATGCGAATCCGCGCGCAGCCGCCTGGTAATCGCCGGAATGGCGCATCCAGAACATCTCTGGAACGCCGAGACCATGCGGATCCAACCCACTCGCGATCGTCACCAGCCGTGACACCCCGCGGGCGACCAGCCCGTCGCCGGTGCCGAACGGCGCCAGCGTGAGAAGCTCACCGTGGGCGACCGCGGCCAGCACCGTCGCAGGCACGTCGGATTTGCCGGTGACCATTTCGACCAACAATTCCAGCCGCGGCCCCACGTCCGCGTCAGCGCGTGGGCGCCCGAGCCGGTCATCTTCGACGAGGTCGGCCGCGGCGAGGGCATGCAGGCGCGCCAACGCCTGCATCGGCGCCTTCTGCCAGACCCCGATCAGAGTCGTCGCGCCGCCCTCCAGTGCCTCAGACACTCGAAGAGCGCCTGCCAGTAGTGGATCGGGCTCTCCGGTTTCGGGCAGTTGCAACGAGCCACCCTCGAGCACCGAGGACGCTCTGGCGGCACGCAGCGCGGCTTCCGCGGCGGTCGCAGGCCAGCCCCGCAGGTTAGCGCGGTGGCGGTGCGCCTTGCCGAGCGCCTCGCGCGCCTCGTCGCCCGCGGCCGCCACGCCGGGTAACTCGGCCAGCGGTCTCAGCGGGTGCGACGTCATTCGGGCAAGGCTAGCGGCGCGCGAATGGGTACCCAGATGGGATCGTGAACAAGGCAACGTCGATGCAACCATCGGGTGACTAGGCTCACAGATATGTCGCAGAACCACGCCGAAGGCCCACCCACTTACCCCCCAGCCGACGACTTCGCCGCGCAGGCCAACGCGACCGCCGAGCTGTCCAGCGAAGCAGAAAAGGACCGCTTGGCGTTCTGGGCGAAGCAGGCCAACCGGTTGTCCTGGGACACCCCGTTCGACGACGTCCTTGACTGGTCGGAAGCCCCCGTCGCGAAGTGGTTCGTCGGCGGCAAGCTCAACGTCGCGTACAACTGCGTCGATCGCCATGTCGAGGCAGGCAACGGGGACCGGGTGGCGATCCGCTGGGAAGGCGAGCCGAAGGACGACAGCAGGGAGATCACCTACTCTGAGCTGCTCACGGAGGTGAGTAAGGCAGCCAACGCGCTGACCGACCTCGGACTCGTCGCAGGTGATCGCGTGGCGATCTACATGCCCATGCTGCCCGAGGCGATCGTGGCGATGCTGGCCTGCGCCCGGCTGGGCGTGCTGCACTCCGTGGTCTTCGCCGGATTCTCCTCGTCGGCACTGGCGGCCCGCATCGAGGACGCCGAGGCCAAGCTGGTGATCACTTCCGACGGCCAGTACCGGCGCGGCAAGGCGGCGTCGCTCAAGGAGCCCGTCGACGAGGCCGTTGACGGGCAGAAGTCAGTGCAGCACGTACTCGTGGTGCGCCGCACCGGGATTGACGTGCCGTGGACCGAGGGCCGCGACCTGTGGTGGCACGACGTCGTCGACGAGGCGTCACCCGAGCACACTCCGGAGGCGTTCGACTCCGAGCACCCGCTGTTCCTGCTCTATACGTCGGGCACCACCGGCAAGCCCAAGGGCATCATGCACACCTCGGGTGGCTATCTGACGCAGGCGTCCTACACGCATCACAACGTCTTCGACGTCAAGCCTGAGACCGACATCTTCTGGTGCACAGCGGATATCGGCTGGGTCACCGGCCACACGTACATCGTCTACGGGCCGCTGTCCAACGGCGTCACCCAGGTGGTCTACGAAGGCACACCGAACTCGCCCGACGAGCACCGGCATTTCGAGATCATCGAAAAGCACGGCGTCACAATCTATTACACGGCGCCGACGCTGATCCGGATGTTCATGAAGTGGGGACGCCAGATTCCCGACGCCCACGATCTTTCCAGCCTGCGGCTGCTGGGTTCGGTCGGCGAGCCGATCAACCCGGAGGCGTGGAGATGGTACCGGGACGCCTTCGGCGGCAACCGAACTCCGGTTGTGGACACCTGGTGGCAGACCGAGACCGGCGCGATCATGATCTCGCCGCTGCCCGGTGTGACTGCGGCAAAGCCCGGCTCCGCGATGGCGCCGCTGCCGGGTATCTCCGCGAAGATCGTCGACGAGGACGGCAAGGAGCTCGTACCGGGTGCCGACGAGGCCGAGCATGTGACGGGCTATCTCGTGCTGGACCAGCCGTGGCCGTCGATGCTGCGCGGCATCTGGGGCGATCCCGAGCGGTTCAAGGAGACGTACTGGTCGCGGTACGCCGATCAGGGTTGGTATTTCGCTGGTGACGGCGCCCGCGTCGACTCCGACGGCAGCATCTGGTTGCTCGGGCGCATCGACGACGTGATGAACGTTTCGGGACACCGGATTTCGACGACGGAGGTGGAGTCGGCACTTGTCGGTCATTCCGGCGTCGCAGAAGCAGCCGTCGTCGGCGCATCGGACGAAACCACCGGACAGGGCATCTGCGCCTTCGTCATTCTGGAGTCGCACGCCAAGGACAACGACAACATGGTCGACGAACTGCGTGAGCAGGTCGCCAAGGAGATCGGAAAGATCGCGCGGCCACGCGAAATCCACGTGGTGCCCGAGCTACCGAAGACACGCAGCGGCAAGATCATGCGACGGCTGCTGCGCGACGTCGCCGAGGGACGCGAACTCGGTGACACCTCGACGTTGGTCGACCCGACCGTCTTCGAGGCGATCCGCGCAGGCAAGTAGCGCCTACGCGGCCGGGGGCGCGCTTCCGACGGGCACGAAGCCCGATCCGGGCCTGTTCTTGGCGACGATGTCGGCCAGCTGGGTGTTGATCGACATCGCGACCGCCGGGGTGTGCAGCGGGATGAACTTGACGACGCAGGTCGGCAAGTCTTCTGCGAACGCGCCGTGAATCATGCCCACCAGCCGGTTGTTGACAGTGACAGGCGCTCCGGAGTCCCCCGGCTGGCCACACACCTGGCTGACGATCGTGCCGGGCTCGTCGCCGGGTCCCCACACGACGCCACAGGAGTAACCGGTGGTCCTGCCGAGCTTGCACGCGACATCGCCGGTGACGGGGTCGGGCCCGAGACCGTCGATCTGGAAGTTGTCGACGTTGCTGAGCGGGGTGACCTTCTGCGGGTCGAACTGGATCACCGCGTAGTCGAGGGCGTCGTTACCCGCCACCATGGTGCCCAGCACGCCACTGCCCTCCGCCCCCTCGGCGCCCACCTGCGCTCCGGGGCCGCCGCAGTGCGCGGAGGTGAACCCGATCAAGTTGCCGCGGTTGTCGTTGCCGATCGCGGTCAGCGTGCACAGCGCATCTCCGTTGACGACGAGCCCCGAACCACCACCCAGCGGAACCGGGTCGTCGGCGTGTGCCATGGGAGAGGACGGCGCCAGCAGGGCGGCCAGCGCCAGCATGACCACCGAAAAGCGTACGAGGCAGCGGTGCGCGGTCCTCAAAAAGTCATCCCCCATCAACGTCCCCGACCCGCTCGCTCGACAGTGACGATCAGTCTATCGCTCGGCCGGGATCGTCTACCTCGACGCCACGTGGCAACATGACTTCCAGCGACATCGACATCGGGAGGACCGTTCGTGAGCAGTGCCGACCGGAAGAATGGCGTTCCGACCACCGTGACCTCGATACCGCTGGTGGATCCGCACGCCCCCAAGCCCGACCCGTCCATCGGTGACCTGGTCAAGGATGCGACAGCGCAGGTGTCGACGCTGGTGCGGGCCGAGGTCGAACTGGCCCGCGCCGAGATCACCCGCGACGTCAAGAAGGGCCTCACCGGCAGCGTCTTCTTCATCTCGGCGCTCGTGGTGCTGTTCTACTCGACGTTCTTTTTCTTCTTCTTCGTCGCCGAGCTCCTCGACACGTGGCTGTGGCGGTGGGTCGCGTTCCTGATCGTGTTCGGCATCATGGTCATCGTCACGGCCGTTCTCGCGCTGTTCGGCTATCTGAAGGTGCGTCGCATTCGGGGCCCGCAGAAGACCATCGAAACTGTCAAGGAGATCCCCGACGCGCTGACCCCGGGTCACGAGAAGACCAAGGCGTTGCGCGCTTCCGACGGAAAGGCCGCGGCCGGCCCGACCGCGGATCCGTCCGGCTGGTAATGGCCCCACCCGATCCGTCGGTGGTCCGCATCGACGGTCCGTGGCGCCATCTCGAGGTGCACGCCAACGGCATTCGGTTCCATGTCGTGGAGGCCGAGGCCAAAGCCGACGAAACGGCGGAGCCGGTAACCGAGCGGCCGCTGGTGATTCTCCTGCACGGGTTCGGCTCGTTCTGGTGGTCGTGGCGGCATCAGCTGCGCGGCCTGCGCAACGCCCGCGTCGTCGCGGTGGACCTGCGCGGCTACGGCGGCAGCGACAAGCCGCCACGCGGCTACGACGGCTGGACACTGGCCGGCGACACCGCTGGCCTGGTCCGCGCGCTTGGTCATCCGTCGGCGACACTGGTCGGCCACGCCGACGGTGGACTGGTCTGCTGGGCGACGTCGGTGCTGCATCCACGACTGGTCAGTTCGATCGCGGTGATCAGCTCGCCCCATCCGGCCGCGCTGCGCTCGTCGGCACTCACCCGGCGCGACCAGGGGCGGGCGCTGCTGCCGTGGATGCTGCGCTATCAGGTGCCGATGTGGCCTGAACGAGCGCTGACCCGGCACAACGCCGCCGAGCTGGAACGGCTGGTGCGTAGTCGTGCCAGCGCGAAATGGGTTGCTTCAGAGGACTTCTCCGAGACCATCGCCCACATGCGCCGGGCCATCCAGATTCCTTCTGCCGCCCATTCGGCATTGGAGTATCAGCGCTGGGCGGTGCGCAGCCAGCTGAAGAGCGAGGGCCGCCGATTCATGCGGTCGATGAAACGGCCACTGGCGGTGCCAATGTTGCACATCCGCGGTGAAGCCGACCCGTACGTCCTTTCCGATCCGGTGAACCGCACACGGCGGTATGCACCGCACGGCCGTTACGTATCCATCGCCGAGGCAGGGCATTTCGCCCATGAAGAGGCGCCGGACGCGGTCAACGACCAGCTATCGCGCTTCCTGGACCACCGCTGAAGACATTCGTCAGGCGTTGACGCACACGCCGGTGGCGACCGGCGTGGTGTTACCGATTCTGCCGAGCTGGTGGCCGACCTCTCTGGTGGTCAACACGAAGCCGGTCTCCGCATCGTCCACCGCGGCGCCGAACACGACACCGAGTACCTGCCCCTGCCGGTCGACCATCGGGCCGCCCGAATTGCCTTGCCGCACGGTGCCTCTGATCGTATAGACCTCGCGGTCGACGGTCTTCGTCTTGTAGATGTCGGGACCCTTGAGCTCGATGGTCTCGCGTACCCGTGCCGGGGTGGCCTGGAAGTCGCCGCCGCCGGGATAGCCAAGCACCAATGCGTCGGTCCCGCTTTTCGCGGGTTCCTGGGCGAACGGAAGTGGCGCCGACGGCAGGCCCGGCACGTCGAGGATCGAGATGTCGGCGTCCGGATCGTAAGAGACCACCGTGGCGTCATACGTCTGACCATCGGCCTCGACGCTGACGGTCTCCGCCCCGGCGACGACGTGCGCATTGGACATCACGCGATTCGGTGCGACGACGAAACCTGTTCCCTCCAAGACTTTTTGGCAACCCGGCGCCACACCGCGGATCTTCGTGATACTCGGCCGGACGGTCGCAACGACAGGGTCGTTGATCAGGGCCGCATCCGGCGCGTCGACATTTGCGATCGGCGTACGGCCGAAGTTCCCCAGCACGTCGGGCAGGCCAGAAGTGTCCAACAGCGCCTTGAGCCGGTTCGGTACCGCCTTCAGCCACGGCGGCGCGACCTGGTCGACCTGGCTGAGCACCTTCGAACCACGCACGGCGGCAGCCAGATTCGGCTGGTTGGTCGATGTCAGCGGGGTCGCCAGTAGATACGCCACCACCGCGACGGCGGCCACCATCACGACCACGCCGATTACCGAGTCGAATAGCCGCAGCGTGCCGTTGCGGATCGCACCGCGCACCGCCCGGCCCAGCACCACGCCCGCGATCTCGCCGACCACCACCAGCCCGAGGATCAGGAACAGGGTGATGAACAGCTGGGTACGCGTGCCGGTGACGTGGGTGACGATGTGTGGCGCAAGCAGCACGCCGGCCACGGCGCCAAGCACGACGCCGATGAAAGACAGCAGCGAGCCGAGCGCCCCGGATCGCCATCCTGAGATCGCCGCGACGAACGCGACCGCCAGCACGGCCATGTCCAGCCACTGAGACGACGTCATAGTTGTGCCTCCCCGTCGGTGTCATCATGACCGACAAGGGCCATCGCGTCGTCCAACTCGCGCACGTCGTCGGTGTTCCAGGGTTGCGCCCACCCGGCCACATCGAGAATCGCCGAGATCACCTGCCCCGTGAAACCCCAGACCAGCATCTCGTTCAACAGAAAAGCCGGTCCGGCGAGGCGTCGCGTGTTCTCTTTGCGGTACACCATCAGCCGATTCTCCGGATTGATGAATGCACGCACCGGTACGCGCGCCACGATCGCGGTCTCGGATTCGTCGACGACGGCTACCGGGCCGGGATCCGGCGAGTAGGCGAGGACGGGCACGACATGGAATCCCGACGGGGGGATGAACATCTTCTCCAGCGTCGCGAGCGGCGCCAACCTGCTGATGTCGAGGCCGGTTTCCTCGGTGGCCTCGCGCAGGGCCGTGTATATCGGACCCTCGTCACCGGGGTCGGCAGCTCCGCCGGGGAACGCCGCCTGGCCGGCGTGATGACGAAGCGTCGACGCCCGAACGGTCACCAGCAGATCGGCATCGTCGGGCAGCCCGCCGCTCGGAGAATCCTGCGGGCCCGAAAAAAGCACGAGCACCGCCGCGTCGCGACCCGAGCCGGTCAGCGCGGCCTTGGCGTTGGCCGCGGTCACCACCGCCAGCAGTTCGGCGGGAACCCGTCGCCGGTAGGCCCGCTTCACCGCACGGGCGTTGTCTACCAGGGGCTTCAGCCAGGGCGGAGCGGCGTCGGGAGTCAGCGGACTCCGTTCGCTCTCCGAGCTCACCCCGGCACTCCTGTCTGTGGATCGACCGCAGCCGCGATGTCGTCGGCACTGGCGAACGAACGCGGCAAGATTTCGGCAACGCTACCGTCCGGTCGCAGCACCACCGTCGCGGGCATCACGTTGGGCACCTGCAGTGCAGCGGCGATCAACCGCCTGCCGTCCTGCAGCGTCGGCAGCCGCACATCCAGCTCAGCCAGCCGCAGCAGCGCCGCGGTTTCGTTCTCGTCCTGGTGCACCGTCACCACCGTCACAGCCGGACCGACACGGCGCTGATACTCGGCCATCGCGGGCAGTTCCTCGGCGCACGGCCCACACCAGTACGCCCACAGATTCAGCACCACCGTCCGGCCGGCCAACGCCTTCGCGACGTCGACGGCCGCGCCGTTGCCCGCGCATTCAACCGTGATGCCCCGCAGCTTCGGTGGACCCTCGCCAGTTCCGTCGGCCGGACATGGCGGAAGATCGGCCTTCTCCCGCGGTTCGGCCAGCGCCTCGGCCGTGTCGGCGTCGCGGTGCTCCCTGGCCGGCCCTTGACCCGGCCCGCCCGTCGATCCGTCGCGGTCCAGCTGAATCCACAGCCCGACCCCGAGCGCGACGATGACGACGAGCACCGCCGCGGTCCATCGGGTCGACGTGCGCATGATGCAGGCTGGCGGCTACAGGCCGGCCAACGCCAGCAGGTGCTCGGTTTCCGGGCCCTTGACCAGCGGTGCGGCGACGAGCGGATCGGTCGGCCCTGCCCCGAAGGACGGGCAGTCCTTGGCCAGCACGCACACACCGCACGCCGGCTTGCGGGCATGGCACACGCGGCGGCCGTGGAAGATCACCCGGTGGCTCAGCAGGGTCCACTCGCGACGCTCGATCAGCTCACCGACGGCGTGCTCGACCTTGACCGGGTCCTCGAGCTCCGTCCACCGCCACCGACGGACCAGCCTGCCGAAATGTGTGTCGACGGTGATGCCGGGAATGTCGAAGGCGTTGCCGAGGATCACGTTGGCGGTTTTGCGTCCGACGCCGGGCAGCGTCACGAGCTCCTCCATGGTGGACGGCACCTCGCCGTCGAACCGCTCGACGAGTTCGGAGCCGAGCCGGATGAGCGAGTTCGCCTTGTTGCGGTAGAAGCCCGTCGGCCGAACCATCTCCTCGAGTTCGGTGCGGTCGGCCTGCGCGTAGTCCTTTGCGGTCCGGTACTTCGCGAACAACGCGGGGGTGGTCAGGTTGACGCCCTTGTCGGTGCTCTGCGCCGAAAGGATGGTCGCCACCGTCAGTTCGAGGGGATTGGTGAAGTCCAGCTCGCAGTACACGTGCGGAAATGCCTGCGCCAGTTCGCGATTCATCCTCCTCGCCCGGCGAACCAGGCCGGTGTGGGTTTCCGAGTCCCATTTGCGCGCCGACGCCCGCCTGGCCGGCTTGGGCTGCGCCGCTTTCCCCGTCGAGGACTCTCCAACAGTCACGGCTGCAAGCGTACTGAGACAGCCGACAACGGATACTGCGACCGGTGACAATTCGTGATCCCACCGAGACCTTCGGCGTGTTTACTACCTCTTTGTGTCGTGGTTGCTCGTGGCCTTCATCCCAGGGTTGCTGATGCTGGCCACCTTCGGGCTGCAGCGCATCGAATCGGGCCTCGATCGCGACACCGTTTCGGTTACCGACGTTGCCGAGTTTCTGGAGCAGGCACAGGCCGATGACCTCAGTACGCTGGCGCGGGACGGCATGCCGGAGGCACTCGACGGCATGCATCGCCGGCTACAGGAACGCATTCCCGAGCCCGAGGTCGTCACGACCTACATCATTGACGACGACTGGTCGAATTTGCCCATGCCGCTGTATGCAGACAACGTCGCGAATACTGAATTTCAGCAGTCTCTGCACGCCAATCGTGTGTAGCGTGACTACGCACGAAATGGCCAGCCTCTAGACTGATCTCGCAAAGCGTTTAGAGGCCGGCGTGCGCATGTCATATCACTCAACAGCTTAAGAGGGGCAACGTGGACGAGATCCTGGCCAGGGCCGGAATCTTCCAGGGAGTCGAGCCGAGCGCCGTATCCGCGCTGACAAAGCAGCTGCAGCCCGTCGACTTCCCACGCGGGCACACCGTGTTCGCCGAGGGAGAGCCTGGCGATCGGCTGTTCATCATCATTTCGGGCAAGGTCAAGATCGGCCGCCGGTCACCGGACGGGCGCGAGAATCTGCTCACCATCATGGGCCCGTCGGACATGTTCGGCGAGCTGTCGATCTTCGACCCCGGCCCACGGACTTCGAGCGCAACCACGATCACCGAGGTACGTGCCGTCTCGATGGACCGCGACGCGCTGCGTGCCTGGATCGCCGATCGACCCGAGATCGCCGAGCAGCTGCTGCGGGTGCTTGCCCGCCGGCTGCGCCGCACCAACAACAACCTCGCCGACCTGATCTTCACGGACGTCCCGGGCCGCGTCGCCAAGCAGCTGCTGCAGCTGGCTCAGCGCTTCGGCACCCAGGAGGGCGGCGCACTGCGGGTGACCCACGACCTCACCCAGGAAGAGATCGCCCAGCTCGTCGGCGCGTCACGGGAGACGGTCAACAAGGCGCTCGCCGATTTCGCCCATCGCGGATGGATCCGCCTGGAAGGCAAGAGCGTGCTGATCTCCGACTCGGAGCGACTGGCCCGCCGAGCGCGATAAGGATCGCGCGAGCATCCAGCATCGAGCGCGATAAGTAGTTCAGGCCCGCAGATAGTCGAGCTGGGCCTGCACGCTCCATTCGGCGAAGTCCCATAGCTTTTCGTCGACGTCGGTGTAGACGTGTTCGACGATCTGCCGTGCGGTGGCGTCGTCGCCGAGCGCCCGCAGCGCTTCGCGCACCTGGTCGAGCCGCTGCTCGCGGTGCGCCAGATACATCGCGGTCACTGCCTCGAGATCGTCGAGATCGGGGCCGTGCCCGGGCAGCACCGTCCGGTGCCCCAGGCCCTGCAGCCGCTTGAGCGACTCCAGGTAGTCGGCGAGGGCGCCGTCTTCGGCGTCGATTACGGTCGTGCCCTGGCCGAGCACGGTGTCCGCCGTCAGCACAGCGTCGTCGAGCACGAAGGACAGTGAGTCGGCGGTGTGGCCGGGTGTCGCCATCACCTTGATCCGCAGCCCGGCGGCGTCAATGACCTCACCGTCGGTCAACGGGCCGCCGAGGCCACGCAGAAATCCGCTGCCTACCGCGCGGACCACCGCCCCGGTGCGCTCGACGATCTTGTCGATGGCGCCGGTGTGGTCTTCGTGCTTGTGGCTGATCAGGACCAGCGGGATCTTGCCGAGTTCGGCGATCTTGGCGATGTGCTCGTCGTCCTCGGGCCCTGGATCGACGATCACCATCTCGTCGCTGCCCGTGGCGCGCAATACCCAGGTATTCGTGCCGTCCAGCGTCAACAGGCCGGGGTTGTTGCACAGCAGCACCGACGCCGTCTCGGTCACCGGGCGCAACAACCCGTACGCGGGATGCTGGACGGCTGAGCTCACGCGACCTCTGTCCGATCGTCGCTCACGCGACCTCGACGATCAGCTCGACCTCGACGGGCGCGTTCAGCGGCAGCTCGGCCACCCCGACCGCGGAGCGCGCGTGCGCGCCTGCCTCGCCGAACACCTCGCCGAACAGTTCCGATGCGCCGTTGACGACGCCGGGCTGACCGTGGAAGCCGGGCGCTGATGCGACGAAGCCGACGACCTTGACCACCCGGGTGATGGCGTCGATGCCGACCAGTGAATCGACAGCGGCAAGCGCGTTGAGCGCACAGATCCTGGCGAGCGCCTTGGCCGCCTCGGGAGTGACGGCACCGCCGACGGCCCCCGCCGCCGGTAGCTCGCCTGCCACCATCGGCAGCTGCCCCGCGGTGTAGACGAGACTGCCGGTTTGCACCGCCGGCACATAGGCCGCCACGGGTTTGACCACCGGCGGCAGCTCGATGCCCAGTTCAGAGAGCCGGGCAGACCAGCCGCCCGCGCTCATTTCGGCCGTTTCAGATAAGCGACGTGCTGCTCACCGGTGGGTCCCGGCAGCACCGAGACGAGCTCCCAGCCGTCCTCTCCCCACTGGTCGAGAATCTGCTTGGTGGCATGTGTCAGCAGTGGGACAGTGGCGTACTCCCACTGGGTGGATTCGCTCATGCGGCTGAGCTTATCGGGCGACCTGCGAGCCTTGGCTAGGCTGCAGTGGTGGCTACCGAAGCGAACGACCGTAAACCGGTCGGCTGGCCGTCCCGCCTGACCAAGGCACGGTTGCACTTCGTCACCGGCAAAGGCGGCACGGGCAAGTCGACCATCGCCGCCTCACTGGCGCTGGCGCTGGCCGCAGGCGGCCGGAAGGTTCTTCTGGTCGAAGTCGAAGGGCGCCAAGGCATTGCGCAGCTTTTCGACGTGCCGCCCCTGCCCTACGACGAAGTGAAGATCGCGACCGCCGACGGCGGCGGAACGGTCAACGCGCTGGCGATCGACATCGAGGCGGCGTTCCTCGAATACCTCGACATGTTCTACAACCTCGGGTTGGCGGGCCGGGCGATGCGGCGGATCGGCGCCGTCGAGTTCGCAACGACGATCGCGCCGGGCCTACGGGACGTGCTGCTCACCGGCAAGATCAAGGAAATCGTGGTGCGCAACGAGAAGCCCGACAAGAAGCGCTCCGCGTACGACGCCATCGTGGTGGACTCGCCGCCGACCGGGCGCATCGCCCGCTTCCTCGACGTCACCAAGGCGGTCTCCGATCTGGCCAAGGGCGGGCCGGTGCACTCTCAGGCCGAAGGCGTCGTCAAGCTGCTGCACTCCGATCTGACCGCGATCCATCTGGTGACGCTGCTCGAGGCGCTGCCCATGCAGGAGACGCTGGAGGCGATCGACGAACTGCAGGCCCTGCAGCTGCGCATCGGCAGCGTCATCGTCAACCGCAATATCCCCGCGTACCTCACACCCGACGCGCTTGCGAAGGCCGCCGACGGCGACATCGACGCCGACAAGATCCGTGACGACTTGACCAAGACCGGAATCACCCTGTCCGACAGCGACTTCGCCGGCCTGCTGACCGAAGCCATCCAGCACGCCACGCGGATCACGGCGCGCGCCGAGAGCGCAGAACAGCTCGACGAGATCAAGGTGCCCAGGCTGGAACTGCCCGCGCTGCCCGACGGCGTCGACCTCGGCAGCCTCTACGAGCTCGCCGAAGCGCTCGCCCATCAAGGCGTCCGATGAACGCAGTGAATCGGGCCAGAGGAGTCTGTAGATGAGCACCACACCACCCGCGCTGGATATGGCCGCGATCCTGTCCGACACCTCAAACCGCGTCGTGGTCTGTTGCGGCGCAGGCGGTGTCGGCAAGACGACCACCGCTGCGGCGATGGCACTGCGCGCCGCAGAGTACGGCCGCACGGTCGTCGTGTTGACCATCGACCCCGCCAAGCGCCTGGCCCAGGCGCTCGGAATCAAGGACCTTGGCAACTCCCCGCAGCGGGTTCCGCTGGCTCCCGAGGTCTCCGGCGAACTGCACGCGATGATGCTCGACATGCGTCGCACGTTCGACGAGATGGTGATTCAGTACTCGGGACACGAACGCGCACAAGCGATCCTGGACAACCAGTTCTATCAGACCGTTGCCACCTCGCTTGCAGGCACGCAGGAGTACATGGCGATGGAGAAGCTCGGCCAGCTGCTGGCCGAGGACCGGTGGGACCTGGTGGTCGTCGACACGCCGCCGTCACGTAACGCGCTGGACTTCCTCGACGCGCCCAAACGGTTGGGCGGCTTCATGGACAGCCGGCTGTGGAAGCTGCTGCTGGGTCCCGGCCGCGGCATCGGCAAGCTGGTGTCGGGAGCGATGGGCCTCGCCATGCGCGCACTGTCGACGGTGCTCGGCTCGCAGATGCTGTCCGACGCCGCGGCCTTCGTACAGTCGCTGGACGCCACATTCGGCGGATTCCGCGAGAAGGCCGACCGCACCTACGAGCTGCTGAAGCGTCGCGGCACGCAATTCGTCGTTGTGTCCGCGGCTGAGCCGGACGCACTGCGCGAGGCGTCGTTCTTCATCGACCGGCTATCCCAGGAGCACATGCCGCTGGCCGGGCTGATCCTGAACCGGACCCACCCGACGCTGACGTCGCTACACGCCGACAAGGCCGCGGAAGCCGGCGATGCGCTGGCCGACGAGGATCCCGAGTCACTGACCGCCGCGGTGCTGCGGATTCACGCCGCGCGGGCGGGGACGGCCAAGCGCGAGGTCCGGCTGTTGTCGCGGTTCACGGGCGCCAATCCGCACGTGTCGATCGTCGGCGTGCCGTCATTGCCGTTTGACGTGTCGGATCTCGAGGCGCTGCGCGCCATCGCCGATCAGATCACCGGCGAAGCAGAAGCTGCCTAAACGGCGCTGCGATGTTTGCGCTGGGCGGCGAAGAAGTCGGCCCAGGAAACCACTTCGGGGTGCTGCTTGAGCAGCGCGCGGCGTTGGCGCTCGGTCATGCCACCCCAGACACCGAACTCGACACGGTTGTCGAGGGCGTCGGCGCCGCATTCCAGGATCACCGGGCAGTGCCTGCAGATCACTGCGGCTTTGCGCTGGGCCGCGCCGCGGACGAATAACTCGTCGGGGTCGGCTTGCCGGCAACGGGCCTGGGAAACCCACGCGATTCGGGCCTCGGCCTCTGCGCCTTGAACCAAACTGTTGGGAAGAGAAGTGGTAGTAGTCCTGCGCGCAACTGGCCGTGTGCTCGACACCAGCGTTTCCCCTTAAGTCCAGCCGCCGTTACTTGACGGCTCAGTCCTCCGGTGTAGAACGCTGATGCGATCTACGCCACATTGCGCAGGTCTTTGTTACCTGAATCGCACTGTAGGTACAAGCTAGGTGGTCACAGGGTATTTACGCAACAGTTTGTTTGCCCCAGTTTTGGGACAACCGTCCAGACTTGCCGTCCAGCGCAAACGCGGACCCGTCCATAACGCTATTTATGCTGGCAATCTGGCCGCGCGGCGTAGACAGGGCGGCGACCTAGTTACTCTGTAGGGCATGCCGGAGCGCCCGCCGAATCGACCGCCGGCGGCGGTCACGCTCATCAAGCTGGGGTGGTGTTGCCTGTTGGCCAGTGTGGTGGCCGCGGGTTTGATGTTCCCGGTCGTCGGCGGGTTCGGATTGATGTCGAACCGGGCCTCCGATGTGGTTGCTAACGGGTCGGCTCAACTCGTCGAGGGCGAGGTGCCCGGAGTCTCGACGATGGTGGACGCCAAGGGCAACGTCATCGCGTGGCTGTACTCACAGCGCCGGTTCGAGGTGCCCGGCGACCAGATCGCCAACACGATGAAGCTGGCCATCGTCTCCATCGAGGACAAACGGTTTGCCGAGCACAACGGCGTCGACTGGAAGGGCACGCTGACGGGCCTGTCGGGCTATATGTCCGGCAACATCGACACCCGCGGCGGCTCCACCATCGAGCAGCAGTACGTGAAGAACTACCAGCTGCTGGTGATCGCGCAGACCGATGCGGAGAAGCGCGCCGCCATCGAGACCACACCGGCGCGCAAGCTGCGCGAGATCCGCATGGCGCTGACGTTGGACAAGACATTCACCAAGCCGGAGATCCTCACCCGCTATCTGAACCTGGTGTCGTTCGGCAACAACGCGTTCGGCGTCCAGGACGCCGCGCAGACCTACTTTGGTATCAACGCCTCCGAATTGAACTGGCAGCAGTCGGCGCTGCTGGCCGGCATGGTGCAGTCGACCAGCACGTTGAACCCATACACGAACCCCGACGGCGCTCTGGAACGCCGCAACATCGTTCTCGACACCATGATCGACAACATTCCGCAGGAGGCCGAGGCGCTGCGCGCCGCCAAGGCGGAGCCGCTCGGCATCCTGCCGCAGCCCCAGGAGCTGCCTCGCGGCTGCATCGCAGCAGGCGATCGGGCCTTCTTCTGCGACTACGCGCTGGACTATCTGGCCCGCGCAGGCATCAGCAAGGAGCAGGTGGCCAGGGGCGGCTACCTGATCAAGACCACACTCGATCCCGACGTGCAGGCGCCGGTGAAGTCCTCGATCGACGGTGATCGCGAGCCCCGACATCCAAGGCATCGCCAGCGTCATGAGCGTGATCAGGCCGGGCAAGGAGTCCCATCCGGTGCTGGCGATGGCAAGCAACCGCACGTACGGCCTCAACCTCGACGCGGGCGAAACCATGCAGCCGCAACCGTTTTCACTCGTCGGCGACGGGGCGGGCTCCATCTTCAAGGTCTTCACCGCCGCCGCAGCCCTCGACATGGGGATGGGCATCAATGCCCAGCTCGATGCGCCCGGCCGGTTCCAGGCGAAGGGCCTCGGCAGCGGCGACACCCGGGCTTGCCCGCGGGCGACCTGGTGCGTGAAGAACGCCGGGAACTACCGCGGTCGCATGAACGTCACCGACGCCCTCGCCACCTCGCCGAACACCGCGTTCGCCAAGCTCATCTCGCAGGTCGGGGTGCAGCGCACGGTGGATATGGCGGTCAAGCTGGGCCTGCGGTCCTACGCGCTGCCAGGCACCGCGCGCGACTACGACCCGGAGAGCAACGAGAGCCTCGCCGACTTCGTCAAGCGGCAGAACCTGGGCTCGTTCACGCTTGGCCCGATCGAGGTCAACGCCGCTGGAGTTCGTCGAACGTCGCCGCCACGCTTGCGTCGGGCGGCATGTGGTGCCCGCCCAATCCGATCGACAAGGTCTTCGACCGCCGCGGCACTGAGGTGTCGGTCACCACCGAGACCTGTGAGCAGGTGGTTCCCGAGGGCCTGGCCAACACGCTGGCCAACGCGATGAGCAAGGACGACCAGGAGCGGGCACCGCCGCAGGCGTCGGCCGGTTCGGTCGGGCTGGGACCTGCCGATGGCCGGAAAGACGGGCACCACCGAGGCGCACCGCTCGTCGGCGTTCCTCGGGTTCACCAACACCCTGGCGGCCGCCAACTACATATATGACGACTCCACAGAGCCCGGCGAGTTGTGCTCATTTCCATTGCGCCAGTGCGGATCCGGGGACTTGTTCGGCGGCAACGAGCCCGCCCGCACGTGGTTCACCGCGATGAAACCGATCGCCAACAACTTCGGTGAGGTCAAGATGCCGCCGACTGATCCCCGCTTCGTTGACGGGGCACCCGGCGGCCGAGTGCCCAGCGTATCTGGCATGTCTCAGGACCTGGCGCGTCAGCGGCTGAAGGAGGCCGGCTTCCAGGTGGCCGATCAGGCCAACCCAGTGAACAGCTCCTCGTCGTACGGCACGGTGGTCGGGACGTCGCCTGCGGGACAGACAGTGCCTGGCTCGATCATCACCATCCAGATCAGCAACGGCATCCCGCCGCCACCGCCGCCGCCGCCGGCCGGGATTCCTGGTCTGCCACCTATCGCGGGCTCGACGGTCGTCGAGATCCCCGGCCTGCCGCCGATCACCGTTCCGGTGCTGGGCCCGCCGCCACCGGCGCCGCCGCCACCTCCGTAAACGGTGTGGCCTGGGTAACGCGCCGCGGGTGAGGAGCGGTGTGGTCAAGCTCTTGGCAGTAGGCTGCCAAGCATGCCCGCCGCTTCGACCCTGAAGAAAACCGCTGCCGTGGCCGCCGGCTCGCTTGTGGCCGGAATCGGCTACGCGTCGATCATCGAGCGGAATGCGTTCGTGACGCGCGAGATCACCATGCCCGTGCTCACCCCGGGCTCGACGCCGTTGCGGGTGCTGCATATCAGCGACATCCACATGCGTCCGAACCAGCGGCGCAAGCAAGCCTGGCTGCGCGAGCTGGCTAGCCTGCAACCGGACCTGGTGGTCAACACCGGCGACAACCTGGCTCACCCTAAAGCGGTGCCCGCCGTCGTGCAGCCGCTGGGCGACTTGCTCTCGGTGCCTGGCGTTTTCGTGTTCGGCAGCAACGACTACTTCGGGCCGCGGCTGAAGAACCCGGCCAACTACCTGACCAAGCCGTCGCACCGCTCGTATGGTCAGCCGCTGCCGTGGCAGGACCTGCGGGCCGCCTTCACCGAGCGCGGCTGGCTGGACATGACGCACACCCGCCGCGACGTCGAGGTGGCCGGGCTGCGGATCGCCGCAGCGGGCGTTGACGACCCGCACCTCAAGCGCGACCGCTACGAGACCATCGCGGGTCCCGCCGACCCGACCGCGAACCTGCGGCTGGGCCTGACGCACTCGCCGGAGCCGCGTGTCCTCGACCGGTTCGCCGCCGACGGCTACCAGCTGGTGATGGCCGGTCACACCCACGGCGGCCAGCTCTGCCTGCCGTTCTACGGCGCCATCGTCACCAACTGCGACCTGGACCGGTCGCGGGCCAAGGGGGCGTCGCGCTGGGGCGCCAACATGGCGCTGCACGTCTCGGCGGGCATCGGCACATCGCCGTTCGCCCCGCTGCGGTTCTGCTGCAGGCCCGAGGCGACGCTGTTGACCCTGGTGGCGGCGCCGACCGGCGGTCGAGACGCCGGGACGCGGGTGGGCCAATCCCATCCGACCGCTTCGGTGCGGTGACGGACGCGCCCCCGAGCGCGACTCGCAGCCAACCACGCGAGTGGGTGGACAATGCGGTACGGCTGATCGAGGCCGACGCCCGGCGCAGCGCCGACACTCACCTGCTGCGCTATCCGCTGCCGTCGGCGTGGTGTGACGGCGTCGACGTCGCGCTCTATCTGAAGGACGAGTCCACCCACATCACCGGCAGCCTCAAACATCGACTGGCGCGTTCGCTGTTCCTGTACGCGTTGTGCAACGGATGGATCGCCGAGAACACCACCGTCATCGAGGCGTCGTCGGGCTCGACGGCGGTTTCCGAGGCGTACTTCGCTGCGCTGCTTGGCCTGCCGTTCATTGCGGTGATGCCGTCGACGACGAGTGCCTCGAAAATCGCCCTCATCGAATCACAGGGCGGCCGTTGCCATTTCGTGGCGGAATCATCTCAGATGTACACCGAAGCCGAACGGTTGGCCGAGGAGACCGGCGGACACTACCTGGACCAGTTCACCAACGCCGAGCGGGCCACCGACTGGCGCGGCAACAACAACATCGCCGAGTCGATCTACGTGCAGATGGGCCAGGAGGCGCATCCGATTCCGGAGTGGATCGTCGTCGGCGCAGGCACCGGCGGAACGAGCGCGACCATCGGCCGCTACATCCGGTACCGCCGCTACGCCACCCGGCTCTGTGTGGTCGATCCGGAGAACTCGGCCTTCTTCCCTTCGTATGCGCAACGCCGCCGCGACGTCGTCACCGGAGTGTCGTCACGGATCGAGGGAATCGGCCGACCGCGTGTCGAACCGTCGTTCCTGCCCGATGTGGTCGACCGCATGGTGACGGTCCCCGACGAGGCGTCGGTCGCCGCCGCGCGTCACGTCAGCACGGTGCTGGGCCGCCGGGTGGGCCCGTCGACGGGGACGAATCTGTGGGGAGCGTTTTACCTGCTGGCCGAAATGGTCGCCGAAGGGCGCAGCGGATCGGTCGTCACGCTGATCGCCGACAGCGGCGATCGCTACGCCGACACCTATTTCAGTGACGAATGGCTGGACAACGCCGGGCTTGACCCCTCGGCAGCCGCCGGTGTGCTCGTGGAGTTCGAGCGGTCCGGCCGCTGGCCCTGACCGTCGGAGTCCCCGGTGAGGGGCCCGTCGGAGGTGAGGAACAGCCACAGCGCAGCCAGGGCAAAGAAACCCACATAGATGGAGGCTCCCAACCCAGTCATCTCGCGCCTCGATTCGACCGACATACGGCTATTTGCCGTCATTGTGCATAACGACTCCGACATCCCAGATCCATCCCGCGGCGTGGCGTGACCTACGTCGCTAAATCGTGACTTCACGCACATCGGGCCGCTGTTATCGATTTGGCGGCACACCTGGCGCGTGCGATACGCTGTCGTGGCTTCACGCGGGGTGTGGCGCAGCTTGGTAGCGTGCTTCGTTCGGGACGAAGAGGTCGTGGGTTCGAATCCCGCCACCCCGACTCGCGTCGTCGCAGATCACAGGCCCGGACCAGCCCTGCTGGTCGGGGCCTTTTTCTGCCTCAGTTCGCAGTTGGTCCGCAGTACGGTTCAGAGCAGCCTGTCGGACTGTATCGAGCGCGGTCGAAACCCTCTCTCTCCGATAATTCCCATTCGCATGTTCACAGTCGCAAGGGACTCCTACAGTCGAGAAGCCCGCCAGCCAGAGCTGTCTAGCGCAAGCGGGCCAATCGCGCGCCCGAACTGCCGGGCGCGCTCGTCGTCACAGGGGGCCGAATGATTAGTCAATGGCTGGTTACCAATCTACCGTCGTGGTTGCTATTGCTGGGAATGATCATTCTCATCGCAGGCGGAGCAGTGCTCATTCAAACATTTGTGCGCCGTAAGTTCCCCAGCCTCAAGGGTGAAGAGCACAACGATGTCATCAAGTTCGCCTTCGGGGTGATCGGCTTCGTGTTCGCGTTCTTCCTTGGCTTCGTCGTATCCGCAATGTGGGGACAGATCGGCGATGCGGACGGAAGAGCGCGGACCGAAGGAGCGGCGGGTGTGCAGCTTGCCAGGAATGCCACGGTGTTCGACCAGCCTGTCAGCGACGGGATTCGGAAGGCTCTGCTCGAATACCAGCAGGCAGCGCTAGTCGAGTGGAGCGAAAATGCCCAGGGCCTCTCCTACCCCCCGGCTGACGACGCGTTGATGCGACTCTATTCCGCTTATGAACACGTCGAAGCGCGCACCGACGCGCAAAAGACGCTACTGGCAGCCTCTTTCAGCAATCTCGACAGCCTCAGCCAGGCCCGCACGCAGCGGGTACTGCAAGCGCGCACGGATGTCGGCCCGCCTTGGTCCCTGTGGTCGGTCATTTGGCTGACCAGTGGCCTTCTTCTGGCGTGCGCCATCATTTACGACGTCGAGAAACCCTCCACGCACTACTCGATGGTTACCATCCTGGGTGTGTTGGTGGCTGTGAACTTGTTCCTGGTTTTGGAACTCTCACACCCATTCCTCGGCGACATCGGGACGTCCTCCGAACCGCTGAAACAGGTCATCCGGCAGTTGTCTTAAGGGTCGGACATGGGTTCCGTCCGCGACGATTCCGCCTGCCTCCTTCTCCTACAAGAAGCTGCGGGCTCCCTAGCCGCCTTGGTAAGCAGGCCGGTCGCGTGCCCTGGCTTCTCGCCGACCAGGCGTGCGAAATATCCGTGACACGGGGCCTTGAGTGCGACGATGTTCGCGTGATCGACGGCGGCGTGCACTACGCGATCAACGGCGACTTCCGCCTCGCGTACCGGATCTTGGGCGACGGAGACACCACGCTGGTGTGGATTCCCGGGTGGGTCAGCAATGTGGACATGATGGACGACGCCGAATGGCCATTTATGGGATTCTTCGAACAGCTCGCCGAACAGACTCGGTTCGTAGCTTGGGACAAGCGCGGTACCGGCTTGTCGGATCCCGTCACGCATGTGCCGCCGCTGGATGAGCGGATGGACGACCTGCATGCCGTGATGGACGCGGCCGGTGCGGATTGCCCAGCGATCTTCGGGATTTCCGAGGGCGGTCCAATGAGCATCTTGTTCGCGGCGACCTATCCAGAACGAGTTCAATCACTGGTCCTTTACGGAACTTTGCCGCGCTTCACCCCTGAATTGCCCGACTATCCTTGGGGTTTCGACGCGGAGAGGTCGGCGAAATATCAGAACGAGGTCATGACACATTGGGGTGAGGGAGCCCTGGCGGAAGCATTTTTCGGCCCTATCGCGGACGTGCCTGGTTTCCGCGACCTCTACGGCCGCATGCAACGCTCCTCGGCGAGTCCCCGAATGGCGCTCATGCTCTGGCAGGCACTTGCCAAGATCGACGTGCGCCCGGTGCTGGAGACGGTCCTGACTCCGACGCTGGTGCTCGGCAGACGTGGCGATGAGGTCGCTCCGCCTGGAGGCCGCCATATCCTTGGCAGCGGCCATGCCGAATGCGGAATTCCGCGAGCTTCCGCCGGGACCACACGGGCTTTTCGACGATGCGATGGCTTCAGAGATTCTCGACTTCGTCTGCGGCACAGACACATGAACAGCAGAGCGAGCGTGTGCTGTCCGCCGTATTGTTCACCGATATCGTCAGTTCGACGGAACGGCTCAGTGCGTCGCGGTGACGCGCACTGGCGCCATGAGCTAGATGTCCACGACCGACTGGTGGACAGATTGCTGTCGAAGTTCGGCGGTCGACGCGCCAAGCACACAGGCGACGGCATCTTCGCGCTTTTCGACGGACCCACGAAGGCAGCGCGCTGCGGCCTCGAACTCGTACCCGCCCTTGCCGGGATGGGCATGCACGTCCGGGTCGGAGTTCATATCGGCGAATGCGAGCGGCGCGGCGAAGAATGGAGTGGCACCGCCGTTCACGTTGGGGCGCAGGATCGGCGGGATGGCGCGAGCGGACGAGGTGCTGGCCAGCCGCACGGTGCGCGATTTGTCGGCGGGTTCGGGCTTGCGTTTCGAAAGCCTCGGCGCTCATCAGCTCAAGGGGTTCGCCGAAGAGACCGAAGTATTCCGGGTTACCAAACCCAAGGGCGTTGGGTTTCGAATGGTTTGACCGGTATCCACCCCGGGAATCACACGCAGCGTGACGCTGGCATCCCCCAAGCTCGAACCCGCACTACCCTCGGCGACGGGGCCGTTGTCCTCGACCGTTCTCGACCTGCTGGCCTGCCGGCCGCCGCAGCGGTCGTTCACCCCCGTCGCGGTGCCGGTCGGCGAAGCCGACCCGTACGGGCTCGATCTGCACCTGGCGCTGTATGTCTGCTACGAGCTGCACTATCGCGGTTTCGCGGGTGTCGATCCTCGCTGGGAGTGGAACCCGGTGCTGTTGGCGGTGCGCGCCCAGCTCGAGGAGATCTTCCTCGACGCAGTCCGGAGCGACGTTGGTGACACCGGCGCCGCGGAGCACGCCGACGCCGAGATGGATGCCCTGTGCGTCGAGCCCGTCGACGGCACGGGTCCGTCCTACTACCTGCGCGACCAGGGCACCTGGAAGCAGATGCAGGAGTACTTCGTGCACCGCTCGCTGTACCACCTCAAGGAGGGCGATCCGCACGCCTGGGCCATCCCCCGGCTCACCGGCCAGGCCAAGGCGTCTTTCGTCGCCATCGAGTTCGACGAGTACGGCGGCGGTCACGGCGACCGGGTGCACCAACAGCTGTTCGCCGACCTGATGGACGCCGCGGGATTGGACGCGTCGTATCTGGGCTACCTCGATGCCGTCCCCGCCGAGGCCCTCGCCGTGGTCAACCTGATGTCGATGTTCGGGCTGCACCGGGAGTTGCGCGGCGCCGCCATCGGACATTTCGCCTCGACCGAGATCACGTCGCCGCCCGGCTCACGCCGGCTCGTCGAAGCGCTGCAGCGGATGGACGCACCCGAGGCATGCGTGCACTTCTACGCCGAGCACGTCGAAGCCGACGCCGTGCACGAACAGGTGGTGCGCGTCGACGTGGTCGGTGACATGGTGGCGGCCGAACCGCACCTGGATCGCGATGTGGTATTCGGGATCAGGGCAAGGGATTTGGTCGAGGAGCGGCTCGCCGCTTACATGATGGGGTGCTGGGCCGAGGGCCGGTCGTCGCTACGCGGGCCGCTGAGCTGACGGGGTGTCGCTTCGCTGACGTTTGCGGTGGCTGGTATCGCACAGCGGATAATTCTTGGAGCGTCGGCACGCGCAGATCGCCACCATGAAGCGATCGGATTCGACGACGCTGCCGTCGGGCATCTCGATGCGGACCGGCCCCTGCACCATCACCGGTCCGGACGGGACCACCCGGACGATCCTGGCCTCGTCGTCGCTCATGCCTCGGGTGCTCATGCCTTGTCCGCTCTGATCACAACCAGCTCCTCTTCCCGCCTGCCGGGGTCGAGCCTGCCGGTGTCTTCGAGCCATTGCGCCCGCGCCGAAAGCACCGGACCGAACGGAATCCATTGGTAAGCGAGGATTTCGGCGTCGAGGCCGCTGCCGGCGAGCGCCGCCAGCGTCTGTCGGGGCGACGCGAACTCGGACTGCACGAGCAGCATCGTGCCGCCCGGGGTGAGCAGGTCCCGCATCGACGCGCACAGCGGGTCGAGCACGAGCCGGCCGTCGTAGCCGGCATCCCAGGCCCGAGGCGGCCCGATATGCGACGGCAGCTCGGGTTCTTCGATGCTCGGGTCATGCGGGAGATAAGGCGGATTGCAGACCACCAGGTCGTAGGGGCCGAACTCCGCTGCTCGTGCCCACGAGCCGAGATGCACTGAGACGTCGACGCCGGCTCTCGAAACCTGTTGGCGTGCAAAATGCGCCGCGCGCGGACTGATGTCGAACGCGGTGACTTCCGCGGCACCCTGATCGGCTGCGGCGATCGCGACGACGCCACTGCCCGTGCACAAATCGGCGACCCTGCGGCCAACCGCCAGGCCGGTCTTATCCATGATGTCGATCAGCAGCTGGGAGTCTTCCTGCGGCGCATAAACGCCCTCGGCGACGGCCGGTGCATCCCAGTCGTTATAGGCAGTGGTCAACGTCGAGCCTTCGGATGTGTGCGGACAGATCGGACTTTTTAATGCCCGGTATCGGCCGCGTTAAACCCGTGCTACGGGTTTGCTCCGCCGTCAGGCCGTCGGCTCCTCACCGGTCTCGGCGACGTCGGGCGCGTTCTCCCGTGTCGCCATACCTCCGTCGCGCCCTTCGTCCTTTGGCCCCGGCCTGCCGCCCTTCGGCTCGTCGGCGCTTTCGTCGTCGTAGATGCCTTGTCCACGAGTCATTTCGACCCCTTTCTACTGCGACGCGGTGCGCAGCTTGTCCAGCAGCGGTTCGGCCGCCTCTTTGAGGAACAGGTCCTGCGATTCATCGCCGATCTGCACCAACGCGATGTCGGTGAAGCCGGCCTCCCAGTACTCGCGGACGGCGTCGACGATGCCGTCCAGGTCCGGGCCGCACGGGATGGACTCGGCGACGTCTTCGGGCTTGACGAACTGCGTCGCTCCCTCGAACCCGGCGGTGGTCGGCAGGTCGGCGTTGACCGCCCATCCGCCTGCGAACCACCGGAACTGATCGTGTGCACGCGCTATGGCCGCGTCGCGGTCGGGGTCCCAGCAGACCGGAATCTGACCGATCACCCTGACATCGCCGGGCAGCCCGGTCGCCCGACGCGCGTCATGCCAGGAGTCCACCAATTCCTTGTTCGGTTCGACGGCGATCAGGTGGTCGGCCAGCGGGGCGAACGTTTCGACCGAGCGATCTCCGGACACCGCCGCCGCGATGGGAACGGGAATATCCGGGACGTCCCAGAGACGGGCGGAATCGACCTCGAAGTACTCGCCCTTCCAGTCGACCAGTTCCCCGGTGAACAGCTCGCGCATGATCTGGATCGCTTCTCGGAGCATCTCTTGTCGTCGCGCCACCGTCGGCCAACCCTTGCCGACGACGTGTTCGTTGAGATTCTCACCGCTGCCGACGCCGAGGGTGAACCGGCCGTCAGCCAGGATTTGCAGGGTGGCGGCCTTTTGCGCGACGACGGCCGGGTGGTAGCGGATCGTCGGGCAGGTGACATAGGTGAACAGCTCGACCCGCTCGGTGGCATGGGCGACGGCGCCGAGCACCGACCACGCGTACGGGGCGTGACCCTGCGACGACAGCCACGGGAAGTAGTGGTCGCTCGCGACTTCGAAGTCAAAACCGACACGCTCCGCCGAAACGGCGTAATCGACAAGCTGTTTGGGTCCGCTCTGTTCGGTCATGAGGGTGTAGCCAAAACGCGTCATGACGTCTGGTTACCCGGGCGCCCGACGGTGAAACTGCTACAGCCGGGCTTTGACCGCTGCCGAGAGCCGCGCCCCGTCTGCCTTGCCCGCGGCGATCGCGCTCGCGGCCTTCATCACCTGGCCCATCTGCTTCATACCGGGCGCTTCGCCGTTCTCCTCGGAGACCTGAGCGATTGCGGTGTCGACCACGTCGACCAGTTCCGCTTCGGTCAGCGGGGTGGGCAGATACTCATCGATGACTCGGGCCTCAGCGTGTTCATTGGCCGCCAGCTCGCCGCGTCCGTTCTGCGTGTAGATCTCGGCCGACTCGCCGCGCTTCTTCGATTCCCGTGCCAGCACTTTGAGCACATCGTCGTCTGACAGTTCGCGCGACTGCTTGCCGGACGTCTCTTCCGCCTGGATCGCCGACAGCAGCATTCGCAGTGTTGCGGTCCGCAGTTTGTCCTGCGATTTCATCGCAGCGGTCAGGTCTGCACGCAGCCGGTCCTTGAGTTCCGCCATGATGCAGACGCTACGCCGTGTCCTCGGCTTCCTCGCCGACGAAGCGCGCGTCAACCGCCGCCGACACTTGGATGTCCTCCGGAAGCAGTTCGACGTCCGGCGCGCCGCCGACGGGCATCCCCGCCGATCGCAGGTACGCGCCTGAAGAACCGCCCTCCGGATGCAGGCCGGCGCCGAGCATTCCAGCGTCGGCGATGGCGACAGGACGGATCCTGCCGAGCCCGAGTGCATCGGCGTACTGCTGCGCGCGCAGGACGGCGTCTTCGACCGCCCGGGTACGGACCTGCCGCTGCAGCTCCGTGCGCCGCTTCGTTGTCAGTGCCCACTCGACGTGCGAAACGCGGAACCCGTCGGTATTGGCGACGTGCTGACTGACCCAGCGCGACAGCGAAGCGAAGTCGCGGAATTTCACCTCGATGTCCACGCTCGCGTGATGCACGAGCGGCAGTTGCACGCCGTCCTTGTTCCAGGGTCGGGTCGACCACGTGCGCAACTGCTCTGCGGACCACCATGTCACGGGGCCGTGGTCGCCGGTCTTCAGTGGGGTCACGGATGCCTTGACGGCCTCCAGGTCGCGCGCAACCCGGTCGTACGCGGGTTCCATCGCCGGGCCCTCGAAGGCGATGGTGGCGTGTACGGTCCCGCGTTCGGGGGCCTGGAACGCCTCGAACGTTCCTCGCACGGTGATCTCGGTCGGCATGCGGCCACCGTAGCGTCGGCGGCCGACGGGACTGTGGCGCGCCGTCGTTCCACGTTGTCAATTTTCCCGGTGATCGACAGGATGGTTGCCATGAGCAACCCTGGGTACCCGCCACCCGGCTACCCACCGCCTGGATACACCGGTTACCCGCCGCCGGGGTATCAGCCCTACCCTTCGCCCGGCTACCAGGGCTATCCGCCGCCCGGCTATCCCGGCTACCCACCGCCGGGCTACCCGCCGCCCGGCTACCAGGGCTATCCGCCGATGCCGCCCGCAATCAAGCCGGGCGTCATCCCGCTTCGGCCGCTGACGCTGACCGACATCCTCAACGGTGCGTTCTCCTATATCCGGATCAATCCCAAGGCGACGCTCGGGCTGACGACGGTCGTGGTGGTGATCGCCCAGCTGATCGGGCTGGTCCTGCAGATCGGACCGCTGGCCGCGATGGGCGAACTCGGGGTGCTTCGCGGCGAAGAGGCGTCGACGGCCGCGGTTCTGGGATCGTCTGCCTCCAGCATCGCCAGCACCATCACCACGCTGCTGTCGTCGATCGTGCTCAGCGGCATGCTCACGGTCATCGTGGGTCGGGCGGTGTTTGGCACGGGCATCACGATCGGTGAGGCGTGGCGGCGGGTCCGCGGACGACTGCTTCCCTTATTCGGATACATGATGTTGTGGCTCCTTGCGGTGGCCGTCCCGGTGTTCATCGTGGTGTTCGTCGTCGCCATCGTTGTCCAGTTCAGCGGTGCCGTGGCCTTCGTCCTCGCCATCCCCCTCGGACTCGGCTTGATTGCGCTGCTCATCTACCTGTGGACCGTGCTCAGCTTCGCTCCGCCGCTGATCGTGTTGGAGCGCCTCGGCGTGTTCCCGTCGATCAAGCGGTCCATAAGGCTGGTCAAGGGGGACTTCTGGCGGGTGCTGGGAATCCGGCTTCTGGCAACCCTTGTCGCCGGAGTCGTCGCGGCAGCGGTGTCGATACCGTTCAGCCTGACCGGCCAGATCATGCTGATGGGTTCGGAATCCACCACGACGACAATGATCTCGCTCGTGCTCATCGCCGTCGGCGGCGCGGTCGGCCAGATCATCACCGCGCCGTTCAGCGCCGGCGCGGTGGTGCTCCTCTACACCGACCGGCGGATCCGCGCCGAGGCGTTCGACCTGGTGCTACAAACGGGTGCGGCATACGCGGCACCGGGTGCGGCGCCGGACTCGACGGATCACCTGTGGCTCACCCGGCAGCCCTGACGTGCCCGCAATCGACATCGACCGAGACACCGCCCACGAGGCGGCCCAACGTGAACTCGCAAAGCCCATCTATCCGAAAGCATCTCTGACCGAACGCCTCTCGGAGTGGCTCAACGACCTGATTTACCGCATCGCCCAGGAGGGGGCGCAACTGCCCGGCGGCTGGTTCACCATCACCTTGCTGCTCATCATCCTCGCGGTCGCGATCGTGGTCGCGGTGCGAATCGCGCGGCGCACCATGCGCACCAACCGCGGCGGCGAACACGCACTGTTCGATTCGCATGAGCTGACCGCCGCCCAGCATCGGGCGACCGCCGAACGAGTATGCGGCGGAGGGCAATTGGGCCGCTGCCATCCGTCATCGGCTCAGAGCCGTCGCACGACAGCTCGAGGAGGACGGGGTGCTCAACCCCGTTCCTGGCAGGACTGCGACCGAGCTCGCGGTTGATGCCGGCGCGACCCTTCCGGGACTGGGCGACGAATTGATGCAGGCTGCAACCGCTTTCAACGATGTCACCTACGGTGAGCGTCCCGGCACCGAACCTGCCTACCGGATGATCGCGGACCTCGACCGCCATCTCCGGTCCCGCGGTGCGACGGCGGGGGGCAGGTCCACGATGCCTGCCGCGACGGACAGCTGGACGGCGGTTCGATGACAGACGTCGACACCTCCGTTGCGCCGACGGTGAGGCAGCGCTGGCGGGCGGGCCGGTGGGTGTTGGCTGGGCTGGCGCTCATCACAGCTGTCGCCACGTTGACCACATCTCTGACGGCGGCCAAGCCCGGCGGCCGGATGGACGCCGGCGCAACGTCTCCCGAGGGAGCTCACGCCTTGGTCACCTTGCTGCGCGACCACGGCGTCGATGTGGTCGTCGCCGACGACATCGATGCGGTCGAACGGGCGGCACGGCCGGACACCCTGGTGATCACCGTGCAGACGTTCCACCTGGTCGACGACGACGTGCTGCGCCGGCTGGCCGCGGTGCCCGGCGACAGGCTCGTCGTCGAGCCGATTTCACGGACGAGGGACGTTCTCGCGTCGGAGGTTCGCCGCGACGCGGAGGGCAGCGACGGCGGCCCCCCGGATTGCGATCTGCGGGAGGCCACCCGGGCCGGCGATGTGCAACTCGGTGCGAGCAACACCTTCGAGGCGGCGGGCGACGTGCCCGTGACGCGGTGTTACGAGGGCGCGGTGGTCCGTTACACCGACGCGGGCCGCACCGTGACTGTTGTCGGCAGCTCGGACTTCATGGCCAACTCGGGCCTGCTGAAGCGGGGCAACGCCGCGCTGGCCATGAATCTGGCCGGGGCGAAGCCACGGGTGATCTGGTACGCCCCGCAACACAGCGAGGGCGAATCATCGGGCGGGGCAACGATCTTCGACCTGATCCCTGACCGCGTGACGTGGATCGTCCTGCAGCTGTGCCTGGTCGTGCTGCTGGTTGCCCTGTGGAAGGGCCGACGAATCGGCCCGCTGGTCGCCGAGCGCCTGCCGGTGGTGGTGCGCGCATCGGAGACCGTCGAGGGCCGCGGGCGGCTCTACCGCTCGCGGCGTGCCGGCGACCGTGCCGCCGATGCGCTGCGCACCGCGACACTGCAGCGCCTACTGCCCCGGCTCGGGCTCGGACCCAACGCCGCCCCCGCCGCCATCGTCTCGGCCGTTGTCGGACGCATCGGCCAGGACCCGGAGTTCGTCCGCCATACCCTGTTCGGCCCCGCGCCCGCGACCGACACCGACCTGCTCAATCTTTCCCACGCTCTCGACAACATCGAAAGGCAGGTCGCACAGTCGTGACTCAGCCAGTAGCAGCCGCTAACGCCGCGACATCGGACAGCGCCCGGAACGCGCTGTTGGCCTTGCGGAACGAGATCGCCAAGGTGGTCGTCGGCCAGGACGCCGTTGTCAGCGGCCTTGTGATCGCCCTGCTGTGCCGCGGCCATGTGCTGCTCGAGGGTGTGCCGGGCGTGGCCAAGACGCTTCTCGTGCGCACACTCGCTGCGGCCCTGCAGTTGGAGTTCAAACGAGTTCAGTTCACCCCGGACCTGATGCCCGGTGACGTGACCGGGTCGCTGGTTTATGACGCGCGCACCGCCGAGTTCGAGTTTCACGCAGGTCCGGTTTTCACCAACCTGCTGCTGGCCGACGAGATCAACCGCACCCCACCGAAGACCCAGGCAGCACTGCTGGAGGCGATGGAAGAACGCCAGGTCAGCGTCGAAGGCGACCCGCGTCCGCTGCCCGATCCGTTCATCGTTGCGGCGACGCAGAACCCGATCGAGTACGAGGGCACCTACCAGCTTCCCGAGGCTCAGCTGGACCGGTTCCTGCTGAAGCTCAATGTGCCGTTGCCACCGCGCGACCAGGAGATCGCGATCCTTGACCGGCACGCCCGCGGCTTCGACCCACGTGACCTGTCCGCGGTGCAAGCCGTGGCGGGTGCGGCCGAATTGGAGGCAGGACGTGAAGCAGTGCGCGGGGTGCTTGTGGCCGACGAAGTGCTCGGCTACATCGTCGACATCGCCGGTGCCACACGGCATTCGCCGTCGCTGCAGCTCGGCGTGTCACCGCGTGGCGCGACCGCCCTGTTGGCCACCGCGCGATCCTGGGCGTGGCTGTCGGGTCGCAACTACGTGACGCCCGACGACGTCAAGGCGATGGCGCGCCCGACACTGCGGCACAGGGTCGCACTGCGGCCGGAGGCCGAGCTGGAGGGTGCGAATCCCGACGGGGTACTCGACGGGATCCTGGCCGCCGTTCCGGTGCCCCGGTAGTGGTGCTCACCGGCCGTACCGGCCTGGTGGCGCTGCTATGCGTACTGCCGATCGCGCTATCCCCCTGGCCCGCAACCGCGTTCATTGCCCTGCTGGCGCTTCTGGTGATCGCGGTTGCGGTTGACATCGCGTCGGCAGGCAATACTCGTCGGCTCCGGTTCAGCAGGTTCGGGGACACCGCCGCACGGCTGGGCCAGCCCGTCGCCGCCAGCCTGACGATCCAGAACGCAGGCCGACGGCGGTTCCGCGGCCAGGTCCGCGACGCGTGGCCACCGAGCGGGCGCGCCGAGCCACGCACCCATCCGCTGGACATTGCAGCGGGACAACAGATTCAGGTGGATACCTGGTTGCGGCCGGTGCGCCGGGGCGATCAGCAGTCGGCACTGGTCACGGCCCGCTCGATCGGTCCGCTCGGTCTTGCCGGTCGGCAGGGCTCGCATCGGGTGCCATGGGAGATACGGATCCTGCCGCCGTTTCTTTCCCGTAAGCATCTGCCGTCGCGACTGGCCAAGCTGCGGGAGCTGGAGGGCATGGTTCCGGTGCTGATCCGTGGCCAGGGCACCGAGTTCGACTCTCTGCGTGAATATGTCATCGGCGACGACGTCCGGTCCATCGACTGGCGCGCCACCGCTCGCCGCGCCGACGTCGTGGTTCGCACGTGGCGGCCCGAACGCGACCGTCGTGTGGTCATCGTCTTGGACACCGGTCGCACATCGGCGGGCCGTGTCGGCGTCGATCCCACCAGAGCCGATCCCGGTGGCTGGCCGCGGCTGGACTGGTCGATGGACGCCGCGTTGCTGTTGGCGGCGTTGGCATCCCGGGCCGGTGATCACGTCGACTTCCTCGCCCACGACCGGGTCAGCCGGGCCAGCGTGTTCAATGCATCGCGAACCGAACTTCTCGCACAGTTGGTCAACGCGATGGCTCCGCTGGAACCCGCGCTCGTCGAATCGGACGCCACCGCGATGGTGTCCGCCGTCCATCGCCGGGTACGTCGACGTGCGCTGGTGGTGTTGATGACCGACTTGAACGCCTCGTCGCTCGACGAGGGGCTGATGAAAGTGTTGCCGCAGCTGTCGGCGAAGCATCAGGTGTTGTTGGCCGCGGTCGCCGACCCTCGCGTCGATCGGCTCGCCGCAGGCCGGGCCGACCCCGCCCAGGTGTACGACGCCGCGGCCGCGGAGCGGGCGCGCAACGACCGGCGGACGATCGCATCGCGGCTGCGTCGCCACGGGGTCGACGTCGTCGACGCACCGCCGGAGGAGTTGGCGCCCGAACTGGCCGACCACTACCTGGCGATGAAGGCCAGCGGCCGGCTGTAGGTCAGCCTGTCGGGACGACGTCAGGCGCATCATCGACGTCGCCGGTCTCGTTCGCCGCGACGGCCTTTCGGCCGAAGTGAATGACGTAGGCCAGGAAACCCGCCTCGGCGAGTATGCCGATACCGATCCGCACGAACGTCGGCAGCGGTGATGGCGTGACAAGGGCTTCGATCAGCCCCGCGACCAACAGCACGGCGACCAATCCGACCGCGACGGAGACCACTGCCCTGCCCCGCTCTGCCAGTACCTGAAGGCGCGGGCGGTTACCCGGCGAGATCACCGACCATCCCAGCTGCATGCCCACCGCACCCGCCAGGAACACCGCGGTCAGCTCGATCAGCCCGTGCGGGGCGAGGAGGCCGAGCATGATGTCGCCCTTCCCGGCGTTGAACATCAGGCCCGCGATCACTCCGAGGTTGGCGGCGTTCTGAAAGAGCAGATACGGAATGGGGATGCCGAGCAGCAGTGCGAACGCGATGCATCGGGCGGCCACCCAGGAGTTGTTCGTCCACACCTGCAACGCGAACGATCCCGCCGGGTGCTCGCTGTAGTAGTCGGCGAACTCGTGGTTCACCAATTGGTCTATCTCACTGGGAGTCCCGACGGTGGCCTGCACTTCGGGATTGCCCGCGACCCACATCGCGACGATGACGGTGACCACGAAGAAGGCCAGCGCAGTCGCGGCCCACCACCGCCAGCAGCGGTAGGCGACGACCGGAAACGACACCGTCCAGAACCGGATGAACTCACTCCACAACGGTGCGTGGGCACTGGTGACCGCCGACCGGGACCTGGCGACGAGCGACGACAACCGGCCCACCAGCACCGAGTCACTGGATGCCGTCCGCACCATCGATAGGTGCGTCGACACCCGCTGGTAGAGCTCGACCAGCTCGTCGACCTCAGCGCCGGTCAGCCGCCGACGCCGCTTGACCAGCTCGTCGAGCCGCTGCCACGTCGGCCGATGGGCGAGCACGAACGCGTCGACATCCACCTGGCAGATCCTAGTAGCGTGGATTGTCATGGCCGGGCAGGCAGAACAGGTGGTTACCGGCGACGCCGTTGTGCTCGATGTTCAGATCGCCCAGCTCCCGGTGCGGGCGCTGTCTGCGCTGATCGATATCGCGGTGATCTTCGTCGGCTACATCGCGGGCGTGATGCTGTGGGCGACGCACCCTGAACCAGTTCGATCCCGCGCTGTCGGGCGCGGTGCTGATCATCTTCACCGTGCTGACGATCGTCGGCTATCCGCTGATATTCGAAAGCGCGACGCGAGGCCGGACGCTGGGCAAGATGGCGCTCGGACTGCGCGTGGTGTCCGACGACGGCAGCCCGGAGCGCTTCCGCCAAGCCCTGTTCCGGGCACTGGCGTCGGTGATCGAGATCTGGACGTTCTTCGGCGGACCCGCGGTGATCTGCAGCCTGCTGTCGTCGAAGGGCAAACGCATCGGGGATGTGTTCGCCGGCACCGTCGTGGTCAGCGAGCGCGGGCCGAAGCTTCCGCCGCCCCCGGTGATGCCGCCGTCGCTGGCGTGGTGGGCGTCGTCGCTGCAACTGTCGGGACTGGGTCCCGAGCAGGCCGAGCTGGCCCGCCAATTCCTCTCTCGGGCACCGCAGTTGGACCCTCAGATCCGCGAGCAGATGGCACATCGCATCGCCGGTGAAGTGGTCGCGCGGGTCTCCCCGCCGCCACCGCCGGGCGTTCCCCCGCAGTACGTGCTCGCGGCTGTGCTGGCGGAGCGTCACCGACGGGAACTGGAACGGCTGCGCCCCGCGCCCGCGGAGGCGCCCCGCACCACCACCGTCGTGGGGCGGTCCCGCGCAGTGGGCGGCACCGCCGCCCCGGCCGCCGGCGCAGCCACCACCGGTCGCACCGCCACCCGACGGCGGCGGCTTCGCACCGCCGGGCTAGCGGGGTCAGCGATACCGCACCCCGATCAGCATCAGCACCGGCGCGACGATGGCGGTGACGGTGCGAGCGTGGTTCCACGCCGTCCACGTCGAGAGGTACGCCTGCCATTCGCGGGCGGCGTCGGCGAGCGACAGGCCCGCAGGGTCAACCGTGTCGAGGTGGTTATTGAGCGGCACGTTGAACGCCATCGTGATGACGGCGCCGAGCACACCGAACGTGGCGCCCGCCAACAGCCATCCGCTGCCTGGTTGGTGAATCTGGACCACGGCCACCACCCCGACCGCCGCTGCCAGCACCGCCGCCCCGAGGTACACCAGCAGGAAAGGCGCGTTGGCGTTCGCTTCCACGTTGATGCCGCGCATCGCGGTGATCGCGCCGACCGGACCGGTGCGATCCAGTCCCCGCATCACGAAGGTGGAGAAGACGTACATCATGCCTGCGGCGGCCGCGCTGGCGATTGCGGCGATGGAGGCGAGGACGACGATTGGGCTCATGTTCATGAACTGGAGTCAACCGTCAGCGGCCGAGACGATCCATCGCTGAGAATCCCGATCGCATACGCATCCGTCTCGGAATGGGTCGGCTGGCGTTAGGCTCGCGGGCGTGGACGCCGTCGTCGGGCTGCTGGACGGGGTACGCGCGCGCGGCGCGTTCGTGCTCCGGATGATGCTGGACCCGCCGTGGTCGATGAGCATCCGCGACGATGCGCCGTTGACATTGATCTGCCAAACCCACGGCACGGCGGTCATCGTCGGCGATGGCAGTGGAACGCAGTGGCTGAATCCCGGCGACGTCGCGCTCGCCCGGGGCACCGAGCATTACCTTTTCGCCGACGACCCGACCACCGCGCCGACGATCGTCATCCATCCCGGTAACCGCTGCACCACGCTGTCCGGCGACGATCTCCACTTCGAGATGTCGCTCGGGGTACGCACCTGGGGCAACAGCGCCAGTGGCCCATCGCGATCGATCATCTGCGCCTACGAGGGCCACAGCGAGGTCAGTACCCGGCTGCTCGATGCGCTGCCGACCGTGTTGGTGCTGCGAGCGCACGAGTGGGACACACCGCTGGTCGACCTGTTGGCCGCCGAAGCGGGCCGCGACGGCTCGGGCCAGGAGGCCTACCTCGACAGGCTGCTCGATCTGCTGCTGATCGCGGTGCTACGCACCTGGTTCGACCGCGCAGAAAACGCCCCGGCATGGTGGCACGCCGAACATGATCCGGTGGTCGGGCAGGCCCTCCGGTTGATCTACAACAACCCGGCGCATCCCTGGACGGTCGCGAATCTGGCTGCGGCCGTTGGCTCTTCGCGTGCGGTGTTCGCGCGCCGGTTCACCGAGCTGGTCGGTGAGCCGCCGATCGCGTTCCTGACGGGGTGGCGGCTCGCGCTGGCGGCCGACCTGCTGCGGTCCAGCCAGGCGACGATTGCGGCCGTCGCCAAGCAGGTCGGCTACAGCACCCCGTTTGCGTTGAGCAGTGCGTTCAAACGGGCTTACGGTGTCAGCCCGAACACGCACCGCGCCACAGCGGCATACCCCGCCGTGAGCTAGGCGCCTATCCAGTTTCCGTGGAAGCCGAACGGAACCCGTTGCGGCAGCTTGATTCTCGCCACCGGATCGCCGGTGAAGTCCGATGCGTCGATGATCACCAGATCGCTGCCGTCGCGGGCCGAGTCGTAAACGTAGCCGAGATACCAGCCGTTGCCCTCGTCGGCAGGCCCGGTCGTCGACGGTACGAACACCGCCTCACCCGGCCGGCCCGGCGACTGCTCGGTGCCGAACCGGTGCTCGACGGCGCTGCCGGTGTTGAGGTCGTAGCGCACCAACTCGGTCTCGCCGACCGAAACCGCGTAGCGGGCGGGCAACCCGGCCAGCCGGTCGTCGATGCGCGGGAACTCGATCGCGCGATCGTCGAGCTGGCGCTCGGCGACTTTGCCGGTGCTGAGGTCGATCGTCCAGCTCCACAACACCCCATCGGTTTCGAAACCACTGGTGCCGCGCCACAACTCGGGGTAGCGGATAGCCTGCAGCACAATCGAATTACCGTCATCGTAGGCATTGGCGACATGGAATACGTAGCACGGATCGATCTCGAACCACGCCACCTCGCCGAACGGATCGTCCCGTCGCAGCACACCGAGCCGCGCGCCGTAGTTGTCATCCCAGCGGTAAGGCATGTCGCGCTTGCCCGTCATCGCGATGTCGAGATCGAACACGACCGGCAGATCCATGAAGACGACGTGTCCTGCCGTCAGCGCGAAGTCGTGCATCATCGTCAACGCGGGGACGTCCAGCGGGCGGTTGATGGTCAGCTCGCCGTTGGCGTCGGCCCGGTGATAGGTGACGTGCGGGGCGAAGATGTTGCCGTAACCGAAGAAGTGCAGCTCGCCGGTCGTCGGGCAGATCTTCGGGTGCGCCGTCATCGAGTCGACCAGCTTTCCGCCGAAGTCGTAGGCGCCCAACGTTTCGAGGTCGTTGGTGATCTCGTAGGGCAGCGATGATTCGACGAGTGCCAGCGTCTTGCCGGCATGGTTGACCACGTGCGTGTTGGCGACGCTGGAGTGCAGGTTGCGGGTGCCGTCGCCGTTGTAGAGCGGGAAGCTCTTCTCGAAGCTTTCGGTGCGCACCCACCGGTTGCGGTACCAGGCGGCGCGTCCACCCTCGACGCGGATGCCGTGGATCATCCCGTCACCGCTGAACCAGTGCCCGGTCGCGACCCGCGGGTTGGGTCCGTTGCGCAGGTACCACCCGTCGAGTTCGGCCGGGATGGCGCCTTCAACGGTGAGATCGAACTCGGTCAGCTCGTCAGCGACCGGCGCGTAGTTGTCGCGCTGGAAGAAGTCGTCGGTGCCGAAGATGGCTGAAACGTTCGAAGTGGTCTCGGTCATTGAAATCTCCTGTCGTCGGACCTGTCTAATCTGACATGTCATTAATGATATGTCAATAGTGGAGGTACGATCGGCTGGTGAGTCTGCGGATGGCGGCGCTCGGGTTGTTGGCCCAGCAGCCCGGCAGCGGGTACGACCTGCTGAAGACGTTCGAGAAGTCGATGGCCAACGTCTGGCCCGCGACCCAGAGCCAGCTCTACGGTGAGCTCAACAAGCTCGCCGACGCCGGGCTCATCGAGGTGACCGACATCGGGCCCCGCGGCCGCAAGGAATACCGCATCACGCCGGCAGGCCGCGCCGAACTGCAGCGGTGGGTGACGAACCCCGGGGACGACCCGCCGTTTCGCGATGCTTCGCTGCTGCGCGTGTTCCTCCTCGGCGAGATCGAACCGGAACAGGCCCGCAGGCACATGGTCGCGGTGGCCGAGCATGCCGACTCGGAGGTGAAGCGACTCCAGGCTCTCGGCGACTCCATCGACTGGAACGACGGCGACAGCCTGTTCTTCGGCCGTGCCGCACTCGAGTACGGCCTCCGGCTCGGCGCGATGGAGGGCGACTGGGCGCGTTGGGTCATCGGCGAGCTCGACAAGCGTCGCAAGAAATAGTCCCATCCATCGGTCCGAGGCCGCCGAATACCAAGCATGAACAGCAAGATCGAGCGGCCCCGACCGATATACCGCCTCACCTACCGGTTGCGGCGAGGGCGCACCGCGGACGTGAGATCTCATGAGATCGCGACGACCGTCTCCGGTTGGTTGGCGGAGTTCGGCGTGCGCAGTCCCCTCGTCGACGATTTCGCGCGCGCAGTTGATGCAGACAACTGGCCAGCGGCTCATGCGATCGGCGAATTCCTGTCCGTCGACGTCGCCGTCGCGGCCAGCGGTCATCGCCGCTGAAGGAAAAACTGTAAGGCGCAGCGCGCGCCACTGCTCCTACCTGTGAGAGCGGCCCATCGGGGGCCGCGACCACACAAGGGAGCACATCATGAACATCACCCATCTCCGCAACAAGTCCGCGATCGCAGCCGTCGGCGCGGCAGTCGCGGCCGCCGCACTGCCGGCGTTCCTCTTCACCGGACCGGGGAACGCGCAGGCGGCGACCACGCTCAACACAGCTAGTGACGCCGTGGGCGTTACGGTCGAAATCCACTCGACGGGGAGCCAAGGCTTGTGCTTTTACACCGCCGAACCATGGTTTGGATGGACGACCGTCAAGCCGTTGCCGGTGTACAAGGTTCCGTTCCTTCTGCAGGCGAACCAAAGCCACAACCTGTGGTTCCCGGGCATCCAGACTGGCACCACATGGAAAGCGAAAGTTGAATGCCCCGTCGGCGGCGTTGACTATTTCAATCCCGTTTACTGAGGACCCCCACGCGTTTGGTGGCGTGCTCGTGTGACGACGGTCACGCCACTCGACGTTGCATCACGATACATTCCGATATATCGTCGACGTATCGGAAGCGCATTGGCGTTTCCAGACGAAAGAAAAGGACCTTTCACCATGAACGACCCATTCACACCACCACCCGGTGGATTCGGCTTCGGGTTCGACCCGGAGCAGCGACGCGCCCTTCACGAGCAGCGGCGGCACGCCCGTCGTGAGTTCCGGGACCACCTCCGCGAGCACGGCACCGACCGGCACGGCCCATTCGGCCCCGGCTTTCAGGCCGGCTTCGGATTCGGGCCCGGCCGCGGTGGTTTCGGCTTCGATCCTCGCGGAGGTTTCGGCGGCCCGCGCGGCCGTCGCGGCGGGGGCCGACGCGGAAAGCGTGGCGACGTCCGCGCAGCCATCCTGGCTCTGCTGGCCGATCGCGCGATGCACGGATACGAGATGATCCAGGAGATCTCCGAACGCAGCGGCGGCCTGTGGCGTCCCAGCCCGGGCTCGGTCTACCCGACCCTGCAACTGCTGGTCGACGAGGGCCTCATCGTGGGCACCGAAAGCGAAGGCAGTAAGCGGCTTTTCGAGTTGACCGAGGAAGGCCGCGCAGCGGCCGAGAAGGTCGGGACGCCGCCGTGGGAAGAGATCGCCGAAGGCTGGAAAGAAGAAGCCCCCGGCGCCGTAAATCTCCACACCGCGCTGAGCCAACTGATGGGTGCGGTGGCGCAATCCACGCACACCGCAACCGAGGCGCAGCAGGAGCGCATCGTCGACATCGTCAACAATGCCCGCCGCGAGGTGTACAACATTCTCGGCGAGACCGAGTAACCACATCCGGTCGGAATAAGCCCAGCGGGGCTGGTGTACGCATTGAGTATGCAAACCTTCCCGCTGGGCTCTTTCCGTGTCGGACGCGTTGGCTACGGCGCCATGCAGTTGCCCGGACCAGGTGTATTCGGTCCGCCGCGCGATCGCGACGAAGCACTTGCCGTGCTGCGGCGCGTGATCGAACTGGGCATCAACCACATCGACACCGCGCAGTTCTACGGACCGAACGTGTCCAACGAGCTGATCCGCGAGGCCCTGCATCCCTATCCGGCTGACCTGGCTCTGGTGAGCAAGGTCGGTGCGCGCCGCGACGACGCGGGCGGCTGGCTTCCAGCGCAGGAGCCCGACGAACTGCGGGCCAGCATCGAGGAAAACCTGCAGACCCTTGGCACCGACCGGCTGGCCGCGGTCAACCTTCGCGTGCACGACGAAGAGTCGGACCCCAACGCACCGGCCCGCGTCGATCGCGAGCTGTTCGACCGTCAGCTCGACACCATGATCAAGGCCCGAGACGAGGGCCTCATCGGCGGAATCGGGTTGAGCAGCATCGTCGTTGAGCACCTACAGATCGCGTTGGATCGCACCGAGATCGTCTGCGTGCAGAACGCGTACAACCTCGCCGACCGGACTTCTCAGCCGGTGCTCGATGCTTGCATCGAACACGACATCGCGTTCGTCCCGTTCTTCCCGCTTGGCTCGGCCTTCGCCGCGGACAATCCTGTCCTCGGCAACCCCGTCATCCGGCGGACGGCAGAGGAGTCGGCCCGCACCCCGGCGCAGATCGCACTCGCGTGGACGCTCTCGGTCGCACCGAACGTGCTGCTCATTCCCGGCACATCGTCGGTGCGGCACCTCGAGGAGAACACCGCCGTCGCCGACATCGAGCTCGACGACGAAACCCGCACGCAGCTCGACGACGCTTAGCCCTCAGTCGACGTCGACCCAGTCCAGCGTGCGCTGCACCGCCTTCTGCCAACCCGCATAGCCGGCGGCACGCTGGTCCTCACTCCAGCTCGGAGTCCAGCGCTTGTCCTCCTGCCAATTGGACCGCAGGTCATCGGGGTTTTCCCAGAACCCGACCGCGAGCCCGGCGGCGTACGCCGCGCCCAATGCCGTCGTCTCGGCGACCACGGGCTTGATCACGTCTACCCCGAGGACGTCCGCCTGGATCTGCATGCACAGGTCGTTGGCGGTGATGCCGCCGTCGACCTTGAGCACTTCCATGTGCACTCCCGAGTCGGCCTCCATCGCGTCGACGACGTCGCGGCTCTGGTAGCAGATCGCCTCGAGCGTGGCGCGCGCCACATGGGCGTTGGTGTTGAACCGCGACAGCCCGACGATCGCGCCGCGGGCGTCGCTGCGCCAGTACGGTGCGAACAACCCCGAGAAGGCGGGCACGAAGTACACCCCGCCGTTGTCCTCGACCTGACGAGCCAGCGATTCGCTCTGCGCTGCGCCGCTGATGATGCCCAACTGGTCACGCAGCCATTGCACGGCCGATCCCGTGACAGCGATCGAACCCTCAAGCGCGTAAACGGGTTTGGCGTCTCCGAACTGGTAGCAGACCGTCGTCAGCAGCCCGTTCTCCGAGCGGACGATCTTCTCGCCGGTGTTGAGCAGCAGGAAGTTGCCGGTGCCGTAGGTGTTCTTGGCCTCGCCTGCGTCCAGGCACACCTGGCCGACCATGGCGGCCTGCTGATCGCCGACGATCCCGGTCAGCGGGACCTGGCCGCCGAGCGGCCCGTCGTCGCGGGTGACGCCGTAGGACTCCGGGTAAGACGACGGCCGGATTTCGGGCAGCATCTGCCGCGGGATGTCGAAGAACGACAGCAGCTCGTCGTCCCAGTCAAGCGTCTCGAGGTTCATCAGCATGGTCCGGCTGGCGTTGGTGACGTCGGTGACGTGCACACCGCCACGGGGTCCGCCGGTCAGGTTCCACAGCACCCACGAGTCGGCGGTGCCGAAGATCGCATCGCCCTTCTCGGCGTCGGCCCGCACCCCGTCGACGTTCTCCAGAATCCACTGCACCTTGCCGCCTGCGAAGTACGTAGCAGGCGGGAGACCGGCCTTTTGCCTGATCACGTCGCCGCGACCGTCACGGTCGAGCGCGGACGCGATGCGGTCGGTGCGGGTGTCCTGCCAGACGATCGCGTTGTAATAGGGGCGGCCGGTGTTCTTGTTCCACACCAGCGAGGTCTCCCGCTGATTGGTGATGCCCAGCGCCGCAAGGTCATTGGCGGACAACTTCGTGTTGTTCAGCGCCGATGTCAGCACCGATGCGGTGCGTTCGGTGATCTCGACCGGGTTGTGCTCGACCCAGCCCGCCTGCGGCAGGATCTGCTCGTGTTCGAGCTGATGGCGGCCGACCTCGGCGCCGTCGTGGTCGAAAATCATGCAGCGGGTGCTGGTGGTGCCCTGGTCGATCGCCGCGACAAACTCTGCCAACTCCTGCTCCCTCCTGACGGGTCCAGTCGTCCATCATGGACTACATGCCAAGCGAGATCGTCGACATTGACCGCATGCCACGGGGCGGCCCCGATGCATCCTGCATCGACCGGCTACTTCAAACCGATCGCCTGGAGTACCTCGACCGCGACGACGTCGACGAAGAGAAGAAGCGCAGCGTGATCCGGGCGCTCGAGTGGACCGGCGAGGCGTTCGGCCAGACCGAGAAGTTCGCGCGGATCGCGCTCGACGAAGTTGCTGACGTGGCCGACCCCAGGATCCTCGAGCTCGGCGCGGGCCACGGCGCTCTCTCACGCAAGCTGATCGAATGGCATCCCACCGCCGAGCTCACAGTCACCGATGTCGAGCTGCCATCGGTGCAGGCAATGGCCGCAGGGGAGCTCGGCGAGCATCCGCGCGCGACGGTGCGCGAGATGGACGCGACGGCCATCGACGCGGCGGATCGGCACTTCGACCTTGCGGTGTTCGCCCTGGCATTTCACCACCTGCCGCCATCGCTGGCTTCGGACGTGATCGCCGAGGGCACCCGGGTGGCCGACAAGCTCCTGATCATCGACCTGCCGCGGCCGCCGTGGCCGCTGCACCTCGTGCGGTTGGCGACCATGCTGCCGTTTGCGCCGTGGATCCCGATGGTGCACGACGGCGTGATCAGCTCGCTGCGCACGTACAGCCCGTCGGCGCTGCGTGCCCTTGCCGCACACGCCGACCCGTCGATCGACATCGAGGTGCGCGGCGGCCTGATCAGCGCCCAGGTCGCGGTCGCGAGCCGCAGGCCTCAGTCCATGTAGCGGCGGTGGTGGCCCCAATCGCCGCCCTGCGAGATCAGCACCATCAGGAAAATCGCGTAGAAGATGATGAAGAGCAGCAGCAACCCGCCGGCGACCCACAGCGAGAGCTGACCGAGTCGGCGTACCCGGTCAGAGGCGTACTGCGCGCCGGCATAGTTACCAGCCGCCCATAGCGGATACACGTTGAACGCGTGAGTGAACGCCGAGAACGACAGCGGCCAGAAGAACAGCACAGCGGCAACCGCCCAGCCGACGTTGTGCGGCGGCGGGCCGACCGGCGGCGGGGCGGCCGGCGGCGGGGCGGCCGGGGCCTGCGGTGCAGTGGTGGGTTCGGATTCAGTCATTCAGACTCCCCAGTCGATGATTGGCGACAACATCCGAAGGTACCCGCGGCGGGGATATGCCCGATTTCCTTGCGCCCGCGTCATTGAGCCTGTTGCATCGGCTTTGTGGGCGAAGAAGTGAAGCAGACCGACTTCAGTCGCGCGCATCGCCGCGAATACCGACGCAAGGTCCAATTGTGCCTTGATGTGTTCGAGACGATGCTGACCCGGTCCAGCTTCGAGTTCGAGCGTCCGTTGACCGGCATGGAAATCGAGTGCAACCTCGTCGACGCCGATTACCAGCCCGCGATGAGCAATTCCGAAGTGCTTGCCTCCATCGCAGATCCGGCGTACCAAACCGAATTGGGTGCCTACAACATCGAATTCAATGTTCCGCCCCGACCGCTGCCGGGACGGGCGGCGCTGGAGCTGGAGTCCGAAGTCAGGGGCAGCCTCAACGCTGCCGAATCGAAGGCGAATCCCAGCGGTTCGCACATCGTGATGATCGGCATTCTGCCGACGCTGATGCCGGAACACCTTTCCGGCGACTGGATGAGCGAGTCCACGCGCTACCAGGCCCTCAACGACTCGATCTTCTACGCCCGCGGCGAGGACATCCAGATCGATATCGCCGGACCCGAACGGCTCAGCCTGCAGGCCGCGTCCATCGCACCCGAATCCGCCTGCACGAGCATGCAACTGCACCTTCAGGTGTCGCCGGAGGACTTCGCGAAGAACTGGAATGCGGCGCAGGTGATCGCAGGCCCGCAGCTGGCGCTGGGCGCCAACTCGCCGTACTTCTTCGGGCATCAGCTGTGGTCGGAGACGCGGATCGAACTGTTCGCTCAGGCCACCGACACCCGCCCGGACGAACTCAAGGCGCAGGGTGTGCGGCCGCGCGTCTGGTTCGGTGAACGGTGGATCACGTCGATCTTCGATTTGTTCGAGGAGAACGTCCGCTACTTCCCGTCACTGTTGCCCGAACTGTCCGATGAGGATCCTGTCGCCGAACTCGCCGACGGACGCACGCCGAAGCTCCCGGAACTGCGGCTGCACAACGGGACGATCTACCGGTGGAACAGGCCGGTGTACGACGTCGTCGGCGGCCGACCGCATCTCCGCGTGGAGAACCGCGTGCTGCCCGCAGGTCCGACCGTCGTCGACATGATGGCGAACTCGGCCTTCTACTACGGCGTACTTCGCAGTCTGTCCGAAGAGGACCGGCCGTTGTGGACGAAGATGAGTTTCGCTGCGGCACACCAGAATTTCCTCGAGGCCGCCCAGCACGGCATGGACGCCCGGCTGTACTGGCCGGGCCTCGGCGAGGTGACGCCGGACGAACTCGTGCTGCGTCAGTTGTTGCCGATGGCGCGCGAGGGCCTACGCAGCTGGGGCGTCTCCGACGAGGTGTCCGACCGGTATCTCGGTGTCATCGAGGGCCGCGCCAAGACGGGCCGCAACGGCTCGGTCTGGCAGGTGGAGACGGTGCGGGCGCTGCAGGAGCGCGGTATGGCCCGGCCTGAAGCGCTGGCCGAGATGCTGCGGCTGTACTGCGAGCTGATGCACAGCAACGAGCCGGTGCACACATGGGAGATCAGTGGATGAGGACCGCGTGGCGGTGGCTGGTTGTGGCGGTGGTGGCCGTCGCGCTGTTGGGTTGTCAGGTCAGCCGGAAAGCCGAAGCCGATCCCGTTGAATACACACTGGGCCAAGAGTTCTCGCTGACGCGGAGGTCAGGAAGCGACGATCAGCGGCGAGAACCTGCGCCTGCGCTTCACCGACGTCCTCGAAGACTCGCGGTGTCCGACAGAGGTCGAGTGTTTCTGGACGGGGCAGGCCCGCATCGCCGTCGCGGTCGAGCGGGCCGGACGTGCAGCCACGAGGGTGGACTTCAACACCAACCCCGCACCTGGCCAGAACGTGCAGACCGTCGATCTCGACGACTACACGATTGCGTTGAAATCCCTTGACCCATATCCGCGAACGCCTGACGATGGCATCACGTTCGAGGACTACACGGCGACGCTGGTGGTGCAACGCTAAGGAGCGGTCGCAGCTACCAGGGCTTCGGCGAATATGTCCAGCTCGTCGGCGGTGGTGTCGATGTGCGGCGACAGCCGCAGCACCGGGGCGGCCATCTCGAACGGCGCGCGCTGCACCTCGGCGTAGGTGGTGACGATCCCGCGCTCGGCGATCAGCCACGCCCGCACCCGCTGCGGGTCCGCCCCTTTGGTCGCTTGCAGCGTCGTTATCGAGGTCGGCTCGTCGGCGGGCTCGACGACCCGCCACCCGTCGATATCGGCCAGGGTGTTGCGGGTCAGGCGCCCCAGCTCGGACAGCCCGGCGCGGATGTTCTCCGGGCCCGCTGCGAGGTTCTCCCCGAGGGCCACCGAAAGTCCCACGCGCGCAGCAAGGTTGGCCTCTCCGTGCTCCAGGCTCTCCATCACCGTGAACGGCAGGTTCCACTCCGGCGGTGGCAACCGCGGGCGAAGGCGCTCGGCCAGTGCGGGTTTGATCGCGAGCACGCCAACACCGCGTGGGCCCGCGAGCCATTTGCGCGACGACGAGTAGACGGCGTCGGCGCCGACGACGCAGTCGATGTGTCCGAGGGCCTGCGCAGCGTCGATCAACAACGGCAGTCCGAGGCCGTGGCACACCTCGGCGAGCTCGCGCGCAGGCTGGACGATGCCACGGTGGCTGGCCAGCGGGGTCAGGTGCACCAACCCGGGCGGATTGACGGCCAGGACCGTGGCCGCCTCGTCGACGGCCAGGCGGCCGTCCCCGTCGACCGGCAGGACCCGCACGTCGAAGTCGTTCGCCGCCATCAGCGCAAGGTTAGGGCCGTACTCGCCGGGCAGACATGCCACGGTGCGTGGCGCCGTCCAGCTGCTCAACAGAAGGTCGAGGGCGTTGTTGGAGCCGGTGGTGTAGACGACGTCGGAGGCCGTCATCCCGGTCAGCGCCGCGATCGCGGAGCGCCCGGCGTCAAGGACAGGTGCGGCGGCCGCAGCGGCGACATAACCGCCCACTTCCGCCTCGTGCCTCGCGTGCTGGGCGGCGGCGTCGATGACCGCCGAACTCTGCCGCGAGCACGCGCCGCTGTCCAGGTGCACACCTGCCACCTTCGGCCGGGCTGCCCGCCACCGGTCCGCGAGTTCGGTCATTTGGTGGATAGCGACAGCCCGAAGTCCACCGCCCGGTCGGTCCACCAATGGGTGCGCCGCAGGCCCGCGGCGGTCAACTCGTCGGCCACGCCCTCCGGGCGGAACTTGCACGACACCTCGGTGAGCATCTCCTCGCCCGCCGCGAACTCGATGGTCAGATTCGAGCGCCGCGATCCGCACCTGTTGCGCCGAGCGTGCCCGCAGCCACATCTCGATGCGCTCTTCGTCGGCGTTCCACCGGGCCACATGTTCGAAGGACTCGAGGTCGAAGTCGGCATCGAGCTCTCGGTTGACCACCGCGAGCACATTGCGGTTGAACCGCGCTGTCACACCCGCGCTGTCGTCATATGCGCGAACCAGCCGGCCGGTGTCCTTGACCAGGTCGGTGCCCAGCAGCAGGGCGTCCCCCGGCTGCAGCGTGTCGGACAGCGCCGACAGGAACTCGGCGCGCGGCCCGGGCGTGAGGTTGCCGATCGTGGACCCGAGGAACACGACGAGCCTCCTGCCGACGCGGGGGATCTTGCCAAGGTGCTCTTCGAAATCGCCGCATACGGCATCGATCTCGATGCCTGGATACTCGTCGAGGATGGCCGAACTGGCGGCCTGCAACACCCCGGCGTCGACGTCGAATGGAATGAAGCGGCGCAGTGAACCGGTGTCGCGCAGTGCGCTGAGCAAAAGCCGGGTCTTCTCCGAGGTGCCGCTGCCGAGCTCCACCAACGTGTCCGCGCCCGATGCGACGGCGATCTCCGCCGAGCGGTCGCGAAGGATCTCCGCCTCGGTCCTGGTCGGGTAGTACTCCGGTAGCCGGGTGATCTGGTCGAACAGGTCGCTACCCACCGAGTCATAGAACCACTTGGGCGGCAACGTTTTCGGTGTCTGCGTGAGTCCGTCGTAGACATCGCGGCGCAGCGCCTGCGCTGCGGAGTCCGCGGCGAGATGGTTGGACAGCGACACCGTCATGCCGATCCTTTCAGCGGGGCCAGTTCCACGCGGGAGTCAGCGACCGTCGACGAGGTGGCGGTCGGGAATCTCCTGCCAGTCCTTGTCGTCGTCGAATGGTTCACTCGCCAACACCACGCCGTCGGCTTGCTTCAATACGAACAAGGTGTCACCCCATGTGGTGGCGCGCAGTTCAGATCCGTTGCCCGCCAGAATATTCAGCCTGGCGTTGGGGTCAGCCGCCGCGACCTCGGCGATCGTGTCGCCCAGCGCGTCGAGGCCGCGTTCGAAGATCAACGCGGCCAGCAGCGCGCTGTCGTTGGTCGATTCCGCCACCGCCGACGCGGGCAGCACGCCGCGATCGACCAGACCGTTGTGCGACAGCAGCCACCGTCCGTCGCTGAACGGCGCCGACGCCGACGCCTCGATCGGCATCCCGACACTCGCCGAGCGCACCGCGGCCACCACGCAGCCGCTGCGCAGCACCGGCGCGATCGACGCGAACGACGCATCGCCCCATAGCGGGGTTGCGCTGCGCCAACGTCGTGGCGCCGAGTTGTCGTCGTCGAAGAACCCGATGCCCCAGCCATCGGCATTCATCAGGCCGTGCTTCTGCCGGCGCGGCGAATATGACTGCACCAGCAGGCCATACGGGGGATCCAGCACGAGCGATGCCACCGAACGCGGCTCACCCAGCCAGCCCAGGTGGCGACACATCAGACGTCCCAGGCCAATCGGACACCGCTGAAGATCTGCCTGCGGATCGGGTGGTCCCAGTTGCGGAAGCTCGGCCGAAGGATGTCGCCTGCGACCGCCCACGAACCGCCGCGCAGCACCTTGTAGTCGCCGTCGAAGAATGGCTGGCTGTAAAGCTCGTAGAGCATCGGTGTGAACCCGGGCCACGGCCGCAGCGGAGACGACGTCCACTCCCATACGTCACCGAGCATCTGCTCGGCGCCGTAGGCCGATGCGCCTGCTGGATACGCACCGACCGGCGCCGGGCGCAACGCGTCGCCGCCCAGGTTGGCGAGCGCACTGGTGGGTTCGGATGCGCCCCAGGGGAATCGCCGTCGTGCACCGGTGGCCGGATCCCATGCGCACGCCTTCTCCCACTCGAACTCGGTGGGAAGCCGCGCGCCCGCCCAGGCCGCGAAAGCCTCCGCCTCGAAATAGGTGACGTGCTGAACGGGTTCGTCGGCCGGAATGTCCTCCACGTGGCCGAATCGGGTGCGGGTGCCGTCAGCGTTCCAGAACTGCGGCGCCGTCAGGCCCGCCTTCTCGCAGTATGACCAGCCGCGCTGCGACCACCACCGCGGCTCTCGGTAGCCGCCGTCGTCGACGAACTGGCGCCATTCACCGTTGGTCACCGGCACCCGGCCGATGCGGAAGCCGGGCACATCGACGATGTGCGCGGGGCGCTCGTTATCCAACGAGTGGGGCTCGGTCACCGCGTCGACGCCGAGGACGAACGGGCCACCGGGCACCAGCACCGACGTGCCCGCCACGTCCGGCCTGCCCGGCGGAAGCGCGCTGCCGCGGTCCAGCAGGGCGGGACCCGACCGCAGATTCAACGCCTGCAGCATCGTTTCGTCGTGCTGGTTCTCGTGGCTGATCACCAGCCCGAAGTTGAACTCCGCCTCGACATCGTCTTCGGTCAGCGCGTCGAGGGTGTCGAGTGACTTGTCACGCACCGTCGCGCAGAACGCCCGCGCATCGGACGGCGGCAGAAGCGGCAGGTCGACCCGGTTTGCTCGCGAGTTCTCGAAGGCGTCGTAGAGGCGTTCGACTTGCGGCGCCAGCATGCCCGGCCGGTCGGGGTCGTTACCGCGCAGCAGCCACAGTTCTTCCTGCCACCCGATGTGCGCGAGGTCCCACAGCAGCGGGCTCATCAACGGGTCGTACTGCCGGTGCAGTTCCGCGTCGTCGAACTCGACGAGCCGCAGCGTGCGGTCGCGCGCTTTGGTCAGCCGGTGCGCCAGCGTTTCGCGTGAGGTCACTGCTCCCCTTGCACCAGTTCGGTGACCGCGGTCGCGATCCCGTTTCTCACCACCCGGTCGGAGAAGTCGTCGGCCGGACAGCGTCCCTCTTCGACCGAACGCAGGAGCAGCCGCATGGATTCCTCGAGTTCGGCGGGCGCCCGTTCGGCCACCGCATGCATGCAGCGGGTGGCGGCTTCCCGCAGGCGCCGGTCACCGAGGCCGATCTGGGCGGCGCGATCCCACGCCGTCGCGACGGGTTCGGTGGCCTCAGCGGCGATATCGGCGGCAACCGGGTCGTCAAGCAGCGTGGTGAGGGAGAAGACCACTGCCGGCCACAGCGCGTCGGGCACGCTGTCGAGGTACCGGATCTCCAGGAACCCGCGCGGCCGGACCGGCGGGAACAGCGTCGTGAGGTGGTAGTCGAGGTCGCCGAATGTCGGTCGGCGGTCACCGAGCAGCACGTGCCCGTCGGCCCATTCCGCGAACGGCACCCAGTCGCCTATCGGCACGGCGTCGTCTTCCGGCGTGGGGTGCACGAGCATCACGGGTGCCTTCATCGCGTAGCGCGCCCAGTCGCTGGCCGGGTCCTCACCGGTGAGACCAAGTATCGGGCCGCATCGCGCCGAATCGAGCTGACTCCACACCCACTGCCGCGAGCTGCGCCAACCGGTGAATTCACCGCTGAGCAGCGGCGAATTGGCCGCGATCGCCACCATCGTCGGGCCGAGCGCGTGTGCCAGTTGAATGCGCCGCGCCCACTCCGCCTGCGGACCCGCCTCCAGGTTCACCTGCACCGACGCCGTCGACGTCATCATCGCCGCCGCGGCAGCACCGCTCTGGCTGGCGGCGAAGAACTCTTCCATGGCGCGATAGCGGTCGCCGGGGTTGACCCGCTTCGCGGGTCGCAGCGGGTCCGCGCCGAGCAGCACCAGACCGAAACCCGCCTCAGCGAACGCCCTTCGCAGTACCTCCCGGTCATCGGCCATGGCCTTGATGGCGGGCAGCGCGCCGTCCATCGGCGGCCCGGACAGTTCCACCGCGCCCCCCGGTTCGAGGGTGATCAGGCTTCCGCCGGGGAGAGCCGGGACGGTTGCAATGACCGCGGTGAGCTCATCCCAGGCCGGCCGGCGCCGCGGATCGGCGATGTCGAAGCAGTGTGCTTCGATCTCCAGGCCCACTCGACCGACGGGGCCATCGGTCAGACAGTTGGCACTGATGTAGGACGCGGCCTCGTTCGCGCTGGTCAGTCCGGTGTCAGGGGCGGGGCCGGGATGCGCTTCACCGACGTCGGACGCGATGGTGTTGGTCATGCCAACCATCCCTCCGGGTCTTGGTCGCTCGCCGCCGTCATCCATCTTCCAGATGACACTGACAAAGTCCTGCGATTTACGCATGACGGGTCGATGACGGGTACCCAATAGGAGCGGTTGCTACTGCCCCAATGTGTTCTGCATCGCGCCTGCCAGCACGTTCACCGCGGGCCCGCCGTTGCCGGCTTGACACACTTTCGCCTGCAGCAGAACGTTCTCCCGCAGACGTGTCGTGGTGAAGCAGCGCCGGTCGGTGCCCGCTTCCTGCTTTACCCAGTCGGCGTCGGCGGCCGTTGCCGGACCGCCGGTGAACGACCACACCTGCGTGCTCCCGTTGTCCAGGTGCATCGGCGTGGTCTGGCCCGAGCAGCCGACCGTCCGGTCGACGACCCGGTGGAATGCCCGGTCGGCGGCCTCGGTGGTGGCGAACACACCGACGGCCTGCTTGACGAAGTGCGTCATGTCGGTCGCCGACTCCTGCGCGGACGCGCCGTTGAACGAGGCCAGGTCGGGGTCGGCGTACACGTCGGGCAGGCCGATATCGGCCCAGTTGTTGCACGCCGGGTTGTCGACGTAGAACGACTGGACCGGGTCGGTGAAGGTCGACTCGAACCGCATCGTCGCGCCGACGATATTGCCGACCGATCCCTTTCCGAGGACGGCGTAGTTCACCACGCCGGGATCGGATGGACGCGCGTCCGCGGGAGCAGCGACCGCAAGACCGACTGCGAGACCGACGCCGGCAAGGGCGGCGGGCCGCATGCGACTAGACCTTCGCCGACAGCTTGACGTCGATGTTGCCGCTGGTGGCCTTGGAGTACGGGCAGACCCCGTGTGCCTTCTCCATCAGTTCGTCGGCGGCGCTCTGCTCGAGGCCGGGCAGGTAGCCGATCAAATTAGCGTTGATCCCGAAGCCGCCCTCCGGGTCCTTGCCGAAGCCGACCTGGGCCGTGATACCGCTGGCGTCGTCGAGGTCGATCTTCTCGTTACGCGCAACCAGGCGCAGCGCGCCGAGAAAACATGCGGCGTATCCGGCGGAGAACAGCTCCTCAGGGTTGGTGCCCTCGCCGTTTCCACCCATTTCCTTCGGCGGACGGGTATCCAGGTCGATCCTGTCGGTCGACGACTTCACGTGGCCGTCGCGGCCACCCCCGGTTGCGGTTGACTCTGCAGTGTAAACGACTTCGATGCTCATGGGCTTGATCATGCCAGCCCGGCTCCAGACGACAAGACGCCCGTCGAGACTAGCCGCCGTTGCCGCGCACGCCTTCCTCGACCTTCTTGCCGAGATCGGGATCGACGTTTCGCCAATACTCGAACACACGGGACAGCACGGGTTCGCGCACACCGTCGGATACGTGACCAATGATGTTGTGGGCCAATCGGTCCCGCCCGTCATCGTCGAGCACCTCACGGACCAGCGTGCCCGGCTGGCCCCAGTCGTCGTCATCCTGACGCAGCGCGTATGCCGTGCGGACCATGTCGCCGTCGGATGCCCAGTGCACCTCGGCCGCACGCTTGGCGTCCACCTCGGGGCCACCCATCGAGTTCGGCGAGTAGACCGGGTCGGTGGCATTGCGGATCCGCATCGCCCCGTCCTTGGAATAGGCGTTCACCTCGACATGCGGCTCGTTGACCGGGATCTGCTTGTAGTTCACCCCGAGCCGGGCACGATGTGCGTCGGAGTAGGAGAACCCGCGGGCCAGCAGCATCTTGTCCGGGGACAGGCCGGTGCCGGGCACGATGTTGTTCGGCTCGAACGCGGCCTGCTCGATCTGGGCGTGGTAGTCCTCGACGTTGCGGTTCAGCGTCATGCGGCCGACCTCGTGCAGCGGGTAGTCGCCGTGCGGCCACACCTTGGTCAGGTCGAACGGATTGAACCGGTAGGTCTTCGCGTCCTCGAACGGCATGATCTGCACGTGCAGGGTCCAGCTGGGGAAGTCGCCGCCCTCGATCGCGGTGAACAGGTCACGCTGGTGGTAGTCACCGTCCTCGCCTGCCAGCCGGTCGGCATCCTCCTGCGTGAGGAAGTCGATGCCCTGGTCGGTCTTGAAGTGGTACTTCACCCAGAACAATTCGTTATCGGCGTTGAGCCAGCTGTAGGTGTGGCTGGAGTAGCCGTTCATGGTCCGCCAGGTCTTGGGAATACCCCGATCGCCCATCAGGTAGGTGACCTGATGCGCCGACTCGGGTGACAGCGTCCAGAAGTCCCACTGCATGTGGTGGTCGCGAAGGTTGTTGGCGGCCATCCGCTTCTGGCTGCGAATGAAGTTCTGGAACTTCATCGGGTCGCGGACAAAGAACACCGGCGTGTTGTTGCCGACCATGTCGAAGTTGCCCTCGGTGGTGTAGAACTTCAGCGCGAAGCCGCGGGGGTCGCGCCAGGTGTCTGGGCTGCCGCGCTCGCCGGCCACCGTCGAAAACCTGGCCACCATCTCGGTCTTGGTGCCGGGCTGGAAGACGGCCGCCCTGGTGAACTTGCTGACGTCCTGCGTCACCTGGAAGTTGCCGAACGCGCCGCCGCCCTTGGCGTGGGGCTGCCGCTCCGGGATGCGCTCCCGGTTGAAGTTGGCCATCTGCTCGATGAGGTAGTGATCCTGCAGCAGGATCGGGCCGTCGGGCCCTACGGTCAGGGAGTGCTCGACGCTCGGCGCCGGTGCACCGGCATCGGTCGTCGTGAACTTGTCAGCCATCAGTTGTCATCTCCTCGACGAAGTAGTGAGGCGGGCTGAGCCTCGTCGAGTTGAATCCCCATGAAGGGACCGGTTCGAAACCTCGCCGAGTGGTGCGGTTTCGTACGCGACGCGCGTAACGCGCGCGTGAAAGCGCCCACTCGGCGATGAAGGGTTCGTATCAGGGCCGGGACGGCGCCGTGGTCGACGGCGGTTGGGGCGGCTCCTGCTGGGAGCCTGGCCCGCCGGGTCCAAACGGCGGGCGTTCAAACCGTGGCCCCATCGGCCCCATCGGCCCCATCGGGAACATCGGCGGCGGTCCCCCGCGATGTGACATCCCGAAGTCGCGATCGCCTCCGCCGTGGTGGCCGCGGTGGCCACCCGCATGCGCACCGAGGATGAAGCCGCTGAAGAAGATGACCGCGACGATGAAGACGACGCCTGCGACGATGCCGACCCACGCGGCGACCGCGGTCAGCCTCGAGCGGCGCGGTTCGCGCTCGACGTAGCGCTCTCGGGTTTCTCCGGGCGGCGTTGTGGTTGCCACGGGTGCCGTTGCCGGTTCAGGTGTGGATGTTGGTTCGCTCATATCTGTGAGCATGCAAAGGTTTGTGATGTGCCTGTCTTGATTTGCATATGAATCAGCTGTGAATGAGGCTGCGTGCCAAAATTGCTACATGGCCAGCGGTCTGGTTGAGAAATGAGCCAGGAAACGAACGTCGAGCTAGCCTTGGCGGGCGGCGCTCCGCAGCACTTCGGTTGGTATCGCTTCTACTTTTCCGACGAGCGGTGGGAGTGGTCCCCCGAGGTGGCCCGCATTCACGGCTACGAGCCGGGCGAGGTCACGCCGACGACTCGGCTGGTCCTGTCGCACAAACACCCGGAGGACTACGAACAGGTCGCCGCGACGCTCGAGGACATCCGCCGGACGCACAAGCCGTTCAGCACCCGTCACCGCATCATCACCGTCGCGGGCGCGACGCGCGAAGTCGTCGTGATCGGGGAACGTATGCACGACAACGCCGGTCGGGTGATCGGCACGCAGGGGTTCTACATCGACGTCACGCCTGCGGGTGAGATCCAGGCGGCGATCATCACCGAGGCGGTCGCCGAGATCGCGGAGAACCGGGCGGCGATCGAGCAGGCGAAGGGCATCTTGATGCTCGTCTACCGCATTGAGGCCGACGCCGCCTTCGACCTGCTGAAGTGGCGCTCGCAGGAGACGAACGTCAAGCTGCGGGCGTTGGCCGAACAGCTACTGACCGATGTCCGCGCCCTGGAATACGGCGAGACCGTGCCGCGGCGATCGACTTTCGACCGGCTCCTGCTCACCGTGCATCAACGCGTCAGGGCGAAGGCCGCAGCCGAGCGCGCACGGGGTCAGTCGCCGGTGTGACGGTGCGGCTCGGCGACCGGCTTGGATTCCGCAGAACCGCGCTGTCGCAAGAAGATTGAGAGACCGATGATCGCAGCGACGGCGATGAACTCGCTCTGCCAGTTCTGCATCGACTCGAACCAGAACTGCGACGTCGTCAGGTAACGCCATACCGATACGGCGGCCTCGCCGTGTTGCACCTGTTCTTCGCTGAACGCCTTCGCGCCGCCAACGGCGTGCAACGAAAACGATGCGAAGAACATCACGAAGAACGCGATGGCCAACGAGTGTTCATAGATGCGCAATACCCAACCGCCCTTGCGCACGGGCCACGGCGTCCACCGATTCGGTGTGGCGTCACGCGGATCCTTATCCTGCGGAGCCGACGCGTCCAGCGGCTTCGACTCCGACGATCCCTTCTGGAACAGGAATGCCGTCAGCACGACGTACATGCCCATCTGAAGGAATTCGGACTCCCAGTTCTCGAACGTCGCTTCGACGAAGTCGCCGGTGGATAGGTACGCCACGATCGAGATCTGTTCCTGGGAGCCGTGCTCCTGCTGCTCCTGGTTGTAAACCGTCCAACCCGAAACGATCATGCCCAGAAAGAAGACGCCGAAGAGCCCCAGACAGGCGAGAAGTAAGCCGTTCTCATGCAGCAGCCTCCGTGCCCGGCCTTGTGCCATGCCCGCCTCCTATCAGGTCACCACACTGGCTTGCCCGACGGACAGGAAACCCTTCCCTTCCGCCTGGTGAATGTGGCCTCCCAGCTACTTACCCATTCAAGAGTTGACCACGACCATTACTTCATGACGAACTCGACCACCGACGACTACGGCGAGTGGCTGCGGCTGGCCCAAGAGGCTCTCAGCCCGACCACGGCTTCAACGGATTCACCGCGAATTGGGTCCAGGACGTTTAGCAACATCGATAGGTATTGAGGCAGGTCGTTCCTGCAGGTGAAACATGTTGGCTGCGTTGGTACTTGACGGTGCCTTTTGAAGCTACTGCGGACGGCAGAGAAATGCGTCCTTCCCTTTTTCCACCACAACCGGAACCGATGAGCCACCCAGCCGTCGATTTCGCACGCCGGAAGGATCGGGGGCGGTCGTCCGGTGGACCCGATGGGTATCTCTGACCGGCCGCCGACGGGCACCCGGACCGTTTACGATCCACCTTTATGGAGCCGATCGCGACGGCCAACGATGAAACCCGGTGGCTGAGGTGAGCGCGAAGCGCGTGGGTTACGCCGCCATCGCGTTCGGGGCGCTGGCCGCGCTGGTGGCCCTTCTGGCCGATCCGCTGGGCATCGGCGGTGGGGAGGGCTTCGGCTGGAAGCAGGGTTTGCTGCTGTCCGTGGGAGTCAACGTCGCTGTCGGCGGCGTCGGCGCCATGCGAGGCTGGTTCGCCGGCCTCGGACTTAGAGGGGCTGGCGAGGCTACCCACCCCGAAGAGCGGCAGTAGCCCACCGCTCACCCGCTCGACCGGGGGCGGGGCCCCTACCGGCTACACGATTGCCGACACTTCTTCGCCTCTGGGCTCATTAATGCGGGCTGTGACGTCGTGACCGTCCAGCGGGCGCTAGGCCATTCGTCGCCCAGCATCACGCTCGACACCTATGGGCACTTGTGGCCGAACGCCGACGACAGAACCCGCACCGCGGCCGGGGTGCTGTTCAACCAGGCTCTAGGTTCTACTGCGGACGCACTGCGGACGGAGGACCCTAATCAGCCTGTTGACCAGGGCTTCAACGGATTCACCGCGAATTGGATGACGCGGTACGGCGACTGAGCGCGCGGCAGCGTATTCCACTGGCTGATGAACACGCGCACCTCGTCGAGCGTGGATCCCGGCGAGATATAGCCGCCATACGGCTGCGCCAGCCGGTTCACCTCGGGCGGAGGCAGGTCCTCGGCGGGACTAGGCCACTCACTGGCGAATACGACGGTGGTGACCGGCGCGGCCCCCAGCGCGGTGGGGTTGTCGGCGACCCGCAGCTCCATGTTTGCTGTGCTGGCGTTGAAGTAGGACAGCACGGTCTTCCCGTCGATCTGCCGAATGCTCATCTCACCGATCCGATCGGGCCACAGCGGAGTCGGGACCTTGTTCCAACCGTCCGACGACCAACCCTGCCAGCTCGCCCGGTCGGTGAATGTCTCCCGCTTAGCGCGGTAGAGGACGACGGGGCCGGTGCGATCGAAGTTGTTGGCCACGATGTACACCCAGCCGGTGGGTGAGTCCGCCGTTGGGATCGGGTCGTAGTACCCGCTGATCTGGCTTTGTCTGCCGCCTTCGAATCCAGCATCCCGTACAGAACCCGGTAATGTGGGCCAATTTCCTTGTGCAGGATTGGCTTTCACCAGTCGAGACGCCTGCGGGCGCAGGTCCTTGGCCGTGGTCACCATCATGTAATTGTCCCGGTTGATCTGCACGACGCCCGCGGGCAGCTGCGACTCCCCGGGAATTGTCCGGTCCGCGAGCAGAGGCTTGTCGGTCCCGGTGACGCCGTCGTAACGCACCCCGGTGGGATCGTCGATCGAATCCGTCTCGACATGCAGCGCGATCGGCGAGTACCAGCCGCCGAAGCCGACACCCTGCCCGGCGAAGCTGTCCCCGCACACCTGCAGGATGCCGCTGGGAAACTCCATGAACTCGCAGAGGTCGGTGGCACCGATGCCGTAATCGCCTGTCGGCGTGCCGGTTCCCGCGGTCGGCCCGATGCGCAGCACCTGGCCGGGCATCAGCGGCGGCAGCACCGGCTCCGGAATCGGTGACGGCGGGTCGGCGTGAGCGGCCGGTGTGCTCAACGCCCATGCGGCCACCAACGCGCTCAGCGTTCCCCGACGGGTGGGTTTCACCCGTGGATCACAGCTCGGCGGCCAGCAACTCGGCAATCTGAATTGTGTTCAGCGCAGCACCTTTTCGCAGGTTGTCGCCGGACACGAACAACGCAAGGCCTCGTCCGTCGGGCACCCCAGGATCCTGTCGGATCCGACCGACGAGCGACTCGTCGACACCGGCGGCCGCCAGCGGAGTCGGCACATCCACCACCTTCACGCCCGCGGCACCGTCGAGGATCTCTCGCGCACGTTCGGGTGAGAGCGGCTCGGCGAACTCGGCGTTGATGGACAGCGAGTGTCCGGTGTACACCGGCACCCGCACGCAGGTGCCGCTGACCAGAAGATCCGGGATGCCGAGGATTTTTCGGCTCTCGTTACGCAGCTTCTGATCCTCGTCGGTCTCACCGGAGTCGTCGTCGACGAGCGAACCCGCAAGCGGGACAACGTTGAACGCGATCGGTGCCACGTACTTGACCGACGGCGGGAACTCCAGCGCGCCGCCGTCGTGCACCAGTTTCTCGCTGTCATCCACGACCGCGCGGGCCTGCTCGAAAAGCTCCTGGACGCCCGCCAGCCCGCTGCCCGACACCGCCTGGTACGTCGACGCGATGATGCGCACCAACTGCGCCTCGTCGTGCAGCGGCTTCAGCACGGGCATCGCGGCCATGGTGGTGCAGTTCGGGTTGGCGATGATGCCCCGCTTGAGAGATCGAGCCCGGTTTCCGACGTCCCTGTCGAAGTTGACCTCGCTGACGACCAGCGGCACGTCGGGGTCCTTGCGGAAGGCCGACGAGTTGTCGATGACGATGGCGCCCGCGGCGGCGAACCGCGGCGCCTGCACCCGCGACATCGTCGCGCCGGCGGAGAACAACGCGATGTCCAGGCCGCTCGGGTCGGCGGTCTCGGCGTCCTCGACCTCGATCTGCTGGCCGCGATACTCGAGCTTCTTGCCCTGCGAGCGCGCAGAGGCGAAGAACCGCACCGAGGTCGCGGGGAAGTCGCGCGCGTCGAGGAGTGTGCGCATCACCTGGCCGACCTGTCCGGTCGCGCCGACTACACCGATGTTGACCATTGCCTATCCCGTCGCTTCGCTCGCCCCGGAGGACCTAACGTCCCGTTCCCGCGTACACCACAGCCTCTTCGTCGCCGCCGAGGTTGAACGCCTCGTGCAACGCCGAAACGGCCTTGTCCAGCTCGGTGTCCTTGACGAGCACCGAGATCCTGATCTCGGAGGTGGAGATCAGATCGATGTTCACCCCGACACCGGCCAGCGCCTCGCAGAAGGTCGCCGTGACGCCGGGGTGGCTGCGCATGCCTGCGCCGATCAACGACACCTTGCCGATGTGGTCGTCGTAAAGCACCCTGGTGAAACCGATCTCGTCCTGCAGCGCGGTGAGCTTCTCCACCGCACCGGGCCCGCTGTCGCGTGAGCAGGTGAACGTGATGTCGGTCTTGCCATCCTCCACCTTGGAGACGTTCTGCAGCACCATGTCGATGTTCACATCGGCATCGGCCACGGCGCGGAAGACCTTCGCCGCGTAGCCCGGAACGTCGGGCAGGCCGACGACGGTGACCTTGGCCTCGCTGCGGTCGTGCGCGACTCCGGTCAGGATGGCGTCTTCCATGGGGATGTCCTCCATCGATCCTTTGACTAGCGTGCCCGGCTTGTCGGTGTAGGACGACCGGACGTGAATCGGAACGTCATACCGGCGGGCGTATTCGACGCAACGCAACATGAGCACCTTCGCCCCCGCCGCGGCCATCTCGAGCATCTCCTCGAAGGACACGGTGTCGAGGTGCCGCGCGTTCGGCACGATGCGCGGATCGGCGCTGAAGATGCCGTCCACGTCCGTATAGATCTCGCAAACGTCCGCCTTCAGCGCGGCGGCCAGCGCGACCGCGGTCGTGTCCGAGCCGCCCCGGCCCAGCGTGGTGACGTCCTTGCTGTCCTGGCTGACGCCCTGGAAGCCGGCGACGAGCACGATCAGCCCCTCGTCGAGCGCCGACCGCAGCCGGCCGGGGGTGACGTCGATGATCTTGGCGTTGCCGTGGGTACCGGTGGTGATCACGCCCGCCTGCGATCCGGTGAACGATCGGGCCTGGGCGCCGAGCGAGTCGATGGCCATCGCGACCAGCGCGTTCGAGATGCGCTCACCCGCGGTGAGCAGCATGTCCATCTCGCGCGCGGGCGGGGCGGGGCAGACCTGTCTGGCCAGGTCGAGCAGGTCATCGGTGGTGTCCCCCATCGCGGAGACCACCACGACGACGTCGTTGCCCTGCTTCTTGGTCTCGACGATGCGCTCGGCGACGCGACGGATCCGTTCGGCGTCAGAAACCGATGATCCGCCGTACTTCTGCACGACGAGCGCCACTGTCGAACCTCTCAGGTCTTTGTCGATGTCGAGGAAGATCCCACCAAGGATAAAGGGTTGGCGCACCTCATTTACTCCGCCGGTAGCGTCAGGATGTGGTCAAGAAGCAGGCCGAACACGCGGGTTTCCATCCACCCCGACATAGCCGCGCGGTGGAGCCCGCGGATGTTCGACCCCGATGCGGTGCTGGACAGCGAGCAGCTGCTGGCCGTCCTGGAGGCGGCTCGGTGGGCCGCGACGTGGGGGCACCGACAGCCGGTCCGGTTCATCGTCGGGCTGCGGGGCGACGACACCTTCCGCGACATCACCGAGCTGCTCAAGCGCGGCAACCGGTACTCACACGCCGCGGGGGCACTGATCATGGTGTGCATCGACGAAGGAGACGACGAGCGCACCGCCCGCTATGCGGCGGTCGACGCGGGCGCGGCCATCGCGCAGCTGACCATCGAGGCGGTGTCGCGCGGCCTTGTCGCCCACCCGATGGCCGGGTTCAACGCCGACGGCGCCTGCGAGGTGTTCGCGATTCCGGCGGGCGTGCGTCCCGTTGCGGTGGTCGCGGTCGGTTCGCTCGGCGACTACGAGAACGCGCCGCCGGAGATCCTCGAGCGCGACGCGCAGGGCCGCCAGCGCCTGCCGCTCGAGGACGTCGCCTTCGCGGGCAGCTGGGGTTCGCCGCTGTCGTTGTGAATACCGGGTCAGGTGGGACAGGCGTCGGACAGCTTCGCGAGGGTTTCGCTGATCTGCGTGTTCAATACCGCCATCTCGTATGCCGCGGGCGGGGCGGGCGCGCCGGGCGCGCGCGACTGCGTCTGCGCCCGCAGAACCGGGAACTTCGCGACGAACTCGCTTGACAGGCTGGCGAGCTGCGTGGCATCTGTAGCGAGGTCGGGCTCATGCACGCTCTGGGCGCGCTCGGCGAGGCCGTCCGCCCATACTTGATACGCGCCTTCCTCGGCGACGTTCGGGATTCCCTCGGAGTCACCGGTCTTCGCCCCGATCTGCTCGGCCTGTGACCGGTTGAACTCCAGCAGGTCCTTGACCGGACGACAGTCTTCGGCCGACGGACCGAAGATGCCGAACTGCGACAGCGCGAACGCGACCACAGCGAGCACCGCGACGCCGATGGCGAACCCCCACCGGCGATCGAGTTTCATCGCAGCAACTTTAACCGGCGGTCGACTATTAACACTCCGCGCAACAATGCGAACCCGTCCACGTAACAGAAACATCGGTTACTGCCAGTGATCGGCCGACGGAAGGCCGCAATCACTCAGGAGATGTATATGGACGTGGATACAGGAACCACAGCATTCATGCTGTGTTGCATCATCGGCCTCACGCTGATGATCCCCGGGCTCGCGCTGTTCTACGGCGGCATGGTGTCCGTCAAGAGCTCGACCAACATGATGATGATGACGTTCGGCTCCGTCGCGATCGTCGGCGTGCTGTGGGTGCTGTTCGGATTCTCGATGACCTTCGGCACTTCCTACGGCGGATTCGTCGGCGACGTCTTCGAATTCGCCGGGATGAAGGACCTACTGGAGTCGAACACGACGATCAGCGGGTTGCCGATAACACTGTTCGCGTTGTTCCAGGCGCTGTTCGCGGCGATCACCGTCGCCCTGATCTCGGGTGCGGTCGCCGACCGGATGAAGTTCGGCGCGTGGATGGTCTTCGCGGCCGTCTGGGCGATCCTGGTGTACTTCCCTGTCGCACACTGGGTTTTCGCGTTCGACGGGGTGGTTACCGAGGACTCGATCGGCGGCTGGATTGCCAACAAGCTGCACGCCATCGACTTCGCAGGTGGTACCGCGGTGCACATCAACGCCGGTGCGGCCGCGCTGGCCGTCGCGATCGTGCTGGGCAAGTCCGCGGGTTGGGGCAAGCTCCGCAAGCCGCACAACGTGCCGCTGACACTGCTCGGCGCGGGTCTGCTGTGGGCCGGTTGGTACGCCTTCAACGGCGGCTCCGCGCTGGCCGCCGGTAACTCCGCCGCCATCGTCATGGTCACCACGTTCGTCGCCACCTGCGCAGCAACCCTGGCCTGGATCGCGGTCGAGAAGTTGAAGGACGGCCATGTCACCGGCGTCGGTGCGGCGTCGGGTGCCATCACCGGCCTCGTCGCGATCACGCCCGCCTGTGGTGCGGTCACGCCCGTCGGAGCGATCATCCTCGGTGCGATCGCGGGCGCCATCTGCGTCTACGCGGTCGGGCTCAAGGAGCGGTTCGGCTATGACGACTCGCTCGACGTGGTCGGCGTCCACCTGGTCGGCGGCGTCGTCGGCACGATCCTGATCGGCTTCCTCGCCAGCGAGAGCATGCCGAACGCAGTCAACGGCCTGTTCTATGGCGGCGGTTTCGACCAGCTGTGGCGGCAGGCCGTCGCTGCGGGTGCCGTGATGGTCTACTCGTTCGTCGTCGCGGGCATCATCGCGTTCGCGATCAAGAAGACGATGGGCATTCGCATCTCCCCCGACGAGGAAGAGGCGGGCATCGACACGGCCTTCCACCGCGAAGCGTCGTACGAGCTGCAACCAGCCTGACCCAGACCCCGGCCGGCGCGGGCCCACTCGCCCGCGTCGGCCGGTTTGGTCGGCATGGTGTTTCCTATCGCGATACAATGATTCCTCACAAGAGACAAGGCTCGAAACATGTCCACCGACCTCGCCGGACTGGCCCAGAAGTCAGGAACGAAGTTCATCCTCGCGTTGTTCGTCGACCTGCGCGGTAAGCCGTGCGCGAAGCTCGTGCCGGTCGAGGCCGTCGACCTGCTGGCCACCGAGGGGGTCGGCTTCGCCGGCTACGCGGTCGGTGCGATCGGTCAGGAGCCCAAAGACCCTGACCTGATGGCCATTCCGGATATTGCGTCGTTCACGCCGATCCCGTTCATCAAGGACGGCCTGGCCATCGTCCACTGCGACCCGCACGTCAACGGCGAACCGTGGCCCTACGCGCCGCGGGTCATCCTCAAGTCAGTCATCCAGCGCGCCGCCGACGCCGGTTTCGAGCCCTGGGTCGGCGCCGAGGTGGAGTACTTCCTGCTGCACCGCAACGCCGACGGCAGCCTCTCGGTCGCCGACACCGCCGACACCGCCGCCCAACCGTGCTACGACGCTCGCGGTGTCACCCGGATGTACGACCACCTCACCGCGATCTCCGCCGCGATGAACCAACTCGGTTGGTCCAACTACGCCAACGACCACGAGGACGGCAACGGCCAGTTCGAGCAGAACTTCGAATTCGCCGACGCTCTCACCACCGCGGATCGCGTTGTGACACTGCGCTATCTGCTGTCGGTGATCGCAGCCGAGCGCGGCATGGTCGCGACGTTCATGCCCAAACCGTTCGCCGACAAGACCGGCAGCGGACTGCATCTGCACATGTCGCTCACCTGCGGCGGCACGCCTGTGTTCCCCGCCGATGACGACAAGCGTGGTCTCGGGCTCTCCGAAACCGCATACGCGTTCGTCGGCGGCATCCTCGAACACGCCTGCGCGCTGCAGGCAGTGGTGGCACCAACTGTCAACTCCTACAAACGAACCGGAGCAACTACCACGTCGTCCGGCGCTTCGTGGGCGCCGAAGACGCCGACCTATGGCGGCAACGACCGGACCCACTACATCCGGGTACCGGACTCGGCGCGCGTCGAGCTGCGTGGCGGCGACGGCTCGGCGAACCCGTACCTGGCCATCGCCGCGGCGCTGGGCGCGGGCATCGACGGGATCAAGCGCAGCGCAGACCCCGGCGCCATCGGAGAAGGCACGGCGGGACGACCGCTGCCGCCCACCCTGCTGCACGCGGTCGACGAGTTCGAGGCCGATCCGCTGATCACCGGCGTCCTCGACACCGCGGGCGAGGGCGTTGCGTCCTATTTCGCCAAGATCAAGCGCGAGGAGTTCTTCGCCTACCACAGCGCCGTCGCACCGTGGGAGATCGACAACTATCTGACCGCCTTCTGAGCGCCGGAACACCAAGGGAGCCAAACCATGTGCGGGATCGTCGGATTGCATCTACGCACCCCTGAGCTGTATCCCAGGCTGGGGGAGCTGCTCACCGGGATGCTGTGCGAGATGGGCAACCGCGGCAGCGACTCGACCGGTGTCGCCGTCTACGGCGATCCGATCTGGTCACCTGCCGGTCGTGGTGGCGTCTCCATCGTCGACGTGTCCGACGACGCCGGCGACGTCGCCGCCGCCGTGAGCGAACAGCTCGGGCGCGACGTCGACGTGGTGACGGTCGACGCCACGTACCTGTTGTCCGCCGGCGTGAGCTCCGCGGCGCTGCTCGACGCGGTCAAGGCGGCATATCCGCGCGCCCTCATCGCAGGTTTCGGCGCGGACATGGCCGTGCTCAAGGGGGTCGGACATCCACGCACGTTGACCGATGCGTGGAACCTGGCCAAGGCGCAGGGCTGGCAGGGTGTCGGCCATACCCGAATGGCCACCGAGTCCGCCGTCACGCCTGCGGGCTGCCACCCATATACGGTCGGACCCGAACAGTGCATGGTGCACAACGGCTCATTCGCGAACCATGCCACCATCCGGCGCCAACTGCGTTCCGCGGGAATCGACTTCGACAGCGAGAACGACACCGAGGTGGGTGCGCGGTTCATCGCCAAGCAGCTGGCCGACGGTCGCGATGTCGAGTCCGCGCTCAAAGAGCTCTGCGCGACGTTCGACGGCTTCTACACGCTGCTGGTGTCCAACCGGGACTCGTTCGCGGTGGTCCGCGATGCGATCGCCTGCAAGCCCGCCGTCATCGCCGAGACCGCCGACTGGGTGGCCGTGGGCAGCGAATATCGCGCGCTCGCAGGTCTTCCCGGTGTGGAGAACGCGGCCATCTGGGAGCCCGAGCCGGAGGTGATCTACGCGTGGACACGGTAACCGGTTTCGATCTCCGGACGACTCCGCTGCGGGACGTCAACGCGGCGCTGCACACACCCGACCTGTCCGGTGAGTTCGTCATCACCCACCCGGACGGTGCCCACAATGTCGCGGTCGGGGTGGACGCGCCGGTGAAGGTCACCGTGGACGGCCACGTCGGCTATTACGCCGCCGGGATGAACCAGCAGGCCGAGATAGCAGTCAACGGGAACGCGGGCACCGGCGTCGCCGAGAACATGATGAGCGGCTCGGTGTGGGTGAAGGGCGACGCCTCGCAATCGGCAGGCGCCAGCGCCCATGGGGGCCTACTGGTCGTCGAGGGCAATGCCGCTGCGCGCTGCGGCATCTCGATGAAAGGCATCGACATCGTGATCGGCGGGAACGTCGGCCACATGAGCGCGTTCATGGCGCAGGCCGGACGGTTGGTGATCCGCGGCGATGCAGGCGAGGCGTTGGGCGACTCGATCTACGAGGCCCGCATCTACGTCCGCGGCGAGGTGGCATCGCTCGGCGCGGACTGCGTCGCGAAAGAGATGACCCGCGAGCATCACCAGGAACTCGAGCACCTGTTGAAGGCGGCCGGTTTCGAAGGCGACGACACCGCCGCCTACACGCGGTACGGCTCAGCGCGCTCGCTCTACCACTTCCACGTCGACAACGCCGCGAGCTACTGATGAGCCACAGCACCGACGACCGGGCCCGCCTCGGGCTGCGTGAGTCCGCCACCTTCGACCGTCAGACGATCGCCGCCATCCATCGCGCGGCCGAAACCGGCATCTACGACATCCGCGGCTGGGGAGCCAAACGGCCCCTTCCGCATTTCGACGACCTGCTCTTCCTCGGTGCCTCGATGTCGCGCTACCCGTTGGAGGGCTACCGCGAGCGCTGTGACACCGACGTCGTCCTCGGCGATCGGCACGCCAAACATCCTCTGCACCTGGATATCCCGGTCACCATCGCCGGTATGTCGTTCGGCGCGCTGTCCGGGCCGGCCAAGGAGGCGCTTGGCCGCGGCGCCAGCGAGGTCGGCACGTCGACCACCACCGGCGACGGCGGTATGACCCCGGAGGAGCGCGGGCAGAGCAAATACCTGGTCTACCAATACCTTCCGTCGCGCTACGGGATGAACCCCGACGACCTGCGAAGGGCCGACGCGATCGAGGTGGTGCTCGGCCAGGGCGCCAAACCCGGCGGCGGCGGCATGCTGCTGGGCCAAAAGATCTCGCCGCGCGTCGCAGGGATGCGCACATTGCCCGAGGGCATCGACCAGCGTTCGGCGTGCAGGCACCCGGACTGGACCGGGCCCGACGACCTGACCATCAAGATCAACGAACTGCGCGAGATCACCGACTGGGAGAAGCCGATCTACGTCAAGGTCGGTGCGACCCGCACCTACTACGACGTGAAACTCGCCGTGCATGCCGGCGCGGACGTCGTGGTGGTCGACGGCATGCAGGGCGGCACCGCCGCCACGCAGGAGGTGTTCATCGAGCACGTCGGCATCCCGACGCTGGCCGCGGTCCCCGAGGCCGTGCAGGCCCTGCAGGAACTCGATGTGCATCGAAAGGTGCAACTGATCGTGTCCGGCGGCATCCGCACGGGCGCTGACGTCGCCAAGGCGATCGCGCTCGGCGCCGACGCGGTCGCGATCGGCACCGCCGCCCTGATCGCGTTGGGCGACAACCATCCTCGCCACGAGTCCGAATACCAGAAGCTCGGTAGCGCCGCAGGCTTCTTCGACGACTTTCAGGACGGCACCGATCCAGCAGGGATCAGCACGCAGGACCCGGAGTTGGCGGCGCGGTTCGACCCCGTCGAGGGCGGCCGCAGACTGGCCAACTATCTGCGGGTGCTGACGATGGAGGCGCAGACCATCGCGCGTGCCTGCGGCAAGGCACATGTGCTGCATCTCGAACCGGAGGACCTCGTCGCCGTGACCATCGAAGCGGCCGCCATGGCGCGGGTGCCGCTGGCGGGCACCGACTGGATTCCGTGGCCGCCGATGAGCGAGACGGCCGACGTCGTCATCGTCGGTGGTGGTATCGAGGGCGCGGCGGCCGCATGGGCCCTGAGCCAGCGGGGTGTCACCGATGTGTTTGTCGCCGAACGCAACACCGTCGCATCCGGCATGACGGGCAAGTCCAGCGGCATCGTGCGCTGCCACTACGGGGTCAGCTCGCTGGCCGCGATGGCCGCCGTCGGGCTGGAGGTGTTCGAGAAGGCCAACGAGATGTTCGGCACGGACATCGGGTTCCGCCAGACGGGCTATGTCGTCGGCGTCGGCGAGCCGAATGTCGAGTCGATGCGCAAGAGCCTGGCCGCGCAGCGCGCGGTCGGCGTGCAGACCGAGGAAATCGATCGCTCCGATGTCGCCGAGATGTGGCCGTTCGCAGACCTTTCGCCGTTCGCCGCGTTCGGCTGGGAGTCGCGCGGCGGATACGGCGACGCGTACCAGACCGCGCAGGCCTTCGCGGTCTCGGCCCGCGCGGCGGGTGTCCGGATCCGCCAGGGGGCGACGGTGACGGACCTGTTGGTCGACGGCGATGCCGTCACGGGCATCCGGCTTGCCGACGGCACCACGGTCTCGGCGGGCGCCATCGTGGTCGCCACCGGTGTGTGGACGAAGCCCTTCCTCGAACCGCACGGCGTCGACGTACCCATCCGCGTCGTGCGGGAGCAGATCGTCACCATCGACCCCGGCGTCGAGACGGGCAACGTCCCGGTGTTCTCCGACCTGGTCTCGCTGCAATACGTCCGCCCGGAGGTCGGCGGCGACATCCTGTTCGGCAACAGCGACCTGTCCGACGTCGAGGAGGCCGACCCGGACAACTACCTCAACCGCGCGACCGAGGCGTTCGTCGACCTCACCGTGGACAAGGTGGGTACCAGGTTCCCCGGCTTCAGCGGCGCGGCGATCCGCACCAGCTACGCGGGGTGCTACGACGTCACGCCCGACTGGAATCCGGTGATCGGCGAAGGTCCGCTCGACGGCCTCTTCATCGCCGCCGGCTTCAGTGGCCATGGTTTCAAGATCTCCCCTGCGGTGGGGCGGCTGGTCGCCGATCTCGTCATCGACGGCCGCAGCGCGGACCCCCGCATCCCCGAGACCGACTTCCGGCTGTCCCGATTCGCTGAGAACGACCTGCTGAAGACGCCGTATCCGTACGTCGGCGCCGGGCAGATGCGCTAGACAGGAGAGCTGTGAGCGAAATCCCGCTCCTTCGTAACAAATCGGGCACCGCCCGCGACCGCGATCCGAGCGCGCCGGTGGAAGACCTCGAGTTCGAGGCCGCGATCGGGCGCAATGTCCGCCAGCTGCGTCAGCAGCATGGCCTTACCGTCGCGGAAATGGCTGCGCGGGTGGGCATTTCGAAGGCGATGATGAGCAAGATCGAGAACGCGCAGACCTCGTGCAGCCTGTCGACGCTTGCGCTGTTGGCCAAGGGTTTCGACGTGCCGGTCACCAGTTTGTTCCGTGGTGCAGAGGTGGAACGGCCCGCGGCGTTCGTGAAGGCAGGCACCGGTGCCCGCATCGTGCGCAACGGCACCAAAGAGGGCCACGAGTACCAACTGCTCGGCTCGCTGCGCGGTGAACACAAACGGCTGGAATGCCTTCACGTCACACTCTCGGCGAAGAGCAAGACCTATCCGCTGTTCCAGCATCCGGGCACCGAGTTCATCTTCATGCTCGAGGGCGTCATGGACTACAGCCACAGCCGGACGGTGTACCGGCTGGAGCCCGGCGACTCGCTGCAGATCGACGGCGAGGGCGCGCATGGTCCGGTCGACCTGATCGAGGTGCCGATCCGCTTCCTGTCGGTCATCGCCTTCCCGGATTCGCAGGTCTAGAACCTGGGGTTTTGGCCGGGCAGCCGGGTGGGCTACAGTGGTCGACGTGCAGCGGGTGCTCCTTCTCGGCAGCCGCGACGGGGTCTGACCAAGACCGGCTTCCCGTCGCGGGTGGTCGCGATGCGCCGGTCGAGTCCCTTTTTACTTCCGGAGCAAACATCGTGAACAATCCGAATTCCAACCAGACTTCCGTCGACGCATTCACGTCGGCACGCACCATCACCACGCCATCGGGCGCCCCGAACGACGGGCAACCCGCGTGGAACACACAGCGGCGCACATCCATGCCGACCAGCCGGTACCGCCCCTTCGCAGAAGAGGTCGAACCGGTCTCCGTCCAAGACCGCTCCTGGCCCGACACGATCATCGACAAGGCACCACTGTGGTGCGCCGTCGACCTGCGCGACGGCAACCAGGCGCTGATCGACCCGATGAGCCCGGCCCGCAAGCGGCGCATGTTCGACCTGCTCGTCCGCATGGGCTACAAGGAGATCGAGGTCGGCTTCCCGTCGGCCAGCCAGACCGACTTCGACTTCGTCCGCGAAATCATCACCAAGGGCGCCATTCCCGACGACGTCACCATCCAGGTGTTGACGCAGTGCAGGCCCGAGTTGATCGAGCGGACGTTCGAGGCGTGCGAAGGCGCACCGCGCGCCATCGTGCACTTCTACAACTCGACGTCAATCCTGCAGCGCCGCGTCGTGTTCCGTGCCGACCGGGACGCAGTCAAGGCCATCGCCACCGACGGTGCGCGTAAGTGCGTCGAGGAAGCGGCGAAACGTCCCGGCACGCTATGGCGGTTCGAGTACTCCCCCGAGTCCTACACCGGCACCGAACTGGAATACGCCGTTGAGGTGTGCAACGCCGTCGCCGACGTCATCAAGCCGACGCCGGACTGGCCGCTGATCGTCAACCTGCCCGCGACGGTCGAGATGGCCACGCCCAACGTCTACGCCGACTCGATCGAGTGGATGAGCCGGAATCTGAGCCCACGGGAAAGCATCATCTTGAGCCTGCATCCGCACAATGACCGCGGGACAGCTGTCGCCGCAGCGGAATTGGGCTATCAGGCCGGTGCCGACCGCATCGAGGGCTGCCTGTTCGGCAACGGCGAGCGCACCGGAAACGTATGCATCGTCACGCTGGGCCTGAACCTGTTCAGCCGCGGCATCGACCCGCAGATCGACTTCTCCAACATCGACGAGATCAGGCGCACGGTCGAGTACTGCAACCAGCTGCCGGTGCACGAACGCCATCCGTACGGCGGCGATCTGGTTTACACCGCGTTCTCGGGCAGCCACCAGGACGCCATCAACAAGGGTCTCGACGCGATGAAGATATCTGCCGACGAGGCCGACGCCGACGTCGACGACATCCTCTGGCAGGTGCCGTATCTGCCGATCGACCCGAAGGACGTCGGCCGCACGTATGAGGCTGTCATCCGGGTGAATTCGCAATCGGGCAAGGGCGGCGTCGCCTACATCATGAAGGCCGACCACGGCCTGTCGCTGCCGCGCCGGCTGCAGATCGAGTTCTCACAGGCGATCCAGAAGATCACCGACGGCGAGGGCGGCGAGGTGTCGTCCAAGGAGATGTGGGACGTCTTCGCCGAGGAGTACCTCGCGCCGGTACGGCCGCTGGAGCGCATCCGGCAACAGGTCGACGCATCGGAGGTGGACGGCGGCATCGACTCCATCAAGGCCGTCGTCAAGATCGACGGCGTCGAGAGGGAGATCGCTGGTTCGGGCAACGGCCCGCTCGCCGCATTCGTCGACGCGTTGTCCGGTGTCGGGATCAACGTCAGCGTGCTCGACTACTCCGAACACGCGATGTCGTCGGGTGAGCAGGCGAAGGCCGCCGCCTATGTCGAGGCATCGGTGAACGGGCAGACGATCTGGGGCGTCGGTATCGCGACGTCGATCACCACGGCATCGCTGCGTGCGGTGGTGTCGGCGGTGAACCGCGCCAGCCGCTAGTTCTCGTCAGTCCAGGAAGGCGCTGAGCAGTCGGTCCACAAGACCGGCGGCATCCTGCGTGCCCGGCTCGGGCGCGAGGGTGAGGTTGCTGAACACAAAGCCGTTGAGCACCCTGCTGAGTTCGTCCATCCGCTCCGGCGCCGGGGTGAAGCCGGCGGCCTCGAATATGAGCGTCGCCGACTTCACCGCGGCCGCCTGGAGTTCGGCCATCAGCGGCCGCAGCTCTTCGCGCCGTGTGCTCTCCATGAACAGCTCGAACCGCGCCAGCGTCCAGCGGCGGAACTGCTCGTCGGGTTCGAGCATCCGAATCATCAACGCCTTGAGGGCATCTCGGGACATCGGTCCGACCGCCGCCTGCAGCGTCTCGACCCGCTGCCAGTGCAGATCCACAGTGCGGGCGGCTGTCGCTTCGAGGAGCGTCTGGCGGGTGCGGAAGTAGTTCGACGTGGTGCCCGCGGGCACTCCGGCGCGGCTGTCCACCTGTCGATGCGTCAGACCCCCGACGCCGTCGTCACACAGGATGTCGATTGCGGCGTCGAGGATCTGGTTCCGTCGTTCAGGATTGGCGGGCATCGGTCTTATATTGCAGCTTCGCGAACATCATCAGGAACGCCGGGTAGACGACGATGAGCAGAAAGTAGCTGAACCACATCGGAAACCACGTCATCAGGCTGGTGTCCCAGATGATGTAGCTGCAATAGATGTGCAGCGGCACGCTGCCCGCGATGTAGACCACGGAGCCGGTGAAAAGCGCCCGGTGCCGTTTGTTGGCGAATACGACTCGGTTGCGCACCAGAAGCAGGATGCCGGTGACGGCTGCGTACGTCATGGGCACCAGAAGGATCTTGTCGGTCGTCGGCGTCACCACGTACTGCATTGCGAAGTCGTCGCCGAAGATGATCCTCAGCAGGTGGATGAGAACGCCCAGTCCGATGGTCAGCATGGCCGCCGCCTTGAAGAAGTAGCCGCGTTCGCGGTAGGTCTCGGCAAAGCTTGGGCGCGATTGGGTTGGGGCGGTGGTCATTTGGATCACTCCTCGAACTTCAGTTTCCACAGCATGGTCAGGAACACCGGGTAGACGACGATGAGCAGCAGACCCGATTGGCGAACACCATCCGGCGGTAGCTCAGGATGCCGGTGACGGCTGCGTACGTCATCGGAATCATCAGGAGGGTGTCCGTGGTCTGAGTGACCGCGTACTGCAGCGTCGCATCGTCGCCGAAGATCACCCGGCCATAGACGAGACGGTAGCACTACAGGTGTAGTGATTGTCAAGAGGCGGCTACGGGCGCGGCGGAAGCGCGGCTAACCAGGTGTCCGGGAGCAGTTCGATCAGCTGGCCGTCGGGGTCGCGGATCATCGCGAACTGCTCGGTCGTCGCCTCCCTGACGACGGCTCCCCCGAAGCTCTCGACCTGCGCCAGCACGCCGGCCAGATCGGACACCGACAGTGACATGTGGGTCAGCCCCACTTCGTCCATCACGCGCCGCGGTCCCAGCTGGACGTCGCGTTTCGAGTAGTCGATCAGCTCGAGCACGAAGCCGTCGCGCACCAGATACGTTGCGCGCACACCGATCGGCCCGTCCAGTTGGAGAAGTGCGGCGGTGCCCTCGTCGGGCAGATCGAGGTCCCACCAGAACGTGAAGCCGAGCAGACCCTCGTAGAACCGGCGCGACCGCTCGCGGTTGGCGACGCACAATCCAACGTGGTTGAAAACCGTTCGGTGATTGGGCACGACTCCACCTCTTTCAAAGATGCAAAGATAGCGCAATGGGCCGACCGGACGTCAGCACCGACGCAATCGTTGACTTCGACCATCATTCCGACGACTACCACCGCAACGAACTCGGCATCAACGCCGACCTCCGACGCCGGTGCCCGGTCGCCTGGAACGACAACTACGGCGGGTTCTGGTTCGTCACGGGCTATGACGCGGTCGCCGAGGTCGCACGCGACGGCGACACCTACGCGCACAAGTACGAGCCCGACGCGCCGGACGGCGTGAGCTACCAGGGCGAGATGGGCGTCCCGCGCCCTCAGGGCCAGCCACCGCTGGGCGTCGGCGAGGTCGACGGCCCCTATCACCTGGCCCTGCGGCGTGCGCTCACCCCATTCTTCTCCACCGGTGCCGTCGCGAAGATGCGGCCGTTCATGGAGCAGTCCGTGCACTGGTTCATCGACCAGCGGATCGCCGACGGGCAGATGGATCTGGTGCTCGACTACGCCAGCCCGGTGCCCGCGATCCTCACCATGCGGTTGATGGGCCTGCCCTACGACAACTGGCAGCTCTACGCCAACCTGTTCCACTCGGTGATGGCCGCTTCCGGCGGCGACGAATACAACAAGGCGATCGCCGAAGTGCCTGCGATGCTCGACGGCCTGCTGAAATTCATCGCCGCCCGGCGGGCCGATCCCGGCGACGACCTGACGAGCTTTCTGGTCCAGTTCGACATCGACGGGACGCGGCTGGACGACACCCAGCTGCTCGACATTCTCTGGAACCTCATCGGCGGCGGCGTCGACACCACGACGTCGCTGACCGCGCTGAGCCTGCTGCATCTCGGCACCCATCCGGATCTGCGCCGGCAGCTCATCGCCGACCCAGGGCTGTATCGCTCTGCGGCAGAAGAGTTTCTGCGGTACTTCACCGTCAACAAGCAGCTGAGCCGGACCGTCAGCCGTGACACGGTCCTCGCGGGCCAACAGCTCCGGCGCAACGACCGGCTCCTCATCAGCTGGATCGGCGCCAACCACGACGAGCAGGAGTTCGACGACCCGGGCGAAGTGATACTGGACCGATCACCCAACCGCCACGTCGCGTTCGGACTCGGGCCGCACCGCTGCATCGGGGCGCCGCTGGCCCGCATCATGTTCGAGGTGATGGTCAAGGCGGTTCTGGAACGCATGCCCGACTACGAGATCGACGTCGACGGCGTGCGCAAGTACGCGGGCAATCCGACGATGACCGGAGTGGGCAAGCTGCCGGTGACGTTCACGCCGGGACGGTCGCTGGACACGGCACGCCCGCAGTGACCTCGTCTAGAAAAGGGCGAACTGCCCGCCGTCGAGGGTGTGGTCGGTGAACTCCTCGATGCCGGTGCCGCCGATCACGCCGTCCAGATGGTCCATGAACTCGGCGTCGGAGACGAGCGGCACACCCAGCTCATGCGCTTGGTAGCCCTTGCCCTGTGCGGGCTCCGGCTCGTTGCAGATCACCAGTGAGGTCTCGGGGTCGACGGCATCGGAGTAGGCGAGCCCGGCGTGCAGGATGCGCTCGACGAGTTCCTCGTGGGTGCGCTTCACCTCGGCCGACAGCCCGACGCGCATGCCCTGCACGAGGGGGCGGCCGCGGACGAAGCGGCCCGGGTTGAGGTACGGGCACGGCAACCGCGACGCGATCATCTTCAGCGGGCGCAGCTCCTCGTGGGTGACCAGCCCGTTGGGCCAGCGCCGCCGCTCGACGGGCCGCAGCGGCAGCCAGACCTTACGTTCGCGCGCCCGGACCAACGCAGGCTTGAGGATCTGAGCCAGCACCAGCGCGTCGTCGAGCGCGTCGTGCGGCTTCATCTGGCTGATGTCCCAGTGCGAAGCCAGCGTCGCCAGCCGCATGTTGTCGCAGTCGAGGTCGAGCCGACGGGCCAGCTCGACCGTGCACATGACGGAGTCGATGGGCAGCTCCACCGAGGCCAGCTCGGCCTCGGCGGCCAGGAACGAGTAGTCGAAGCCGACGTTGTGAGCCACCAGGGTGCGGCCGCGCAGCACCTCGACCAGGTCGGGGGCCACGTCGGCGAAGCACGGCTTGCCGGCGAGCATCTCGGAGGTCAGGCCGTGCACGTGCGTGGGGCCCGGGTCGACACCGGGATTCAGCAGGGTGGAGACGCTGCGCTCGACGTTGCCGTCGTCGCCGACCGCGAGTGCGGCGACGCTGACGATCCTGGCCTGCCCTGGTCGGAAGCCGGACGTCTCGACATCGACGACCGCCCAGCCCGCGCCGGGCTCGGCTGCAGGCCGGCCCCAGGTGTGGCTCACATCGTCAGGATGGCACGGCGATCCGACAAGGCTCGGCCGGTGATCCCGCGTGTCGGGCACCTAAAATGCCGGGAATGGTCACCGCTCGTGGACGTATCGCGCTGGCGGCCGGATCCGCCGCACGCTGGTCGTCGCGGGTGACCGGCCGCGGCGCAGGCGCGATGATCGGCGGCCTCGTCGCGATGACGCTGGACAAATCCATCCTTCGCCAGCTCGGCAGGAGCCGCCGCGCGGCCATCGTGACGGGCACGAACGGCAAGTCCACGACGACCCGGATGACCGCCGCGGCGCTGGGCACACTCGGCCCCGTCGCCACCAACGCCGAGGGCGCCAACATGGACGCGGGTCTGGTGGCCGCGCTGGCCGGCGCCCGCGACGCCGAGCTGGCGGCGCTCGAGGTCGACGAGATGCACGTGCCGCACGTCGCCGACGCCGTCGACCCGAAGGTGATCGTGCTGTTGAACCTGTCCCGCGATCAGCTCGACCGGGTCGGCGAGATCAATCACATCGAACGCACCCTGCGGGCCGGTCTCGCGCGGCACCCCGACACGGTCGTCGTCGCCAACTGCGACGACGTGCTGATGACCTCGGCGGCCTACGACAGCCCGAACGTGGTGTGGGTCGCCGCCGGCGGCGGCTGGGCCAACGATTCGGTGAGCTGTCCGCGCAGCGGCGAGATCATCGTCCGCGACGGCGCCAACTGGTATTCGACGGGAACCGACTTCAAGCGGCCCACCCCGCAGTGGTCCTACGACGACACGAACATCTACGGGCCCGACGGGTTCTCGGTGCCGATGCAGCTGGCGTTGCCGGGAACGGTCAACCGCGGCAACGCCACTCAGGCGGTGGCCGCTGCCGTTGCGATGGGTGCCGACCCCGCGGCGGCGGTGAAGGCGGCATCGGCTGTCGACGAGGTCGCGGGGCGTTACCGCACCGTGCAGCTCGGCGCGCACACCGTGCGGATGCTGCTGGCCAAGAATCCGGCGGGCTGGCAGGAAGCGCTGTCGATGGTCGACACCGACGCCGGTTCGGTGGTGATCTCGGTCAACGGCCAGGTGCCCGACGGGGAAGACCTGTCGTGGCTGTGGGACGTCAACTTCGAGCATTTCGTCGATCATCCGGTGGTGGCGGCGGGTGAGCGCGGAACGGATCTGGCCGTGCGCCTGGGCTACGCGGGCGTCCAGCACACGTTGGTGCACAACGCCGTTGAGGCCATCACGTCGTGCCCGCCCGGTCATGTCGAGGTGGTCGCGAACTACACCGCGTTCCTGGCCTTGAATCGAGCACTGTCCCGTGGTCCCAGGGGGCAGGAGCGAAGCGACCGGGGGGAAAATGTCTGAGTCGACGGTGCGGATCGGGCTGGTGCTGCCCGACGTGATGGGGACGTACGGCGATGGCGGCAACTCGGTGGTGCTGCGGCAGCGGTTGCAGCGCAGGGGTTTTGACGCCGAGGTCGTCAACATCACGCTGGACGACCCGGTGCCGTCGACCCTGGACCTGTACACGCTCGGCGGCGCGGAGGACTACGCGCAGCGGCTCGCGACGCGGCACCTGATCCGGTATCCCGGCCTGCAGGAGGCGGCGGCGAAGGGTGCGCCGGTGCTGGCGATCTGCGCGGCGATCCAGGTGCTCGGGCACTGGTACGAGACGTCGGCGGGTGAGCGGGTCGACGGCGTTGGGCTGCTGGACCTGACCACGTCGCCGCAGCCGCGGCGGACGATCGGCGAGGTGGTGAGCCAACCACTGCTGCCCGGGCTGACCGAACGGCTGACCGGCTTCGAGAATCACCGCGGCGGAACGGTGTTGGGCCCGGATGCGCAGCCGCTGGCCCGGGTCATCTCGGGCGCGGGCAATCGCGAGGGTGACGGTGTCGACGGCGCGGTGCAGGGCAGCGTCGTCGCAACCTATCTGCACGGTCCGTGCCTGGCCCGCAATCCCCAGCTCGCGGATCACCTGCTGTCGCGCGTCGTCGGCGACCTTCCGCCGCTGGAGCTGCCCGAGGTCGACCTGCTACGCCGCGAACGGCTCGCCGCACCCCGCCGCGTGTAACGCGTCGGTGACCCTGGCCAGCCACTGCTCCGGCCGGTCCTCGGCGATCACCCGAATCACGGTCCAGCCGAGCGCCTCAAGCATTCGCAACCTCGCGAGGTCCTTGACATATTGACGTCTGTCTTTGCGGTGGTGATCGCCGTCGTACTCGACCGCGACCATGAATTCGCGCCAACCCATGTCGAGGTACGCCACCGGACAAGTGCTTCCCGACAGAACTGGAATCTGTGTCTCAGGCCGAGGGAAGCCGTTGTCCTGCAAGCACAACCGGATTCGGCTCTCGCGCGGCGACTCGGCCCCGCCATCGACCAGCGGGAGCAGTTCGCGGAGCTGGCGCAGGCCGCGAGCGCGTGGATACCGCTTGGCCAGTGTCAACACGTCGTCGATCGAGTACGCCCTGTTCCACATCAACGCGTCCAGCCGAGCCAGCGCGTCCGGCCTGTCAAGGTGCCTACCCAGATCGAATGCGGTGCGAACCCGGGTGGTCACGGGCAATCCAGACTTCCTGGTGATCTCGTCGTCGGCCACCCGCTCTGTGCGCGGGATCAACCCGTCCTGCGCACGGATATTCACTCCGAGGAGTTCGATGGACACCGTTGGGTCCACCCACGGAGCACCGTGCAGTGCCGACGCCGCCACCCCGGAGACGACTCCGCGGCGACGTGATGCCAGCCACGCCGCGATGGCTCGATCACGCAACGACGGGTCGGGGCCCCTACGGATGTACACACCGCGATAGAGAGGGGTGTACCAACGCCCGAGCTCGTGACGGGTTGTATGACCGGCCGCGACTGCCTCGCCCCCGAGAATGACTTCACCCATGACGTCATCGTGTAGCCAGGCACCGACATCTCATTGAAAGCAACGTTTTGCAGGGAAAGTGCGGGTAGACGTCTGCCAAACGTCGATTTCGCGAGTATCGCCGCTTAGGTCAGCGCGCGGCGGCCCGAGAGCGCGCGGCCGAGGGTCAGCTCGTCGGCGAACTCCAGGTCACCACCCATCGGCAGGCCCGAAGCGATACGCGTGACGGTCAGGCCGGGAATGTCGCGCAGCATCCGGACCAGATACGTCGCCGTCGCCTCCCCCTCGGTGTTGGGATCGGTCGCGATGATCACCTCGGTGATGTCCACGCCGTCGACGCGCTCACCAATCCTGTTGAGCAGCTCGCGAATACGCAGCTGCTCGGGTCCGACACCCGACAGCGGATCCAGCGCACCACCCAGTACGTGGTAGCGGCCGCGGAATTCGCGGGTCCGTTCGACGGCCTGTACGTCCTTCGGCTCCTCGACGACACACACCACCGACGCATCGCGGCGTGAATCCGAACAGATCCGGCAGCGGTCGTCGTCGGATACGTTGCCGCACTCCGCACAGAACTTGACCCCGTCGCGCACCTTCCCCAATACGGCGGTCAGCCGGTCGATGTCCGGCGGCTCGACGGACAACAGGTGGAACGCGATGCGCTGGGCGCTCTTCGGGCCGATGCCCGGCAGCTTGCCCAGCTCGTCGATCAGATCCTGGACGGGGCCCTCGAACAAGTCAGAGCCCCGGTAGGCCTAGATCGCCCATGCCGCCTGCGAGCGGCCCGAGCCGTTCCTGGGCCAGCAGGGTGACTTGACGCGCCGCGTCTGCGTGCGCGCCGACGATCAGGTCCTGCAGCGTTTCGACGTCGTCGGGGTCGACGACCTTCGGGTCGATCGACACGCCCACCACCTCGCCGCTGCCCTTCATGGTGACCTGGACCAGGCCGCCGCCGGCCTGCCCGTGCACCTCGGTGTTGGCGAGCTGCTCCTGGGCCTCCATCAGCTTCTGCTGCACCTGTTGCGCCTGCGCGAGGAGCGCCGACATGTCGGGCTGGCCTCCGGGTTGCATGACAGTCCCCTTGCGTATTGGTCTCGACTTGGTTTCGCTCGCTGGCACGCGGCGGTTTGGCCTTTCAAGCGTAGACGCCCAGGGGCTACCTTGACGCCGTGCACGTGTCAGCGACCCTGCGTGTCGGCGCGACCGCGGCTGCTTGCCTAGTCGTCGCCGCCTCGACGCTTGCCAGCCCCACATCCGCCGCGCCCGCCAACATCGCGGGCATGATCGTCTTCCTCGACCCCGGCCACAACGGCGCCAACGACGGCTCGATCAGCCGCCAGGTGCCCACCGGCCGCGGCGGCACCAAGAACTGCCAGGAAAGTGGCACCTCGACCAACGACGGCTACCCCGAACACTCGTTCACGTGGGAAACCACGCTGCGGATCCGTCAGGCGCTGACGGCGCTGGGCGTGCGCACCGCGATGTCGCGCGGTAACGACACCGGGCTCGGGCCCTGCGTCGACGAGCGCGCGGCGATGGCCAACGCGCTGAAGCCCAACGCCGTCGTCAGCATCCACGCCGACGGCGGCCCGCCGACGGGCCGTGGTTTCCACGTGCTCTACTCGTCGCCGCCGCTCAACCAGATGCAGGCAGGACCATCGGTGCAGTTCGCCCAGACGATGCGCGACCAACTGCAGGCATCAGGCCTGGTGCCCTCGACCTACGTCGGTACCGGCGGCCTCAACCCGCGCTCCGACATCGCGGGCCTGAACCTGGCGCAGTATCCGTCGATCCTCATCGAGCTGGGCAACATGAAGAACCCCGCCGACGCGGGCCTGATCACCACTGCAGAGGGCAGGCAGAAGTACGCCGACGCCGTCGTGCGCGGTATCGCGGGCTTCCTCGGCGTCCAGCGCCGCTAGCTGCTTTCCACTGCCTTCTTGAGATTTTCCAGCACCTCGGCCTGAATCTTCTTCAGCCCCAACGGCGCAAACGTCTTCTCGAAGAAGCCGCCGATGCCTCCCGCACCCTGCCACGACGTCTTGACGGTGACCGAAGAGCCGGGCCCGGCGGGCGCGACGGTCCAGTTGGTCACCATCGACGAGTTGGCGTCCTTCTCGATCACGGTGTGTCCGGCGACATCGACGGTGGCCTTGACGTCTCGCACCCGCGACTTGGTCGCCTGCAGCTTCCAGCTCGCGACGGTGCCCGCGCCCTGTCCGCCCTCCAGCACCTTGTAGTCGAGGTAGTGCGCCGAGAGGATATTCGGGCGGACCGTTGTGTAATCCGCCACAGCCGCCAACACTTTGTCCGGCGCCGCGTCGATCAAGACGCTGCTGGAGGCGCTGACCTGTCCCATCTCCTATGACTCCCCTCGTCGTGATGCGGTCGCGTCGGCCGCAGCCGCGGACTAGCGTATATGCGTGTCTGTCCCGGCCACCGACGCACGTGCTGCTCACGCCGCAGGCGTGCAGCGGCTACTCGCCAGCTACCGCGCCATCCCGCCGGCGGCCACCGTCCGGCTGGCCAAACCGACCTCCAACCTGTTCCGCGCCCGCGCGAAGAGCGATGCCAAGGGCCTGGACGTCTCGGGGCTCACGGGTGTGGTCTCGGTGGATCCCGACGCCAGGACCGCCGACGTCGCGGGCATGTGCACCTACGAGGACCTGGTCGACGCGACGCTGCCCTACGGTTTGTCGCCGCTCGTCGTCCCGCAGCTGAAGACCATCACCCTCGGCGGCGCGGTCACCGGGCTCGGCATCGAGTCGACGTCGTTCCGCAACGGCCTGCCGCACGAGTCGGTGCTCGAGATGGACATCCTCACCGGCACCGGCGACGTAATCACCGCATCGCCGGAGCAGAACGCCGACCTGTTCCGTGCCTTCCCGAATTCGTATGGCACGCTGGGCTATTCGGTCCGACTCAAGATCGAGCTGGAACCCGTGAAGCCGTTCGTCGCGCTAAGACACCTGCGATTCCGATCGCTGCAGGACCTGGTCGCGGCGATGGATCGCATCATCGAGACCGGCGGCATCGACGGCGCGCCGGTGGACTACCTCGACGGCGTGGTGTTCAGCGCGGATGAGAGCTACCTGTGCGTCGGCGTGCAGACGACGACGCCGGGACCCGTCAGCGATTACACCGGCAGGCACATCTACTACCGGTCCATCCAGCACGACGGCACCGAGAAGCACGACCGGCTGACGATCCTGGACTACCTGTGGCGCTGGGACACCGACTGGTTCTGGTGTTCGCGCGCATTCGGCGCGCAGAACCCCAAGCTCCGGCGGTTCTGGCCGCGGCGCTACCGGCGGAGCAGCTTCTACTGGAAGCTGATTGCCTACGACCAGCGCTTCAACATCGCCGACCGGATCGAAAAGCGCAACGGCAGGCCGCCCTTGGAGCGCGTCGTGCAGGACGTCGAAGTGCCGATCGAGCGGTGCGTCGACTTCCTGGACTGGTTCCTGACCAACGTGCCGATCGAGCCGATCTGGCTGTGCCCGCTGCGGCTGCGCGACGACGGGAACTGGCCGCTGTACCCGATCAGGCCGCACCACACGTACGTCAACGTCGGATTCTGGTCGTCGGTCCCCGTCGGGCCGGAGGACGGCCACACCAACAAGTTGATCGAACGCAGGGTCAGCGAGCTGCACGGACACAAGTCGCTGTACTCCGACGCGTTCTATTCTCAGGATGAGTTCGACGAACTCTACGGCGGGGAAGCCTATAAAACCGTAAAGAAGACATACGATCCCGATTCACGTCTCCTCGACCTATACGCAAAGGCGGTGCTACGACGATGAGCGCTAGCGCGAAGAGCGGAGGACACCGATGACGACATACAAAGAGCAACAGACAGATGCGCCGGCGCGAAGGCTGACGCTTGCCGAGATCCTGGAGATCTTCGTCGCGGGTCACCTGCCTCTCAAGTTCACCGCGTACGACGGCAGTACGGCCGGACCCGAGGACGCCACCGTCGGGTTGGACCTGCTGACCCCGCGCGGCACCACGTATCTCGCCACCGCGCCAGGGGAACTCGGGTTGGCCCGGGCATACGTCTCCGGTGACGTCGTGCCGCTCGGTGTGCATCCCGCCGATCCCTACGAGCTGCTGCGGGCGCTCGCCGACAAGATGGACTTCAAGCGGCCGCCCGCCCGGGTACTCGCGAATATCGTGCGCTCCATCGGCATTGAGCACCTCAAGCCGATCGCGCCGCCACCGCAAGAGGCGCTGCCCCGCTGGCGACGCATCGCAGAAGGCCTGCGGCACAGCAAAACGCGCGACGCCGAGGCGATCCATCACCACTACGATGTCTCTAACACGTTCTACGAATGGATCCTCGGCCCTTCGATGACCTATACGTGCGCGTGCTACCCGCATCCCGACGCCTCGCTGGAGGAGGCGCAGGAGAACAAGTACCGGCTGGTGTTCGAGAAGCTGCGCCTGAAGCCGGGTGACCGGCTGCTGGACGTGGGCTGCGGCTGGGGCGGCATGGTCCGTTACGCGGCCCGGCACGGCGTCAAGGCGATCGGTGTCACCCTGTCCAAGGAGCAGGCGACCTGGGCGCAGCAGGCCATCGCCGAGCAGGGCCTCACCGACCTCGCCGAGGTCCGTCACGGCGACTACCGCGACGTTCCCGAATCCGGGTTCGACGCTGTCTCATCGATCGGGCTGACCGAGCACATCGGCGTGCACAACTACCCGGCCTATTTCAGCTTCCTGCAGTCGAAGATGCGCGTCGGTGCGCTGCTGCTGAACCACTGCATCACCCGGCCGGACAACCGAACCAGCTGCCTCGGCGGCGGCGTTCATCGACCGCTACGTGTTCCCCGACGGGGAGCTCACCGGCTCCGGCCGGATCATCAGCGAGGCGCAGGACGTCGGCCTCGAGGTCGTGCACGAGGAGAACCTGCGCCACCACTACGCGTTGACGCTGCGCGACTGGAGCCGCAATCTCGTCGAGCATTGGGACGAGGCCGTCGAGGAAGTCGGGCTTGCCCACCGCCAAGGTGTGGGGACTCTACATCGCGGGTTCACGGCTCGGTTTCGAGACCAATGTCGTTCAGCTGCACCAGGTTCTGGCGGTCAAGCTCGACGAAGACGGCAGCGACGGCGGCCTGCCCCTGCGGCCGTGGTGGACTACCTGAGGTGCTAGCCGCCGTCGATGCGACGGGCGCCCAGTTCGTTCTGCAGTAGTTCGAGTGCCGCCTCTTCGGGATCGCGGCGCACGGTTTCGGCGGTGTCGCTGCCTGCTTCAGCCAGCATGTCGGCCTCCTCGTCGCGCGCAACCTCGGTGACCTCGGCAGCCGACGGTGCGGCCGCCGTCACGTCGCCGGCCGACCCGACTTCGTAGCGCACCTTCAGCCCAACGCCGAGCGCGTCCTTCAACGCCTCCTGGACGACCTCGGCATTGCGGGCCTCGTTGAGTCGCTTTGCCAGCGGCGAGGATTCGTGATTGAGCAGCAGCGTCCCGTCGTCGACGGTGCGGACGACCGCGCCGGCAAGCATGACCGCCAGTGAGCGGCTGCGGTCTCGCACCTTGTCCAGCACGGTCGACCACTGCCTGCGTATCGCTGCGGCATCGGGTTCACCGGCGGCGGCAACGGCAGCTGTTGCGGGTACCTCCACCACCGGGTCGGCAGGCGGCTGCACCGGCGGCGGTGACGGAGGGGGAGGCTCACCCTTCGGGCGCGACCGCTTCGGGCGCGGGCGATTCGGGCGCGGGTGCCGGCTCCTCTGGCGGCGGCGCGGCGGCCTTGGTCTTGCGGACGAATTGCTTCGACGACTTCGCCGGTGCCGCGGGCGCCGAAGCGGTGGCGCTGTCGGCGGGAATCGACATGTCCAGCCGCGTTTCGATGCGCTCGAGCCGTTGCAGCAGAGCCGATTCCGTGTCACTGGCCGACGGCAACAGCAGGCGCGCGCACACCACCTCGAGCAGGAGCCGCGGCGCGGTGGCCCCACGCATCTCGCCAAGGCCGGCATGCACCACCTCGGCGTAGCGTGTCAGCGTCCCCGCCCCGAGACGGGCGGCCTGATCGCGCATCCGCTCCAGCACGTCGCCGGGCGCGTCGACCACCCCGCGGGCGGCGGCGTCGGGCACCGCCTGCAGCACGATCAGATCCCTAAAGCGTTCCAGCAGATCGGTGGCGAACCGGCGCGGATCGTGGCCCGCGTCGATAACCCCCTCGACCGCCCCGAACAGAGCGGCGGCGTCACCCGCGGCCAGCGCGTCGATGGCGTCATCGATCAGCGCGACGTCGGTCGCGCCAAGCAGCGCCAACGCCCGCGGGTACAGGACCCGGTTACCGTCAGCGCCTGCCAACAGCTGGTCGAGAACCGAGAGGGTGTCGCGGGGTGAGCCGCCGCCAGCGCGGATCACCAGCGGGTAGACGGTCTCGTCGACCTCCACCCCCTCCTGCTCGCAGATCCGCTCCAGCAGCGACCGCATCGTGCGCGGCGCAAGCAGCCGGAACGGGTAGTGGTGGGTGCGCGAGCGAATGGTCGGCAGCACCTTCTCCGGTTCGGTGGTCGCGAACACGAAGATCAGATGGTCGGGCGGCTCCTCGACGATCTTCAACAGCGCGTTGAAGCCCGCCGTGGTCACCATGTGCGCTTCATCGACGATGAAGATGCGGTAGCGCGACTGCGCAGGGGCGTAGAACGCGCGGTCGCGAAGCTCGCGGGTGTCGTCCACGCCGCCGTGGCTGGCGGCGTCGAGTTCGACGACGTCGACGCTGCCCGGTCCGTTGGGGGCCAGCGCGACGCACGAATCGCACACCCCGCACGGCGTCGGGGTCGGGCCCTGTTCGCAGTTCAGTGACCGGGCCAGGATCCGCGCGGACGACGTCTTACCGCAGCCACGGGGACCGGAGAACAGATACGCGTGGTTGATGCGCCCGGCCGCCAGCGCTGTGGACAGCGGCTCGGTGACGTGCTCCTGGCCGACCACTTCGGCGAAGGTTGCGGGTCGGTACTTGCGGTAGAGCGCCACGCTCAGCAGGCTACCGAGGCGGTCTGACGGTTCGACACCTCAGTCCTTGAGCAGGGCTTCGGTCGCGGCAAGCAGCGCGCAGGTGGCGAGGCCGTGAATGGCCTCCCTCAGGTCGGGCAGCGCCGGGAACGTGGGGGCGATCCGAATGTTCTTGTCCTCCGGGTCTTTTCGATACGGGAACGAGGCACCCGCCTCGGTGACGGCGATGCCCGCGTCCTTCGCAAGCGAAACGGTGCGCCGCGCGGTGCCCGGCCACACGTCGAGGTTGACGAAGTAACCGCCCTTCGGGTCGGTCCACGACGCGATCTTGGACTCGCCGAGCCGGTCGTCGAGGATGTCTTGGACGAGCGCGAACTTCGGGGCGAGCAGCTGCTGATGGCGCTGCATCTGCAGCCGGACTCCGTCGGCGTCCTTGAAGAACCGCAGATGGCGCAGGTGGTTGACCTTGTCGGGGCCGATCGACTTCTTTCCTGCGTGCTGCAGGTACCAGGCGATGTTGGCAAGCGATCCGCCGAAGAAGCTGACGCCCGCCCCCGCGAACGTGATCTTGGAGGTGGAGGCGAACACCAGCGGCCGGTTCTGGTTGCCCGCGGCGGCGGCCAGCCCCAGCACGTCGATCTGCTGCACCGAGTCGTGGGTGAGGGTGTGCACGGCGTAGGCGTTGTCCCAGAACAGCCGGAAATCGGGTGCGGCCGTGCGCATTTGCACCAACCGTCGAACCTTTTCCCATGCGAACGTGACGCCGGTCGGGTTGGAGAACACCGGGACACACCACATCCCCTTGATGGCCGGGTCGGCGGCGACCAGCTCCTCGATCAGGTCGACGTCGGGTCCGTCCTCGAGCATCGGCACGTTGATCATCTCGACGCCCAGGCTCTCGGTGATGGCGAAGTGCCGGTCGTAGCCGGGCACCGGGCACAGGAACTTGACGACGGGATCGTCGCGCCACGGCCGCGGCGAATCCACCCCGCCGTGCAGCAGCGAGAACACCACCACGTCGTGCATCAGCTCGAGGCTCGCGTTGTTACCGGCGATCAGGTTCTGCACCGGGATGCCGAGCAGCTCGCCGAAGATGGCGCGCAGTTCGGGCAGGCCGTGCAGGCCGCCGTAGTTGCGGGTGTCGGTGCCCTCCCCGTCGCGGTAGGCATCCTTTCCGGAACCCGGCAGGTCCAGTAGCGCACTGGATAGATCGAGCTGCGCAGGCGATGGCTTGCCGCGGGTCAGGTCGAGTTTGAGCTGCTTGGCCTGCAGGTCGGCGTAGTTGGTCTTCTGCGACTCATGCTGCGCCTTCAATTCCTCTCGGCCGAGCGAGTGAAACGACACGATGCGTCCTCAATGTCGGAGGAAAAAGGGGACCCCGCGCACCCGACAGAGCCCATTGACCCTTGCTGCCTTCCGGCCCTGGGGGAGTTCACAGGATAGACGCCGCGCGGGGTCCACGGCGAGTGTAATACGTGGTCGCGAACGGGCTGGACGGCCCTGGTAGGCAGGTCGGTTACCATGGCCCGCGGAGGATTCGCCTAGTGGCCTATGGCGCTCGCCTGGAACGCGGGTTGGGTTAATAGCCCTCGCGGGTTCAAATCCCGCATCCTCCGCACTCGGTCCGAGGGGCGACCAGTGGGCAGTGATGAGCTGGTCGCTCCCCGGCCCAGAAATCTGAGGAGGAGTATGGGCCGCAAAGTTGCGGTGGCTTGGCACGCGTCGTTCTCGATCGTGGCCGGCGTCTTGTACTTCTTTTTCGTCCTGCCGCGATGGCCGGAGCTGATGGGCACGACCAGCCACACACTGGGCACGGTGCTGCGGATCGTCACGGGCGCTGTGATCGGCCTGGCGGCACTACCGGTGGTCTTCACGCTGCTGCGCACCCGCAAGCCCGAGCTGGGCACCCCGCAGCTGGCGCTCAGCCTGCGGACGGCGTCGATCGGGCTGCACGTGCTGGCGGGCGTGCTGATCGTCGGCGCTGCGATCAGCGAGATCTGGCTCAGCCTGGACAGCGTCGGGCGCTGGCTCTTCGGCATCTACGGTGCCGCCGCGGCGATCGCACTGCTCGGCATCTTCGCGTTCTACCTGGCATTCGTGGCGGAGATGCCGCCGCCTCCGCCCAAACCGCTCAAGCCGAAGGCGGAGAAGAAAAGCCGTCGCGGTCGCCGCAAGGCCGCGGAAGATGCCGACGCGGACAGCGAAGACGCCACGGACTCCGTCACGGAAGCAGACGAGACCACCACTGCCGACGACGAGCCGTCCAGTGCCGAGGCACCCGCTGAGTCCGAGGAACAGCCGAGCCAGGAGCCGGCCGAGGTCACCGCCGAAACGTCCAAGGACGACGACGCGGACGCCGTCGAAACCGACGACTCCGACGCGGTCAACGGCTCCGAGACCACCAACGGCGGCCTGCGTAACCGGCGCGCAGGGGGCAAAATCAGCTTGCGCAAGCGCAGGCGGTCACGCGGCGGCGTCGCCGTAGACGATTAGCCCCGCGTCGACAGGGGAACCAGTCATTGCCACGATGTAATGAGAAACCGTCCCCAGCCGAAAGTCTCCATATGCCCCGCTTACACCTGTATCGCCTGCTGATCGCGCTGGCCGCCGTGATGTCACTGGTGGCGCCGATCCGCCCGGCGATCGCGTCAGCGGCGCCGCTGGACACTGCGATCGCGGCCGTGGAACCCGCCGTGGTGCAGATCGACACCACAATCGACTACCAGCACGCCATCGGTGCGGGCACCGGCTTCCTGCTCAACCCCAACGGCGAGGTTCTGACGAACTTCCACGTGGTGCAGGGTGCCGATACCGTCACCGCCCACAACGTCGGCACCGGCCAATCGTTTGGGGCGGATCTCATCGGCTACGACCGCACACACGACATCGCACTTCTGCAGCTGCGCGGAGCCTCCGGCCTGCCCGTCGCGCCATTGGGCAACTCCGCTGCGGTCGCCGTCGGGGAGCCCGCGGTGGCCATCGGCAACGCGAACCCGGGCAGCCCGCCGACGCGCGAAGCGGGCACCATCACGCAGCTCGGCCGGACGATCGAGGCCAAGGACGCGCTGACGGGCAGCTCCGACGAGTTGACCGGCTTGATCGAGGTCGCAGCCAATGTCCGCGCGGGCGACTCCGGTGGCCCGCTTGTGAACGGAACAGGGCAGGTGATCGGCGTGACGACGGCCGCCACCGTGAACTACCGGTTCGCGCCAGGCGGCAAGGGCTTCGCGATCCCCATCAACCAGGCGCTGGCCATCGCCGACCAGATCCGTGCGCGTGCGCCGTCCGACACTGTGCACATCGGGCCGCCCACGCTGCTCGGTGTCGGCGTTGCCGCAGGCGATCAGGGCGCAGAGGTGCCCGGCGTCATCATCCGCGAGGCGTTGCGCGGCGGTCCGGCCCAGGCCGCCGGTCTCGTCGACGGTGATCTTCTCACCACCATCGACGGCGCACCACTGGATTCGGCGACCACGCTGACTCGGATTCTCGATCGGCACTACCCCGGCGATGTCATCGACCTGACCTGGATCGACCGCAGCGGTCAGCAGCGCACCGGCAAGGCGACGCTGGCCTCCTGACCGTAAACGTCAATTTTGTGGCCGAAAGCCACCGCTGGAACCGCGCCGCCTTCCCTATGCTGAGCGAGTGCCAAACACCACCCCTTACCGGGTCGTCCAGTGGACGACGGGAAATGTCGGAAAGAGCTCGGTAGAAGCGATCACGAAGAACCCGACCTACGAACTCATCGGGTGCTACGCCTGGTCGAAAGACAAGGCCGGTGTCGATGTCGGCGAGCTGGTCGGGATCGAACCGCTTGGCGTCAAGGCCACCAACGACGTCGAAGCTCTGCTGGCGCTCAAACCCGACTGCGTCATCTACAACCCGATGTGGATCGACGTCGACGAGCTCGTGAAAATCCTGTCTGCGGGAGTGAACGTGGTGACCTCCGCGTCATTCATCACCGGCGGCAACCTCGGCGACGGCCGCGACCGGATCGAGGAGGCCTGCAGGCAGGGCGGCTCGACGATGTTCGGCTCCGGCGTCAGCCCGGGGTTCGCCGACCTGCTGGCGATCGTCGCGGCGACGGCCTGCGATCGGGTGGACAAGGTGATCATCGCCGAAACCGCCGACACCACCCTCTATGACTCACCCGACACCGAGCGGCCCGCGGGCTTCGGCGCCGCGATCGACGACCCCGATCTTGGGCCGATGGCCGCGCACGGCACGGCCGTTTTCGAGGAGGCGGTGCGACTCGTCGCCGACTCACTCGGCGTCGAACTCGACGAGGTGGTGTGTGAGACGGAGTACGCGCAGACCACCGAGGACCTCGAGATGGCCTCGTGGACGATCAAGGCCGGCCACGTGGCCGGTGTCTTCGCCAGCTGGCAGGGCCGGGTCGGCGGCAGGACCGTCGTCGACCTCAACGTGCGGTGGCGCAAGGGCCAGACGCTGGACCCGGACTGGAAACTCGACGGCGACGGCTGGAAGATCACCATCGAGGGCCGACCCACGGTCAACATGCAGGTCGGCTTCCTGCCGCCGCAGGACATGATCGAGAACGCCAAGACGCTCGAAGACTTTTTCGTGCTCGGCCACATCATGACGGCGATGCCGCCGATTCATTCGATTCCGGCGGTCGTCGCCGCCGCGCCCGGCATCGCCACCTACAACGATCTGCCGCTACCCCAGGCGCGCGGCGTCGTTCCCGACCAGCGGCTGAGTCAGTGCTAGATGCAGGCGCTGCCCTGCACGTAGCCGAAGGGGCCCTCGACGCCGATGCAGGCGTCGATCGGGTCCCATTGCCTTGGGCCGTTTTCCCGCCACCACCAGTCGTCGTCATGCCCATGACCGTGCCCGTTGCCGTGGCCGGGTCCGCTTTCCGAGATGTACTGCGGTCCCGCGATGCCCGGTGCCGCATTCGCAACACCCGCACTCAGACCGACGACGGTCAAAGACAATCCGGTTGAAACGAATATTCCTGCTGCAACAGCTTTCAGACTGATCACTTTAAATCCCCTCGGCAACTTTTCCTACGGTGCACGACGCCGAACCGCTTGGCGCGCCCCGTCGGCCAAAGAGGTTGGAAATTCACATGTTCCGGCATCCGCGAATCACTATAACGCCCGACACGATCGCTCGCTCGACCGACCTACGAGCCATCCCGAGGCCGAGTTTGCTCCTATCTAGCGCCTGCCTGCTACTCGCTTCTTCGATACGTCGCTGTGCTCATCGGCCGCACGGAACGTCGCGCCGTAGCGCGGTACCGCCATGGCGCCTGCGTTGCGGGCGGCGGTGATGGCACCGCGCATCGGGCGCGCGATCCCCGCGAACGACCCCATGTCGAACACCATCGGCGTCAGCAACCTGTTGTGCACGAAGCCGAATGCGCTGCCGCTTGCCGGATCTGCCCAGCCGAGGGTGCCGCCGAGGCCGATGTGGCCGAACCCCTTCAGCAGGCCGGGAATCGGCGATTCGTGATAGCCGAGGTGGAACGGCATCGGCACCACCATGTTCAGGTCGGGCCGCAGCTTCGGCTTGCCGATCAGGCCGTCGATCATCTCGGGCGAAAGGAACTGCTCGCCGTCGATCACTCCGCCGTTGGCGATCGCCGCGTACATCTTGGCGAGACCACGGCCGGTGACGACGCCGTTGGCTGCCGGAACCTCTCCGTCGAGGAACGGAATGTCACCCTGCACAAGGGATCTGATGCCGGGGAAATACATCGCGCCGAACGCACCGGAAAACGGTAGACCGGCCACTCTTGGTGCGACGAAGTCGAACACCGGATTGGACCGCGCGTTCTGGGGAATCAGGATCTGCGCCACCTTCGTCGGCGAACCGGCGGGCGGGCGGCCGAGGTGCACGCCGTCGGTGTTGAGCGGACGGGCCACCTCGTCTCGGATGAGATCGCGCATGCCCATGCCGGTGACGGCTCGGCACACTCCCGACACCAGCCACCCGTAGGTCAGCGCGTGGTACGCCGGCAATCCCCGCAGGTGGTCGACCGGCGCGGCAGCCAACCGTTGTTCCATCAGGTGGTGGTCGAGCAGATCCTCCTTGGTCACCCCCTTCAGATGCGAGAGGCCGGATCGGTGCCGCAGCACGTCGCGAACGGTGATGTCGGACTTGCCGCTGGCGCCGAACTCGGGCCAGTACTCGGCCACCGGGGTGTCGTAGTCCAGCAGGCCACGGTCGACGAGCCGGTGAACCACGGTGGCGGCCACCCCCTTCGTCGCCGAGAACACCATCGCTCCGGTGTTGGCCGTCCACGGCGCCTTTCCGGCCCGGTCGGACCACCCCGTCCAGACGTCGACGACGGGCTTGCCGTCGATATAGACGACGAGCGCTCCACCGCCGAACCGGCGACCGGGAAACAGCCCGGCGAAAATGCGGATGACGTTGGCGAATCGGGGGTCGGCCGCCCCTTGCACGCTGCGTGGCAGACCCTCTTCAGCGCGAAGAAGCGACAACGACGTCATAGAGCTAACAATGCCTCAGCGCTCCGCCGCGCGGTGCGAATCGCTGAACTGATCACTTCCCCGAGTCGACCCCGTCGAACACCTCCGAGCGAGTGCTCAAACGGGGCAGGCGTGATTCCGATCTGAGATCCGAACGGATGGTCGAGGCAGTAGACCAGGAACAGCAACAAACCCAGCAGCAATGCGACGGCGCCCGACAGGACGACGTGGCCCCGCGTGCTGGCCAGTCGCATGAAGCCAGTGAGGCCGACCAGCAACGCGCCACCGAACGCCAGGCCACACCACAGCAACCAGGGGATTCTTGGCTCGGCATCGAGCACCCTGGTGTTGCGCTCAGAGGCCAGCACCGTCAGCTGGCCGAGAAACTCGCTGTTGATCGCCGACGACACTGCATCGGGATCCTGGCGGCCGATAACACGGTACATCTCGGTGATCGCGCTGCGTGCAGTGTCGCTGGTCCCGCCCTCGAGTTCCTCTTGCTCTTTCCATTCGGGCCCCCGCACCGCAGTTGTGTACTTACGCAGCAGAACCCGGATCTCCCGCTGCTCCTGCACCGGCATGGCGACGGTCTGCCGATACATCGTCGCCAGGGTGGACGCCTCGTTGGCGACGTTGACCTCGGCGGAGGAGAACTGCTCCCACGCGACCACGACGGTGAAGCCCAGGAGTGTCCCGTAGACCAGGGCGACGGTGGTCACGAATGGCGAAAGGGTCGAATTGTGCTCCTTACCAACAGATGCGGGAATCGCGCGGTTCGCCACCAGGATGCTTCCGACCGCGACCACCACCGAGATCACGATCACCAGAACGAGTAGCAACCATACGTTCACGGAGCTATCCCACGACCTGCGTGACCGATGCCTGCAGGCGCGCACCCGGCGGACCCTCAACGGGCACGTCCTGCAACACCCGGGCCTGGTCACCTTGGACAGTGAAGTCGCCGGTCTGGGGCTGATGCCCACCGGTCACCTGATAGATCACCTTGAACTCCTTGTCCGGCAACGGGTGCAGGCCAATGTATTTGGGCTCGACACGATACTTGTATACGCATCTGGCAGGCACGGCGCAGTTCTGATCCGTCACCACCACGCTGAGCTGGAACTCTACCGGTGTCGGCACCTGCGGAGTCCGCGGTGGCGGAGGCGGTAACGAAGCCTGCGACGCAGCGGGAGTCTGGTCCTTATTCGAGGTGAGCACCGCAATGGTTATTCCGACGCCTGTGACGACGAGCGCAAAGATGGCCAGCGCGGCGATCAGACGACTCACGACCCCACGATGACGCAGTGCCGCCGATCCCACACCGGTTTTGGTGGTAACGCGCCGCGGCACTGCAGACGAGAGGACCCTTGAGGGCATGTCCATGCTGCGGACAGGCGTTGCTGCAGTCCTGCTGTCGACGGTGGCCGCCTGTTTGTCCGCGCCGACCGCCGACGCCGAGCCGGTGTGGCCGGCGGCGGGCGACCAGTCGGCGAACTCGACCATCGAAGACCTGAAGGCCCAGGGCTACGACGTCGGGATCAACTGGGTCGGTGGCGACCGTAACCAGCCGCTGTCGCAGTGCTGGATCTCCGCGATCCACAACCCGAACCGTTCCGGCGAGCCGCCGACCACATTCACCACGGTCTACGTCGACGTCGCATGCCCGGACAACTCCGACGCCGATTTCGGCTTCGGCTTCGGCTTCGTGATTCTTGACACTGAAGTAGTCGAATACCTAAGCAAACATCGTCGCGTGCAGTAATTCTTATCTGCATGCACGAGCAGCTGGCCGGCTATATCTCGGGGCCGGTCAACGCTGAGGATCTCGCAGTGGCTCCCGGCGGCGAATGGGTGCTCACGTCGGGAATGACCGGTCCGACAGCGCCGCTCGGACGGCTGTACGCGATCAGCGTCGCAGACGGGGCGTGCAACGAGATCTTCCCGTACCGGGGAACTTCCGCGCTGGATGCGCGACGATTCGTCGAGCAGCCCGACCTCAACCCGTTGAAGTTCAGGCCGCACGGCATCGACGTGAAGCTCCGGCCCGACGGCCGCACCGAGCTGTACGTCGTGAACCACGGCGGCAACGAGTCGGTTGAGGTGTTCGAAGTCGACCTCGACGCGGATCGCCCATCTTTGAAATGGATTGGCGGCGTGCGACTTCCGGGAAGCACCGCAGGCAACGACGTCGCCGCGATCGATGACGGCTTCGTCGTCAGCACCACCGGAGATCCGGAAGGTCGCAGCGCGGTGAGCGTCGAGCAAGCAATAGCGGGCGCCGATACGGGTGGGGTGCTGGAGTGGTCGCCGGACCGCGGCTGGGCGGCGCTGCCCGGCACGCAGATCAACACAGCCAATGGTGTAGCCGTCTCACCCGACGGGCAGTGGCTGTACATCGGTGGCTGGAACTCGCGCTGCCTCAGGAAGGTTCGACGTGGCAGCGTCAACCCCGACCCCACCACGGTGAGTGTCAACATGATGGTCGACAACCTCACCTGGTCGGCGTCCGGCCGGCTTCTCGCTGCCGGCACCTACGGCACGAGCATGCAGGAATTCCTCGAAGGGCACTTCAGTAGAAATCCGCGACTCGGCATACCGTCGCGGGTGATCAGCGTGGACCCGGAGACGTTGTCAACGGAACAGCTCGTAGACTACGGGCCCGACACCTTCGGCGCGGCGACGACCGCCCTGCAGGTCGGCCGAGAGATCTGGGTGGGCACGGCGCGCGACCAGGGCCTGGCCCGGTTCCGGTTCCCAGCACACTGAAAGAACTGATACAGCTTCGACGCCGTCGGTTTGAACTGCCGGTCGGCGAGGTACTCCCCGAGTCGAATTGACGCGACGGAAGGACCAGCACCCCGTGATCGTTCTCGGTGTGATTCTCATCCTTGTGGGTTATCTACTGCCCGTACCGGCCATCATCGCGACGATCGGGTGGATTCTGCTCGTCATCGGCGTTGTGCTGTTGATCCTCGGACAGGTCGGCCGCCCGGTCGGCGGTAGGCGGTACTGGTACTGACCCTCGGCTTCCCACGGACGGCGGGCGCCGGGCCTCTAATCGCTTCGGCGGTTCGGGCCCGGCGCGCGCGCTGTGCTCACGGTCGAACGCGTCGTATGCATCGGCTATATGGTTGACGGTTGCGTCCGGATGCTCCTGGGCGATGGCCTCGATGGCGGTACAGGTTTGGTCGCCCAGACCAATCCATCGAGACGGCCGAAGACCATGCGCGATGGCAGAATTCAGCGAATCCTGGAACGCGTTGCGCAGATCTGGCCCTCCGGACACCATGGCTCAACGCTACGCAGACCCGCATCCCATCCTCGGTCCTGCGGCAAATATTTAACCCAACCGTCAAGTACGCCACCAGAACTGACGGGGACTCAGCCGCCGTCAGCCTGCGCTACCTGGCCTGCACGGGCCGACAGTAGGCACATAGACCCGCGCTTGGATAGCCGCACGCGGGACAAACAGACATAACGGCGGTCGGGTCCGTGTCCGGTCCCTCTGTTGCCGAGTCGGTACGGCCCCCTCGTCCGCTCATTGGACATCCTCCCTTTTAAGAAGAGGTACCCAAGCACAGCCCAAATTAACCATATCGTCAGCGATTAACATGCAGCTAGCGCACCCCGGGCCTGTCGGTAGGTAAGTAGACGCTAAGTTTTCCATGAGGGTTTGGGGGGAGCATGTCCGGGCTAATCTACGGCTCATGGACGGTGCCGAGCTTCTCGGTGGCCGCTACGCACTGCGAGGCGTCCTCGGGTTCGGTGGGATGGCCGAAGTACGTGACGGCTGGGATACCCGCCTGAACCGCGCAGTTGCCGTCAAGCTTCTGCATCCCGGTCTGGCATCTCAGCCCGAAATCCGCGAACGTTTCAGGGTCGAGGCGCGTGCAGCTGCGGCTCTAAATCACCCGAATATCGTTGCGGTGTATGACTTCGGCGTCCAAGGCGGAACGTCCTACATTGTGATGGAGCGGTTGCCCGGCGACACCCTTGGGGACCAGATCGCTCTGGGTCCGCTGTCCCAAGCGCAGGTTTACGTGGCACTGGAGAATGTGCTCTCTGCACTCTCGGCGGCGCACGCCACCGGGATGCTGCACAGGGACATCAAGCCCGGCAACATCTTGCTCGCGTCGGGCACGGTCAAAGTCGCTGACTTCGGGATCGCCAAGACGCCCGGGGCCGCGCACACCACAACGGGCCAAATAGTGGGCACGCTGGCGTACTTGAGCCCTGAACGGCTGGCAGGTGAACCCGCTTCTATCGCTGATGACCTGTACGCGGCGGGAGTCGTCGGCTATGAGGCCCTCACAGGTCGCAAGCCGTTCCCGCAAGAAGATATAGCCCCGCTCGCCCGCGCAATTATCGAGGAACAGCCTCCTCCACTGGCGAACTTGCGTCCCGATGTCGAGCCAAACCTGGTCGTGGCGATCGAGCGGGCGATGTCGCGAGAACATTCACATCGTTTCCCCACTGCGGACGCGATGCGGGCTGGTCTGAGAAGCGGCGGTCCACAGGCGGCTGGAAATACCGTCCCGATCAATCCGCCAGGGCGGCCATCGACGAAGCTGCTGCAAACGCCGCTTGCCCCGTCAGCCACCGTCGCGGTCCCATCCTTCGCCCGTCGGCGGACTCTGAGCCGCGCTCGAAAAGCGGTGGGGGCCGCCGCCGTATTGGCCGCCATCGCGGTGGCGACCCTTGCCTTGGCGTTCGAGTCGTCGACTCCGCAGCGCAGCACACCGGAGCCTGTCAGCATCAGCACTTCGGTATCCGCCCCTGTCAGCATGGCTACGCCGACGCCGACGCCGGTTATTCAACCCCCGCCGCCGTCCCCAGCAGTCGAGCAGGCCACCGTTGCGCAAAAGCCTGACAACGGCAACGGCAACGGCAACGGCAACGGCAGAGGGAACGGGAACGGCAAGAAGAAGGGGCCCAAATCCTAACGGGCTTGCGGTTCAAGACTTACTGAGCGGGTTGCCGTCCTCATCCCAGTTCGCCGCGACCTTCTTGCTGGGCTGGACGCGCGGTGGCTCGCCCGGCATCTTCGGGTAGCTCGGCGGATACGGCAGATCTCCGAGACCCTGCTCCTCGTCTGCTTTGACCATCTCCAGCAGCGGAAGCAGCGACTTCGCATTCGCGTCGATGTCGGCCCAGGGGTCCGCACGGCCAGCCAGGAAGTCCGGGACGGTTTCGATGGTGAAGTCGTCGGGGTCGGCATCGGCGAGCTCGGCCCAGGTCAGCGGCGTCGACACCGTGGCGATCGGGGTTTTGCGCGCCGAGTACGCCGATGCGAAGGTTCGGTCGCGCGCGTTCTGGTTGTAGTCGATGAACACCCGCTCGCCGCGCTCCTCCTTCCACCACGACGTGGTGACGGCGTCGGGTGCGCGCCGCTCGATCTCGCGGGCCAGCGCGATACCCGCTCGGCGGACCTCGATGAAGTCCCATTCCGGGGCGACCCGCAGAAAGACGTGCACGCCTCGGCCGCCGGAGGTTTTCGGATAGCCGACCATGCCGAGCTCGTCGAGCAGCGGCTTGAGGACGTCGACGGCGATGGTCCGCGCCTCGGCGAATCCCGTGCCGGGCTGAGGGTCGAAGTCGATGCGGAGCTCGTCGGGGTGCTCGGTGTCCGGGCAGCGCACCTGCCACGGGTGCAGCGTGACGGTGCCCATCTGCGCTGCCCACGCGATCGCCGACGGATGGGTCACCTTCAACGCGTCGGCCGTGCGGCCCGACGGAAAGGTGATGAGACAGGTCTCCAGGTAGTCGGGGTGCTTTTGCGGCACGCGCTTCTGGTAGATCTCCTCGCCCTCGATGCCGTCGGGGAACCGCTGCAGGTGAACCGGCCTGTCGCGCAGCAGATTCACCATCCGGTCGGCGACGGTCAGGTAGTAGTCGAACAGGGCGCCCTTGGTCCCCTTTGAACCGAGCTTCGGAAAGTACGGTTTGTCGCGATTGGTCAATCGGACGGCCACGCCGTCGACGTCGATCTCCTCGGCCTTGCTTGCCATTTCAGGACTCCAGTACGTCGTAGAGATCGTAGTTGCCCGGCACATCGAGCTGGTCGAAGGTGCAGCTCCGCGGTTCGCGATCGGGCCGCCAGCGGCGAAATTTCACGGCGTGCCGGAATCGCTGGCCGTGCACCGTGTTTCCCTCCATCTGGTCGTAGGCGACCTCGCACACCTTCTCCGGCCGCACAGGAATCCAGCGCTTGTCGGCAGCCGAGTTCCACCGGCTCGGCTCACCGTCGACGGGCTCGTCACCCTCGCGCAGCGGTTCGAGGTCAGCCAGCAGCTTCAACCGGTCCTTCGCCGTGAATGATGCTGCACCACCGATCATCTGGAGTTCGCCGTCGCCACGGTACAAACCCAACAGGATCGAGCCGACGCCCTCGCCGCTCTTGTGGATGCGGTAGCCGATGGCCACGCAGTCGGCGTCGCGGGCGTGTTTGACCTTGACCATCTCTCGCTTGCCCGGCACGTACGGGCCGTCGAGGCGCTTGGCGATCACGCCGTCGAGGCCCGCGCCCTCGAATGTGTTCAGCCACTGCGCCCCCAGCTCGGGGTCCTCGGTGGTGCGGGTGACGTGGCACCACTGCTTTTCTTTCACCGACCCCGAGAGCGCCTCCCGGCGGACCCGGAACGGCTCCTTCAGAAGCGATGTGTCGCCGGCAGCCAGGGCGTCGAACCCGATGAAGTGCGCAGGGGTCTCCTCCGAAAGCATCTTGATGCGGCTGGCCGCCGGATGGATGCGCTGGCTGAGCGATTCCCAGTCCAGCCGCATGCGGCCACCGATCTCGCGGGGGACGACGACTTCACCGTCGAGCACGCAGCGCGGCGCCACCTCGTCCCGCAACGCATCGAGAAGTTCCGGGAAGTACCGGCCGAGGTCCTTGCCGTTGCGTGATTGCAGGACGACGTCATCGCCGTCGCGGAACATCAGCGCGCGGAAGCCGTCCCACTTCGGCTCGTAGGACCACACCCCCGCCTCGTCGGGCACAGTGGCCTGGGCCTTGGCCAACATGGGCTCGATCGGTGGCTGCACGGGGAGGTCCACGCTTTCCATACTCACGTAGACCGCCGACACCCGGCAATGTCATCGTTTGTTGATGCGCTCCGACGCAACATCGCCGTAGCCATCGTGAAGGCGCCACCATTCATAAGTGGGACCTTGCGGCCGCCCGGGAGGCATATCCTGCCAGTCTTCCTGTCGGCCGAGTGGCGTGATATCGAGGAATGACCACACCGGGCCAATCTCCTCGATGCCGCGTCCGTTGATGAAATAGGAACGATAGACACGATCGCCGTCGCGAATAAAGACGTTGAGCCCGAACATCTCTTCGACGCCGAAGTCCTGAGAAAATTCATCACCCACGAGGGTGAAAAAAGGAATCTCCTCCCACCCCATCCGCGCCTTGAGCGCTGTGATGCGCTCCTGCGGGGCAGCCGACACAAATACCAGACTCGTGTCACGAGCAGCCAGGTGCGCCGGATGGATCACCGTGTCAGCAAACAACGAGCAGCCCGAGCAGGCCCCATCCGGCCAGTTCTCAACATCGGGGGCATAGAAGAAGCGGTAAACGATCAGCTGACGCCGCCCGGCGAACAAGCCTAGAAGGTTAACCTCGCCGTCAGGGCCGACGAAGCGGTAGTCGCTGCGCACGTGAGTCATCGGCAGCCGCCGACGCTTTGCGGCAAGGCTATCCCGCGCCTTCATCAACGCCTTCTCTTCGGCCAACAGGTCGTCGCGGGCTGCCTGCCACTCGTCGCGCGAGACGATTTCCGGCAGCGCGATCTCCTTCTGCCCCATCGATGGTGACGGAATACCGGGACCTTCCTGCTTCGCCATAGTGTCACCCACTCCCTTGATATCCACGCTTTCCACACTCATGTAGACCGCCGACACCGGGCGATGTCATCGTTCCCGAAGAAGTCCTCGAGAAATTGTCCGGCGGCTGGGGGTTGGTAGAGCGCTACTTCGATGGAGCGACAAACCCCGCAGTTGCACCGACTGAGGCGATACGGCGACGTTTGCTCTGCGGGTCCGAGCGAGAATGGGTGGCGATGAGACTGCCCGTCATGCCGCCGGTGTCGCCGATGCTGTCGAAATCGGTGCCATCGATCCCGCCCGACGCCTCCTATGAGCCGAAGTGGGACGGCTTCCGGTCGATCTGTTTCCGCGATGGCGACGAGGTCGAGCTGGGCAGCCGCAACGAGCGCCCGATGACCCGATACTTCCCCGAACTTGTCGAGGCGGCGCTGACGGAGCTGCCCGATCGGTGCGTCATCGACGGCGAGATCATCATCGCCGCCGACGGCGGCCTGGACTTCGAGGCGCTTCAGCTGCGGCTTCACCCGGCCGCGTCGAGGGTGCGGATGCTCGCCGAGCAGACGCCCGCCTCGTTCATCGCGTTCGATCTGCTTGCCCTCGGCGATGACGACTACACGCAACGCCCGTTCAGCGAGCGCCGCGCCGCCTTGGTCCACGCGCTGGCCGGCGTGGGGCCGTCGATCCACGTCACGCCCGCCACCACCGACCTGACCACGGCGCAGCGTTGGTTCTCCGAGTTCGAGGGGGCAGGCCTCGACGGAGTCGTTGCCAAGCCGCTGACGATCCCGTACGAGCCGGAAAAGCGCATCATGTTCAAGATCAAGCACGAGCGCACGGCCGACTGCGTCGTCGCCGGTTACCGGCTGCACAAGTCCGGCGCGGACGCGATCGGCTCGCTGATGCTCGGGCTCTACAAAGACGACGGCACGCTCGCGTCGGTCGGCGTGATCGGCGCCTTCCCGATGACCAAGCGGCGGCAGCTTCTCACCGACCTGCAGCCGCTCGTCACCACCTTCGAAGAACATCCGTGGAACTGGGCGGCTCACGTCTCCGGCGACCGCACGCCGAGCAGAAACGCAGGCTCCCGCTGGAACGCGGGCAAGGACCTTTCGTTCGTTCCATTGCGGCCCGAGCGGGTCGTCGAGGTCCGCTACGACCACATGGAAGGCGAAAGATTCCGCCACACAGCACAATTCAATCGCTGGCGGCCCGACCGCGACCCACGCTCGTGCACGTACACACAACTTGAGCAGCCGGTGACGTTCGCCCTCGGCGACATCGTCCCCGGATTGTGACGCCGTCCGTCAGCCGGTCAAGTCGTCGGAGCGTCCCGCTGCCAGCCGCGACCACTGGGCGGTAGGCCGCCCGTCGCTGCGGAACTGCTCGCCTCGGGTGGCGTAGGACTGCGGCCAGCCGTCCGGCGACTCCTCCCAGGTCTCCTGCCTGCCGTACACGGTGAGGTCCAGCAGGTGATAACTGGTGCCGCCGGCCTCCGTACCGCGACCGCCGCTCCAGTACGTCTGAAACACGCGGTCACCGTCACGCAAATAGCTGGCGTAGCCGCCGAATCCGTCCTCTGGCAGCAACTCGTCGCGCGCATCGCGGGCCGAGTACCACGGCATTTCCCAGCCCATGAAGTCACGGTAGCGCGCGCTCTCGTCGTACCGTCCCTCGCAGAACGTCGCGTAGGTGACGTCGCGGCTGTGCAGATACGACAACTCGAGCGCGTGTCCGGTGAAGAACGTGCAGCCCTCGCACTGGTCCTCCGCGGGCTTGTCGTCGTGCCACATGTGGAAGTAGACGAGCAGCTGCCTTCGCCCCTCGAAGACGTCGACAAGGGGCACGGTGCCCCGCTCGCCGACGAGCGGCGCCTGAGCGTCGACCTCGACCATCGGCAGCGACCGCCGTGCCGCCGCGATCTGGTCACCCTCGCGGGTATGTGCCTTCTCGCGCACCAACAACCGGTCGAGCTCGGCCTGCCAGGTCGACCGGTCCACGATCTCGGGCAATGGGTAAGCGGCATTCATGTTCGGCCCTCCTTCATCGGGTCTTCGGTATGTAGACCGCCGGGCGGGCGCAGAATCATCGCCGCCCTTGACCTCAACCATTGTTCAGGTTGCACGCTGATCTCATGGACCAAGTTCTGACTGACCTGTGGCAGACCCGCACCGACTCACCGTTTCCCGGGCTGACCACCCACGCATTTCTGTGGACCGGCCGTAACACGCTGTTCTACTCCACCGCAACGGATGCCGACTTCGCCGAACTCGGGGAGCTCGGCGGCATCTCCGACCAGTACCTGTCCCACCGCGACGAGGCGGGCCCGATGCTTGCGAAGATCGCCGACCATTTCGGCTCATCACTGCATGCCCCCGTCGCCGAGCTGCTCGAGATCGGCCAGCACGCGCACGTCGACGTGCCGCTCGGCAGCCGTCATGTCGACGTGAACGGAATCGAGGTGATCCCGACGCCCGGACATTCGCCCGGCAGCACCTGCTATCTGGTGAACGGTGCCGAGGGCAGTTATCTGTTCACCGGTGACACTCTGGTCTTCGGCGATTCCGGAGCCTGGTGGGCCGGCTACATCCCCGGCATCGGCGACGCCGACGCATTGGCCGTCAGCCTTCAATTACTGCGCACGCTGTCTCCCGATGTGGTGATATCCAGCGCATTCCAAGGAGACTCGGCCGTGCACCGCATCCAGCCCGGGCGCTGGAAAGATCACGTGGACCAGGCTCTCGAGGGCCTGTCAGTCGCAGTCGCGGATCAGAAGCGCTACGTGTAGATGGCGTTTCGCAGCCAGTCTCGGTCGCCGAGGTAGCGCTCGGCCAGACGCGCCGTTCCTTCGGCGAAGCCGTCGGCGAATGCGATGGCACTGTCGGCGTGCGCATGCGACGCCACCCATGCCGTCAGTTGCAGGCGTCGCAGAATCACGAACGACGAGATCATGTCGAGGTGTTCGACGGGCAACTCGCGTCGTTCGCGGTATCCCGCCAGCCAACCCGCGATCATCGCTTCGGCTTCCGGGGTGTCTTCGATGAACGACACAACGGCGCCGAGATCGGCGAGGTGCCACGACCAGCCGCAGTCGTCGAAATCGATGACTGTGATGGGACCTGCTTCTACCTCCGGGTCGATCATCAGATTCGCCATCCGAAGATCGGCGTGTATCAGCCCGAAACGATCGGGTGCACAACCGAACTCGGCCAGCCTGCGCTTCAGCTCGGCCGCGGCCCGTTCGAGCAGCGCCTCGGTGGCGGTCGTCAATCCCGGTGCATGCCGCCAGTTACCCCATCGGCCCTCCGGCCCGATCATGGTGTCGGCGTCCCATGAGAACCGGGTGAAGTAGTCCGGCGCCTGCCAATCCCGGACATGGTCGTGCATGGTCGCGGTGATGCGGCCGAGATGGTCGAAGCCGACAGCCTCGGGCCGCTCCTCCGCGGTGCATCCGGATATGAAGGTCACCGCGTCGACGTTGAGCGGATGGTCGTTGCGAATGGCCGTCACCACCTCGCTGCCGTCCCGGGCAGGAACCAGCTCGGGCGTGACGACATCGGTCTGTTCGCGCAGCGCCGCCATCCAGGCGAGCTCCGACCGGATCGCCTGCAGCGAGTGGTAGTCGGCGCGGTGCACCCGCAGCACGATCGGGCTGGCGTCATCCACCAGGTACGTGGCGTTCTCAGACAGGCTGAGCAGGCGCAGGGGCGCGTCGGGGTCACGCCCATAGGACGGCAAGGCAGCACGCGCATACGACTCGTGATCGGGCGGCAGTCCTGACACTCCCACAGTTTGAATCCTCCCGCTCATGAATGAGCGGGATTCCTGGCTCAGGCTGCCTGCCCGCTCGGTGAGCGGTCGGGTCTTATGCCGTCAGCACCAGCCGGGTTGAAACCTGCCCGGTTGTGTATGACGTGTGCGGAGTTCTTGTCGCGTGGAGCAACATGTCCGCAGTGTTCGCACCGGTAGGTGCGTTGCGACAGCGGCAAGCGGTGTTTGGCTCTCGCACCGCAGTTCCCGCAGTCGGTGGTGGTGTGTTTCGGGTCGACCAGAACCAGGTGGCGTCCGTGCTTTTCGGCCTGCTCGATCAGCGCGCGCTTGGTAGCGGCGATTGCGCCGTCAGCAGCCTTGCGTGCCATCGACGACTTCGCCAGGAACTTGGGCCGGAAGTCCTCGACGGCGATCTGATCGAAATCAGTCACCACGGTCCTGGCCCATTTGCGGCCGGTGTCGGCGCGTTGGGCAGCGACGTGGGCGTGCTGTTTGGCCCCAGCCCGCTTGGCGGTTCTATATCCACGCGAGGCGCCAGCTCCTTTGGCGGGTGTGCGGCGGGCCATCATCCGCTGATACCGGGCCAGCCTCTGCGCGGCCCGCGTGCCGTGTTGCGGGTGTGCTAAGTCGTGGGCACCGCTGGTTGTGGTCGCCAGTTCGGTTACGCCCCAGTCGATCCCGATCGACCGACCCGTTGTGGGCAGCGACTCTGTCTGTGGGCCGGGCACGACGAAGGAGCACCACCACCGGCCCAACGAGTCACGGTAGATCCGCACACTCGACGGCGCACCGGGCAGTTCACGCGACCACACCGGCCGCACCACGATCCCACCGGCCAGCCTTACCTGGGGACCGTCGAGGACGAACCCGCGCAGCGTGTAGTTCAGACTCGGGGCCGCCCGCTGCTTGGACTTGAACCTGGGCATCCCGCGCCGCTGCCGCATCGACAGATTCTTGTCTTTGCGGTCCTTGAGCGCTTTCGCGCGGGCGCGTCCGAAATCTCTGATCGTCTGCTGCTGAGCCACACTGGACCCGGCCGCCAGCCACTCGTGCTCTGCGCGCCACCTAGTCAGCCGCTTATCCAGCAGGGCCGGGCCACATTCGGCCTTCACGCCGGTGGCCATCGATTCCTGGTAGGCCGCGTTCGATGCCTCCACACACTGATTCCACACCCACCGGCACCGGTCCCACTCCGCCAGCAACAACCCCTGCGCACCGGCCGACAGGCGCAACCGGTAGTTGTAACGCACCTTGCCGGCGTTGTCGGGCAAGCTCACAACGCAACCGTAGCGGCGGGCGCCGACAACTCGGCCACACCAGTGACCGTCTCGGGCACGGCACCGATTCTTGCTGCCGTGGCACCGGCAGAACGGAACTGGACGTGCAGCGCGGCCCCAGCACGGTCTAGACGCTGCTCGCGCACCTGGTGTTTGTCGCCAAGTACCGGCGCCCCGTCTTCACCGCCGAGATGCTCACCAGCTGCGAACACCACATGGCAGATATCTGCCTCAGCTGGGGCGGCGAACTGCGCGAGTTCAACGGCGAGACCGATCACGTCCACTTGCTCGTGCAGTACCCGCCCAGCCTCGCGGTATCGATGTTGGTCAACCGGCTCAAAGGCGTCTCGTCGCGCGGGCTGCGCCAGCAATACCCAACGCAGGTTCGGAAATACCTACGGGGAAAGCACTTCTGGTCGCCGTCCTGCTTCGCTGCCTCCTGCGGCGGCGCACCCCTGACCATCATCAGGCAATACATCGAACAACAGAACCGCCCCGACTGACCAGAAAGCGGCCCGCTCCGCCGGCCGGACAAACGGGATCGGCTTCCTCCCGGCCGTAAACGGCCAGGCTTCCCCTGAAGAAGGGAGGTGAAGCACGCCCTGCCATGCAGGAGACTGGCCTCATCCACCCGCGATACCGGAGGCACTGGTCGTGAGTTTTTCCAACATCATGGACTCCAACAGCTACCGGGCCGGCGGCACGGCCGACCCGCTGATCGCCGGCCGCGAGCGGGTGCTCGGTCCCGCGTACCGGCTGTTCTACGACCAGCCCGTGCACCTGGTGCGCGGGGAGGGCAGCCACCTGTTCGACGCCGACGGCGTCCGTTATCTGGACGCGTACAACAATGTGGCAAGCGTCGGGCACTGTCACCCGCACGTTGTCGAGGCGGTCTCTCGGCAGATGGCGACGCTGAACACGCATACCCGGTACCTTCACCGCGGCATCGTGGAGTACTCGGAACGACTGCTGGCGACGATGCCGGACGAGGTGGATCAGGTGATGTACGCCTGCACCGGATCGGAAGTGAACGACCTGGCGCTTCGAGTCGCCGAAATGCGCACCGGCGCAACCGGTATCGTCGTCACCCGCGACGCCTATCACGGCAACACGGCGTTCGCGACCGCGATCTCGCCGTCGATCGGTGGCGCGACAAGAGTCGGTGCCAACGTGCGCCTCGTCGAGCCGCCTGACACCTACCGCGTGCCCGCCGACGAACTCGCGGCACGCTTCACAACGGATGTGGCGCGGGCCGCCGACGACCTGATCGCGGCCGGCCACGGCGTGAGCTGCCTGATCGTCGACACCATCTTCTCCTCGGATGGGATCTATGCCGACACGTCGGTGCTGAGCCCAGCGGTTGACGAGGTGCGCGCCCGCGGCGGGGTGTTCATCGCCGACGAGGTGCAGCCCGGATTCGCCCGCACCGGTGCGTCGATGTGGGGCTTCGACCGGCACGGCCTGGTCCCCGACGTCGTGACCACGGGCAAGCCGATGGGGAACGGAATTCCGATAGCGGCGATGGCGGCCCGGGCCGACGTGCTCGAACCGTTCGCCCGCGGAGTTCCCTACTTCAACACCTTCGGCGGGAACCCGGTGTCGATCGCTGCGGCGTCGGCGGTGCTCGATGTCATTGAGCAGGAGAATCTGATGGCCAACGCGGCGACGGTCGGTGAGGCGCTGCGGGCCAAACTGGCGAGCATCGACGATCCCCGGCTGGGCGACGTGCGCGGGGCGGGACTCTACGTCGGCGTCGAGGTGGTCACCGATCTGGAAAGCAGGCAACCCGACCGAGCGGAGGCCCGTCGTCTCGTCAACGCGCTCCGGGACAGGCAGGTATTGATCTCGGTGTGTGGCCACGACGGCAACGTGTTGAAAATCCGGCCGCCACTGGTCTTCTCGATGGCCGACGTCGACTGGTTTTACAGCGCCTTCACAGGCGCTCTCGGGGTTTAATCGAGATCACGTCCGGGCACGCCTTCTGGCATGTCCGTGACAGCATTTCAGGATCTGCCGCTCGCCGACCGTGACCGCGAATGGGACGGCGACGCGGCGGAGAAGCGAGTTCGAACGTGGGCGGGTGCCGAGGACGAACCCAACCAGAAGTACCGCGACGCCCACGTCTGGTACGACGGCGACAAGAAGGACAACTTCACCGCGTACAAGCTGCTGATCGCCGACGTGGTCAACGGAAAGCTGCAAGCCGTACCGCGCGGCGTGATGGCGGCGGGCGCGATCATGGATGGCGCACGCGGCGGCATCGACATACCGAAGGACGATGCCGATCGGGTGAAAAGCCACCTGGCCAAGTACTACAAGAAGATGGGCGACACGGCGCCGTGGGAGCGTGACTGAGTCCGCTAGATTGCGGGCGTGACCCCAACCGGCGCGGGCCGGTTCGCCCCAAGCCCGTCGGCCGACCTGCACATCGGCAATCTGCGAACGGCCGTGCTGGCATGGCTGTTCGCCCGCTCGACGGGCAGACGCTTCCTGATGCGCGTCGACGACCTCGACGATCGCACCCATGCCGACATCGCCGCGCGTCAGCTCAGCGACCTGGCGGCCATCGGCCTCACGTGGGACGAACCGGCGGAGTGGCAGACGCAGCACCCGCAGCGCTATGACGACGCAGTCGCGGCGCTGGCCCAGCGGGGTCTGCTGTACGAATGTTATTGCAGCAGAAAGGATATCCAGCAGGCACCGCGCGCACCGCATGCCCCGCAGGGCGCCTATCCCGGAATCTGCCGTGACCTGACCGACGCCGAGCGGGAGACCCGACGCGAAGCCACCGGCCGCCCGCCCGCATTGCGCCTGCGTACCGACGTCACCACCTATACCGTTCACGACCTGTTGCACGGCGAATACGCCGGGGTCGTCGACGATTTCGTGGTTCGCCGGGGCGACGGGGTGGCCGCCTACAACCTCGCAGTCGTCGTCGACGACGCGACACAGGGCGTCGACCAAGTGGTTCGCGGCGACGATCTGCTGGCGTCGTCACCGCGCCAGGCCTATCTCGCGAGCCTGATGGGCCATTCCGAGCCGACGTACGCACACGTCGCTCTGGTTCTCAACGGGGACGGGGCGCGGCTGGCCAAGCGCGACGGTGCGGTGACACTGGCGCAGATCGGGATGCCTCGCGCGCTCGAGCAGATCGCTTCTTCGCTCGGATTCGGCGCGACGACCCTCGACGGGATGCGCGAGGAGTTCGACCCGGCAGCGCTGCCGCGCGAGCCCTGGGTGTACGTCCCCACGGCCTGACTTTTCTCACTCGAACTTGCCTCGCTGACACAGAACGTGATACACCTGTCTCACCATAAGTATCAGCTACTGTTTCGGCATGACTCCTGACCCGAAGGACACTCCCGTGAGCGCAGCGACCGTGACGATTCGTCGCACGCTCGACGCCCGCCAACTGGACGTTCGCGCGCGGATCCTGCACTCCGCGCGTCAGCTGATCAACGAACAGGGCCACGAGACCGTCGGCATGGAGGCCATCGCAGCGACCGCGGGCGTGTCTAGGGCGACCATGTACCGCTACTTCGCCTCCAAGGAGCACGTCGTCTGCGACGCCGCACTGGCCTGGGGCCACGAACTCGCGGCGCGCATCCCCCAGGCGATCGCCGAGTCGTCCGACTCGAGCTCCGCGATCGACGTCGCCATCGACCAGGTGGTCCGCGAAGCCGCATCGGACCTCCCGATGGTGCGAGCGACCATGACGTCGGTGCTCGCTCTCGGCCCGGTGGCCGACGAATTCCGCCTCGGCGTCCGCCAGATGTTCGACGCGCTGACGGCGGGTTCCGACGCACCGCCCGCCATGGATGCAGCGATGACGCTGCTGGGCCGGGTCTTCTTCGCCGACCTGGCGCTGCTCAGCGTCGGCGACATCACGATCGAGCAGTGCATCGATGAGCTCCGCACTGCGGCACAACGGATTCTGCTCACCACCGACACATAGGAACACTTCGATGAATGAGTCTGCACTGCAACCGATATGGGATTGGCTTCTACAGGCATTGGGCGTGGAGTTCTTCGAATTCCCGTTGTACTTCCTGCCCGTGGTTGTTGCGGTGGTGCTGGTGACCGGCGTCGGCTACTCGATCCTCGACGTCGCGGTGCACCATAGGATTTCGGCGCGTGCAGCATCGCTGCACGGACTGCGGGTAATGGCCACCTATATCGGCTCAGCGGCGCTGCTGCTGTACCTCAACGACACGTTCCACCCGATTTCCCTCGACGTGCCCAGTGCCGCACCCACATTGACGTCCTTCGCCGTACAGGTCACGCTCTACATGGTGGCCGGGGAGTTCCTCACCTACTGGTGGCATCGACTGGAGCACGGGAGCGGATTCGTGTTCAAACACGTGCACTACCTGCACCACCGGGTCGAGACCCCGTTGACCATCTGGACCAACTTCGTCGTCCATCCGGTCGAGGGACTGATGGTGATGCTGTGCCTGTACGTCGCGCCGTTAGCCTTCGGCGCGCATCCGCTGGTGATGGTGACCTACGCGGTGCTCAACACCACAGCCATGGTGGTGACCCACAGCGGTTACGACATGCGCTTCTATCCCCGGTGGTTGCTGCCGCCTGCCTCCAACCACGAACTGCACCATTCCGAGAAGCGACCGACCAATCTGTCGGTCGTCATGAGCTACGGCGACAAGGTATTCGGAACCTACAAGCAGGCAACAGGTTTCGTTGAGCGCTCGAGCGCGCGCCAGGAGCTCGCAGTCAGGTGACCGGCGAACGGCCCTGCGACGCGCGCTCGGCGGCGGCCGTCAGGTCGTCCCGGAATTGCGGGTGGGCGATCGCCGCGAGGGCCTCGCCGCGCTCCCGGACGGTTTTGCCCTCCAGTTCGGCAGCGCCGTACTCGGTGACGATCACGTCGACATGGTGTCGCGGCGTCGTGATGACGGCACCGGGGCCGAACCACGGCACGATCCGCGACTGCAGGACGCCGTCCTTCTCGAAGGTCGACGGCAGGCAGATCAACGAGCGGTCCGACAGTTCGAGTCCGGCTCCGGCGACGAAGTCCTCGGCGCCGCCGATGCCGCTGAACTGGCCGCCGGAGATCGTGTCGGCGACGACCTGGCCGTGAATGTCGATGGCGAGCGCGCCGTTGATGGTGACCATCTCCTTGTTGGCGGCGATCACGTCCGTTGCGTTGACGATCTCGACGGGTAGGAACACGACGTCGGAGTTCTGATCCAGCCACTCGTAGAGTTCCGGCGAGCCGAACGCGAACGTCGTCACGCTGACGCCGTCGTACTGGCCTTTGCCTGCGTTGGTGACCTTGCCTGCACGATGCAGCCTCATGCAGCCATCGGTGAACATCTCGCTGTGCAGCCCGTAGTCGCCGCCGTCGCCCTCGGCCAGCAGCGTGGCGATCTGGTTGGGGATCGAGCCGATGCCCGTCTGCAGCGTCGCACCGGACGGGATGTAGTCGACGGTGTGCCGGGCGATTTCCTTGTCGACGTCGGTGGGCTGTGCGTCGCCTCCCGGCAGTGCCAGGGGCGCGTCTGTCGAGCGCACCAGCACGTCGATCTCGTCGATGTGCAGCGCGTGGCGATGCTCTTCGCCGAGCCCGAACGTCCGCGGGTAGGCGTCGGAGACCTCGACGACGAGCAGCCGTTCCGGGTCGGCGCCCGCGCGGTGCAGTTCGCCGATCGTGCCGCCTGCGTGCAGCGACAGGGAGCACCAACCGTCGGCGTCGGGCGGCGTCGCGACCGTCGTCATCACCCGCGGGGACTGGGCCTTCAGCAGTGGACCGAAGCGACGGAAGTCCGCGGGGGTGAACTCGATGTCGGCACCCATGTCGCGCAGGGCCCGCTCGAGCGGACCGTAAAAGCCGGACAGGTAATGGACGCCCGGACGGGAGAACAGTTCGGTGCCGACCGCGAGCAGCGCGCCGGAGACGCGAAGATCCGTCCAGTCCTCGCGCTCGCCCAGGGCACGCAAGAACGCAGGTGGCTGGCCGGGCCCGAGAGGCATTCCCAGCGTGTCTTCGGGGTTGAGCCGCGCGGCGGCCTGTTCGGCACTCAGTTCCTGTGGCATTGCGCCGGATCCTATATACCGAGGCATCTGAGCAGAACTCTTGGTCAATACTCGGCGACTTGCTAGCGTCCGCCGGTGCATTATCTCAGAAAACCCGTCCTGGCTGTGATGCTGCTCGTTGCGCTTCTCCTTGCGGCCTGCGGATCGTCGGCAACCAATGGCGAGAACCCGATCAAGTCGGCGGGCGTCCTGCGCGTCGGCACCGAGGGCGTCTACGCCCCGTTCAGCTATCACGACGCCAGCAACCAACTTGTCGGATACGACGTCGACGTCGCGAAGGCGGTCGGCGAAAAGCTGGGCGTCAGAGTCGAATTCGTCGAAACGCCGTGGGATGCGATGTTCGCGGCACTGGAGGCCAACCGCTTCGACGTCGTCGCCAACGAGGTGACGATCAACGACGAGCGCAAGGCCAAGTACGACCTGTCGGAGCCGTACTCGGTCGGCGAAGGCGTGATCGTCACCCGAGCCGACGACAACTCGATCACGACACTGGCCGACCTGAAGGGCAAGGTGGCGGCCGAGAACGCGACGAGCAACTGGTCGGAGGTGGCGCGAAAGGCGGGGGCACGAGTCGAGTCGGTCGAGGGGTTCACCCAGGCCATCAAGCTACTCAACCAGGGCCGGGTGGACGTCGTGGTCAACGACAGCATCGCGGTGTACGCATATCTCGCGGAGACAGGCGACAAGACGGTCAAGATCGCCGGGAACGTCGGGGAGAAGAGCGAGCAGGGCTTCGCTGCCCGCAAGGACAGCGGACTGCTGCCGGACCTGAACAAGGCGCTTGACGATTTGCGCGCTGACGGCACGCTGGCCCAGATCTCGCAGAAGTACCTCAAGGCCAACGCATCGGGCGGACCCGACGCACCGGCCAAGCAAGAGACGAACCAATCGCAGTGGCAGCTCGTGCTCAGCAGCCTGGGTCCGCTGGCCAAGGCGGCGATCACGAAAACAATTCCGCTGACGGTGATCAGCTTCGTGATCGGCATCGTCATCGCGCTGGCGGTCGCGCTGGCCCGGCTGTCGCCGAACGCGATTCTGACGAACGTCGCACGGTTCTACATCTCGGTGATCCGCGGTACCCCGTTGCTGGTGCAGCTGTTCATCGTGTTCTACGCACTGCCCCAGTTGGGGGTGAAGATTGACCCGTGGCCGGCAGCGATCATCGCCTTCTCGTTGAACGTCGGAGGCTACGCTGCCGAGATCATCCGATCGGCGATCCAGAGCATCCCGAAGGGCCAATGGGAAGCGGCCGAAACGATCGGCCTCAATTACGTGGGTGCGCTGCGACGGATCATCCTTCCGCAGGCCGCCCGGGTGGCCGTGCCGCCGTTGTCCAACACGCTGATCTCGCTCCTCAAGGACACGTCGCTGGCGTCGACGATCCTGGTGACCGAGCTGTTGCGGCAATCGCAGGAGATCGCGGCACGGACGTTCGACTTCCTCGCTTTGTACACCACGGCCGCGGTCTACTACTGGGTCATCTGCCTGGTGCTCTCGTTCGGTCAGAGCCGAGTTGAAAGTCGGCTGGAAAGGTATGTGGCGCGATGACGGAGCCCCGTGAAGACAGGATCACCGCCGAAGGTGTGCACAAGGCCTTCGGCGACAACGAAGTATTGAAAGGCGTTTCGTTCAGCGTTCCGCGGGGGACCTCGACGACCATCATCGGCCCGTCGGGCTCGGGCAAGACGACGCTCCTTCGGGCACTCAACGCCCTCGATAAGCCCGACGCCGGCGTGATCCGGGTCGGCGGGGAGGATGGCGTCGAGGTCGACTTCTCCAAGCCGGTGTCGAATGATCAGCTGCGCCGATACCGCGCGCAGAGCGGCTTTGTGTTCCAGTCGCACAACCTTTTTCCGCACAAGACGGTGCTGCAGAACGTCACCGAGGGACCGGTGAATGTACAGAAGCGGCCCAAAGACGAAGCGGAAGCGGACGCGGTCGAGTTACTGGAGCAGGTCGGACTCGCCGAAAAGCGGGACCAATACCCGTTCCAGCTGTCGGGCGGCCAGCAGCAGCGCGTCGGTATCGCACGGGCGCTGGCCCTCAAGCCGAAGGTGGTGCTCTTCGACGAGCCGACCTCCGCGTTGGACCCCGAACTGGTCGGCGAAGTGCTCTCGGTGATCAAGGACCTGGCCGTCGAGGGCTGGACTCTGGTCATCGTCACGCACGAGATCCAGTTCGCCAAGCAGGTTTCCGACCAGGTGCTGTTCACCGACCAGGGCGTGATCCTCGAGAAGGGCCCACCCGCCGAGGTGATCGGTGACCCGAAGGAAGATCGGACGCGGCAGTTCCTCGACCGAATCCTCAACCCGTTGTAACTTCCGCGAGCCGCCTTGGCGAATCGCCTCCGCGCGAGCGTGCGCAAACTACGGTGAAACCCCCGGCGTGTCGGCCGCAGACACGCACGCTCGCGCAGAGAAGTGAGGCAACGATGTCCACGATGTCTGGGAGCCATGATGCCGACGTCATCATCGTCGGAGCCGGCATTTCGGGGATGATCGCCGCCCGAAAAGTGCTGGACGCCGGGCTCACGCCGCTGGTGTTGGAGGCCGACGAGCGGGTGGGCGGACGGATTCTCACCGAGGAGATCATCCCCGGGGTTCCGATCGAGCTCGGCGCCCAGTGGATCGGCGACACCCATCAACGGATGTTCGCGCTGGCGGCCGAACTGGGCGTCGAGACCTACCCGCAGTACGACGAGGGTGAGACGTCCTACGAGCTGGACGGCTCAGGGGTATTGCGGGAGAACGAGTTTCACGCCCGCTTCGCCTCGGAGTTGAAGGAACTGGAGCTGGTGCTGCGCCGCCTCGACGTGTTGGCGGCCGACGTGCCGGTCGAGGCGCCCTGGCAGGCACCCCGCGCCACCGAGTGGGATGCGATCACCGCAGGTGCGTGGTACGACGCGCAGGGGTTGTCGAGGGTCGCCCGCAACCTGCTGGAGATCTGCACCGTCGGGATCCTCGCGGTGCCGACCGCCGAGGTGTCGTTCCTGCATCTGCTGTTCACGATTCAGACGTGCGGCGTGACGTCGGAGATCTTCGCGGAATCCGAGGGCGGCGCCCAGACCACGCGGTTCGTCGGCGGCACCAGCGAAATCCCGAAGCGGTTGGCCGCGCTCATCGCAGACCACATCGTTCTTGAGACGCCGGTGCTGCTCATCGAACACGCCACGGACAGCGTCACGGTGCACTGCCGCGGCGGACGGGTGGCTCGCGGACGCCGTGCCATCATCGCGATCTCGCCGACGCTGGCGGGCCGAATCATGTACGACCCACCGCTTTCCGGCGTCCGCGACCAGCTCACCCAGCGTCTTCCGAACGGTTCGGCGATGAAGGCGTTCTTCGTCTACGACGAACCCTTCTGGCGCGCAGACGGATTCAACGGACAGCTCATCTCCGACGTCGGTCCGGCTCGGATGTCCAACGACACCTGCATTCCCGGCGACGACCATGGCGTCATCCTGCTGTTCCTGGAAGGCGATGAGGCGCGCACCGTCGGTAGGCTCCCGCAGGCGGAGCGCAGGGCGGCGATGACCGCGGAGCTGGTCCGTCACTACGGCCAGAAGGCTGCGCATCCCCAGCACTACGTCGACGGGGAGTGGTCGGACCGGCAGTGGACGCGCGGCTGCTACAACGCCAACCACGGTCCCCATGTGTGGACGAAGTACGGGCCCGCGTTGACGGTACCGATCGGCGCGATCCACTGGGCGTCCACCGACACGGCAACATATTGGAGCGCCTACATGGAGGGCGCGGTCGACGCGGGCGAGCGGGCGGCCCGAGAGGTCATCGGCGAATTGGTGACGTGATCACGCCCGGCAGGAGATCTCCATACTGTCGGAATCCCTGACCGGGAAGTGCACGCTTACGTAGCCGTTGGCGGGGTCGCGCATGTAGTCGAGGTACGGCTGCAGTGCGGGCATGCTCGTGTTGTCGGCGACGACCAGCGCTCCAGGCGCCAGCCGCGGCTCCAGCAGCTGCAGCACCTGCACGTAGAGGTCCTTCCACCCGTCGAGGAGGACGAACTGCACCGGTCCGTCGATCGACGCCAGGGTTTCCAGCGCGTCGCCGTGCAACACGGTAATCAGATCGTCCAGCCCGGCATCGGCGAAGTTGCGTGAGGCAACGGCCACCTTGTTGTCGTTGAGCTCCGTAGTCACCACCCGGCCCTCGCCGTTGTCCCGCACCGCCGACGCAAGATGGATCGCGGAGATACCCAGCGACATGCCGAACTCGACCACCGTCGTCGGACGAGACGCCCGCACCAACGCGTAGAGCAGTCGGCCCGCTTCCGGGGTGACCGGGAGGTAGAACTCGCTCAACGCGTCGGCGCGCTGCTGCGCGCTGGACTCGGCGGGCACCGCGTCGCGTCCCATCATCTCGCCCAGCAGCGGCATTTGCGCATCGGCCTCGGCGAACATCCGGTTGAGGGCGGCGGCGACGCGCGAATCAAGCAAGGTGGAAGTCATACCGACGACGGTAGTCCACACTATTCCCATGCCCGTCCTGCACATCGAGCACGAGATCAGCGAACTGGCGGTCTGGCTCGACGCATTCAAGAAGTTCGCGCCCGCTCGTGAGGCGGCGGGCGTCACACGCACCGAGGTATACCAGCCCGCCGACGATCCGAACTACGTCGTGATCAATCTGAGTTTCGAGAACATCGATGCGGCAAGCAAATTCCGCGAATTCCTGATCAATCAGATCTGGTCGTCCCCTGACTCCGCGCCTGCCCTTGTCGGGCCGCCGACCGCCCGTGTGTTGACGGAGGTAGAGCCCTAGGGGCCGACCGGCAGCGTCGACATTCCACGCAGCGTCAGGTTTGGCTTGTATTCCGGCTCGCCGACCATCCGGGCGTTCGGAAACCGTGCCGTCACCGCGGAGAGCGCGATGCGGGCCTCCAGTCGCGCCAGCGGCGCGCCAAGGCAGAAATGCGGGCCCTTGCCGAACCCCAAGTGCCGGATCGACTCTCGGTCGGGCATGAACTCGTCGGCGCGGTCGAAGGCGGCCGGATCGCGCTGAGCCGCGGCCAGAAGCAATATCATCGTGTCCCCTTTGGGAATCGTGGTGTCGCCAATTGCCATGTCGTCGGCGGCGATTCGGCCCATCAACTGAACGGGCGGGTCGTAACGAAGCGTCTCCTCGACCACCCCGGAAACAAGCGACGGGTCCCTTCCGAGCGCCGCCCAGTGCAGCGGGTGGCGAAGCATGGCCAGGACCGCGTTGGCGATCAGGTTCACCGTCGTCTCATGGCCGGCGACCAGCAACAGCGTGCAAGTCGCGATGATCTCGTCCTCGGTGAGCTGATCGCCGGACTCCTCGACCTGGATCAGGCCCGACATCAGGTCGTCGCCCGGATCCGACCGACGCCGGGTGATCAGGTCACGCAGGTACCCGCGCAGCCACAACCCTGCCTGCAGCTGACTTTCCAGGTTCTCGGAGGCCTCACCGGTGAACGTCATGAACGGATCCAGCGATTGGGCGGAAAGCGCAGAGGCCTTGCTGAACTCGGGCTCGTCCTCGATCGGCACACCCAGCAGCCGGCAGATCACGGCCACCGGCAGCGGATAGGCAAGGTCGGTAATGACATCGAAGTCGCCCTTCTCGGCAACCGCGTCGAGCAGGGACCTCACCAGCGTGGTGATATCGGGCTCCAACGCCTTGACGACCTTCGGCACGAACGCCTTGCTGACCAGCCTGCGCAGCCGGGTGTGGTCGGGCGGGTCCAGGAACAGGAAACTCGGCTCGCCGAAGGATCGCTCGTCGTCGGCTGCCGCGAGTCGTTGCCGCACGGCTGTCGATTTCGCCGAATCGCTGGCCGACGACGGGTGCCGCAGCACGTCGTCGCAGTCCTGGTAGGACGAGAAGACGGTGAGGTGGAAATCCGGAAGTCGCAGCGGGCCATGCTCGCGAATCTGCGTGTAGGCGGCATACGGGTCGGCGCGGTTCGACGGGTCCAGGAGCTGTCCCAGTAGTTCCTGCGCCTGCGTCGCCGTGGTCATTCTCTTATTGTGCATGCGTCTAAGAACACGGCTGGTCAGCTTCTGTAATACCGGCCAAGAACATGCGCACGCAGCTCGTCGAACTCTCCTGTCCTGATCGCCATCCGGATCTGGTCGACGAGCCTGATGATGAACCGCTCGTTGTGGATCGTGCACAGCGTGGCGGACAGGATCTCCTTGGCCTTGAACAGATGGTGGAGGTAGGCGCGGGTGTAATGCGCGCATGTATAGCAATCACATTCGTCATCGATGGGCGTGAAATCGCGGCGGTAGCGGGCGCCGGTGATGTTGTAGCGCCCGGTCGTCGAATACACCGCCGCATTGCGCGCGACGCGTGACGGCGACACGCAGTCGAACGTGTCGGCGCCTGCGGAGACGGCGTCGAATAGGTCGTCGGGCTCGCTGATCCCCAACAGGTGTCGCGGTTTGTCGGCGGGCAGCTCGCTGCTGACCCAGCCGACGATCGTGGCGAGATTCTGCTTCTCCAGCGCACCACCGATGCCATAGCCGTCGAAGCCGCGGCCGTCGTCGTCGACGACGGACACCAGCCCGCGCGCCGCTTCGCGTCGGAGGTCCTCGTACTGGGCCCCCTGCACCACGCCGAACAGCGCCTGTTGATGGCGGTCCGGGTTGGCCGCCGCCAGCCTGCGATGTTCGGCCAGGCAGCGCACCGCCCATCGGTGCGTGCGCTGCACGGATTCCTCCTGATAGCCGCGGGTGTTCACCAGGGTGGTCAGTTCGTCGAACGCGAAGATGATGTCGGCGCCGATCTGGTGCTGGATCCGGATGGACACCTCGGGGGTGAACCTGTGGGTCGACCCGTCCAGGTGCGACGTGAAGGTGACACCGTCGTCGTCGACGCGAGCCAGCCGCTCCTTGCCCTCGGCGATGATGTCGTCGGCCTGGACACGCTCGGTGTCCATCGCGAGCACCTTCCGAAAGCCCGCACCCAGCGACAACACCTGGAAACCGCCACTGTCGGTGAAGGTCGGGCCGGGCCAGTTCATGAACGCGCCCAGTCCGCCTGCCTCCTCGACGATGTCGGCACCCGGCTGCAGGTATAGATGGTAGGCATTCGCCAGAACAGCCTGTGCGCCAAGCTCTTTCATCGCCTCTGGGATGACGGCTTTCACCGTGGCCTGAGTGCCGACCGCGATGAATGCCGGAGTGTGGATGTCGCCGTGCGGTGTTCGGATGACACCGGCGCGCCCCAGCCGTCCAGGAAGCTCCGCTTCGATGCTGAAAGACGGCTTTACCACGACGTGTATTCAATCAGCAGCAGGTGCACAGGCAAATTTCTCGCAAACTCAAGACCCGAGGTGAGCAGCCCTCCATACTCTGTGGGACGGTCCGCCGATCTTGACGGTCCGCGACAACAAAAGGAGAACACTGGTGAAGCGTGGGTTCGTGGTCGCCATAGGCGGCGCGGCGATTGTCATCGCCGGTCTGGCAGGCTGTTCGTCGGAGAAGAAGTCCGAGACCAGCGGGGAGACGTCGTCGGCTGCCTCAGCAGAGGGCAAGAGCACTGTCACGATCGACGGCAAGGACCAGGCCGTGCAGGGCACGGTCGTCTGCAGCACGATGGGCGAGAACGTCAACATCGCAATCGGCGACGCCACGACTGGTATCGGCGCGGTCGTCAGCACAGGCGACAGCCCGACCGTTCATTCGGTCGGCCTCGGCAACGTCAACGGCGTGACGCTTGGGTTCCAGGAGAACGCAGGCCAGGGTGAGGCCAAGGCCGAAAAGGACGGCAGCACCTACAAGATCTCCGGCACCGCGGTTGGCGTCGACATGGCCAACCCGATGCAGCCGGCTAACAAGCCATTCGAAATCGAGGTCTCCTGCCCGTAGTCGGGTAGCGACTATCTCACAGCGGCGGCGTCCCTTGGGGCGCCGCCGTTTTGACGCTCAAGCGGGCACTGTGTAGCCGGCCGCCGACTGCCGCAGCTGCCAGATCTGCGCGGGGCACAGTTCATTTACGGCCTGATTGATCAAATAGGCGCCCTGGTAGTAGTCGCCGGTGTCGAAGTCGCGTTTCACCTCGTCGACGAGTTGGGCATAGCCGATCTTGGCGCCGACACGGTCGCACACGCTGTACCCGTAACCGAGCGCGGCGTCGGCGTTCGGGAAGTTGTACCCGGGGCGGACCGTCACGTTGACCAGATAGGCCACCTGGTCGGCGTGCGCTGACGGCGCACCGGCGAGCGCGGCGACCGACAGCGAAACCGCAGCCAGAATTCGCTTCATCGCAGGTGAGCCTAGTTCGGCGGTCGGCGCTCCGCGACCTGTGTCAGAGTGGAAAGAGTGAGCCCACGCCAGCTGATCCGTTTGCTTGGTGTCGCGGCGGTGACGACAGGGGCGCTGCTCGCCACACCTTTCCCATCCGCGGCTGCCGAGCCGTGTCCCGATGTCGAGGTGGTGTTCGCCCGCGGCACGTTCGAACCCCCTGGTCTCGGCGGAATCGGACAGTCATTCGTCGACGCGGTGCGTGCACAGGCGGCCGGTAAGTCGGTATCGGTCTATCCGGTCAACTACCCCGCCAGTACCGACTTCCCCACCGCCGTCCAGGGCATCAGGGATGCGGCCAACCGCATCGAATCGACGGCGGCCGGCTGTCCCGACACGAGGATCGTCCTCGGCGGATTCTCCCAGGGGGCCGCCGTAGCCGGCTTCGTCACGTCGGAAGCCGTACCGAGCGGGGCGGACGCGGCGGAGGTGCCCGATCCGATGCCGCCTGGGGTTGCTGACCACGTCGCCGCGGTCGTGCTCCTCGGCAAGCCGTCGCCGAAGTTCATGGAGCTCATCGAGACCCCGCCCGTCGAAATCGGCGACCTGTATGCGGCCAAGACGATCGACCTGTGTATCGCCAATGACCCGATCTGCTCGGGCAGCGGCGACGGCGCGAACCACAGCCTCTACAACAAGAACGGAATGACCGACCGCGCAGCGACTTTCGCGGTAAGCAAGCTGTAGTCGAATTACATCCTTGTAAGACGCGAAGGCATGCCTGCGGCCACGGGTGGAGCCTCCACGGGTTGCGACACGGTCACGGATAGATACCTATCAGCACATCACTGATCCCAATAGCCCCAACAATCACTATCGTCACATCGACTAACGCGGAACGTCAACTGCGACGTACTGCCCCTTGAAAGGTGTGACATGTCGCCGTTTGCTCGAATCGCATCGGTACCGGTGGCGTCGGCGGCCGCTGTCGGACTCGTTTTCGGGATCGTCGTCGCGCCGCCGGCCGCTGCGGAACCGTGTACGGGGGCGGCCGCGGAGGCGCAACCTCCGGCGGCACCGAACACCGCGGCGACTCCGGCGTTGCCCGGTGTCAGTGGCCCCCCGATCGGGCATCGCCCCCGCAAGGCCAACGACAGCGCGCCGCTGCCCAACCTGGGCCGGCTGTCGCGTTCGATTCTGAGCGCATTCACGCCGCAGTCCGCTCGGGTCCAGCAGCAAGCCGGAGTGGCGCCGCCGCCCGCACCTCAGCCGGTTCCTGACGCAGCGGCAATCGCTCAACCCGCGCCGCCCGCGCCTGCACCCGGTCCCGCTCCCGCGCCTGCCCCCGGTCCGCCGCCGGGCACGTCGCTCGTCGGCTGGGTGACCGGTCCACAGAGCCCCAACGACACCATCAAGCGCTTCGCGATCACTGGGACCGACCTCGGAATCATGTGGGACAACGGTGATCCCGCGAACAACCAGGTGCTGATGGCGTTCGGCGACACGCTCGGCTACTGCAGCGTGCGAGGCAGGCAGTGGCGGTACAACACGATGTTCCGCACGAACGACCGTGCCCTGTCGAAGACGGTCAGCATCCCGAACGGCGTGGTGAACAACAAATACTCCGGCTCGCCTCTGTGGGCGCCCGCGCTGTCCAAGCAGGTGATCAACAGCATCAAGTTCGCGCGGTCGGAGACGGGCATCATTCCCACCTCCGGAATCTCGGTTGGGACAACGCAATACATGAGCTTCATGTCGATCAGGAGCTGGGACAGCCCCGGCCAGTGGTCGACGAATTTCTCGGCGATCGCGGTCTCGCCGGACAACGGGGAGCACTGGGGCGTCTACCCGCAGAGCGTGCGGCCCGCGTCGCCGGATGCCACACCCCGGGTGCCGTACGTTCCGGGCGGGGAGAAGTTCCAGGTGGGCGCCTTCCTCAAGCCGGGGGACGGCTACCTCTATTCGTACGGGACACCGTCGGGCCGAAGCGGGCCCGCGTTCGTGTCACGAGTCCCGCAGGCCTTGGTACCCGAGCTGAGCCGCTACGAGTATTGGGACGGCGGAAACTGGGCCCGAACAATCCGGGGGCCGCGCAACCGGTGTTCCCCGCACCGGTGGGCGAAATGTCGGTGCAGTACAACACCTACCTCAAGCAGTTCCTAGCGCTGTACTGCAACGGCAACAACGATGTGGTGGCCAGGACGGCGCCCGCTCCGCAGGGACCATGGGGTCCCGAGCAGATGCTCGTCGCGTCGCAGGACTTCCCCGGTGGCATCTATGCGCCGCTACTGCACCCGTGGTCAACGGGCAAGGAGATTTACTACAACCTGTCGCTGTGGTCGGACTACAACGTGATGCTGATGAAGACGGTGCTGCCCTAGCCGTACAAAGCGCTAAGAGCCTGTGCCACTTGGCAAAAGAGCTAGATGGTGGCGTTGCCGCCGATGGCTCCGCGCTCACGTGGCCCCAGTGAGCCCGCTATTCGAGGACGAAGGTGACCAGCATGTTGACGCGGTAGGCGACAATCTTGCCGTTCTCCACATCCACCGACTGCTCCTTTATCCAGGCCGACTTGACACCACGCAGCGTGGTGTTGGCCCGATCAAGGCCAGTATTCACAGCGTCTTCGAAGCTGGTGTCGGACCTGGCGCTGATCTCGCTCACGCGTGCGACGGTGCCTGCCACGATGACCTCCAAGAGTCGATGTCGGATCGAAATGATCCGACTTTGGACTGGATACCCGTGCCTAGCCTCATTAACCCCACCGTCAAAAGGCCGGGCGCGGTTTCCGGCACGTTCATACATCGGGTCACCGACCATTCCGGCACGGTCCCCGTTGATCAGAACTAAGCAGCTGGATCGAAGCGAGACCCACCAGCGACGGTGTTCGTTGCCGGATTGAGCGGGGCAGCTGCACAAATTTGGGTACAGGCCGCGCACAGGCCAGCACTGGGGTATCCGCACGCCGGGCAGATCGTCATGCGCCTACCGTCCATGTCGCCACCGGTAACCATCAGCTTCCTTTCGCCGCTGCGCGAGCTTGTACCCGCCGCGACGGCCGTTCACACAACACCC
>CAWGHF010000023.1:0-526304 GCA_963822305.1 uncultured Actinomycetota bacterium | reverse complement strand
GCGCCGAGCCGATCGCCGAAGTCGCAACCGAGAGGGCTGCGATCGGGGCGCAGGCCGCCGCGACGATCGCAGAACGAAGGATGTTCTTTCGCATGTCCTGAGCCTGCCCCAATCGTGGAAAATTCAAACCGAGTTTATCGCCGCAAATGGGACTAGCATCCGCTCATAGTGAGACCGGCCAATTGCTTGATAGTGCAATCGGTTTCACGCCGCTCGAGGGAGGATGCGGTGCCCAAGCCTGCTGTTCGCATCGAAGAGCTCATCGACCGGTTCAGCGCCGACGACGCGTGTCCAGCACGCCTCTTGTGTGACGACCACCCCGCCGACACCGTTGCGTTCACCGTCGTCGAGTCGGATCTGACGGCCCGCGACCTCACCTACGATGAGCTGCGCGAGCGATCCGCTCGGCTGGCGGCGTCCCTCGCCGAGCATGGCGTCGGTCCGGGCGACGCCGTCGCCACGTTGATGGGCAAGTCCGCCGAACTCGTCGTGTCGGTCCTGGCTATCTGGCGGCGAGGGGCGGTGCACGTGCCGCTGTTCACCGCATTCGCACCCGCAGCGATCGCCATGCGACTGGACGGCGGCGATGCGCGGATGCTCATCGTCGATGCCGATCAGCGCAGCAAGCTCGACCCGTCAGCCGATATGCCGGCCGACGCCCCGTGGCGGGTGGTTACCGTCGGCGACGACCGGCGGGACGGCGACCTGTCCTTCGATGAGCTCATCGCCGGCCCTGCGCCCTTGGGCTGAACAGACATTCGGTGTTCCGATCCGGGATCAGTATGGCCAGACCGAGATGGGAATGATCGTGGCGAACGCATGGCATCCCGACCTGATCGCCCCGATCAAACCCGGATCGATGGGCACACCGCTGCCGGGACACAACGTCGTCGTGCTGCGCGACGACGCAGACGAAGCGACCCCCGCCGGCACCCACGGCCGAGTGGCGGTGGACAGCACCGCACCACTGTTCGCGTTCGACCGCTACCACAACGAACCCGAAAGAACCGCACAGCGTTTCACCGAGGACGGCCGCTGGTACCTGACCGGCGACGTCGCAATGTGCGACGACGAAGGCAGCTTCTTCTTCTCTTCGCGCGACGACGACGTGATCATCATGGCCGGCTACCGCATCGGCCCCTTCGACGTCGAGAGCGTGCTCGTCGCGCACGACGACGTCGCCGAAGCCGCGGTCATCGGAGTTCCGGACGCGCTGAAGGGCGAAGTCATCGAGGCTTACGTCGTTCCGCGCGCGGGTCTGGTGCCCTCAGACGAATTCACCGCCGAGTTGCAGCAGCACGTGAAGGCGAAATTCGCCGCGCGCGCCTACCCCCGGCGAGTGCATTATGTCGATGCGCTGCCCAAGACACCCAGTGGCAAGATCCAACGCTTCATCCTGCGCCGGCAACGCGTCGCCGAACTCGCCGAGACCGGTGCGAACTAGTCGTCAGCTCACACGAGGACGCGCAGCCGCTCCCAGCCGCGAACGGTGGATGTCGGTGCGAGCTGCGCGGTTTCGTAGTCGATGCCCCATTCTGGCCAGCGGTTGAGTAGCTCGTCGAGCGCCACCCGGCCCTCCAGGCGTGCGAGGTTCGCGCCGAGGCAGTAGTGCAGGCCCTTGCCAAACGTGAGGTGGCTGATGTTGTCGCGGTCGATGTCGAAGGTGTCGGGGTCGGCGTACCGTTGCGGATCGCGGTTGGCGGCGCCGAACAACAGGAGCATGGCGCTTCCCGCGGGCACCGTGTGGCCGTACGCTTCGAAATCCCTTGCCATATAACGGGCTACGTGCGGACCTGTTGGTTCGAATCGCAACGTCTCGTCGATGGCGCGATTCAGCAGCGACCGATCCTGGTGGACTGCACGGCGCTGATCGGGGTGCTCGGCGAGCACCTTGGCCAGCCAACCGATCAGGCGACCTGTGGTCTCGTTGCCCGCGCCGGCCACCACTTGCGTGTAGTGCAACACCTCTTTGCGATCGAGCTTGCGGGTCACCCCCTCTTCGTCGGTGAACTCGACGTTGAGCAGGGCCGTCATCAGGTCGTCGGACGGATTCTTCGAACGCCATTCGACGTAGTCGGCGTACATCCGACCGTCCGCGATGGCGTCCGCCTTGGCGACCTTCATCGGCGTGCCCGGCTTGGTGCGCAGGTTGGCGTCGTTCTTGTCGCGGAAGCCGACCTGGTCCGACTCGGGGATGCCGAGCAGCATGCCGATGACGCGCATCGGCATCATCGCAGCGAGTTCGGCGACGATGTCGAAGCCGTCCGAACCCACCAGCGGGTCAAGGCAATTGATGCAGTAGCGACGGATCTGGTCTTCGATCTCGGCCATCCGGCGCGGCGTGAACACCCGCGCCATCAACCCGCGCAGCATGCTGTGGATCGGCGGATCCTCGAACATCATCACGCCCTTGGGCATGTCGAAGTCGGACTTCACCAGTTCCAGGATGTCGCTGCGCTGGTTCGAGAAGGTCTCCCAGTTCGACAGCGCCTTCTCGACATCGACGTAGCGCGACAACGCCCAGAAGTCATAGCGCTCGTTGTAATAGAGCGGCGCCTCATCGCGCAGACGCGCATAGGTCGGATACGGGTCGGCGGTGATGTCGACGTCGTAGGGGTCGTAGTACACCTGTGTGTCGTTCGCGATCGTCAATGAAATCCCCTATTTCAGAAGGCTGCCCGCGTCGACAGGCAGGGTGACACCGGTGATGTAGCGAGCTTCGTCGGAGGCCAGGAACAGCACCGCATTGCTGATGTCGACGGGCTCGACCCACGGGATCGGAAGGAAGTGGAACGACTGGCAGATCGGTGCAAGGTCGTCGGGCCCCGGATTCTCCAGATCGGGCCGGAACAGTCGGTACGTCTGCTCGTTCATCAGCAGTGGTGTGCACACATGTGTCGGATGCACGGTGTTGACGCGGATGTTCTTCGCGCCGAGTTCCACAGCGAACGTCCGCATCAGGCCGACGACACCATGTTTGGCGGCGATGTAATGGCCGACCTGAGGGTAGGCCTTGGTACCGCCGACCGAACTGGTGATGATGACCGAGCCGCTGCCGCCGGCAAGCAGGTGCGGGACGCCGGCCTTGACGGTTTTCCACACGCCGCCGAGGTTGACGTCGATCGTCTCTTCCCAGATGTCTTCGCGCATTTTGTGCAGCTTGACGCCGGTGGTCCCGATGCCCGCATTCGCCACGATGATGTCGAGCCGACCGAGTTGCTCGACTCCGCTGTCGACCGCGGACTTCAGCGCGTCGTAATCGCGGACGTCGACCTCGGCGGTCACGATGCGGCGGTCCAGGTTCTTCACCATGTCGGCGGTCTCGGCGAGATCCTCGGGCGTGGCAGCGGGCGCCGTGGAGTCCTCGAACCCTCGGCAGATGTCGATCGCGATGATGTCGGCGCCCTCCTGCGCCAACCGCACCGCGTGGCTGCGGCCCTGACCCCGCGCCGCCCCGGTGATGAACGCGACCTTGCCCTCTACCCGACCAGCCATCCAGACTCTCCTCATTGTTGGGCGATCGCCCAACATCTAGACTGCGGCCATGTCTAGCAGCACCATCAGGGAGCGGTCAAGGGGTGGCGGGGAGTCGACGGCCCGAGATGCACTCATCCGAGCGACCGCCCAAATCATGCTCGAGGAGGGCTACGCCGCGGCGACGTCGCGACGGGTGGCCGCCAAGGCCGGCGTGAAGCCCGCGCTGGTGCACTACTACTTCCCGAGCATGGACGACCTGTTCCTGGCCGTGCTGCAAGACGGCGCCGAGACCAACTTGGCGCGTCAGCGCCAGGCGCTGGCCGACGACGAGCCCCTCCACGCGCTGTGGCGGCTCAACAGCACTCACGGCGCGCGGCTGTTCATGGAGTTCATGGCGCTGGCCAATCACCGCAAGGCCATCCGGAGTGAGATCGCCGCTTACGCCGAGCGCTTCGGTGACGTCGAGGAAAGCGCCGTCACCTTGGCGATGCGAGCGCACGGAGTCGATATGGCGGCTTTTCCGCCCGTGGTCATGTCTATGATCGTGACCAGCCTGGCGCGGATTGTGCTGTTGGAACGTGGGCTCGGCATAACCCGTGGTCACGCTGACGCCGAAGCCTTCATCGAGCACTACCTGCAACGCTTCGAACTGCCGTCTTCGTGACCCAAACCGCATGCTCATACCGGTAGTGAGCAGCAGCACAATTACTTGTTATAACCTGTGGCAGATGAGAACTTATACGGGCTAAGTTATGCATATCTGAACTGCAGCGACTGACACGAAACTCGAGGGCGTATATATGGGTGGCACGGGCCGGGGACGATCGGCATGATCGGCCTCGCCAAGAAGATCTGGATTCCGCTCGTCATCGTGATCGTGGTGGCTATCGCGGGGTTCACCGTCCACCGCATCCGCACCTTCTTCGGTGCCGAGGGCATCATCGTCACCCCCAAGGTCTTCGCCGACGACCCTGAGCCCTTCGACCCCAAAGTCGTGAAGTACGAGATCTTCGGCTCGGGATCGTATGCGGACATCAACTATCTGGATCTCGATGCCAAACCTCAGCGCATCGACGGCGCCGGACTGCCGTGGTCGCTGACGCTGCAGACCACTGCGCCATCGGCCGCGCCCAACATCGTCGCGCAGGGCGACGGATCCACGATCACCTGCCGCATCACCGTCGACGACGAGATCAAAGATGAAAGAACCTCAAGCGGCTTGAACGCACAGACCTTCTGCTTTGTTAAGTCGGCATGAGTACACCGACGAGCGAAGCGCCCACCGAAGCCTTTCCGCCCGCCAGGCACGCAGCTAGGCCGTTCATCCCGCGGATGATCCGCGCTCTGGCGGTACCGATCATTCTCGGCTGGATCGGCGTCATCGCAGTGCTGAATGTGGTTGTGCCGCAGCTGGAAACGGTCGGGCAGATGCGCGCGGTCTCGATGAGCCCGGACTCCGCGCCGTCGATGATCGCGATGAAGCGCGTCGGCGAGGTGTTCCAGGAGTACAACTCCGACAGCTCGGTGATGATCGTGCTCGAGGGCCAGCAGCCGCTCGGCGACGACACCAGGGCCTTCTACGGCGAGATGATCGAGAAGCTCGAGGCCGACAAGAAGCATGTCCAGAGCGTTCAGGACTTCTGGAGCGACCCGCTGACCGCCTCGGGCGCGCAGAGCAACGACGGCAAGGCCGCGTACGTCCAGGTGTATCTCGCGGGTAACCAGGGCGAGGCGCTGGCCAACGAGTCGGTCGAGGCCGTCCAGAACATCGTCGACGGCATGCAGGCGCCGCCGGGGTGAAGGCGTTCGTCACCGGCCCCGCGGCGCTCGCCGCCGACCAGCACATCGCCGGCGACCGAAGCATGCAGATGATCGAGGCGGTCACCTTCACGGTGATCATCGTCATGCTGCTGCTCGTCTACCGGTCGATCGTCACGGTGCTGCTGACCCTCGTCATGGTCGTGCTCGCAGTTGGCCGCGGCCCGCGGCGTCGTGGCGTTCCTCGGCTACCACGAGATCATCGGCCTCTCGACGTTCGCGACCAACCTGCTGGTCACGCTGGCGATCGCCGCCGCCACCGACTACGCCATATTTCTCATAGGCCGATATCAGGAGGCCCGCGGCGCCGGCGAGGACCGAGAATCGGCGTACTACACGATGTTCGGCGGCACCGCCCACGTGGTGCTGGGCTCGGGTCTGACGATCGCGGGCGCGACGTTCTGCCTGAGCTTCACCAGGCTGCCGTACTTCCAGTCACTCGGTGTCCCGTTGGCGATCGGCATGGTGATCTGTGTCTTCGCGGCGCTGACGCTCGGGCCGGCGATCATCACGGTGGCCAGCCGTTTCGGCAAGGTGCTCGAGCCCAAGCGGGCGATGAGGGTGCGCGGATGGCGCAAGATCGGCGCCGCGGTCGTCCGGTGGCCCGGTCCCATCCTGGTCGGGACGATCGCGCTCTCGCTGATCGGCCTGCTGACCCTGCCCGGGTACCGGACCAACTACAACGACCGCAACTACCTGCCCGCCGACCTGCCGGCCAACGAGGGATACGCGGCCGCCGACCGGCACTTCTCGCAGGCCCGGATGAACCCCGAGCTGCTGATGATCGAGAGCGATCACGATCTGCGCAACTCCGCGGACTTCCTCGTCATCGACAAGATCGCGAAGGCCGTGTTCCGGGTACCGGGAATCTCGCGGGTGCAGGCGATCACCCGGCCCGACGGTAAGCCGATCGAGCACACGTCGATCCCGTTCCAGATCAGCATGCAGGGCACCACCCAGCAGATGAATCAGAAGTATCTGCAGGATCGCATGGCCGACATGCTCGTTCAGGCCGACGAGATGAACACCACCATCGGGACGATGGAGAAGATGTCGGCTCTCACCAAGGAGATGGCGGCGACCACCCACTCGATGGTGACGAAGATCAAGGACATGACGGTCGACATCGCCGAATTGCGCGACAACATCGCCAATTTCGACGATTTCTTCCGGCCGCTGCGCAACTACTTCTACTGGGAACCGAAGTGCTTCAACATCCCGATCTGCTGGTCGATGCGGTCGATCTTCGACACCCTCGACGGCATCGACACTCTGACCGACGACATCCAGGAACTGCTGCCGGACCTGGAGCGCCTGGACAAGCTGATGCCGCAGATGGTCACGCTGATGCCGCCGATGATCGAGACCATGAAGACCATGAAGAACATGATGCTGACCATGTATGCCACCCAGAAGGGCATGCAGGATCAGATGGCCGCGATGCAGGACAACTCGTCGGCGATGGGCGAAGCGTTCGACGCAGTCGATGAACGACGACTCGTTCTATCTGCCGCCGGAAGTGTTCGACAACGCCGAGTTCAAGAAGGGCATGGAGAACTTCATCTCGCCGGACGGCAAGTCGGTGCGCTTCATCATCGCCCACGACGGTGATCCGATGACGCCGGAGGGCATCAGCAGGATCGAAGCGATCAAGCAGGCGGCCAAGGAAGCCATCAAGGGCACTCCGCTGGAAGGTTCGAAGGTGTACCTGGCCGGCACGGCGGCGGTGTTCAAGGACATGGCCGACGGCAGCACCTATGACCTGCTCATCGCGGCGATCGCGTCCCTCGGCCTGATCTTCATCATCATGCTGATCATCACCCGAAGTGTGGTCGCCGCGGCGGTCATCGTCGGCACGGTGGTGATCTCGCTCGGCGCGTCGTTCGGGCTGTCGGTACTGGTCTGGCAGCACATTCTCGGAATCGAGTTGCACTGGATGGTGATGGCGATGTCGGTCATCATCCTGTTGGCGGTGGGCGCCGACTACAACCTGCTGCTGGTATCGCGGCTCAAAGAGGAACTGCACGCCGGGGTCAACACCGGGATCATCCGCGCGATGGGTGGCAGCGGTTCCGTCGTGACGTCCGCCGGCCTGGTGTTCGCCTTCACGATGATGTCGATGGCGGTCAGCGAGTTGACGGTGATCGGCCAGGTCGGCACCACAATCGGTCTGGGTCTGTTGTTCGACACCCTGGTGGTCCGGGCGTTCATGACGCCGTCCATCGCGGCTTTGATGGGCAAGTGGTTCTGGTGGCCACAGCGGGTGCGTGCACGTCCGGTGCCCTCCCCTTGGCCCAAACCACCGCAACAACTAGCATCAGTGGGTCCTGAAGGAGTACAGTCATGAAGCGCGCAATAGTCGGAATAGCTCTCGCTGCAGCGGCATTGGTGGGGGCGGCTCCCGCACATGCCGACGTCGACACCGATTTCGCCAACGAACTGCACATGTACGGCATCTACGGGCAGAAGGACTACAACGCCTGGATCGCGAAGATGACGTGCAAGCGGTTGGACAAGGGCCTCGACGCCGACGCGAACAAGTCGGCCCAGTTCATTCACGACGCAGCTGGTGAAGGACAGCACGACCGATCAGGCGTGGCAGTTCCTCGGCGCCACGCTGCGCAACTACTGCCCCGACAAGATGCCGATTCTTGAACAAGCAGCGCGATAGCAAGGAGGACAACATGTTTCGCAAAGCGAGCATTGCGGTAGCCGCACTGAGTTGTGCGGCGGTGGTCTTTCCCGGCGTCGCGTCCGCGGACGCCACCGACGACTTCCCGATCCCCAATCGGATACTGAAGACCACGTGCACCGTCGATCAGTACATGGCGGCGGTGCGCGACACCGACCCGGTGTACTACGAGCGGTACATGACCGACTACAAGAACAGGCCGGTCGACGTTCAGAACGGCGCTCGTGACCGGATCTACTGGTTCTTCTCGCTGAATTACGCGGGTCGACGGCAGTACTCGGAGGACACCGCGACGAACGTCTACTACGAGCAGATGGCGACCCGCTGGGGAAACTGGGCCAAGCTGTTCTTCAACAACAAGGGCGTGGCCGCGCACGGCACCGACGTCTGTATGAACTACCCGGTCAGCGACCCGTCCGTCTGGACCTGGTAGCCGCTGACGCGACCCAAATGCGCGAGAGCGCGGAATACTGTTAATTCGGTAGGGGCGAATCGGCGCGGGTATGTGACAACTTCGCGGCCCGGAGCGACGAATCAGTATGAAGACAACTTTCGTGCGCATTTTCGGGTTCGTGGACTGCCCGCCACCGCCCTGCCACTCGCATTGGCCACCCTCCCGCCCGCCGCCGCGGCGCCGTGCCCCGACGTCGAGGTCGTGTTCGCCCGCGGCACCACCGAGCCGCCCGGGCGTGGGCGGAATCGGGCAGGTATTCGTCGACTCGCTGCGTTCGCAACTCGGCGGGCGCTCGGTCGGGGTGTACGCGGTCAACTACCCGGCCAGTCGTGATTTCCGCACCAGCACGCCTGCCGGTCGCGACGATCTGAGCGCCCACGTCCAGTCGATGGCTGCCAGTTGTCCGAATACGCGGATGGTGCTCGGCGGCTACTCCCAGGGCGCCGCCGTCGTCGATCTGGCGACCGGCATGATGCCACCGGCGGTTGCCGATCACGTCGCCGCGGCGGCCCTGTTCGGCGGTCCGAGGAGCAGCTTTGCGGACTCGCTTTCGCCTGGCCCGCTGCCCGGCTGTCGGCCCGCTCTACGCGGCCAAGACCATCGAGCTGTGTGTCCCTAACGATCCGATCTGTTCCGAAGGCGGCCGGGACTGGGGCGCGCATAGCGCCTACGTCCAGTCAGGGATGGTTGACCAGGCGGCCTCGTTCGCTGCGGGGCGACTCTAGGTGGCCGCGCAGCAGCCCCGATCTGGTAGGACTAAGGCAGGCCTAACACTGTAGGGAGGAGCTCCGCGAGGTGCCCAACTGTGTTTGAGGCTGGGTGCAGTATCTCGGAATCCAGCGCGTCACATCGGATTACCTCCGATGAGCGCACCTACCGTTAACCCCGCCACGCCACCCGAGCAGGAGCGGCGTACCGGCCTGGCCAAGTGGATCCGCCGGCTTTCGATCCCGATCATCATCGGCTGGGTTCTGGTCGTCGCCCTTCTGAACGTCGCCGTGCCGCAGCTCGAAGTCGTCGGCCAGATGCGCTCGGTATCGATGAGCCCGTCGGAAGCGCCGTCGGTGATCGCGATGAAGCGTGTCGGCGAGGTCTTCGAAGAGTTCAAGTCCGACAGCGCGGTGATGATCGTGCTCGAAGGCGACCAGCCGCTCGGCGCCGATGCGCACCGGTACTACGACGAGCTGGTCGACAGGCTCGAAGCCGACACGCAAGCACGTCGAGCATGTCCAGGACTTCTGGGGCGACCCGCTGACGGAAGCCGGCGCGCAGAGCGGCGACGGCAAAGCCGCGTACGTGCAGGTATATCCTCGCGGGCAACATGGGCGAGGCGCTGTCCAACGAGTCGGTGGAGCAGGTCAAGACGCTCGTCGACGGGCTTCCTCCCCCGCCGGGCATCAAGGTGTTCGTGACCGGTGGCTCGGCGCTGGTCGCCGATCAGCAGATCGCGAGCGACCGCAGCATCCAGATCATCGAGATGGTCACCTTCGCGGTGATCATCACGATGCTGTTGCTCGTCTACCGATCGATACGCACCGTCCTGCTTGTGCTGGTGATGGTGGTCCTGACGCTGTCGGCGACGCGCGGTGTGGTGGCGTTCCTGGGCTATCACGAGCTGATCGGCCTCTCGACGTTCGCGACCAACCTGCTCGTCACGCTCGCGATCGCCGCGGCGACCGACTACGCCATCTTTCTCATCGGCCGCTACCAGGAAGCGCGCACGATCGGCGAGGACCGAGAATCGGCCTACTACACGATGTTTCACGGCACCGCGCACGTGGTGCTGGGCTCGGGCATGACGATCGCGGGCGCGACCTTCTGCCTGTCGTTCACCCGGCTGCCCTACTTCCAGTCGCTGGGCGTTCCGCTGGCCGTGGGTATGACCACCGGCGTGCTCGTCGCGCTGACCTTGGGGCCGGCGATCATCACCGTCGCGAGTCGGTTCGGCCTGCTGGAACCCAAGCGCGCCATGCGCATTCGTGGCTGGCGAAAGATCGGTGCCGCAATCGTCCGCTGGCCGGGTCCGGTCCTGCTCGCGACGGTCGCGCTGTCCCTGGTCGGCCTGCTCACCCTGCCCGGCTATCAACCCAACTACAACGACCGCAAGTACCTGCCGGCCGACCTGCCTGCGAATCAGGGATTCGCAGCGGCCGAACGGCATTTCTCGCCCGCGACGATGAACCCGGAGTTGCTGCTCATCGAGAGCGACCACGACCTCCGCAACTCGGCCGACTTCCTGGTGATCGACAAGATCGCCAAGGCCATCTTCCGGGTGCCCGGCATCGGACGGGTCCAGGCGATCACCCGCCCCAGCGGTAAACCCGTTAAGTTCAGCACGATTCCGGCCCAGATGAGCTTGGGCGGAGTCGGCCAGGACCTGAACCGCAAGTACCTGCAGGACCGCATGGCCGACATGCTGAAGCAGGCCGACGAGATGCAGGTCGACCATCGACACGATGACCCGCATGTCGAACCTGATGGGCGAGATGAGCGCGACCACGCACAGCATGGTCGCGCAAGACCCGCAACATGACCGTCGACATCGCCGAATTGCGGGACTACATCGCGAATTTCGACGATTTCTTCCGGCCGATCCGCAACTACTTCTACTGGGAACCGCACTGCTACAACATCCCTCTGCTGGTCGATGCGGTCGGTGTTCGACACGCTCGACGGCGTCGACACGACGACCGAAGACGTTCAGGCTTTGCTCCCGGACCTGGAGCGGCTCGATTCGCTGATGCCGCAACTGTTGGCGCTGATGCCGCAGCAGATCGAGACGATGAAGACGATGAAGAACATGATGCTGACGATGCACGCCACCCAGGGCGGGCATGCAGGATCAGCAGGCCGCGCATGTCGGAGAACCAGTCGGCCATGGGCGACGCGTTCAACGACTCCTGGAACGACGACACGTTCTATCTGCCGCCGGAGATCTTCGACAACGAAGAGTTCAAGCGGGGCATGGACAGCTTCATCTCGCCGAACGGTCATGCGGTCCGGATGATCATCCAGCACGAGGGAGATCCGCTCAGCACCGACGGAATCGACCGCATCGAGGCGATCAAGCACGCGGCGAAGGAAGCCATCAAGGGCACGCCGCTGGAGGGCTCCACGATCTACCTCGGCGGCACCGCTGTCGGCGTTCAAGGACATGCAGGACGGCAACAACTACGACCTGCTCATCGCGGCCATCCTCGCGCTGGCGCTGATCTTCACCATCATGCTGATCATCACGCGCAGTCGTCGTCGCGGCCGCGGTCATCGTCGGCACCGTGGTGCTGTCGCTGGGCGCATCGTTCGGCCTGTCGGTTCTGATCTGGCAGCACGTACTGGGCATCGAGCTGCAGTTCATGGTGATGGCCATGGCGGTGATCATCCTGTTGGCCGTCGGCGCCGACTACAACCTGCTGCTGGTCGCACGGTTGAAGGAAGAGCTCCCCGCGGGCATCAACACCGCGATCATCCGTGCGATGGGCGGCAGCGGCTCGGTGGTGACCGCGGCTGGTCTGGTGTTCGCGTTCACGATGATCTCGATGGTGGTGAGTGAGCTGACGGTGGTCGCCCAGATGGGCTCGACGATCGGAATGGGTCTGCTGTTCGACACGTTGGTGATTCGCGCGTTCATGACACCGTCGATCGCGGCGCTGATGGGTAAGTGGTTCTGGTGGCCGCAGGTGGTTCGCAGCCCGGCCCGTGCCGGCGCCGTGGCCGACGCCGGCGAACCGCCGGAGCAACTCGTCGACCGTTAGGCCGAGACCGGTTGGGGCGACTGCTGTTTCGACGCGGCGCAGACGCGCGCGGCGGCGGTTGCAGCGATGAAGCATCCGAGCATCGTCAGACCCGGGATATCGCCCAGACCGTTCTTGGCCAGCAACACCAGCGCGACGCCGGCGAGGACGATGAGCACACCTGCGGCGGTCGACCGGACACCGGTGGCCGCGACGGGCGCGTCCCACCACGGCAGCCGACGATGCTCGAGCGGCGAGAGCAGCCTGAACATAGCGGCCATCACGACCGCGAATACCACCGCGCGCAGCGCGAGGATCGCCCAGAAGCCTGGCGCGTCAACGTCGTACGCGTCAAGACCGATCGGCGTGCAGAGCGAAGGTGGCGACCGCGATCGCGGGGATGTGCCAGAGGTAGAGCGTCATCGCTCCCCCGTTGCCCACCGCGACGACGTACCAGACGCGGGGCCGCTCGGCCCACCGTCGGATCGCTCCCGCGGCGGCCACGAACACGCAAGGACATCCAGGTGCAGTGCAGCGCGAGCAACAGCGTCGGTGGCGACACGTTGGAGATCCGCTCCGTCCCGGTCACGACCAGGGAGACCTCGTAGGGTCCGACGGCGGCGAGCACGACCTGCGCGGCGAATGCGGCTGCGGCGACGACGAGTGCCGCGCGCGGGCCGATCAGCTGCCGCGCGTAGGCCACGCCGATCACCACCGGGATCAGCCAGACGATGACGAAGTTGGCCACGCCCGCCATGGGCGTGCCGACGGCGAACCGAATCGCGTCGATCGCCGCGGCGGCGGCGATCAGGGACCGACCACGACGGCGACCGCGCGACCCGTCGACATCCGGGTCAGCGCAGGAACGAAGGCGAGCACGACGAGGTACACACCGAGGAACCACAGCAGCGCGACGCACTCGCGTCCGAGTCCTTGCGGCGGACTCGGCTCCGAGGAACATGTCGCGTCACGAGAAGCCCGATCGACCATGCGGCGAGGTACCAGAACACGGGCCGGCACAGTCGCTGGGCCCGGGTGAACAGCCACGTGCCCCAGGACGTGCCTGAGTGCCAGCCGTACGCGCCTGCCGCGCCGCCGGCCAGGAAGAACAGCGGCATGACCTGGACGATCCACGTGATCGGTGCGATCGCGGGCAGCTCGCCGAGCAGGTTGCCGATCCGCAGACCGCCGGCTGTCGATGGTGGCGAGCAGCAGCGCGCAGTGCCCGAACATCACGACCACCAGCGCGGCGAGCCGGGCGACGTCGACCGCGCGGTCGCGGTCGGGCGGAGTTTCGGCGGCGACCTTGCCTGCACCGGACACAGGCTTGGTGAGCGTGCATGCGTTCAGGATGCCGGTGCCGCGGGCGACTGTGGATGAGTAGTACTACGCGACCTCGGTGACCCAACACTGCCGGCGATGCGACATTTTTGGCGTTTCGCCGGCGCACGAACTTGCTGGCCTGACCGAGGCCGTCGAGGCTCTGGAACATCAGGAGACAACGAAGTTTGCGACATCGCGTCAACGCGAAACGACAGTAAAGTGCTCATGCGTGAGCAGAAACCTGTTAGCCAATGGCCGCGGCCGCTGGTTGGCGGTCGTGGTCTCGCTCGTCGTCTCTGCCGCCATGCTTTACGCCCAGAGCGCCGACACGCCATGCTGCGCGCAGACACCGCGGCCGTAGCACCGTCCACGCGGAACCCGCGCCGGCCGCTGCGCCGAACGTCGCCATTCCCGCGGAGGCGGAGTTGTTGGCGGCGAGCGCGCCCGCCGCTGCGAGGGAACTCCCGTTCGCGCTGCCCGCCGGCGTCGCGCCCGAGAAGGGTCTGCAGGTCAAGACCATCTGGGCGGCCCGTGCCATCAGCGTGATGTTTCCCGAGATCACCACCATCGGCGGGTATCGCCAGGATGCCTTGAGGTGGCATCCCAACGGGTTGGCGATCGACGTGATGATCCCGAACCACGGCTCCGAAGAGGGCATCGAACTCGGCAACCAGATCGCCGGGCTTGCGTTGGCGAATGCGAAACGCTGGGGCATCCTGCATGTGATCTGGAGGCAGGGCTTCTACCCCGGCATCGGCGCGCCGAGTTGGACCGCGGACTACGGCAACGAAACCGCCAACCACTTCGACCACGTTCACATCGCCACCGACGGCGGCGGATATCCGACCGGCAACGAGACCTACTACATCGGATCCATGAGCCCCGCGCCGAAGAACTGAACTGATCACGCCGCACCGTCTTTGCTCCTTCTCCGGAGGCGCTGACCGGTTAGCATCGCAACAGAACGGGACGAACGCAGGGAGCCTTCTCCGAGTCGTTGGCGGCAGCCGCGCAATAGCGGAAGAGAGAGCCTGCACCGAACGAGGGGCCTCCATGGATGTGGATTTGATCGTCCTGATTCTCATCGTCGTGACCATCCTCGTCGGACTCGGCACGATCGCGGCGACGGTCATGCTGTTGGTGAGGGATCAACCAGAGCCCTGCTATATGACTATCCGGCAGACGAGGAAGACGAGGAACCTGACGCCGACGACGAGCCGTTCGAAGACCAGTTACTGGACGAATCGGCAGAACCGGCAGAGACATCGGCGTCGCCGTCGCCTGCGCGGGACGAATAACGCGCGACTAAGAAACTAAGTGCGCGCCGGACGGGTCCGGCCGTCGCCGAAATCAGCGTGGCCGTTGAGCGGCCTTACTATCCATCGTCATCCCGAGTCCCCGCCACGCCGTACCGGCCGAGCAGGAGGAGCAGCGCACCGCCGCCGAATGCGGCGCTTCCCGCGAAGGTCTGGAACCGTGCGGTCCTCCGCGGGGACCAGCGCGAGGGCAATGGCTCAGATTGCCGCGATGACGACAGCAATCACTAAGCAAGCCGCCCGCCAGCCGTACAGGCGATTGACGGCTTCCAGTGCCGGGGCCGCGATGGCGCCGAGCAGCGGAGGCCCATAACGTGTGGTCCCTGGGCGGTCCCCAGTGCCGGCCGCAACCCTTACTAGCCATGTACGTACATTCACCGTACAATGAATCGATCGACAGCTGCGAGCAGAGATGACTGAGGGAAGATGGAGGTGTCGCTGTGGCAATCAAAACGAAGCGCATCGAGCTTCGCGCGGAGCAAGCGACCTTGGACCGCATCCAGCGCGCCGCCAACCTTGTCCATGAGCAGACGTCGGAGTTCGTGCGGAAAGCTGCGATGCAACGGGCCGAAGACATCCTGCGTCAGGAGCTGGTAACGGCAATGGAGCCCGAACAGTTCGACAAGCTGATGTCCTCGCTCGATGCTGCTGACGACGCGCCGCGGCTGGCGGCAGCCGCACGCAAGCCAGCGGTCTTCGCAAGGCGTTGAACAGTGTTCGAGTCCGCGCGACTCACTGACGCCCACACGCTGGAAGGATTCGACTGCGGTAAGGAGTCGCTGAATACCTGGCTCATCGCCCATGCCCGTCGCGCGGACAGCAGCGGGGTCGCGCACGTCTACGTGTGGACCCCGCTGGCGAACAGAAAGTCAGCGCCTATTTCGCCATCTGCCCCACCGAAGTAGTACGCAACGACGACGGCGTCTCGGGATCCATGGCTGGCGGCTATTCCCGCATACCCGGATACTTGATTGCCCGCCTGGCGATCGACACGTCGCTGCGGGGTCAGGGATATGGCGAGCAGCTGCTCCTCGACGCACTAGGCAAAGCCGTCGCCGCATCGGAAATCGGCGGCGGCCGGCTCATCGTCGTTGATGCCATAGACGACGAGGCGCAATCCTTCTACGAGCACTACCACTTCGTTCCCGTCAGGAACCGCGAGCGTCGTCTGGTCATGAAGGTGTCCACAGCGGCGAAAGCGCTCGGGGAGCGCTGGCGGGAGTAAACCCTTCCGCCGAAGAATGTGCCGCACAAAGGAGTTGACCGTTAGCGGTGTCGAGAGTTTCCCTGGTGAGTTGGACACGCTGCGTGCCGACAATGTGCGTTTGCGTCGTCTTCTTCAGTTGAGTGAGGAACAGGCACGCGCAGCCGCCAGTGACCAGGCGACGCTGACGGGGGCGCCGGCCTCACCGGTGACAATGGGCTCCAGCTCCGCTGATAAGGTGCGGTTCTTCTTCGAGTTGTTCCGTTGTCGCACCGATGTTTACGCGCTGCGCTGGGAGAATCGTCGAGATGGCCGTTCAGGTTGGATGCCGGCGATCAAGGGCTATTGGCGCAAGGGTATGAATCGGGCCGACGCACCTTATCTTCCGCTGACCCCAGAGGTCGTTGATGCCCACCTGCGGGGCGAGGCACATATCGGCCTGTATCCGCTCAGCGATGACGACACCTGCTGGTGGGTGGCGGCTGATTTCGACAAGGAAGCCGCGATGCTCGACGCGCTCGCGTACATGAAAGCGGCTCGCTCCTATGGGATTCCGGCTGCGCTGGAGGTATCACAATCCGGGCGCGGAGCTCACGTTTGGATCTTCTTCGCTCATGCGATCTCGGCATCGGTCGCCCGCAGCATCGCTACAAGTCTCCTGAGTGAGGCATTTCGCCTGCGTGGCAGCATGCATCTGAGTAGCTATGACCGCTTGTTCCCATCCCAGGACGTCCACACCGGGCGAGGGGTGGGCAATCTGATCGCCGCACCGATGAACGGTAAGCGCCGTCAACACGGCACCACCGTCTTCCTCGATCCCGCCACCCTCGAGCCATACGAGGATCAGTGGGCCTACCTGTCAAGCATCGCCCGATTGTCCACCAAAGACGTGACCGCGTTGGCGCGCCAACTTCCCGACCCACAGATCGGCCACAATGTCCGGCGTCTGCAGCTACCGACGTCATCGCGCATCATCCCACGGCCGGCGGCAATCGTGCGCGCAGAGTTCACATCACGACTCATTTTGACCGCCAACGATCTTGGCCCAGCGATGATCTCGGCCGTTAAACACGCCGCATCGATACGCAACCCGGAATTCGATGCGCGCCAACGTGCGCGCCGCAGCACCTGGGACACACCACGGTTCCTCTACAGCTACGACGAAACCGCTGACGGTGATCTCGTCCTGCCCCGCGGCCTCCATCCTCTGCTGACAGAACTCGTCGAATCGGCCGACAGCACGCTACACGTCGATGACAAACGCATCCTCGGTCAACCCCACAAGTTCACCTGCAGCACGCCGTTGCGCACCGTTCAGACCACCGCACTGCACCGAATCCTTGAACAGGACACCGGCATCCTTATCGCCCCCCGGGCACGGGCAAGACTGTTATCGCCTGTGCGGCAATCGAATCACGAGCTACCGCCACCCTGGTCCTTGTCGATCGCAAGGCCCTGGCCGACCAATGGCGCGACCGGATCAGCAGCCACCTGAGTTTCGCATGCGGTCAGATCGGTGGCGGGCGTTCGAAAACCACGGGCATCCTCGACATCGCGCTGCTGCCAACGCTTGCCCGCCGCGACAACGTCGAGGACATCACCGCCAGCTACGGATTCGTCATTGTGGACGAATGCCACCACGTCGCCGCCAGCGCATTCTTCGGCGTCCTCAGCCGCATAGCCGCGCGGTATTGGCTCGGCCTGACCGCGACGCCGGAGCGCCGTGACGGGCTCGAAGACCTGATCTATCACCAACTCGGATCACACCACGTGGCCATCGAGCCACCCAGTACCGGACAACTCCCGGTCGACGGTTCCGACCTACTGACGCCCCACCCAGTTCTGCACCTGCACCCGACCGAATTCCAATACCGCGGCGACGCCGACCCCACCGCACCCGGTGGAATGGCCGAAATCTATCGAGCCCTCGTCGCCGACCGCACTCGGCTCGACCAGATCGTCGACGACGTGCTGACCGCCTCCGAAGACCGGAGCCAACATCCTGGTGCTCACCACCTGGGTCGAACACCTCAACGCCATCACCGACCAGCTACGCACCGCCGGAAAGACCGTCACCGTTCTCAGCGGCGGCATGAAGGCGCGTGAACGCCGCCAGATCGCCGACCAACTTGCCAACCACACGCCCGATTCGGATCCACTGCTGATCGTCGGCACCAGCTCATTCATCGGCGAAGGCTTCGACTGCCCCGCCCTCGACACCCTGTTCCTGGCAGCACCCATCACCTTCAAGAACCGCCTCGTGCAATACGTCGGTCGTGTCACCCGTCCCTACCCTTCGAAGACCACCGCAACCGTGCACGACTACCACGACGAACTCACACCCGTCATCGCCTCGTCACTGAAGAAACGCGCACCCGGCTACATCAAGATGGGCTTCCCCGACCCGCGCAAGATGAGCCGATAGAACTCAATGCCGCAGATCGAAGCACTTGACGATCGGACAAGTGCGCTATCGGACGGGCCAGACAGGGGCAGATACGGTCCCTACGTATACAATCAGCTAAACCGGTTTCAGATATCGATCCCGACCGAACACCGCAGGTCAACACCCATTTCACTCTGTCGGGCTGACAGGATTTGAACCTGCGACCACTTGACCCCCAGTCAAGTGCGCTACCAAACTGCGCCACAGCCCGGTGCCGCCGAATGGGACCGGCAGCAGCACGTGAGCCTACCGCAGCGTGACGTCACAATCCCAACCGCAACCAGTGGGTACACCTGTGTCGTGACCGTACGAGACGACACCCCGCTGTGGCTCTTCGCCGACCAGTTGGGCCCGGCCACGTACGGCGGCGAGCACTCCCACCGCGAGGTGCTCCTCGTCGAAGCCACCTCAGCCCTGCGGCGTCGGCCATACCACCGCCAGAAGCTGCACCTTGTCCTCTCGGCGCTCCGTCACGCGCATCGCGATCTCGCCGACCGGTCCACCCTGATGCAGTCCGAGACGTACACCGACGCACTCGAGGAGTACGGCCGCCCCGTACTCGTCCACGAGCCGACTTCGCACGCCGCCGAGACAGTTCGTCCACCGCCTGTGCACGGACGGTCTCGTCGCCGACGTCCTGCCCACGCCCACCTTCGCGCTCCCCCGCAAGGACTTCACCGAATGGGCCGGCGATCGCAGCCGGTTCCGCATGGAGGACTTCTATCGCGAACAGCGCCGGCGCTTCGACGTACTCATGGACGGCGACAAACCAGTCGGCAACCGATGGAACTACGACGAAGAAAATCGGGAGTCGCCACCGAAAAAGCAAGCGACGCTGGAGGTTCCAAAGCCATACCAGCCGCGCGAAGACGACGTCGACGAGAAGGTCCGCCACGACCTCGACCGCATGGAACTTCCGCTCATGGTGGGCAACGACGGTCCGCGGCTGTTCGCGGTCACACCGGCCGAGGCCAAGCGAGCGCTGGACCGCTTCATCGAACATCGCCTGTCGACCTTCGGCCGCTACGAGGACGCGATCATGGGCCAGGACTGGGCGATGTCGCATTCGCTTCTGTCGGTACCCCTCAACCTCGGGGTGCTGCACCCGCTCGACGCCGTCGAGGCCGCCGAGGACGCCTACCGGCGGCACGGCGCCCCGCTCGCTGCGGTCGAGGGATTCATCCGGCAGATCCTCGGCTGGCGCGAATACATGTGGCATCTGTACTGGCACTTCGGCTCCGGGTACACCCGCAACAACAAGCTGGCCGCCCGAACAGCACTACCCGAATGGTGGCGCGAGCTGGACGCCGACGCCGTCACGGCGGAATGCCTGCGCCAGGCGCTGATCGGGGTGCGGGACCGCGGGTGGACCCATCACATCCAGCGGCTCATGGTGCTTGGCAACCACGCGCTGCAGCGCGGCTATCGGCCCGCCGAGCTGACCGAATGGTTCGCCACCGCCTACGTCGACGGCTTCAACTGGGTGATGCCGACCAACGTCGTCGGGATGAGCCAGCACGCCGACGGCGGCAAGCTGGCCACCAAGCCGTACGCCTCCGGCGGCGCCTACATCAACAAGATGAGCGACCACTGCGGCGACTGCGCCTACGACCCGAAGAAGCGACTCGGCGACGACGCCTGCCCGTTCACCGCCGGCTATTGGTCGTTCGTGCACCGGCACCGGGATCTTCTGGCCAAGAACAACCGCACGCAGCGCGCCGTCTCGTCGATGGAGCGGCTCAAGTACCTCGACGAGGTGCTCGAGCAGGAGTCGGCGCGCCGCAGCTTCTGACTAGATCGTGACCAGGCGGTACAGCCCGATCAGGCCGACGACGATGATGAACGCCCGCAGCGCATTCGGTGACAGCCTGCGGCCGTAGTGTGCGCCGAGGTACCCGCCCACCAGCGAGCCGAGTGCGATCAATCCCGCCGCCAGCCAGCTGATCCGGTCGAACGCGACGAGTATGTACGCCACTGCCGCAACGACATTCACGATCAGGGAGAGCAGGTTCTTCGCGGCGTTCATTCGATGCATGTCCTCGGGCAGCAGCGCACCCATCACGCCCATCAGCAGGATGCCCTGCGCGGCGGTGAAGTAGCCGCCGTAGATACCGACGGCGAAGGTGCCGATTACCAACGCCACCATGCGACCTCGGGACACATGCTCAGCCGATTGCCCGGCGGCCTCGGCCCGCTTGCCCGCCCAGTTCTGGATCTTCGGACCGATCAGGACGAGGATCAGCGCAGCGATCAACAGCACCGGCACGACTTCGGTGAAGACCTTCTCGGGCAGATGCAGAAGCAGCCACGCACCGAGCAGGGCGCCGACGAACGACGCCGGCATCTGCCAGCGCAGCCGATGCCACTGGCCGCGCAATTCCCGCCGGTAGCCCCAGGTGCCCGAAATGCCCCCGGCGACCAATCCGATCGCGTTCGACATTGTGGAGACGATCGGTGGATATCCCAGCGCCACCAGTGTTGGGAACGTCACGAGCGTGCCCGACCCGACGAGGCTGTTGATGGCTCCTGCCGCGACGCCCGCCAAGGCGATCAGGATCATGTCGATGACGGGCACCGAACCAACTTATCGAGAGCGCGCACCCCGCTTTTCGCGCACCCGTACGTTGATGCGCACCGGGCTGCCCTCGAACCCGAATGTCTCACGCAGCCGCCGCTCAAGGAACCGGCGATACCCGGCCTCGAGGAATCCCGAGGTGAACAACACGAACGTCGGGGGTCGCGTGGTGGCCTGGGTGGCGAACAGGATCCGGGGCTGCTTGCCCCCGCGCACCGGCGGCGGGGTCGCCGCGACGACCTCCTTGAGGAATGTGTTCAGCCTGCCGGTTGAGATCCGGCTGTCCCAGGACGCCAACGCCGTCTCCAGTGCGGGCACCAGCTTCTGCACGGCCCGCCCGGTCAGGGCGGAGATGTTGACCCGCGGCGCCCACTGCACCTGCGCCAGTTCGCGTTCGATCTCGCGACCGAGGTCGTAGCGCCGGTCCTCGTCGACGAGGTCCCACTTGTTGAACGCCAACACCAGCGCCCGGCCCGCTTCGATCACCATCGACAGCACCCGCTGGTCCTGCTCGGTCAGTGGCTGCGACCCATCGATCAGCACGATGACCACCTCGGCGGCGTCGATCGCACCATGGGTGCGCACGGAGGCATAGAACTCGTGTCCGCTGGCCTGGCCGACCTTTCGTCGCAGCCCCGCCGTATCGACGAAACGCCAAGTCTTGCCGCCTAATTCGATCAACGAGTCCACCGGGTCGACGGTGGTGCCGGCTTGGTCGTGCACCACTGCCCGCTCGTCGCCGGCGAGCTTGTTCAGCAATGAGCTCTTGCCGACGTTCGGCTTGCCGACGAGCGCCACCCGCCGGGGGCCGCCACCGCGGGGGCCGACTTCCGACACCACAGGTAGCGCCTCGACGACCTGGTCGAGCAGGTCGGCCACGCCGCGGCCGTGCATGGCGCTGACCGGGTACGGCTCCCCCAGCCCCAGCGACCACAGCGCGGCGGCATCGGCTTCGCCGCGCTCGGTGTCCACCTTGTTGGCGGCCAAAAATACGGGCTTACCCGACCGGCGCAGGATCCGCGCCGCCGCCTCGTCGCCGGCGGTGGCGCCCACCACGGCGTCGACCACCAGGATGATCGCGTCGGCCGTGCGCATCGCCACCGACGCCTGCTCGGCGACCAGCTGTTGCAGACCCTTCGCGTCGGGTTCCCAGCCCCCGGTGTCCTGGATGAAAAACCGACGCCCCACCCAGTTCGCGTCGTAGGAGACGCGATCGCGGGTGACGCCGGGAACGTCCTGCACCACCGCCTCGCGACGACCGAGGATACGGTTCACCAGCGTGGATTTGCCGACGTTCGGGCGCCCGACGACGGCGACCACCGGCGGCGGCCCGGAGGCGTCGGCAGCGCCGTCGACATCCTCGCCAGCCTCCGAATCGACCAGCTCCCAGTCGCTTTCATCGGCCCAGGTGCCATCGGCATCTGTCATCGCGACGCACCCGCACGCTGCTCGACGAGGTCCACGAGATGGGCGATCACGTCGGACTCCGACATGTCGCTGGTGTCGACCATCAGCGCGTCGTCGGCCGCGCGCAGCGGAGACGCCGCGCGGGTGGAATCGAGGTGGTCGCGGCGTTTCACGTCGGCCAGCACCGCTTCGTAGTCGTCGCCAAGGCCATTGGCGACGTTCTGCTCGTTGCGCCGCCGCGCGCGTTCCTCCGCCGACGCCGTCAGAAAGATCTTCACATCCGCATCCGGTAGCACGACGGTGCCGATGTCTCGCCCCTCAACCACGACGCTGCCGGGCCCCGCGGCCAGCTCGCGTTGCAGTCCCACCAAGCGTGCTCGAACCGCAGGCACCGCCGACACCGCGGAAACCGCCTTCGTCACCGCGTCGCCACGGATTTCGGTCGAAACATCCTCGGCGTCAAGGTAAGCACGATCCTCATCGGGGTCATAGCCGACCGAGAGCGGAACGTCGCTTACGGCAGTTTCGATGGCCGGGGTGTCGCCGAGATCGACGCCTGCTCGCAGCACTGCCAGCGTCACGATCCGGTACATCGCCCCGGTATCCAGGTATCGCGCACCCATGGTACGCGCCAAACCTCTTGATACCGAGGACTTTCCAGTACCGGCGGGACCGTCGACCGCGACCACCACCGGGCCGCTCACATGCCCACCGCCAGATAGAGCGCGCCGACCTCTTTGCGGCTCAAAACGCGGATGCTTCCGGGTCGCTGGTCCCCCAGCGACACCGCACCGATATCGGTGCGCACGAGTTCCTGAACCGGAAAGCCGACCTCTTTGAGCATCCGGCGGACGATCCGCTTGCGGCCTTCGTGCAGCGTCACGCGCACCATCGTCTTACCGGGCACGGCGTCCACCACCGCGAAATCGTCCACCCGGGCGGGTCCGTCATCCAGCTCGATTCCTTCGCGCAGCTTGCGGCCGATACCGCGAGGCACCGTGCCGACGACCGTCGCCAGGTACGTCTTGGGAACCTCGAATGACGGATGCATGAGTCGGTGCGCCAACTCGCCGTCGTTGGTGAGCAACATCAGACCTTCGGTGTCGGCGTCGAGGCGTCCGACGTGAAACAGCTTCTTGTTACCGCGGACTCGGTGTTCGACCATATCGCCGATGCACGGCCTGCCGCGGTCGTCGGACATCGTCGAGTGCATCCCCCGTGGCTTGTTCAGCGCCAGGTGGACCAGGGTGTCATCGAGCAACACCCGGGCCCCGTCGACCCGGATCACCGACACGTCGGGATCGACCCTGGTGCCGAGTTCCGTCACCACCCGCCCGTCGACATCCACGCGGCCATCGACGATCATTCTCTCCGCAACGCGCCGCGACGCGATTCCGGCCTGCGACAACACTTTCTGCAGCCGCACGCCTTCCGGATCGGCCATCTCAGTCTTTGTCCACGTCGAAGGACATCGGCTGCTGGTCACTCGCGCGCGGTAGACCGAGCTTCATGAAACGTGGTTCTTCGCTGAGCGTTTCGCTCAGGTCGTCGATGACGTCGACGTCGGGCAGCAGCGGGGCGATGTCGGGAAGGTCGGTCAGCGAGGACAGCCCGAGCCGTTCCAGGAACAACTCGGTCGTCGCGAAGGTGATGGCGCCGGTGTCGGAATCGGCGCCGGCCTCGGTGATCAGCCCGCGGGCCAGCAGGGTCCGCATCACCGCATCCACGTTGACGCCGCGCACCGCGCTGACGCGGGCCCGCGTCACCGGCTGGCGGTACGCCACCACGGCCAGCGTCTCCAACGCCGCGCGGGTCAGCTTCGTGCGCGACCCGTCGAGCAGCAGCCGCTCCACGTAGGGCGCGTACCGAGATCTGGTGTACATGCGCCACCCACCACCGGCATCGCGCAAATCGATGCCGCTCTCGCGAGCCGAGAGCTCCTCGGCCATCACTTGAAGCTTGGCCGAAACGCGGTAGGCCGGCTGCTGGATCGCCGCGGCGAGCGCGTCGACGGTGACCGGGGTATCCACTACCAGCAGCAGCGCCTCGAGCACGGCTCCGAGCTCATCGTCTTCCAGCTGTGGCGGCTCTGCGACGTCGATGCCCAGGTCGAGATCGGGGATGTCGCCGTTGATCCCCTCGGGCATGCCGCCGTTGCGTACCTCGCGGACATCGTGGTCCACCGCATCGGGGCGGTCGTCGCCGTTCACCGGCTCGGGCAGGTCGTCGTCGACCGGATTGGAGAATTCGTCAGTCATCGTTTGGCTCTTCCACCGTCTCAGTGGCTTCGATTTCGTCGCTGGATGGCCGATCTCCGGTCCACGAAATCTGCAGCACACCAAGCGGTTCTGATTGGTCGAATGCTACCGCCCGCGCTCGATACAGTTCGAGCAGCGCCAGGAACCGGCCCACGATCAAGATCGGCTCCCGGCAATCGGCGACCAGCTCGGAGAACGTGGCCCACTGTCCAGGGCCACGGCGTTGCAGGTCGGCCAGCAGTTGTTCGGCCTGCTCGGGCACCGACACCATCAGCTCGTGCAGATGCTCGGTGGCCACCGTGGGCACCGGTCGCGGGGTGAATGCGGTCGCCGCGATCTCGGCGAAGAGCTGCGCATCGACGCCCAGCATCACCTCGGGCAGCAGGTCCTCGTAGCGGTCCTCCAGCGATACCGCACGCGGATAGCTGCGCAGGGCGGCGGCTTCGAGCTCGGCGAACATCTCGGCGACATGCTTGAACGCCCGGTACTGCAGCAGGCGCGCAAACAGCAGGTCGCGCACCTCGAGCAGGGCAAGGTCTTCCTCGTCGTGGATCTCCCCGGCCGGCAGCAGGCGCGCCGCCTTCAGATCCAGCAGGGTCGCCGCGATCACCAGGAACGCGGTGGTCTCATCCAGCTCGAGCTGCGGGCCTATCGCCTTGGTGTAGGCGATGAATTCGTCTGTCACCTGGTGCAACGCCACCTCGGTGACGTCGAGACGATGCGCGAAGATCAGCTGCAGCAACAGGTCGAACGGACCCTCGAAATTGCTCAGCCGAACCTGGAAGCCTGTCTGCTGCTCCGCCGGCTGTGTCTCGGTGTTCACGAACCGAACCGGGCGATGACCTCGCGGGCCAACGAGCGATATGCCTGGGCGCCACCGGATTTCGGTGCCCATGTGGTGATCGGTTCGCCGGCGACGCTGGTTTCCGGGAAGCGCACCGTGCGGGTGATCACGGTGTCGAACACCAGATCACCGAACCGCTCCAAGACGCGGGCCATCACCTCGCGGGAATTGACGGTGCGCGGGTCATAACGAGTAATGAGGATGCCACTGATGCTGAGCTTGGGGTTCAGCCGGTCGTGCACCTTGTCGACGGTGTCGGTCAGCAACGCAAGCCCGCGCAGCGAGAAGTACTCGCATTCGGTCGGGATGATCACGCCGTCCGAGCAGGCCAGCCCGTTCACTGTGAGCAGGCCCAGCGACGGCTGGCAGTCGATCAGTACGTAGTCGTAGCGGTCCAGCACAGGGTGCAGTGAGCGGGCCAGCGACTGCTCCCGACCGACCTCGTTGACCAGCTGGATCTCCGCCGCAGACAGGTCGATGTTGCTGGGCACGAGATCCATGTTCTTGACCCGGGTGTGGATCAGGACGTCGTCGATGGACACCCTCGGTTCGACGAGCAGGTTGTGGATCGTGTGGTCGAGCTCGTAGTGGGGCACGCCGAGCCCCGCCGACAGCGCACCCTGCGGGTCCAGGTCCACAAGCAACACCCGACGGCCGTACCCGGCGAGGCTGGCGCCCAGGTTGATGGTCGAGGTGGTCTTGCCGACGCCGCCCTTCTGGTTGCACATCGCGATGACCTTCGCGGGCCCGTGCACGCTCTTGGGTTTGGGGTCGGGAATCGGCCGGGGCGCACGCCCGGTCAGTCCCGCCTGTGCGGGCGGGTCGGCGCCGGTGCCGTCCTCTGTCATGCCTCGGTTTCCGCTCGCTCCGGTCCTCGCTGCGCTGCGATCCTCACTCGCGCACACCTTCGGGACGTCATGCGGTCATGCCCCACCTTCGGTGGTCAGACTGGGTACGGCCATGGCGAACATCCGGGCAAGTTTAACGGGGCAGATGATCTGGCACGGGCAGACCCGCGGGCAACATCGAGCCCATTGCGCTAGGCCGTCCGCCTAGGCTGGCGGCCATGAGCCTGAAGCGGCGGTTGCCGTTCCTTCGTTCGTCGTTCTGGCGGCTGGCGATGGGGCTGCCGCGCTTCGTCAGGACCGGCCAGATCGGCGACGGCCGGGAGGAGGCCTGCGCGGCCTACGTCGAAGCCAACGCGCGCCGGGGCGACGTCGACGACGTGCTGGCCACCATCGACACGTTCGCCACGGAAAAGTCCATGTTGGTGAACGTCGGAGACGAGAAGGGCGAGCTGCTCGACGCCGCCGTCCGCCGCGCCAATCCGAAGCGGGTGCTGGAGCTCGGCACCTACTGCGGCTACAGCGCGCTGCGCATCGCCAGGGCGGCACCGGACGCCGAGGTGTTCTCGGTCGAGCTCTCGTCGGATAATGCCGAAGTGGCCCAGCGTATTTGGGCTCACGCCGGTGTCGACGACAGGGTCACCTGCGTGGTCGGCACTATCGGGGACGGCGGACAGACGCTCGACGCGCTGTCCAACGAACACGGCTTCGGCGCCGGATCGGTCGACCTGCTGTTCATCGACCACGAAAAGAGCGTGTACCTGTCCGACCTGCAGACCATTCTGAACCGCGGCTGGCTGCACAAGGGATCCATCGCCGTCGCCGACAACGTGCGGGTTCCCGGAGCCCCCAAGTACCGCGCGTACATGCGCGAGCAGCAGGGCTCGCTGTGGAACACCGTCGAGCACAAGACCCACGTCGAGTACCAGACGCTGATCCCCGACCTGGTGCTGGAGTCGGAGTATTTAGCCGGTTGACGGTTCCGCGCAGCTAGCATCCCAGTGATGACCGGGGCGAAAGGCGGCGCGCCAGAAGCCAGCAGTCGTTCCGAGCTGGAATCGATGCTGTCGGCCGATCTACGCACCCTCACCGCCGAGTCCGATCGGATTTCGCGCCTGTTCGCGGCACTCCATCACGTCAGCAACAACGATTTCGACGCACTGCTTCACGTCATGGTGGCGGAGCAGACTGATTCGCCGCTGACCTTGAGAGAGTTGCGGGATCGCCTCGGAATGACTGCCGCCGCCGTCACCTACCTGGTTGACCGAATGGTCGAGGCGGGGCACATCAGAAGAGAGCCCCATCCAGCTGACCGCCGGAAAGTGTTTTTGCGCTATTCGGACGGAGGGCTGGAGGTGGCTCGGACCTTCTTCGCGCCGCTGGGAATGCGCACTCACCAGGCGTTGGAGGCCTTCACCGACGAAGATCTCGCCGTTGCGCGACGGGTGCTCGGTGCGCTTACCGAGGCGATGCGAGTGCATCGAGTTGGGCTGGCGACCCAAGAATCACAGGCTACCGACCACCGATTGTGACGGCTTTCTGACACTGCCGTAAACCGAGGTCTCTTCACTTGCTTAACGGTTAACTGAAAATAACAATCGCTGGCATGCGTTCGAAGGGTCGCGTTGCCGATTTCATCGTCGAGTACCTTGCGGCCGAACGCGTCGGACACATCTTCGGCGTCGGCGGAGCGAACATCGAAGATATTTATGACGCCGCCTTCTTCTGCGACGACATCACGGCCGTGTTGGCCAAGCACGAGTTCTCCGCCGCGGCGATGGCGGACGGCTATGGCCGAGCCGGCGCCGGTCTCGGGGTAGTTGCCGCGACGTCCGGAGGGGCCGGCTTGAATTTGGTACCGGCCCTTGCGGAGGCGCTGACCAGCCGGGTGCCAGTACTTGCTCTGGTCGGCCAACCACCTACCACCATGGACGGCCGCGGCAGCTTTCAAGACACCAGCGGTGTCAACGGTTCTGTGGATGCCGAAGCGTTATTCGGCACGGTCTCGCTCTACTGCGGGCGTGTGCGCGACGCACGCGATGCCGCGACAATGGTGCCGCAGGCCGTGGCGGCGGCACGCACGGGCGGTCCGGCCGTGCTCCTGCTCCCCAAGGACGTTCAACAGAGCCCGTCGGCGACTGCTGAGCCTCCGGTCAATGGACGCGTCCGTGCGCCGAGTGCCGATCTGTCCTCTCTCGCGGCGATCCTCGCTCGCGAGATGGTGCACGGACCGGTGACGATCATCGCCGGGGAACAGCTGGCCCGCGACGGCGCGCGGCATCAACTGGAGCAGCTTCGTCGGGTTCTAGGTGCGCGGGTGGCAACCGTGCCGGAAGCGAAAGACGTTGTCGCAGCACCAGGAACCGACCCCTCATCAGTACTCGGCGTAGCAGGCGTAATGGGACACCCCAGTGTCGCGTCGGCAATCGCCGGCAGCGCGTCGTGTCTGCTGGTCGGCACGCGGCTGCCTGCGACAGCCAGTGCAGGCCTCGAGCAGCTGCTGACGCAAGTGGTCACGCTTTCGGTTGGGTCGGCCGCGCCATATCTGCCATGCACCCATTTTCCAGCTGGCGATCTGAAGTCCGCGCTTGAAGCGCTGCATCGCGAAGTGCTCAGGATCAGCGGCGGCGTGGTCGGCGCTTCGGACGCGACCTCGCCTACACGGCTCACGCCGCCGGAGTTCGACGGTCCGGGCGTGCGGTATCGCGAAGCGATGTCAGTACTTGACGAACTGCTTACCGATGGCACCGACATTGTCGTCGACGCGGGAAATACGGGTGCCGCCGCCATCCACTACCTGCCCGCGCGCAGAGCGGGGCGATTCCTCGTGGCACTCGGCATGGGCGGAATGGGCTACAGCTTCGGCGCGGGTGTGGGCATCGCGTTCGCGCGCTCGATGACTGCAAGCACAGCGATCGGGAGCCCACGGCGCAGAACCGTTGTAATCGCCGGTGACGGCGCGTTTTTCATGAATGGAATGGAGCTGCACACCGCAATTGAGTATGAATTGCCCCTTACCGCCGTGCTGTTCAACAACAACGCGCACGCAATGTGCGTGACTCGCGAGCAAGTGTTCTACGAGGACCAGTACAGCTACAACAGATTTCGCCGGAGTCGCCTCGGAGCTGGACTGGCTGCGATGTTCCCTGGGCTGCCATCGGTCGATGTGGAGTCCCTCGACACACTGCGTCCGGCACTGCAGGCGGCGCTTGCGACCGACGGCCCCTCGGTGGTCAGCATCGAATGCTCCCCCGACGAGATCCCACCTTTCCTGCCCTTCTTGGGGCATGACCGCCCAAAGCATCTGTCCGACAGAACGATTCGACAATAGGAGACTGCAGGAGATGCCGTTGCCAGCGCTTCAGGATATAACCGCGAATCGGCTTGCCGAGGTCGGTAGCGCCGATCCGATCGAGGGTGTCGTTCGCATCGAAACCTCGCCACGGGAGAAGGCCACGCCGATCATCATGGAGATGATGCGGTCGGTCTATCCCCACGATCAGGTGTTCGGTCAGTACTGCACGGTCAACGACTATATCGACTGTCCGCCAGATGAACTCTTCGAATACCTGGCCGACACCCGGAGCCTTGAGGAGTGGACCTACAGCCTTCGGGGTTTCACTCCAACCGACGAAGCCGGGCTGTGGCTGGCCTACGACAAACTGGGATCGGAAACCGAAATCTACACGCGCACGATCGCCAACGCCGAGGCGCGCACGGTCGACTACCACTGCGCGTGGGATCAGGGCAAACACCTCTGGATGATCTACCTGATGCGAGTTGTCGACGCACAACTCGTCTTCGACAAACCGGGCTCCGTGGTGTTGTGGACCAACTGCCATCACCCTTTCTATGACAGCAACCCGTATCCGAAAACCGCTCCACCGCAACGTCCGGTGTGGGTCGGAGATTTCTGGGACATGTTCGGTGCCGGCCATCTCTTGGAGTTGAAGAACCTCAAGTCAATTGCCGAATACCGGCACCACCATGGTCTGCCGGTGACACCGGTCTGGATGAGATGAGCGCCTCGATGAGTGTCAGCTTGATCGATGTGTCGACGTACCTACCCGGCGATCCGATCGGTGCGGATTACTATGCGCAGTTCGCAGAATCGGACGACCTACGCGACAACATGATGTTTCGAGCTCCCAAGTTCCGCCACCATGTGGCCGAAGACGAAACGGCCATCGACATGGTCGAGCGCGCGGCGGAGGGCCTGATCAAACGCCACGGCGACGACGCCATCACGAACGTCGACGTGTTGATCACCCACACACAAATGCCTGACATGCCGTTCTACGGCGGCGGCGGAGGTATGGCGCATCGCCTTGGTATGAAACCCAAGTGGGTGTTGGACCTGCATAACGGCGGATGCGCCGCGTTTGTGCTGGGATTGAAGCTGGCCCGAAACCTACTGGCGTCGGGCGAAGGGCGCACCGCGCTTATTGCCGTCGCCCAGAACGCAGCCGGGCAGATTTTCGATCAGCCGACGGTGCGACGGAAGGCTCAGGCGTCGGTACCCGGTGACGGGGCTGCCGTCGGCTTGGTGAGTGTGTCGGACGAGTCACCGATCCTCGACGTGGAGTGCCGCACATACGGGCAGTACGCCGGCGAAATGACCATTGCCGTCGATCCTGAGCGCAAGTGGTGGCAGCCAGGATCGGGCGAGGGCTGCATCGGCTTCTCCGAGAGCAAGATCACCAAGGTACTCGCGCGCGGCAATCGGCAGGTGCCCGAAGTGGCGTACGCGGTGTGTGACCGGGCCGGAGTGAAGACCGGCGATATCGACCTGCTTGTCACCAACCAGCCCAACCGGGTGTTCCTGCGCAACTGGCGGGAGGCGTTGGAGCTACCGAGGGAACGACACGTCGACACCTTTGACGAGTGCGGAAACCTCTTCGCTGCAGGCATCCCCGTCAACCTCGATCGAGCCATCTCCGAAGGGCGACTCAAGAAAGGTGACCTGGTAATGATGGCGGCCTTCGCACACGCGGGTGACTTCGCCGGCGCTGCGGCTATCCGCTGGGGCGGCAGACCGTGATGGAATCGCTGACGCGGTTGGCGACCGAACCGCCGATGCATGGTGCTGACAATCCACTGGCGTTGTCACTCAACGAGAATCCGTTCTCGCCGCTGCCCGCCGTGCACGCGGCCATAGTCGCAGCGGTGGGTACCGCAAACCGCTACCCGGAGTTTCTCCCCGAGCGACTACGCGGCGTCATTGCTCGGCACATAGGGGTCGACGACGAGCAGATCGTCATCGGCGCGGGTGCTACCGGGGTCGTTATGCAGATACTGCATGCGCTGACCGACCCCGGGGACACCATCGTAATGGCTTACCCGACGTTCGATGGTTACCCGATCTGCGCGAAGATGGCCCGGTTGAAAACGGTCAAGGTGCCGCTTGATCAAGACGGCCGTCACGACCTCGACGCGATGGTCGACGCAACGGCGGGAGCGCGCGCCGTGGTGATCTGCCGACCTCACAACCCCAGCGGCACTGTTGAGTCCATCGCCGCAGTGCGAAACTTTCTGCGACGGGTGCCCCGCGATACGCTCGTGCTGCTGGATGAGGCATATATCGAATTTGTGTCGTCGAGCCTACGAATAAGCGCAACTACCCTGGTGCGGCAATTTCCGAACGTCATTGTGGTGCGGACGTTTTCGAAGGCCTACGGCCTCGCCGGCATGCGGACTGGCTACGCCTTCTGCTCGCCTGAAATGGCTCACACCCTATGGAGGATGCAGTTGCCGTTTGGCACCAATATTGCCAGCCTGGCCGCAGTCGCGGCCTCCTACTGTGCAGAAGGCGAACTGAGGCAACGCATCCGGCTAATCACCGCCGAGCGAGCGCGCCTGCGCATGCGGCTGCAAGCGATGGGGATCCGCAGCACAGACTCGCACGCGAACTTCGTCTACCTGCCGCCCAGCGGACGGCCATGGTGTGAAGCGTTCGAAGGCACGGGACTTCAAGTCCGCTCCTACGGCGACGGCGGGGTGCGCATCACTGTCGGAAATCGCACGTCCACCCAGGCCGTGCTGAAGGCGCTGAGAAGTTCAGTCGCCGCAGGCGTCATATGAGGCCGCCGCCATCGAGGCTGCGCTTCCGGATCGGGCACAAGGTCGCAGCCTGGTATGACGCCGAGGCCTACTTCCGCCGAAGAGCAAGGGTGGGCAGCGCGTTTCACATGCCTATCCCAGGGTTCGGGGATGTGCTCTTCGCAGCCCACCCCGACGATGTCCGCGAGTTCCTTAAGATTCCCGCTGCGTCGTTTACTCCCCCGATGCCGAATCCAATCGAGCCGGTTGTCGGCGCAGGATCGATCATCCTGCTCGACGGGCAACCTCACAAGAACGAGCGCGCGCGCTTTCTGCCCGCTCTGCACGGCGAGCGCATCCGCCGCTACACCGATGTGATGGCCAAGGCCGCCGACGACGTGGTCGCAACATGGCGTCCCGGGATCACGGTGGACGCGCGCGATGCCTCACAGACGATCACGCTGCAGATCATCGTGCGGGCAGTATTCGGTATCGACGACGACGAGCGTTGCGGCGAGTACGTCCGCGTGGTGAAAGCGATGATGCGGAACTACATCGCGCCGTTCATGTTCTTCCCTGCGCTGCGGCGGGCGCCGTTCGGGTTCGGTCCGTGGAGGCGCTTCTCCGAGAAGCGGATCCGGCTCGATGAGATGCTGTCCGAACAGATCGCCGCGCGGCGGAGAACCGGCACCGACGGCTACGACGATGTGCTCAGCGTGCTGCTTGCCGATGACAAGGATGGTCATCGCAACGACGACGACGTTCAACAACAGCTGCGCACGTTACTGGTGTCCGGCCACGAAACGTCGGCGACGACGCTAGCTTGGGCGCTCTTCCACATCCATGCCGACGACACCGTTCGGCGCAAGGTTCTCGAGGAACTGAGCGACGATCCCACCCCGGAGCGGATGCCGAAGCTCCCCTACCTCAATGCCGTGATCGCCGAGACGCTGCGCATGCATCCAACGGTTTCGATCGTGGTGCGCCAGTTGAAGTGTCCTGTCGACACGTGGCGGACCTCGCGAAACGCTGGTGACATCGTGGGCGTAGCGCTTCCTGCCCTACACGCCGATCCACAGGTCTGGCCAGACCCCGGACGGTTCGATCCAGAACGTTTCGTTGTCCGCAAGCCCCCGCCGGCCGAGTACTCACCATTCGGCTACGGACATCGCCGCTGTCCCGGGTCGGCATTCGCGGCACTGGAGCTGGCGATCGCGTTGGGAACCATTCTCACCAAAGCCGAACTGCGGCAGCCCGAGGCGCGACGGTCTCGACTGCCACGGTCCATTCCACGTGGTGTCGCCGCGGTGCCGAGCAGAGCCATCAACCTGGAGGTAGTCCACACGTGAACCTGAAACAACGGGTGCCCCTTTTGCGCTGGTCGTTCTGGCGGATGGCCGCCGCAAGCGCCAGGATCAACAAAACCGGACAGATCGGCGACGGGCGCGAAGCCGCGGTTGTCGAGTACGTCCTCGCGGAGGCACGCCAGGGCGACGTCACCGACGTCCTCGACGCCATCGACCGATTCGCGTACGAGAAGTCGTTCCTCATCAACGTCGGTGACGAGAAGGGCGAGCTTCTGGATGCAGCGGTGCGGCGCGCACGCCCGTCGCTGGCGCTGGAGTTGGGGACCTACTGCGGCTACGGAGCGCTACGCATCGCGGCGGCCGCGCCGAACGCGAAGGTGTATTCGGTCGAACTGGCCGAGGCCAACGCAGGCAATGCCCGTCGCATCTGGGCGCATGCAGGCGTCGCCGACCGGATAACATGCGTCGTCGGCACGATCGGGGACGGTGGACGCACGCTGGACGCATTGGCCACCGAACACGGCTTCGACTCCGCCGCACTGGATTTCGTATTCCTCGACCACGACAAGAACGCGTACCTGGCCGACCTGCAGAGGATCGTCGATCGTGGCTGGCTTCACCCTGGCTCGATCGTGGTCGCCGACAACGTGAAGATCCCCGGGGCACCCCTGTACCGCGCGGCCATGCGCGAGAAGCAAGGTAAGCACTGGCGGACCCGTGAGCACAAGACGCACGGCGAGTACGGTTCGGTTTTCCCTGACTTGGTCCTCGAGTCGGAGTACCTCGGCCCCTGACCTTTAGCGCGCCCGTGGATGCGCCCCCGCCCACACCTCCCGCAGCGCATGCACGGTGACCAGGGTGTAGATCTGCGTTGTGGTGACCGAAGCGTGGCCGAGTAACTCCTGCACGACGCGGACATCCGCGCCGCCGTCGAGCAAGTGGGTGGCAAAGGAGTGCCGAAGGGTGTGCGGAGAAACGGCGGCGGTGATGCCTGCCCGTTCGGCGGCATCCTGCAGCACCTGCCACGCGCTTTGCCGCGACAGCCGTCCGCCGCGGGCGTTGAGGAAGATCGCGGGCGTTCCCTTGCCGCGTCGTGCCAGGTCGGGACGGCCTCGCACGAAGTACGCGTCCAGTGCGGTGACCGCGGGACGGCCGATCGGCACCAGCCGCTGCTTACCGCCCTTACCCCGCAACAGCACCGAACGGGCGTGGGTGTCGATGTCGTCGATGTCGAGCCCGACCGCTTCGGAGATTCGCGCGCCGGTGGAGTAGAGCAGCTCGAGCAGTGCGCGGCTGCGCAGTGTCAGCGGACCGTCGGCCTCGCTGTCGCCGCCTGCGCCCTCCAGAAGGGCCAGCACCTCGTCGATGGTCAGGCTCTTGGGCAGCCGCCTGCTCGGGGTCGGCGGCTTGACGGCGCGGGCCACGTCGAGTTCGGTGACGCCTTCCGCCGCAGCGAAGCGATGCAATCCGCGTACCGCGATCAGCGCGCGCGCCGCCGACACCGCCGACAGCGGCACCACCCCGGCATCAGTGTCGCCGCGGCGGAGTGCCGCGAGGAAGTCGCTCACATCCGTCTCGGTGACCTTGCCCAGGTCGTCGATGCCGCGCAGGGTGAGGTGCTCGGCGTACCGCCGCAGATCTCTCCGGTAGGAGCTCAACGTGTTGGCGGCGACGCCACGCTCGATCGTGAGGTGGTCCAGGTAACCCTGAAGCTGGTCGTCGAGGGCGGGACGGAATGTCGTCACGACTGTTCCTTCCGCCGGGCGAATGCTGCCGGTCTGTCGACCCATGCGGCGTCGACGGGTCGCAACGAACTGAAATCGCCCCCGGCGGCGTGTGCAGCGAGAATGCCGCTCACCGCGATGGCGTTGGTGATCTCGCCGCTCAACGCCATCCGTACCGCCTCGTCGAGGGCGAACCGCCGCACCACCAGATCGGCCTCTTCGTCGTGGCCATCCGGCCTGCCGACATCGGAAAGGCCGGTGGCGAGATACACCCGCACGCTCTCGTCGCTGAAGCCCGGTGCGCTGACGAGGTCGACCAGGACGCGCCAGTTCTGCGCGGACAGTCCGGCTTCTTCCTCCAGTTCGCGCGCCGCGGTGATGTGTGGCGGCTCGCCGCCCATATCCAGCAGTCCGGCGGGCAGCTCCCACAGCCGCCTGCCCACCGGGTGGCGATATTGGTAGACCATGACGATGTTGGCGTCATCGTCGATGGCGAGAATGGCGACCGCACCGTAATGCTCGACGACTTCACGTCGGGCGGTGTTACCGCCGGGCATCCGCACCTCATCGGCGCGTAAAGCGAAAATTTTTCCGATGTAGAGGGTTTCGGAGTCGGCGGTCGCGAAATCGTGTTCAGCCACGGATTTCGGTTTTCTCCCTGGCGTCATCCTGGAGCAGTTGCTCCGCGTCGTCCGGGTGCTCTGCGCCGTTCGCTCGCTGCTCGGGGATCTCCACCGGCAATCTCTCGGCGGCCTTGTAGTCCAGCGCCGCACCGATGAACGCTGCGAATAGTGGATGCGGTCGCGTGGGACGGCTCTTCAGTTCCGGATGAGCCTGCGTCCCGACCATGAACGGGTGGACGTCGGAGTCGTACTCGACGAACTCCACCAGGTGCCCGTCGGGCGACGTGCCGGAGAACCTCAGCCCGCTTTCGGCGATGCGGTCGCGGTAGGCATTGTTGACCTCGTAGCGGTGCCGGTGCCGCTCGGACACTTCCGTCGCTCCATAGGCCTGCGCCACAATGGAATCCGGCTCGAGCACTGCAGGATAGGCGCCCAGCCGCATGGTGCCGCCCAGGTCGGCGTCCCCCGCGACGGCGTCGCGCTGATCGGCCATCGTGGAAATGACCGGATCGGGAGTGCTTGGATCGAACTCCGCGGAATTCGCCCCGGTGATCCCGGCCGATCGGGCCGCCTCGATGACGATGCACTGCAGGCCCAGGCACAGCCCCAGCACGGGCAGGCCGCGTTTGCGCGCATAGCGGATCGCGCCGATCTTGCCTTCGATCCCTCGAATGCCGAAGCCGCCGGGGATCAGCACGGCATGCACATCGTCGAGCACCGCCGCGGCGCTGCTGTCGGTTTCACAGTCGTCGGAGGCGACCCACCGCAATTCCACCTTGGCGCGATGCTTGAAGCCGCCGGCACGTAGGGCCTCAGCCACTGACAGGTACGCGTCGGAGAGATCGATGTACTTGCCCACCAAGGCGATTCGCACGGTCTCATGTGGTTCATGGACGCGCTGCAGGAGGTCATTCCATTGTGTCCAGTCGACGTCGCGGAACGGCAGGTTCAGCCGTCTCACCACGTAGGCGTCGAGCTCCTCACGGTGCAGCACCTTCGGGATGTCGTAGATCGACGGTGCATCCGGGGTGGAGATCACACCGTCGATGTCGACATCGCACATCAGCGCGATCTTGTTCTTCAGCGGTTCGGGTACGTCGCGGTCGCAGCGCAGGATCAACGCGTCGGGGGTGATACCGATGCTGCGAAGCGCGGCGACCGAGTGCTGAGTCGGTTTGGTCTTGAGCTCGCCCGACGGCGCCATGAACGGCACCAGCGAGCAGTGCAGAAAGAAGCAGTTCTCCCTGCCGACCTCATGGCGCACCTGGCGGGCGGCCTCGAGGAAGGGAAGCGACTCGATGTCGCCGACCGTGCCGCCGATCTCGGTGATCACCACATCGGCCCGGTTACCGTCGGCGTCGGGTTGGGCCATCGCCAGGACACGGCTCTTGATCTCGTCGGTGATGTGCGGGATGACCTGAACGGTATCGCCGAGGTATTCGCCACGACGCTCCTTGGCGATCACCGACGAATACACCTGTCCGGTAGTCACATTCGCCCAGCCGGGCAGGTTGCGGTCGAGGAACCGCTCGTAGTGCCCGACGTCGAGATCGGTCTCGGCACCGTCCTCGGTAACGAACACCTCACCGTGCTGGAACGGGTTCATCGTGCCCGGGTCGACATTGAGGTAGGGGTCCAGCTTCTGCATGGTGACCTGCAGGCCACGGGCGGTGAGCAACTGCCCGAGACTCGACGCCGTGAGGCCCTTACCGAGCGAAGAAACCACACCGCCGGTGACGAAGAGGTGCTTGGTGGCGGTTTGCGGGTGCTTGCGTAACGCTGGCAAGAGCAACCTCCGTGACGACGGGCAGGGCTTGGTTCTTGAGGCAAGTGCCTTGCTTGGGGCCTGCCGACCCACGGAACTCCACATTAACACCGACCCCGACAACCCGTCGCTGACGCGCCGTCGCGCACGCGAGGAGCAATAAAGCCGCCGTGGCCTATTGCGGGATTGTTACCGATGTCGCGGCCTGCCCGACGCCGTACTGGCCGGGGCGCCCGCCGCTGATCAGGTCCTGCAGGGCCAACACCGTCGTGATCCGCCCCGATGCGGCGTCGACATCGTCAACCGTGCTGACCGCGGATGTCAGCGCAGCGTCTGACCGTGTCACGGCGACCGCGGCGGTCCCGGACGCGGTGCCGTCGCGACCCGCGATTACCGTGCCCGACCCGTGTGGGGCCAGGCCGGCAGCGAAGCGGGCGACCGTCGCGCCCCTGTTCCCCGCATCGTCGCCCAGCCCGCCGCCGGTGACGATCAGCGCGGTGTTGGCCGCGCCGACGCGATCGGGGCCATATGTGATGAACCCGGTGTCACGCAGCGCGGTGAGCACGGTGTCGCGCTGCTGGTCGTCGATGGCGGGCACCTTGGGGTCCTTGTTGATCAACAGTGCGATGCCCAGCAGGTCACCCGCCTGCGAACCCTGGTCCACCGACTTGGTGCTCAACTGCGTCCCGGCAGGCACGATCGGCGAATTCACCACCGAAAGGAGCTTCTCGGCGGAGTTGGCGTCGACGAACTCTTCGGTCAGTGAGAGCGTGCCGGTCACCGTGCCGCCTGCCTGCTCGACCATCCGGGTCAGAGAGTCGACGTCGTCGTCGGATGAGTCGGGCGTGCGGAACATCACGACCGACTTGCCCCCCATCGCGTCGCGCAAGATTCGTGGGGACATTTGCGTGTCGAATTCACCTGCAGCGCCCAGCTTCTCGTTGAGTGCGTTCTTCTGATCGGTGAGGCCGTTGATCTGATTCTGCAGCTCCTGCTTGTCGTCACGCAGCCCGGACAGCACCGTGTTGGACAGCAGACCGGAGCCCAGCGCAACGCCGATGGCCAGGGCAAGGAAGACTGAGGCAAGCGAAATCGCGTGTGTGCGCAGAGATATCACCGGGTCACACTCCTAGGAGACCCAGCCTTGAACCCACATCGAGAATCGGTTCCAATAGTCGACGACCCAGTCGATCACCGCACCGTCAGCGCGCGACACCCAGAGTGCGACGATGACGGCGACCAGCATCGCCAGCACCAGCATTGCAATGGCGCCGCCTGAGATCCGGCTTCGGTACAGGGTCGCAACGGCTTTGGCGTCGACCAACTTCTCGCCCACCTTGAGTCGGGTCAGGAAGGTCGACGGGTTGCTGTGCTGGCGGGACCGGTCGAAGAACTCTTCGATGCTCGCAGTGTGACCTGCCGTGACGATCAGCGCAGCGCCGTGGTGGTCGGCCAGCAGCAGTGCGAGGTCAGCGGCCGATCCCGCCGCCGGGAAGGTCATCGCGCCGACGCCGAGGTCCTGGATGCGCTCGAGTCCCGCCGCGTGTCCGTCTGCATCGGCGGGCAGCACCACCTGTGCGCCGCTGCGCAGCACCTCGGCGCTGATGCGTTCTGGATCGCCGACGATCAGCTGCGGACGATAGCCGCCTTTTCGCAGCACATCCGCGCCCGTGCCGACACCGATGAGCACCGGCTGATACTCCTTGATGAAGGGTTTGAGTGCCTTCAGCTCATATGCCGCGTTCGGTTCCTCCGCCACGATCACGACATGGCGGCGATGGAGATCGACGTCGATATCCGGAATGCCGATGCCGTCGATCAGCAGCGGGCTCTCACTGCGGATGAACTCGATGGTGTTACCGGCGAATGCCTCGAGATGCGCGACAAGGCCGCTCTTGGCCTCGTGCATCAGTTCGTGGATCTCGTGGTCGGTTCGCTCGGTGCCGAGGGCGAGCCTGCGGTCGCCGGCGTACACACCGCCGTCGTACAGCCGGACCCGGGCGCCGTCCTTGACCCGTTTGAAGACCTCGGGACCGGTTTCGTCGATCAGCGTGACGCCGTTGTTGACCAACACCTCGGGACCGAGGTTGGGATAGCGGCCGGAGATCGAGGGCGATGCGTTGACAACGGCCGCGATATCGGCCTCCACCAGTGCGTCTGCGGTAATGCGATCGAGGTCCAGCGCGTCGATCACGACGATGTCTCCGGGTCCGACGCGTCGTAACAGTCGATCGATGTCGCGGTCCACCCGGGCGGTGCCGGTGATGCCCGGGCGCGGGCTGGCAGTACGGGATAGCAGCGCTGACATCTTCATATGGGCGATTCTGTCGGGCAACCCTCAAGTTGAGGTGGAGGCGCGCCGTAACATCAGCCTCAGAAGTTAGCTTCTGTCACATGCGCCACAGGCCTAGGACGCCTGTTGGCGGTCCTCTTGCGCCGCGCTGAGCAGCTCGCGGGCATGGGCCCTGCCGCTGTCGGAGTCGCCGAGCCCGGCGAGCATGCGGGCGAGCTCGGCGACCCGGTCCTCGTCGTCGAGCCGGCGGACGCCGCTGGCGTTGTTCCGGCCCGCGCTATCGACGACGAGATGGATGTCGGCGTACGCGGCGACCTGAGGCAGATGTGTGACGACGATGACCTGGTGGGTGCGTGCCAGCCGCGCCAAGCGCCGGCCGATCTGCACCGCGGCGCGACCGCCCACGCCTGCGTCGACCTCGTCGAAAACCATCGTGGTGCCTTCGACCGACGCGGCGAGGACGACCTCGAGCGCCAGCATGACGCGGGACAGCTCACCACCGGACGCACTCTTGTTCAGGGGCAGCACGTCGGTTCCCCGATGCGCCGCGAATCCGAACTCGACGGCGTCGGCGCCGTCGGAACCCGCGTGCACCGTCGCGCCGGACGGCAACGTGATCGGCGCGGAATCACTCCCCCGGACGGTCAGCGGCGACACGGCGACGGTGAACTCGGCGTCAGCCATTGCAAGCCCGGACAGCTCGGCGGTCACGGCCTTGGCGAGGCCCTTCGCCGCCTTGCTGCGTGCCTTGGTGAGCTCGGTTGCAGCGGTGACGAGATCGGTTTCCAGCTCGGCCACATGGCGCTCCAGGCCGGCCAGCGTCTCCTCGGAGACATCCAGCTGTGCCAGCCTTTCCCTCGACTCACGTGCCCACGCCAGGACGGCATCGATATCGGCAGCGTATTTTCGGGTCAGCACCCGCAACTCGCTCTGCCTGGCCAGCTTGTTCTCCAAAGTGCTTGCATCGCTTGGTAGCTCAGCAAGGTAGTTGCCGAGCTCGGTGGATACGTCGCCGATCACCGCCAAAGCCTCCGCAAGACGCTCGCCCAGCGCGCGCAGTGCGTTGTCGTCGGTGGCTTCCAGAGCCGACTTGGCCTGTCCGACTTCGTGAGCCGCAGATGCGGGATCGGCATCGGCGGCATCGTCGAGCGTCCCCGAGAGCGCGGTGCGAGCGGATTGGGCGGCTTCCCGTAACGCATCCAGTTCGGACAGCCGCCTGATGGCGTCGACGAGTGCGTCATCCTCGCCGGGCTGCGGGTCGACAGCATCGATCTCGCCGAGGCCGAACTTCAGCCGATCGGCTTCCTGCGCCATTTCCCTTGCCCGCTGGGTCCTTTCGGCCAGGTCGCGGCGCGCCGCCTGCCACGATTCACGCACTATGCGATAGCGCTGCAAGCGAGCACCGACCTCGGCGAAGCGGTCCAACGCGGCACGCTGTTCGTCGCCGCGCATCAGCCGCAGCTGATCGTTTTGTCCGTGCAAGGTGAGCAACTCAGTGGTGAAGGTGCTCAACGACTTCGCGGGAACGCTGCGGCCGCCCAGGTATGCCCGCGACGGACCCGCCCGGCTCACCGACCGCGCCGCGATGACGGTGCCGTCTTCGTCGCGATCCGCGCCGGACGCGTCGAGAATCTCGTCGACCTGGGAGGCCACCCCGTCGCCGAGTTCGCCGGTGCTGAACCGACCTTCGACGACAGCGCGATCGGCGCCCGATCGAATTCGGGTGGCATCGGCTCGCGCACCGCCGAGCAGATGTAGCCCGGTGACGACCATCGTCTTACCCGTGCCGGTCTCGCCGGTCAGCACGGTCAGTCCTCGGTCGAACTCGGCGGTCGCCGTGCTGATGGCGCCCAGCGACTCGATGCGGATTTCGGAGAGCACTACTGTCCGCGCCAGCCTTTGACCGGCAGCTGGAACTTGCGCACCAGGCGGTCGGTGAACGGCGCGCTGTCCAGCCGCACCCACTTCAGCGGTGTGCCGCAGCGCGTCACCTCGAGCCGCCCGCCCGCGGGCACGACCATTTCGCGGCGCCCATCGCAGAACACCAGCGCGTCATGGCCGGTTGCCTCGACCTCGATTGCGATGGCGGCCTCGGGACTCGTCACCATCGGCCGTGCGAACAGTGCGTGAGCGTTGTTGGGCACCACGAGTATCGCTTCGAGATCAGGCCACAAGATAGGCCCGCCTGCAGAGAAGGCCCACGCCGTTGAGCCTGTCGGAGTCGCCACGAGCACACCGTCGCATCCGAATGCCGATACCGGACGCCCGTCGACTTCGAGAACGGCGCCCAGAACACCCAGGCGCGGCCCCTTCTCCAGACTGGCCTCGTTGAGTGCCCAGCCGCGACTGATGATTCGGCCCTCGACGCGCACCACCACGTCGAGCGTCATCCGCTCCTCGACCCGGTAGTCGCGCTTCACGACGTGCTCGAGCACGGTGTCGATGGAATCCATCTCGGCCTCGGCGAGGAAACCGATACGGCCGAGATTGACGCCCAGCACCGGGATCTCAACGTTGCGGGCCAGTTCGGCGGCGCGCAGAAACGTGCCGTCGCCGCCGAGCACGAGAACGAGCTCACACCCTTCAGCCGCTCGTTCGTCGGCGTCGACGACCTCGACATCGACCCCGAGTCCGCGCATGTCGTCGGTCGAAGAATGCACAGCCCCGCGGTCGACAGCCTCCGCGGACAGCACGCGCAGGCCAATACCGTTGTCGCCGAGCACCTTTTCCACCCTGCGCGCGGTTTCGGCTACTTCATCGCGGCCGGTGTGTACCACCAGCAAGATGGTGCGTTCGGTTGTCATTGTGGCCCTTCGACGACGGCGCGTTGCACAGCCTGCCCGAGTTCGTCACCCGTAAGCGGATGTTCGGGCTCGGCGCGCAAATGCAGGAAGTATTCGACGTTGCCCGACGGCCCGGGAAGCGGGCTGGCCGTCACGGCGACGGGGTGCCAGTTCAATTCGGCGGCCCGGCGTGCGACCGCGAGCACCGCGCCGATCCGCAGCTGCGGGTCCGACACCACCCCGCCTGCGCCGACACGGTCCTTGCCGACCTCGAACTGTGGTTTCACCATGGGAACGATATCGGCGTCCGCCGACGCGCACGAAACCAGCGCGGGCAGCACCGTCGACAGCGAGATGAAGGACAAGTCGGCCACTATGCGCTCGACAGCACCGCCGATGGCATCCGGCGTCAGCTCACGCACATTGGTGCGCTCCAATACCGTCACCCGATCGTCAGACCGCAGCGGCCAGGCAAGCTGCCCGTAACCGACGTCAACAGCGACCACTTCGCGGGCACCGCGATCAAGCAGCACCTCGGTGAACCCGCCGGTCGACGCACCCGCGTCCAGGCAACGGGTATCCGCCACAGAGATGCCGAAGGCGTCCAGCGCACCGATGAGCTTGTGCGCTCCACGCGATACCCATGACCGTTCGTCGGCAACGTCAACCGTGAGCGATGCGTCGACGGAAATGGCGGTCGCCGGCTTGGCCGCAGGCATCCCGTTGATACTGACCAGACCGGCGCCGATCAGTTCGGCGGCCTGCTGCCGCGAGCGCGCCAACCCGCGCCGCACCAGCTCGGCGTCAACACGAGCGCGCCGCGTCACGGGGCCTCACCCGTCCGGTGTTTCCGTCGGCGCCGGGCCCTTCTCGACCGACTCCAGCGCCTGAACCAGGAGGTCGTGCGCCTCCTCCAGCCGGGCGGCGACACTGTCGATGTCCACCTCGGCAGAACCGGGTCCCTCGATGTCGGGCAGCTCGGCCAGCAACGCCGCGATCCTGGCCCGGATCTCGTCAGGTTCGGTACTCATACGGCGTTCACGCTAGTCGATCAGGCGATGTCAGCAGGGACCACCGCTCCAGCGCCCTCCGGGCGATGTAGTCGCCCGCGACGATCGCGAACGGCTGGCCGCTGAGGACGGAGTTCCACACAGCGTTGGCGGTGGCCCTCACCACCGTCAACGAATCCCTCGGCTCACTTCCGGTGTTGTGAATCGTCACCGCGGCCTCGCCGACCTCGACGCGCCACGCGGGATGCGGCCCCACCCGCAGACTGTCGGCGCGGTCGTACAACGATCGCAGGTCGGCAGCGATGTAGTTGGGCCGCTCGCCGACGACTGCGCGCACGGCCTCGGAGGCGGTGCTGACACCGCTGAGCACCAGCAGGCTGGGCAGGCCTGCGGCGTTGGCGCCGGCGATGTCGGTGTCGAGACGATCACCCACGACCAGCGGGTTGCGAAAGTTGCCGCGGGACAACGCATCTGTCAGCAGGGTCGGTTGCGGTTTTCCAGCGACCGTCGGCTCGCGATCGGTTGCCGCCTGCAACGCCGCGACCATCGAGCCGTTTCCGGGCAACAGTCCCCGTTCTGAGGGCAGCGTCCGGTCGACGTTGGCTGCCACCCAAAGCGCGTTGCCCCTGATCGCCAGGGCGGCCTCCGCCAGGTCGGGCCATGCGGTCTCTGGCGAGTGACCCTGAACCACGGCGACGGGGTCGTCCGACCACAGCCGCACAGGCTTGAGGCCGACGTTTTCGATCTCGGCGGCCAGCGACTCGGTGCCGACGATCAGCACAGCGGCCCCCGCCGGTAACCGATCGGCCAGGAGGTGGGCGGCGCTTTGGGCGCTCGTGACGACGTCGTCTGGCGCAGCCGCGAACCCCATCGCGCGAAGATGCTGCGCGACCTCCTCGGAACTGCGCGACGCGTTGTTGGTCACATAGAGAGTGCGCGAGGTGACCGCCGCGAGCGTGTCGACGGCACCCGGGGTCGCTTCATGGCCCCGGAATACCGTGCCGTCGAGGTCGAGAAGCAAGCAATCATGTTCTTGTGCAAGGGTTGTCACGTCAGCCGAGCTCCGTGATCCGCTCTTCGGCATCCGTCACGCCCTCGACATCGGCGGCTGCGGCATTGATGAACCACTGCAGAGCTTCCTCCCCCTTTTCGAGTGCGAGCAACGTCTCGGCATAGGCATAGAACAGTCGGGCGGCGGTCTGCCCGGTTCGCGTGGAATCGAGTTGAGGCGTCGACAGAATCGCCAAGGCCTGATCCAGCTGTCCCAGGTCAGACCGTGCGCCGGCCACGACGATACGCAGTTCGTCGGCATCGTCGCCGGCCAGTTGGGTGGCATCGGAACTGCGGGCCAATTCGATTGCCCGCTCAGGTCGGCCGAGACCGCGTTCACAGTCGGCGATCAACGGCAGCAGCGGAGACTTGCTACCCAGCCGGCGGGCGGCCCGGAGTTCGGCGATCGCCTGCGACCAGTCGCCACAGTGATAGGCGGCAATGCCGACGGCTTCGCGGACGGCCGCGATTCGGCCCGACCGCTCTCTGGCGGCGCGGGCGTGCTCCAGCGCAGCCTGCGGATCCTCGTCGAGGAGATCGCCGGCAGCCACCAGATGACGTGCGATGAAGTCAGCCGTACTGCGGTCGAGTGTGGTGAGCTCCCGACGAACTTCAGGGGACAACTGCCGCGCTTCGATATCCGCCGACAGCGCCGGTCCCTTTCGCTCGAGCGACGGGTCCGGTCTCGACTTGCGCTCGGGCTGGATTCGGCGCGCACGGTTGGGACCGGACGAGCGTGGAGCCGTCCGCCTACGGGGCTGTAGCCCTTCGCCGTTGCCGCCTTGCCTGTCGTCCGCCACGTATGTATTTCTACCCTGTCTCGATTCGGGACGAAAATTGGCTATTCCCAAGAGCATTCCACGAACAAATCGTCTTCGTAAAAAGGAATCACCCCCCACGCAATTGTGGGGGGTGATCCTAATTTGTGTTCGGCGGTGTCCTACTTTTCCACCCGGGTTGGGTAGTATCATCGGCGCTGGCAGGCTTAGCTTCCGGGTTCGGGATGGGTCCGGGCGTTTCCCTGTCGCTATTTCCGCCGTAACTTTATTCACTTGTTGTGGTGAGGGTGTGTTTGGTGGTGGGGTGTGGTTGTTTGTGATTGTGGGTGTGTGGTTGCGGGTTTTTGGTTGTGTGTAAGTTTTCGGCCGGTTAGTGCCAGTTCCCTGTCGCATTGCTGCGTGTATAGGTCTGGTCTATTGATCCCGTGGTCTGCGGGGGGCCTTATCCCACTTGATGGGTGAGAAGCCTGGTCTTGGAGGGGGTTTCCCGCTTAGATGCTTTCAGCGGTTATCCTGTCCGAACGTGGCGATCCAGCGGTGCCCCTGGTGGGACAACTGGTAGACCAGAGGTTCGTCCGTCCCGGTCCTCTCGTACTAGGGACAGGTTTCCTCAAGCTTCTGACGCGCGCGGCGGATAGAGACCGAACTGTCTCACGACGTTCTAAACCCAGCTCGCGTGCCGCTTTAATGGGCGAACAGCCCAACCCTTGGGACCTGCTCCAGCCCCAGGATGCGACGAGCCGACATCGAGGTGCCAAACCATCCCGTCGATATGGACTCTTGGGGAAGATCAGCCTGTTATCCCCGGGGTACCTTTTATCCGTTGAGCGACACCCCTTCCACTCGGGGGTGCCGGATCACTAGTCCCGACTTTCGTCCCTGCTTGACGTGTCTGTCTCGCAGTCAAGCTCCCTTGTGCACTTACACTCAACACCTGATTGCCGTCCAGGTTGAGGGAACCTTTGGGCGCCTCCGTTACTTTTTAGGAGGCAACCGCCCCAGTTAAACTACCCACCAGGCACTGTTCCTGAACCGGATATACGGTTCGAGGTTAGAGGCCCAATACGGTCAGAGTGGTATTTCAACAATGACTCCACGATCACTGGCGTGACCGCTTCGCAGTCTCCCACCTATCCTACACAAACCGTATCGAGCACCAATACCAAGTTGTAGTGAAGGTCCCGGGGTCTTTTCGTCCTGCCGCGCGTAACGAGCATCTTTACTCGTAGTGCAATTTCGCCGAGTCTATGGTTGAGACAGCTGAGAAGTCGTTACGCCATTCGTGCAGGTCGGAACTTACCCGACAAGGAATTTCGCTACCTTAGGATGGTTATAGTTACCACCGCCGTTTACTGGGGCTTAAATTCTCCGCTTCACCCCGAGGGGTTAACGGGTCCTCTTAACCTTCCAGCACCGGGCAGGCGTCAGTCCGTATACATCGTCTTGCGACTTCGCACGGACCTGTGTTTTTAGTAAACAGTCGCTTCTCACTGGTTTGTGCCACCCACCACCGCTGCCGGCCGCGAAGGCCTTGACGGTGGCGGGTCCCCCTTCTCCCGAAGTTACGGGGGCATTTTGCCGAGTTCCTTAACCATAGTTCACTCGTACGCCTTGGTATTCTCTACCTGACCACCTGTGTCGGTTTGGGGTACGGGCCGTGTGTGTACTCGCTAGAGGCTTTTCTTGGCAGCATAGGATCACCGAATTCACCTCACTCGGCTATGCATCACCTCTCACACTCAAATGACATCCGGATTTGCCTGGATGTCGTGCTACAGGTTTACCCCAGTATTACCACTGACTGGTACGGCTACCTTCCTGCGTCACCCCATCGCTTGACTACTACCAAAGAAGGTTCCACGCAGCAGACGGTCGTCGCACCCCGAAGGGATTGATCGATCGTCGTTTGGGTGGTTAGTACCTTTGATTCATCAGGGACGCGCACACACGGGTACGGGAATATCAACCCGTTGTCCATCGACTACGCCTGTCGGCCTCGCCTTAGGTCCCGACTCACCCTGGGCGGACTGGCCTGGCCCAGGAACCCTTGGTCTTTCGGCGGGCAAGGTTCTCACTTGCCTTATCGCTACTCATGCCTGCATTCTCACTCCCACACCCTCCACCACTCGATCACTCGGTGGCTTCACCGGATGCAGGACGCTCCCCTACCCAGCCTTACGGCTGCCGCGGCTTCGGCGGTGTGCTTGAGCCCCGCTACATTATCGGCGCACAATCACTTGACCAGTGAGCTATTACGCACTCTTTCAAGGGTGGCTGCTTCTAAGCCAACCTCCTGGTTGTCTTCGCGACTGCACATCCTTTTCCACTTAGCACACGCTTAGGGGCCTTAGCCGGCGATCTGGGCTGTTTCCCTCTCGACGCACGGAGCTTATCCCCCGCCGTCTCACTGCCACGCTATTGACTTACTGGCATTCGGAGTTTGGCTGACGTCAGTAACCTAGTAGGGCCCATTGGCCATCCAGTAGCTCTACCTCCAGCAAGAAACACGCAACGCTGCACCTAAATGCATTTCGGGGAGAACCAGCTATCACGGAGTTTGATTGGCCTTTCACCCCTACCCACAGCTCATCCCCTCAGTCTTCAACCTAAGTGGGTTCGGGCCTCCACGACGTCTTACCGTCGCTTCACCCTGGCCATGGGTAGATCACTCCGCTTCGGGTCCAGAACACACCACTACACCACCCCAACGGGTGGATACGCCCTATTCAGACTCGCTTTCGCTGCGGCTACCCCTCAACGGGTTAACCTCGCGACATGTCCCTGACTCGCAGGCTCATTCTTCAAAAGGCACGCCATCACCCCACGACAAGTCGAGGGCTCTGACGGCTTGTAGGCACACGGTTTCAGGTACTCTTTCACTCCCCTCCCGGGGTACTTTTCACCATTCCCTCACGGTACTAATCCGCTATCGGTCACTGAGAAGTATTCAGGCTTACCGGGTGGTCCCGGCAGATTCACAGCAGATTCCACGGGCCCGCTGCTACTCGGGGACACTGCGACAGCAGGCAGCATGTTTTCGGTTACGGGGCTCTCACCCTCTACGGACAGACCATCCCAGGCCACTTCACCTAACACACTGCTTTATCACTGCTGCTCCCGCTCGGCGGACGGAAGAACGCAGACCCCACAACACCGCACACACAACCCCCGCCGGGTATCACATGCATCCGGTTTAGCCATCCTCCGCTTTCGCTCGCCACTACTCACGGAATCACAATTGTTTTCTCTTCCTACGGGTACTGAGATGTTTCACTTCCCCGCGTTACCTCCCACACCCTATAGATTCAGATGCAGGTGACACGACATCACTCGCGCCGGGTTTCCCCATTCGGACATCCTCGGATCCACGCTCGGTTGACAGCTCCCCGAGGCATAACGCAGCCTCCCACGTCCTTCATCGGCTCTCAGTGCCAAGGCATCCACCATGCGCCCTTAAACACTTACAACACAAAAAACCAAAAGAAAAAGCTTCCACAAAAGGAAACTCTTTGAGTTAAAAAACTCTGAAATTGCACATCAACACACAAAAAGCGCCCGCCCCCACCAAAGGGAACAGACACCACCTGCGTGTTAGATGCTCGCAACCACTATCCACAAATCAAACACCACACCCCACCACCAAAGCAGGGCGACAACCAAGTCCTATCCCCGGTTTCCCACACTCGGGACGAAGAGATAGCGGGCCTGTTGCCTCAAAGCCCAATAGTGTGTCTGGCGATTCATTCCATCGCCGGTGTTTCCCCACCAGCATCAACGTTTGTTGTTGCACCCGAACCGCACCCACTACAGGTGCCGGCCCATCTCACGAATCGCCCAGGTCACCGAACCCCCACACGTGTGGGCGGGCCATAGGTCTCGTGGTGCTCCTTAGAAAGGAGGTGATCCAGCCGCACCTTCCGGTACGGCTACCTTGTTACGACTTCGTCCCAATCGCCGATCCCACCTTCGACGGCTCCCTCCCCAAGGGGTTAGGCCACCGGCTTCGGGTGTTACCGACTTTCATGACGTGACGGGCGGTGTGTACAAGGCCCGGGAACGTATTCACCGCAGCGTTGCTGATCTGCGATTACTAGCGACTCCGACTTCACGGGGTCGAGTTGCAGACCCCGATCCGAACTGAGACCGGCTTTTACAAGGATTCGCTCCACCTCACGGCATCGCAGCCCTTTGTACCGGCCATTGTAGCATGTGTGAAGCCCTGGACATAAGGGGCATGATGACTTGACGTCATCCCCACCTTCCTCCGAGTTGACCCCGGCAGTCTCTCACGAGTCCCCACCATTACGTGCTGGCAACATGAGACAAGGGTTGCGCTCGTTGCGGGACTTAACCCAACATCTCACGACACGAGCTGACGACAGCCATGCACCACCTGCACACAGGCCACAAGGGAACCGACATCTCTGCCGGCGTCCTGTGCATGTCAAACCCAGGTAAGGTTCTTCGCGTTGCATCGAATTAATCCACATGCTCCGCCGCTTGTGCGGGCCCCCGTCAATTTCTTTGAGTTTTAGCCTTGCGGCCGTACTCCCCAGGCGGGGTACTTAATGCGTTAGCTACGGCACGGATCCCAAGGAAGGAAACCCACACCTAGTACCCACCGTTTACGGCGTGGACTACCAGGGTATCTAATCCTGTTCGCTCCCCACGCTTTCGCTCCTCAGCGTCAGTTACTGCCCAGAGACCCGCCTTCGCCACCGGTGTTCCTCCTGATATCTGCGCATTCCACCGCTACACCAGGAATTCCAGTCTCCCCTGCAGTACTCAAGTCTGCCCGTATCGCCCGCACGCCAGAGGTTGAGCCTCCGGTTTTCACGAACAACGCGACAAACCACCTACGAGCTCTTTACGCCCAGTAATTCCGGACAACGCTCGCACCCTACGTATTACCGCGGCTGCTGGCACGTAGTTGGCCGGTGCTTCTTCTGTACATACCGTCACTTACGCTTCGTCTGTACTGAAAGAGGTTTACAACCCGAAGGCCGTCATCCCTCACGCGGCGTCGCTGCATCAGGCTTGCGCCCATTGTGCAATATTCCCCACTGCTGCCTCCCGTAGGAGTCTGGGCCGTATCTCAGTCCCAGTGTGGCCGGACACCCTCTCAGGCCGGCTACCCGTCGTCGCCTTGGTAGGCCATCACCCCACCAACAAGCTGATAGGCCGCGGGCCCATCCCACACCGCAAAAGCTTTCCCCCACCAGGCCATGCGACCAGCAAGGAATATTCGGTATTAGACCCAGTTTCCCAGGCTTATCCCAAAGTGCAGGGCAGATCACCCACGTGTTACTCACCCGTTCGCCACTCGTGTACCCCGAAGGGCCTTACCGTTCGACTTGCATGTGTTAAGCACGCCGCCAGCGTTCGTCCTGAGCCAGAATCAAACTCTCCAAACAAAAACCACGTTCAGAAAAAATCTGACCAAAGCAACCAGTCAAAACTGGCAAAAAAACAACCACACCCCTAAACGGGAAAAAGAAGCGCGGCAAAAACAAAAAACAACAAACTAAAAAAACCACCAAACACACTATTGAGTTCTCAAACAACACACCCGTTCCGCCCGCGCGACCAACCCGCGGCAAGAGCCGCGTGCTAGTAGTGCGGACGTTCGGGAGCCCACCGAAGTGGTGCTTCCCTCTGGGACGCCGTCGCGCTCAGCGGCTGGACCGCGTCGCGACGACTTCAACAAGTTACGTGAGGGAAAAGTCGGAGTCAAATGGGCTGATAGGCGGTGTATCTCAACGATTCCGCCGGTCGTGCGCACAGACGTGCGTCAGCTCCGACACATCATCCAACGCGAACGACGCCCGCAATATTCCGCTTCCCGCGGCGAAGCACCAACCACCGGTCGTGAAGGAAGTCTGTTGGCTGCGGCGTCCAGTCGTCGCTTTCGACGCGGACGTTGTTGACGTAGGCGCCGCCCTCGGCCACCGCGCGCCGAGCTGCCCCCTTGCTGTCGACCAACCCGCTGGCCACAAGCAGGTCGGTGATGCCGTTCGGACCGTCCGGCGCCAGCTCCGCGACATCGTTGTTGCTGGCCTCGCGCAGCGCGGCAGCCAGCGTCGGCTCGTCGAGTTGGGCGAGCTCAGCCCGACCGAACAGGGCCTGGCTGGCGTGTTCGACGGCAGCGCACTGGGCCTCTCCGTGGACCAGTGTGGTGAGTTCCTGCGCGAGCCTGCGCTGGGCCGCCCGCTCATGTGGGCGTTCCGTCGTGGCCTGCTCGAGTTCGGCCAGGTCGTCGCGCGACAGGAACGTGAACCACTTCAAGTACGGGATTGCATCGGCGTCGGCCGTATTGAAGAAGTACTGGTACCACGCGTACGGGCTCGTCATCTCCGGGTCCAGCCACAGGCTGCCGCCGCCCGTCGACTTGCCGAACTTGTTGCCCTCCGAATCGGTCACCAACGGCGTGGTCAGCGCATGAACGGTCGCGCCCTGCTTCTGACGCACCAATCGCACGCCGGCGATGATGTTTCCCCACTGATCCGAACCGCCGATCTGCAGAGTGCAGCCGTACCGCTGATTCAGTTCTACGTAGTCGTTGGCCTGCAACAGCATGTAGCTGAATTCGGTGTAGGAGATGCCCTCACCCTCGAGGCGCCGCCTCACGGTGTCGCGGTCGAGCATCACGTTGACCGAGAAGTGCTTGCCGACGTCGCGGAGAAACTCGATCGCCCGCATGTCGCCTGTCCACGTCAGGTTGTTCTCGACGACGGCGCCGGACGGCGAGCCGTCGAAGTCGACGAAGCGTTCGAGCTGACCGCGGATGCGGTCGGACCAGTCGGCAACGGTGGACGCGGTGTGCAGCGTGCGTTCGCCGGTCTCCCTGGGATCGCCGATCATTCCGGTTGCGCCGCCGGCCAGCACGATCGGGCGGTGGCCGGCCTGCTGGAACCGACGCAGCGTCAGCAGTGGAATGAGATGGCCGGCGTGCAGACTCGGCGCGGTTGGGTCGAATCCCGAATAGACGGTGACAGGTCCCGCGGACAGCTGGTCCGCCAGTGCATCCCGGTCAGTGGACTGCGCAATCAGCCCTCGCCAGTCCAACTCGTCGAGGATGTTCGACGTTCCCATGGACTTGATCTTCCCGTATCAGTCGCTTTGACCGGGCGCCGGTGCCCGCGGACTGCGGCGGTATAGCGAAACCTCCGGGCGTCCCGCCAGCCAAAACCGCCATGGCCGGTCGGCGGCCTGGCTGACGCCCACCCGGGGCCCTTCGGCCGCGGTGCGCTCGACCGCCAGGCTCAGCTGCACCGGGCTGCGGGGATCGAAGAGGTCGATCCCGTTGTCGTCCATCGTGATTCCCAGCGCCGAGCACAGGTTGCCGGGTCCACGGGCCAGGGCGGCCGGGCGTACCGTGTCGCCGCGGCGGTTACCCGCGATCTCGAGTCCGGACTCGACCGCCGCGGCCCGCACCAGCACCGCGCCGGCGACCCCGTCGTATCCGCAGACGACATTGGCGCACACGTGAATGCCGTGGCTGCGGTAGGTGTACAGCCGGCCCGCCGGTCCGAACATGACGGTGTTGCGGCCGCGTCGTCCGCGGAAGGAGTGTGAAGCGGCGTCTGGCCACGGGCCGTCTGGTGGGCCGCCATAGGCCTCGACCTCGACGATCATCGCGCTCACCTCGCGCCCGACCAGTGCGGCTCCCAGGAGCCGACGGGCCGCCTCCACCGGCTCGCCCGGCAGCAGTTTCGCGGTCACCGTGGCGATTCTGCCTACGACGCTTGACACGCCCAACTCCTGGGAGGATTATTCATCGCATGATGACTTCATCGAGTGATGAATTATTGCGACGGGGAGTCGAGCCGGTGGTCGTCATCGAGCATCTGCGGGTTGTCCGCGGCAAGCGCCCGGCGATCCACGACCTCTCGGTGCAGATCGCCCGCGGCACCATCACCGGCCTGCTCGGCCCTTCGGGCTGCGGCAAGACCACGCTGATGCGCAGCATCGTCGGAACACAGATCCTCACCGCGGGCAGCGTCACGGTGCTCGGGCAGCCGGCCGGCTCCGCACCGCTGCGGAGGCGAGTCGGTTACATGCCGCAGGATGCGACCATTTACGACGACCTGCGCATCGTCGACAACGTGCGCTACTTCGCCTCGCTGTACGGCATGGGCGCCAGCGATGCCGACCAGGCGGTGTCCACGGTAGGACTGGATGACCACCGAACGGCGCTGTGCAGCAACCTTTCCGGTGGTCAACGGACACGCGTGTCGCTGGCGTGTGCTCTCGTGGCGGCCCCGGACCTGTTGGTGCTGGACGAGCCCACCATCGGCCTCGACCCGGTGCTGCGCGTCGAGCTGTGGGAACAGTTCCATCAATTGGCGCGGCACGGAACAACATTGCTGGTCTCGAGCCATGTCATGGACGAGGCAGATCACTGTGGCGACCTTCTGCTGATGCGTGAAGGTCACCTACTCGCCCACAGCTCACCAACGAAGTTACGAGAGGACACGGGATGTCAGTCACTGGAGGAAGCGTTTCTGTCCGTCATCCGGCACAGCACCGCAGCCGCAGCCGGCTGAGCCCGCTGAGCTATTTCGCCACCACGGGGCGAATTCTGCGCCAGCTCGCGGCGGATCACCGCAGCGTCGCGATGATCCTCGTGGTGCCCAGCCTGATCATCACGCTGATGTACTTCATGTTCCAGAACGCCCCGCATCGGCCGGGCGCTCCGTCCCCGTTCAACAACGCCTGTCTGATCATGCTCGGGGTGTTCCCCTTGATCATCATGTTCCTGATCACGTCGATAACCATGCAGCGGGAACGGGTTTCGGGGACGTTGGAGCGGATCCTGACCACGCCCCTGCGTCGACTCGACCTGCTGGCCGCCTACGGCACCGCGTTCTCGATTGCCGCGGCGGCGCAGGCAACGCTGGCGTGCGTCGTGTCGTTCTGGTTCCTTGGCCTCGACACCAAGGGCAGCCCCATCCTGGTGTTCATCATCGCGATCATCAACGCGATACTCGGTGTCGGGCTGGGCCTGCTGTGCAGCGCTTTCGCCCGCACCGAGTTCCAGGCCGTGCAGTTCATGCCTGTCGTGATCGCGCCGCAACTGCTGCTGTGCGGCATCATCGTGCCCCGCGATGTTTTACCCGACTGGCTGCAATGGGTCAGCAATGTGCTGCCCGCCAGCTACGCTCTGGAGGCGCTACAGCAGGTCGGCGCATATCCGGACCTGACGGCAATCGCGTTGCGGGACATCGTCGTGGTGATCGGCTTTGCGGTCATCGCCATGTGCCTCGCCGCTGCGACGCTACGACGAAGGACACCGTAGAGTTTTGACGACCAACACCGAGCGCAAACGTCCCGGGCGACCGCCCGGGACGTCCGACACTCGCGAACGCATCCTCAACAGTGCTCGAGAGCTGTTCGCCCGCAACGGGATCGACAAGACATCGATTCGCGCCATCGCAGCCGATGCCGGTGTGGACCCCGCGCTGGTGCACCACTACTTCGGCACCAAGACGCAATTGTTCGCCGCGGCGATCCATATCCCGATCGACCCGATGGCGGTGATCGGCCCGCTACGTGAAATCCCGGTTGAACGGATCGGTTATGTGCTGCCGACGATCCTGTTGCCGCTGTGGGATTCCGAGTTGGGCAAGGGTTTCATCGCCACACTGCGGTCGATCCTGGCAGGTAATGACGTATCTCTCGTCCGCTCTTTCCTGCAGGAAGTCATTGCCGCAGAGGTCGGCTCACGCGTGGACAGTCCGCCAGGAACTGGCCGGATCCGCGTCCAATACGTGGCGTCGCAGCTCGTCGGCGTGGTGATGGCGCGCTACATCCTGGAATTGGATCCGTTCCGGTCGCTGCCGGTCGAGCAGATCGCCGAGACCATCGGACCGAATCTGCAGCGCTACCTCACCGGCGATCTGCCGGGATTTGCGTGAGACCGGAAACTCTGCGTCAAGATCTCGCGCGGCTCAACAACCGCTCGTGCTCTGCGTCGTCGGTCACCGCGGCCGCTTCGTCGACCAGCAGTACCGGGATACCGTCCTCGATGCGGTATGCGCGGCGCAGCCTGGGGTTGTAAAGCAACTCGTCATCGTTGATCAACAGCAACGGGCCACGGTCCTCGGGGCAGACGAGGATGCCCAGCAGTTTGTCGTCGAGCACGACGTGAGATCAGCCGGGGTGGGGCATGATCGTGCCGCCCTGATCGAACGGCGCCGGAGCTCCGCCGATGGAGAAGCCGCCGTTACCACCTTGCGCCTGTTGCGCCTGGGCCTGCGCCTGGATCCTGCGCTGGTAGGCGACTGTCGCCTTCAGTGCCTCCAGCAACGGCGCCTGGTTCGGCCGCTTCTCCAGCGCCTCCACGATCGCGGCTTGGTTCGCCTTTGACGGCCTGAACCCGAGGTTGCGCAGGACCAGCACCTCGTGGACGAAGTTGGAGAGCTGGCCGCCGCCTGCACCCAGGTCATAGTCCTGCTGGATGATGGCCAGCGCCTGTTCGCCGGTCATCGTCGGCTGTGCCGGCGCTTCGGTGTCTGTGCTGTCATCCGCCGGTACGGCCAGTGCTGTTGGCGTGCCGACACCCGCGATCAGTGCGCCTGCGATCGCGCCGCCGGCCAAGGCGCCTGCCACGCGACGCCAACCGTTCTGCGATGTCATCGATCCTCCGCTGCAATGGTTTCTGCGAGCCTAACAGTGTGCCGGACACGCAGCACGACCTCAGTGTTCGGCGCCGACGATCTCGGCGCGTACCGCGGCCGTAAGGCGTTTGTACTTATTGGTATCCGTGTCCAGGTACCAGGCGTTACGAGAGGGCTTCGGAATACCCATCGCGCGCAACGGGCTGATCAGCGGTCGATACGACGCGCTGAGCGCCATTTCGGGGACCACATGCACGATATCGGGCGCCTCTCCGACCGGTAGATCTGCCAGCGCCTCCGATAGGTCCCCCGCCGCGACGCTTCCGCCGGGGCGCAGCTCCAGGGCGGTCACCGCGATCCGCTGCCCGCCGGAGTCGACGGCATAGGTCACCGACATATCCACCGCGTCGATCCCGCCGACCGCGTCGTCGACGGGCGAGGCGTACACCGGCCCGCGCTCGCCGCGGATGACCAGGCTGCGGTTGTCCACCAGCCAGTAGTCGCCGTCCTGATCGCGCCGGAACAGGTACTCGGTGGACACCCAGGTGTCGGCCGGGGAGAAGACGCCCCGCTTGACGGATGCCGTCGGGTCGATCGGCCCGCGCGGATGGGCCAGCATGACGCCCACTTCGTTCGTGTCGGCCTTGCGCACGAAGCCGCGGTCGTCCTCGAGGATCAAGTCGTCTTCGGCGTCGTATGCCGCGAGTTCGACCTCACCGCCACCGGGCAGCGCCCTGCCCTTGCTGCCGATCTTCGCTCCGGACACGTTGGCCAACACGGCCTGACCGTCGGTGGTGGCGAAGAACTCGACGACGTGAGCGGGGCCGAACACGTCGACGACGCGTTTCCAGAGTCCGGTCGGCATGCCCGAGCCGATGAACAGCCGTACCGGGTGGTTGCCGCTCAGCACGAACGATGGATCGTCGATCACGTCGCGCAGCATGGCCCAGGTGTAGGACACCACGGTCACGCCGTACTGGCGGATCTCCTGCACGAAGCGGTCGGACACCAGGCCGCGCGACAGCGCAATCCGGGCGCCGCCGACCACCGCGCCGCCCAGGCTGACCAACAGCCCGGACTGGTGATGCAGAGGGGTGAGGCAGTAAACCGTGTCGTTATGGCCCAGGTTGGCCGCCGACGCGGTGCCGAACGCGGACAGCGCCCAGCGGAAGTTGGTGATCTGCCGGGCCAGAATCTGACCACCCACCGTGCTGAACGCGACGAACGCCAGATCGCGGGCCAATCCGGGGTTGGGCCGGTACCACCCGGGCAGGTCCACCTCGTCGGGGTCGATCTTCTCCATGTCGACGACATCGGCGTCGTCGGGCAGATGCAGGTCGCGCGACTCGCCACCGCCGAGCACCAACACCCGCATCGACAGCCCGCGGGCGGCTTCGAGGTTGCTCGGGTCGGCGATGATGTCCGATACCGCGCCGAGGCGGACGACGGTCGCCAGGTCGGCGTCGGGCGGCATCAGCACCGCAACCGCGCCGAGCCGGGACAGGGCCGCGATCGCCACCAGCGCGCTTGGCCGCGTCTCCATCAGCACACCGACATGGGCGCCCTGCCGAACGCCGACCTCGATGAGACCGCGCACCACGTTGTTGATTCGGCGATCGACCGCTTCATAGGTGTGGACGCGTCCGTCGAACAGCAGGCATTCGCCGTTCGGAGCGCCGCGGGCCTGCTCGGACATGATCCGGCCGAGCGAGATCCGGGTGTGGTCGTTGATCTGCCCGAGCCGGGCCAGCCTCGGCAGCGTACGGACCGTCTCCACGGCCAGCGCGCGCGCCGACTTGTTGGCCGCGACCACGGCGTCGGCTGCCGTCCGGGCCAGGGTGAAGGCCATTTCGCCGGCCGCGGTGGCGCCGTGTGCCAGCCGGGATGCGAGCGGAACTCCGCTTTCGCTGTGTTCGGCCGGTTGCAGCGCCATCGGCGTGACGCCGTCGGGCAGATCGGCGTCACCGTCGATCGACTTGACCCATTGGGCCACCGTCGGCCATGTTTGCGTCGCCGCCTTCGATCCGACGACAAGACCGAAATGGCCCGCGCGGATGAGGTATTCGTACACGTCGGCCTGGGGGGCGGCGCGCTTGATGCCGCGCACCGACGCCGGCTGGCCGATGTCGTCGACTTCACCGACGACCGCGAGCACCGGGCAGTTGATGTCGTTGAGCGTTACCAGCTCACCGCGGATGGCGAAGCCGCCCGTCATCATCCGGTTGTGCGCTATGAACTGTTTGAGCAGCTCCGCGATCGCCGGACCGGACCAGGCGATCCACCCCTCGGACGCCAGGAACCGACGCTGTTGTTCGCGGGGCAACAGCGCCTCGCGGTCGTGCAGCTGGCGCAGGAAGTCGAGGCGCGACTGAGCGGTCTTGATCGGGTCGAGCATCTGGAACCCGGTGCGCGCGAGCCAGCTGGGGATGTCGATGCGACTGAAGACGTGGTCGGCCATGAAGTCCGCGGCACCGGCGGCGAGCCCGGCGGGCAGGTTCATCGGCAGTGCGGCCAGCGTGTCGACCGGTGAGCCGAAGGCGATGATGCTGGCCAGGTCTTTCGACCGGCGATACGCCGCGGTCTGGTAGCCGAACATGCCGCCTTGCGAGTACCCCGCCAGGTGGACGTCGCGGCCGGTGGTCTCCTTGACGGTGTCGATGGCCTCGCTCAGCGCGATGACGTGGTCGGCCAGGTTGCGCTGCATACCGCCCTCGACCTTGTCGGGCTCGCCGAAGTCGATGACCCATGGATCGATGCCCGCACTGTGCAGAATGCCGACGGCGCCCTCGTCGCGGGTGACGTCCCACATATCGGCCGACATCATCATCGGGTGCACCATCAGCACCGGCGGTCCCGGTGGTTTCGAACCGGGCCGGGTGTCGGGCGGGAAGTACCGGCGCAGCCGGTACATCGGGACGCTCTCGATGATCTGGAACGGCGACGGCACCGCGCCGGTCTCCAGGCCGCCGTAGCGCAGCACTTCCAGGCCGTTCTGCGCCGTGGCCACCAGTCGACCCACTGGCCTCGTTATTGCCGAAAGGTCCACCACCGGCGGTTCCCCTCTAGTCACACCTGTCCCCCGATTGCCGAGGTCATCATGGCACAGAGCCCGTGGCGCCTTCGGCGAGACGCCCTACCTATCATCGGCGGCTGATGGCGAACTTGATCAACGTCGAACGAGCGACGGTCGGCTACGGCACCCGCACACTGCTGGACGCCGTCAGCCTCGGCGTCGACGAAGGCGACGCAATCGGCGTGGTCGGGCGCAACGGCGACGGCAAGTCCACGCTGCTCCAGGTGCTGACCGAAGCCCGCGAGCCCGACTCCGGCCGAGTCACCCACACATCGGGACTGTCGGTGGGCTATCTGCGTCAAAGCGACGACTTCGCCGCCGGGGCAAGCGTCCGTGAGGTCATCGTCGGCGGCAGGGCCGACCACATCTGGGCCGCCGAACCCGATACGCGTGCAGTAGTCGAGCACCTCCTCGCCGAGGTCGACCTCGACAGCGACGTCGCAGACCTGTCCGGCGGTGAGCGGCGCCGGGTCGCGCTGGCCGCCGTCCTGATCGCCGGACACGACGTGCTGGTGCTCGACGAGCCCACCAACCATCTCGACGTCGAAGTGATCGGCTGGCTCGCCCGGCACCTTGCCGGGTTGCGGTCGCAGGCTCTTGTGGTGGTCAGCCACGACCGTTGGTTCCTTGACGCGGTCACCACGAGCACATGGGAGGTGCACGACGGCGCCGTCGACGCCTATGACGGCGGCTACGCCGCCTATGTGCTGGCCCGCGCCGAGCGGATGAGACTGGCCGCCGGGACGGAGGCTCGGCGCAGAAACCTCATGCGCAAGGAGCTGGCGTGGCTGCGCCGCGGTCCGCCGGCCCGCACGTCGAAGCCGAAGTTCCGTATTCAAGCGGCGAACGATCTCATCGCGAACGAACCTCCGCCGCGTGATTCGCTTGTGCTGCAGCGGTTCGCGACGACGAGGTTGGGCAAGGACGTGTTCGATCTGCACCGGCTGCGGCTGGAAATCGGCCATCGCGTCATCCTCGATAAGACCGACTGGTCCATCGGGCCGGGTGCCCGGATCGGGCTGGTCGGTGTCAACGGCACCGGCAAGACGTCGGTGCTGCGGCTGCTGTCCGGGGAACTACAGCCTGCGGCAGGCACGATCAAACGCGGCGCAACGCTGCATATCGGTTATCTCAGCCAGGCGCTGGCCGAGATGACGGATGAGCATCGGGTGATCGATGCCATCGAAAACCGCCGCCGCATCAGCCAATTGGCGGGCGGGCGGGAAATCAGCGCTGACACCCTGCTGAAGGACTTCGGCTTCACCGGTGACAAGCTCATCGCGAGAATCGCCGACCTGTCCGGCGGCGAGCGGCGCCGCTTGCAGTTCCTGCGCATCCTTCTCGACGAGCCGAATGTGCTGCTGCTCGACGAGCCCACCAACGACCTCGACATCGACACGCTGACCGTCATCGAGGACTACCTGGACGATTGGCCGGGCACGCTGATCGTGGTCACCCACGACCGGTACTTCCTCGAACGCGTCACCGACGTCACGTATGCACTCACCGGCGGAGGACGCGTCGACCTGCTGCCCGGCGGCATCGAGCAGTATCTCGCCAACCGCGAAGCGTCCGAACCCGCGCCGAGCCGCCAAGAGCCGCAGCGCTCGGAATCGGCGTCGGCTCGCGAGCGACGTACCGGCAAGGAGATGGCCCGAATAGAAGCGCAACTCGCCAAGCTGGACGAACGCATCGCCGCGATGCACGAAGAGATGGCAGACGCCGCGGCCGATCACGTCCGGCTTGGCGAACTCAACTCCGAACTCAACGAGATGGTGGCACGTAAGGATTTGCTGGAGGAGGCGTGGCTCAGCGCCGCCGACGAGTAGAACGTTGCTTACGATGTGGCTGTGCGCTACGTGTTGCGGCCTGTGAATCTGTGGTGGCGCTATTTCCCTCAACTCGCCGCGCTCTACCTGCTCGGCTGGCTCGGCCGTAAAGGCGCCATCGAACTGGCCGCCTATGTCGGCTGGGATAACGACGTCTGGGCCTCGCTGATCATGCCGTTCGCCGGACTGGCCCGGCTCGGTTCATTCGTGGCGATGTTCCTCGTCCTGCGCTCCGCCATCCCCGCACTGGCGGCGCTGCCACGACGTTCGGCACGCAGCGTCGACGTGTTCGCCAATATCATCGTCCCGTTCTTCGCCATCTATCTCGCGTGGAAGCTGTTCGCAGAGGACTGGCTCGATTACGAGACGGCCGCGTTGAACTATCGGGTCGGTGACGCGATGACAAGGGCGTTGGAGACCGGCGAGTCCAGCGGTCTCCATCCAGACCAGCTGCCGGTCAGCGGCGTCACGTGGGTCATCATCGCCTCCGCGCTCGTTTTGCGTTATGTGCTCGGCAAGTTCAAGGAGAGCCTGCCGGGCTGGGTCATCGCGGTGCGCGTCTACGTCGACGCACTGTGGGTCTTTCTCACCGTTAGTTTCGCGGCCAGTCAGGGCGCCAGCTTCCTCATCAACCCCATGGGGTGGATCGCCGAGCGGCGCATTGTTGTGTGGCTCAACACAACCCGCGCCGACCTCTTCTCTATTTTTCAGCCGCTGGAGACTCTTTGGGACGCTGCGATGGCCGTGTTGCGCACGGCGTTCGGCGGCGCCACCATCCCGCTGCTGTGGCTCGCCGTCGCCGGGATCATCTACGGCGTTTCCATGCCGGACTGGCGTGGCGCGGCCCGCCGCGTCGTCGGCGATCGTGCCGATCGCGTGTTCGACCGCGCGGCCGCAGGCAGGAAGCGGTTCACGGAGCGAGGCTGGCGCATCCCACAGACAGTCGGCGAGAAGGTAAGCGAATGGGCGAAAGGCAAGGTCGGCGACTACCAGCCCGATCGTCGATTCGGCGCGGCTGATCCTGCACGGCGGCGTGCTGGGGTTGACGCTGTATATCTTCGGCTATCTCGGGTTGGCGTGGCTGGACATGGCGGGCGCGTTCTACCACCCGGAGGTCGGCATCGGGTACCTATTCCGTTTCATCGCATGGCTTTTCGGCCCGCATCCTCTGGCCTTCTGGAATGGTTTCTCCGACTCCATCGCTCTGATCTCGCACGTGATCATCGAACCGCTCCGGGTGTGCTTGATCGCGTCGACCGTCGCCTACTGTCTCGAACAGGTGCGAACGGAGCAGACTAAAGCAGCAAGCGCACCGTGATGGAGCCGTTGAAGCGGTGATGTCCATCGCGGTGGGAATCGCATCCTGCGGCAATAGGAACGAGAATTGAAGTAGTCCCGGTTGGCTGCACAGGCTGGTGACTCCGTCGGCCGGAGGCGGCGAAAATCCGCCGATGTTCTCGGCCTTCCATCGGCGTTCCCCATCGGTGATGACTCCGTAGCAGACTTCATCTTTCAGCGGGCCGGAGCGGTCGACGGTGACGACGGTCAGCACGGTGCCCGCAGGCAGCTCCGGTCCGAAGCGCAGCGGATTGCGGTTCAGGTGCTTGACGGAGTCGATCTTCCAGGTCTGCTCACCGGCCGAGCCGGTGTGCCCCTTGTTTACAACGGTGGTCGGAACGACGGTGTCGCGATACGTGGCCCACTGATCACCCAGAATGGTCGTGATGATTACGCCGACAACGACTGCGACGACCACTGCGCCGATGAGGTTTCGCACCCACAGGGCGGACAGCCGTCCCCTCATGAGGCGCTCCTCTCCGGTTTCTCCAGCGTGACAGTGTCGACCCTGCTGAAGCGTGAACCCTGGAGCGGAATCCGAATGGCCAGACGAGAATCCAGCCTGCCGTCACCGACCCAGACGAGGAGGGTCATCGGGTCCGAAGACCCAGGCGCAACGAGTGCAGGCGCCACATCGAACACCCACGAGCCGCGCATGGTTATCCCCGGGCTGATCTCGCCCATCAGCGTGTCGACGAAGAACACATCGGTCGGCGAATAGGTGTTGGGCCCGACGACCAGCTCGCTGTGCGGCAACTCGGTGCTGCGGGTGCCCTCGAGCGCCGTGTTGACGACCACCCAGATCCCGGCCGGCTTGACGGAGTTCACCTCCGGGGCGATGCGAACGCTGGTGACGGTGGCCTGCACGGCCCGCCCTGTCGCGGGCGTACCCGCTTCGGCGTGAACCTCGAAGGGGCCCAGTACATCGGTTGGTGTCGGCAGGTTCTGCCACACCACGGCGGCCGCCGCGACGGTGATGACAACCCCGACAGCGGTCAGCATCCGACGCGAGTTCGGCATCCGAATCTTCACGCCGACTCCTTGACCGGCACGACGATCTGCCCATAGTTGTCGGTGTCGATCCACTCCTTGCCGCCGTAGGTGACCATCAACTGCGTGTACTTCTTCTTCCAAACTCGGATGGTCACCGACTGAAGAGACTGGACGGCCGAGTCCGGGAGCAGCCAGGCGAATACCAATTGCTCGGTGAGTCCGGGACCGAGCGTCTGGATCGCCGAACCGTCGCGATACCGGAAGACACCGAAGAACTCTTCGCCGGATACATCGCGTAGATCCAGCTGGTCGCGGAGGCGTCCGGGCACGGTGCCGTCATTGCGCAGAGTGGTGACCACACCGAGGTACACCTTCCCGGGTTTCGCGGAGCCGTAGGTACCTTTCAGCTCATCGACCACCCTCGCCCGTTCGATGGTGACCCTGAACTCGCCGTCGCTGAACTCTTCGCCGGATTTGAACGGGGTGACTTGCTTGTCGACCGTCTGGAGGCCGCCGAACGCCGCGGTGGCGACGAGGATAAGGAGAAGAGCCACCCGTCGCGTCTGGCTGGACGTCAACCGTGCGAACCAGAGGCTCCATCGATTGGAACGCTCGACGGGGACGGGGGGTTGGCCCATGTTGCTGAATGCTAGTAGCTAGCGGCGTAATCGGGCCCGGAGCGTTTCGGAGGTGTCGCGAACAACACCCAGCTGTTTGGCCACCTGCATGGGTGCGGTACCGCCGCGGGCGTCGCGAGAGTTGACCGAACCGTCGATGGTGAGCACGTCCCGGACCTCGGGTGTGAGATCGGGATGAATGCCCGTCAACTCGGCGTCCTCCAGGTCCTCGAGCCCGATTCCGCGTGCCTCTGCGGCACGCACGGCAGCACCGGCGGCCTCATGCGCGATCCGGAACGGCACTCCCCTGCGCACAAGCCACTCTGCGATATCGGTCGCCAACGTATAGCCGAGCGGCGCCAGCTCGGCCATCCGGTCGACGTCGAAGCGCAGGGTCGCGACCAGGCCGGCCATCGCGGGCAGCAACAACTCCAGCTGCGCCACCGAGTCGAACACCGGCTCCTTGTCCTCCTGCAGATCGCGGTTGTACGCCAGCGGCTGCGCCTTCAACGTCGCCAGCAAGCCGGTCAGGTTGCCGATCAGCCGGCCCGACTTTCCGCGGGCAAGCTCGGCGATGTCCGGGTTCTTCTTCTGCGGCATGATCGAGCTGCCGGTCGACCACGAGTCGTGCAGCGTGACATAGCCGAATTCGGTTGTACTCCACAGGATGATGTCCTCGGCCAGACGGGACAGGTCGACGCCGATCATCGTGAACACGAACGCGGCCTCGGCGGCGAAGTCACGGGCCGCCGTGGCATCCACCGAATTGTCTGCGGCGGCGGTGAATCCGAGCTCCTCGGCGATGGCATCCGGGTCGAGGTTCAGCGACGAGCCGGCCAGCGCCCCGGCGCCGTAGGGCGACACGGCGGCGCGCTTATCGAAGTCGATCAGGCGGTCGACATCGCGGAGCAACGGATGCGCATGGGCCAGCAGATGATGGGCGAGCAGGATCGGCTGGGCCGACTGCAGATGTGTCTTTCCGGGCATGATGGCCGTCGGATGCGCGGCGGCCTGCGTGGCGAGTGCGGACACCAGCCCGAGCGCGCCGTCGGCGACCCGCCGGACAGCGTCGCGCAACCAGAGCCGAAACAGGGTGGCCACCTGGTCGTTTCGCGATCGGCCTGCCCGCAGCCGGCCACCAAGGTCGTCGCCGACGCGGTCGATCAGCCCGCGTTCCAGCGCCCCGTGCACGTCCTCGTCGGTGACGAGCGGCAGGAAACTGCCGTCGGCCACGTCCTCGCCGAGGCTGTCCAGCCCGGCCAGAAGGCCGTCGCGCTGCTCCTCGGTCAGCAGCCCCGCCCGGAACAGCACGCGGGCATGCGCCTTGGATGCGGTGATGTCGTAGGGCGCGAGCACCCAGTCGAAATGAGTGGACTTGCTCAGTGCGGCGAGCGCGTCCGACGGGCCGTCCGAGAACCGACCGCCCCACAGGGTCACTTCTGATCCCTTCGCGCGGCGATCTTGGAGGACAGGCCGTGCACGTGCACGAAGCCCTTCGCAGCGGACTGGTCGAAGGTGTCGCCCTCGTCATAGGTGGCGAGGTTGAAGTCGTAGAGCGACTCGGAGCTGCGTCGTCCGTTGACGGCGATGTGGCCGCCGTGCAGCACCATTCGGATCTCGCCGGACACGTGCTCCTGGGTGTCGGCGACGAAGGCCTCCAGCGCCCGCTTCAGGGGCGAGAACCACAAGCCGTCGTATACCAGCTCACCCCATCGCTGGTCGGTCTGCCGCTTGAAGCGGCCCACTTCGCGCTCCAGCGTGACGTGTTCGAGCTCGGTGTGTGCGGTGATCAAGACCATCGCGCCCGGCGCTTCGTAGATCTCGCGGCTCTTGATGCCGACCAACCGGTCCTCCACCACATCGAGCCGGCCGACGCCCTGTTCGCCGGCACGACGGTTGAGCTCCTCGATGGCCTGCAGCACGGTCACCCGCCTGCCGTCGATCGAAACCGGCACGCCCCGTTCGTATCCGACGATCACCTCGTCGGGTGAACTCCAGTTGACGGTCGGGTCCTCGGTGTAGTCGTAGACGTCCTTGGTCGGTGCATTCCAGAGGTGTTCGAGGAAGCCGGTCTCCACGGCGCGGCCCCACACGTTCTGGTCGATGGAGAACGGCGAGCGCTTGGTGACGTTGATCGGGATCGCGTTCTCCTCGGCGAACGCGATGGCCTTCTCCCGCGTCCACGCGTAATCGCGGACCGGTGCCAGCACTTCCAGATCCGGTGCCAGCGAACCGAATCCGACCTCGAACCGTACCTGGTCATTGCCCTTACCGGTGCAGCCATGGGCAACGATGCCGCCGCCGTACTGGCGCGCCGCAGACACCAGGTGTTTGACGATCAGCGGCCGGCTGAGGGCCGACACCAGCGGGTAGCGGTCCATGTAGAGCGCGTTGGACTTGATGGCGGGAAGGCAGTACTCGTTGGCGAACTCATCGCGCGCGTCGATCACGACAGCCTCGACGGCACCGCAATCCAGCGCTCGCTGCCGCACGACCTCCATGTCCTCGCCGCCCTGGCCGAGGTCGATCGCGACGGCGACGACCTCGCTACCGGTCTCCTTGCCGATCCAGCTGATCGCAACTGAGGTGTCCAGACCGCCGGAATACGCCAGGATGACGCGCTCGGACATGTAACCAATCTCCTTTGATAACAGCTCTATTGAAGGTTCTCGATGCCGGAGGCCAGTTCGGCGCCGGTCATCGGCTCACGGGCCACCACGAAGATGGTGTCGTCGCCTGCGATCGTGCCGACGACGTACGGCAGGGCCGCTCGGTCGATCGCGCTGGCCAGGTATTGCGCCGCGCCCGGTGGCGTGCGGAGCACGGCGAGGTTGCCGCTGGCGTCGGTCGACGTCAGCAGGTCACCCAGCATCCTCGACAGCCGGTCAGTGCCGCCGGAGACGCCGCGCACCGGGCTGCCGTCCTCGGGCATGACGTAGACGCCGACGCCGCCGTCGGCGGCACGCAGCTTGACCGCGCCCAACTCCTCGAGGTCACGCGACAGCGTGGCCTGGGTGACCTCGATTCCCTCCGCCGCCAGCATCGCAGCCAGTTCGGTCTGGCTGCGCACCGAACTCGACGACAGGATCGCGACGATGCGCGCCTGCCTGCCCGCCCGGGTGCCGCTGATCTCCGGAGCCGCTCGGCCGACGACATCAGGCTCCGGAGCCGCTCGGCCGGCGACATCAGCCTCGGAGCCGCTCGGCCGGCGACATCGGCGACTGGGCAGCCTTGCCTGCGGTCATGATCGCTCCAACAGCCAGACCAGCAGCGCCTTCTGCGCGTGCAACCGATTTTCTGCCTCGTCCCAGACTGCGCTGTTCGGTCCGTCGATGACCTCGTCGGTGATTTCGTAGCCACGGTGCGCGGGAAGGCAGTGCAGCACAACGGCATCCGGGTCAGCGAGGTCCAGCAGTTCGGCGTTGACCTGAAACGGCGTGAACGGCGCCACCCGGTCCAGGCCGTCGTCCTCCTGCCCCATCGACGTCCAGGTATCGGTGACCAGCACGTCGGCTCCCGCCGCGGCCTTGGCGGCATCGGCGGTGACCGTCACCGACGCACCGGTGAACTGCCCCCGCTGCTCGGCGGCAGCCACGAACTCCTTGTTCGGTTCGAAGCCGGGCGGAGCGGCGACTGTCACGTCGATACCCGCCGTCACGCCGCCAAGCATGAGCGAATGGGCCATGTTGTTCGCGCCGTCTCCGAAGTACGTCAGCCGCAGACCCTTCAGTTCGCCCTTGCGCTCGGCGAGTGTCTGAAGGTCGGCCAGCACCTGGCAGGGATGGAACTCGTCGGAGAGCGCATTGACGACCGGCACGCTCGCACCGGATGCCATCGATGTGAGGCGCTCCTGACCGAAGGTTCGCCAGACGATCGCCTCGACATAGCGGGACAGCACTTTTCCGGTGTCTTCGAGTGTCTCGTCGCGTCCGAGCTGCGTGTTGCGGCCGTCGACGACGACCGCGTGCCCGCCGAGCTGTGCGATGCCGACCTCGAACGAGAACCGGGTACGGGTCGAGTTCTTGTCGAAGATGACCGCGACACCACGCGGCCCCTCCAGCGGCCGGTGCGAGAACGGGTCCCTCTTCAGCTCCGCGGCCAGTGCCAGCACCTCGGCCTGCTCTTCTGGCGACAGGTCGTCGTCACGCAGGAAATGGCGGGACATCACGACACCGCCTTGTCCAGCACACCGGGCAGCGCCGTGAGGAACTCGGCGATCTGCGCCTCGGTGATGACCAGCGGCGGGGCCAGCCGGATCAGGTCGGGGGCGGCGGCGTTGACGAGGAACCCGGCATCGCGGGCGGCGGCCTCCACGGTCTTGCCTTCCGGCGCGCTGAGCGCGATTCCGCGCAGCAGACCGCGGCCGCGGACGTGGTCGACGAGTGGGTGGCGCAGCGCCTCGATGCCGTGATGCAGGGTCTTGCCCAGCACGTCGGCGCGCGAGACCAGGTCGTCGTCGGCCAGCACCCGCAACACCGCCAACGCGGCGGCGGCACAGACCGGGTTACCGCCGAACGTGCTGCCATGAAGCCCGGGGGTCAGCAGGTCGCCGACCGGCCCGACGGCAATGCAGGCACCGATCGGCAGTCCGCCGCCGAGTCCCTTGGCGAGGGTGACGATGTCGGGAACGATGCCGTCGTGCTGGTGGGCGAAGAACGTTCCGGTGCGGCCCATCCCGGTCTGCACCTCGTCGAGGACCAGCAGCGCGCCGCGTGTTGTCGAAAGCTCGCGGGCGGCCACCAGATAGCCGTCGGGTGGCACGACGACACCGGCCTCCCCCATGATCGGCTCCAGGAAGACCGCGGCGGTCGAGTCGTCGATGGCTTCGGCCAATGCGGCGACGTCGCCGTATGGCACGTGCACGACATCGCCGGGCAGCGGGGCGAACGGCTCCTGCTTGGCAGGTTGGCCGGTCAACGCCAGCGATCCCATCGTCCGCCCGTGGAAAGCGCCCTGCGCAGCAACGATTTTCGTGCGACCCGTCAAACGGGTGATCTTGAAGGCGACTTCGTTGGCCTCGGTGCCGGAGTTGCACAGGAACACCCGAGCGTCGGCGCCCAGCAGACCGACCAGTGCCTCGGCCAGTGCGATGCCCGGTTCGGTGGCATAGAAATTCGAGGTGTGGCCGAGCGTGTTCATCTGGGTGGTGACGGCTTCGATGACAGCGGGATGGCGGTGGCCGAGAACGTTCACCGCGATGCCGCCGAGCAGGTCGAGGTAGGACTTGCCGTCCTCGTCGGTGACCACGGCACCGTCCCCGCTCACCAGCGCGATGGCCGGGGTGCCGTAGTTGTTCATCATCACGCTTTGCCAGCGCTCTTGCAGCGTCACGCATTCACCACCTTGGTGCCGGTTCCTTCATCGGTGAACAACTCGACCAACACGCAGTGCTCGACGCGTCCGTCGATGACGTGTGCGCTGGGCACACCGCCTCCGACGGCCCGCATGCAGGCCTCGATCTTCGGCACCATGCCGGCCTCCAGCGTCGGCAGCAGTTGCGTCAGCGCGGCGACGTCGATCTCGCTGACCAGAGAGTCGCGGTTGGGCCAGCTGGTGTAGAGACCCTCGACGTCAGTGAGCATCAGCAGCTTTTCGGCGGCCAGCGCCTCGGCAAGCGCCGCTGCGGCGGTGTCCGCATTGATGTTGTGCACGACGCCGTCCGTATCGGGCGCGATGGTGGACACCACCGGAATGCGGCCGGCGGCAATCAGATCGAGCACCGCCTCGGTGTTCACCCGCTCCACATCGCCGACAAGGCCGATGTCGGTGGCGACACCGTCGACGGTGACGCTGCGCCGCACCGCGGTGAACAGGTGCGCATCCTCGCCGGTGATGCCGACGGCGTACGGCCCGTGCATGTTGATCAGGTTCACCAGCTCACGGCCCACCTGACCGAACAGCACCATCCGCGCAACATCGAGCACTTCGGGTGTCGTGACGCGGAAGCCGCCCTTGAAATCGCCTGCGATGCCGAGTCGTTTCAGCATCGCGCTGATCTGCGGACCACCGCCGTGCACGACGACGGGATGGATACCGCAGTTGCGCAGGAACACCATGTCCGCGGCGAAGGCGCTACGCAGTGATTCGTCGGTCATCGCGTTCCCGCCGTACTTGACGACGACGATCTTGCCGTGCAGCTGTTTGAGCCACGGCAGCGCCGCTGCGAGCACGTCCGCCTTGGTCTGCGTGGAAGCCGTCACGAGCTGTACGCCGAGTTCTCTTCGACGTATGCGTGTGACAGGTCGGTGGTCCGGATCGCGGCGCTGTCACTGCCGACGCCGAGATCGATCGCGACCTCGATGTCGTCACCGGACAGGTCGACGTCCCGCGCGCCTGGTGCGCCGACGCCGTCGATGCAGACCGGGGAACCGTTGAAGGACACGCTGATCCGCTCGGGGTCGAGCCGGACAGGTGCCATGCCGACCGCGGCGAGCACGCGGCCCCAGTTCGGGTCGGAGCCGAACAACGCGGTCTTGACAAGGCTGTCGCGGGCAACGACGCGGGCCGCGATGAGAGCGTCCGCCTCGCTCACCGCGCCGTTGACTGTGACGACCACCCGCTTGGTGACCCCTTCGGCGTCGGCCTGCAGCTGCGCACACAAGTCGTCGCACACCCGCAGAACCGCGTCGTCTAGCTCATCCTGGCTCGGCGCGATTGCGCTTGCCCCCGAGGCCAACACCAGGATGGTGTCGTTCGTCGAGCAGCTGCCGTCGACGTCGAGCCGGTCGAACGTCAGGGCGCTGGCCCTGCGCAACGCGTGATCCAGCGCGGTCGCGTCGGCCACTGCGTCGGTGGTGATCACGCACAGCATGGTCGCCAGCGACGGGGCGAGCATGCCCGCCCCCTTCGCCATCCCGCCGACTGTCCAGTTGCCGGAGTGGTGCAGCGCAACCTGTTTGGGCACCTTGTCGGTGGTCATGATGGCTGTGGCGGCCTCCTCGCCGCCGGTGAGTCCGCCGGCCATCTCATGCACGATCGCGGTGACGCCGGACAACACCTTGTCCATGGGCAGCCGATCGCCGATCAAACCCGTTGAGCACACTGCGATTTCGATGGCGCCGGTGTCAGTTCCCCAGTCCGACAGGGCCGCGGCGACGGCTTCGGCGGTGGCGTGGCTGTCCTGAAACCCGCCCGGGCCCGTGCAGGCGTTCGCGCCGCCGGAGTTGAGGATGACCGCGCGCAGCCGCCCGGTCGTCAGCACCTGTTGGGTCCACAGCACGGGCGCGGCCTTGACCTGGTTGCGGGTGAACACGCCGGCGGCGCCGTAGTCGGGGCCCTCGTTGAACACCAGCGCCATGTCCAGCGCGCCAGATGCTTTGATGCCTGCGGCGATACCCGTGGCGCGAAATCCCTCGGGCGCTGTAACGCCCTGGGTGCGCAGCAGCCTGGTGGTGCTTGCAGACGTGTCCGTCACGGCGCCACCCCCACGATCGAGAGCCCTTCGGTTTCGGGCCAACCGAGCGCGAGGTTCATCGACTGCACAGCCGCGCCGCCGGTGCCCTTGGTCAGATTGTCGATCGCGGCGATCGCGATGAAGACTCCCGCGTCGTCGTCGAGGGCGACCGCCAGCTGTACGGCGTTGCTGCCGATCACGGCGCCGGTTTTGGGAAGTTGGCCTTCCGGCAGTAGATGCACGAATGGCTCGGCGTCGTAGGCCTTCTCGTATGCGGCGCGAAGTTGGGACAACGGCGCATTCGTGCGGGCGGTACACGTCGCGAGGATGCCCCGCGACGTCGGTATCAGCACCGGGGTGAACGAGACCGTCACGTCCTTGTCGGTGACGGCGCGTAGCCCCTGGGCGATCTCGGGCGTGTGCCGGTGCTTACCGCCGACGCTGTAGGCGCGGGCGGACCCGATGACCTCGGAGCCGAGGAGGTCGGTCTTCGCGGCGCGCCCGGCGCCGGATGTGCCGCTGACAGCGACGACGGTCACCGCCGGCTCGACGAGATCCTCGGCGACAGCGGGAAACATCGCCAACAGCGCGGCGGTCGGATAGCAGCCGGGAACGGCGATCCGCGTGGCACCGCGAAGCCGGTCTCGTGCTCCCGGCAGTTCGGGCAGTCCGTACGGCCAGCTCCCCGCGTAGGTCGAGCCGTAGAACCGCTCCCACGCCGCCCCGTCGGTCAGCCGGAAGTCGGCGCCGCAGTCGACGATCACCGTGTCGGTACTCAGCTGTTCGGCCAAGGCCGCTGAGTGGCCGTGCGGCAGCGCCAGGAAAACGACGTCGTGGCCCTCGAGGACCTCGGCGTCGGTGGCCTCCAGCACGCGGCCGCTGAGCGGGAGCAGGTGCGGGTGGTGTTCGGCCAGCGTGGTGCCCGCGCTCGTGGCCGCGGTGAGTGCCCCGATCGTCAGCCGGCCGTCACCATAGGCGGGGTGGCCGAGCAGCAGCCGCAGGATCTCGCCGCCGGCATAACCGCTGGCACCGGCGACGGCCACAGAAGTCATGCGGTCGATTCTGCATGTTTATACAGTGCAGTGCAAACTCACTCTGGACGGTGTTTGCCAGTTGCTGAGCTTAGTGAAACTTTGCGACCGGAAGCATCAGCCGGATCACCCCGGCGTTTCGCTATTTCAGCTGCGGCATTGCCGCATAATCCGAACCATGGGTGCGGAGGAACAAGCTGTTATCGATCTGACCGGGTCGTTCACTAGTGAATTGCACGATCTCCTGCGAAAGGCGGCAGATCAGGGGCCGCTCGCCATGGATGAAATGACCGGCGCCACGATAGTGCTCCGTCAAGGCGACCTCGAAAAGCTCGCCCACGATCAGCGACTTCCCGGGATCGGGCTGTCCTTGTTCGACATGATGGGCATTGCCGACGGGCCCCTTCGCGACTGGTACGGCGGGTTGATGTTCACGACGGAAGGTGACTACCACCGTCGCATTCGTTCGCTCGTCTCACGCGCGTTTACGCCGCGATCCGTCGAGGCGCTTCGGGGCCTGGCTTCAGAGATGGCTGCCACCGCGGTCGCTTCCGTGCAGCAAGGCGGAGATCTGGTAGCGGCATGTTCGGCGCTGGCAACCCGGCTGATATGCCGCCTGCTCGGCGTACCAGATGCAGACGTCGAGGTATTCAGGCAATGGGCCGAGGATTTGAGCCCGGTGTTCTACGTCATGACACCCGAACAGATCGCAGACGCGACCCAGGCGATCACAGAATTACAAACCTATGTCGACGGGTTGACGGCTCGACGCGCCGACGACCCGGGAAGCGATCTGGTGACCGCACTGCTTGCAGCCGAGGCGGACGGTGAGCGCCTGACTCATAGCGAAACGGTCAACATGATCGCGAATCTGCTTGTCGCCGGTCACGATACAGCCGGAAGTCAGATACCTTGCAGCATTCTGGTGGCACTGCAAAACCACGAGCAACTCACTGGAGTGCATGCGGATGAAGCTCGCCTGTCAAGCGCGACCGCCGAGACCATGCGTCTGGAGCCAAGCATCCCGATAATTCCCCGCACTGCTATGGAGCCCATTGAGCTGCACGGCACGACAATTCCTGCCGGCTCGATGGTATTTCTGTGCATCGCTGCTGCATGTCGGGACGAAACTGCCTGGCGCGAACCAAATCGCTTCGACCCCGACCGCTTCACCAGACCCGACTCAGGGCGGCTGCTGAACTTCGGCGCGGGCACGCACTACTGCCTGGGCACGGCGCTGGCCAAGATCGCGGTGGAAGAGTCGTTACGCGCTGTTCTCGCGGCCGATCCGCCGCTGCGCCTGACCGAGGACCCGGCGGAGATACCGTGGCGCCAGGTGCTGGGCCGTAGCCCGGCCCGACTGTTGGTGAGTCCGAACTAGGCTCGCTGCGCCCTGTACTCGATTACGAGTGGGCCTACCCCAGGCGTAGGCCGCACCATTCCGGAGGTCTACGACTGGGAGCAGGTGAGAGACACCATGGTGTTGAATGTGCCTCATCCGACATTAGGGGATCTCGAAATGCCTGGCTCGCCACTGCAACTGTCCGAGAGTGGAGAAGCGCGGGCGGAGGCCCCGCCGTCACTCGGCGCCGATCAGGATTCCGTCTTCGCCGAGTACGCCTGCGGGAGTGGCCGGTGACCGACCGCGTCGGTGTCGTCGGTGGTGGCATCCTCGGCGTGGCGGTGGCCCGCGAGATCCTCAAGCGTCGGCCCGATACGGACGTCACGCTGTTCGAGAAGGAAGACCGCCTCGCGTCGCACCAGACGGGGCGCAACAGCGGTGTCGTACATGCGGGTCTGTACTACGAGCCCGGCTCCAACAAAGCGGTGCTCTGCCGACGCGGCGTCGGCCTGCTCGAGGAGTTCTGCGAACAGCGCGGCATCAACAGGATCGCCTGCGGGAAAGTGCTTGTCGCCCTCGACGACGCCGAACGCGCCCGGTTGGACAACATCAAGGAGCGGGCACAGGCCAACGGGGTGCCCGGAGTGCGCATCATCGGTCCCGACGAGCTGCGTGAGCTGGAGCCACATGTGCGTGGCGTCGGCGCCCTGCACTCGCCATCGACGTCGATCGTGAACTTCGCCGAGGTGACGCGGGCGCTTGCCGACGACGCAGTCGCCGACGGCGCGAAGATACTACTCGGCCACGAGGTCGTCGGCATTCGGCCGTCGAGCACCGAGGTGCTCGTAACCGCCGACAGCGCAGGCGGTTCCACTGAGGCGGTGTTCGACCGGATCGTGGTCTGCGGCGGCCTGCAAAGCGACCGGCTGGCCGAATTGGCAGGCGACGATCCCGACCCTGTGATCATGCCGTTCCGCGGCGAGTACTACGCGCTGAAACCCGAACGGCGCAGCCTGGTGAACGGGCTGGTCTACCCGGTGCCCGACCCTCGGTATCCGTTCCTCGGGGTGCATGTCACTCCCCGCGTCGACGGCGAGGTTCTCATCGGCCCCAACGCCGTGCTCGCCCTGGCTCGCGAGGGCTATACCTGGGGCAAGATCTCGGTCCCTGATGTTGTGGAAGTGGCACGCGCACCGGCGTTTTGGCGCTTCGCCCGTCGCCACTGGCGAACCGGCATCAGGGAGATGGGCGGGTCGCTGAGCAAGCGGCGGTTCATCGCCGCCGCCCGCGCCTATGTGCCCGAGCTGGGCGACGACGACGTCGTCCCCGGAGTGGCAGGCATCCGCGCGCAGGCGCTCGATTCCGACGGCGGCCTCGTGGACGATTTCCGGATCACTGTCCGCGAGCGCGTCGTTCTGCTTCGCAACGCACCGTCGCCTGCGGCGACGTCTTCGCTCGCGATCGCCGAGCACATCGTGACGACAATCGAAAATGGAAGGTGATCGGTGTGAGCCAACCTCTGTCCCAAGGTCTTTGGGGTGTCCTCGCGACGCCCTTCGACGACGGTCTCGATGTCGACCTGGACTCGTTGCGCAACGAGGTGGCGTCGTTCGCCGCCGACGGTGCCTGCGGCCTGGTGGCGCTCGGAGTCTTCGGCGAGGCCGCGTCGCTCAATGCCGACGAGGCGAACAGCGTGGCGCACACCGTTGCATCGTCGACCGACCTGCCGTTCGTGCTCGGCCTCTCCGAACGTGACCCCGCCGCGGTTGTCGAGCAAGCTCGTCGGCTGCTCGACGCGGTACCCCGTCCGCCGGTCGCCTTGATGGCGCAGATCGGCGACGCCGATCCGGCCGCCGCCACCGCCTCGCTGCACCGCCTGCACGACGCGACGGGAGTCGGCATCCTCATCCAGGACTATCCGGTCGTCTCGGGGGTCAGCGTCACCGACGAGCAGGTCGTCGAGATCGCGTCGGCCTGCCCCTTCGCGGTCGGGGTGAAATCGGAGACCCCGCCGACGTCCGTCGCTGTGGCGCACCTGGTTTCCAAGCTCGACGTCCCGGTGTTCGGCGGCCTCGGCGGCGTAGGACTTCTCGACGAGCTGGCCGCAGGCTCGGCGGGCGCGATGACCGGGTTCAGCCATCCGGCGGCCCTGGCGGTGGTGCTCCGCGCCCACCGAGACGGCGGATTCGTCGCCGCCCGCGACGCCTGGGCGCCGTGGCTTCCGCTCGCCAACTTCGAGGGACAGCTACGGGTGGGCCTGTCGATCCGCAAGGAATTGCTCCGACGGCGCGGCGTGATCGCTTCCGGTCGCGTGCGCCCGCCCGCGCTCACGCTGCCGGACTCGTTGATCCCGCTGCTGGAGATGCATCTCGCGACTTTGCCCGCCACCACCGTGAACCGCTGAAGGAACCCACCATGGATCTCGGCATCACCGGACGTACCGCTCTGGTCCTCGGCGCGAGCGGCGGCCTCGGCAGCGCCATCGCGGTGCGGCTCGCCCAAGAAGGCGCCAATGTGGCGGCCGCCGGGCGCTCCGCGGACAAACTCGCCGATACCGTCAAGCGGATCGAAGCCGCAGGCGTGAAGGCGCTACCGGTCACCTGGGATCTGGGCGATCTCGATTCCGTCGACACCCACGTCTCCGAGGTCGAACATGCCCTCGGCCCGGTAGACATTCTCGTGAACAACACCGGAGGGCCGCCGCCCACGCCCGCAGCGGGACAGGACGCCGCCACCTGGCGCACCAGCTTCGAACAGATGATCCTCTCGGTCATCGTCATCACCGACAGGGTGTTGCCGGGCATGCGCGAGCGGGGCTGGGGCCGCATCCTCACGTCGACATCGGGCGGAGTGCTCAGCCCGATCCCCAACCTCGCGATATCCAACACCCTGCGTGCCAGCCTGCACACCTGGTCCAAAACGCTCGCCGATGAAGTGGGCCGCGACGGCGTCACATCGAACGTCATCGTGCCCGGCCGGATCGAGACCGCCAGGACGAGATTCCTGGACGAACGCAAAGCCGAACGCGAAGGAAAAACCAGCGACGACGTGATGGCGGGCAGCGCAAAGACAATGGCGCTCGGTCGGTACGGCCGCCCCGACGAATACGCCGATGTGGCTGCATTCCTGTGCAGCGAGCGGGCCTCGTATGTGACCGGCTCCGTGATCCGCGTCGACGGCGGACAGCTCAAGAGCGCCGTATAGCGATGCGGCTCCGGACTCTGCGGTCAGACGGCGCGGCCTGTGTCGCGCTGCCGGATGGCCGGCTCGCCCGTGTCGACCGCATCCTCGACGGCGCGCCATCCGATCTGCTTTCGCTGCTGGAGGCCGGAGCGCTGGACTCGCTCGCCGACGCCATCGCCGGCGACATCGACGCCGCCGCCTGCGTGAACCCCCAGTCACCGGTCGCCGCGCCGTGGACCAGGCCGCGCAAGATCCTCGGCATCGGGCTCAACTACGGCGCACACGCAGGCGACCTCGGCGAGCAGGCCCCCCGTACATCGCCTGCGTCGTTCATCAAGGGCGACCACACCATCGTCGGACCCGAAGAGCCGATCGTGGTCCCGCAAGGGATCGGCCGCGTTACCGCCGAAGCCGAACTCGGTCTTGTCATCGGGCGCACCTGCTACCGCGTCGGCGTGGACGAGGCGATGTCCTACGTGGCGGGTGTGGTGCCGGTCCTCGACCAGACCGCGGAGGAGATATTGATGGAGAACCCGCGGTACCTCACGCGGGTGAAGAACTACCCCACGTTCTTCTCGTTCGGGCCGGACCTGATCACGCTCGACGAGGTGGCCTCGCATGGTCCGCTGTCGGAGTTGCGGGTCGCGACCGTGCACAACGGCGCGGTACACCGCGAGGACACCGTCGCAGGCATGACGTTCTCGCCCGCTGAACTACTCAGCTTCCACAGCCAGGTGATGCCGTTCTACCCCGGTGACATTCTGTCAACGGGAACGCCGGGAGCCGTGCCGATCGTGGCGGGCGACGTCGTTCGGTGCGAACTCGGCGACGGGCTGGCATCGCTCACCAATCCGGTGCATTAGCAGTCGCTTTCAGCGCCGCTGCTCGGCCCCGACTCGTTGCGCGGCGTTCGCCACCGCAGCGTCGCGGGCGGCGCTCGCCTCGTCCTCGGTCAGGGTCCGGTCCGCGGCACGGAAGCGCAGCGCCAGCGCGATCGACTTGCGACCCTCGCCGATCTGCGGCCCGGTGTACACGTCGAACAACCGGACGTCTTCGAGCAGCTCCCCCGCGCCCTCGCGCACCGCGTCGACGACGCTTTGCGCGGCGACCTCGTCGTCGACGATCAGTGCGACGTCCTGGAACACCGCGGGGAACGGCGACACCGCAGGCGCGGGCAGCCTCTCGGTGAGCGGGATCGCATCGAGGTTGAGTTCGACGGCGCAGGTGCCCTTCGGCAGCCCAGAACGCTCGATGACCGCGGGATGCAGTTGGCCTGCGTGGCCGACTACGGTGTCGCCGACCAGCACCTCGGCGCATCGACCGGGATGCCACGGAAGGTACTGCGCGGGGCGCAGCGTCAACTCGACGCCCGCGGCCCGGCCGATGATGCGCACGGCCTCGAACGCGTCGGTGGCGTGAACCGGGCGGCCGGGTCCCCACGGACCTGCCGGTTCGCGCAGACCGGCCAGCACGAGGCCGACGTGCTCCGGCTGGTTGGGCAGCGACGCGTCGAGCGTCGCGATCTCGTCGTCGCTCGGCCTGCGGTCGGTCGGGACCAGTTCGACGGCACGCGTCTCCGATGTCGGCTCGACGACCTGCTCGATCGAGAAGAGAGCCGCGTCGACCGCGCCTCGGGATACGTTGCGGGACAGCGTTTCCAGGAGCCCGGGCAGCAAGGTGGTGGCAAGTTCGGGCCGGTCGGACTCCAGCGGGTTGAGCACGTGCGTGGCGGTGCGGCGCGGGTCGTCGGGCGGCAGCCCCCACTTGTCGAACACTCCCGCGGGCAGGAACGGCGTCGGCAGGATCTCGACATACCCGTTGAGCGCCAATGCCTTACCGACCGCGCGACGGCGTTTCTGCACCGCGGTGAGCCCGCGCCCGGCCGGTGCCTGCGGCAGCACCGAGGGAATGCTTTCGAGTCCCTCCAGCCGCAGCACCTCCTCGACGAGATCGGCGGGCTGCGCAGGTCCGGTCGCCAGCTCGGCGGTGTGGCGGTCACGCCGGTCACCGTCGACGCCCACGTCGGCACCGATCTGGGTGAGCCTGCGCTGTGTGGTGCCCTCGGGGTAGTCGACGCCCGCGGTGCGGGCAGGAAGATCGGTGGGCATGCTGACCGGAGCGAGTGACCAGTCGTCGCGTGGCGGATCTCCGCGCCAGTCGGTCAGTTTGGGTTCGACTGTGCCGCCTGCGATCTCGGCGAGCAGCGCCGCGCATCTGTCCAAAGCGGCAACGGAGACGGCCGGGTCGACGCTGCGCTCGTAGCGGCGGGCCGCCTCGCTGGGAAGGTGCAGCCGCCGCAGGGTCCTCGACACCGCGGCCGGATCCCACACCGCAGCCTCGAGAAGCACATCGGTGGTGCTGTCGCGCACCTCGGTGGTACCCGCGCCCATCACACCGCCGATCGCCGCGGTCGCCACGTCGTCGACGATGAGGACATCTGCCGGGTCCAGCTTGCGTTCGATGTCGTCGAGGGTGACCACAGTCTCCCCCGGCTCGGCGAAGCGGACGCGGAAGCCGCCGGTGATCAGGCTGCGGTCGTGGGCGTGCATCGGGTGGCCGAGTTCGAGCATCACGTAGTTCGTCACGTCGACGGCGGGTGAGATCGCCCGGATGCCGCTGAGCAACAGCCGCCTCTGCAGCCACCATGGCGACACCGCCGCCGGGTCGATCCCGGTCACCGGGCGAAGCCCGAAGCGCAGCACGCCGGTATCGGGCTCGATCGTCACCGGCAGAGCCTCGCCGTCGGCCGGCAGCGGAGATACGTCGGCGGGATCGGCGTAGTCGAGGTCGTAGGCGTTGGCGATCTCGCGGGCCATGCCGCGCACCGAAAGGCAGTAACCGCGGTCCGGGGTGATGGCGAGGTGGAACACGGTGTCGTCAAGGCCGAGCACCTCGGCGGCGGGCGTTCCCGGTTCGGCGGTACCCGGCGGCAGCACCAGAATTCCGGAATGGTCGGTGCCGAGGTTCAGCTCGGCCGTCGAGCAGATCATCCCGTCGGAGGTGCGGCCGTAGGTTTTTCGCGCGGTGATGGTGAAGTCGCCGGGCAGCGTGCTGCCGGGTAGCGCCACCACGACCAGATCGCCGACCGCGAAGTTGGTTGCACCGCAGACGATGTCGCGGGGCTGCGCTTCTCCGACGTCCACCTTGACCGCGCGGATCGGCTTCTTGAACTCGGTGAGCTCCTCGATCTCGACTACGCGGCCGATCGGTCAGCGGACCGCTGACCGGACCGACCGGGATGATGTCCTCGACCTCGTGGCCGATGCGGATCAGCGTCTGCTCGAGATCGTCGACGGGCACGTCCCAGCCGGGTGTGCCGGCTCGGACGACGTCCCGCAGCCAGCTGTAGGGAAGTCGCATCAGGCGCCAACCCCGAACGGCAGCGAGAACCGGACGTCGCCCTCGACCATGTCGCGCATATCGGGGATCCCGTTGCGGAACTGCAGCGTTCGCTCGAGGCCCATTCCGAACGCGAATCCGGAATACACCTCCGGGTCGATACCGCAGGCGCGCAACACATTCGGGTTGACCATGCCGCAGCCGCCCCATTCCACGAAACCGGGCCCGCCCTTCTTGTTCTCGAACCACACGTCGACTTCGGCGGACGGCTCGGTGAACGGAAAGAAGTGCGGCCGGAACCGGGTGCGGCCCTGCGGTCCGAACTCCGAGCGGGCGAACGCGTCCAGCGTGCCGCGCAGGTGGGCCATCGTCAGCCCCTTGTCCACTGCAAGGCCCTCGACCTGGTGGAAGACCGGGGTGTGCGTCGCGTCCAGCTCGTCGGTGCGGAAGGTGCGGCCGATCGAGATGATGTAGACGGGCAGATCGCGTTCGAGCAGCGCCCGGATCTGCACGGGCGACGTGTGGGTGCGCAGCACCTGCCGCGATCCGTCCGGCGCGACGTAGAAGGTGTCCTGCTCGCTGCGCGCCGGATGGTCGGGTGGGAAGTTGAGCGCGTCGAAGTTGAACTGCTCGGTCTCGACCTCAGGTCCCTCCGCCAGCTCCCACCCCATCGCGACGAAGGTGTCGGCGATGTGCTCGGCAAGGATCGTGATCGGGTGACGCGCGCCGATGGGCTGCCGGGTCGACGGCAGCGTCACGTCGATGCTCTCGGCGACCAGTACCGCGGCGTCGCGCTCGGCGCGCAGCACCTCGAGCCGCGCGTCGTAGCTGCGCTGCGCCTCGGCACGAACGACGTTCACCCGCTTGCCCGCGTCGGCTCGATCGGCCTTCGGCAGCGATCCGAGCGCCTGCCGTGCCAGCGCGAGTGGCGCGCGGTCGCCCAGGTGCTCTGTCTTGGCGCGCGCAAGGGCGTCCAGGTCCCCGGCCAGATCGAAGGCATGCTCGGCCGCGCCGACCACCTTGGCCAGCGCTTCCTCCGACAGGTCTATGGGCTGATCAGCCACCCGGCGATCATAGGCGATCGGGTAGTGAGAGCCGTGTCACGTGAAGAGTGGGGCGCAATCGGTGCCGACCGATCGCGACGCCGGCACGCGGGACAGCCGCCGCGCCACCACGGCCTCGACGAGCACGGCACCGACCAGACCCAGCCCGGACGCCACGATCAACGTCGGGCCGTTGTTGGCCAGCATCAGAAAGCCGAACGCCGAGCCGACGGCAAGCAGCAGACACCGTGCCGGGGTCCACTGCGCGGCTCGTCCGAACCGGGCCGAGACGAGGACGCCGAGCATCAGCGCCGCCGCGTGACCGACATCGGTGAAGTCCCTGTTCACCGCCACCACCACCGCGGCCACCGCGACCCACCAGCCCGTCCATGCGGGTCGCCACCGCCGCGGGATCGCCGCGCTGAGAGCCCCAAGGACGGCCGAGGCGCCGTAGCTCATCCCGACATCGGTGGCCCGGGTTACGTCTGTGGACAGCCAGCCGAACTCGACCGCCGCGGTGAGGCCGACCGCGACCAAAAGCGTGGCACCGATGTGGCCGACCGCGAACGCCACCACCAGACGACCGCTGCGCCACATCAGCTCGACGAGCGCCAGCAGGCACATCAGGCCGGGCAGCCAGACATAGATGGGCCCTGCGTCGATGACGAACGCACTGACGAAGAGAGTGCCGAGATGGCCGTGGCTCAGGTTGTGCAGGTTTGTGCTGGCATGGCTGATGACGCGGTTCTGGACCCGCGGCCCGAGCGACGCCAGAACGGTGGTCGCGCCGGTCAGAATCACCGCGTAGACGACGGTGACACGGATCCGGGCCAGCGCCCGCAGCAGGCAAAACAACATCTCACCGACCACTATGCGTCGGTGAGATCCTCGTTCTCCTCGTCCTCGCCTGGCAACTCTCTGCGAGTTCTCACGCGATACATGGCCAGATCCGTAGGCACGCCATCCTGTTTGGGCGAAAACACCTGTTTGCGTATCCGTTTGGCGGACAAGCCAAGCGCATCGAAGTCGGCTTCGGGGATCCGGTCCATCGTGGCCTGCGACACCACCAGTCCGCCCCTGGCAGCACGCTCCATCACCCGGGCAGCGATGTTGACGTCGACGCCGAGCCAGTCCGAGCCGATCCGCTGCGGTCTGCCTGTGTGCACACCGGCACGCATCCGTGGTGTATAGCCCTCCACCTCAACATCTTTCACAGCATCGAGGCTGGTGCGCACCGCACGGACCGCGGTGGCAGGGTCGGCGAACACCGCCATGGTGCCGTCGCCCATCCTCTTGACGATATGGCCGCCCGCCTCCAGTAGCGGTGGTTCGACGACCTGGGCGACCCGGCGAAGCAGCTTCAGCGTGGCGTCGTCGCCGGCCTCCAGCGCCCAGGACGAGAACCCGACCAAGTCCGTAAATACCAGAGTGACCTCGCGATTGGCGGGTTTACCCGAGACGCGCTCGGTGAGCGCCTGCCACACCTGTAGCCCGGCGAGGCTCACCTCGCGGGACGCCGCATCGCGTTGCAACAGCCGGTCGGCCGCGCGTGCGGCGGCGCTCGGTCCGCCAACACCCGCAGCCGACAACGGATCTCCGAAATCGGGGTCACCGGGTAGTGCGCGGCGGGCTCGTCGGATGAATGCGACAACGCCGGGACTGTGGTTGGTGCTCTTCAGCCAGTCTCGCGGTCGGGATGACGTGCCGGACCGTTCATCGAACGATTCGACATCCATTGCGCAAGGTTAGATGCCCGCTCTTTGGCCGGGCAAACACCGTGCGACGCGCCCCGAAATAATGGACAACGCGCGTTGTCAATATTATCGTTGACGTGTGACGGTCAGCTCGACGACGAGGCGAACCAAACAGTCCGATCCACTCGGTCCGGACTCCCTGACCTGGAAATACTTCGGCGATCTGCGCACCGGAATGATGGGCGTATGGATCGGCGCGCTGCAGAACATGTATCCCGAACTCGGCGCGGGTGTCGAGGAGCATTCCATCCTGCTGCGAGAGCCTCTGCAACGGGTCGCACGGTCGGTGTACCCGATCATGGGCGTCGTCTACGACGGGGATCGGGCGGCGCAGACCGGTCAGCAGATCAAGGGCTTCCACGCGACGATCAAGGGGGTTGACTCGACCGGACGGCGCTACCACGCGCTGAACCCCGAGACGTTCTACTGGGCGCACGCCACCTTCTTCATGCTGGTGATCAAGGTGGCCGACTATTTCTGCGGCGGGCTGACCGAGGCCGACAAGCGTCAGCTCTTCGAGGAGCACGTGCAGTGGTACGCGCAGTACGGCATGAGCATGCGGCCGGTGCCCAAGTCGTGGGACGAGTTCTGCGAGTACTGGGACAGGGTCTGCAGCGACGAGTTGGAGATCAACCGCGCGACCCTCGACATCTTCTCGATCCGGATTCCCAAGCCATGGTTCGTGCTCATGCCGACCCCGATCTGGGACCAGCTGTTCAAACCGATGGTGGCCGGGCAGCGCTGGATCGCCACGGGATTGTTCGACCCGGTGGTGCGCGAGAAGGCAGGCATGCGCTGGAGCGCGGGGGACGAAGTTCTGTTGCGGCTGTTCGGCAAGTTGGTCGAGATGGCGTTCGTCGTCGTACCCGACGAGATTCGGCTGCACCCGCGTGCGCTGGCCGCCTATCGCCGCGCATCGGGCCGCATCGCCGACGATGCGCCGCTGGTCGAGGCGCCCGCGTTCCTGGCGCCGCCGCGCGACCGCAGAGAGATGCCGATGCACTACGTTCCGCGGCGCAAGAGCCTGCTGGACCGCGCGGGCTCGCTGGTGCACACCACGTTCTCGCTCGCGGGCCTACGCCCGGCGCGAGGCCGCAGCGCCGCCGCATAGGCTCTTGGCATGCTCGAATGGTCTGATGTCGATATCGCCGTGCGCGACGCTGTGCGGGAATTCGTAGACAAAGAGGTCCGCCCCCACGTCGACGCGCTGGAAAGCGGCGAGATGGAGCCCTACCCCATCATCCGCAAGCTTTTCGCGACCTTCGGCATCGACGCGCTCGCACGGGATTCGCTGGAGAAGCGGCTGGCCCGGATGCGTGATGGCAGCGAAAAGTCCGGCGGCGCATCGGGCGGGATGTTCGGCGGCGACAGCGGTTCCGCGGGCATGGGATTCGTGGTCGTCAGCGAGCTGTGCCGGGTCTGTATGGGCGTGGTGACCGGGATGGGCGTCAGCCTGGGATTGACGGTGCCGACCATCGCCGGCCGCGGCACACTCGCGCAGCAGGAGCGTTGGCTGCCTGGCCTTGTCACCTACGAGAAGGTGGGTGCATGGGCGATCACTGAACCCGACTCGGGTTCGGATGCTTTCGGCGGCATGAAGTCTTACGTGGTGCGCGATGGTGACGACTACATCCTCAACGGCCAGAAGACGTTCATCACCAACGGGCCTGACGCCGACGTGGTCGTGGTGTACGCCAAGCTGGACGAGGGCGACGGCGCCGACAAACGTGATCGCAAGGTCCTGACCTTCGTCCTGGATCGCGGCATGGAGGGCTTTGTCCAATCAAAGCCGTTCCGCAAGATGGGCATTCACAGCTCGCGCACCGGAGAGTTGTTCTTCAGCGATGTCCGACTGGGCCGCGACCGGCTTCTGGGTGAGACCGAAGGAGATCCTTCCGACTCCGCCAGCGACGGCCGCGCCAGCGCGCGATCGAATTTCTCCGCTGAGCGAATCGGAGTGGCCGCGATGGCGCTCGGCGTCATCGAAGAGTGCCTGAAGCTGTGCGTGGACTACGCCAAGGGCCGCAAGCTGTGGGGTCAGGAGATCGCTGCGTTCCAGCTGATCCAGCTCAAGTTGGCGAACATGGAAGTCGCGCGAATGAATGTGCGCAACATGCTGTTCCGTGTGATCGAGGCTGCGCAGACCGGAGCCGAGATCTCATTGCCCGAGGCGTCGGCGATCAAGTGGTACTGCTCGCAGGCCGCGACGGACGTCGCGATGGACGCTGTGCAACTGTTCGGCGGCAATGGGTATATGACCGAATACCGTGTCGAGCAGCTGGCCCGCGACGCCAAATCGCTGATGATCTACGCGGGAAGCAACGAGGTGCAGATCACCCACGTCGCCCGGGGTCTGCTGAGCGGTTAGCGCGTGAGCTCTGGTACAGGCAGATGGCGGCGGCCGCCGCCACATTGAGGCTTTCGGCCCCACCTGACATCGGAATCCGAACCCGGTGAGTCGCCATCGCCGCCAACTCCTCGGGCAGGCCGCGGGATTCGGGTCCGAACAGCCAAGCGGTCGGTCCGGAGAGATCGGCGTCGTCGAGGCTGACCTCACCGTCGACGGTGGTCGCCAGCAGTTGCAGGCCCGCACGACAGAGTGCGGAAACCGCTCCCCCGGCGTCGGTTTCGGTCACCACCGGCACCGCGAAGATGCTGCCGGCGGAGGCACGCAGACACTTGCCGTTGTAGGGGTCGACGCTGTTGCCTACCAACACGACCGCGTCGGCTCCCATCGCGTCGGCGATCCGGATCAGCGTGCCCGCATTGCCGGGCTCCGAAATCTCGGCAGCGACAGCGACCAGCCGCGGCTGATCGGCCAGCACGTCGTCCAGGCTCGTCGACGGCACTTCGCACACCGCGACCAGCCCAACCGGTGTCACGGTGTCCGACAGTGCTTTTGCGGCGCGGTCGGTGACGACATGGACGGGCACGTCGGCGAGCATCGACCCGAAGCGGCTCAATGCGGCTTCGGTGACGAAGACCTCGATGACGAGGTCGCGCCGCAACGCCGCCTCGACAACGTTCGGACCCTCGGCGAGGAAGCGTGCGGCACGGCGCCGCCCGACGTGGCGGTGCAGCTTGATCGCTGCCGCCACCCGGTCGGAGCGCTCGGTGAGCGTCAGGCAGCCTCGCCGGACGGGGCGTTCACGTCCTCGGGCAGCGCGCCCTTCGCGACGTCCACCAGCGCGGTGAACGCGGCCGGGTCGCTGACCGCGATCTCGGCCAGGTTCTTGCGGTCCACCTCGACCCCAGCGGCCTTGAGCCCCTGGATGAGCCGGTTGTAGGTGATGTCATTGGCGCGGGCAGCCGCGTTGATCCGGGAGATCCACAACTTGCGGAACTCGCCCTTGCGGGCACGCCGGTCGCGGTACGCATAGTTCAGCGAATGCAGCTGCTGCTCTTTGGCTTTGCGATACAGCCGGGACCGCTGGCCGCGGTATCCCTTCGAGGCCTTGAGTACTGTCCGCCGCTTCTTCTGGGCGTTGACTGCGCGCTTCACGCGTGCCATGGGGGTGTTCCTATTCTCGTTCGGTTCAAAAGGTAAGTGGAGGCGCTGAAACTAGCCGTTCAGCAGCTTCTTGACGCGCCTCGTGTCGTTGGCCGACACCTCGGTGCGCCCTTCGAGCCGACGGGTGCGCTTGCTCGACTTGTGCTCGAGCAGGTGCCTACGGTTGGCTTTCTCGCGGACGATCTTTCCGGTGCCGGTTTTCCGGAACCGCTTGGAAGCGCCGCTGTGGGTCTTCGCCTTGGGCATGTGTCCTCAGTTCTGTGGTGTGTCGGTCTGTGCTTCGCTGGGCTGAGCGCTTGCGCGCTGCGCAGCCGGTGCGTCTGCATCGTGCGCCGCCTTGGCGCGAGTCTTCGCGCCGCGATGCGGTGCCAGCACCATCGTCATGTTGCGCCCGTCCTGCTTGGCTGACGTCTCGACGAAGCCGTAGTCGGCGACGTCGGCGCCCAGGCGCTGCAACAGCCGGTAGCCCAGTTCGGGCCGCGACTGCTCGCGTCCGCGGAACATGATCGTCACCTTGACCTTCGACCCCGCTTGCAGGAAGCGGACCACGTGGCCCTTCTTGGTCTCGTAGTCGTGCGGGTCGATCTTGGGGCGCAGCTTCTGTTCCTTGACGACGGTCTGCTGCTGGTTCTTGCGAGACTCGCGTGCCTTCTGAGCCGTCTCGTATTTGAACTTGCCGTAGTCCATGATCTTGCAGACCGGCGGCTTGGCGTCCGGCGCTACTTCGACAAGGTCGAGATCGGCATCCGCGGCGACGCGGAGGGCGTCTTCGATGCGCACGATGCCTACCTGCTCGCCACCTGGTCCGATCAAGCGGACTTCAGGTACTCGAATGCGCTCGTTGACGCGGGTCTCAGTGCTGATGGGGCCTCCTATGTTGTCCTCTTCGAGGAGCCCACACCATCAGCACAAAGGCCCTGCATTAAGCAGGGCCCGAAGCCGACCAGGACAGACATCCGCGAGAATGTCTGAGACCGGACCGCTGAGCCGGTATGGCCAACGGTGGGAGCGGGACTCCACTTGCTGTCCCTGGCGTACGCCGGGACGGTCGCGCATGCGAGTCTAGCAGGCATGACCGAGGTTCCTAACATTCGTGAGCTCGCCGAAATTCCAGCGGTGGAGGTCATCACCCGCTCGGCGGTGATGCTGATGAGCGCCGCGGCGGAGAAACTCGGTCTGTCGGCAGAGGATCCCGACAATAGTCCGCATCGGGATCTTGACGAGGCGCGCAGGTTGATCACCGCGCTCGCCGGTCTGGTGACCGCGGCCGCCGAATACCTCGGCCCGCATGCGGGACCCGTCCGCGACGGACTGAAGAGTCTGCAGTTGGCATTCCGCGAGTCCAGCGCCGCCCCCGACGAACCTGGGCAGGGTCCTGGCGAGAAATACACCGGCCCGGTCTGGTAGCGGTCACACCCATTTCCGGGATTGACCGAATATCCTCGCGGCCTATGACCCTCACTAGCCCGCCGCGGGTTCGGCCCACCTCGAAGTTCTCCTGGGTACCCGCGGCCGCAGGCTGGACCGTCGGCATCATCGCGACCCTCTCGCTGATCGCGAGCGTCTCGCCTCTGGTGCGGGTGATCATCAAGATTCCGCGGGAGTTCGTCAACGACTACATCTTCAACTTCCCCGACACCAGCTTCGCCTGGGCGTTCGTGCTGGCACTTCTGGCCGCCGCGCTGGCAGCCCGCAAACGGCTCGCCTGGTTGATCCTCGTGCTCTACATGGTCGCCTCGATCGTGTGGAATCTCGGCGACATCGTCACCGGCGACGAGACGTGGATGGAGGAGAGCGGCGAGATGATCGGTCTCGCCTTCCACATCGCCGCCGTCGCATTCCTGGTTCTGGCTCGTAAGGAGTTCTGGGCGAAGGTGCGGCGCGGCGCCCTGGTCAAGGCGGCCGTGGCGCTGGTCGCCGGGATGGCCATCGGAATTCTGGTCGGCTGGGGACTGCTCGAGCTCTTTCCCGGCACGCTGGAACGCGACTACCGACTGGCCTACGCGGTCAACAGGGTCGCGGCGTTCGCCGGGGTGGGTTCCAACGCGTTCGACGGACAGCACCCGCACGTGTTCGTCAACGCCCTGCTCGGCCTGTTCGGCGCGCTGGCCCTGATGGTGGCCGCGATCGTGTTGTTCCGCTCGCAGCGGTCCGAGAACGCGCTCACCGGCGAGGACGAGTCCGCCATCCGCGGCCTGCTGGAGCTGTACGGAAAGAACGATTCGCTCGGCTACTTCGCCACCCGGCGGGACAAGGCCGCGGTGTTCGCGCCGAACGGACGCGCAGCGATCACCTATCGCGTCGAAGTGGGCGTCTGTCTGGCCAGCGGTGACCCGGTCGGCGACCCGAAGTCGTGGCCGCTGGCGATCGAGGCGTGGCTCCGGCTGTGCCAGGCGTACGGCTGGGCACCGGGCGTGATGGGCGCCAGTTCCGCTGCGGCGGAGGCGTTCCGCGCGGCAGGACTCAATGCGCTGCAACTCGGCGACGAAGCGATCCTGCATCCCGACGGCTTCCGGCTGTCGGGCCCCGACATGCGCGCGGTCCGCCAGGCGGTGACGCGGGCGCGCCGCGCCGGACTCACGGTGCGGATGCGGCGGCACCGCGACATCTCCCCCGACGAGATGGCCGAGGTCGTCAAGCGGGCCGACGCATGGCGCGACACCGAAAGCGAGCGGGGCTTCTCGATGGCGCTCGGCAGGCTGGGCGATCCGGCCGATGGCGACTGCCTGCTGGTCGAGGCGCTGCAGAACCAGGAGGACGTTGTCGCGATGCTCTCGCTGGTGCCGTGGGGCAACAACGGGGTGTCGCTCGACTTGATGCGGCGGTCCCCGAAATCGCCGAACGGCACTATCGAATTCATGGTGACCGAGCTGCTGCAGCAGTCGGAAGGCATTGGGGTCAGCCGTGTTTCGCTGAACTTTGCGATGTTCCGGTCGGCGTTCGAACAAGGCGCACAGCTCGGCGCGGGCCCGGTCGCCCGGCTGTGGCGCGGACTGCTGGTGTTCTTCTCCCGATGGTGGCAGCTGGAGACGCTGTACCGGTCGAACATGAAGTACAAGCCCGAGTGGGTGCCGCGGTATGCCTGCTACGAAGACGCCCGGCTCGTTCCGCGGGTGGGCGTTGCGTCGGTGATCGCCGAGGGTTTCCTGGTGCTCCCGTTTTCACGGCGCAACGAGCAGCACACCGGGCATCACATTGCGGCGCCGAAGAATCTGGTCGCGACGGGACTGCTGCATCACGACGGCAGCGCCCCCGACCTGTCCGAGCTTCGGGCCGATCTACCCGAGAACGGAGACGAGGCGCGCCTGCCCGAGCAGGTACGTGTCCGGATGGCCAAACTCAAGGACTTGCAGGACAGCGGCGTGGACGCCTATCCCGTCGGGCAGCCGCCCAGCCACACCGTCGCCGAGGCGACCGAGGCCAGCGACGGTTCGGGTGTGACAGTGGCGGGCCGCGTGCTGCGGATCCGCGACTACGGCGGCGTGTTGTTCGCGCAGCTGCGTGACTGGTCAGGTGAAGTACAACTGCTGCTGGACAATTCGGAGTTGGACACCGGCAGCACTGCAGACTTCACCGGTTCCATCGATCTCGGCGACCTCATCGAGGTGACCGGCACCATGGGCAAAAGCCGGCTGGGCACGCAATCGCTGATCGTGGGTAGCTGGCGGATGATCGGCAAGTGCCTGCGCCCGCTGCCCGACAAGTGGAAGGGGTTGACCGACCAGGAGGCGCGGGTGCGTGCCCGCTACGTCGACCTGGCCATCAACACCGAGGCGCGTGACCTGATCCGGGCCCGCAGCGGCGTCCTCCATGCCATTCGCGAAACATTGGTCGGCAAGGGCTTTTTGGAGGTCGAGACCCCGATCCTGCAGCAGATCCATGGTGGCGCGAACGCCCGCCCGTTCCTCACCCACATCAACGCCTACGACCTCGACCTCTATCTGCGCATCGCCCCCGAGCTGTACCTCAAGCGGCTGTGCGTCGGCGGCGTCGAGCGGGTCTTCGAGCTCGGACGGGCGTTCCGCAACGAAGGCGTGGACTTCAGCCACAACCCTGAGTTCACGCTGCTGGAGGCATACCAAGCGCACGCCGACTACAACGTCTGGATCGATGGCTGCCGCGAGTTGATCCAGAACGCCGCACTGGCTGCCAATGGCGAACACGTGTTCCTGCGCCCCACCGATGACGGCGCCGTGGAGAAGGTCGACATCTCCGGCCAGTGGGCGGTCAAGACCGTGCACGGCGCGGTGTCCGAAGCGCTCGGCGAACAGATCGGGCCGGAGACGGACCTGAAGACGTTGCGCAGGCTGTGCGATGCCGCCGACATTCCCTACCTCACCCACTGGGATTCCGGCGCGATCGTTCTCGAACTGTACGAGCGGCTCGTCGAGGACCGCACCGAGGAACCCACCTTCTACAAGGATTTCCCGACGTCGGTGTCGCCGCTGACCCGGCCGCACCGCAGCATTCCCGGGATTGCCGAACGTTGGGACCTCGTCGCGTGGGGTGTCGAGCTGGGCACCGCCTACAGCGAGCTCACCGACCCAGTCGAACAACGCAGGCGACTGCAGGAACAGTCACTGCTGGCATCCGGTGGCGATCCGGAGGCGATGGAGCTCGACGAGGACTTCCTGCAGGCCATGGAGTACGCGATGCCACCGACGGGCGGACTGGGCATGGGAGTCGACCGGGTGGTGATGCTCATCACTGGACGGAGCATCCGCGAAACGCTGCCATTCCCGCTGGCCAAACCTCGCTAGCAGCTAACTCACAGCCAGCCACAAGGTCGGCGCGCCACCATGTTGCCGTGACGTTACCCGACTCGTTGCGCCACCACCTTTCCCTCATGCACGGCTGGCTTCCGGTCACCGTGCAGGTCATCGCCGCCGTGGCACTGATCGCCGCGGTCAGCCGTCGCAGCGGACGCTGGCAGGTGCGCTGGCTGCCGTGGGCGCTGATCGTCGGCGCCGCCCTGGCCACCTCGGCGTACTGGTACGTCGCGTCCCAGGGACTGTCCGACAACCCCGCGCCGCATGCGCTGTGGATCTGGGTCGGGCTCACCGGTTTCGCAGCGGCGGTACTGGTGGCCGGCTGGCGGCGGTCGCGGTGGTGGCGGCGTGGCGTCTCGCTGGCGGCGCTGCCGCTGAGCCTGCTGTGCGCCGCGCTGGCACTGAATCTGTGGGTCGGCTACTTCCCGACCGTGCAGACGGCATGGAATCAGTTGACGGCCGGACCGCTGCCCGATCAGACCGACGAGGTCACCGTGATGGCCATGCAGCAGGAGCGCAAGATCCCGCCGAAAGGCACTGTGGTGCCGGTCGACATCAGCGACGTGGCGTCGGGTTTCCGTCACCGCGGCGAGCTGGTCTACCTTCCGCCGGCCTGGTACGCCACCAATCCCGCGCCGAAACTGCCGACGGTGATGATGATCGGCGGCGAGTTCAACACTCCAGCCGACTGGCTGCGCACCGGCGGCGCGGTGAAGATGCTCGACGACTTCGCCGCGGCACATCACGGCAATGCTCCTGTCGTCGTGTTCGTCGACCCGGGTGGCGCTTTCAACAACGACACCGAATGCGTCAACGGCAGCCGCGGAAACAGTGCCGATCATCTAACCAAAGATGTTGTCCCGTACATGGTCTCGCACTACGGCGTGAGTGCCGACCGCTCCAATTGGGGCATCGTCGGCTGGTCGATGGGCGGCACATGCGCCGTCGACCTCGCGGTCATGCATCCGGACATGTTCAGTGCGTTCGAGGACATCGCCGGCGACATCGGCCCCAACTCGGGTAACAAAGATCAGACCATCGCGCGACTGTTCGGTGGAAACGCCGACGCGTGGGCGGCGTTCGACCCGACGACCGTGATCACCAAGCACGGCCCGTACACCGGACTGGCCGGATGGTTCGACGTCAACGGCTCGACGGCGACCATTCAACGCGCCAAGAACGACCAGGCCGCGGCCGCCAATTCGTTGTGCGGGCTTGGCGCCGCCAACGGGATCAACTGCGCGGTGGTGAGCCAGCCGGGTAAGCACGACTGGCCGTTCGCATCGCACGCGTTCGCCGCTGCCCTGCCGTGGCTGGCCGGCCAGATCGGCACACCCGACGTGCCGCCGACCCCGTTGCCGCCTGCGGCGGGAAGCCCGACGTTTGAACAAGCCGCCGCGAGGTGACCATGATCGGTTATGGGAACGTCGCTTCGACGGTGGATGTTCGCGCGGCACTCGAATCCATGGAGTGCGTGGACCCGTTGGGCGAGCGCACCGTTGGTGCTGGTTCCGATATGGACTCGACGTTCGACGTGATGCCGCGCTTGTCGCCGGCTGGCTGGCCCCAACCCGGTGATCTTCGGGAAGCCCGCACACAATCGGGCCTGGGCCACCAGGGCCATCCTCGGTGAGGAACTGTGGGTGACCAACCGACCCAGGGACACCGCTGCAATCGTCACCGGCGTGACATCGCTCGCCGCGGTCGGTGCGATCGTCGCCAGTGCGCGGCGTCGGCCCGTTCCCGCCGCTGTTGCCTGCACAATCGCAGATGGCGCTGACGCTCGTCTACTGGGAATTGATGGCCCGCTACTGGGACCGCTACCGCATGTCGGCGGCAGCGAGCGCCTGCTCGACTGGGTCGTGATAACCCAGTCGGGGCGTGTACCTGCCACTCACCGGGCACGCCCTTGAGGACGTGAGCACCGCGATCTTCGAACGTGATCCCGGAGCCGTAGACGAGATCCTTGACGGTGTTCGACACGAGCACTTCCTTCGCGCCCGCCTTCGCCGCGATACGTGCCGCGATGTGGACCGCGATTCCACCGATGTCGTCACCCCGTCGCAGACACTCTCCGGTGTGCAACCCGCTGCGAATGTCGAGACCGATCTGCGGCATGCGTTCGGCAAGCGCCGTGGCGCACAGCACCGCTCGGGTGGGACCGTCGAACGTCGCGAGCAGACCATCACCGGTGTGCTTCACGAATCGGCCTTGGATATGAACCGATTTCGGCGCGCGCAACGTCATCATGGCGTTGAAGCAGTTCTCGCCATCGTTCATCGCCGAGTTCGGCTGCGCGTCGCGTGGAGTCAACGATGTCGGTGAACAGCACTGTGGCCAACACCCGGTCGGGCGGGTGCTCGTGCCGCTGGCCCGTCAAGAACTCCTCCACCTCGCCGGTGATCGCGGCTCATGTCACCGACATGCGGAACGTGGTCGATACCGTCGAGTTCGACGAATCGCGCTCCCGGGAATCGCGGCGGCCAGTTCGCCGTCCCATCTCGATGGGCATTGCCTCGTCTCGCGATGCATCACGAGCGTCGGAACGCCAATGCTCTCCGCTATGTCCCGCAAATCGGGAAGCTGCGTCACCGCTTGCCAGGTGAGCAGGGCCATCTTCGGACTCATGGCAGCGCGCTCCAACGCACCCATCCGCTTTCTTGCCGATGGCGTCGTCACGCAGGACTCGGCGCCGCCCAGTCGATGGTCTTGCCCGTCGCCCCAGTCGTCGATCGATCTCGCTCAAGATTCGCATCAGAAACTCGGCTATCCGGGCACGCACTGCCCGAATCCGGTGACCGAACCGCCCCTGTCCCATACAGAATCAAGGAGCTGACTCGTTCCGGGTATGTGGCGGCGAACAACAGGCTGATCGGCCCGCCTTCGGAGAATCCGAACAAGGCCGGCCGCCTGCTCCCGGCCGCATCGATGACAGCGAGCAAATCGTCGGCACGACTCTCGAGGTGGGCACGCCGTCGACCGGATCCGATAAACCCGTCCCGCGCTTGTCGTACAGGATCACCCGCGCAAACGACGCCAGTTCCGTGACGAATGCCCGCCACCGCGGATCCTCCCATTGCAGATCCAGATGGGAGAACCAGCCAGGAACGATGACCAGATCCCTCGGTCCATCGCCGATCACTTGATATGCGACGTTGCCTTCCGGCCCCTTCGCGTAATGCGTCTGCGGCAGGTCGAACATGGGCTGAGTGTCCCACCGCAGTAAGGCCGACGGCGGTTCGAACAAAGCCGCGAGTACTGTGAGGCCATGTCCGGCGATCCGACCGCTGACGAGAAACCGACGCCAGAGCCGCAGCAGACCACCTCCGAGGAACTGCAGCCGCAGCCGCCGTCCCCGCCGCCCGCCGAAGCCGCCGACACCGGATACACGCCTGGCGGCGTGCCGACCTTCGAGTCGGTGCGGGAGAAGATCGAGACGCGTTACGGCACCGCGATCGGGGCCAGCGAGCTAGCCGCCGAGACTCCGGAAGGGCGCTCTGTCGAGGAGCAGTACGAAGAGCGTCAGCGCGCCGCCGCGGAACGACTCGAACAGATCCGCAAGTCGATGCACACCGCAGACGACGAGTCTCAGTAGTCGGATTCGGCGGCGAGAATCTCGGCGAGGAACGCATCACCCGCAGGCGCCGCCAATCGTGCCCGCGCGAAATCCCGGACCCGCTGCCTCGTTTCCGGTGTTTCGACGACGTCGGCCCCGACCGTGACCGTGGTCGGCTCCCAATCATGGTTCCAGGCGGCTGATTCCGACACTGGCTGTCGCTCGTGCATCGACCAGCGCGAACCTCGCCTGTCCGCGGCCGTTCAGGACGCCTGAACCGCTCAGTGCCCCCGACCGCAGCCGCACCGGGATGCCGCTCGGCGAGTCGCCGCCCGACAATTGCACGCCGACAACGGCATTCACCTCGGGGCCCGCCACCTCGATGAGCCAGTCGATGGTGTTCTCCGCTGCGTCGAACAGGGCGGGTGGAACACCCGACCAGTCGAGCGAGCTGGTGCCCCTGGCGACCGCACCGGCACTGCGCTGTCCTCGATCCGCGCCGGCGGCGAGCGCGTAATCGTCGCGACGCGGTGCCGCCGGGACAGGCTCGGCGAGAACGATCCCGACGTCGTCGGTCAGCTCGGTCGCAGCGCGAACCAGCTCGACCACGCGCGGATCTCCGCCCTGGACAAGGGCATTCAGTGCCGCGGAATGCGGAGCGATGAGCTCAGCCACGTCCGAGTCGAGGGTGTCGTCGGCGAAGAAGTCCTGAGCGGCCGCAGTCAGCAGCGCGATCTCGGCGTCGACCAGTGCAGCGTCGAGGGCGGCGATGGCATCGCGGTGACTCGCGGGCCACCAGCGTCGCATCCAATGACCGAGTGCCAGCCGTCGCAGCTGATCGACCGACCCGGGAAGTAGGCCGACACCGTTCACGTCGATCGTCTGCGCATCCTCCGGCGGTCGTCCGTCCACCGCCGCGGCCAGTGCGCTGTGACCGGATTCGCCGAGCACTCGCCATAACCAGTCCGCACGCGCCAGGTCCGTGAAGGTGATTGATGCCGGGCCGGGTTCGTCGATCGCCCATGACAGCACGGCGCCGCTCACCTCCAGCACGGCGACCAGCGGACTCGGCGCCACCAGCGGGCCGGTGCTCCAGAGTCCGGAATCGGCGACCAGTTTCATCCCGCGACCTGCAACATCGACTTGATCCGCTGCCGGTGATCGAGGCTCACCGACCGCGCTACACCCTCGAGCAGCGACCGGACGTCGTCCACGTCCCCGCACGGCTCCTGCCAGACGTCGCGACCGTGCAGGCGAGCCCACAGCCGGCTCAGATACGGGCGGGCGAACGAGGAGAGGTCGTCGATCACCTGCTGTTGGCGCGGGTGGATCGGGCCACCGTCGGCCAGATACCGGCGTGCGTGCATCACATACGCCTCTTTACGCAGCCGCGCCTGGATCAGGCTTGCCAGTTGGTAGCGGGGCACGACATCGGTCAGGGGCGCGAGATCCACCGCGATCTCGATCCCCGCAATCAACGCGGCCTGATTGTCCTCGGCCAACAGCCCCCACGGTGCACACGACCTGTCGACCTCCTCCGCGCACAGCAGCGGCACGTCGGGCAGCTCGTCTCGATCGAGCGCGCGGCGCAGCGTGGCCCGGACACGGTCGACGACCGCACGATTCAGCGGACGATCCCCGGCGGTCCCTCCGACAATCGTCGGCGGTTGTTGCGGCTCAACCGAACTCAAGCCGAGATCGACGATCGACCACGGCAGTGGTGTCGCTGCGTCATGCGCCTTCGCCCCGAGGTTGTACGGTGTCGCATCAGCGACCAGCACCGACCACACCCGCTGACGAGCCACCGAATCGCGGTGGCTCTCCGCGGGCCCGAGAACCGTTGTCAGGCCCGAGAGGAACGGGCCTGTGATCTCGCTGCCCGCACGCACATCGCGCCAACTGTGTCTGAGCTGCTCGGAAAGTTTCGCGATGACCTGCTGATCGCTCACGAACTGGTTGAGCACCTCGATGGCGGTGCGGTCGCGGTCGTCATGAATGCCCCGCAGCACGGTCGTCGCCGCTTCGTGGTCCCCTTCCGACGGCGCTCCCCTGGTGACGGCGAGCTCGAAGCAAACCGGAAAGTACAGCTCCTGCGCGTTGCCGGTGGTGATACGAAGCCTGCGGCGTTCGCGCTTGAGGACCTCGAACCACGCCGCGGCGGCGCGCAGCGCGGGTCCGTTGCCGAGGATCAGTTCGTGCATCGCCGAGGCGACGACGACGTCGACGAACGGCGCCGAGTACTGCGTGTTCGAGCGGAGTCGGAGGACCAGGGGGTCGATGATTCGCTTGATTGTCCTGCGCAACGGGCCACCGTCGTCCCCGCTCAGCACCTCGACGCCGGGGCCGATCGCCCGCCACGCCCCGTCGATCACGGCTTGGCGTGGCCGCATCACGGCGATCGCCGTGTCGGCTCTGGCCCCCGTGGTCATCCCTAGAGAATAGAAGTGGCGGTGCACATCTCCTAGCGGAAAAGTTGGGTTCGGTAGCCGATGCGCTGTCAGACCCTAATGGCATGCCTGATGCGTTGTTGCTCACTGTCCTGGCCGTTATCGGAGTCGGCATCGCGGCGACTCTCCTGCTGTCCCGCCCCCTCGCATCGGCGAAGCCCAACATCGCACCCGACGTGGGAATCGGCACCGTTCGGCAGATCACCGACGTGATCACCATGGAGGTGGAGAGTGTGACGGGTGTGAGGTTCACCGGCCGGCTGCGCGATGACTCCGTCGGCTCGGCGCTGCGTCCCGGAGCAGTGTTGATGGTCGCATTTGATCCTGCTGCGCGCGAACACCTTTCGCTGGCCGACGACATGTTGGCCGTCCGTGCCGCCTTCGACCAGATGCTGGTCGACAAGGGCCTGATCACCGGACCCCAGCTGGACCTGATTCGGCGCGGGACCCGATCACGCGGCGTCGTGACCGGGATGCGGACCACCGGCGAAACCCGCGAGGACTATCGGGAAGTCGAGCTCGACGTGATGGTCAGCAGACCCGGCGGCGGCCAGTTCGCGATACACGAGACCGCCCTCATACCGGCGTCGTCGATGGCGAAGGTGTCGCCCGGCAGTGTCATCGACACGTACTACCGGCCCGGCGACGAGTCTGAGGTCGCCGTCTCCGTACCGCCCAGTTGATTTCAGCGTGCGCCGTCGACGGCGAATGTGACCAGCGCGGCCCAATAGAGCGGGCTGGCGGTCACATCGCCGTCGCGCCATCGCCGCATCTGCTCGCGCTGCCAGCGGTTCACCGCGCTACCCGCATCGGCATCCTCGTGAGCCCGATCGACGGCAAGGATCGCGTCAACCATCGGATCAGCCGTCGTTTCAACGGGAGTCGGCGCGAACTGGCGGTAGCCGGCCGCGGTGGGCAGCGACCACAGCGTCGCGGTCACCAGTTGCGCGCCGCACAGGATCATCGCGGCCACCAGCCCCGTCGCCTCGTCGAATTGATAGTCGCCGCCGGATGCGCACGCCAGCAGCGCAATGCGGGGCGGAAACGGCAGCTTGGCCACCATCAAGTCCGATGCAGTCAGTGGACGGTCGTCGGCAAGGTGCAGCGCCGCGCGGTCCGCATGGCCGACATCGCCGTCCGCTGCCGTCGCGTGGCCGACATAAAGCAGCCTGCTCGGCGACTGCGAGAGGAGGCCGGCCAGCCATGCGCGGCCCGCATCGGTGCGCCGGAACAACTCGACCGCCGTTGCGACGCCGGGAAGTACGGGCCGCCGGTGAATCAGGTCACCGAAATGGCGCGCCAACGGCGTCTCCGGAGACGGTCTACCGAGGACCGAGCCGAGCGGCGAGTCGGGCCGCTGCCCGGGCACCCGCGGATCGAGTACCAGCAGCGGCGGCCCGTTCTTCCTGCTGTCCCAGTCGACGGGCGTGCGCGATGCGTTGACGATGTTCGGCGGCGCCGCCATCAACACGTCGACGAGCTCGATCAGCCGAAATCCATCGTCACCCGGCATCGCCAGGGCGGCCCAGGGAACCCGGGCCAGCCGTGCGCTGGGCGAGACGAACAGCGCCGCGCGCGGCGACGCGACGCACTCGGTCAACAGTTGCCATGCGGGTGCGGCGAGCAGTTCGGAGCCCAGGCCGCGGGCGATCTCCAACTCCGCGGGCGGCGACGCGAACGGACCTGTGGCGATCGCACGCTCCACGGCATCGCGTTGGGTCTCAGAACCGTGCGGGTCCGGCAGGGCCTGTGCGAGTTTCTCCAGCGCCGCAACCAGAGTCGGCTCCTCGACCACCCAGGTGACGGTCCGCGATGGCTGTCCGACGACGCGCAGGCTGGCGTAGGTGGCGACGCCGACGTCGGCGAACCGCAGAACCAGCGTCTGCCGCTGGGAGGCGCTCACGGCCACGTCGACCAGGCGACCTCGTCGGCGGTGATGTCGCGGCCGTACCGCTGATACGCCAACTCGCGATACCGGCTCATGATCGGCGGCGTGTCGGGGTCCATGCGCAGTGGCGGCATTGGGCCCAGCCGGGTAAGTCCCCCGGCGGCGGATGCCGACGGCGACCCCGCGGCAACAAGCGCGTACTCATCATCGGCCTCTACGGGAACGGCTGCGGTGGCGGCGCCCATCCATTGCTCTCCGGCGTTCTCCGTCGGCTCGGTACTGAAAGCGCCTCGCGCACAGTGATACTCGACCAGCTCACTCAGCAGGTCGGTGTTCCCCCACTCATAGGCCACGGCGAAGGCGCCAGCCAGGATCCGTGCCGACACCAGGGTGGCCCAACGCATTCTGGCGTCGGCGTCGACGATCGCGTGCCGCACCGAGTCCACCGCGAGGGCCGCGGGCACCTTGAGGTCGGCGGCCTGTTGGAGTTTGACCGCTGCGTTCGCAGGATCGGCCAGTGCCTCTGCGCGCAGGATGCTGCCCAGGTGGTCGTCCAGCCTGGCGTACTGCAGCCAGCTGTGGCGCGGCCATGAATCGAGGAGTTCCCGCGCCTCAGTGGCCTTCTCGGCCGCCGCATCGAACCGGCCGCGCAGTATGTCGACCCAGCTGCGCTGCAGCAGGATGCGGTGGATGTGCAGCGGCTTCTCCACCTCGCGCCAGTGCCGCTCGGCGTGCCCGAAACGCTCGTCGGCGTCGTCGAGCTTGTCCAGCGACATGGCGATCAGGCCGAGGTACAGCCAGCTCCGGGAAACGTCGTGTGCCCGGTAGCCCTCGGCGATCGCTGGATAGGCCTCGTGTACCAGCGTCTGGGTCTGCCACACGTCGCCCGACGCCCACGCCGCGGTGCCACGTTCGAGTTGTGTTCTTGCTCTTGCCAAGTCCCATCCCCGCGCTTCGGCGCGGGCGCCCGCCCGTCGCAGCCACGGCTCGGCTTCCGGCAGCCGTCCTGTCTCGATGCAGAAGCGGCCGTATCCGGTGGCACCCTGGACCAGCAGATGGTCATCGGCCTCACCGCCGTCGCCGGGCCGGTCGATGGCTTCGGTCACTCTCTCCCACAATGGAACCGACTGAACGTGGAGGTCGTCGTCGCACAGCGCTGTCGCGCAGAAGATCTGCGCGTAGGTGATCAGGAACCGATGCTCGACCGCGAGATCCGGAAATGCCGCACCCGAGTCGTCGCTGCACAAGACGAACAGGGCGAGCTCAGCGCCCTCGTGGTCGCCGTGCGCGGCGGCCGCGAGTCCCGTCCGGAGAAACTGTGCCCGGCGGGAGTACCTGCACACCATGTGGTCAATCTCGGTGTCCGACATCGTCACCTGCGCAGCGGCTTCGGGGTTCGTGCCCGCCCGTATCGACCGGTAGATCGCCAGGCAGTCGTCGATCCGGCGGATGCACTCCTCGGTGCCGTTGTATGCGGTGCGCACCAAGTAGATCTCACCGAGCAGGGCGAAGATCTCCAGAAGAAGATCGTCGCGCTCGCCATCCTCGATCTGCTCGCCGAGGCCGACCAGCAGCTCCTTCGCCGTCACCTCATCGGCCGCGAAGATGAGTTGACGCGCTCGGTGGAGCTCGTCAGTGATGCTCATGGCGCAATCTTAGGAAGCGGCGGGCGCACAACGCACGCCCGCCGCCCGGCTGGAGCCGATTATTTGCAGCTCACCGTCACGGTGAACGGCTTCGTGACCATGCCGGCCATCGGGTTCTTGATGTCGGCGCCGGTAGCTTCACCCGTGATGGTGTAGGTGCTGCCGTCGACCTTGACCTCGGCCGAACCGCTCTTCATGCCGCCCATATTGCTGACCGCGAGGGCGCTTCCGTCGACCACCATGCCCAGCGATTCCACGGACGGCGTCGCGGCGTCGGTCATCACGATGCCCAGGCCCTGCTGGCCACCGATGGCCCCGCTGGCGACGGTGATCTTGCCGGCCTGCTTGACACAGGTCACGGAGTTGAGATCCAGGCCGGCCAGATCCTTGCCGTCGACCTTGACCTCGGTGCTGCCGCCCGTGCTGGCCTGCGTATCGCCGGCAGACGCGGTCGAAGCGCTCTTGTCGTCCGAACATCCCACCAGCAGTGCAGCGCCCGCGAGAAGTCCCAGTGCACCCGCGACAACTCGATTCATTGTCTCGTTCCCTTCGTTCGTGCGTCGCCACTATGGCGGCGTCGAGATGAAGTCAAGACGGGGCCGACCGCTACCGATCCCAAACTTTGTCGGGCGACGAAGGTACGGTTCGCAGGCGATGCGGTCTTTCACAGACGCCGAGCGGCGAACACGTCTGGCGCGACGGCATTTCCTGGCTGCGCCGGCCGGCTCGATGGACCAGACCGTTGCGAACCTCGTCGGGCTGCACGCCACCGACCCCGCCACGCCCTATCTGTCGCTGTGGGCCCGGCTGCCGGGCTTCACCGTGGCCGACCTCGACACCGCTCTGTACCGGCGACGCAGCTTGGTCAAGCATCTCGCGATGCGCCGCACGCTCTGGGTGATCGGCGCCGACGACCTGGCCCACATCCAGGCGGCAGCGAGTGACCGCGTGGCCGACACCGAGCGGCGAAAACTGGTCGCCGATGTGCAGAAGGCCGGCATCGCCACCAACGGCGAGAAATGGCTCGACCGCGCGTGTGACGCGGTGCTGGGCCACTTGGCCGAGCACGGCCCGACGAACGCCAGGCAGTTGCGCGCGGCTCTGCCCGAACTTGCTGGCAGCTACGATCCCGCACCCGGAAAACGTTGGGGCGGAGACACTCCCCTGTCCCCCCGGGTGCTTACCGTGCTGTCCGTGCGTGGCGACATCGTCCGCGGCCCGAACGAGGGAACGTGGACGACATCACGGCCGCAGTGGGCCGCAGCGACCGACTGGTTCGCCGACTCTCCCGGTGTCGCCGCGCTCGAAGCGGCGCGCGCACAGTTGGCTCGCACCTGGCTGCGGACCTTCGGACCGGCGACCGTCACCGACATCAAGTGGTGGTTCGGAAACACCTTGACCTGGGCGCGGCATGCGCTGCGCGACGTCGACGCGGTCGAGGTCGACCTGGAAGGGACACCCGGTTTCGCGCTGCCCGACGACCTCGAGGTGGAGGCCGAACCCGACCCGTGGGGCGCACTGCTGCCCGGCCTGGACGTGACCACGATGGGTTGGTATGACCGCGACTGGTATCTCGGTGAGCACCGCAGTCAGGTCTTCGACACCAATGGCAATGCCGGACCGACGGTCTGGTGGAACGGCCGAGTGGTGGGCGCCTGGACTCAGGACCACGACGGACGCGTCGAGCTGCGGCTGCTGGACGATGTCGGCCGCGACGCACGCAAGACGCTGAAACGTCAGGCCGACGAGCTGACCGACTGGCTCGACGGGGTGCGGATCAGCCCGCGCTTCCCGTCGCCGCTGTCACGCGCCGGTCGGTGACGGCCGGGCGGGCGCACCGCGTGCGACCACGACAGGCATGGACGTCGCGGTGTTGGTGCGCAGGATCGTGTGCACGACGTCGACAAGGTCCTCGACCGGCATCAACTGGCCGGGCATGCACCCCCGCGAAATCCACTGCGGGTAGAACTCCCCGGCGAGCTCCCGGTCCCAGCCGGTGCTGAATCCGGTGGCGGAGTCACCGTCGCCGCCTGCGCATTCGCCGACGATGAGGTTGGTGAAACCGATGTCTGGATGCTCGGCGCGCCATGCCTCGATGAGCCTCTCGAGCGCGGCCTTGCTGACGCCGTATGCGGCAAGCCCCGGCCACGGCGGACCGAAGGTGCCTGCGTCGGAAGACAGATAGACGACCTTGCCCGCCGACTCAGTCAGGTAGGGAACGGCTGCTGCCGTCGCAACCGCGGCACCGGTGACATTGGTGGCGAAGACGCGGCCCCAGGTGTCGGCGTCGGTGTCGACGAGGCGCATGACCGAACCGATCGCCGGCGTGTAGACCAGGTTGTCGATACCGCCGAGACCTTCTGCCGCGGCGCTGATGGCCGACCGCACCGACGCCTCGTCGGTGACGTCGCATTCGATCGCGACCGCGTCCGCTCCGGCCTCCTTGGCCGCATTCTCGATCCGCTCACGACGGCGGGCGAGCAGAGCCACCTGGTCGCCGCGTTCGGCCAGTCCGAGCCCAATGCAACGCCCGAGCCCGCTCGATGCGCCGATCACCACCGTTTTCGACATGGTCTCCTCGCCGGTCGCTGCCGGTAATGGCATTCTCAGTTCAGGAGAACATACCTCACGCGCTGACCTTGCGGCGACGGCGCGTCGGCTTGGCGGGCACAACGTCGAGCACCTCGGACAGGAACTTTCCGGTGTAGCTCTCCGGCACGGCCGCGACGTCCTCAGGCGAGCCCTGTGCAACGACGGTGCCGCCCGCCGAGCCGCCCTCCGGGCCCAGGTCGATGATCCAGTCGGACGTCTTGATCACGTCCAGGTTGTGTTCGATGACGATGACCGTATTGCCCTTGTCGACAAGGCCGTTGAGGACAGTGAGCAGCTTGCGGATGTCCTCGAAGTGCAGGCCGGTCGTCGGCTCGTCGAGGATGTAGACGGTGCGACCGGTCGACCGCTTCTGCAGTTCGGAGGCCAGCTTGACCCGCTGCGCCTCACCACCGGACAGTGTCGGCGCGGGCTGCCCGAGCCGCACGTAGCCCAGCCCGACGTCGACCAGTGTCTGCAGATACCGGTGGATCGAGGAGATCGGCTTGAAGAACTCCGCCGCATCCTCGATCGACATGTCGAGCACCTCGGAGACGGTCTTGCCCTTGTAATGCACCTCGAGGGTTTCCCGGTTGTACCGGGCGCCGTTGCACACCTCGCACGGCACGTACACATCGGGCAGGAAGTTCATCTCGATCTTGATGGTGCCGTCGCCCGAGCATGCTTCGCAGCGACCGCCCTTGACGTTGAATGAGAACCGGCCCGGCTGGTAGCCGCGGACCTTCGCCTCGGTGGTGGCCGCGAACAGCGAACGAATCTTGTCGAACACCCCGGTGTAGGTCGCCGGGTTCGACCGCGGTGTGCGACCGATCGGCGACTGGTCCACCCGCACCAATTTGTCCACGTGGTCGAGGCCGTTGACCCGGATGTGCCTGCCGGGAACCTGCCGGGCGCCGTTGAGCTTGTTGGCCAGCACGGAGGCCAGGATGTCGTTGACCAACGTCGACTTGCCGGAGCCGGACACGCCGGTGATCGAGGTCAGCACCCCGAGCGGGAACGACACGTCGATCTCGTGCAGATTGTGCTCCCGCGCGCCGACCACCGTCAGCTGCCGTTTGCGGTCGATGGGCCGCCGGATGGCGGGCACCTCGATGCTCTCCCGGCCGGAAAGGTATGCACCGGTGAGTGACTCGCGGTTACGGAGCAGTTCCTCGTACGGCCCGCTGTGCACGATTCGTCCGCCGTGCTCGCCCGCCATCGGGCCGATGTCGACCACCCAGTCGGCGTGCGCGATCGTGTCGAGGTCGTGCTCGACGACGATCAGCGTGTTGCCCAGCTCCTTCAGCCGCAACAGCGTTTCGATCAACCGGCGGTTGTCGCGCTGATGCAGGCCGATCGACGGCTCGTCGAGCACGTAGAGCACCCCGACCAGACCTGAACCGATCTGGGTGGCGAGCCGAATACGTTGTGCCTCACCGCCGGACAGTGTCGCCGCCGCGCGCGACAGCGAGAGGTACTCCAGCCCGACGTCGAGCAGGAATCCGAGCCGCGACTGGATCTCCTTGAGCACCTGGCCCGCTATCGCCTGTTCGCGCGACCCCAGCGTCAACGAGTTGAGGAAGTCCGACGCGTCGGCGATCGACAGCTCCGCCACCTCTGCGATGGACTTCTTGCCGTGCTTGCCCGCCGACAGCGTGACGGCCAGGATCTCCGGCTTCAGCCGTGTTCCGTCGCATTCCGGGCATGGCACGTCGCGCATGAAACCCTCGTAACGCTCCTTCATCTGCTCGGAGTCGGTCTGCTCCATTCGGCGCTGAAGGAACGCCATCACGCCCTCGAAATCGGCGTAGTACGAACGGGTTCGGCCGTAACGGTTCTTGTATCGCACATGAACCTGCTCGTCGCAGCCCTCGAGAAGCGCCTTACGGGCCTTCGCGGGCAACTTCTTCCACGGGGTGTCGACATCGAAGCCGAGCTGATCGCCGAGCCCGGCCATCATGCGGGTGAAGTACTCGGCCGTCTGGCCCATCGACCACGGCGCTATCGCACCTTCGGCGAGCGTCAGATCCGGATCCGGGACGACCAGTTCGGGATCCACCTCCTTGCGAATGCCGAGGCCCGAGCATTCCGGGCAGGCGCCGTACGGCGAGTTGAACGAGAACGACCGCGGTTCGAGGTCGTCGACGGCCAGCGGGTGTCCGTTCGGGCAGGCCAGCTTCTCGGAGAACCGCTGCTCCCGATGCGGGTGGTCGTCCTCGCGGTCGACGAACTCCAGCACCACGATGCCGTCGGCAAGGTTCAGCGCAGTCTCCACCGAGTCGGTCAGCCGCTGCTTGGCGGACGCCTTGACCGTCAATCGGTCGACGACGACCTCGATGTCGTGCTTCTCCTGCTTCTTCAGCGTCGGCGGATCGGTGAGCGGATAAACCACCCCGTCGACCCGAACCCGGCTGTAGCCCTGCGAGTTCAGCTTGTCGAACAGGTCGACGAACTCGCCCTTGCGCGTGCGCACCACCGGCGCGAGCACCTGGAAGCGCAGGCCCTCGTCCATCGCGAGCACCTGGTCGACGATCTGCTGCGGGGTTTGCCGGGCGATGCGCTCGCCACACACCGGGCAGTGCGGCGTCCCGGCGCGCGCGTAGAGCAGGCGCAGATAGTCATAGACCTCGGTGATGGTGCCGACCGTCGACCGCGGGTTGCGGTTGGTGGACTTCTGGTCGATCGACACCGCGGGCGACAGGCCTTCGATGAAGTCGACGTCGGGTTTGTCCATCTGGCCGAGGAACTGCCGGGCGTACGCCGACAGCGACTCGACGTAGCGCCGCTGGCCCTCGGCGAAGATCGTGTCGAACGCCAGGGACGACTTGCCCGAACCGGACAGGCCGGTGAAAACGATCAGCGCATCGCGGGGTAGGTCGAGGTCGATGCCTCGCAGGTTGTGCTCCCGCGCACCCTTGACGATCAGGCGGTCAGCCACCCGTTTTTCCTCCCGAAGACATAGTTGGTGCCCATGCTATGTGCCGCCACCGACAAGGCCGATACCGTGAGCACCATGACTGTCGTCGACGATAACTACACCGGCCATGTTGAGCCCCGGACCGCGGCTCGGCGCAACCTTCCTGGTGCGTCGATCGTCAAGGTTTCGGTGGGCCCGATGGACAACAACGCTTACCTGGTCACGTGTTCCCAAACCGGCGAGACGCTACTCATCGACGCCGCCAACGACGCCGAGATACTGCTCGAACTGATCGAGCGGTACGCGCCCAAGCTGTCGCTGATCGTGACCAGCCACCAGCATCAGGATCATTGGCTGGCCCTGTCCGAGGTGGCCGAGGCGACAGGCGTGCCGACCGCGGCCCATCAGCTCGACGCCGACCCGCTTCCGGTGAAGCCGGACCGGATCCTGTCCAACGGCGACACGGTCGACATCGGCAAGCTGTCCTTCGACGTCATCCATCTGCAGGGCCATACCCCGGGATCGGTCGCGTTGGCACTGGACGGAGCCGACCCGGAAACCGGGGCCACCCACCTGTTCACCGGCGACTGCCTGTTCCCCGGCGGGGTAGGCAAGACGTGGCAGGAAGGCGACTTCGAGAAGCTGCTCGGCGACGTCACCCGCCGGGTGTTCGACGTCTACGGCGATTCGACGGTCGTGTATCCGGGCCACGGTGACGACACCACGCTGGGCACCGAACGACCACACCTCGCCGAGTGGAAAGAGCGCGGTTGGTGATCGCCACCGACAAGACGGTCGCGGTCGTCACCGGGGCCAGCCGCGGCGCCGGACTCGGCATCGCTCACGCGCTCGGCAGCCACGGCTGCACCGTCTACGTCACCGGGCGCACGACGCAGCCCGGCCAGTCTTCGCTCGCAGGCACGATCCACGAGACCGCCGAACTGGTGACATGGCGGGCGGCGAAGGCATCGCGGTCGCGTCGACCACGCCGACGACGAGCAGACCAAGGCGCTGTTCGACCGGGTGGCAGCGCGAGCAGGGCCGACTGGACATCCTGGTCAACAATGCCGCGATCATCCGCGACGAGATGATGGGCCGGACGCCGTTCTGGGAGAAGCCGACCAACGTCATCGACATCCTCGACGTCGGGCTGCGGAGCGGCTATGTCGCCACCGTGTACGCAGCACCGTTGATGCTCCCGCAACGCCACGGACTGGTCGTCTTCACCTCGGCCCCCGGTGCGGCCCACTACGTTTTCGGCCCCGTCCTATGGCGTGCACAAGGCCGGGGTGGACAAGATGGCCGCCGACATGGCGGTCGACTTCAAGGAGTTCGGCATCGCATCGGTGTCCATCTGGATGGGCATCCTGCTGACCGAGAGGTTCAAGAACATCGTCGCGGGCGCCCCGGAGAAGTTCGGTGCGCATGCTCGATATCGCCGAGACTCCCGAACTGACAGGGCATCTCATCTGGGCGCTGTTCAACGATCCTGCGGCTGATGGAGAAGAGCGGTCAGACCTGGATCGGAGCGGAACTGGCGCGCGAGTACGGCATCGAAGACGACGGCGGCCGACAGCCCCCGTCGTATCGCGACCTCTACGGCATCCATCCGATGCGGCAATTCAGCCGCGTCCTGCGATGACCGAAGTTCAGCCCTCAGGCGGGCAGCGTCCACGCGACGGGTAACCGCTTGATGCCGTGGAGAAAAGCCGAGTGCAGAAGCGCGGCTCCTCCACGGCGACGATGTCGGGTACCTGACGATGAAGTTCTTCGAACAGCACCCGAATTTCCCGGCGCGCCAGGTTCGCACCCAGGCAGAAGTGCGCACCGCCGCCACCAAACCCCATCTGCGGGTTGGGATCCCGGGCCACATCGAAAAGCCACGGCCTGTCGAACTTGGCTTCATCGCGGTTGCCTGAGTTGTACCACATCGAAACCTTGGCCCCCGCCTTCATCTCGATGCCGCGCATCTCGACGTCCTGAGTCAAGGTGCGCCGCATGTAGATGACCGGGCACGCCCATCGGACGATCTCCTCGACCGCCGTGGCTGCCAAGCCGTCGAAATCCGACCACCACTTCTCCCGTTCCTCCGGGTACCGGGTGAGTGCCACCATCCCGTGACTGATGGCGTTGCGCGTCGTCTCGTTGCCCGCAGCCGACAGCAGGATGAAGAACGACGCGATTTCGACCGACGTGAGGCGCTCACCGTCGACCTCAGCCTGAACGAGGCTGGTGGTGAGGTCGTCACCTGGATGGGCGCGTCGTTCCTCGGCGAGACCCATTGCGTATTCGACGATCTCGCCGAGCACCGCGACGACGTCGGCGTATTCGCCGGACACTTCCTCGTCACCGACTCCCAACATCACGTTGGTCCAGTGGAAGACTTTCGCCTCGTCCTCTTCTGGAATGCCCATCATGTCGCAGATGACCTGTAGCGGAAGCAAGCCAGAAGCCTCGGCGACGAATTCGGCCTGGGCATCGTGATGGTTGGCGACCATGTTGGTCACGATCGTGCGTGCCCGGTCTCGCACGCTGCCCTCGATGCGGGCCACCACCTTCGGCGTGAACGCTCGGTTAACGATCGTGCGCAGCCGCAGATGGCGCGGGTCGTCGAGGTTGATCATCGACCCGGAGAACTCCGCGATCTCGGGCGGGACTTCGTTGAGCGACGAGCACGTCGGCACGGAGCTGAAGACCTCTGGATGGCGGCTCGCATGGTGGATGTCGTCGTACCTGGTCAGTGCCCAGTGGCCGGGCCCGGCAGGCCACCCGGGGAAATCCGCGACGTCGAAGAACGTGATCGGCGACTCGCGTCGCAGCGTCGCGAATGCTCCGTCGCGTAGGTCCTCGTCGAGGTCCCAGAACTCGATCGAGCCCAGGTCGATATCGCCGAGCGGCACTTCGGGGGGAGGCGCACCGTTCTCACGGCGGGCGATTCCGGTTGGATGCAGTGTCGACGTCATGATTGACCCTCCCGTCAGCCGGAGTGTCCCACCGCAGAGCGGGAATGATGGGGATTTGACCGAGGCGGCTGTCAATTGGCTGTCCGGGCAGCGCTAGATTGCCTGGTGACGAAGAAAGGGGCAGACGTGAACAACGACCAGTTCAAGAAGGCTCAGAGCGGCGCCGGCTTCATCGCCGCGCTCGACCAGAGCGGCGGCAGCACCCCGAAGGCGCTGAAGCTGTACGGCATCCCCGAGGACGCCTACTCGGGCGACGAGCAGATGTTCGACCTGGTGCATGAGATGCGTACCCGCATCATCACCAGCCCCGCCTTCGACTCGGACCGCATCATGGGCGCAATCCTGTTCGAACAGACCATGGACCGCCAGATCGAGGGCCGTCCGACTGCCGACTACCTGTGGAACGTCAAGGGCATCGTGCCCTTCCTGAAGATCGACAAGGGGCTGGCCGACGAGCAGGACGGCGCTCAGACGATGAAGCCGATGCCCGGTCTTGACGATCTGTTGGATCGCGCGGTGGCCAACGGCGTCTTCGGCACCAAGGAGAGGTCGGTCATCAAACTGCCCGGCGCAGGCGTCGACGCGGTCGTGGCGCAGCAGTTCGAGATCGCCGCGCAGGTCATCGCGAAGGGTCTGGTGCCGATCATCGAACCCGAGGTCGACATCAAGAGCCCCAAGAAGGGCGAGGCGGAAGACCAGCTGAAGGCACGCCTTCTCGACGGCGTGAACCAACTCGGTGACGACCAGAAGGTCATGCTGAAGCTGACGCTGCCTGATACCGACAACCTGTATCGGGATTTCGTCGAGCACCCCAATGTGGTTCGCGTCGTGGCACTTTCGGGTGGCTACAGCCGCGACGAGGCCTGCGAGAAACTATCCCGCAACAACGGCGTCATCGCCAGCTTCTCGCGCGCCCTCACCGAAGGACTGACCGCGCAGCAGAGCGACGAAGAGTTCAACGCGACGCTTGACGCGGCGGTCGCCGAGATCGCCAAGGCGTCGGCGACCTAGGTCCTGCCGGAAGTTACGGCGTGGTGTGCACGATCAGCACGTCGGTCTTCGACCGCCGCGCGACGTTGGCGGGCACCGAGCCGAGCAGCCGGCCTGCGATGGTGCTGAGGCCGACGTTGCCGACGACGAGAAGGTCCGCCTGAGCTTCCTCGGCGAGGTCAACCAAGGCGTCCACCGGCGCACCGACGACTGCCTTCTCTTCGACCTCCGTCGCACCGGCAGCCTGAGCGCGGTCCTTGGCCTCCCGCAGGATCGCGTAGATCGGCGCGTTGCCCGACATCTTGTAGCCCTCGTCCTTCAGGACGTCGGCGGCCCGCTGGTCTTCGCTCTGCGGGAAGTAGGCGGTGGCGACGATCACCTTCGCGCCCGAACCCGCGGCGATCTGGCCGGCCTTATCCACCGCACGCAACGACGAATCCGACCCGTCCGTGCCAACCACCACGGTCCGATAGCCGCTCATCCATACCCTCCCAGTGTCGTTTGCACCGCCAACGCATGACCCTAACCCGTTGTCGGGCAAACATGGGAGTTATTCATCCGCGTGAGCAGCATTTTCCTGGGGTTTTGCGCTTTCTGCGGCCGCGAAAGTCACGTCGTCCGCGGCAGACGTGACAGCGGCAACACCGAGGGTGATTTCGCACGGCATGGCACGGTCAGGAGCGGGTATTCCGAAGCGTATGCCGAAGCCGAGCGCCGCCGAGTTCGTGCCGGACACCCACGATCTGACCGTCCTGTCCGACGCGTCGCAGTCCTGCGAAGGCTGCGACCTGTTCCGCAACGCCACTCAGGCGGTGTTCGGAGCGGGATCGCCGAAGGCCAAGGTTGTGTTCGTAGGCGAACAGCCAGGTGATCAGGAGGACAAGACCGGGCAGCCGTTCGTGGGCCCGGCCGGACGGCTGTTGGATAAGGCGCTGATGGCCGCAGACATCGACCGCGAAAGTGTCTACGTGACCAACGCGGTCAAACACTTCAAATTCGAGGAGCGTGGCAAGCGTCGCATCCACAAGACGCCGAGCCGGACAGAGGTGGTGTCATGTCAGCCTTGGCTGCTGGCCGAAATCGACTCCATACAGCCTGATGTCGTGGTGCTTCTCGGGGCTACCGCCGCAAAATCCGTGATGGGCAGCAACTTTCGGCTAACCGCCCACCGCGGTGAGGTGCTTCGACTGTCTACTGGCGGCGGGAAGCTCGCCCTCGATGTCGATCCCCAGGTAGTCGCGACCATGCATCCGTCAGCCATCCTGCGCGGGCCGCCGGAAGACCGGGAGAAGGCGTTCGACGCGCTTGTCGACGATCTACGCCTTATCGCCGGATTGAGCAATTGAGCGAGTGACGGGATTCGAACCCGTGTACACGGCTTTGCAGGCCGCTGCCTATCCGCTCAGCCACACCCGCATCGCGATGTGACTATGCCGAGGCGGGCCAGCGCAGGACAGTGTTTGGATCGCGGTGATCGCTAGCCCTTGCGGCCGGTTCCAGCGGGATGCACACGGTCACCTCGGTTCCGGGCGAGGTTGCTCTGACATCGAATTGCCCTTCCGCCGCGAGCACCTTCGTTCGGGTCGAGGCCATGCCGATGTGGCCGTCTTCGAGGCTCTTGGCGAGTTTCGCCTGCGAGATTCCGACCCCGTCGTCGGCGACCCGTAACGTCGCCCGGCCGCCGCTCTGCTCCAACTCGATCCAGACGCTCTTGGCCCGTGCGTGTTTCAGCACATTGGTCAATGCCTCGCGCGCCGCGCCGTAGAGCACGTGATCGGCCTCGGTGTGCAGGCCGTCGGGCCACGTGCGCGCGTCGACCTCGACGTCGAGGCCGCTGCGCGCGCTGACACCGCTGGCCAGCGTCTCGATGGCCGCCTTCAGTCCAGCTCGGGCAAGCACTTCGGGATGCAGTTCACGAACTACGTCGCGGAGCAAGCCCGAACACTCGACGAGCGCTTCGTCGATCCTCTCGACGGCCTCACCCGACCCGTCCCGCACGTATTCAATGTCTTGCCGCGCGACGAGGACATACTGAAGTGCGCCATCATGCAGCCGTTCCGAGATCGCTTGCCGCTCACGCTTTTCGAGTTCGAGAAGGTCCTGCAGCAACTGCGTTCGTTGTCTCACCAGGTCTGCGATCACCTCGACTCTGGCTCGCTGAAGGACCGACACGGCGACAGATGCGCCTGCCACGGCGGCGAGCACCAACGTGGTGAGCAGAATCGACGGCCACGGTTCCTTGTACGCCGTCTTGGTGAACGCAGATGTCACGAAGAACGCGGCGACTGTCGGAATCACCATCGCTGCGCTGACGGTGGGGTCGAGTTGGGCGGCCGCTACCAGAGGAATGAGGAACAGGCCGATCTCCATCACAGCCGAAGTCCAGACGTCCGGTGACGTGGTTCCGGTCAACACAGACAGCCCGGTCAACACAGACAGCACGGAAAGCACTGCGACGTCAGCAGACAGCACGAGCAGTGTTACGCGGGTTCTACCTGCGGTCGCCGCCCGTGATCCACCCCGTAGCGCCCACGCGCTCCAGAAACCGACGATCACGACGTAGATCGCCAAGGTAGCCACACAGGTCCACAAACGCCGATTCGCAGGCTCACCCAGCAAAGTGCCAGCAGCAAAAACGACGATGACGACGCGCAGCGCGAATTGCAGCAGGGTGCCGAGGTGAAGTTGTCGGTCGTAATCGTTCAACTGTGGCTCCCGTCGCATCAGCGCTGGCCGAAGCATAGTCCGCGCCAGAGTCCAGCAAACTGATGTTGACGCGACCACTTTCCTTCCGCACGCCCGGCGTGCCGGAAGTCGTCGCGGCGACACCGGCGTTAGCTTGTTCGGATGGATCTCTGGCTGGCAGCCGACCCGCCGTTCTTCGGCGGACCCGGGCAGGGCATCAGGCAGATCGTCGAGCTTTTCGTCGCATTCGGGTTGACCGCGCTCATCGGGCTGGAACGCGAACTCCAGGGCAAGAGCGCCGGAATCCGCACACAGACCATCGTCGGCACCGCGGCGGCCCTGATTCTTCTGGTCAGTAAATACGGATTCAATGACGTCCTCGCCGCAGGCACCGTCGAGGTGGACCCGTCGCGTGTTGCGGCCCAAATCGTCTCCGGCATCGGCTTTCTCGGAGCGGGCATCATCATTTTCCGTCGCGGGTCGGTACACGGTCTGACGACGGCCGCGTCCATCTGGGAGTCCGCGGCGATTGGAATGGCCGCGGGCGCGGACTGCTTCTTCTGGCAGTCACGGTGACGGCAATGCATTTCCTTGTCGTGGTGGGGTTCATGCCGCTGGCCCGACGCCTGAGCGCCCGGCTCAGCGGGGCGATGCGGCTGCACGTCACCTACACGGAAGGCAAGGGCGTGATGAGCCGGCTACTGCAGGCCTGCGACCGACGGCAGTGGCAGCTCACCGAACTGACCGCTGATCCGCACGGTGAACCGCTCGGCACGGCACCTGGCCAGTCCGGCGTCATGCTGACGCTGGCGGGTAACGGCATCCTGAGCGCGCCAACCGTATTGGCGGGCATCGACGGTGTGACGGCGATCCGTCAGCTCGACGAGGACCCCGACTAGCTTCAGCGGTGCTGCCCGTACCGCGGGCCGAACGCATTGGTCGGGAAAACGCCCGCTGCCCGGACACCGTCCCTGATGATCTCCCCCAACGCAACCAGCTCCTGCACATCGTCATCGGACACCGTCCGCCACGGCGCATAGGCCAATTCGTCGGTCAGGTCCTCGATGCTCGTCCGAAGGTCATTTCCGGCCTGGGTCAGCTGGCCCGCATCGTCGAGCAGGTCCCGCTTGCGCAACGCGTCGACCGCGTCGTCCCACTGCTGCCGACTCCATCCACGCAACGTCCGCCCGAATTCGGGATCGAAACCCGTTCCGGTAGCGACATGGGTAATCAGCGCCTCGATACCGCTGAGCCCATGGGTGACGAGAGCGGCGATGTGGCCGTCGCCCCGGTACTCCCGTAACAGGGTGATCGCGTGCCAGAGCTGAGCGTGAGGCGTCTCTGGCCAGTCCAGTTCGGCATGGCCGGCGTACAGCGGGCGGCCGTCGGCATTCTGAATCGCCTCGGCGGTGCGGCGAACGATCCCCATGGAGTGCGCGAACTCCGGTGACCCGACCCGCTGCTCCCCCAGGATCGTTGGAATCACCGCATCGACGATCTCGTACCGCACCCGAGTCACGGCGGCCGGCGACGCGATCTCCCACGCCGCCGGAATCGCCTTGGCGATCAGCTCTGGGTTGAAGTTATAGAAGGTCGCTGCAACGACTTTCGCGCCCACGGCTCCCATCGGTGCCGACCGACTCGCGAAGTACTGCATGCGCTGGTGCTCCAGGCCGATCTCGCTGAATCTGTCACCGGCTTCGGGTGCGAAGTAGATCGTCGAGTGCAACCTGTCGAGGGCGCGGCTCAGCTGCCCGGCGGAAAACGCATCCATCAGACCGACACTAGCGTCGCCGCGATGCGCGATACGAGGCCGCAAACCCGACCGCGGCCAGCACCGCGAACACGGTGAACAACCACCGCGCCGCCACGGCGTCCCCGCCATGGGTGATGTTGACGACGACCCCGGCCAGTCCCGCTCCGAACGCGCCGGAGATCAGCTGCACGGTGTTGATCGCGGCCGCTGCGGTGCCGGCCTCCACCGGATCGTCGACCGCGCCCATGATCCAGGCCGACAGATGGGGCCACGCGATGCCGACACCGGCCCCGGCGATGAACAACCCGACGGCCCACACGGTCATCAGCGGCCACCTCAAGTCGTCGCCGAGCACCAGCGCGCCGAGGGCCAACCCGATCGCCATCACCACGGGAGCAGCGGCGACCAGGCGGGCGATCGTGCGAGTCCGGCTGGCCGATGCGCTCACGATCTCCGACAGCGTCCAGCCGACCGCCAACACGGCGCCGAAGAATCCGGCCGCCGCGGGCGCCATGCCTGCCAGGTGCTGGGCGAACAGTGGCACGTACATGTCGACCATCGTCGCCGCCATCAGCAGGCCGATCGTGATGTACATCCACTTCAGCGGGCCGGGTGCGAACGCCGCTCGCGGCAGCACCGTCGCGCGGGCGCGACGATCGACGATCAGGAACAGCGCGACCACCCCCGCGCCGATGGCGAGGAGGCCGAATGTGGCAGCGGCGGCGGTTTGCACGCCGGCGACACTGATCGCCAGCGCAGCTGCGCCGAGCAGAAGCAGTGACCAAACCGGGATATTCGGGATCGCCAAAGGCTCCTGATCACTCTGTTGACGGGCAGGCAATGCGCCAGGAACCAGAGCCGCCATGCCTATTGTCAGGATCACCAACGACCCGAAAGCCCAACGCCAGATACCGAATTGGGCGAAGATCCCGCCCATCGCAGGACCGATGATCACGCTCACGCCCCACATCGCCGACACCAACGCCGATGCCCGTGTCCACAACCAGTTCGGCAGCGCGGAGTTGATCACCGCGTAGCCAAGGCCCGCCAGCATGCCACCCGCAGCGCCCTGGACGGTGCGGGCGACGAGCAACAGCTCCATACTCGGGGCGAGGGCGCAACCCAAGGTGCCGATGCCGAAGATGGACAGCGTCAGCAGATACGACGCCCTCGGGCCGAACCTGACGAGAAGCGGGTTGACCGCGGCCGCCGCGACGACCGAGCCAACGAGGTACACGGCGATGACCCATGCGTAGAACCGCTGGCCACCGATGTCGGCGACCGTGCTGGGCAACAGGCTGATCGTGAGGAACTCGTTGGTGGCGTACAACCCGACGCCACCTGCCAGGAGTGTCGCGGTTCCGAGCCGCTCACGGCCTAGCAGGTCTCGCCAGCTGCCAGGCTTGATCGTCGCGGTCTCAGTCATATCGGTCACCGTATGACCTCAACCACAGTTGAGATCAAACTTATTTCAGGCCGGCCGCATCCATGCCTCGCAGCTCCTTCTTCAAATCCGCGATTTCGTCCCGGATTCGGGCTGCCAGCTCGAATTGGAGATCACGCGCGGCGGCCATCATCTGCGCGGTCAGATCCTTGATGAGATCGGCGAGCTCGGCCCTCGGCATGTTGGTGGTGTCGCGGCCCTCGACGATCCCGGCGCTGACCGCGCGGCCCGGCTCGCCCTGTGCCCGGCGGCCCCGCGACGCGTTACGCCCGGACCCGCCGACTTCGACCGCTTCGGTGTCGTCGGCCTCGCGGTACACCTGATCGAGGATGTCGGCGATCTTCTTGCGCAGCGGCTGCGGGTCGATGCCGCGCTCCTCGTTGTAGGCGATCTGTTTGGACCGCCTCCGCTCGGTCTCGTCGATGGCCTGCTTCATCGAATCGGTCATCGTGTCGGCGTACATGTGCACCTCGCCCGACACGTTTCGCGCGGCGCGGCCAATCGTCTGAATCAGGCTTCGCGGCGATCGGAGGAAGCCCTCCTTGTCCGCGTCCAGGATCGCCACCAGCGACACCTCGGGTAGGTCGAGACCCTCTCGCAGCAGGTTGATGCCGACCAGGACGTCGTACTCGCCGAGCCGCAATTGGCGAAGCAGCTCGACGCGACGCAACGTGTCGACCTCGGAGTGCAGATACCGCGTCCGGATCCCCGTCTCCAGCAGATAGTCGGTCAGGTCTTCGGACATCTTCTTGGTCAACGTGGTCACCAAGACGCGCTCATCGGCCTCGGTGCGCTTGCGGATCTCCCCGATCAGGTCGTCGATCTGCCCCTTGGTCGGCTTGACCACCACTTGCGGGTCGACGAGCCCGGTCGGTCGGATGACCTGCTCGACGAACTCTCCGCCGGTCTGGCTGAGCTCGTACGGACCGGGTGTGGCGGACAGATACACCGTCTGGCCGATCCGGTCGGCGAACTCCTCCCAGGTCAGCGGCCGGTTGTCGATCGCCGACGGTAGCCGGAAGCCGAAATCGACCAGGTTGCGCTTGCGGGAGATGTCGCCCTCGTACATGCCGCCGATCTGCGGCACCGTGACGTGAGACTCGTCGATGACCAGCAGGAAGTCCTCGGGGAAGTAGTCCAACAGCGTGGCGGGCGCCGACCCGGCCGGTCGCGCGTCGATGTGCCGCGAGTAGTTCTCGATACCCGAGCAGAAGCCGACCTGACGCATCATCTCGACGTCGTAGTTGGTCCGCATCCGCAGTCGTTGCGCCTCCAGCAGCTTGCCCTGCTTCTCCAGCTCGGCGAGCCGCTCCTCGAGCTCCTGCTCGATCGTCGAGATCGCGTGCGCCATCCGCTCCGGCCCGGCGACGTAGTGCGTGGCCGGGAAGATCCGCAGCGAGTCGACCTTGCGGATCACGTCACCCGTCAGCGGGTGCAGGTAGTAGAGCCCCTCGACCTCGTCACCGAAGAATTCGATGCGCACCGCGAGCTCTTCGTAGGACGGGATGATCTCGACGGTGTCGCCGCGCACCCGGAACGTGCCCCTGGTGAACGCCATGTCGTTGCGGGTGTACTGAACGTCGACCAGCAACCGCAGCAACGCGTCGCGGGGTATCTCCTCGCCGACCTTCACCTCGACCGACCGGTCCATATACGACTGTGGCGTGCCGAGGCCGTAGATACACGACACCGAGGCGACCACCACTACGTCGCGCCGGGACAGCAGGCTCGAGGTTGCGGAGTGCCGGAGCCGCTCCACGTCATCGTTGATCGAGCTGTCCTTCTCGATGTACGTGTCGGTCTGCGCGATGTATGCCTCGGGCTGGTAATAGTCGTAGTACGAGACGAAGTATTCAACTGCGTTGTGCGGCAACATCTCCCGCAGTTCGTTGGCGAGCTGTGCGGCCAGTGTCTTGTTCGGCGCCATCACCAGGGTGGGCCGCTGCAGCCGCTCGATCAGCCAGGCAGTGGTCGCAGACTTGCCGGTGCCGGTGGCGCCCAGCAACACCACGTCGCGCTCCCCCGAGTTGATCCGGCGCTCCAGATCGTCGATCGCGGCCGGCTGGTCACCGGCGGGGTCGTAATCACTGACCACCTCGAACCTGCCGCCGGCACGCACCATCGCCTCTACAGGGCGGTACTCGGAGTGCGCCAGTACGGGATGTTCGGTAGCGAAAGCCATGTTCACAGGGTAGAACCACACACCGACACTCGCTGTTCCCCAGCCTATGCTTGGCGTATCCACGCTCCGAAGCACGAGAAGTTCGACCTGGTCGCACGCACCAACACCGATCCCAAGGGGATCGTGCGTGCGGTGGACGAGTACTCGGTGAAGCCGTGGGGACTGTATATGGCCCGCCCGACGCCGGGCCGCGCCCAGTTCCACTACCTGGAGTCGTGGCTGCTGCCGTCACTGGGACTGCGCGCGTCGATCTTCCACTTCAATCCCGGCTACGAACTCGATCAGGACTACTACCTCGACGTCGGCCGCTACACGCAGGGCCCGAATGTCTGGCATTCCGAGGACCACTATCTCGATCTGGTGGTGCGTACCGGCGAAAGCGTCGAGTTGGACGATGTCGACGAACTGCTGACCGCCGTGCGGCACGGACTGCTGACGCCCGAGGTCGGCGAGGAGGCGGTGAGGAGCGCCCTGGCCGCCATAGACGGCCTGTCAAGGCATGGCTACGACCTGGATCGGTGGCTTGGTACAGCAGGCGTGACACTGGGCTGGCGCAGCGTATAGACCCGACATGCTGCGGGTATGCCCCCAAGCATGTCCCTCGAGAAGTATCGCGAGAAGCGGCCGGCGGGCCGCAGCCCCGAGCCGCGTGGACGACCGCGAAAGCGGCGCCGCGGTTCAGCCCCGCATTTCGTGATTCAGCACCATGCCGCGAGCACCGACCACTACGACTTCCGACTCGAGATCGACGGAGTGCTGGCGTCGTGGGCCGTGCCGAAGGGGCCGTCGGTGAACCCGAAAGACAAACGGGCCTGGCTCTTGGTCAAAAAGTCCGACGACCACGCCGACGGCCGCCGCAAACCCGTACGCAGCCAGCCCGAGTCAGTGCTGTCGGGGCGCACACTTGACGAGTTGTCGTGATCCGCGGCGTCCCCGACTCCGTGCGCGCAAGTCTGCGCAACGAACGGGTTCCGTCCTGGCGGGCGCCCACGCTGGCGACCCTGACGGACAAACGGTTCTCCGATCCGGATTGGATTTTCGAGCGCAAGCTCGACGGAGTGCGGTGCCTCGCGTTTCGTAACGGCCGCGACGTGCGCCTGATGTCACGTAACCGCCTGTCACTGAACCGAACCTATCCCGAACTGGTCGCCGCGCTCGCCGCCCAGTCGTGCTCGAAATTCGTCGTCGACGGCCAGATCGTCGCATTCGAAGGGCGACGCACGAGTTTCGCGCGGCTGCAGGGCCGGCTGGGCGTCACCAGCCCCGATGAGGCCCTCACTTCCGGCATACCGGTCTTCTACTAGGCCTTTTGTGTATAGCCGGTCATTGACCGGTGGCCGCCGTGGCCCGGTGGTTGGCCTGGCGCCACTTGGGTATTCCTGGGTTACGGCGTTGTGCTCGGCCGGCCGTGCAGAAGACCGAGGTTCCGGCGGTTCAGACGAGTAGCTGCCGGAACCGACTGACCGTAGACCGATCTCTCATATGCCGCATGCACTTTCGACGTCGCAGCCTACGGCGGGATCACCCACCAGGCTGGCGAAGATCATGGCATGGGGTCGGCTGGCAAGCTGAGTCCGCCAGAGCCACTTACATTTTGGTGTATCGGGCCATGGCGAAGCTGTAGAGGCCGTAGGTGATGATTCCCAGGCCGGCCGCGATCAGCAGTGCTGCTCCGTAGGGTTGGGCCCCGAGCGTTTTGAGGGCACCGTCGAGTCCAGTGGTCGTGTTCGGCCCCGAACGACTCGCCGCCACGACGACCAGCACCCCGGCGCCGGCGATGACCAGGCCTTTGGCGATGTAGCCCACCATGCCCAGTCGTCGCACCAGGTCGCTGGACTTGCCCTTGAGATCGTCGAGAAAGTTGCGGCTGGCTCCTTTGTAGACGTGATACCCGCCCACCGCGACGATGATCACGCCGGCGGCGATGAGTGCGATCGTGCCGGGGCCGGTCTGCATCAGGCGTGCGCTGATATCCGAATTCTGCTCACCGGTGGACTTTCCGGCACCTCGGGCGAATCCGAACGCGGAGTATGCGAACGCCAAATAGACCACTGCCAGCGCGAAGGCCTTCGCGCGATCTAAGACTTCTGATGATGCGCCTTGGGATTTAGGGTCGGTCGATCGGCCTAGGGCTGTTTCGACTAGTCGCCAAAGCCCCATCACGACAAGCGCGACCACGGCGGCCCAGAGCGCTACGATGCCGTACGGTTTGGCGGCCAATGCCGCTAGTGCCCCAGATTGGTCAGCGGTGCCGCCGCCGACGCCGAGGGCGATCCGAATGGCGAGGTAGCCAATCGTGAGGTGCAGCAGGCCGCTCACGACGTATCCGGCTCGGGCGAATCGTTCGAAGACGCTGTTTTGGGCGATCTGCGTCGCGGTGGAGGACGAGGCGTGATCAGACATGGGGGGACGCTCCTTACCGACCCTTCAATCGCGTGGCCGGTGCTGTTATGCGAGACGTCGCGTGTTTTGTGTTCACGCATCCGTCGTCGGACTCACACGACTTCGTGCGGGTCGTGACAGAGTCCGGTGTCGGGGTTCGACGTGTTACCCGGCTCGGGGCATCGATGGCGGGCCCTGCTTGCCGCCAGAGGTGCCTCTAGGTGTCTCGCGGGTTTCGGAGTCACGGCGCGGTGTGGCGTCGGGGGTTTGCGAGTCCGGATCGATCTTGTCGGCGCGCTCAAACTCCTGGTTCACCTCGTCGCGGGCGCTTGCCGCGTCAGTGCGACGTACTTGCGCTTGGTGTTGTAGGCCCTTCGCGTGCGCCGTCTTGGCGTCGGCCTCGGCTTGGGCGACGCGGGCCTTGGCGTCGGTCTCGTCGGCGAGCGCTTCGTGTTGGCCCACCTTGTGGGACTCATCTGTGGCTTTGTCGCGGATGTCGCCGGCTTCGACGCGACGGTGTTGGGTGCGCTTGTTGCGCGCCACCCACGCGATTGCGGCGATGAGCACTAGTGCAACGACCGCGATGACGACGATCCAAATGATACTGCTGGTAGTCATGTCGACTCCTTGGGTTGGTTGAGCAGGTCGAGGTTCAAACCGGCTGGAATTTCGGTGTGGGCGTTACGAACTGGGCTGGGGCATATTGCAGTTCGTCACTTTGGGATTGACACCCACATAGTTGAGTGGTCCCGCGATCACGGTCAGCGCGATCGTTCCGGCGCTGGCACAGTTTTGTGCGGCGTTGGTGAAATACCCGCGCTGGTAGGCCGCGACTGCGCCCACGATAAGCCAAACGATCACCAGTAACCCTACGAAACGCATGATGTGTTCCTTGGATATTCGGCGGCCACGGGCGGCCGAGGGGATCTTCGCGGGGGCGGCGAATCAAGTGGTCGTATTGCCGGCTAGTTGCCTGGTTAGTAGTAGTGGCGGCGGCCGCCGACAGCGCGCCCCATCCTGCCCATGACCATCAGCACCAAGCCGACGATCAGGAGGATGAGCCCGATGACCCACAGCAGGGAGATGTTGAGCAGGAATCCGGCGACGAGAAGGATGATTCCGAGGATGATCATGGCGTTCACCTAGTTTCGATGCAGATATGCGGGAAGGAGATGAGGCCGCCGCGTCAGTGCTTGAAGGCGTCTTTGACGTTGTCCCCTGCCTGTTTGGTGTTTCCCTTGAACTGATCGACGCGCCCCTCGGTGCGCAGGCGGGTGTTGCCGGTGGCCCGGCCAAAGATTTTCTTCGCGGTACCTTTGGCGGCTTCGGCCTTGTGGGCGATCTTCCTACCGATGCTCATTGGCGGGTTCCTTCTTTCTTGGTGATTACGGGCCGCGACGGCGGCTGACCGTTTCGCGCGGGGTCGGGTGCCTACCGGCGGCTATCGACGTGCGTGCCGGTCGGTTGGCGACCGCGCGACCAACGACCGAGCAGCGGAATCCTGCTGCGGGGGGTCGGCGCCGGCTGCGGGCTCACCGCAGCGCCAGTGGCCGCGTCGGCCTGCTGGTGTTCGAGCCGTTGGTCGCGCTCCTGGTTCAGGAACGCCGTTTCGCGTTGGGACCTTTGCAGTTCGTGTCGGCTGTCTCGCCCGCGACCCGCGGTGCGCCGAGCCCCGGCCAGCAGAATGCTCAGTCCCAGCATCGCCACCGCGCCGACGACGATTCCAGACAGGAACAAGGTGCCCGTCGACCCGGTGACGTGATAGCCGAATAGGGAGAAGTTTTCGGTCAACGAATGAGCGGCGCCCGCATTGGTCAACACCCCGGTGAACCCCACGATCACCGCAACGAGCAGAACAATTAATCCAATGATGACAATCATGGCGGCGCCTCTGATCCTGGTGCTAGAAGTCCAGTACACGCCCCATGTACGCTATTGTCAACACGGTTAATACAGTGTTGACTTACACCGTTGAAGATGTTGGCTAGTCATTTGCTGATCGCTTCGATAGCGAGGCCGAGGGGAAGTGCGGCGATGCCGAGACGACCGACCGGGCCCGACGCGGGCGCTGGCGAAGACGACCCGTCCGTCGCGGCCGCCGGCGGTAACAACGGTCAACTCAGCCGGTCGATGATCCTGCAGACTGCGCTGAGCATCGTTGACCGCGACGGGGTGGACCGATTGTCCATGCGCCGCCTCAGCGTCGCACTGGGCAGCGATCCGGTGATGCTCTACCGCCATGTCGCCAACAAGGCCGCGGTGCTCGACGGCGTCGCCGAGATCGTCCTCGCGCAGCTACCAGTGGACAACAGAGACCCGGACTGGGCCGCCCAACTGCGCACCGTCGCCCACCACTTCCGCCGCTTGGCCCTGGCGCACCCCAACGTAGTGCCGCTGCTGGTCACTCGACCGTTGGCCACCCCGCTCGGAAAACGGCCTCCGGGAATGCTGCGGCCCCTCGAAGACGTGCTCGCACTGCTCACCTCGGCCGGGTTCGCCAGCGCCGAAGCTCTACACATCTACCGGATGCTGTTCGGCTTCTTGTACGGCCACATTCTCAACGAGTTGCAGGAGCTCATCGAGCGGCCCGAGGAAACCGACCACGTGCTGCGCCTGGGTCTGCACCGGCTCACAATCACCGAATTCCCCCAACTGCGGGCGCTGGCACCCGCCCTGGCCTCCTACGACGGCGCCGCCGAACTCGACCGCTTCCTCGACCTGCTGCTGCCCGGCCTGACCGCAACCCTCACCCCACCCCCCTACCGACCATCTCCAACCAACTGAGACGACGCGACCTGCGTTGTCCGCCAGCGCAACTGTGGGGGGTGTGTGATCCAACGGCGGATCTCGCGTTGGATGCGGCGGACCTGCTTCAGCTCACCCGCAGTTGATACTGGGCCAGCGCAGCCTCTCGTGGGCGGCCCGTCGATCAGCGAGCAGTTTGCCGCCGGTGAAGCCTCCCGAGTCCTATCCGACGAGTGGTTTCGGGCCTGCCGGGACGCCGGTGCTGAGTCGGGATCGGCGGTGAGTGGAACGACGCTGTAGCTCCCGGCGAGGCGGAGGCCAAGGGTGAGGAGCCGCATCCAGACCACCGGATCCTTACCGGGCGAACCGGCCATTCCGAACTTCTCTCCGTCGAGGACAAATTGGACGCTGCCATCCTGTGCGGTTTTTCTCGCGGCGGTCAGCGTGGCCGGACCCGGCTCCAGGCGAGACTGCTGGCGAAAGCCGTGCTCCATGTTGGCTTTTGCGATGTCGTCGTGGTCGACGGTGTAGCCGCAGTGAGCCAGCTCGTCGATGACGGCCGGCACGGCTTTCTCCCATAACGAGCCAAGTAAGATTGTCGACTCCGGGGTTACGAACCACGAGATGTTGATCATCGGGAACTTGGCGACTTCCTATTCGCAGCGGGCCGCCGCGCCCACGCAACGACGGGATCAATTGTCGTGGTGGTAAATCCGGCTTTCCACGCCTGTGCTGCCTGGGCGCTCCGGCGGAGGCCTTGACCATCGACAATCACCAGCTACGACAACAACTCGAGCAAGCTCACCGAATCACCCACATCACGCCCCGCAGCGTCCAAGATTGACCTAAGCAATTCCATCTACTCAAGCGGTCAACGGTCAATGCCAAATACTGTCCATAACCTGTTCGACCTCATGCACCTCGATGGCGAAGCCACCACCGAACTGCCCTTGTTGTATCGTAAACGCCTGTTGCGCAGAGCTTTTCAATTCGAGGATCCCCTGCGATACACCACGCATCGGGTAAAGGACGGCGAATCGGTGTTCGCGGCGGCGTGCCGGCGCGGCGACGAAGGCGTCATCGCCAAACTGGCCGATGCCCCCTATGCAGGCAAGCGCTCGTCGAACTGGTTGAAGTTCAAATGCAGCCACGAGCAGGAGTTCGTCATCGTCGGCTACACCGCCCCGAAAGGCAGCCGCGTCGGTTTGGGTGCGCTCCTACTGGGCTACCACGACGGTGAGAATCTGGTCTATGCGGGCAAGGTCGGCACGGGCTTCGACACCGCGACGCTGCGCAGCCTGCACAAGCGGTTGTCCGGCACCGAGCGCGACAAGCCGACCGTCGACGGCGCCAAGATGCCCGGCGCGCACTGGGTGCGGCCCACATCCGTTGCGCAGGTGGCATTCACCGAGTGGACACGTGACGGCAAGCTGCGCCACCCGCGTTACCTGGGTCTGCGCACCGACAAAAGCCCCGACGAAGTGGTTAGGGAGAGTGGCTGATGTCTGCGAAGGTCGAGGTCACACATGCCGATCGGGTCATGTTTCCCTCCGACGGCATCACCAAGGGCGACCTCGTTGAGTACTACACGGCGATCGCCGAAGCGATGGTGCCGCATTTGAAGGGCCGTCCACTCACGTTGTGGCGCTACCCCCGCGGCATAGACCAAGACGGCTTCGTCCAGCAGGATTTCGCCGACTCACTGCCGGGCTGGATGGGGCGGGTGAGAGTCAGCAAGGAGGGCGGCACGGTCGTGCATCCCACGGCCGACCGCCGCGACGCCTTGCGGTGGCTCGCCAACCAGAACTGCGTCATCGTGCATGCATGGCTCTCCAAACGCGATCGGTTGCACACTCCCGACCGCATCGTTTTCGACCTCGACCCGTCGGTCGACGACTTCGCAGTGGTCAAGGCAACTGCCCGGACGGTCGCCGACGTGCTGGACGAACTCGGACTGGTCTCGTATGTGCAGACGACGGGTTCGCGCGGTCTGCACGTCGTGACGCCGATCAAAGGGGACGCCGACTTCGACACCGTGCGGCAATTCGCCCGCGACGTCGCCGATGTGGTTGCCGCCGACGACCCCGCTCACCGCACCATCGAGGCCCGCAAGGCCAAGCGCGGCAAGCGCCTGTACCTCGACGTCATGCGAAATGCCTACGGGCAGACCGCGGTCGCGCCGTACGCCGTCCGCGCCCGCCGCGGGGCACCGGTAGCCACCCCGCTGGAGTGGGATGAGCTGGGCCGCCGCGGTCTGCGAGCCGACTCCTTCACCATCCGCGATGTAGGAAAGCGAATAGCCGAACGTGGCGATCCCTGGTCCGACATCTCCCGGCGCGGCCGCTCTCTGACCAAGCCGACGCAGCGGCTAGCCAAGCTCCATGCCTGAGCTGCCCGACGTCGAGGGGTTTCGCCGTGAACTCGCCCGCACCTTGCCGGGCCGCCGTGTTCGCCATGTCGACGTGCTGGACGCCGGCGTGCTTCGCAATACGACAGAGCGGACGTTGGCACGGACCCTGACCGGCCATCGCTTCGAAACGCCTCGCAGACACGGCAAGTGGCTGATCCTGCCCACTGACGGTCCCACCCTGCTGGTACACAGCGGCATGACCGGCCATCCGTATTTCGCTGCAACGGATGACGACGAAGAGGGCCACGAGCGACTGGTGATCACCCTGGACCGCGGTCAACTCCGGTACTCGGACCTCCGCAAGCTGCGCGGCGTATGGCTCGCCACCACCGAAGATCAAGTCGCGGGCGTCATGGGCGAGCTGGGGCCCGATGCACTGGCGGTGGACCTTCGGACCTTCGCGGGAGCGCTAACCAGGCGTCGCGGAGCGTTGAAATCCACCCTGATGGATCAATCGGTCATCTCCGGGCTTGGAAATCTACTCACGGACGAGATCTGTTGGCGGGCCAGGCTGAATCCGGGGAGGCCGGTCACCGATATCGAGCCCGAGGAACTGCGCCGTCTTCACGGTGCGATGAAGCGAGCGCTTCGCACCGCGGTGCGTCACGGCCGCGTACCTCGTGTCGCCGGGTGGCTGACGCGCGTGCGCGACGACCCCGATCCGTCCTGCCCTCGCTGTGGTACCCGACTGAAACGGCGTCGCATCGCCGGCCGTACGTCCGTGTGGTGTGCCCGCTGCCAGCCAGCGTGACATCGCGCTTTCTGGCTACGGCTTGGACCCGATCTGGGGCGCAGCGTAATGTCGCTGCCATGAGTTCGACCAAGCATCTTTGGATGGCTGTCGGGGCCATTGCCACCGTTTGCGTGGCGTCCCAGCTAATTCCGGTGCCTGCGTTGGCGGACCCTCCGCCAGCGGATCCACAGAGCGACGTTGTGCCGGCGCCCGGCGACCAGGGTGTACTGCACAACATCATCTATCGCGCCCGCGTCGACGGCGTCTCCCGTGGGGCGACGATCACCTACGCGGCTGAGGGCGACCAGACCCAGACAGCGAATCCGACCATGGTGCCCGGCCGCGTCTTCGAGGTGAACACCGTGCTGCCGGAGTCAGGTACCGCGAGCATGCGGATGTCGATCGAATGGCCGTACTCGGCGAACCTGACCTGCGAAATTCTCGTGGACGACGCGATCGTCGCGAAAGCCGAGGACTTCATCGCCCCTCGGGTTCTGCCCGTCAAGGACGATCCCGACTACGGTGCCCTGACATGCGAGGCGCCGGTGAGCGGCATACCGAACCCGATCGCGCCCGAAGGTGAGGTCCCGCCCGCGGATCCCGCAGTTGTGGACGGCGCCGCGCCCCCGCAGGCCTAGCGAGCTTCCTGAGGCGTCCACCCGGTGGTGTCTGCCCATGCCCTGGCGCGCCAATAGGCATCGAGGAACCACGGCTCCTTGGCCCCGACGTAATCCGGGGCGCCGATCGCGTTCCGCTTGGCCGCCAGATAGTCCTCGCGCACACCGGGGTTGGCCATCAACCAGTCCACGAACATCAGCGCGAATTGCTGGTTGGGCCAGCCGTCCACCCGGACGTGAATATTCGCGGGACGCCCCGGATCTGCGGCTCCGTGAATACGCTTGCGCCACAGCGACGGATCACCATCGTGCGGAACGTCGCTGGTGATGTTCTCGATCCGGGGGTAGCCGATATTCAGTAGCACCTCGTCGAGTTCGTCGGCGATGTCGAGTGATTCGACGGTCACCTGGATGTCGATGACGTCCTTGCCGTCCATCCCCGGGACCGCCGTCGAACCGATGTGGTCCACCCGCAAAGCCTTTGGGCCACAGGCCATCTTGAGCCGGTTGATGATCCGGCGGGCGTCGTCTGCCCACGCCGGGTCGTAGGCCACCAGCTTCGGCGGGATGCGCACGGTTTCGCGGGTACGGATGTTGTGCGCCAGCGGCAGCACCCTCTGGTACCAGATGTCGCGCGCGCGTTCGACAAGCGCCCCCTGTGAGCCCGAGTTGTCCAGCAGCACATCGGCAATCGCGCGGCGCTGCTCCTCAGGCGCCTGGGCGGCGATCCGCGCGCGGGCGTCGGCCTCGTCCATCCCGCGTTTGATGAGCCGTCCCACCCTGGTCTCTTCATCCGCATGGACGACGACCACGAGCGGGAACATGGGGGCCATCCCGGTCTCGACTAGCAGTGGGATGTCCTCGACCACCACCGCATCGTCGGACACGGCAGCGATGATCTCCTCGCGCCGCCGGCCCACCAGTGGGTGCACGATGCCGTTCAGCTTTGCGCGCTGCTCGTCGTCGACGAACGCCTTGGCCGCCAAGGCCGGCCGGTTCAGTGCGCCGTCGGAGCGCAGGATGTCTTCTCCGAACGCGTCGACCAGCGCCGACAGCCCCTCGGTGCCCGGCTCGACGACTTCCCTGGCGATGACGTCACCGTCGACGATGATGCCGCCGCACTCGTTGAAGGCGGCGGACACCGTCGACTTGCCGGCGCCGATTCCGCCGGTCAGACCGATGCGCAGCATCCGGTCAGGCGCCGACTAGGCGCTGCCCGCGAGCTTCTCCCGGAGCGCCGCCAGCTGAGCGTCGCTGGCCAGCGATCCGCCTGCCGACTGCTCTTCGTCCCGCGGTGCACCGTTGGACGACGGCTTCTCGGCCGCCGCGGCCTCGGCCGCTGCGAACTTCTCCATCTGCGCGGTGTGCATCTTGTGCCTGCGCTCGGCCTCGGCGTAGCGGGCCTCCCACTCGTCGCGCTGCTTCTCGAAACCTTCGAGCCATTCGTTGGTCTCGGAGTCGAAGCCCTCAGGGAAGATGTAGTTGCCCTGCTCGTCGTAGCTGTCGGCCATGCCGTACTTCGAGGGGTCGAACTCCTCGGTGTAGTCCTCGTTGGCCTGCTTGAGCGAAAGCGAGATGCGGCGACGCTCCAGGTCGATGTCGATGACCTTGACCATGGCGTCGTCGCCGACGGCGACCACCTGGTCGGGCACCTCCACGTGGCGCTCGGCCAGCTCGGAGATGTGCACCAGACCCTCGATGCCCTCCTCGACGCGGACGAACGCACCGAACGGCACCAGCTTGGTGACCTTGCCGGGCACGATCTGTCCGATCGCGTGGGTGCGGGCGAAGTGCCGCCACGGGTCTTCCTGAGTCGCCTTGAGCGACAACGACACCCGCTCGCGGTCCATATCGACGTCGAGTACCTCGACGGTGACCTCGTCGCCGACCTGAACCACCTCGGACGGATGGTCGATGTGCTTCCAGGACAGCTCGGAGACGTGCACCAGGCCGTCGACACCGCCGAGATCGACGAACGCGCCGAAGTTGACGATGGACGAAACGACACCCTTGCGGATGGCGCCCTTCTGAAGCTGGTTGAGGAACTCGCTGCGCACCTCGGACTGGGTCTGCTCCAGCCACGCGCGGCGGGACAGCACCACGTTGTTGCGGTTCTTGTCGAGCTCGATGATCTTGGCCTCGATCTCCTTGCCGATGTACGGCTGCAGATCGCGGACGCGGCGCATCTCGACCAGCGACGCAGGCAGGAAGCCGCGCAGACCGATGTCGAGGATCAGGCCGCCCTTGACGACCTCGATGACGGTGCCCTTGACGGCCTCGTCCTTTTCCTTGAGCTCTTCGATGGTGCCCCAGGCGCGCTCGTACTGTGCACGCTTCTTGGACAGGATCAGGCGGCCTTCCTTGTCCTCCTTGGTGAGGACAAGGGCCTCGACCTCATCGCCGACGGACACAACCTCAGAGGGGTCGACGTCGTGCTTGATGGAGAGCTCTCGGGAGGGGATGACGCCTTCGGTCTTGTAACCGATGTCGAGCAGGACCTCGTCACGGTCAACCTTGACGATGGTTCCCTCGACGATGTCGCCATCGTTGAAGTATTTGATGGTTTTGTCGATGGCGGCGAGAAAATCCTCGGCCGAGCCGATGTCGTTGACGGCTACTTGCGGCGAGGTGACGGAGGGACTTGGCATGTGGTGGGTTGCTCCGGACAGGTTGGGTCGTAGGGACAGTTGTTATTGGTGTGACCCGCAGCAGAGATCGCAAAACCACAGACGGGTACTGGTAGAGATTACTCGACTGTGTACACGCTGGACAAACCCGGTCCCTCGGTCGAGGGCCAGCCAGCTACCCTCCTCAGGTGTCGTATGCCGGTGCGCCGCAGCAGCCACTTCAATTCATTCCGCCGTACCCGCCGATTCAGAAGAAGGTCCGCAAGGTCGGGGCACCTCTTGGTGTGCTGATCTTGCTGGGCACCATCGCCGGGCTGATCGTGATCGCGCTGACCGCGTTCAACCCGGTCGGAACGGGCATCGGATTCGTTATGTCCAGCGTCGCGATGACGGTGGTCGTGCTGGCCTACCTGTGGCTGGACCGGTGGGAGCCGGAGCCGCCGCGGCTCCTGGTGCTGGCATTCCTGTGGGGCGCATCGGTCGCCGTGATCATTGCGTCGATACTCCAGGTTGTCGCCGAGGCCGCGATCAACCCGGGTGCGACGGAGTCGGTCAGCCCGGTCACGATCGTGCTCGGCGCGCCGCTGACCGAAGAGGCGGCGAAGGGCCTGTTCCTGCTGGTCATGATGACCGGCCGGCGTCGCAATGAGCTCAACTCGCTGACGGACTGCCTGGTGTACGCCGGCCTGGTGGGGCGGGGTTCGCCTGGCTGGAGGACATCCTCTACATCGGAGGCGGAGAGACGGTCGGCGACTCGCTGCTCACCGCGGCGATGCGGCTGATCATGGCGCCGTTCGCGCACTCTCTGTTCACCACGTTCTTCGGCATCGGCGTGTGGTTCGCGCTGCAACACCGCAGCACCCTCGCCAAGATCGGCTACATCCTGCTCGGCTACGTCGGCGCGGTGATCATGCACGGCCTGTGGAACGGCTCGTCGCTGCTCGGCATCGGGGCGTACTTCGGGGTGTACCTGCTGTGGATGGTGCCGATCTTCGGTCTGGTGATCTGGCTCGGCGTGGCCAGCCGGCGCAAGGAGCAGCGGATCACCGCCGAGAAGCTGCCCGGCATGGTGGCGGCAGGCCTGGTGACACCCAACGAAGCGACCTGGCTGGGCTCGATCCGTCACCGCAAGGCGGCAGTGGCCCAGGCGGCGCGGGCGGGCGGAAAACCCGCGGCCAAGTCGGTTAAGACCTTCGCCACGCAGGTGGTGGAGTTGGCGTTCGTTCGGGACCGCATCGATCGGGGCTTCGGAGACCAGCGGGTCAACGCACTGTTGAACGAGGAGACCTACGCGGTCTACGGAGCGCGGGCTGGCGCGCCGGCTCTTCAGGCCCTGGCCGGGTATCGCGCGACCGCACCCTAGTGCGCCGCGGCGTCCCAGCTGCGGCCGTAGCCGACCGACACCTCCAGCGGCACGTCGAGCGGGTAGGCGCTACCCATCTTGTCGCGGACCAGCTTCTCGACGTCGTCGCGTTCCCCTTGCGCGACCTCGATGAGCAGTTCGTCGTGCACCTGCAGCAGCATCCGTGACTTCAGCCCGGCGTCCTTGAGCGCCTTGTCGACCTCGATCATCGCCACCTTGATGATGTCGGCGGCGCTGCCCTGTATCGGGGCGTTCAACGCGGCCCGCTCGGCAGCCTCGCGAACGTTGCGGTTGCTGCTGTCCAGCTCCGGCAGGTACCGCCGCCTGCCGAACACCGTCGAGGTGTAGCCGTCCTTGCGGGCCTGATCGACGACGTCGCGCAGGTAGTCGCGTACTCCGCCGAACCGGTCGAAGTACTGCTCCATCTGCACCTTGGCCTCTTCGGTGGAGATCTTGAGTTGCGCGGCAAGACCGTACGCACTCAGCCCGTAGGCCAGCCCGTAGGACATGGCCTTGACGCGGCGCCTGAGCTCGGCGGTGACCTCGTCGATCGGAACGGAGAACGCGCGCGACGCGACGAACGAATGCAGATCCTCACCGGTGCGGAACGCCTCGATCAGGCCCTCGTCCTTCGACAGGTGCGCCATGATCCGCATCTCGATCTGGCTGTAGTCGGCCGTCATCAGCTCGTCGAAGCCCTTGCCGACGACGAACGCGTCGCGGATCCGGCGGCCCGCATCGGTGCGTATCGGGATGTTCTGCAGGTTCGGCTCGGTCGACGACAACCGGCCGGTCGCCGCGATGGTCTGGTTGAACGTGGTGTGGATCCGGCCATCCGACCCGACCGAGTTCAGCAGCCCGTCGACCGTGACCTTGAGCCGCGTGACGTCGCGGTGCGTCAGTAGATGCTGAAGGAACGGGTGGCCGGTCTTGTCGAACAGCGACTGCAGCGCGTCGGCGTCGGTGGTGTAGCCGGTCTTGGTGCGCTTGGTCTTCGGCATCTCCAGCTCGTCGAACAGCACCACCTGCAGCTGCTTGGGCGAGCCGAGGTTGATCTGCTTGCCGATCACTCCGTACGCCGCCTCCGCGGCATCGCGGATCTGGTCGGCGAACTCGCTCTGCAGCTCAGACAGCTGGCCGAGGTCAACGGCGATGCCCGCGGTCTCCATCTCGGCGAGCACCCGCTGGACCGGCAGCTCCATATCGCCCAGTAGCGAGGAGGACTCGATGCGCGCCAACTCCTCGTCGAGCGCATCGGCGAGATCCATCACCGCGCTGGCCCGCAGGATCGACGTCTGGACCGCCTGCTCGTCAACCCCGTCGGTGTCATCGAGTAGCGAAAGCTGTTGCTGCTCAGGATTATCCGCGCGTAGCTCACGCTTCAAGTACCGCAATGACAGGTCGTCGAGCGCGAAGCTTCGCTGGCCCGGCCGAACGAGATAGGCGGCCAGCGCGGTGTCCGACGTGACACCGCGAAGCGTCCAGCCGCGGCCTTCCAGATCGTGCATCGCGAGCTTCGCCTCGTGCAGCGCCTTCGGCACCGCGGCGTCGGCAAGCCACGACGCGAGCGCGGCCTCGTCGGCGGAATGCAGGTTGGCGGTGTCGAGATAGCGACCGTCTCCGTCGGCTGCCACGATCGCCAACGCTGTCGCGTCCGCGTCGAAGGCGAGGTGTGTCCCGACGACGGCCATGCCGAACCGACTGCCGGTGCTGCGCTCGGTCAACCACGCGGCCAGTTCGCCTGCCTCCAGTGCGCCACCGCGTACGTCGAAGCCCTGGTCGACCTCGGGGTCCGCCGATGCGAGCGTCTCGAATAACCGCTCCCGCAGAACGCGGAACTCGAGGTCGTCGAACAGCCGGTGGATCTGGTCGCGATCCCACGGCTGCATGCGCAGCGTGTCGGGGGTCTGCGCCAGCGGCACGTCCTTGACGAGATCGGTGAGCTCTCGGTTGAGCACGACGTGGGACAGGTTGGCGCGCAGCGCATCGCCGACCTTGCCCTTCACGGTGTCGACCTGGTCGACGAGCGCCTGCAGCGAGCCGTATTCGGCGATCCACTTCGTCGCGGTCTTCTCCCCCACGCCCGGAATGCCGGGAAGGTTGTCGCTCGGATCACCGCGCAGCGCGGCGAAGTCCGGATACTGCTGCGGGGTCAGCCCGTACTTGTCGAGCACCGCCTCCGGTGTGAACCGGGTCAGCTCGCTGACGCCCTTGCGCGGGTACAGCACCGTGACGTCGTCGCTGACCAGTTGCAGCGAGTCGCGGTCGCCGGTGACCACCAGCACCCGATAGCCGGCGTCTTCGGCCTGCGTCGCCAGCGTGGCGAGCACGTCGTCGGCTTCGTAGCCGGGCTCGGCCAGCACCGTGATGCCCAGCGCACCGAGCACCTCTTTGGTGATGTCGATCTGACCGCGGAACTCGTCGGGGGTGGCCGACCGGCCCGCCTTGTACTCCGGGTACTTCTCCAACCGGAACGTCTGGCGGGATACGTCGAACGCGGCGGCGATGTGGCTGGGCTGCTCGTCGCGCAGCAGGTTGATGAGCATCGCGGTGAACCCGTACACCGCGTTGGTGGTCAATCCGCCCTGGGTCTTGAAGTTCTCGGCGGGCAACGCGTAGAACGCCCGGAACGCCAGCGAATTGCCGTCCAGCAGCATCAATATCGGCTTCTCGGTCGCCTTCTCGGCCGTTGCGCTTGCGGTCACGGCCCTACTCTATGCACGGGCGCTGACACGCAGTAGCCGACGAGCCCGATCGATCAGAACACGCGCGGCGGGGCTGATCGGGCCCGCTGAGCGCCAGGCCAGCACGAGCCGTCCCCGGAGTTCCGGGACGAACGTCAGCCCGTGCAGGTCGGCGCGGCCACGCGGTACAGATGCAGGCACGATCGCGACGCCGAGTCCGCGCGCGGCCAGGTCGGCCAGCGCGAGTGGAGTGCTCGCCTCGAACGCGATCCGCGGTGTGATGCCCGCGTCCGCGCAGGCAAGGTCGAACTGATGGCGGATGCCGGCCCCGACGGGAAGTGCGATCAGCGTTCTGTCGCGCAGGTCGGCCAGCCGGATCTTCTTCCGCTTCGCGAGTGGGTCGGTCCGGCACACCGCCGCTTCGATCGCCTCGTCGGTCACGACTTCCACGTCGAGCCCGTCGGGCACCTCGTCCGGGCCGACCGAGGCGATCGCGACGTCGAGCTTCCCGGTCCGGACGTTGTCGATGAGGTTGTCGGAAGTGTCTGTGCCGAGGGTGATCTCGACGTTCGGATGTTCAATATGAAAGTCGGCCAGCAGTCCCGGCATGTCGACGTTGTGCGACGTCACCGTTCCGATGGTGACGGTGCCACGCACCAGCTGGGTGATCTCCTCGGCGGCGACGTGCATGGTGCGGACGGCGGCAAGCGCGGCCCTCGCGTGAGGCAGCACCGCTTCGCCTGCCGCGGTAAGCCGCACCGCGCGTCGCGACCGATCAACGAGGGTCTGACCCAGCTCGCGTTCCAAACGCTGGATCTGTGCGCTGACCGCGGGCTGGGCGACGTGGATCCGCTCGGCCGCCCTGGTGAAGTTGGCCTCCTCGGCGACGGCGACCAGATACTCCAGCTGTCGTAGTTCCATAAGCAATGATTATAGTTTGGCGAAGAAATGGGTATTGGACTTATGCATAGCATGCGCCCAGCCTGGAGACATGACTGAAAACGTTCTCATTGCCGGAGCGGGCGTCGGCGGCCTGACCGCCGCACTCGCACTCCATGCCCGTGGCATCGACGTGACCGTCATCGAACGCACGGACCTCAGCCCGCTGGGCGTCGGCATCAACCTCTTGCCGCACGCCGTGCGCGAGCTCTACGAGCTGGGGCTCGGCGACGAGCTGTCCCGGATCGCCGTAGCACCCACCGCCATTGCGTACTACGACACTGAGGGTGCGCTTCTGTTCCGGGAGCCGCGCGGCATCGACGGGGGCTACGGGTATCCGCAGTATTCTGTGCACCGCGGTCGGCTGCAAATGCTGTTGCTCTCGGCACTGCGGGATCGCCTCGGCGCCAACGCTGTTCATGACAGGAGCGAGCTGGTTGGCTTCGACGAGGCGGATGCGGGTGTGCTGGTGCGAACGTCGGCCGATGACTTCGTCGCCGGTGCGCTGGTCGGCGCCGACGGCATCCATTCGACCGTCCGCCGCCACCTGCACCCCGGGCCGGACCCGCTGCTGTGGTCGGGGCTGCGGATGTTCCGCGGCGCGGTCGACGGCGATCCGTTCCTGGATGGCCGCACCATGTCAATCGTCAAGGGCGCCAACGGCGTCGATCTCGTCGTGTACCCGATCGGCGACGGTCAGATCAACTGGGTGGTGATGCTGCCCGAGGCTCAGCCAGGACCCCTGCCAGGCGACGCCAAATGGAACCAGCCCGGCGACCGTTCCGAGGTGCTGCGCCACCTCGAGCACTGGAACCTCGACTGGCTCGACGCCGCCGATCTGGTGCGCCGCACCGAACCGGTGCTGGAATATCCGATGGTCGACCGCAACGTGCTTCCTTGGTGGGGGCGCGGCCGCGTCACGCTGCTCGGCGACGCGGCACATCCGATGTATCCCGTTGGCGCCAACGGCGGTTCGCAGGCCATCGTCGATGCGGCCGTGCTTGCCGAGGAGCTTTCGCGCGACTTCCGCGCACGGCTTGCGTCGCTATGAGGACCGGCGCCGTCCCGAGACGGCGAAGGTCGTCGAGGCCAACCGCGAGATGCATCGGACCGGCGCAACTCAGCATCCCGATGATTTGGCCCGCGTCACTGCCAAATACCGAACCGACACGAAAGCCGATAGGAGTCACGCATGACCACCTACGTCCTCATCCCCGGCGCATGCCACGGCGCATGGTGCTTCGACGATCTCGCCGCCGCATTGCGCAACGGAGGGTCACCGCGTACTGAGCTACACGCTCACCGGAGTGGCCGAACGCGCGCACCTGGCGCACGCCGGCGTCAACCTCGAAACACACATCACCGATGTACTGGCCGCCCTGGCGGCCGAGCCCGACGCCGAGGATCTGGTGCTGGTCGGACACAGCTATGGCGGCATGGTGATCTCAGGGGTTGCCGACCGCGTTCCCGAAAAGGTGGACGCGCTGGTGTATCTCGACGCACTCGTCCCCCGCGACGGCGAATCGTGCTGGCATCTCGTCAACGACGAGGAACGGCAGTGGTATCTCGATGTCGACGACACCGGCTACGGCGTCCCGCCGATGCCGTTCTTCGACTCGCGCGCGACGGCCCATCCCCTCGCGTCGTTCCTCCAGCGGATCAAGCTGACGGGAGACCTGAACAGGTTCCGGCGTCGCGATTTCGTCTATGCGCTGAAGTGGCCGGGCGATTCGCCGCTGCGGCCGTCGTACGAACGGGTCAAGGACGATCCCGAACTGGAACGTCCACGAACTCGACGGTGCCCACAACCTGATGCGGGACAACCCCGACGACCTGCTGCGCATCCTGACCGACGTGGCGAAAGGTCAGTAGCCGAGGAACTTGCGGAACTGCCCGACGGCCATCGACTGACCCATTGCTGCACCCAGCCGTCGAGTGCGGCCTTGCAGGCCGGCAAAACTGGAACACGTTTCAGTTCTGCCGCCAGAGTCGGTACGCTGACCGCGTGTCAGCTTCTAGTCAACCTGCGATCGACGGCTGGTTCGCCACCGACGGATCAGGCGAGTCGTATCTGATCGGCGGCAAGTGCCATCAATGCGGCACCTACGTGTTCCCACCGCGTGCGAACAACTGCCCCAACCCGGCCTGTGACGGCGACGACTTGGCCCAGGTGCCGCTGTCGCGCCGGGGAACGCTGTGGAGTTACACCGAGAACCGATACGCGCCCCCACCTCCGTATCCCTCTCCGGATCCCTTCGAGCCGTTCGCCGTTGCCGCGGTGCAGCTCGCCGAGGAAGGGCTGATCGTGTTGGCCAAGGTCGTCGACGGCACGCTGGCCGAGGATCTCAAGGTCGGCATGGAGATGGAGTTGACGACCATGCATTTGTTCACCGACGACGACGGGGTCAACCGGGTCGTCTACGCCTGGAGGATCGCATGAGCCCCGAACCCGTCTACATCCTCGGCGCGGGCATGCACCCGTGGGGCAAGTGGGGTCGCGACTTCACCGAGTACGGTGTCGTCGCCGCGCGTGCCGCGCTCGCCGAGGCCGGGTTGGAATGGCGTCAGATTCAGCTGGTCGCGGGCGCCGACACGATCCGCAACGGCTACCCCGGCTTCGTCGCAGGCGCGACGTTCGCCCAGAAGCTCGGCTGGAACGGTGTTCCCGTCACCTCGAGCTACGCGGCGTGCGCCAGCGGCTCGCAGGCCTTGCAGAGCGCGCGGGCTCAGATCCTCGCCGGATTCTGCGACGTCGCGCTCGTGATCGGCGCCGACACCACGCCGAAGGGCTTCTTCGCGCCGGTCGGCGGGGAGCGCAAAAACGACCCGGACTGGCAACGCTTCCACCTGATCGGCGCGACGAACACGGTGTACTTCGCGCTGCTCGCGCGCCGCCGGATGGACCTCTACGGCGCCACGCTCGAGGATTTCGCTGCGGTGAAGGTCAAGAACGCAAGGCACGGCCTGGACAACCCGAACGCCCGGTACCGCAAGGAGAGCTCGGTCGAGGACGTGCTTGCCAGCCCGGTGGTGTCGGATCCGCTTCGGCTGCTTGATATTTGCGCGACGTCCGACGGCGCGGCGGCTTTGATCGTGGCGAGCAAGGAGTTCGCCGAAAAACACCTGGGCTCCGTCGAGGGTGTGCCGTCGGTGCGTGCGGTCAGCCTTCAAACGCCGCAATACCCGCAGCATCTGCCCGAATTGCCGGACATCGCAACCGATTCCACCGCAGCAGTGGCCGCGCCCGAGCGGGTGTTCAAGGACCAGATCCTTGACGCCGCCTACGCCGAGGCCGGTATCGGCCCCGAGGACCTCAGCCTCGCCGAGGTCTACGACCTATCCACGGCGCTGGAACTCGACTGGTACGAGCACCTCGGCCTGTGCGCCAAGGGTGAGGCCGAGGGGCTGCTGCGCAGCGGTGCGACGACGATCGGCGGGAAGATCCCGGTGAACCCGTCCGGCGGACTGGCATGCTTCGGCGAGGCGATCCCGGCTCAGGCCATCGCGCAGGTCTGCGAGCTCACCTGGCAGCTGAAGGGCCAGGCCACCGGCCGCCAGGTCGAGGGTGCCAAGGTCGGCGTCACGGCCAACCAGGGATTGTTCGGACACGGCTCCTCGGTGGTCGTCGCCCGCTGACCGCGCGTGCCTTCCGCAGCGGCGTGTCTGCAGCCGACACGCCGTCGTTAATCGCACTTTGCGCACGCTCGTGACTCAGATCCGAGAACGCGCCGCACCCCGTCGATCCCGGCCCACGTCTGCCGCACGATCTCGGCGACCGGCAACAGCCCGGCGATGCGCGACGACACCTGACCGGTGTTGGCGACACTGGCATCCATATCGCCATCGAAGTACAGGTCGGTGATCTTGCCCAGCAGCTTCACGTCGGGATCGTCGGCCGCGACGCGCGCAGCCAAACCGGTACGCAGAACCCGCATGGTCGGATTGCCGGGAATGTCGAGAAGCACTGTGCCCGAGTCGTTTGCGGCAACGATGGCGTCCTTGAAATTCGCGTGCACCAGAGACTCTCGGCTCGCCAGCATCCGCGTTCCCATCTGAACGCCGTCTGCGCCCAATACGACTGCGGCCGCCGCGGACCGCGCGTCGCACATACCGCCTGCGGCGATTATCGGCAGGTCGATGCGTTCGGCGACGAGCGGCAGCAGGACCATCGTCGACGCACCCAGGGCCGACTTGAAACCGCCGCCCTCGACGCCCTCGACCACCAGGGCATCGACCCCGGCGTCGGCGGCTTTGGTCGCCGCCCGAAGTGAACCGACGACGTGAACGACGGTCATTCCCGCGGCGTGCAGACGCCCGGTGAACAGCGCTGGGTCACCGGCCGAGGTGAAGACGTGGCGCACCCCCGCCTCGGCGAGCACATCGACGATCGACGGGTCCTTCTTCCAGCCCTGGATCATCAGGTTGGCGGCGACGGGCTTGGCGGTGAACTCGCGAACGCGGTGCAAATCGGCGCGGCCCTCGGGAGTCAGCGTTTCGATCATGCCGAGTCCGCCGGCCTCCGATACGGCGGCGGCGAGTTCTGCCCTTGCGATATAGGTCATCGGGGCCTGAACGATCGGATACGGAATGCCGAGCAGGGACTGGATGCGATTGGCCACGACTCATTCTCGGCAGACGCCTTCGAGCGCGTTAGCGTGGGGTCATGACAGTCCCCGAGGATTGGGTGCCCGACGTGTGCACCCTGCCGACGGCTGAACGCCCACTGCGGGTAGCCGAATTCGACGAACTGTTCACCAAGGTGCTGCGTGTTGACCGGGCGACGCCGACGAGCCTGCAACTGGTGTTACCGCGTGCCGCCGATTTCACCGCGCGAGATCTCACCGACCGGGAGAGCCAGTGCTGCTCATTCTTCGCGTTCGGCTTCGAGTCGGACGGCGAGAACGTGATGATGCGCATTGAAGTCCCACCGGCCCACAAAGACGTTTTGGACGCGCTCGAGGCCCGCATCCCTCACTGAAAGCCTCGCGAGCGTGCGCAAAGTGATGTCTTGGCGCGGCGTGTCGGCTGCAGACACGCACGCTCGCGGGCTTAGGCGACGCCGAGGTAGGCGGCGCGAATACTGTCGTCCTGCAGCAGCTCTCGGGCATTCCCCTCACGGGTGATCTCGCCCGTCTCCAAGATGTAGGCGCGGTCGGATCGCGTGAGTGCCTGCTGCGCGTTCTGCTCGACCAGCAGCACCGTCGTACCTTGCGAGTTGATATCGGCGATGATCTTGAAGATCTGAGATATCACCATGGGCGCCAATCCCATTGACGGCTCGTCGAGCAGTAGCACCTCCGGGCGCGCCATCAGTGCCCGGCCGATCGCCAGCATCTGCTGCTCACCACCGGACAGTGTGCCACCGACCTGGTTCCTGCGCTCGGCAAGCCGAGGGAAGGTCTCCAGCACCCAGTCGAGGCGCTCCTTGTGTTCCGCCTTCGACGCGAATTTGCGGCCGTAGCAACCCATTTCCAGGTTCTCGACGACGGTCATGCCGGGGAACACACCACGACCCTCCGGAGCCTGGATCAAGCCGTCGGTCACCCGCCGGTGCGCTTTCACCCGGGAGATGTCGTTGCCCTCGAACCACACCGACCCCGACGTCAGTGGCCGCAGGCCCGAGATCGCCCGCATGATCGTGGTCTTGCCGGCACCGTTGGAGCCCAGCAGGGTGACCAACTCGCCCTGGTGCACCACCAGCGAGACACCATGCAGCGCCTGGATGCGGCCGTAGTGCACGACGACATCACGGACCTCGAGAAGGACCGGCCGGTCGTCAGCGTCAGGAGAGTTCGTCATCGGGCACCCCCAGGTAGGCGGCAATGACCTTCGGGTCTTCGCGGATCTCGGCAGGCAGTCCGTCGGCGATCTTTCGACCGAACTCGAGCACCACGATGCGGTCGGTCACGCCCATCACCAGCCTCATATCGTGCTCGATCAGCAGCACTGTGTAGCCGTCGTCGCGGATCTTGCGAATCAGCTCGATCAACGCCGCCTTCTCGCTGGGGTTGAAGCCCGCGGCCGGTTCGTCGAGGCACAACAGTTTCGGCTCGGTGGCCAGCGCACGGGCGATCTCGAGGCGCCGCTGGTCGCCATAGGGCAGGTTCTTCGCCTTCTCCTCGCCGCGGTGCGCGATGCCGACGAAGTGCAGCAGCGCCGCGGAGCGCTCGATCGCCGACTTCTCCTCCCGGCGGTGCCGTGGGGTGCGCACGAGCGCCCCCGGCACAGACGTGTGGTGACGGGCATCGGTGCCGACCATCACGTTCTCCAGCGCCGTCATCTCGCCGAACAGCCGGATGTTCTGGAAGGTGCGGGCGATGCCCTTGCGGGTGATCTGGTGCCGCTTGATACGGCCCAGCGGCGCGCCGTCAAAAAGCACCGAGCCGGAAGTGGGCCGGTAGACACCGGTGATCGCGTTGAAGCAGGTGGTCTTGCCTGCACCGTTCGGCCCGATCATGCCGAGGATCTCGCCGCGGCGGATCTCGAACGTGACCGAATCCAATGCGGTCAACCCGCCGAACTTGACCGTGAGATCCTTTGTCTGCAGCAGGACTTCGCCCTCGGCGGCCTGGATCTCCCGATGGACGCCGGCCAATTCCTCGACTATTTCCTCCGGCATCGGCGCGGTCATGCGGCCGGCTCCTTTTCGCCGGGTCCGGTGCGCAACAGATCGCGGGCGGCCCTCCCGTAGGCCAACAGATGCTGGCGAGCGGGGAACAGACCCTCGGGCCGGAAGATCATCAGCACCACCAACGCAAGCCCGAAGAAGAGGTACTTCAAGTCGCCCATGTTGATGCCGAGGAACTGGACACCCAGCAGGCGGTTGGGCAGGTAGACGATGATGAACGCACCGAAGATCACGCCGAGCTTGTTGCCCTGCCCGCCGAGCACAACTGCGCACAGGAACAGCATCGAGTTGATGATGTTGAACGTCGGCGGTGCGACGTACTGCACCTGGCCCGCGTAGAGCGCGCCGGACAGTCCGCCGATGGCCGCGCCGATCACGAACGCCCATAGTTTGAATCGGAAGGTGTTGACGCCCATCACTTCTGCGGCGTCTTCGTCTTCACGGACAGCGATCCAGGCGCGGCCGACCCGGCTGCGTTCCAGGTTGCCGACCAACAACAGAATGACGACGATCAGCAGAAGACCGAGCCAGAACCACCAGGTCCCGTAGTTGGCCTCGCCCGTCGAGTTCGCACTGGAGAAAACCCCCTCGGGCAGCTTCTCGCTTTCGGCCAAGCGCGGGAACGCAACCTCGTTGAGGCCACGCGGGCCGCCGGTGGTGTCGGCGAGGTTGTCGGCCATCAGCCGGATGATCTCGCCGAATCCCAGGGTGACGATCGCCAGATAGTCACCGCGCAAACGAAGCGTCGGGAAGCCCAGGATCAGGCCGGCGAGAGCCGTGAACGCCATCGCCAGCGGCACACAGGACAGCCAGGCCCATGGCGTGCTGAAGAAGCCCGTAGGTCCGACCTTGTTCCATGGGCTGTCGGGACTGGTGAGCAGCGCGACCGTGTACGCGCCAACGGCATAGAAGCCGACGTAACCGAGGTCGAGCAGGCCGGCCTGGCCCACCACGACATTGAGGCCGATCGCGATGATCGCGACCATGGCGAACTGCGCCATGGTGCCGCCGAAGCTGATACCAGGGGTGTCCAGGAACGGCGGGGTGTACAGCGGCAGCAGTGCGACCGCGCCGAAGAGCAGCACGCCGAAGACCCACTTCTGCGGCCGGGCCAGACCGTCCCACCACTGCCGCAGGCCGTCGCCCGGTGCGAGTAGGTTTCGCGTCCGCTTCGATACGCGATCCGTCTGCTTCTCGCTTGACGTCATGCGCGTGCCTTCCCAAGGCTTTCACCCAGTATCCCGGTGGGCCGGAACAGCAGCACCAGAACGAGCAGCACGAACGCGATGACGTCGCGCCACTGGGTACCGAACACGGCCTGCCCGTAGTTCTCCATGATGCCCAACAGGAGACCGCCGAGCAGTGCGCCGCGCAGGTTACCGATGCCGCCGAGCACGGCGGCCGAGAAAGCCTTGATGCCCAACAGAAATCCGCCGGAATAGATGATTCCCTGCGGCACCTTCAGCGTGTACAGCAGGGCGGCGGCGCCGGCTAGCAGGCCACCGATCAAGAACGTCGTCATGATGATGCGTTCACGGGAGACGCCCATCAGCGTCGCGGTGGTCGGGTCCTGTGCGACGGCCCGGATACCGCGGCCGAACTTCGTCCGGTTGATCGCGAAGTCGGTGAGGACGGCGAGGACCAACGCCGCCACGATGATCACGATTGTGACGTTGGAGACCGAGGCGCCGAAGATGGTGAACTGCGTCTTCGGCTGTACCAGAATGATCGGCTGCTGAGCGTTGCTGCCGCCGTAGCCTTTGAGCAGCTTCGGCAAAACGAAGTGCACGAACTCCTGCAGCACGAACGACATGCCAATCGCGGTGATCAAGAATGTCAGCGACCGTGCGCCTCGTCTTCGCAGCGGTCGATACGCGACGAACTCGAGTCCGACGGCGGCCGAACCAGAGACCAGCATCGCGAACAACATCGCAATGCCCAGATAGAGCAGCGTCAGCGCGAAGCCCTTGTTGTAGGCGTTGCCGCTCGGCGTGAAGCCCATGATGATGTCCAGCGCGAAGTAGGCGCCGAACATGCCGAGCATGAAGATCTCGGAGTGGGCGAAGTTGATCAGGCGCAGCACACCGAACACCAAGGTGTAGCCGACCGCAACCAGCGCGTAGATCGCCCCCCACGACAGACCGTCGATCGTCAACTGCCAGAAGCCGCTTCGCAGGTTCTCCAGGTTGAAGTTGATGTCGGCGGCCACGCAGGCGTACTGGTTGACGCACTCAAGGGGGATCGAGCTCATCCGGTGGCGGGCTCCTCGCGCAGGCTATCTGAAGCGAAAACGCGTCCGAGCCTTCAGGTCTCGGACGCGCCTCGCCGCAGGATTACTGGACCTTGAAGATCCAGATCAAATTGGTGGTGAGCTCACCGGTGGGCGTCCACTGGTAATTGCGTGCCACGCCCTGGCCGTTGTAGTTCTTGACGAAGTCGAGCAACGCGGGCCGTGTGATGGCGCCCGAGTCGATGCCCTTCACCAGGATCGTGCCGAGGTCGTAGCCCTCGGCGCTGTAGGTGCCTGCTTCGGCGTTGAACTTCTTCTGGTACTCCTCGGCGAACGGCCCGGTCGCAGGGCCGCACGGGCAGGACAGGATCGCGTCCTTGGCCGCTTCACCGGCCTGGCTGACGAACTGCGGGTCCTTCGTGCCGTCGGCGCTGACGAAGGTGCCTTCGAAGCCGCCGTCCTTGAGCTGCTGGACGAGCGGAGCCGCCTCCGAGTAGTAGCCGCCGTAGAACACGGCATTCGGGTTGACGCCCTTGACCTGGGTCACCGCGGCCGAGAAGTCCTTGTCGCCCTTCTTCACCGAGATGTTGCATCCCGAGTCGGCGGTCGGGCCCAGTGTGTCGCGGACAGCGGTCGCCAGACCGAGGCCGTAGTCGGTGCTGTCGTCGATGACGCAGACCTTCTCGTAGCCCAGCCCGGTCTTCATGTAGTTCGCGACCGACGGGCCCTGAACGGCGTCGTTGGCCAGACCGCGGAAGAACGTCTTCCAACCGTTCTCGCTGAGCGTCGGGTTTGTCGCCGACGCCGTCACGGCGACCAGGCCGGCCTGGTTGAAGACACCGCCAGTTGCCTTTGTTTCACCCGAGAACGCCGGGCCGACGAGCCCGATCGTGTACTGGTCGTCGACGATCTGGGGGGCGATCGCCGTGGCCTTCTGCGGGTCCCCTTCAGTGTCGAACGGCTTCAGCTGAACCTGGCAGCCGGGATTGGCGGCATTGTGCTTGTCGACCGCCAGTTGGATGCCGTTCTTGATGTTGATACCCAGCGCGGCGTCCGGGCCGTTGAGCGCGCCCGCCATTGCGATCGACACCGGCGGGCACTGCGCCTTGCCGTCGCCTGCGGGATCGGCGGCCGCAGCACCCTCCGCCGCTTTGACCTCTCCGCCCTTGTCGTCGATCTGCACCTGCTCGACGATTTTCAGGTCAGTCTGCGATGTCTCCTCTTCCGGCTTGGACTGCTGACAGGCAGCCATGCTGAGGACCACCAATCCTGCGCTACCGAGCGCCACTGCGCTCCGTGCCACGCGACCGCGCACGTTTCACCTCCGACTCGATGTTTCATCGGCATCGACGATCCGGCTTTTGATCGGCCAGGGCGCTGACGCTTCGGGGTAGAACATAGCCAACACATGGCCGTGGTGCGCGTTTTCGGTGTATTGCTAGCCCGACGGCGCGGCGTCCTCCGGCTCGTCGAGCGTCTCCAGCACAACCTCGGCAACTCGCCTCATGGTCGTGCGACGATCCATCGCCGCCCGCTGAATCCACTTGAACGCCTCGGGTTCGGACATCTGGTGCTTGGTCTGGAGCAAACCCTTCGCCCGTTCAACGAGCTTGCGCGTCTCCAGCCGATCCGACAGCGTCGCGACTTCCTGTTCCAGCGCGGAGATCTCGCTGAACCGGCTGACCGCCACCTCGATCGCCGGAATCAGGTCGGTGATGGAGAACGGCTTGACGAGGTAGGCCATCGCGCCCGCATCGCGAGCCCTCTCGACCAGCTCGCGCTGGCTGAAGGCGGTGAGCACGACGATCGGGGCGATGCGCTTGGCGGCGATCTCGGACGCCGCGTCGATGCCGTCGCGACGGGGCATCTTGACATCCATGATCACCAGGTCGGGTCTGAGGCGTTCGGCCAACTCGACCGCTTCCTGCCCGTCACCGGCCTCGCCGACGACCTCGTAGCCCTCCTCGCGCAGCATCTCGGCCAAGTCGAGCCGGATGAGTGCTTCGTCCTCTGCGATGAGGACGCGATGTGGCTTGGCGCCGTCTGTCGTTGGGGCGGTCATGGCTGCCATTGTGGCGGTCGCGGCCTCAGTCAGCGACCTCGGGGGATCCTCTATGGTGGTAGGCCGCGCCCTCGTATCCCAACTGGCAGAGGAAACGGATTCAAAACCCGTACAGTGTGAGTTCGAATCTCACCGAGGGCACCAATCTTCTTGCAGGTCAGGGACTTATCCGGAGCAGCCGCTGACCCCGGCTGGGCACATTTTGGGCACGTCTCTCGTCGTGCGCGTCCGCGACCGCACCCAAATCGTCGGAGAACAAGTCGGCGTACACGTCTAACGTCATCGCTGCCGAGGCGTGCCCAAGCATCCGCTGCACCACCTTTACGTTCGCCCCGGCGCTGATCGCCAGACTCGCGGCCGTGTGACGCAGATCGTGAACCGTCACCCGCGGGAAGCTGGTCGTCAGCCTCCATACAACGCACTACGGCACCCGAGAACCACGTGGACACCCCCGGCGGCGCGCGCGTAGTGCCCGAACCGGTTCGGGAACACAACATCATCGCGTCCCTTGCCCTCACACGCACTGGCGAGCGACTCGGCGAGGAACCTGGGGAACACCACCGCCCGCTCCGCATGAGTCTTCGGAGTTCCCACCACGATCTGCGCCGCCGACGTTCACGGCGTTGCGGTGAACGCTGATCCGGCGGCGCAACATGTCGACATCGGCGACGTGCAGCCCGGCGAGCTCGCCCCACCGCAAACCGGTGTAGGCCAGTAGCAGCACGATCACACCCTTGGCGCCCGCCTCGTCGGCGAGCTTCCACACCTGCGCGTCCGACAGGTAGGCGCGTGGCTTCGGTTTCTTGCGGGGCAGCTTCACTCCTCGCGCCGGATTAGACGCCAGCAGACGGTCCTTCACCGCCTCATCCAAGATCGCCGCGCAGCACACCGTAGGCGCGGATCACCGTAGTCGCGCCGCTCCCCCGCCGGGTGATGTCCGATACCCACTGCTGCACCCCCGAATGCTCAACATCAGCTAAACGGAGCGGCCCCACTGCGGTTCGACATGCACGCGCCACGCAACCCCAATCGTGCGGACACTCGACGGCTTCAAATGAGTCTGCCTAGCCAGCCACTGCATGCCACGTTCCCCGACCGTGACTCGACCGGCCGCCGGGGCAACATACTCCCCCGACATCTTTTGCACCTCGACCGTGGCCGCGAACGCTGTTGCATCCCTCTTCGTCTTGAAGCCGCGTTTCTTCGTCTGGGTTCGCTGCGGCGTCCGATAACGGACTTGGTATCGCTTCCCGCGGGCGGTCTCGTAGGACTCAATCGTCGCCATCGTCCCCACGCAATTCCTTGGGTCGCAAATGCTCAGGCACATTCCGGTAAGCCCCGCCGAGCAGCTTCTTTCGGCTGGTGTTCAAGTCCTGCGCCCACTGTTCCAGCTCCCACCGGGGCCACGCCCTCTGCGCGAACTCATACATGTCCGGGAACGAGATCGTTCCGTCGACGAGGGGATAGTCCGCTTTCAGCCAGTCCCAAACGCGTTGGGCGGACATGCTTCCCGATAGTCCTGTTGACGCGACAGCGTCCTTAGGTCCGACATCCCGAACCTCGGGCATCAACAGCGTGACCGGTGAGACATTTAGTGCTGCGGCCAACGCCACCAAGTCATCGACATCCACCCGCCGCTTACCCGTGGCAATCAAACTCAGCGCCGAGACGCTCAGCTTCCGTCCCACCTCCTGCGTCCGCTCCGACAACTGGCTCAGCGTCATCCCCTTCCGTAGACGCTCCAAGTTGGCGACGACAACCCTCCCCGTGGCCCCTAACTCCATATCCCGTTTCGCCATAATCGCGAAATCTACACCGGTTATTGCGAAACGTCCACAAATCCGGTAGAACTTGTAATTACCGCGATGAAAGTCGCGATAATCGCGATAATCGAAAGGAGATCGGATGTCGGACATCGTGGCTTCAGACATCATTCCGGCCTCGGACATGCCGAAACGCTTCCCTGGGACCAGCGTTCAGTTCTGGAACATGCTGCGGCACAATGGCGGTGGACCGGTTTACCTGAAAATTTCACGCAAGGTCTATTACCGCGAAGCCGATATCCAGTCTTGGCTCGACGCGAACCGTTACACCCGGACTGACCAGCCCGTCCTCACGGCCGACAAGCGGAGCACAGGTGTGGCATGAACTACAAACGACAACGGCGCCGGTCTGGCCAACCGACGCCGCTATCACACCACATCAACAGTGGAACTAACCCTACCGACAGCGTCCGACAGCATCGCTCACGCCGCGCCGCCTCCCAACGGATGGAGCCGTGGTGCCCACACTGCCGCACAGCTGACGCCTGGATCTGCCGGTGTTACGACGCGCCGCTCACCGAGAAAATGGTCGACGGCTACCGAGACGCCGCCTTGCACCTGGCCGCTCACGGGCTGCTCGCCGCCCCCCGCATCCCCGAGATGCGGACCCTCTGGAAGCGCGGCGGCGACGACCAACGGCTCGTCTGCGCAATCGCCGAACGATGGGAGGTGGCGGCTTGAACCACAATGGCCACCCCTACCGTCCTGACATATCCGACCTGAAGATCACCACCCTGGCCGACGTCGAGGCCGAACAGGTCGAGTGGCTATGGAAGCAACGCCTACCGCGGGGAAAGCTCGTCGTCTTCGACGGTGATCCCGAGCTCGGCAAGAGCACCCTTGCGCTGACGTTCGCCGCCACCATCACCACCGAACACGAAACCGAAGACGGCGTCATGGGCGGCGTCTGGCCGGACGGCGAACGCTGCAACTACTCCGGGCACGTCCTCATCCTGTCCGCCGAAGACGGCCTCGCCGATACCGTTCGCCCGCGCATCGACGCAGCCGGCGGCGACCCCGCCAAGGTCCACTCCATCGACGCTGCCATCGCCGTCGACGACAACGGCGAACAGATCGAGCGTGCAATCACCCTCGCCGACGTCGACCGGCTAAGCAGAGCGATCCGCTACTACGACGCCAAGCTCGTCATCGTCGACGTGCTCATGTCCTACATGCCCCTATCCACTGACTCGCATCGAGATCAGGACGTGCGGTCGATCTTCGCGCCACTGTCCCGGATCGCCGCCGACACCGGCTGCACCATCCTCGTGCTGCGCCACCTGAACAAAGGCAAGGGCGGCAACCCGCTCTACCGCGGCGGCGGCTCCATCGCCATCGTCGGCGCCGCCCGCGTCGGCCTACTGGTCGCCAAATGCCACACCGACGACGACGAGACCCTGTGCGCCTTCGCCGTACAAAAGAACAACTTGTCAGCCAAACCCGAGGCCCTGACCTACCGCATCGTCGAATGCACCAACGGCGCCGGACAAGTCCAGTGGGTAGGCAGCACCGACAAACCCATCCACGAGCTACTCGACGACACCGCCCCGCCCCGCAAGGCCGACGACGGGTTCGACGACCACGACTACACCGGCGACCTCAAAGAGTCCTGGCTCTACGAGTATTTGAAGGACGCCGTTGACGCCAGGGCTGACGTTCGGCCGAAGGACTGCCTTGCCGTCGCCGCGGACAAGGGCATCAGCCGAGCCACCGTGTTCCGGTTGTTCGACAAGCTGGCAAACGCGGGCATGGCCGAATCGGTCGTCGGCACCAAGTTCCCGAGAACCACCCACTGGCGATTAACCGCTGACACTGCAGACCCTCACACGGAAACTGGCGAGACTACAGAGACTACAGGGCCTGACCTGCATAAACAGGGAGAGACCACAGGCGCACTGTGGGACCACAGTGAGACCACAGACGAAACCGCCTCTGACCAGCAAGAACACGTCAACGCCGTCCCTGTGGTCTCTGCAGTGTCTCACCCATCCCGCGTGACACCCCTCCCGGCGGCATCACACCCAAAACCCCCGGCATGACCGACCGCGTCGCCGCAGTCCTCGCCAAAACCGCACAGCAAACACTTGGAGAAACGACATGACGGACAACGACCACAACCCAGCCCCCATCAATCGGCCACTAACCGACGAAGAACGCAGCTTGATGAACATGCTCGCCATCGAAATCGTCGCCCAGCAGACGGGATGCGACGCCGACACCGCCGCCGCCACGCTCGACCAACTCGCCAGCGAAAGCGAAATCACCCTGCGCGGCGATGCCCGCCACGTGTACCTCGAAGCGTGCGGCAAGGTGCTCGTCCACGCCACCCGTGAAGGGCTCGCCTTCCACGCCGAACACCCCGAAGCTATCGACCCCGCCAGACACGCCCACCCCATCTCCGATGACGACACCGACGAAGAGGCAGGCCAGTGAATACCGCCCACGCGGACGGCATGCGCGACGCCGCAGCCTGGCTGCAAGCCATCGCCGCCAACGACACCGAAGGCTTCCACTCAGTCGCCATGAACTGCGACCCAACCGAACTCGTCGACTCACTCACCGCAGCGTTCCTCTGGGTCATCCGCAAGCACGGCCTCAACCTCGCGGCGGTGCTCCGACTCGATGCGCGACACAGCCAACCGACACGAGGACAAGCCATGACCATGCGCACCTGCCTCGAATGCGGCGAACCCTGCACCGGCCCCCGCTGCACCGAGCACACCACCGAGGCCAAAGGCACACGCGAAGCACGAGGATACGACGCGGCCTGGCGCCGACTGTCCAAACGCGCCAGGCGACTGCAACCCTTCTGCATTGATTGCGGCACCACCGAGGACCTGCAGGCCGACCACACGACTGAGGCATGGGAACGCTACGAAGCTGGCCGGCCCATCAGGTTGCAGGACATCGCCATTCGGTGCGGCCCGTGCAATCGCGCTGCTGGCGCTGCCCGCGGACCATTAGCGACCAGGGGACGGGCACCTTCAGAGGGTCGCCAACCACCCCCGGCAAGGCAAAATTTGAGTCTCACACCGGAGTCGCCGTGAAAGCGGGGCCAAAAGGGCAGGTCAAGGTGGCTCCGCTGGACTTCTCGGGGCTGCCCGAGGACCGTGCTGGGCGACGACTGGGGTTCATCGCCGATTACCTCGGTCATTTCCGAAAGGGCGTTGGGGCCGGTAAGCCGGTGCGGCTTCGTGGTTTTCAGCGGGAGATCATCGAGGGGCGTTCGCGCCCGGTATCCGTACTGGTCTGGTGTCGGTGCCGCGGGCCAACGGCAAGACGATGCTGGCCGCCGCGCTGGCCGTGGCGGAGTTGTTCGTCGGGGCCGCCTCAGCCGGAGGTTCTGGTCGTCGCCTCGGATCAGCGGCAGGCCAATATCACGCTGCGGATGCCAAGCGGATGATCGAGCTGAACCCCGAGCTGGCGGATCGGGTCCAGATTACGCCGACCGGATCGTCGTGCCGGAGAACGACGTCCTGCTGCTGCCGCTGCCGGCGGAGCCGGGCGCCCTGCACGGCCATGACCCGTCGCTGCTGATCGTCGACGAGTTGCACGTCGTGACCGAGGAGGTGTGGGAGGCCGTGACCTCGGTGTCCGGCAAGCGGCCGGAGTCGCTGACGCTGGCGATCTCGCACGCCGGCCGCCTCGCCGGACTGCATCATGTGGCGGCTGGTCGAGCACGGCCGCGAGCGGCGACGATCCCGCGTTCTACCTCCGGGAGTTCGCCGCCCCGGAGGGTGCGCGATCGACGACCGGGAGGCCTGGCGCACCGCGCAACCCGGCGCTGGCGTGCGACGATCCGTTCCTGGCCGAGGACGGCCTCGAGGCTGCCCGCAAGACGTCCGCGAGCCGGTGTTCCGCCAGCTACGCCTCGGGCAGTGGGTGACCGGCGCCGAGGCGTGGCTGCCGTGGGGAGCGTGGGACGACCTGCGCCGACCCCGACCGGATCGTCGCAGCCGCGGAGCGGGTCGTCCTGGCGTTCGACGGCTCCGCCTCCGGTGACTCCACCGCCCTGGTCGGCTGCACGCTCGACGGGCACCTGTCGGGTCGAGGCTTGTGGGAGAACCCGCGGCGATCCGCGCTGGCGTGTCCCGCGGGAGGACGTCGACCGGCGCTGTCGATGTCGGCGTTCACGAAGTACGACGTCGTCGAGCTGGCGTGCGACCCGTGGGGCTGGCGCACCGAGATCGAGCCGTGGGCCAAGCGGCACGGTGAGCGCCGGGTGATCGAGTGGAACACCGCCCACGCCGCCAGCGGATGGCGCCGGCCACCGACCGGCTGTATCAGGCCGTCGCCACCGAGCACCGTCACCCACGACGGCGACCCGCGGATGGCCGCGCACATCGCGCACTGCGTCGCCAAGCGGACCCCGCATGGGCGACCTCGTCACCAAGGACAAACGCGGGTCAGCCCCGCAAGATCGACGCCGCCGTGGCCGCCATCGTCGCCTTCGACCGGGCCGCGTTCCACCAACTACGAAACCGTAAACGAGTAAGGAGCTTCGCCTCATGACAACCGATCACCCAAGACGATCTGCTTCTGCAACTGCTGCAGCGCCTCGACGAGCCCGCCGCCCGTTCGCCGATCTGGACCGCTATTACACCGGCACTCAGCCGTTGGCGTTCCTGGCCCCGGAGGCAAGATGGCCTGGGCAACAGGTTCGGCCGTCATGGCTTCTAACATCCCCGGCTGTCGGTGACCGCGCTGGCCGAACGGCTGCGGATCACCGGATTCACCGGCGACGCCGACGCTGTGGGCCGACTGGATCCGCAACGACCTCGACCAGACCTCTGGTGTCGCGCACCGCGAGGCCCTGCTGCTCGGCGATTCCTACGTGATCGTGTGGGCCGACCGGTTCGGCCGGCCCAAGGTCACTGTCGAGTGCGCGAAGCAGGTCGCCGTGCTCACCGACCCCGGCACCCGGGAGATCGTCGCTGCGGTCAAGCGGTGGGAGGACGAAGCACGGCCAACGTCACCCACGCCGTGATTACCTGCCCGACCGGATCGTGCGGCTGCGGGCCGACCAGGCCGGCACCGCACGCGACCGGATTCAACGTCATCGACGAGATCGCCAACCCGCTCGGCGTCGTCCCGGTCGTCAATCTGCGCAACACCGACCGGATCATCGGCGACTGGGGCAGCTCCGAGATCGACGACCTGATGCCGTTGGTCGACGCCCTGAACAAGTCTTCTGGCCGACATGATGGTCACCTCCGAATATGTTGGTAGGCCGCGCCGTTGGGCCACCGGCATCGAACTCACCGAGGAGCCGGTGCTCGACGACGACGGCAACCCGGTCCTCGACGAGGATGGCCAGCCCGTCATGACGGAGGTCAACCCGATCCCCGAAGGCCACCGGGCGATGATCTCGGAGAACCAGGACGCCAAGTTCGGGCAGTTGCAGGCCGCCGACCTGGCCGGCTACGAGGCTCGCGTGCGCGTGATCCTCGGGCAGATCATGGCCGTGTCCACACTGCCGGCGCACTACGTCGGCGTGTTCACCGACAACCCGCATCCGCCGATGCCCTAAGGGCGGCTGAGGCCAGCTTGACGGCCCGCGCTGAGGCCCGCCAAGCCACGTTCGGCCGAGGCTGGGAACAGGTCGCCAGGCTGATGATCGCCGTGCGAGACGGCCGCGACCCCAACATGATCGACGACATACGAGTGCAATGGGCCGACGCCGCCACCCGTTCCGTCGCCCAGGAAGCCGACGCCGTCGTGAAGCTGTACGCCGGCCGGCCTCCTCCCAGCCTCCTACGCCCTCGGCAAGCTCGGCTACAGCGACGACGAGATCGCCAAAATCAACGCGGCCCGCACCCCGCCCGAGGTGACCAACAATGCGGCTTAACGTCCGCGACATCGGTTTCAAAGCGTCTGCGGCACAGGATTCACCGAGGCCGATACGGCTGCGCATCGGCGGGCTGACGTACTCCATGACCACATCCGAGGCGTTGGAGTTGGCCCACCAGCTCGCCGACGCCGTCAACGAACTCAAAACACAGGAGAAAACATCATGACCGCAACAACCGACGAGCCAACCTCGGCCATCGAAAACACCGAGGTTGAACCACAAGAGGACGCCGCGGACTTTGTGACGGATCTGCCACAAGGTTCTGGTTCTCCTGACGACGCTGACGAGGAGCAGACCGACGACGCCGAAGCCGAGATGTTCCCGCGGGAGGTCGTCGAACGCCTACGGCAGGAGAACGGCCGCTATCGGCAGCGCGCCCAGCGGGCCGACGATCTGGCCCGCCGCCTGCACACCGAACTAGTCAAGGCGACAGGGCGGCTGGCCGACCCGACCGACCTCGAGTTCGATGAGGACCACCTCGAAGACCCCGACGCCCTGGCGGCCGCGGTCGATGATCTGTTGGCCCGCAAGCCGCATCTGGCGTCCCGCAAGCCTACCGGCGACATCGGTCAAGGCCAGCGGGGAGCCGCATCGGAGCCGGTAAGTCTGCTCACCCTACTGAAAGCCCGGACATAAGAAGGCTCCCTCACCCCTGGACGGGATGAGGGAGCTTCTGTTCACGCAACTGGTGCGCTACGGCGCCGGAACGTGTCCCGCCGCGATTCCCAAGCCCTTCTGCGCCTGGTCGGGCGTGATGCCTTGAACGGCGGACAGCACGTCGCTAGCACTGCCCGTCGAGCCCGCGACGGTGAGGCCACGGTCTTGGGCGTGCTGGTCGGCGTTGTCGGTGGCATTGCTGTTAGGCGCTGCCCCAGCCACCGGTGCTGTCGCGATCGCCGCGGCGGCCAGGGCTGCTCCTGCCAGTTTCCAGATCAAAACAATCCTCCCTTTCATTTTTCTTTCCATTTTTCCTTGGACTTCTCCAAGGTGATCGTGCCCCAACCCTCGTTGATGACGCCTACCCGGTTATCGACGACGTAAACCTCACGAAGTCCAAAGAAACGGTAAATTGTCAGTTACGGGCCTGACGCCCAATCCGATTGACGTCCTGGCGACGTGTCGAACCAAACAACACCGACACACGTTAGGACTCAATTGTGGCCATCGAAGTCACCACCGACAACAGCACACTCATTCAGTCGCAGGTCGCCAGCCTGCTCGTCCAGCCCCTCGAACAGGCCAGCACGTTCCTGGCCGCCGGCCCGGTCGTGCTGGACTCGTCCAGCCCCGTGCGGGTGCCCCGAATCGCCGACGGCGTCACCGCCGGGTTCGTCGCCGAAGGCACACAAATCAGCGACGGCGACGTCGCTTTCGACGAAGTCACCCTGCTGCCCTCCACCCTCAAGGGACTCAAGGTACTGGTGAAGCTCACCAACGAGCTGATCCGCACCAGCGTGATCGGCCTGGAGGCCGTGCTGCAAACGCGGCTTGTCACCGACGTCGCCAACGCCCTCGACGCCGCCCTGTGGGACGGCGCCGGCACATCGAACACCATCAAGGGCATCCTGCGGCAGTCCGGCATCGCCACCGGCACCCTGGATCTCACCGACGCCGATTCACTCATCGACGGATGGGCGACGGCGATGGCCAACAAGGTGAACCCGACGCACTGGGTGATGACCTCGGCCAGCTTCGCCGCTGTCCGCAAGCTCAAGACCACCGCCGATTCATCCCAGTATCTGATCGACCCCACGACGATCCAGAACGGGACTTCGCTGCAACTCTTTGGATTGAACGTGATAATCACCGACAACATCCCGGCGGTGACGGCGAAGAATCGGGTGGCTCTGGTCGACATGTCCAAGGTCGTCGTCGCCCGCGACGTCGACGCCGAAGTCAAGATCCTCGACCAAACCTGGGGCGACTACGACTCCATCGGCATCCGCGTCGTGAGCCGCTGGGACACCGCACTGCTGCAGCCCGAGGCCGTCACTCTGCTCACCGAGGCGTAAGCCGTGGTTGAGATCGACCCCGAAGCCGTTACGAACCTTGTCGACTGGCGTAATACCGACGCCGAGCTGGTGATCCCCATAGTCACCACGATGGCCAAGGCATACACCAGAGGACGCGGATTCGACGGCGACGAACCCAACGACGAGCTGGCCGCAGTGATCATCACCGCGGCCGCCCGCCTCGCCGCCAATCCCCGACAACTCGGCGTCCGTGACAAAGTCGACGACGTCGAACGCGAATACCGGACGGGGTTCGCCGGCTGGACGCTCGCCGAGCAGATCGTCCTCAACCGCTACCGCGTACGGGCGATGTGATGCAGCTCGGCACCCAGACGGTCACCTTCGTGACGATCACGCAGGGGCCAGTAGACCCCAATGGCATACCCGCCGAGATCCGCACCGAGACCCCCGTACAGGGATGCCTCTTCCGACCTCTGCGCGTCGACGAGAAAGTGGGCCTGACCGACAACATCGCCACGGAGGTGTGGAAAGCGACCTGCCCACCTGTCACCGCCGCGGTCGCCGCTTCCGTCGTCGGGGAGCTGAAACACAACGGCAGCACCTACCAACAGGTCGGCGCCCCACAGCCCTACCGCGACCTGAGCGGCGTCCTGGATCACGTAACCGTGATGTGCAGACGGCAGGACGCGTGATGTAGAGCCGTGGTGCCCCCACCCGTGGTCTTCTCAGCGCGGGTGGGGCGCCACTCCCCGCGACGAGGGTCGTCGGGGCTTGCGGGAGCGCACCATTTTCAGCACCACAGGCGGATTCTCCAGCGCCCGTGTGCGTTCCCAAACACCACGCAAGATGCCCGCCACCGCAACCAATTCGCAGGCGGTCAGATCTTCGTAGCAAAGCTCTCCCAGCAACGAGTGGACCTCATTGGTCGCTGGACCGCGCAGAATGAGCGCGAAGTCCTCGAGGGTTCGAGGCGTATCGTCATGCATTGTCCAATCTCCTTCGTAGGTTGGGCCACACCCCGGGGCTGTTACCCGCAGCCGCCGGGGCCCTCCAATTTTTTCGGAGGCCTTCATCTCGTTCAGTGCGCCAGCAGTTGCGTGGGCACACTTTGGGCACACTTGGGCACAAATCGGGAGAATCTCAAAGAATCACCCGCAATGCTATTGCGCTGGTCAAAGCCGGTTCGGCACTGTGACCAGCGGGCAAAATAGAGTTCGAATCTCACCGAGGGCACTATATATGCCCAGTTCAAGGAAGGTATTCCGATCCGATACCGAACAGCAATCCACCGCCAGTCCGCAGTCAGTCCGCAGTGCGAGCCGAGGAACGGGTCGAGTTTCGGTGTATTGCGAGGTGCTCACTAAGCGTTCTTTAGCGAGTCGCTGCCATAACCAATACAGTCATTCCAAGGGGCCAATTCGCCCGAACAACTAGCGGACGCAATACGTCAGGACAAGATGGGCGCCAGCGGGCGGGGCTCCTTCGGTTCGCGCTTATCGGCAACAACCCGACGGCGCGACTACAGGGTTTAGGAAGGGCTTGCCGGCACTCAGCGCCCGCCGCTGCACTTCGCGCTCCAGCGCGAATGCATCCTCGCCGTTTCCGACAGTGACGTAGCGGTATTCAAAGTGATCGTGGATGTGCTCTCGCATGAGCGTGTCACGCGACAAGACGCCGTCACCGATCTGTGCCTGCTGCTGATCCGAGAGATGCGGCACGACTAAGCGGTCGCAGACATAGACACAGAACTGGTCGCCGCTTCTTCGTCCCGACCAGCGCGAGTTCAACCGCGGGGGGTTGCCGGCCGTTGTAACGATCCATGTCGTGGCCGAGCAGGCCGCCGTCGAGGGCCGATCCGATGTCCCGGGCTATGTGGTGGGCGATGGCGACAGGGCCGGACTCCGGAGGCGCTGGGGTCCGGCCGCCGGTTATTATCGGTACCGGGCCAGGGCAGTGCGCGCCCGAACCACCGCTTCGGCTCCACTCAAGCCGTCGAACTGCTTGTCGCCGACACGCTCGGCGAGCGCCGCAAGCTGGTCCCCACCGAGCGGTGAGGGCTTACCAGCCTGCACAAGTGCGTGGTGAAGCGCGAGGGCATCTTCGTCGGCGCCGAGCCGGACCAGCAACCGTGTCACATACCGTAGGTTGAGCCACTGCTGGCTCCAGTCGCCCACCCGGTCCCAATGGTCAAGCACCCCAACGAAATTACGAGCTGCGGTGCCGGAATCGCCGTGTACGGCGCGCGTCGACGCGGCCTCCATCAATGCGATCCCGTGCCACCAGAAATTCTGTACCGAAGCGGCCAGCTCCGCCGCGTCCTCGAAAAGGGCCAGCGCCCTGTCCGGCTCGGACTTCTTGAGCACCAAACCGAGCGCGTAGCGCGCCATTGACCGAGCCGTCGGGTTCGCCGTGTCATCCGCGATCTGTACCGACTCCTGCGCGGCGGGCAGACCCGCGTCCGGATTGCGTAGTGCGGCGTGGCAGATCGCGACGTAGAACAGTGTCCACACCAGCCGGATCGGGTCGTCGTCGCGGCGGGCGCGCGCCTCTTCAGCCTTGTAGTGCGTCAGTGCGGCGCGCGCGTCACCCCCATATAGAGCCAGGTCGGCCAGCACGTCGGCCGGGTAAGCGACTCGGCCGGTACCACGGCGCGGAACCCGTCCCTTCGCGAGAGCCGCCAGCGACCGCGCCCGGTCGTTGTCCCCGCGGTTCCATGCACCGCGCGCAGAGATGCCGACAGCGGCGGGGAACAACGGATGGTCGGAGTTCGCAACATCGACGACGCGCTCCGCCCAGCCGGCCGACTCGTAACCGACGCGTAGGTGCACAAGCTCGGGCAATGAGGTGACGAGTCGAAGCGCGAGGTCGATGTCGCGCACGGCCATGGCACGTTCGAATCCCGCGCGCAGGTTGTCGTAATCGGGCAGCATCCGCTCGACCCACGCCCGCTCGTCGGCGCTGTGCATACTGGCGGCGGCGCGCTCAGCGAGCACCGTGTAGTAAGCCGCGTGCCGCGTCCCGTATCGATCTTCTATTCCCTTCTCCCGCAGGCGATCTCGGCCGTATGCGCGCAGAGTCTCCAAGACTCCGTACCGGGTCCTCACCGCGCCGCTGCGCACGATCACCATTGACTTGTCGACGAGCCCGGTGAGTAACTCGAATGTGTCGTCCTCCGTCGCTGCGTCTTCACCGCACACGCCGTGTGCCGCGTCGAGGTCAAACCCGCCCGCGAAGACCGACAGCCGATCGAAGAGTGACTGCTCCGATTCGGCGAGCAACCGATAGGACCAGTCGATCGTCGCGGCAAGGCTCTGCTGCCTGGGGTGCACACCACGTGCACCGCCGCTGACCAGACGCAATGTGTCCAGGCGCCGGGCCACGTCGAGGCTGCTCATCACGCGCATCCGGGCCGCTGCCAGCTCGATCGCGAGGGGCAGGCCATCGAGCCGTCGGCAGATCTCCGCGACCGTGCCGGCAGGCTCATGGCTAACGTCGAAGTCAGGCCGGCCGGCCTTGGCCCGGTCGGCGAATAGTTGGGTGGCGTCTTCGAGCGATAGCGGCGGAACAGGCAGGATCCGCTCGCCCTCGACGCCGAGTGCTTCCCTGCTGGTGGCCAGCACCGAGACCCGCGGGCAATGCCGAACGACCTGGTCGAGCAATCGCGCGACCGCGTCCAGGACGTGTTCGCAATTGTCGACGACCAACAGCAACGCTCGTGTTCGCAGATACTCGATCACTGTCTGCTCGATGTCGAGGCCATGTTGTTGCTGCAACCGCAGTGCCGCAGCGACGGCATGACTCACGGCCGCACCATCGTCGAGTGGGGCCAGTTCGCAGAGCCATACGCCGTACGGAAAGCGCTCGTTCTCCCGCACCACGGTCTCGAGGGCGAGCCGCGTCTTACCAGTGCCGCCAGCCCCCGTCAGGGTCACCAGCCGGTCGGCAGTGAGGAGACCTTGCAGGTCGGCGATCTGCGTTTCGCGGCCAACAAAGCTTGTCAGATGCACCGGAAGATGCTGTCCCACAACCACATCAGATGTTCGTAGCGGCGGGAACTCGTTGTGCAGATCGGCATGGCACAGCTGCATGATGTGTTCCGGACGGGGCAGGTCGCGTACGCCATGGACACCCAGATCGGCCAACCACGCATCCGGGGGGAGTCGATCCCTCACCAAATCGCTTGTGGATTCGGACAGCACGGTCTGGCCGCCGTGGGCCAGGTCGCGTAGCCGTCCGGTCTTGTTGATGGTCGGGCCAATGTAGTTGCCTTCATCGCGAAGCATCACTTCCCCGGTATGCAGCCCGATACGCAGCCGGATCGGCGCCAACGGCGCCCCCTGCAAAGCCAGTGCACACGCCACCGCATCAGACGCACGGGTGAATGCGACTACGAAACTGTCGCCCTCACCCTGTTCGACGGGACGAACCCCGTGATGCGCGGTGACCAAGTCGGCGACGGTTCTGTCCAGCTGCGCGACCGCTGTGGTCATCTGCTGAGGCTGGGTCTCCCACAGCCGCGTCGAGCCCTCGATGTCGGCCAGCAGCAGCGTCACCGTTCCCGTCGGCACGAGCTCACTCACACCCGGATCACCCCAGTTCAGCGGATCAACCTCGCTCATGCTAGGTCAAGCCCGCGCACAAGTGTGCGAATACCTGAAACGCCGAAATTGAGCGGGCGCACGCCAGCTTTGGCATCAGCTACACAGGCGGCGCGCGCCCGCACTGCAGGAGGCCCGGCGGGCTCTGCACCGAGCTGGCGCTACGTGGAGGCCTTCGAGAACTGAAGCCGCCCAGCTCGACACCAAGGCGGCGACTATTTGTTTTGTCTACCTTTGAGGACGGCCGGCCACCGCACCCGACACGATCAGACAGCGATTCGACCGTCTCGCCCGGCGGCAGCTCGGTCAGTCCGCGGGGCTGCATTCGACACCCGCCGACTCGACCGCTACTTATAGATCGTCGGCCGGTATGGTGGTCAACGCCGAGGACGTCGATTCCGCCGCCACCGCCGCCGAGGCCAACTAGGTCTGCATTCGCGACGGCAGCGCCGACAAGGGACGGCCCGACAACGAAAGCACTGCAGGCGATAGCGCATCCGATCGCGCTTCGCGTCAGCGGCCTGTTCATGCTGCTCCCACCCCAAGAGACACACCGAAATTCGGCAAAGAAATACCCGTATCGCGGTGAATACAAACTACGCGCTCAGAGCAGGAAGCTCGTGGGCACCGGAGCCAGCAGCGCCCGCTGCAGAGCTTTGGCCTGCCGGTAGCCCGCGTAAGCACCGACGAGGGTGAACCCCGCAAGGCCGGCTACGCCGGGGAGCGCCGCCGCGAAGAGGTCGCTGGTGGTCGCGGACCTGAGGTACTCCGCGTACCCGACGCGATAGGAGTCGGGGATCTGCGAGGCACCCGAATCACTAGGCGCCAGTGGGTCTTTCGCCCGTGGCGCCGATTGTGAGGGCGCCGGTGGCGCGGCAGGCGTAGGCCTGCCCTCGGGTTCCGGTGCAACCGGGGGCGGCACAGCCAACGCGACAATGGCGGGCGTTTGAGGCAGTACAGGCGGCGCGAAGGCAGGCGCAGGCGTGCCCGCCGGGCGCGCCGTCGACGGTGTCCCCCGGATGACGATGTTGCGGGTAATCGGTGCGGAGGGCACAGACGGCAGGTTCAATGACCGCCCTGCAGGCCTGACGCGCGGCACTGCGCCGCTTCCCCCGCCACCGCCGGCACTGCGCGGAACGTCACCGCCGCCCGCCACCAGGCCGACGCTTTCGGGACCGCTGCCGAACGTCGACACAGGTGGACCGGCGTCCGCCGTCGTGACGCCGACGGTGCGGGCGGCCTGCCCACTAGAGGAATTCTCAGAGCCGGGTCGGGGGTGGTGCAGATCAGATTTGTCGTCGTCGCCGCCGAACAGGTCAAGGAGGTCCGGGCCGATCCCGAGAATGGCATGCGACTGCGCAATCCCCACGAACCCCGGCCCGGCAGCCATTGCGCATGAAGCAAACGCGCAGCCGATTGCCGCGCTACGAATCCACCATCGGTCCAAGCCTCGCCCCCCACCATCAGCGAACGGCAGGCTTGAACCTTACACCGTCTAACTAAATTGTCGCATCCGTCACTGGCTCGAGCACGGTGCTCTCCCCTCGGCTGCGGCGGTCCCATTCCGCTATCACGTCGCTTGCGGTCGGCTTGCTGAGCAAACTGCCGACAACGAACACCAGCAGACCGGATGCCAGCCCGACATAGATCGGTTCGTTGGCGAAGATGTCCCCCACGGCAATCATGGTGGCCAGGGTTGCAACGGTGCCGACCGCCATCGCGGCGATCGCGCCGACGTTGGTGCCGCGACGCCAGAGCAGGCCGCCGAGGATCGGAATGAGCAGGCCGCCGACAAGAATGTCGTACGCCACGGTCAGGGCCGCAACGACGTCTTGCAGCAGGCATGCGATGACGATCATCAGGATTCCAAAGCAGGCCACATAGATCCGGTTGGTGCGCACATGGTCGTGTTCGCTTCCCGCTTCGATGTCGCGCTTGCGCAGCCGGGCGACGATGTCCTGGCTGAAGACGGTCGCGGTGGCGATCAGCGCTCCGCTCGAGGTGGACATCACCGCGGCCAGCGCGGCCGCAAGCACCAAGCCGGCCAGGATCGGCGGCAACTGCATCTCGACGAACTCCGCAAACGCGTCGTCGCGCGCCTCCAACGCGGGCAGCAGTACCTTGGCCGCCATCCCGATCACCGCGCCTGCCACGGCGTACAGCAGGCAGTACACGCCGGATGCGGCGCCCGCCCAGCGGGCCACTCCGGGGCTGCGTGCGGTGAACACGCGCTGCCAGATGTCCTGACCGATAAGGAGTCCGAAGGTGTAGACGACGAAATAAGTCAGGATGGTTTGACCGCCGATCGCGGTGAACGAGGTCGCCTCGGCGGGCAATTTGTCGGCCAGCCCGCTGATACCACCGGTCTTGTACAGCGCGACCGGCAGCAGGATGAAGAAGATGCCGATGGTCTTGATCACGAACTGGACGAAGTCGGTCAGCGTGATCGACCACATCCCGCCGAGCACCGAATAGATGACCACCACACTCCCGCCGAGGACGATGGCGAGCACCCTTCCGATGTCGAACAGCGCGCTGAAGATGGTCGCGTACGCGATGGTCGAGGTGACCGACAACATCAGCGTGTAGCCGAACATGACCGCGCCGGATAGTACGGAAGAGCCGGGGCCGTAACGAAGTTCGAGCATCTGGCTGACGGTGTACACACGCAGCCGCTGGATCCGACCTGCGAAAAGCAGGCTAAGCAACAGGATGCCCGTGCCAATCGCGAATACCAGCCACATGCCGGATATGCCGTACTCGTAGCCCAGGCCGACGCCGCCGATGGTGGACGCGCCGCCGAGCACGATGGCGGCCATCGTGCCGGAGTAGAGCATCGGACCGAGCCGCCGACCTGCCACCAGGAAGTCCGATTGTGTGGTGGCTCTGCGTTTACCCCAGAACCCGAAGGCGATCATGCCGACGAGATAGATGACGACGACGGCGATATCCATGTTGAAAGTCCTTTCAGCGGATGTCGAAGTGAATGAGGGTCGGGCCGTCGGCGCCGAGGGCGGCGCCGACGAGTTCGGACAGGTCGGCGGCCGAGGTGGTTCGCACGCCGTTGGCGCCCATCGCGACGGCAAGCGACGCCAGGTCCGGAGTACGCAGCTTGACCCCGATCGGCAGGATGCCGCGGGCTGCCTCTTGATCCTGGATCTCCCGGTAACCGCCACTGTCCACAACGACTACCGGTACCGAAAGTCCCTGTTCCACAAGAGTTGTCAACTCCTGCACCGAGAACATCAGTGCCCCGTCGCCGAGCAGGACGGCGACCGGTGCGCCGGGTCGCCCGATCGCTGCGCCCAGCCCCGCCGGCAGCCCATAGCCGAGGGTGGCGAAGCCTGGCGAGTAACAGAACCGCCGCGGTGCGGGTAGGTCGAAGTAGTGCACGGAACCGAAGTAGGTGACCTGTGAGCTGTCGCCGGCCAATGCGGCCTCGGCGGGCAGTGCGGCGCGAACCGCGGCGTTGATCTCGGCGTACGGGCCCGCATCGACGGCTGCCTCGTCCCGACACGCGGCTCGCAACGCAGCCGCACGCTGTTCTCCCCCAGCGGGTTTCGCCGGCAGGGCTTCGAGCACCGCGTTCAATGTGGCGGCGGCGTCGCCGAGCAGCGCGTGGTCTGCGGGACAGTTCTTGTCCAGTTGAGCAGGGTCGATGTCGCAGCGGATGACGACCCGCCCACGGATCTGCCCCTCCCACAGGTCGGAGTCGCCGAGCTCGGTGCCGATCACCAGCAGCGCGTCGCTGTCGGCGGCCGCCTTCTGTAGCGCACGTAGCCGGACCGACGCGCCGACAGACAACGGATGCGCCTCGTCGACCGTGCCCTTGCCGTTGACCGTGGTGGCGACCGGTGCGCCCACCGCCTCGGCGAGGGCCGTCAACTCGGTTTGTGCGTCGACAGCGCCGCCGCCGGCGATGATGAGTGGCGACCCGGCTGAGGCGAGGAGTTCAGCGACGCGTCTGATCGCGTCGCGGTCGGCTGCGGGCGGCGCGACCGCCGCGTCGATCCGCGGCTCACCGGTCCATTCCTGCTCGAGCACGTCGACCGGAATCTCGATGTGCACCGGTCGGGGACGTCGCCCGGTGAACCCGCTGAATGCCTCGGTCACCGCCGATGCCGCTTCGTCGGCGCTGCGGACCCGACGGCTCCATGACACCAGCTGATCCATTGCGCCGCTGACGTTCTTGGCCTCGTGCAGCTGCCCCAGATCGTGACCCTCGGCACCCGTCGGCATACCGGAAGACAACAGCAGCACCGGCTGGGACTCGGCATATGCGGTGGCGGCCGCCGTCATCGCGTTCGTCAGGCCGGGCCCGCTGGTCGTGACAACAACACCGGGGCGTCCGCTGACTCGGGCATAGGCTTCGGCCGCATAACCCGCACCCTGCTCGTGGCGCGGCGTGATCGCGCGGACACCATTTCCGTCGAAGTGCCGGTACAGCTCCAGGTTGTGAGTGCCGGGAATACCGAAGATGGTGTCTACACCATGTGCGGCAAGGGTTTCGACGACGGCGGCCCCGCCGTTGCGATGGTCGGTCATGAGCCTGCCGCCAGCACGGACAGGAGTTCGTAGGCGACGTGCGCAGCCGCGATCCCGGTGATCTCTGCGTGGTCGTAGGCCGGTGCGACCTCCACGATGTCGGCCCCAACCACGTTGACACCCACCAGGTTTCGCAAGCAGTGCAGCAACTCGCGGCTGGTCATGCCGCCGGCCTCGGGGGTTCCGGTACCTGGCGCGTGCGCCGGATCGAGTACGTCGATGTCGATCGAGACGTACACCGGCGCGTCGCCGAGGCGGGCGCGCATGCGCTCGATGACCGTGGCCAGCCCGTCGATCTGGAAGTCGTCGGATCCGATCACCTGGAAGCCGAGCACGCGGTCGTCGGACAGGTCGGTCGGTGCGTACAGCGGCCCCCGGATGCCGACGTGTAGGCAGTGTTCGGGGTCGAGCAGTCCCTCTTCGCTCGCCCTGCGAAACGGAGTGCCGTGGGTGAACGGCGCGCCGAAGTAGGTATCCCAGGTGTCCAGGTGGGCGTCGAAGTGCAACACCGAAATCGGGCCGTGGTCGCGATGCAGCGAACGCAGCAGCGGCAACGCGATGGTGTGGTCACCGCCGAGGGTGATCAGCTTGGTGCCGCCGTCGCGCAGTTCATCGGAGGCTCGCTCGATGGTGGTGATGGCCTCCGCGATGTCGAACGGGTTCACGGCGATGTCACCGGCGTCGGCGACCTGGTGCACCGCGAAGGGCTCGACGTCGAGGCGCGGGTGGTAGGGCCGCAGCAGCTTGGACGCCGCGCGGATGTGCTGAGGCCCGAAACGGGCACCAGGCCGGTAGGAGACGCCGGAATCGAAAGGGATGCCGACGACCGCGACGTCGGTGTGGGTCACCTGGTCGGTGCGGGGCAGGCGCGCGAAGGTTGGCGGACCCGCATACCGCGGCACCTTGGTGGCGTCGGTGGGACCGATCGGCTGTTGTGACGACGTCATGATCAACAGGCTTCCTGAGATGCCGGTCACACCGATATCGACAATTTGTAGAAATCAGTGCACGTCCGTTGGACGATATGTCCATGCTCACCGTGACCGCGCTGCTCGATGACGCGTCGCTCGGCTTGGAGCTGGTGGCAGGAAACCGTGCCGCCGACCGTGAGATCGAAGCCGCGGCGGTGTCCGAGCTGTCTCATCCGGGTCCGTGGCTGCAGGGCGGGGAGCTGTTGCTGACCATCGGCCTGCTCTTGCCCGACAGTATCGACGGCTGCCAGGCATACGTCAGCGAGCTTCACGACGCCGGTGTCCGGGCGATCGGGCTGGGGTTGGGCGCCGAACTGCCCCACCAGCGGGCGCCGGACCGACTCGTCGCTGCCGCCGACGGGCACGGAATGCCGCTGCTGACTGTGCCCGACGGGGTGCCGTTCATTGCGGTCACCAAGGCGGTTTTCGCGTTTCGGGCGCGCGACGAGCGCCAAGTCCTGGAACAGACGCTGCAGACTCAGCGGGCGCTCACCGCCGCCGCGGTCAGCCCGGGCGGCCTGCTGGGCATCCTCAACGCGCACCGCGACGCAACCGGCCGCTCGGGCGTCATCGTCGATCAGCTGGGTCGGGTGCTGGCGCAAACCGATCCCGACGGCGGTCGCCTGGTCGAACAGATGTCGGGCCCGCTCGCGTCGGTTCGAGACCACGGGCTGACGGCTGCGGCCGCCGACATCAGCGACGGCCGTCGGCGTGAGTTGCACGCACTCGGTGCCCAACGGCTGCGGGCGTGGTTGCTGGTCGACGGTCCGGCGGAAGTGCCTGCCGCCGAACAGATCACCGGCGATCTGGTTTCGCTGTTGTCGCTGGAATTGGAGCGTCGACACGGGCTCAACAGCGCACAGCGACGCGAGCGGGCGCAGGTGCTCGACCGGTTGGCCAGGGGCACCGTGGACGACACTGTTGCGGCTCGCTGGCTGGCATCGCTCGGGTTGAAGGACTCTGACCAGCGGGCCGCGGCGATCGCCGCCCCCGACGACGCCGATGATCTCGCCGCGGATCTGCTGACCACCCTGCGAGACGCCCTGGTCCGGGTGGTCGGCAACGTCGTCGAAGTCACGGTTCCGCTGGCGACCGACCTGCCCGGCGCGCTGGCAACGCTTGCCCCGGACAGGGCAGCCGGGATCGGCATCGGGGTCCGACCGGGCGCGGTTGCGGTGTCGCTACGGCAAGCCCGCTCGGCTTTGCCCGCCAGCCGGGTCCAGGGTCGGCATCTGCATGCAGAAGAAATCGCCAGCAGCCGGATGTTGCTGAGTGCCGTTGGCCCAGAATCACTTCACGCCTATACCGATGCGGTGCTCGGGCCGCTCGACGCCAACGACCGGGCCACCGAGTTGCTGCGCGGACTCACCGCGTTTCTCGAGCACAACGGCCATTGGGCAGCGGCAGCCAACGCGCTGCGGGTGCACAGGCACACCATGCGCAACCGAGTCGAGACCGTCGAGCGGCTGACCGGCAGGCGAATGGATTCGGCGCAGGACCGTCACGAGCTGTGGCTCGCGCTGCGCGCTCGTGAGATCGCCAGGCTTTCGGCCGACCCCGCGAAGTAGGCTCTTTGCCATGGGCCGCAAGGCGCGATCGGTTTGCATGCCCGAGCTGGCACTGAAGAGCCCGGTGCCTGCCCGGACTCAGCACTACGCCGACAGCGTGGCCAGTCGCTTCCGGGTCCTCAAGATCGCGGCGTGGATCGGCGCCGTAATCAGTGTGGCGTTCGGGATCTTCCAGCTGACGCTTGGCGGCTCGCTCTGGTGGATCGGGCTGCTCAACCTCGCGTTCGGTGCAGTGTTCGTGGCGGTTCCCCTGCTGTACCGGTTCGGCGAGCTGATCGCGCCATTGACGTTCTTCGTATTCGCGTATCTGTCTGTCGGCTACATCTGCTACACCATCGGGACTGGATCAGGCCTGCAGTTCTACTTCCTGGTTGCGGCAACGCTGGTGCTCCTCGTGTTCGGAATCGAGCGCATCGTTCTAGCGTCGACGATCGTGGCGTTCGGTGCGGCCGGATCGATCGCCCTCGAGCTCCTTGTTCCCAACGACAGAAATCTCGGCCCGCCGTGGATGCTCACCGTCGGTTTCATCAGTTCCGTCATCGGCTCGGCGGTGATGGTGGTGGCGACGGTCTGGTATGCGATGCGCGAAATCGACCGCGCCGAAAAGGCGATGGAGTCCGAGTACCAGCGATCCGAGTCGCTGCTGGCGAACATCCTGCCCGCATCGATCGCCAGTCGTCTCAAGGATCCGACGCGCAACATCATCGCCGACAAGTACGACGACGCCTCGATCCTGTTCGCCGACATCGCCGGTTACACCAAGCGGGCCAGCGATACCACGCCCACCGAACTGGTCCGCTTTCTCGACACCTTGTACACCGACCTCGACGCCCTCGTCGATCGGCACGGGCTGGAGAAGATCAAGACCAGCGGGGACTCCTACATGGTGGTCAGCGGCGTGCCGCAGCCTCGGGAGGATCACGTCCAGGCACTCGCCTGCCTTGCTCTCGACATGGCCGAGGCGGTCGCGGACCTGAGGGATCCGCAGGGCCGAGCGGTGCCGTTGCGCATCGGGCTGGCATCTGGCCCCGTCGTGGCCGGCGTCGTCGGGGCGCGCAAGTTCTTCTACGACGTCTGGGGCGACGCGGTCAACGTCGCATCACGCATGGAGTCAACCGACGTCGAAGGCCGAATTCAGGTGCCTCAGTCGGTATATGAGCGTCTGAAAGACCAGTATGTCCTCGAGGAACGCGGCGAGATCGACATCAAGGGCAAGGGACTGATGCACACCTGGTATCTGGTCGGCCGGCGAAACGGCGACGGGCCGCAGGACACCGAACTGCAGTCGGTCAGCGGTCCGACAGCTCAGTCGGTTTGAGTCGCTGAGCAATTGCTTCGAGCCGCCACAACGTCTCTCGGTTGCGCGGCCAGGCCGCGAGGTCGGACAGCCGGCTCGGCAGGATGGCGCCGGGCCCGCTGACCGGGTATTCCTCCATTACGACCCGGCATCCGTCGGGAATGTCACTGAGCTGCAATACAACCCGGGCACCGCCGAACGGCCCACCCTTTGCGTGCAGCACCAGCTTCTCCAGCGGCACGCTCTCCTCGACCACGGTCTCGTCGTCGAGGACCAGCGGCCAGACGCCGATTGAATGGCGGATGGTCGAGCCCGGTGCGGGCCAGTTCGGATCCACCGCCCGCATCCTGCTGTTGCCGACGACCCACTGGGAGTAGGTCCAGCCGTCGGCGATGACGTCCCACACCTGCCGGCGCGACGCGCGAATGTCTCTTGTCACTGTCACGCGCGTGGGGTACCCGCTTCGCGGGTGCCTAGACCTTGCGGTTCTCCGACTTGATCAGCCAGGCGAGCTTCTCCAGCCCGTCGATGAGCTGGTGCAGGATGTCGGCCGTGCTCGCATCTTCCGCATCGACCTCGTCATGCACCGTGCGCAGGGTGTCGACCACCGCGTAGGTCCGCGTGGTGATCAGGTCGACGACCTCGGCGGTGCCGTGCTCGTAGGCCGGGAACTGCGGAAGCGATGTGGCCGCCGCGACGGTGTCAGAGCGACCGTCCGGGATCACGTCGAGTGCGCGCATCCGCTCGGCGATCGTGTCGCTGGCCTCGCGCGCGAAGTCCACGAGTTCGTCGAGCTGCAGATGAAGGTCGCGGAAGTTGGTGCCGACCACGTTCCAGTGGGCCTGCTTACCCTGCAGATGAAGCTCGATCAGGTCCACCAGGACGCGCTGCAGGTTGCCGCTGAGCTGGGTGGACGCTTGGAAGTTCTGGATTTCTGCTTCGGTTCGACGAGTACTCATGAACAGTCCAACGAGCAGTAATCTGGAATCACTCCAAATTACTGTGTGAGTGGCGTCACACCTTCCTGCTGATCCTGCTGGGCCAGCAGCCGGGCATAGCCGGCGCCCATGCCCAGCAGGACCAGGCCGACGACGATGAACACCGCCACCCGGAACATGCCGTCCAGCGTGCCGAGGTCGAACAGGAACAACTTCGCCATAGACCCCGCGACCAGAGCCAGGCCACCGGCGATAGGCAGTGACCGGTCGTCCCTGGGCTGCCGCGCCGCGTATACGAACAGGGCGGCGGCCATGGCGATCCAGCAGATGGTCGCGGCCATGTGACCGGCGAAGAATCCGCCGCTTTCGCCGCCTGCCAGCACTCCAGCCGTCACGGTGAAGGTGGTGATCGAATAGACGACCACGATCCCCAGCCCGGCCAGCAGGACTCGGACCGCATCGGTGTCCAGCACTCCGCGCCCTATCCACGACCAGACGATCGCGACGACGGCGGCGATCAGCAGGATGCTCGAGACCAATATGGCGATCGCGTCCGGCGTCGACAGCAGCGTGGCCCGGACCAGCAACGTGGGCGGTGCGTAGCTGAGGTAGAGAAGTCCGCCGATGACGCCGAACCCGACGGCCACAAGACGCGCGACGTCGTCTCGACGTCCCGCGACAGCGATCACCACCGCCATCGCCAACAGCACCGGCGTGGCCACCTCCCCGTCGAAGGCGACCGTCACGGCAATCAGGGCCGACACCGCCGACGTCGCCGACCAGATGTGGCGGACGATCTTGGAGACGCCGGGCAAGCGGTCCCCGACGAGCACGATCGCAAGGAGCGCCGCGGCAAGTCCGGCGGCCATCAGGGCGGCGACCGTCGGCGGCAGGGCCACCGACGCGCACAGCACCGGGAACACGCCCGCGATGGTCAGCAGCGCCATCGCGACCCTGTTGCTGGTCGACGGCAGCAGCACCAACGCGCCCACAATGGCGAGCGCGGCGGCGATTGCACAACCACCGGCCAGCCAGGCGCCGTTGGCATCCCCGATACGGGCGGCGACCAACGCGATCAAGAGCGGAAACGTCGGTGCCGTGATCCGCGCCGCGTGCAGCCAGATCCAGTCCTTACCGAGCTGTACGAGCAGCGATGCGGCCGCGATGGCGAGCATGAACGCGATCAACAGCATCGTGATGCCGTCGGAGACGATCGGCGCGAGGACGATCAGCGGCACCAGCACGAGCAGGCCGAGGTGCTGCGAGTCCCAGCGCCGGGCCAGGGTGAGACCACCACCGCCGATCACCGCGGCGACCACCAGCCCGACGGGTGCGGCCACCCAGTCATAGATCGTCGTGATCGCGATGACGTCCATGTACGCCGCGGCGATACCCGTAGCGGCCAGGGCGATGGCGCCGACGCGTCCGCCGGGGCGCGAGTTCATTCTGGCTGCGACGACGACGAGCGCACCGGCGAGCATTGCGCCTGCGCCGACCCGGATCTCGGGGCGCAGGATGCCTGCCTGGGCGGCGAGCACGAGCAGCAGCACCACGCCGATGAGTGTGACCGCGACGCCGGCGACGGCGAGCACCTTGCCGATCCAATTCGAGTCGCGCGGTGGTCGGGGTGCTTTCGGCGGCGGGGCCATGGGTGGTGGAGGCGGCGGTGGAGGTGGCGGCGCGTACACCACGGCAGGTGGCATGTACGGCTGCGGAATGTGAATGGGGGGTGGCATCGGATGCGGTGTGGGTTGCGCCGCGTTTGGGCGTTGGCCCAGAAGGCGATCCAGTTCTGTCAGGTCGGCTGAAACCTTGGCGAACTGCTCGGACATTGCGGCGAAGTTCGCCGAGAGCCGGGAAACGACGGCGTCATGCGGTGCGGTCATGGCGTCATGGTCGCAACGGACGGGTGCCCTGCGGATGAGTAGGACTACCCAAATCCGCCTATTCGTCCAGCCCGTGTTCGATCGCGTAGCGCGCCAACTCGACGCGGTTGGCGACCTGTAGCTTGCGAAATGTCGCCTGAACGTGGTTCTCGACTGTGCGGTGGCTCAGCGACAGCCGGGCGGCGATCTGCTTGGCGGTCAAGCCTTTGGCGACGTGTCGGAGGATCTCGGTTTCGCGCTCCGTCAGACTCGGCGCCGAACTCGAGTCCGGTCCCTGCGCGATTCGTCGATACTCCCCCAGACACCAACCCGGCCAGCCCCGGAGTGAACACCGCGCGGCCCTCCGCCGTCGCCCGCACGGCGTCACCGAGTTCGGTCTTCGACGCGCTCTTGACCAGATATCCGGTTGCGCCGGCCTTCACCGCCTCCAGCACGTCCTCGCGTTCGTCGGAGGCGGAGAGCACCAGGATCTTCGACGCCGGCGACACGGTCAGCACCTCGGCGGTCGCCTGTGCCCCGTCACCGTCGGCAAGGCGCATGTCCATCACCACGACGTTCGGCTGCACGGCGGCTGCCCGCCTGCGCGCCGACCCCACACCGTCGGCGGTGGCCACCACGTTGAAACCGGCTTCGGCGAGATCGCGAGCGACCGCGTCGCGCCAGATCGGATGGTCGTCGACGACCATCACCGTCGGGGTATCGTCAGTTCCCATTCCGTCCCGCATCCCGGCCCGGTGTTCAGCTTCGCGCTGCCACCCAACCAATTCATCCGCCCCACAATCGATTTGGCGATCCCAAACCGGCCCTCGCCGACAGCTTCCTCCAGTCGGCCATCCGCGATCCCGACGCCGTCGTCACGGATGCTCACCGTGACGGTATCGCCGAGATCCTCCAACAGCACGTAGGCCCTTGCGTCGGGCCCCGCATGGGCGGCCGCATTGTCCAGCGCGTTGCCCGCCGCTGCAGCGAGTTCCTCGGCGACGGCAGCCTCCAGCAATACCGGGTCGGCGGGCACGCTGACCGACACCCGATCCGATGCGCGCCGGCGCAGAAGTGCGCCGACATCGGTTAGCTCACCGATCCGCGGTTCGGCGTCCGCGGAGCTGACCAGGCGGCGCAACGCGCGCTCCTGCTCCCCCGCCAGCTCCGCCAGTTCTGCTGTCTCACCGCCGATCTCGCGACCGCGGCGGGAGACCAGCGCAAGAACCTGGATGGCGCCGTCATGCACCTGCCTGGACAGCCGTTCCCGCTCCTCGGTTCTCGCCGCCAGCCGCGCGGCGTGTTCCAGGTCGGTGTGGGCGCGGCGCGCCGTCTGCGCGGCCATGCCGACACCGAGTCCCACCGCGAGCTCGATGACCACCGTCGCGTTGCGGCCGAGGTCGTAGTTCAGCACCCCTTTCGCCATCGTGCTGGCCGCGACAATCACTACGCCACTGAGCATTCCGTAGATCGGGCCGAACAGGATGGCCGCGGAGATCGTCGCGTTGGTGGCCCACAGCGTGGTCGGCCAGGACTGGTTGTTCAGCGCCCACTGGTCGGATGCGACGAACTCGGTGGACAGCATCAGCGCGACCACGATGGCGAGCTCGGCCAGCACCCAGGCGGGGCGACGGCCGAACCCTTTCAGGTAGGCGACCGCACAGGCGATGCTCCACCCGATAAGGACCGCGAAGAGCAGCCATCCGATCGCGGGCCGGTCGAGGTCATCGTTGACCGCGATCTGGAAGCCGAACGCGTAGATGCAACTGAGTAACCGGAACACCTGAGCCGCCCGCCATAGCGGGGTGACCGGATCCGGTGCGCTTGCCGGCATCAGCGTTAGAGCACCTTGGACAAAAACGCCTTCGTGCGTTCGTGTTGCGGATTGGCGAGCACATCGCGTGGAGGCCCGGCTTCCACGACCACCCCGTCGTCCATGAAGACGAGCTGATTGGCCACCTCGCGGGCGAAGCCCATCTCGTGGGTGACCACCACCATCGTCATGCCCTCGGACGCAAGCTTTTTCATCACCGCAAGCACCTCGCCCACCAGCTCCGGATCAAGCGCCGAGGTGGGCTCGTCGAACAGCATCAGCTTGGGGTTCATCGCGAGCGCACGCGCGATCGCCACCCGCTGCTGCTGGCCGCCCGACAGCTGGGCTGGGTAGGCACCCGCCTTCTCCGCCAGCCCGACCTGTTCCAGCAGATCCTTTCCCCGCGCTACCGCTTCGGCCTTCTTGACGCCTTTGACATGGATAGGTGCCTCGATGACATTCCCCAATGCCGTGCGATGCGGGAAGAGGTTGAAGTGCTGAAACACCATGCCGATGTCGCGTCGTTGTTTGGCCGCGACGCGGGGTGAGATCTCGTAGAGCTTGGTACCGGCATCGCGGTAGCCGATCAAGTCGCCGTCGACATGCAGGCGGCCTGCGTTGACCACCTCCAGATGGTTGATGCAGCGCAGGAACGTCGACTTGCCCGACCCGGACGGGCCGACCATGCACATCACCTCGCCCTTGCCGACCTCGAGCGTGATGCCCTTGAGCACGCGCAAGGCCCCGAAACTCTTGCAGACTTCCTCGGCCTTCACCATCGGAGTCATGCGCCCTCACCTCCTCCTCCCGGTGCTCCGGTTCCCTGCGCCTTGGCCAGCACCTCGAGTTGCTTATTCGTCAGCTTGCGCGATGCGCCACGCGAGTAATACCGCTCCAGGTAGTACTGGCCGACCATGAGGATGCTGGTGACCACCAGGTACCAGAACGCCGCCACCAGCAGGAGAGGAACCGGCTCGAACTCGCGGGCGGCGATCTCGCGGGAGGTGATGCCGTACAGGTCAAGGGCGAACGGCACGGCGGTGACCAGCGATGTGGTCTTCAGCATGCTGATGACTTCGTTGCCGGTCGGCGGGATGATCACCCGCATCGCCTGTGGGAGCACGGTGCGGCGCATCGCCATCCCCCACGACATGCCCAGTGCCGTCGACGCCTCGAGCTGGCCTTCCGGCACGGAACTGATTCCGGCACGGATGATTTCGGCCATGTAGGCGGCCTCGTTGAGCGCCAGGCCGAGGATCGCCAACAGAAACGGGATTGACAGCGCCTGCAGATTGAGCTGGAAGAACGACGGCCCGAACGGCACGCCGAGCTGGATGTTCGCGTAGATCGTCGGGATAAGCCCCCAGAACACCAGCTGCACGTACACCGGGGTGCCGCGGAAGATCCACAGGTACACCCACGACACCGACTTGAAAACCGGGTTCGGTGACAACCGCATCACGGCCAGAAGCACGCCGAGCGCGATCGCGAGCACCATCGAGTAGATGGTCAGCTGCAAAGTGTTCAGCAGTCCGACCTTGAGCACCCGCTCGTTGAAGACGTACTGCCCGAAGACGCGCCATCGGTAGGCATCGTTGGTGGCGGCGCCGTAGAGGAACAGCCCCAACAGGATGACGATGACGACAGCCGCCACCCACCGCCACGGATGACGCAGCGGAACGGCATCGATCGCGGCTGGAGAGGTGGCTGGCGGCGTGTCGACATCAGTCATTGTGGAATCCCGAACCTAGTTGATCGCGCCGTTGATCACTGGCTTGTCGATCATTCCCGATTCGACACCCCAGTTGGTCGCGATCGTCTTGTAGGTGCCGTTCTCGATCAGGTGCTCGAGGGCCTGCTTGAGCGACTGAGCGAGCGGCGAACCCTTCTTCACCGGCCAGCCGTACGGCGCTGCGTCGGCAATCTCGCCTGCGGCCTCCAGCTTGCCGTTGCTCTGCTTGATGGCATAAGCGGTGACCGGTGAATCCGCCGACATCGCGTCGGCCTGACCGAGCACGACGGCGTTGGTGGCGGCGTCCTGACCGTCGAACTTCAGGATGTCGATCGGAGGCTTGCCTGCGTCCGTGCACGCCTTGCTCTTGGCCGGCAGCTCGTCCACCTCTTCGGTCGTGGTGGCCTGCACCGCCACCTTCTTACCGCACGCGTTGTTCGGGTCGATCGGCGTGCCGGGCCGCTGCGCCCACAGGATGCCCGCCGAGAAGTAGGTGACGAAGTCGACCGTCTGCTCGCGCTCCTTGGTGTCGGTGAACGACGACATGCCGATGTTGAAGGTGTCGCCCTGGATCGACGGGATGATCTTCGCGAAGTCCGCCTCTCGATACTCCGGCGTCAGGCCGAGGGTTGCCGCGACCGCGTTGACCAGATCGACGTCGAAGCCGACGATCTTGCCGCTGGGATCCTTGAATTCGTTTGGCGCGTACGGAATGTTGACGCCGACGATCAGCTTCCCCGACGACTTGATCGCCTCGGGCACGGTGTTCGCGATCGCATCAACTTTCTCGGCGGTCGGCGCCGAGTCCGCGCTTCGTCGGCTCGCTCGACCCGGAATCGCTTCCAGCCGAACAGCCTGAAACGGCGAGGGTGGCTGTTGCAGCAAATACCGCTGCGATGCGCCACATGTTCCCCCGACGGATTTCCCATCCACCTAACACGGTTGCCTCTACTTTCTGCATTGGGCAGTTAACGTACGGAAGGTTAGTGGTGACGACGGCGTTGCGCCGCGCTTCCGCTTATTGTGCTGTCGGACTCAATTTCCCGCGCGTTGCTTGCAAATACTTATCTGCGCGGTTAGCGCTGTGAAACACTTTGATCATGACTACCGAAGCTCCCCCGGTCCTGTTGCCACACCTCTGGAAGTCGGCGTTGATGTCCGGACTTCTGGCGGTGATCCTCGGCATCATCGTGGTTGCGTGGCCGGGGAAATCGATCCTGGTTGCCGCCATCGTGTTCGGTGCGTATCTGCTGGTGACCGGCATCTCACAGGTCATCATGGCGTTCAGCCTCCACGTGAACGCGGGCGGCAGGGTGCTGCTGTTCATCAGCGGAGCCGCGGCGCTGATCCTCGCCGTCCTCGCATTTCGCCATTTCGGCGAGGGCTACGCGATTTTGCTACTGGCCATCTGGATCGGCGTCGGGTTCGTCTTCCGCGGAGTCGCGACCACGGTTGCCGCCGTCAGCGATCCCACTCTGCCCGCCAGGGGCTGGAACATCTTCATCGGGCTGATCAGCCTCATCGCCGGTGTCGTCGTGATGGCCTCGCCGTTCGAATCCATCCTCACGCTGGCGATCGTGGTCGGCGTCTGGCTGATCGTCCTCGGGGTGTTCGAAGTCGTGTCGGCGTTCGGCATCCGCAAGGCCGCCAAGGCGGCCACTGCACCCGCAGCACCCGCGGCACCCGCTCGCTCGCGCAGAACCGTTGGGGCCTGCCGACCCCTCGGCATCATGACCGAGCCGCAACCACCGCAGTACCCGCAATACCCGCAGTACCCGCAGTACCCGCCCCCGCAGGCCCCCGGCGGTGGCTATCCGGGCGGCTATCCGCCACCCCCGCCCCAGCCCTATTCGGGATACAGCCCGCCGCCCGTGGGGCCGAAGAACGGGTTGGGCATCGCCGCGCTAGTGGTTGCGATCATCGCGCTGATCTCGGTTGTCGGTGGCGTGGTGCTCGGCATCGTCGCCGTCATACTCGGCTTCCTCGGATGGCAGCGCGCCAAACGTGGGGAAGCCACCAACGGCGGAATCGCGATCGCGGGCATCGTGCTCGGAATTCTGAGCATCATCGAGGCACTCGTCGTCATCGCGCTGTCAGTGTGGGTGTTCAACGAAGTGGGCGGCACCGACTACATGGATTGCCTGTCCAAGGCCGGCTCGGACCAGGAAGCCGCTCAGCAGTGTGTGGACAAGTTCCAGGACCGTGTCGAGGACCAGTTCAGCGTCACGATCACGACGCCTGCACCACCGACGCCCTAGCGAGATGCCGTCGCCTCGGAATGAACTCGAGCGACAACAGCACGATAAGCAGCGGCACCACCTGGGTGAGCGTCGCCATCACATACCGCTGGTCGCCCAGCGCATGGAACTTCCGTAGATAGCGGTACAGCGACTCGAGCGCGATGAGCGGGTCGCCCAGGTGGACCGCTGTGAAGACGAGGCTGCGAGGCAGGTTGCGGTGCTTGTCGGTGAAGATCTCCGGGAATGCCGCAAAGGCGAGCGACAAGCGTTGCGCCCCTTGCTCTCTGGCCTTGGCGATCATGTCGACGGATAGCCGCTCGTCGATACCGTTGGGTGCACCGCGGCGACGCCACGGCACATCAAGGGTCACCTCGGTGCCGTCGCCCGCGGTGGCGTAGCGGTGGAACCCCTGGACACGGCCGGCCCTATCGCGCGCGATGATCAACGCGACACCCGGATACCTGCCCTCCAGCGTGCCGTCCAGCGACATCGAGAAGCCACGTTCGGTGCGAGAACCGCTCGGTGACGCGAGAATGACGTCGGTCAATTCGGTGAGCAGAACATCGTTGAGGCCTTGTTCGTCAACGACTTCCGTGGTGATGCCGAAGTTCTTGGTGCGCTGCACCGCCTGACGGAGATTGCGGTACTTCCGCCCGACCATGTCGAACGCCGCCACGTCGATGATCACATCGCGCCCAATGGGCACGGGGGTGAGCTTGCGGCCGAGCACGGCCGTGTTCGACCACAGGTTCAGGCGCCGCTCGCTGCAGCCGAGGACGGCGATGCGCCAGCCTCGGGTGTGGCACATCGCGGCGAAATCCGCCACCAGAGCGGTGAACCGGGCATCGTCACCGATCGGGTCGCCGCTGACCACGGCGAAGCCCAGCCGGGTGCGGTAGGCGATCGCCGCGGTGCCGTCACCGCTGAAGTGGTAGCACTTCGACGACTGCATCGCGAACGGTGCCAGCGGGTCACCCGTCGTCGCGTCCACCAACGCGAATACCCGCCGCAGATCGGCCGGGTTCGGGCGTGCCGACGTCGGCGACATCAGCACCGCGGCGGAGGTGACCACGAGCAAGTTGCCGAGCAAATCAAACGCCAGAAACACCATTGCGATGCCCGCGACGCATACCACCATCGCGGCGGTGGCATGCCCCGCCGTGACGGGCCTGCCGAGGAAGATGCCGCGCGCAATCAGTACGACGGCACTCATGATGGTCGTTGACCAGGCAAGATCCTTATGCAGGAGGAGCAGCCAAGCCGACAGGCTGAGCACCGCGAGCGCGCTGATCCATCGCGCGGCCTGCGAGTCGACGTGAACGACGACTCGCTCGCGGGCCCGAAGCCCCGTTGCTACCTTCATCACTTTGCGCCCGGAAAGTACTTGATGATTCCTTCCTGCACCACGGTAGCCACCATTTGCCCGGACTGGTCGAAGAAATGCCCGGTTCCCAGGCCGCGTGAGTCGGCCGCCACCGGCGAGGTCGTCGAGTACAGCACCCATTCGTCGAACCGGATCGGACGGTGGAACCACACCGAGTGATTGACAGTGGCGGCGAAGATGCGGTCGTAGCCCCAGGACAACCCGTGGGTGGTGATGATCGAGTCGAGCACCGTGGTGTCCGAGGCGTACGCCAGAGCGGCGGCATGCAGCACCGGGTCGTCGGGCATCGGCCCGTCGGCCTTGAGCCAGACGCGGTTGTGTTCGAGCCGTTCACCCTTGCTGCGCATCACCCAGGCCGGGTCGTTGGTGTAGCGCCATTCGATCGGCCTCAGCGCCTCCACGAACTGTGGCACCGTTTGCTCGTAGCCGATGAGTAGATCGTCGATCTTGGGCAGCGACAACGGTTCTGGCACCTGGGGCGGTTGGATTCCGTGCTCGAGTCCGCGGCCGCCGTCGACGAAGGAGACCATCGCCGTGGTCAGCAGTTCGTCGCCCTGCATGACGTCAACGCGGCGATTGGCGAAGCGGCGCTCGTCGCGCAACCGGACGACGTGAAGCTCGAGATCCTTGGCGGGGTCGCCGCCCGCGATGAAGTGCGCGGAGATCGCGCCCGGCGGGAGGTCGCGATTCAGAGTCCGGCTTGCCGCCACGAAGGCCTGCGCCATCATTTGACCACCGAAGGTGCGGGGCGGGTTCTTGCTCGGGTGCGATCCGACGAACGTGTCGTCGCCCACGCGGTCGAGGCCTAGTACCGCGAGCAGCTCTTCGAAATCGCCCAGCGGCACGGGTACTCCCTACCTATACGTCGTCCTCCCCGATCCGGTGCACGTGGATCAGGTTGGTCGAGCCTACTGTGCCCGGTGGAGCGCCAGCGATGATGACCACCAGGTCACCACGCTTGTAGCGACCGAGCTCAAGCAGGGATTTGTCGACCTGGCGGATCATCCCGTCGGTGGTCTGGATGTGCGGCACGATGAACGTCTCGGTGCCCCAGCTCAACGCCAGCTGGCTTCGCACCTCGGGCAATGACGTGAACGCCAGCAGCGGCAGCGGCGTGTGCAGCCGCGCCAGCCTGCGCACGGTGTCGCCGGACTGGGTGTAGGCGACCAGCGCCTTGGCATCCAGCCGCTCGCCGATGTCGCGGGCCGCATAGGAGATGACACCGCGCTTGGTCCTCGGCACGTGCGTCAGCGGCGGCACCACCACCGAGTTCTGCTCGACCGCCGAGATGATGCGGGCCATGGTCCTGACCGTTTCCAGCGGATACTTGCCCACCGACGTTTCGCCGGACAGCATCACCGCGTCCGCGCCGTCGAGCACCGCGTTGGCGACGTCGGATGCCTCTGCGCGTGTCGGCCGGGAGTGCTCGATCATCGACTCCAACATCTGGGTGGCGACGATGACGGGTTTGGCGTTCTCCCTTGCCATTTGGATGGAGCGCTTCTGCACGAGCGGCACCTCTTCCAACGGCAGCTCGACGCCGAGGTCGCCGCGGGCGACCATGATCGCGTCAAATGCCAGCACGATGGCTTCGAGGTTGTCGACGGCTTCGGGCTTCTCCAGCTTGGCGATCACCGGTACCCGGCGGCCGACCCGGTCCATCACCTCGTGCACGAGTTCGGCGTCCGCGGGCGATCGCACGAACGACAGCGCAACGAGGTCGACGCCGAGCCGAAGCGCGAACTCGAGGTCCTCGATGTCCTTCTCCGACATGGCGGGCACCGACACATTCATGCCGGGCAGCGAAAGGCCCTTGTTGTTGCTGACCGGTCCGCCCTCTGTCACCGTGCACACGACGTCGTGGCCGTCGATGTGCTCGACCACGAGGCCGACGTTGCCGTCGTCCACCAGCAGCCGGTCGCCGGGTGCGGCATCGGTGGCGAGTTGCTTGTAGGTCGTGGACACCCGATCGTGGGTGCCGTCACAGTCGTCGACGGTGATGCGAACGGTTTCGCCGTTCGCCCAGTAGGTGGGGCCGGCGGCGAACCGACCAAGCCGGATCTTGGGGCCCTGCAGGTCGGCAAGGATGCCCACCGCGCGGCCCGTCACATCCGATGCCGCCCGTACCCGCTTGTAGTGGGCCTCGTGATCTGCGTACTCGCCATGGCTGAAGTTGAGTCGGGCGACATCCATTCCGGCCTCGACCAGCGCCCGAACAACATGGTCTTCACTCGTCGCCGGGCCGAGTGTGCAGACGATCTTTCCGCGTCTAGTCACGACTTCTCAGCATAGTCCCGATCGGTGTCCGTCACGCGACGGCGAGCGGCAATGCGCCGGGCAACACCGGCGCAGGCAGGTCGGACTCACCCATCAAGAAGGAGTCCACGGCGTGCGCTGCGCTGCGCCCTTCGGCGATCGCCCAGACGATCAGCGATGCCCCGCGATGGGCGTCCCCGCAGACGAACACCCCGGGGGCGGCCGTCTGCCAATCCGAACCGCACGACAACGCCCCGCGCCCGTTGAGTGCCAGTCCGAGCCCGTCCAGCAGCGCCATGTGTTCGACGCCGTCGAACCCGATCGCGAGCAGGGCGAGGTCACAGGGAATTTCCAGGGTTTCGCCGACCGGGGTGATCCGCCGACGGCCGTCGGCGTCCCGGGTGACCCGCACCTCGGCGATCTCCATCGCGCGGACGCGGCCGGTGTCGTCGCCGACGAACCGCTGCACGGCGACCTCGTAGCGTCGCGCACCGCCCTCCGCGTGCGCGGGCGACGTGCGCAGCACCAGCGGCCACATCGGCCACGGCGAACGGGACTCGTCGCGGTACTCCGGCGGCTCCGGGTTGTAGTCCAGCTGCGTGACCGACGCCGCACCCTGGCGGTGCGCGGTGCCGAGGCAGTCCGCGCCGGTATCGCCGCCGCCGATGATGACGACGTGCCTACCCCTGGCCGACAGCGACGACGGGCCATCGCCCTCGCACTCCCTGTTGGCCGGCACCAGGTGTTCCATCGCGAGGTGCACACCGTCGAGGTGGCGCCCCTCGACATCGTTGTCACGGCCGCGCAGCGCCCCGACCGCCAACACCACCGCGTCGTGCCGCTCGCGCAGCTGCTCGACCGACAGGTCGACGCCCACTTCGCATTCGGTGACGAAACGTGTTCCTTCGGCGCGCATTTGGGCCAAGCGCTGGTTGAGCATCGCCTTCTCGAGCTTGTACTCGGGGATCCCGTAGCGCATCAGGCCGCCCAGCCGGTCGTCGCGCTCGTACACCGTCACGTGATGCCCGGCCCGGGTGAGCTGTTGCGCGGCGGCCAGTCCCGCGGGACCGGAGCCGACCACGGCGACGCTCTTACCCGTCGAGATTGCGGCGGGCTGCGGGTCGATGATGCCGTCCATCCAGGCGTGATCGGCGATGGTCTGTTCGATGCGTTTGATGGTGACGCTGCCGCCGGTCTTCTCGTCACCGATGGACAGCACGCAGGCGGTCTCGCACGGGGCCGGGCACAGGCGGCCGGTGAACTCGGGAAAGTTGTTCGTGGCATGGAGGCGGTCGCTCGCGGCATCCCACCGGCCTCGGCGCACCAGGTCGTTCCACTCGGGGATGAGATTGCCCAGCGGGCAGCCGGCAGTTCCCGAGTGGCAGAACGGGATTCCGCAGTCCATGCATCTGCGGGCCTGCTGGGACACCTCGCCCGCGCGCTCCTGTGGATCCTGTCGTTCGTAGACCTCGCGCCAATCGCCGACGCGCTCGTCGACCGGCCGCTTCGCCGCCTCGACCTTCTGCACCTCGAGGAATCCATGCGGATCAGCCACGGCTCGCCTCCATGATCGCGGTGTCGACGTCGCGACCCTCGGCTTTGGCCATCCGGGTCGCGGTCAAGACGCGCTGATAGTCGGTCGGCATGATCTTCGTGAATTGCGCACTGCGCCTTGGCCAGTCGGACAGCACCGACGCCGCCACCGTGCTACCGGTGAGGCGGGCATGCCTGGTCACCACGTCATGCAGCCAGGTGAAGTCCTCGGGGTCGGGGCGTTGCAACTCGACCATCTCGGTGTTGACCATCGCCGGGTCAAGGCCGAGCACGAATGCGATGCCGCCGGACATACCCGCTGCCATGTTCCGACCGGTTTCGCCGAGCACCACGACACGTCCACCCGTCATGTATTCGCAGGCGTGGTCGCCAACACCCTCGGAGACCGCGAGCGCGCCGGAGTTGCGAGCGCAGAAGCGTTCGCCCACCCGGCCGCGAAGGAAGACCTCGCCGGACGTGGCGCCGTACAGAAGCGTGTTACCCGCGATCACGTGGTCCTCCGGAAGGAACAGCACATCGTCGGGCGGCTTGACGATGACGCGTCCGCCCGAAAGCCCCTTGCCGACATAGTCGTTGGCGTCACCGACCAGCTCGAGGGTGATTCCCGGCGGCAGGAACGCGCCGATCGACTGGCCTGCGGAGCCGCTGAGCGCGATGTGGATGGTGTCATCCGGCAGACCCTGCGCGCCGTATCGGCGGGTGACCTCCGCACCGAGCATGGTGCCCACGGTGCGGTTGACGTTTCGCACCGGCAGCTCCAGCCGAACCGGGTGAGCGTCCTCCAGGGCGCCCTCGGCGAGTTGGATCAGTGTCTGATCCAGGGCCTGGTCCAGCGCGTGGTACTGGTCGCGGACCCGCCTGCGCACTGTCTGGTCGGGGTCATGGGCGTTGCTCGACATCGCGAAGATCGGCGTCAGGTCGAGACCCTGTGCCTTCCAGTGCGCGACACCTTGTGCGGTGTCGAGCATCTCGACGTGGCCCACCGCCTCGTCGATGCTGCGGAAGCCGAGATCGGCCAGGTAGCGCCGGATGTCGTCGGCGATGAACCGGAAGTAGTTCTCCACGAACTCAGGCTTGCCGTTGAACCGTGACCGCAATTCGGGGTTCTGAGTGGCGACTCCCACCGGGCAGGTGTCGAGATGGCAGACCCGCATCATGATGCAGCCCGACACCACCAGTGGTGCGGTGGCGAAGCCGAATTCCTCGGCGCCGAGCAGCATCGCGACGACGACGTCGCGGGCGGTGCGCATACCGCCGTCGCACTGCACGGTGATCCGGTCGCGCAGCCCGTTGAGTATCAGCGTCTGCTGGGTGTCGGCGAGCCCGATCTCCCACGGGGCTCCTGCGTGCTTGAGCGATGTGAGCGGCGCCGCACCGGTGCCGCCGTCATACCCGGAGATCAGCACGACGTCGGCGTGCGCTTTCGACACCCCTGCTGCTACCGTGCCGACGCCGACGGAGCTGACCAGCTTGACGTGGATGCGCGCGTCGGAGTTGGCGTTCTTCAGGTCGTGAATGAGCTGTGCCAGGTCCTCGATCGAGTAGATGTCGTGGTGCGGTGGAGGCGAAATCAAGCCGACGCCGGGCGTCGAATGGCGGGTCTTGGCGATGTTCGGATACACCTTGTAGCCCGGCAGCTGGCCGCCCTCACCCGGCTTGGCGCCCTGTGCCATCTTGATCTGAATGTCCGACGCGTTCACCAGATAGTCGCTGGTGACCCCGAATCGGCCGGACGCCACCTGCTTGACGGCGCTGCGCCTGCGCGGATCGTAGAGCCGGTCGACGTCTTCGCCGCCCTCACCGGAGTTGGACCGCCCGCCGAGATTGTTCATCGCGATCGCCATGGTCTCGTGCGCTTCGGCCGAGATTGAGCCGTAACTCATTGCGCCGGTGTTGAACCGGGTGACGATCGATTCGACGGACTCCACCTCGTCGAGAGGCACGGCCGGTCGAACACCCGTCTTCAGCTGGAACAGGCCGCGCAGTGTGCCGCCCTCGCGGGACAGCCGGTCGACCTCGTCGGAGTATTGCTGGAAGACGTCATGGCGCCCGGTACGGGTCGAATGCTGCAGCAGGAAGACGACTTCGGGTGTGAACAGATGAAGCTCACCTTCCCGCCGGAAGGCGTACTCGCCGCCGACGTCGAGACGACGGTGCACCCTTTCCGTCGGGTTCTCCGGATAGGCGCGACGATGACGTTGCTTGACCTCCTCGGCGATCACGTCGAGCCCGACTCCCCCGAGTTGGCTCGGTGTGCCGGTGAAGTACTCGCCGACCACGTCACGGTCAAGGCCGATCGCCTCGAAGGCCTGGGCGCCGGTGTAAGACGCGACGGTGGAGATGCCCATCTTGCTCATCACCTTCATGACGCCCTTGCCGAGTGCCTTCAGGTAGTTACGAACCGCGGCGGCGGCCTCGATGCCGGTGAGCTCACCCTCGCGGACCAGATCCTCGATGGATTCGAAAGCCAGGTACGGATTGACCGCGGCCGCGCCGAATCCGATCAGCATCGCGATGTGGTGCACTTCGCGGGCATCGCCGCTTTCGACAACCAACGCCACGGTGGTGCGTTGCTTGGTCCGCACCAGATGGTGGTGCACCGCCGACACCGCAAGCAGCGACGGAATGGGTGCGCGGGTGTGGTCGGAGTCCCGGTCGGAGATGACAAGTGTGCGAGCGCCTTTGGCGATCGCATCGCAGGCGTGACGTCGGAGGTCCTCGATGGCGTCGGCGAGACCCTCGCCGCCACGCTCGACGTCGTACAAGCCGCGCAGCACCGCCGTCCGCAGGCCGGACTGCTCCCCGTCGTCGTTGATGTGGACGATCTTGTTCAGCTCGTCGTTGTCGAGCACCGGCCACGACAGCTTGATCTGACGGCAGGACGCCGCGGACGGCTCGAGAAGGTTCTGCTCCGGCCCCATCACACGCGCCATCGACGTGACGACCGCTTCGCGGATCGCGTCCAGCGGCGGGTTGGTCACCTGAGCGAACAGTTCGACGAAGTAGTCGTAGAGCAACCTGGCCCGCTGTGAGAGCACGGCAGCGGGGGTATCGGTGCCCATCGAGCCCAGCGGCTCGGCACCGGATGCCGCCATCGGCGTCAACAGGATTCGCAGATCCTCTTCGGTGTAGCCGAACGCGACCTGTCGGCGGACGACGGACTCGTGATTGGGCTGTGCGCGGACGCGGTCGGGCAGCGTCTTCAGATCCAGCAGGCCCGCGTGTAGCCACTCTCCGTACGGGTGCGCGCCGGCCAGTTCCGCTTTGATCTCATCGTCGGCAACGATGCGTCCGGCGGCGGTGTCGATCAGGAACATCTTGCCGGGTTCGAGTCTGCCCTTCGCGACGATCTGTGCTGACGGCACGTCGAGCACACCGGTCTCGCTGGCGAGGATGACGCGATCGTCGATGGTGCGCCACCAGCGGCCCGGCCGTAATCCGTTGCGGTCCAACACCGCTCCGACAACCGTGCCGTCGGTGAAGGTGACACAGGCCGGGCCGTCCCACGGTTCCATCAGCGACGCGTGGAACTGCCAGAAGTCCCGGCGCGGCTGGGCGAGGGACGCGTTGTTCTCCCACGCCTCGGGGATCATCATCAACACCGCATGCGGCAGGCTGCGCCCGCCGAGGTGCAGCAGTTCGAGGACCTGGTCGAACGACGCCGAGTCCGAGGCGTCGGGCGTGCAGATCGGCGAGAGCCTGGCGAGGTCGCCGGGGATGTTGGCACACGCCAGCATTGCTTCGCGGGCGTGCATGCGGTTGCGGTTGCCGCGCACGGTGTTGATTTCACCGTTGTGGGCGACAAAGCGGAACGGGTGCGCCAGCGGCCAGGACGGAAACGTATTGGTGGAGAACCGGCTGTGCACGATGGCGATCGCGCTCATACATCGTTCGTCGCGTAGATCCGGAAAGTATTGCGGCAGCTGCATTGTCGTCAGCATGCCCTTGTAGGCGATGGTCCGGCTGGACAGGGACGGGAAGTAGACGTCCCCCACCTCGGCCCTCTTGCGCAGCGGATAGATCCGCCGGTCCAGGTCGATGCCGCCGACTCGATCTGGCGCCGCAACGAAGATCTGTGCCATGTACGGCATGCAGCCCAGCGCCGTGGCACCGAGATCGGCACCCTCGGGATCGACTGGGACCTCACGCCAGCCGAGGACCTCCAACCGTTCCTCGTCTGCAATGGCCTCGATCTGCTCGCGCGCGGCCGCCCGCTCGGCGGGGTCCCGCGACAGAAAGCAGATTCCGGCCGCGAACGTGTTGCAACCGTCGGCGGTCGGCGCGGGTAGTTCGAAGTCGACAACATCGCGAAAGAGCTCCACCGGCAGCTGGATGAGGATGCCCGCACCGTCACCGCTGTTGGTTTCGGCGCCTGCCGCGCCGCGGTGTTCGAGGTGCTCGAGGGCGACGAGGCCGTCGGCGACGATGGCGTGCGAACGCCTGCCCTGGATGTCGGTGATCATGGCGACACCGCACGAGTCGGACTCGTGCTGCGGGTCGTACAGGCCTTGGGCATGCGGCAATGCCGAGAACAGCACTGGGATTTACCTCCGCAGTCTGGCGAAATCATTCGTCCGGGACTGCAGCGGCCCGAAATTCAAATTGTATCAGCGCAGCTCGGCGCCTACCCGTCGAGAATCGTGGGGACCAGCGGGAACCCGGGCAGGTTCCGCACCACCGTCCAGGTGACGGCGAGGACGGCAATGACGGCGATCGCGGGCATCGTGAAGATCGGCCGTTCGGTCCGCCACCGCACCAGGACCCATGTCAGCAGCGCCGGCAGCCCCACGAGCAGAAAGATGTTGTCGACGGCAGCGGCGGCCAAGTCGCCGTGCAACAGGTCGTGCGTCATCCGAAGTCCGCCGCAGGCCGGACAGTTCCAGCCCGTCAGCAGCTTGAACGGACAGGCCGGGAAGACGAAGTCGGGGTTGTGGGGATCGGCGAGGCCGACGTAGGCCAGCCCGCCACCTAGCAGCGCGCCCGTGCCGAGTGCGCCGTACAGCCGCGCCCGGCCGCTGATCGCGGCGTTAGGTGCCCTCACGAAGGGGACGTCCCTCCGGGTCACGCACTTTGTCGGTGAAGATGAGCACGGCGTCGATGATTCCCCACACCACCGCACCGATGCCGCAGGTGACAAGGCCGACGACCAATTGTGCGATGCCGAGGCCGGTGTAGCCCAGGTAGATGCGCCCGATGCCGACGAGACCGAACAGCCCGATCAGCTGCAGAAGTCCGGCGACGATCTTGGACTTGTCCGACAGCGGCTCGCCGGTCAGCGGATGGCGGCCGTAGGGCGCCGTCGGATCCATGTAGGCCTGCGGATACTGCCCGTACTGCTGACCGGGCGGCGGATACCCCGGCGGCTGCGGTGCATATCCCGGGGGTGGTGGCGGCTGATATTGCGATTGATGAGGAGGCGGAGGTCCCTCGGTGCCACCGAAATGCGGCTCAGTCATGGCACCCAGCATGCCAGAACCGAACGGTTGCTAGATAGGTTGTCCGGCCACCAGCCGGAGAGTGTCGATCAGCCCGTTCACAGGAATGGACGGGTCGATCGACCGCATGAGGCCGAGGCCGACACCGAGCGCGAGCATGACGGTGGCGGCTTCGCGGCTGGGCATTCTCACGTCGAGGTCATCGGCGGATTCGATACCGTCGGCCAGCATTTGGAGAATGTTGTCCAGTCGCCCGGCCAGTTCGGTGCGCAACTGTTCGTTCGGGCGCGCATGGAGTGCGAACTCGGCCTCCAGCGGCGTCCATCCCGGGTCACCGATGACGCGTTCAGCCCAATCGCGGATGGCCTCGAATCTGTCGGGTTGCGATACCAGACCGAGGACCTCGGCGAATCGTTCCGCGCGGATCTCGTCGAGCACCGCGGCGCAGAGTTCGTCCTTGTTGCGGAAGTTCGAGTACACCGCGCCCTTCGAGTACCCGGCGGCGTCGGCGACCTTCTCCAGTGACGTGGGGTGGTAGCCGTCTTCGAAGAACATCCGTCTCGCGGTCGCGACCAGTTGCGACCTGGTTTGCGCCTGGCTCTCGGCGCGGGTCATGCGGGCCATGGATGCATGATAGCCCTTTGACATACCAATAGACTCTAGATACCGTCAGTTTTCGAATGGAAGGAGTCCCATGGCCTACCCCCGGATCAGCGTTGACGGTGCGATCGTGGTGATCACCGGCGGTGCGCGTGGGATCGGCAGGTCGACGGCGGAGTCCTTCACCGCCGGCGGAGCGACGGTCTGCGTGGGCGACATCGACGGTGGTGACTTCGCCGTGGACGTGACATCGCGGGACTCGTTCGCCGAGTTCATCGCCGCCGTGATCGAGCGTCACGGTCGCATCGATGTGCTTGTCAACAACGCGGGCGTGATGCCGCTGGGCGACTTCCTCTCCGAGGACGACGCGGTCAGCAGGACGACGTTCGACGTCAATGTCTGGGGGCTGATCCATGGCATGCGATCTTGTGTTGCCGCACATGATGGAACGTGGACGCGGCCACATCGTGAACGTCGCTTCGATGGCGGGAAAACTGGTCATTCCCGGCATGGCGGTGTACAACGCCAGTAAGTTTGCCGCCGTGGGATTGTCAGCCGCGGTCCGTGAGGAGTACCGCGATTCGGGCGTCAGTGTGACGACCGTGCTGCCAAGTGCCGTGCGCACCCGGCTCGCATCGGGCGTACCGCTCGGCCGGGGCCTGCCGACCGTGGAGCCGGAGGCCGTCGCGCGGGCGATCGTCAGCAGCGTCGCCAGCCGGCGCGCCGAAATCACCGTTCCCCGTTATCTGGCTGCGTGGGACCTGCTCAGTGCAGCCACGCCCGATGCGGCTGATGAACTTGGCCCGCAGGGTGATCCGTGACCGTCGAGCGCTGACGTCGATCGAGCACGACGTGCGCGGCGACTACGAGACGGCCATCGAGGAGCAGGCAAGGGGCCGACGATGACACGGGAACCGAGGATCGTCATCATCGGTGCCGGCGTCGCAGGGATCGCCACCGCGGTCACGTTGCAGCGCGCGGGATTTCACGACTTCACGATTCTGGAGAAGGGCGCAGACGTCGGCGGTGTCTGGCATTGGAACCGCTACCCCGGTCTGACGTGTGACGTACCGTCGCAGCTGTACCAATTCTCGTTCGCGCCCAACCCCGACTGGACCGGCATATTCGCCCCGGGTGATGAAATTCAGCGCTATCTCAGCGGTGTCGTCGAACAGTTCGGTCTCGACGATCGGCTGCGCCTGAACACCGAAGTCGTGTCGACCGTCTTCAACGGCACCACATGGCAGGTCGCCACCTCCGACGGCACCGAGCTGGAAGCGGACTTCGTGATCGCCGCAACCGGCGTGCTGCATCACCCGTTCACACCGGACATCCCGGGCTTGGACACATTCGAGGGCGATGTCGTGCACACGGCGCGGTGGGACGACGACATCGTGACTGCCGGCCGCAGGATCGCCGTCATCGGAAACGGCTCCACCGGAGTGCAGATCGTGTCGGCACTGCAACGCGACGCCGTTCACATCAAACACTTTGTGCGGACACCGCAATGGGTGATATGGGCGCCAATGGCCCTGTCTCAACCGAAGTTGCTGGGAACGGTGCTGCGTAAGTTGCCTGCAGTGCATCGTCGGTTCTACGGCGGCCTGCTTCGGGGGTCACGCATCTTGACCGATATCCTCGTGCAGCCGACTTGGCAGCGCAGACTGGCGCAGAACTACGCGCGGTGGTGCCTGCGCCTTTCGATTCGAGATCGCGAACTACGCGACCGCCTTACTCCCGACTACCAGCCCTTCTGTAAGCGGCAAGTCATGTCGGCCTCGTACTACCGAGCAATTCGATCAGACAACGCCGATGTGGTCACCGCAGAGATCGAGGAGATCGTCCCCCGGGGCATCCGAACCGCAGACGGCCGCGAACACGACGTCGACCTGTTGATACTCGCCACCGGATTTCAGGCTCACAACTACATGCGGCCGATCAATCTGCAGGGCCGCGACGGCCTGGACATCGACGATGCCTGGGCCAAAGGCCCACGGGCATACCGGATGACCGCTATTCCGGGGTTTCCGAACTTCTTCACCGTGCTCGGCCCGAACTCGCCGACCGGCTCGGTGTCGCTGCAGTATTCCTCTGAACTGACGGCGCGCTACATCGCGCAATGGCTGCAGCGATTTCGCGATGGCGAGTTCGACACCGTTGAGGTCACCGAACAGGCGACAACGAAGTTCAACGACGACGTCGCCACGGCGCTCGGGCCGACAGTGTGGAACACGGGATGCAACTCCTGGTACCTCACCGATGAGGGCAACATCGACTTATGGCCCTATGACCGCAAGACCATGACGGCCATGCTGGCGCGGCCCGACGATCGCGACTTCCACATCGCTTAGAACGGCGGCGATTCGCAGGGGGTGGATCGTTGTACGCGTAGCTCCGATTTGCGTTCGAGATAGCTTCGCGTTTGGAGCTCGTCGACGTTGTTAGGTGCTTCGCCTTCTTCTGAATCGGAATCGGCGTCGGGTTTTCTCGACTTTCGCGCCAGCACCCTCGGCGGCTTCGTCAGCGCCTTCGACAGCGGCCTCGCCACCTTCGACGGCACCCACACCGCTAGCGGCTCCGGTTTCGCTGTCCGAATCGGCTGATTCGTCGACTGCGTCCTCCGCCGGTTGCTCGCCGTGATCCCCGGCGTCCTCACTTTCGGAACTTCCCGACTCGGGCTCGTCGGAAGCTTCGTCCGACACCTCATCAGCGACTTCCGCGGCTTCCTCAGCGTCCTCGGGCTGGTCCTCGGCGACCTCAGGCTCGACAGACTCCGCGTCCTCGCCCTCCGACAACGGCTCCGCTGAATCGTCTGGCGCTTCGTGCTACCTCATCAGCGACGTCCGCGGCCTCCTCAGCGTCCTCGACAGCGGCGCCATGCACCTCGGGTGCCGCCTCCTGCGCCTCGACCACCTCGTCACCTTCGACCGCACCCACACCACCGACAGCCTCGGTCTCGGGTTCACCAGACTCGTCGACCACGTCCTCGGGCTGGTCCTCGGCGACCTCAGGCTCGACAGACTCCGCGTCCTCGCCCTCCGACAACGGCTCCGCTGAATCGTCTGGCGCTTCGGCGGCTACCTCATCAGCGACGTCCGCGGCCTCTTCAGCGTCCTCGACAGCGGCGCCATGCACCTCCGGTGCCGCCTCCTGCGCCTCGACCACCTCGTCACCTTCGACCGCACCCACACCACCGACAGCCTCGGTCTCGGGTTCACCAGACTCGTCGACCGCGTCCTCGGGCTGGTCCTCGGCGACCTCAGGCTCGACAGACTCCGCATCCTCGCCCTCCGACAACGGCTCCGCTGAATCGTCTGGCGCTTCGGCGGCTACCTCATCAGCGACGTCCGCAGCCTCCTCAGCGTCCTCGACAGCGGCGCCATGCACCTCGGGTGCCGCCTCCTGCGCCTCGACCACCTCGTCACCTTCGACCGCACCCACACCACCGATCGCCTCGGTCACTTCGGCGTCTTCGGCTGCGTCGGCTTCTTCGCCGGCCTGGGCAAACGCCTCCGCCTCAGCGATGTCTTCAGCGGGCGCATCGGTCACGTCTTCGACGAGTTGCTCGCCCTCCGCGACCGCCTCGACCTCAGGCTCCTCCGCGTTCCCGGATCCGAATTTCTCCTCTGCGGCGTCTTCGTCTTCCTTCTCGCCTGCGACCTTGGCCGCGGCCACCACACCGGTCGTGGCCGCAACGGCGACCAATTCCTTTTCGAGTTTTTCGGTGGGCGCATCCTCAGCGTCCGAAGCGGCCTTCTCTCCGAATGCTTCGTTCCCGCGAAGCTCCGACGGATCCTCACGGCCCTTGGGCGCGACCATGATGTAGACGACAGCGCCAATGAACACGAACACCGACACGAAAGAGTTGATCCGAATGCCGGCGATATGCGTCGCCATGTCGCTGCGCATCAACTCGATCCAGAACCGTCCGAAGCAGTACGCGGCGACATACAAGGCGAACAACCTGCCGTGGCCGATCCGGTAACGGCGGTCGACCCAGATGAGCAACGCGAAAACCAGCAAGTTCCAGAGCAACTCGTACAGGAAGGTGGGGTGGACGACCTCGATCAGCTGACCGGTCGATACCCCGTTCAGCGAATCGAGTGCACCGTTCGCATCGCGCCGCTCGAAGATCTCCAGACCCCACGGCAACGACGTCGTCCTGCCGTAGAGCTCCTGGTTGAAGTAGTTCCCGATCCTGCCGATCGCCTGTGCAAGCACGATTCCGGGAGCGACCGCGTCGCCGAATGCGGGTAAGGGAATGCCCTTGCGCCGACATCCGATCCAGGCGCCGACACCACCCAGCGCGACCGCACCCCAGATCCCCAGGCCACCCTCCTGGATCTTGAATGCCGCCACCAAACCCGCGCCACCGGGCCCGAAGTAGGTGGACCAGTCGGTGAGGACGTGGTAGAGCCTGCCACCGATCAAGCCAAAGATGATGGCCCACAGGGCAATGTCGAAAATGACCCCGGGCTCGCCGCCGCGCTCCGACCAACGCTTGTTGCCGATGAACAATGCGGCGATCACTCCGACGAGAATGAACAGCGCGTAGGCGCGGAGCGGAATCGGACCGAGATGCCAGACGCCTTGCGGCGGGCTCGGGAACGAAGCAAGTAAGGTCGTGGTCACGCCGAAATCCCCTGCCGGACACCGTCGGCCAGTTCTTCGGTCAGCGCACGCACGGCGGGCAGGCCCTCCGTCAGCGCCGACACCAGGGCCGAACCAACAATTACACCGTCTGCGTATGCACCGATCTGCGCGGCCTGCTCACGCGACCTAACCCCCAGCCCGACGCCGACCGGAATGTCTGAAACCGCCTTCACCCGTTGAACCAACTCGGGTGCGGCTACCGAGACCGCGTCCCGTGCACCCGTCACACCCATCGTCGACGCCGCATAAACGAATCCGCGCGACGCGTTGGCCGTTGCAGCCAGACGCTCGGGCGTCGACGACGGCGCCACCAGGAAGATCCGGTCCAAACTGTGCGCATCGGATATCGCCAGCCATTCGCCCGCTTCGTCCGGAATCAGGTCCGGTGTGATCATCCCAAGCCCGCCGGCGGACGCCAGATCGCGCGCGAACGCGTCGATGCCGTAGTGCAGCACCAGATTCCAGTAGGTCATCACGACAGCGCGGCCGCCCGCCTTGCTGATCGCCTCCACGGCCGTCAATGAGTCACGCACTCGGACCCCGCCGCGTAACGCCGCCTCGGTGGCCGTCGCGATGGTGGGGCCGTCCATGCCGGGATCCGAATACGGCATCCCGACTTCGATGATGTCGCAACCGGATTCGACCAGTGCTGTCATCGCCGCGATCGATTTGGGAACATCGGGATAGCCGGTCGGAAGGTAGCCGATGAGGGCCGATCGACCCTCCCGACGGCACGCTTCGAACGTGCCGGAAAGACCACTTGTCATGACGCAGCGGTCCCCTTGCTGTCGAGCAGGTCGAACCACTTGGCCGCCGTCTCCACGTCCTTGTCACCGCGGCCTGACATGTTCACCAGAATGACCGATCCCGCTCCGAGCTCATTACCCAACTTCAGCGCACCGGCCACCGCATGAGCGGATTCGATGGCCGGGATGATGCCTTCCGTCCTGCACAACAGGCCGAACGCATCCATCGCCTCGGCGTCGGTGATCGGCCGGTATTCGGCGCGCCCGCTGTCCTTGAGAAACGCATGCTCGGGCCCGACACCGGGATAGTCCAAACCCGCCGAGATCGAATGGGATTCGATGGTCTGCCCGTCGTCGTCCTGCAACAGATACGAGAACGAACCCTGGAACGCACCGGGAGACCCGCCGGTGAACGTCGCCGCGTGGCGGCCGGTTTCGACACCGTCGCCCGCAGCCTCGAAACCGACCAACCTCACGCCCGGATCGTCGATGAACGCATGAAAGGTGCCGATGGCGTTCGAACCGCCGCCCACGCATGCGGTCACGGCGTCGGGCAGCCGGCCAGCCTGATCCTGGATCTGCACGCGGGCCTCGAGCCCGATCACCCGTTGAAAGTCACGGACCATCACTGGAAATGGGTGCGGGCCAGCAGCGGTGCCGAAGCAGTAGTACGTGTCGTCTGCGTTGGTCACCCAATCGCGGAACGCCTCGTTGATCGCGTCCTTGAGCGTCTTGGAGCCGGACTCCACGGACACGACTTCGGCTCCCAGCAGCCGCATGCGCGCCACGTTCAGCGCCTGCCGGGCGGTGTCGACGGCACCCATGTAAATCACACAGTCCAGTCCCAGCAGCGCACACGCGGTTGCGGTGGCCACGCCATGCTGGCCCGCGCCGGTCTCGGCGATGACACGCGTCTTACCCATCTGTCGCGCGAGCAGGGCTTGGCCCAGCACGTTGTTGATCTTGTGAGACCCCGTGTGGTTCAGGTCTTCTCGCTTGAGGAAGATCCGGGCGCCGCCGGCATGCTCGCTGAGCCGGGCAGCCTCGTACAGCGGTGACGGCCGACCACTGTAGTGCCGCTGCAACCGATCCAGTTCGTCGAGGAAAGCCTGGTCGCCGCGGGCCTTTTCGTAGGATGCGGTGACTTCCTCGATCACGGCCATCAGAGCCTCAGGGACGAATCGCCCTCCGTAGACACCGAAGTGCCCCTTGGCATCGGGATCGTGGGCGGTCGGCTCCGCGACCGCCGCACTGGAACGCGGCAACTCTGGGCCGGCGAGATCGGCCACTGTTCAGCGCGAGGGTTTCGGGCACGACGGATGCGTGCCTGCGGTGACCAGATCGGCGACGGCACTACGGGGATCACCGCTGGTGACCAGACCCTCTCCGACGAGAACGGCGTCCGCCCCTGCACCGGCATACGCCAACAGATCGGCCGGACCGCGCACGCCAGATTCGGCGATGCGGATGATGTCGGTCGGCAGCCCGGGTGCGATGCGCGCGAAGCAATCCCGGTCCACGTCGAGGGTCTTGAGGTCGCGTGCGTTGACGCCGATGACCTTGGCCCCCGCCTGCAGTGCACGATCGGCTTCCTCTTCGGTGTGCACCTCGACCAACGCCGTCATCCCGAGGGACTCGGTGCGATCGAGCATCGAGACGAGTGCGGACTGCTCGAGCGCAGCCACGATGAGCAGCAGCATGTCCGCGCCGTGTGCACGGGCTTCGTGGATCTGATACGGCCCGACGATGAAGTCCTTGCGTAGCACCGGGATTGATACCGCGGCGCGGACGGCATCCAAGTCGTCGAGCGAACCGTTGAAGCGCCGCTGCTCGGTGAGCACACTGATAATGCGCGCTCCGCCATCTTCATATGCGCCTGCCAGTTTCGCCGGATCCGAGATCGTCGCAAGGGACCCTCGCGACGGGCTGGCACGCTTCACCTCGGCGATGACACCGATACCGGGTTCACGCAGCGCGGCCATCACGTTGTGCGGCGAAGGCGCGGCCTTTGCGGCTGCTCTGACCTCGTCGAAGCTGACGGACGCTTCGCGTGCGGCAACATCGGCGCGGACTCCCTCAATGATGGAGTCGAGCACGGTCGCCGAACTCATAAGCCGTGAACTCCCTCCGCGTTCGCGCCGTCTTGCTGCCGCATGATCTTCATCGAAGGGTAGCCGCACCGAACACATCAACTGTCACCGCCCCTCGGTGTCTGGTTTGGTGGGATCGCGCCCCTCGTCGAGCGCGTCCCACATCGTCCGCTCCGACATCTCATCGCCTGCCGCAGCACGTCGTCGCGCCGACTCGCGTCGCCGGGCCGGCGCCTCGTATTTCTCGCGATCCGACTCGTCTTTCACAGGTGACCGCATGAGCAGCACCGCGCCGGCCAGTGTCAGCACGGCGGCGATCAACGTGACGACAGCGCCCCAATAGTGCCGCTGTGTGCCGACCAGGTCCGCCACCGGCACGTCGGCGAGGCCGGCTGCGCGCACGGCCACATCGGGGATCACCCACAGGCTGATCGCCAGATAGGCGATCACGGCGCTGAGGGCGCCGACCACGAGCGCCAGCAGCCGCAGTTGCCACCACGGCCCCACCGTCGACTTGAGCACGGCCGCCAGCAGGATCACGGCCAGCGGCACCAGCGCCGTCGACCACGCCCCGCCGTTCAGCGTCGCGGTCTCGGGCTGACCCAGCCCGTCGAACGAGCGCACCTCGACCCACGTCATCCGGGACGCCAGCCACAGCGCACCCGCCGCTACCAGCAGTACGACCTGCCCGAGGTGCTTCATGGCTCGGTCAGCGTCTCGGCCGCGGCTATGGCGTTCAGCACCGCCTTGGCCTTGTTCGCGGCCTCGTTGTACTCGTACGGGCCGTTGGAGTCGGCCACGACTCCCCCGCCCGCCTGCACATATGCCGTCCCCTGGCGCATCAGCGCGGTCCGGATGGCGATCGCGAAATCGGCATCGCCTGCAAAGTCCAGGTAGCCGAGGACGCCACCGTAGAGACCACGACGGGTTTTCTCGACCTCTTCGATGAGCTCCATCGCCCGCACCTTCGGCGCGCCCGTGAGCGTGCCTGCCGGGAAGCATGCGGTGACGGCGTCCAGCGCGGTCTTGCCGTCGGCCAACTGCCCGGTCACCGTCGACACCAGGTGCATGACGTGGCTGTAGCGCTCAATATGGCTGTAGTCCTCTACCCGCACCGTTCCCGGCACGCAAACCCGGCCGAGGTCGTTGCGCCCGAGGTCGACCAGCATCAGATGCTCGGCGCGTTCCTTCTCGTCTTCCTGCAACTCCTTCTCGAGCAGCAGGTCTTCCTCCTCGTTGGCGCCGCGCCACCGCGTACCGGCGATGGGATGCGTTGTCGCGCGTCCGTCCTTCACGGTCACCAGCGCTTCGGGACTTGACCCGACGATCGAGAAGTCCAGTCCGCCATCGGCATCGGGCACGTTAAGCAGGTACATGTACGGGCTTGGGTTGGACACCCGCAACATTCGGTACACGTCGAGCGGGTTCGCGTCGGTGTCCATCTCGAACCGCTGCGACGGCACCACCTGGAACGCCTCGCCCGCCTCGATCTCGCCGACGAGACGCTCCACGATCGCGCCGTACTCCTCGACGCTGCGCTGTTGACGGTTCAGCGGTCCGGGCCGGCTGAAGGTCGCCACAGTCGACGACAGGTTCTTCCCGAGCGCCTCGGTCATCACGTCCAACCGCGTGACCGCGTCGTCGTAGGCCCAGTCGACGCGTTCGTCGGTGCCATTCCAGTTCACAGCGTTGGCGATCAGCGTGATGGTGCCCTCGTGGTGGTCGACGGCCGCGATATCGGTGGCCAGCAACAGCAGGATGTCGGGCAGACCGAGGTCGTCGACGGCACGTTCGGGCAGCTTTTCAAGCCGGCGCACAAGGTCGTATGCGAAGAATCCGACGAGTCCGCCGGACAGCGGCGGTAGCCCGGGCACAGGTTCGGTCTGAAGTAGCTCCAATGTCTCGTGCAGCGCGTGCACGGGGTCGCCGCCGCTAGGTGCGTCCTGTGGCGTGACGCCCAGCCACGCCGCCTCACCGTTGCGGACCGTGAACGCCGACGGGGCACCCGCACCGATGAACGACCACCGCGACCAGGACCGTCCGTTCTCCGCAGATTCCAGCAAGAACGTGCCCGGGCGGTTGGCGGCCAGCTTGCGGTACGCCGACAGCGGCGTCTCGCTGTCGGCCAGCACCTTTCGGGTCACCGGAACGACCCGGTGGCCGGCGGCCAGCGCCCGGAAGTCCTCGCGCGACGTCGTGACAGCGAGGTTGGCGGTGGTTTGCACGTGGTAATCCTCCCAGACTCCTACGGCAGGACCGGCAATCAGTCAGGCGTAGCGTGACACTCATGAAACGTGGTGACCGGGTCTCCGAGTTCGAATTGCCAGACCAATCGGGTGCTGTGCGAAGCCTCACATCTTTGCTCGCCGGCGGCCCGATCGTGCTGTTCTTCTACCCCGCAGCGATGTCGCCGGGCTGCACGAAGGAGGCCTGCCACTTCCGCGACCTCGCCGGCGAGTTCGCCGCCGTCGGGGCGTCGCGGGTCGGCATCAGCACCGATCCCGTCGAAAAGCAGGCCAAGTTCTCCGATACGCAGCGCTTCGACTATCCGCTGCTGTCCGACGCCGACGGCGCGATCGCCTCGAAGTTCGGTGTGAAGCGCGGCCTGCTCGGCAAGCTGATGCCGGTCAAGCGCACGACGTTCGTCATCGACACCGACAGGACCGTGCTCGACGTAATCGCCAGCGAGATCAGCATGGATACGCACGCCGACAAGGCGCTGGAGGTGCTACGCCAGCGGCAGTCGGCGTGACAGAGGTTCTCGCACTCCGCGATGTGACGTTTCGCCGCGACGGCAAGCAGATCATCGACGGCATCTCACTCACCGTGAACGCCGGCGAGCACTGGGCCCTGCTCGGCCCGAACGGAGCGGGCAAGAGCACGCTGCTCGGTTTCTGTGCGGCGGTGATGTTTCCGACATCTGGAACGGTGAACATTCTCGGTGAGCAGATGGGCCGGGTTGAGCTTGCCCGGCTGCGCCGATTCATCGGGCACGTGAATCCCCGTCACCGGCTTCAATATTCGCTGACGGTCCGCGAGGTGGTGATGACCGGCATCACCGCCACTATCGACACCCCGATGCGCTGGACCCCGACTGCTGTCGAGCGTCGCCGTGCCGACGCGATGATCGCGGCGGTGGGCCTGACGCAGCGGGCCGACGATGTCTGGCCGACCCTTTCGCAGGGTGAACGCGGTCGCACGCTCATCGCCAGGGCGCTCATCTCCGAACCGCGCCTGCTGCTGCTCGACGAGCCGACCACCGGGCTCGACGTGGCCGCGCGCGAACAGCTGCTCGAAACCATCGACTCGCTAGACGAAACGCACCCCGAGGTGGCCTCGATCCTCGTCACCCACCATCTCGAGGAGCTGCCCACGACGACGACGCACGCGCTGCTGATCGCCGAGGGACGGACGGTGGCGATCGGTGATGCCCGTGCGACCGTGACGACCGACAACGTCAGCGCCGCGTTCGCCCATCCCGTCGTGGTCGGCTACGACGAGGGCCGCTGGACCGCGCGCGCCAAGGCCACGCGCATCATCGAGCCATGACGATCGAGCTGTCGTGCGGGCTGCCACCGAGTCCCGATTTCAGCGACCTCGCCGTCCTCGCCGAATCGCTGGGCTATGTGCGGGTGTGGATCTTCGACACGGCTTCGCTGTGGGAAGACCGGTTCGCGCACTTGGCGCTCGCCGCGCAGCGCACGTCGCAGATCGGGCTCGGCACCGCGGTTCTCATTCCGCATGAACGGTCGGAGATGTCGATGGCGTCCGCGATCGCGACCATCGCCCGACTGTCCGGCGGCAGATTCCGGGCGGCCTTCGGAACCGGCGCGACCGCGCGCCGAACCATGGGCCAGAGGCCGATAACACTTCGTGCGGTGCGCGACTACGTGACGACAGTTCGCAGCCTGTTGTCAGGCGAAACCGTGGCGATCGAAGGCCAATCGGCACGAATGCTTCATGCCGACGGCTTGGCCGCACCGAGACCCATCGATGTCGAGATCTGGCTAAGCGTGTTCGGCCCGCGCGGGATCGCGCTCGCGACCGAGATCGCCGACGGCATGATCGTCGGACGACCCATGGTTCACGCGCTGCCCATCGCCATGCTGATGCCGGCAACTGTGCTGGAGCCGGGCGAGGACCGTGACAGCGCACGCGTCAGAGAAGCCGTCGGGCCCTGGAAAGTCGTCACCTATCACGAGGCATATGCCATCGCAGGACCCGATGCCGTCGATGCGCTGCCCGGCGGACGTGAATGGCGCGATGCGCTGGAGAAGCTCGCCCCGGTAGGTCAGCGTCATCTGCTCACCTACCAGGGCCACGTCACCACGCTCACCGAACGCGACCATCGACTGCTGGATCATGCCCCCGATGGTCTGGCGACGATCGGAGCGCCTGACGAGATCGCAGCCCGCGTCGCCGAATTGGGCCAACAGGGTGTTGCGGAAGTCATCTACACGCCCAGCGGCCCGGACATCGCACGGGAGCTGACGTCGTTCTATTCCGCCGCGTCCAAATAAGTCCGCAGGAACTCGACCATGCTGGCGTGGAAGTCGCTGCATCGCCGGAACTTCCTGCAGGAGGCCGTCGGCGGTGTGGTACATCCCGGGGACGATGACGAGTTGGCTTGGCACGCCTGCGGCCTCGAGCCTCTCGGCGTAGTCGACATTCTCGTCGAAGAACACCTCCAAGTCGCCGACCCCGATCCACGCCGGAGCCAATCCGGTCACGTCGGCGCGCCGGGCGGGCGCCGCATACTCGGGAGCGTCCGATCTTCGTGGCTCGCGTCCGAGGTACGCGGCCCAAGCCCACTTGTTGGACTCCGGCGACCACGTCAGCTCACCGCGGCCTGCGAGGTCATCACGCAATGCGGTGCGGTCGTCGAGCATCGGAGAAATCAGCGCTTGGGCGCGCAGCGGGATGCCCTCGTCAAACGCGCGTTGTGCGACCGCGGCTGCGAGACCGCCGCCCGCACTCGTTCCGTACACGGCGATGCGGTCCGCGTCGACGCCCAATACACCTGCCTGTTCGATCATCCACCGCAAGCTGCTCATACAATCGTCAAGCCCTGCGGGAAAGGGGTTTTCGGGTGCGAGCCGATAGTTCGGCGACACCACGACGGCACCCAGTTCCCGGGCCAGCCGTCCGGCAGGCTGGATCTCCAACTGCGCGGTGCCCGCGCACATCCCGCCGCCATGCAACGACAGCACAGCGGGCCGAGGTGCAGCGGGCTCCGTCGGTGTCACCACCAAGACCTCGATCGCCTCGTCTCCGACGCGGTGCTGCGTCAGCGCCATACCCGGCCCTGGGCTGGACTTCAGGCTCATCAACAAGCGGACGAGAGGCAGCATCACCGTATTCATCGGGATGGAGGTGACGAGCATCTTCGGGGACCGTAAGTCCGGTGCAACGGCCGACATCGCCTTGCGCCGTTCTGCGTAGCGACGGGAAGCCAGCGCAACCAACGCCGCGGCGGTGAGCGCAGCGCCTCTTCCCACCGGCTAAGCCTCCGGTCCGAGCAGCAGATCGGCGTCGAAGCAGCTGTGGTCGCCGGTGTGGCATGCGCCGCCGACCTGATCGACCTCCAGCAGCACGGTGTCGCCGTCGCAGTCCAGCCGTACCGAGTGCACGTGCTGCGTGTGGCCCGATGTCTGGCCCTTGATCCACTGCTCGCCGCGTGACCGCGAAAAGTACGTCGCTTCACGCGTTTCGAGTGTGCGTGCGAGCGCGGCGTCGTCCATCCACGCCACCATCAGCACCTGTCCGGTGCCCCGCTCCTGTACGACCGCGGTGAACAGTCCGTTAGCGTCGCGCTTGAGCCGCGACGCAATGCTGGCTGCGAGTGTCATCGCACCACGATCCCTTCTGCCGCCATCGCCGCCTTCACCTCGGAAATCGTCAGCTCCCGGAAGTGGAAAACGCTGGCGGCCAATACGGCGTCGGCCCCTGCAACAACCGCGGGCGCGAAATCTTCCTTCGCCCCGGCACCGCCGCTCGCGATCACCGGGATCGTGACCGCACCGCGGACCGCCCGCAACATCCTGAGGTCGAACCCGGCCTTGGTGCCGTCGAAGTCCATCGAATTGAGCAGGATTTCGCCGACCCCCAGGTCAGCGCCGCGAGCGGCCCACTCGATCGCGTCCATACCGGTGCCGCGCCGTCCGCCGTGGGTGGTGACCTCCCATCCCGACGGCGTCGGCGACGACCCCTCGGGCACGGTTCGGGCGTCGACCGACAACACGATGCATTGCGACCCGAATTGGCGGGACAACTCGGCGAGTAGTTCCGGGCGTGCAATGGCCGCGGTGTTGACGGCGACCTTGTCGGCACCCGCCCGTAACAGCACGTCGACGTCGGCCACCGATCGCACGCCTCCGCCGACGGTGAGCGGGATGAACACCTGATCGGCGGTCCGTTTGACGACCTCGAGCATGGTGGCGCGACCCGACGAACTCGCCGTCACGTCGAGAAAGGTCAGCTCGTCGGCACCTTCGCGGTCGTAGGCGGCCGCGAGTTCGACGGGATCACCTGCATCGCGCAGATTTTCGAAGTTGACGCCCTTGACCACCCGACCGTCGTCGACATCGAGGCACGGAATGATGCGGATTGCGAGGTCTCTCGGGTCCATCAGTAGTCCTCCGGGGCGCCGACCGACAGCACGATGTCGAGCATCTCGGCGTGCACACCGGGTGATCCGGCCAGCACACCCCTGGATCCGACGGCCCAGTCCTTACCTGTCAGGTCGGTGACGATTCCTCCGGCGGCCCGCACCAACGCGACGCCGGCCGCGTGGTCCCAGACGTGGCCGCCGAAGTTCAGTGCGGCACCGAGTATTCCGGCTGCGGTATAGGCCATGTCGAGGCCGATCGCGCCGTGCATCCGCATCCGCGAGCACTCCCGGCTCAGCCGTTCGAGAATCGCGATCCGATAGCGGCCGGGGAAACGCCCTCGGGAGTCGATATCGAAAGTGCTGGTGCCGACGACACTGCCGGCCAGCGTGGCGGGCTGAAGCTTTGGCTGCGCAACACCGTTGGCGTACAGCGGTTTTCCGATGACAGCGGTGAATCGCTGATCGGTGAACGGTAACCAGGTCAGGCCGGCGACCGGCTCACCGTCACGCACCAGCGCCAGCAGAATGGCGGCCGTCGGCAGGCCTGCCGCGTAGTTGATCGTGCCGTCGATCGGGTCGAGCACCCACACCAACGGTGAGTCGACATCGGCGCCACCGAACTCCTCGCCGTGCACCTCGATGCCGGTGCGCGACACCAGCGCGTTCACCACCTGGCGCTCGATCGCGAGATCGACCTCGGTGGCGAAGTCGTTGCCCTTCTTCTGTACGGCCGAGTCGGCGCCGTGGCCGGACACGAAGGGTGTGGCCGCCTCGTCGAGGATCACGGCGGCCTCGGAGACCAGTGCGTCGAGATCGGTCTCGTCGAGCGCCATGGCCGGCTACTCTCCTACCGCTGCCAGCGCCTGCGGCAGGGTGAAGCGCCCCGCATACAAGGCTTTTCCGATGATCGCGCCCTCGATGCCGGTACCGGTGAGCGTGGCGATGGCGCGCAGGTCGTCGAGGCTGGAAACCCCGCCCGATGCGATCACCGGCGCGTCGGTACGTTCGGCGACGCTGGACAGCAGGCCGAGGTTGGGTCCTTGCAAGGTGCCGTCCTTGGTGACGTCTGTGACGACGAACCGCGAACAGCCCTGCTTGTCAAGGCGTTCCAGGACCGGCCACAGATCTCCCCCATCGGTCTCCCAACCGCGGCCGCGGAGTCGGAACCCGCCGTCAGGTAAGGAGGGGTCGATCTTCACGTCGAGCCCGACCGCCACCTTGTCGCCATGCTCGGCGATCGCGCGGGCGCACCACTCGGGGTTTTCCAGTGCCGCGGTGCCCAGGTTGACCCTGGCGCATCCGGTCGCGAGCGCAGCCGTCAGCGACTCCTCGTCGCGGATACCGCCGGACAACTCCACTGCGACGTCGAGCTTGCCGACGACCTCGGCGAGCAGTTCGCGGTTGGATCCGCGGCCGAACGCCGCATCGAGGTCCACGAGATGGATCCACTCGGCGCCGTCGCGCTGCCAGGTCATGGCGGCGTCCAGCGCGGAGCCGTACTCGGTTTCGCTACCCGCCTGCCCCTGCACAAGCCGCACCGCCTTGCCGTCCACGACGTCGACGGCTGGCAAAAGAATCAACTGCACGGCGGACAACCTAGCGTCCTCACAGGTCCGACACCCAATTGGCGAGCAGTGTCGCGCCCGCATCACCACTCTTCTCGGGGTGGAACTGGGTGGCCGCCAGCGCACCGTCCTCTACGGCAGCCAGGAACGGCACACTGTGGGTTGCCCAGGTCAGCAGCGCCGCGGGGTCGCCCTCCCACGCCTGTGCGGCGTAGGAATGCACGAAGTAGAAGCGCGTGGTGGGGTCCAGGCCCTTGAACAACGCGCTGCCTGCGGCGGCGTCGACGACGTTCCAGCCCATGTGCGGGATCACCGGAGCATCCAGCCGGACGACGGCGCCGGGCCACTGGCCGCAACCCTGCGATTCGACGCCGAACTCGACGCCTCGCGCGAACAGGATCTGCATGCCAACGCACACCCCGAGCACCGGCAGGCCGGCAGCGACCCGCGAGGCGATGATCTTGTCGCCGCCGATCTCCCGCAGCCCGGTCATGCAGGCCTCGTACGCACCGACACCGGGCACCACCAACCCGTCGGCGCGGGCGGCCGCATCGGCGTCGGCGGTCACTTCGACCTCGGCGCCCACCCGCTCAAGCGCCCGCTGTGCCGACCGCAGATTGCCCGAACCGTAGTCGAGCACAACGACGGTTTTCGTTGTCACAGGGTGCCTTTGGTGGACGGCACGCCCGTCACCCTCGGATCGAACTCGACCGCTTGGCGCAGAGCACGCGCGACCGCCTTGTACTGAGCCTCGGTGATGTGGTGCGGATCGCGTCCGTACAGCGTCCGCACATGCAGCGCGATGCGCGCGTTGTTCGCGATGGTTTCGAACACGTGGCGGTTGATCACGGTGTGGTAGGGCACCTCGGAACCCGCAATCGTGGTGTGCAGCATGTGTTCCGGCTCACCGGTGTGCACGCAGTACGGCCGCCCGGAGACGTCGACCGCGGCGTGCGCGAGCGTCTCGTCCATCGGGATGAAGGCGTCGCCGAACCGCCGGATGCCCTTCTTGTCGCCGAGCGCCTCGCGCAGCGCCTGGCCCAGCACGATCGCGGTGTCCTCGATCGTGTGGTGTCCTTCGATCTCGACGTCGCCCTTGGCCTGGACGGTGAGATCGAAGCTGGCGTGGCTGCCCAGCGCGGTGAGCATGTGGTCGTAGAACGGTACGCCGGTGGAGATGTCGACGACTCCCGTGCCGTCGAGGTCGAGTTCGACGACGATGTCGGATTCCTTCGTCTTGCGTTCGACGCGGGCGCGACGGTTCGTGGTCACTGTGCTCCTATTCGTGCGCTGGCTTCCAGCAGCGCGTCGTTCTCGTCGGCCAGGCCGATGGTGGCGCGAAGATATCCGGGGATTCCGACGTCGCGGATGAGGATGCCCGCGTCGAGGTAGCGCTGCCAGGTGGCCGGTGCGTCGGCGAACTCACCGAACAGCACGAAGTTCGCATCGCTGGGAATGACCTCAAAGCCCATGCCGGTCAACGCATCTGTCACACGGTTGCGTTCCAAGATGAGCGTGGCGACGCTGCCCAAGGTGTCGTCGGCATGCCGCAGCGAGGCGCGGGCAGCGGCCTGGGTCACCGACGACAGGTGATACGGCAACCGCACCAGCAGCATGGCGTCGATCACCGCGGGCGCGGCGATCAGGTAGCCGAGCCGGCCGCCTGCGAACGCGAACGCCTTGCTCATGGTCCGGGTCACGACGAGTTTCGTCGGGAACTCGGCGATGAGGTTCACCGCGCTGAGTTGAGACGAGAACTCGCCGTAAGCCTCGTCGAGGATCAGGATGCCGGTGGTCATCGCTTCGAGGAGCCGACGCAATTCGTCGAGCGAGACACTCTGGCCCGACGGGTTGTTCGGGCTCGCGACGAACACGATGTCGGGGTTGCGCTCCTTGATCGCATGCACCGCCACTTCGGCGTCGAGGCTGAAGTCGTCGGCACGGTTGGCCACCAGCCACTCGGTCTGTGTGCCGTCGGAGATGATCGGGTGCATCGAATACGACGGCACGAATCCGATCGCGCTGCGGCCCGGTCCGCCGAACGCCTGTAGCAGCTGCTGCAGAATCTCGTTGGAACCGTTGGCGGCCCAGAGGTTCTCGACGCCGACGTCGACGCCGGTCTGCGCCGACAGGTAGGCGGCCAGCTCGGTGCGCAGTGCCACCGCGTCGCGGTCGGGGTACCGGTGCAGGTCTCCTGCGACTGCGCGGACCGAGCTCGTGACATCGTCGATAAGGGCCTGGGTCGGCGGATGCGGGTTCTCGTTGGTGTTGAGCCGCACGGGCACCGCGAGTTGTGGTGCGCCATATGGCGATTTACCGCGCAGGTCGTCACGGAGCGGCAGGTCGTCCAGCGTCACCTTGTCGCCGAGTGTCACGTCTCGAACCTCCGGCGCACCGCCTCGCCGTGTGAGGGCAGATTCTCGGCCTCGGCAAGCGTGATCACGTATCCGGACACGTCTTTCAGCGCCGCCTCGTCGTAGTCGACGACGTGGATGCCGCGAAGGAACGTCTGCACCGACAGCCCGCTGGAGTGCCGCGCACAACCCGCCGTCGGCAGCACGTGATTGGAGCCCGCGCAGTAGTCGCCGAGACTGACCGGCGAATAGGCCCCGACGAAAATTGCTCCGGCCGAACGGATTCGGCTGGCCACATCGCGGGCGTCAGCTGTCTGGATCTCGAGGTGTTCGGCTGCGTAGGCGTTGACGGTCTTGACGCCGGCGTCGATGTCGTCGACGAGCACGATCGCCGACTGCCGCCCGGCCAGCGCGGCGGAGACCCGTTCACGATGCACGGTGGTTTGCAGCTGGATGCGCGAGTTCGCGGTCGGTGGCGTCGGCGAGCGAAGCGCTCGGCGTGACCAGCACGCTGGCGGCCATCTCGTCGTGTTCGGCCTGGCTGATGAGGTCAGCGGCGACATGGACTGGATCGGCGGTGTGGTCGGCCAGTATCGCGATCTCGGTGGGGCCGGCCTCGGCGTCGATGCCGATCTGTGAACGGCAGATCCGCTTGGCGGCGGTGACGTAGATGTTGCCCGGCCCGGTGACCATGTCGACAGGAGCCAATTCCGCTCCGTCGGTGTCGGTTCCGCCATACGCCATGAGCGCGACGGCTTGAGCGCCGCCGACGGCCCACACCTCGTCCACGCCGAGCAGGCGGGCTGCGGCCAGGATGGTGGGATGCGGCAGGCCGTCGAACAGCGCCTGCGGCGGGCTCGCGATGACCAGCGAGTCCACGCCCGCGATCTGGGCGGGCACGACGTTCATCACCACGCTGGACGGGTAGACCGCGTTACCGCCGGGCACGTACAGGCCGACGCGCTCGACCGGCACCCAACGTTCGGTCACGGTGGCGCCGGGCGCGAGCGTGGTCGTGGTGTCGGTGCGCCGCTGGTCGGCGTGCACGGCACGGGTGCGCTCGATCGCCACCTCGAGGGCGGTGCGGACGTCGGACGGCAACCGGTCCAGGGCGCTCTGCAGTTCAGCCGCGGGAACCCGCACCAGCGCGGGGCGCACGCCGTCGAACGACTCGCCGAACTCCAGGGCGGCGTCAGCGCCGCGCGCGGCGACGGCATCGACGATCGGCCGAACCGTCGGCACCACTGCGTCGACGTCCACGCCACCGCGTGGCAGCGCGGATCTCAGGCGGGCGGCCGACAGTTCGGCGCCGCGCAAGTCGATGCGGGCCATGTTCATGCACCTATTGTCCCAGAACAGGCCAAATCGTTATCGCCGCGGCAGCCCGCGCCGCGTCCCAGGTCAGATGAGGCGGTTGCTCACTTGCACAGTTCGGTGATCTTGGCGTTGGCCTCGTCTGCTTCCTTCAGCCGCGCGGCCTGGCCGGGGTCGGAGTTCGGAATGCCCGAAGTCGACCGGGCGCCGATGTCCATCAGGTTGTTGGCGAACTTGCGAACGGCGTCGGCGAGCTCCGGGGGTGTCCCAGGTTGAAGCCGGGCGAGGAGGTACTGCCCGCCGTCGTAGAGCGCCAGGCGCGCATTGGCGGCTACCGCCATCGAGCCGGTGATGTCCTCCTGTCCGCCGGGAGGCTGCAGGTTCGTATTGATCTGGACGCCGTTGCGGATGACGTTGAACACCTCGCAGATGCTGCCCTTGGGATCGTCGGTCGAGCTTCCGGTGAATACCTGCCCTTCCGGGGCCGACGGCTCCTTCAGCAAGGCCCAGACGGCAAGGCCGGCGGCGACGAGCGCCACGACCAGCGCCGCGACAGAAATGATAAAACCCCTGGAAGACCCCGTTGGCTCAGACATGCGGCTGATCGTATGCCCGCGCCCTTCGGGGCCGTCTCTGACTTGCGTAATGTCCTTGGCATGTCCGCGAAGGATCACCCCAACAATGCGCCCGGCGTCCCGATGAAATTTCCGCCATTGGTGGAGCGCCTACAGATCAAGTACTTGAACCCGCTGGTAAGGCGCATCGCGCGGTTCATGCCCGGGTTCGCCATGGTCAGAGCACCGCGGCCGCAAGTCCGGTAAGAACTACGAAACGATCGTCACACCCTTACCGCAAGGGCAATGTGTCTCGCGATCGTGTTGGGGCACGGCAAGACGGACTGGGTCAAGAACGTGCTCGCCGCCGACGAGGCCGATGTGCACCTTTTCGGCAAGCGGACGTGCACATCGTCAATCCACGGTGTGCCCGCCGGTAGCGACGATCCGTCGTGCCGCCGTTCATGGCGCGGGTGCAGGCCCGGAATATGGGAGTCTTCGTCGCCGATATCGCTTGACCGCCTGACACACTGTCCCCATGGCATGGGAAGTCTGGCTGACGTTCTTCGGTGCGGCGATCGCGATCGCGGTCTCTCCCGGCGCAGGCGCCATCCAGTCGATGGCCACTGGGCTGACCCACGGTGTGCGGCGCGGATATTGGAGCATCCTCGGGCTTGAAGTCGGGCTCATGCTGCAGCTCGCGCTGGTGGCGGCCGGACTCGGCGCAGTCGTCGCGAACTCGGTCCTGGCGTTCAACATCATCAAGTGGATCGGGGTGGCCTACCTGATCTATCTGGCCGTGCGGCAATGGCGCACGGCCACAGTCGATCTGCGGGAGCAGATCGGTAAGGCGATGGACGGCGGCAGGCTGTCGCTCGTTGTTCGCGGATTCCTTGTCAACGCGACGAACCCAAAGGGGCTGGTGTTCTTCCTCGCCGTGCTCCCCCAGTTCGTCGTGCCCACCGCGCCGCTTCTGCCGCAATATCTGGCGATCGGCGTGACCATGGTCGCCGTCGACCTCGTGGTGATGGGTCTCTACACCGCTCTGGCCGTCCGACTGCTCAAATGGATGCACACGCCGCGCAAACAAACGGTCGTCAACCGCGTGTTCTCGGGCCTGTTCGCCGCGGCGGCGGTGGTGCTGTCGCTGGTGCGACGCGGTCCGGCTACCGCGTAAACACCGTCTTACCGGTCATCGTCGGCCATACGGACGGCGCGTCATCCCACGGCACGACCCGATCTACGGCAGGCGACAGATCACAAGCCGCGGTGAGCAATTCGAGGATCTCGGGGATCACCGCCCGCGCGTTGACCCGCCCGGTCACGAAGCGGACACCGCGGGTGTACATCGGCAGCAGCGGCATCTCCACCCCGCCCTGGTAATAGATGCCCGTGTCGGTGCAGACACCGTCCGGCCACGTTGCGCGCAGCGTCGAGGCGAGCACCGACGGGTCCGCCGACGTGTGCACCGTCACCGGATACGGGTCCCATGACCTGTCCGGCTTCGGCCGGTCGTGCACCCGGGCACCGAGTTTCTCCGCCATGGCGAGCCGCTGTTCGTCGGTGTCGACGTAGTCGACCTGCGCGCCGTATGCCAATCCGAAAGCCGCGGCGTACAAGCCGATCGACCGTCTACCGACCACGAGCATGCGACGGTCGACCTCGTCGAGGCCGGCCAATTCGGCACGGTACGGACCGATCGCGCGCCAGCCGTCGGGGATGTTGTCCGACAATGACGCGATCGCCACCGGGTCGACACCCGCTGGAACGGGCAGCAGCATCGCGTCGGCAAACGGCACGAGCACGAGATCGGACATGAACCCGCCACCGTCCAGACCGGCCAGTGGCGCCATGCCGTACATCGCCATCAGCGGAAGTGACGCGCACGAACCGGTCACGCCGCGACGGCACGCGTTGCACTCCCCGCAGTTGATCTGAAACGGCACGATTACGCGGTCGCCTACGCGCACGGTTGTGACCTCGTCACCGACGGCGACGACTTCCGCGAGGCCCTCGTGACCGACGGCGTGTCCGGGCGGCATGGGCAACGCACCCTCGGCGACGGCGACGTCGAGGTCGCAACAGGCCACCATCAAAGGCCGCACCAGCGCCTGCCTGGCATCGGATATCTCCGGGTCAGGAGCATCCCGCCAGGCGTAGCGCCCGGCCTCCTCGAATACCAGCTGCTGCATGCCGTGGCCCTTCTTTAGCGGTCGTTCAAGTATTCTTGAGCGACCGTTCTAGTATTGTCAAGGGGTGCCCCGCCCCGATCGAAGCCGTGCCGCGCTGGTCGACACCGCAGCCCAGTTGTTCCGCAGGCAGGGCTATGCGGCCACCGGGGTGAACCAGATCCTGGAGACCGCGGACGTCAAGGCCGGTTCGCTCTACCACCACTTTCCGGACGGAAAGCAGGAACTCGCGGCTGCCGTCGTCGAAACCGCGGGCGGCGAGATCGAACGGCTGCTGCGCCGCTTCCTCGACAGCGACTCGGCTGTGGCAGACATCGTTGCCGGCTGGATCGACCTGCTCATCGTCCAACTGGCCGCCGACCGGCGCGACGGCTGCCCGATCGAACCGATCGCCACCGAGTCGGTCAACGCCAGCCCCCAGGTGCGCGACGCGTCAGCCCGCGCCTTCGCCGGCTGGATCGCCGCGGTCGCCGAGCGGCTTCGCGCCGACGGCTGGCCGGAGCCCGAGGCCGAGCAGACGGCGCTCGCGGTCATCGCCCTGATCGAGGGTGCGCTGATCCTGTCCCGCATCGCAGGCGACGGCACGGCGTTGAAAGCCGCGAAGGTGGCGGCGCATTCGCTCTTGGAGCGCTAGAGATCCAGGCCGATATCGAGTACTCGCACGGAGTGGGTAAGAGCTCCGACAGCCAGATAGTCGACGCCCGTCCCCGCGTATTCGGCCGCGGTGTCCAGCGACAGCCCGCCCGACGATTCGAGTTTCGTCTCAGGTGCTCGGGCGTCGCGGCGCTGCGCCGCAATCTGCGTCTGCCAGATCGGGAAGTTATCCAGCAGAACGAGTTCCACATTTTCGGCCAGTACGTCGTCGAGTTGTTCGAGCGAGTCGACCTCGACCTCGCAGGGCAGATCGGGCGCCACCTCGCGGACGGCACGCAGCGCCGCCACCACTGAGCCGGCGGCCGCGACATGGTTGTCCTTGATCAAGGCCCCGTCGCCCAGGCCCATCCGATGGTTGACGCCGCCGCCGACCCGCACCGCGTACTTCTGCAGCGCGCGCAGCCCGGGCAGCGTCTTACGGGTATCGCGGATCTTCGCGTTCGTGCCCTCGACCGCCTCGACCCATGCCGCGGTGGTCGTCGCGATGCCCGATAGGTGGCAGACCAGGTTGAGCATCGTCCTCTCGGCGGTCAGCAGGCCCTGCGTCGGCGCCTCGACAACCAGCACTATCCCGCCCGCGTCGAGACGAGCACCGTCGTCGACGCGCTCCTTCAACCGATACCCGTCCGGGCCGAGCACCTCATCGAGGACCATCAGCGCGACGTCGACCCCGGCGATGACGCCCGGCTCGCGGGTCACCATCGATGCCGTCGTCCTCGCGTCGGCGGACACGGTCGCCAGCGTGGTCACGTCGGGGCCGTAGCGCAGGTCTTCCTCCAGCGCGCGTGCGATTGCCCTGCGAGCCTCCGTCAGCTCGTCGGCGCTGAGTTCCATCAGCAGCAGGCCGCCGCGAACACCTGGCTGTGCGCCAAAGCGGGGTCGGTATCGGGGAAGTCGGATCGGTGATGGCAGCCGCGCGACTCGTTTCTGGCCGATGCGGCGGCGGTCACGGCGCGGGCGGTGGTGGTCAGCGCCACGTCCTCGAAACTGGCCCGGCAGTCGAGGTCGCGCGGATCGGCGGCGTCGAGCTCGCGCGCCAGCTGCTGCAGGCCGTCGCCATCCCGCACGACCGAGGCGTACCTCGACATCGCCCGCTGTAACTTGTTGCGCGGAAGGGCAACCCGCGTCCCGGCATCACTGGGCTCTGCGTGTGCCGGTCCCGCGTCGACGGCGTGCTGCGCCGCCGCCTGTCCGGCGCGGCCACCGACCACCAGCCCCTCCAGCAGGCTGTTGGAGGCCAACCGGTTCGCGCCGTGCATACCCGTGCGGGCCACCTCACCGGCGGCGAACAAGCCGGGAAGATCAGTGCGGCCGTGCACGTCCGCAGCCACACCACCGCAGCTGTAGTGCGCCCCCGGCACCACCGGAATGGGCTGGCTCGTCGGGTCGATGCCAGCCGCTCGGCACGCTGCGGTGACCGTCGGGAAACGGCGGTCGAAGTCGGCGATTCCGCGCGCGTCGAGGTATGCGCATGGGTCGCCCGTTTCCCGCAACCGGGCGTCGATGGCCGCCGCAACGACATCGCGCGGGGCCAGGTCACCCATCGGGTGAACTCCTGCGGTGATCGAATTGCCCTGCCGGTCAAGCAGAATCCCGCCCTCGCCGCGAACAGCTTCGGTGATCAGCGGACGGCGTCCGCTGGCATGGCCGTCGAACAGCATGGTCGGGTGGAACTGGATGAACTCGATATCGCTGATCGGGACACCCGCCCAGAGCGCGAGCGCGACGCCGTCACCGGTCGAACCCTCGGGATTCGTGGTAGCCGAATACAGGTGCCCCAGCCCGCCCGTCGCGAGCACCACCGAGCGCGCATGCACGATGCCCAATCCGTCATCGTTGAGCACCTGCACGCCGGTCACCGCGCCATCGGTCTGCAGAATCTGCAGCGCGACGTGGTTGCGGCGGATGTCCAGCGTCGCGGCGGCGTGGTCCAACGCGCGCTGAACCTCGGCGCCGGTGGCGTCACCGCCGGAATGGATGATGCGGCGGCGCGAGTGCCCGCCCTCACGTGTGAGCGACCAGCGGCCGGGCTCGGTTTCGTCGAAACGCGCTCCGTCGTCGACCAGTTCGCGGACGGCGCGATAGCCGTCGGACACGATCGATCGCACGGCATCGGCGTCACACAACCCGGCACCGGCGGCAATCGTGTCGGCCACATGGGCGTCGATCGAGTCGTCGGTATCCGGCAGCACCACAGCGATGCCGCCCTGCGCGTAGAACGTCGCGGTGTCGGCGGCCTTGCTCAGCACGACGACCTTGCGGCCGCGACGGTGTGCGGCCAGGGCGGCGACGAGGCCCGCGACTCCGGTGCCGACGACCACCACGTCGGCTCGTTGATGCCACATCATTCACCGCCGCCGGGTGTGCCGATCTCGATCATCCGCTGAACGCTGGCCCGGGCACGTGCGGCGATGTCGGGATCGACGTCGACCTCGTCGGCACCCTCGATCAGGCAGCGCAGCAGTGCGGCCGGCGTGATCATCTTCATGTACTTGCACGACGCGCGGTCGTTGACGGCCCGGAAGTCGACTTCGGGTGCGGCCCGCCGCAATTGGTGCAGCATGCCGACCTCGGTGGCGACCAGAACCTGACGGGCTTTAGTCTCGCGGGCGGCGTCGAGCATGCCACCGGTGGACAGGATCTTCACCCGATCCTCGGGGAATGCGCCCTCGCCGGCGAGATACAAAGCCGAAGTCGCACAACCGCATTCGGGATGCACATACAGCTCTGCATCGGGATGCGCGAGAGCCTTGTCGGCCAGCTCATCACCGTTGATGCCTGCATGCACGTGGCATTCGCCCGCCCAGATTTGCAGGTTCTTGCGGCCCGTGACCCGCCGGACGTGGGCGCCAAGGAACTGATCCGGGCAGAACAGTACGTCGCGGTCCTCGGGGATGGAGGCCACCACTTCGACGGCGTTCGATGACGTGCAGCAGATATCGGTCTCCGCCTTCACCGCCGCTGTGGTGTTCACGTAGGACACCACGACCGCGCCGGGATATTCGGCCTTCCAGGCGCGCAGGTCGTCCGCGGTGATCGAGTCGGCCAGCGAGCAGCCGGCGCGCTGGTCGGGAATCAGCACCGTCTTTTCCGGAGAGAGGATTTTGGCCGTCTCGGCCATGAAGTGCACACCACAGAAGACGATCGTTTCCTCGGGCACGGCGGCGGCGATCCGGGACAGCGCCAACGAGTCACCGACGTGGTCAGCGACGTCCTGGATGGCCGGCAGCTGGTAGTTGTGAGCCAGCAGCGTTGCGCCGCGCAGGTCGGCGAGACGCCGCACTTCGGCGGCCCATTCCTCGTCGCCGTCGACGCCGGAATAGCCGGTCGGACCGTTGACGATCCGCTCGTCCAACACCGTCATGGCCGCCTCCTCGCGATCCATAGGTTTTCGACTTATAATCGAAAACATGGCCAATGGTAGCACTGCCCACGAAGTGCTCGCTGTCGTCTTCCAGGTTCGGCAGCTGAGCACCAGGAACCCGCAGCTCAGCGTGCTGCTGTGGCAGCGCGCCAAGGAACCGCAGCGTGGCGCGTGGGCGCTGCCCGGCGGCATGCTGCGTCACGACGAGGACATGAGCAGTTCAGTTCGACGACAACTCGCCGAGAAGGTCGATCTGCGTGAATTGGCTCACCTCGAGCAGTTGGCTGTGTTCTCCGACCCGCAACGGGTTCCCGGCGCACGCACCATCGCGTCCACGTACCTGGGCCTGGTGCCCTCCCCCGCTACCCCGGAGCTGCCGCCAGACACGCGTTGGCATCCAGTGAACGCGCTGCCGCCGATGGCGTTCGACCACGGGACGATGGTCGAGCACGCACGCACCCGCCTCGTCGCGAAGATGTCTTATACGAATATTGGATTTGCCCTGGCGCCAAGAGAATTCGCCCTCTCGACCCTGCGCGACATCTACGGTGCCGCGCTCGGCTATCAGGTGGACGCGACGAATCTGCAGCGGGTACTCGGGCGTCGCGGTGTCATCACACCGACCGGCACGACCGCGCGCTCGGGCCGCAGCGGCGGCCGGCCTGCGGCTCTGTACCGCTTCACCGAGTCCGCTTACCGGGTCACCGACGAGTTCGCCGCTTTGCGGCCGCCCGGGTGAGGCGGTTAGGTTCTTAATGCTTTCTTAAGCAATACTGGCCGGATGGACTTTGGCAGCGCCGCACCGGCCACCGGTGCCGAGTGGATCGGCTCCGTACCGCACGAGGCGATAAATCCGGGCGTCCGGCCTCTGCTGCCCAGCGATGACCCGTTCTACGACCCGCCGCGGGGCTTTCAGCACGCCGCACCCGGCACCGTCCTGCGCAGCCGCGACGTCGAAGTGGCATTCCTTGGGCTGATCCCGCAGAAGGTCACCGCCACTCAGTTGCTGTACCGGACCACCGACATGAACGGCGAACCGGAGGCGACCGTCAGCACGGTGATCGCCCCCGCCGAACGCGCGCCCGGGCAGACCTGCCCCGTCGTGTCGTATCAGTGCGCGATCGACGCCGTGACGTCGCGCTGCTTCCCCTCATATGCGCTGCGCCGATGGACGCTCGCGCCGGGAGCACTGGCGCAACTCGAGTTCTTCCTCATCTCTGCGGCGCTGGCCGAGGGCTGGGCGGTGTCGGTGCCCGACCACGAGGGGCGCAAAGGTGCCTGGGGCACGCCGTACGAGCCCGGCTACCGGATTCTCGACGGGCTGCGGGCCGCATTGAGCTCCGAAAAGCTCGGTCTTTCGGCGACGGCACCGATCGGGCTTTGGGGCTACTCAGGCGGTGGGCTGGCCACTGCGTGGGCGGCCGAGGTGAGCGGCACATACGCCCCCGAGCTGAACATCGTTGGCGCGGTCCTCGGTTCGCCCGTCGGCGACCTCGGTAACACGTTCCGCAGACTCAACGGCAGCTTCTACTCAGCGCTGCCTGCGATGGTGGTAGCAGCGCTGTCACACGCCTATCCCGACCTCGACCGGATCATCTCCGAACATGCCACCGATACCGGTAAGGCGATGCTGCTGCGGGTGGAGAACATGACCACCATCCACGGAGTTCTGAGGTTGATCGGCATGGACATGGGCAAGCTCATCGACCGGCCGCTCGACGAGATCCTCGACATGCCCGAGCTTCAGAAGGTCTTCGCCGACATCAAGCTGGGCACCGCGGTCCCCACCCCACCGGTGCTGCTGGTCCAGGCGGTGCATGACCGGATCGTTTCGGTCGACGACATCGACGAACTGGCCGACACCTACGAGTCCGGCGGCGCTTCGGTGACCTACCACCGGGACATGTTCAGCGAGCACATGCTGCTGCACCCGCTGTCGGCGCCGATGGCGCTGCGCTGGCTGACCGATCGGTTCGCCGGAAAGCCGCTGAGCGAGAACCTGATCCGCACGAAGTGGCCGACGATGCTGAACCCGATGACCTATATGGGCATGGCGCGACTTGTGCGGATCGCGGCGAAGGTCGTCACGGGACGGACGGTAGAGCGCCGTCCACTGTGACAGGCGGCCGCAGGACCTGTTCCTCTGGAGGCCAGCCGCCGAGATCGTCGCGTGACGCCGACACCGCGATGAGCGCATAGACCAGCGCCGCCAGCGCCACCGGGAACAGCACCGATGTCGCGATCACCCACCCTGTGTGGGCGAAGAACACCGGCGGCGCCTCGGTCACGTAGACCACGCGATCGTCCGGTGAGATCGGCGCACCCGCGATGTCGATGACGTCGTAGCGCGACCGCACGATCAGCGCACCCACGCCCGCGGCCGCACCGAACGCCGCCGCCGAACCGATAGCCAACGCCGCACAGATCACCGGACCGCGATGCGGCCTCCACTGCCACACCAGAGCCGCGGTCACCACTGCCAGCACCACGACCATGCCCACCAGGAGGAAGGCCGCGATGAAGAAGTTGTCGGTCTCGTCGCCCAGGGCGGCGTGCACTCGATCACCGCTCTTGGTCAGTGCGATGACACCGTGAATGGGCGGCGCCATCCATGCCCACAGCGCACCGGTCAATGCACCGGCAACAGCCAACCCGACGACCACCGTCGCGGCAGCGCTACGACGTGAAATTCGTGGCGGTGCAACATCATTCATCGCTTGTCAAGGTCCTTCGAGTCCTGTGTGCCGTGCCGCGAGCACTTCGCCGTCCACCCGTCGGGACGCACCTGCACCACCATCCGCCTGCCGCATTCCGCGCAGAAGCGTGGTGGCTCGAGCCCGAGTTGGGCCGCAGTAGGCACGGCGCCGCCCGCGGGCTCGCCAGTGTAGACGTTGAACTTGACGGTCCCCATCAGACAAGCCACGGCTAGATGGTGGCGTTGAGCGCCTTGATCGGCATCTGGAGATCGTCGAGCAGCTCCAGGTCGGCCTCGGCCGGGCGGCCCAGCGTCGTCAGGTAGTTGCCCACGATGACCGCGTTGATGCCACCGAGGATGCCCTGCTTGGCGCCGAGGTCGCCGAGCGTGATCTCACGACCGCCCGCGAACCGCAGCATGGTGCGCGGCAACGCCAGCCGGAACGCCGCGACGGCCTTCAGTGCCTCAGACGCGGGCAGCACGTCCAGATCGCCGAACGGTGTGCCGGGGCGCGGGTTGAGGAAGTTCAGCGGAACCTCGTGGGGGTCGAGCTCGGCCAGGTTGGCCGCGAACTCGGCGCGTTGCTCGAGCGTCTCGCCCATTCCGAGGATGCCGCCGCAGCACACCTCCATGCCGGCATCGCGGACCATCGACAGCGTGTCCCAGCGCTCATCCCAGGTGTGCGTGGTGACCACCTCGGGGAAGAACGACTTGGCCGTCTCCAGGTTGTGGTTGTAGCGGTGCACGCCCATCTCCGACAGCCGTTCGACCTGCTCCTGGGTCAGCATGCCCAACGAGCAGGCGATCTGGATGTCCACCTCGTTGCGGATCGCCTCGATGCCCGCGGCGACCTGGGCCAACAGTCGCTCGTCGGGGCCACGCACCGCCGCCACGATGCAGAATTCGGTCGCTCCGGACTTCGCCGTCTGCTTGGCGGCTTCCACCAGGCTCGGAATGTCTAGCCAGGCGCTGCGCACCGGGGAGGCGAAAAGCCCTGACTGCGAACAGAAGTGACAGTCCTCGGGGCAGCCACCGGTCTTGAGGCTGATGATGCCCTCGACCTCGACCTCCGGGCCGCACCAGCGCATCCGCACGTCATGAGCCAGTGCGAGCAGTTCGTCGAGCCGATCGTCGGGCAGTTGCAGCACGGTCAGTACCTGGTCCTGCGTCAGGCCCTCACCTCGTTCGAGGACCTGCTCGCGGGCCTCGGCCAGGATGTCCGTCAAACCACTGCTCCCATCTCAAAAACTTGAACACCTCGGCGGTGCCGAGAATTGAACAGCGTTCAGGTTATGGTAGCCGGGTGCAGCTGCACAAACGCGACGTGGTCGAGGCGGCGACGGCGATCCTGGACAACTACGGGATCGCCGACCTGACAATGCGCAGGCTGGGCCGTGAGCTCAATGTCTCCCCCGGCGCGCTGTACTGGCATTTCGCCAACAAGCAGCAGCTTCTCGGTGCGATCGCCGACCGCATTCTGGAACCCGTCGGCGATGGGCCGGGAGATTGGCATGATCGCGTCGCGGGGATATGCGGCCGTCTGCGGGATGCCCTGCTGTCGCACACCGACGGTGCGGAGCTGGTCTCGGCCAGCTTCGCGGCCGGCCAGTCGCAGGCGATGACGCAGATCGTGGCCCACCTTGCCGATGCCACCGGCGATGCAGGCGTCGAGGGCGCACACGCCGAGCTGGCCGCCCGCACGGTCGTCTACTACGTGCTGGGATTCACCGCCGACGAGCAGTCCCGACTGCAGTGGGACGCCGCGGGCGCCGAGCTGCCCGACGAGCAGTCCGTGCTCGCCGACGACGCCGGGGAACGGTTCGGCTTCGGGCTCGCGTTGCTCGTGGACGGCATCGAAGCGCGGAGGCCCGTTGTCGGGGTGCCCGACTAACGTCGCGGACATGGTCACCGTCGACGATGTACGGCAGATCGTGGCGCCGCTGCCGCGGTCCTACGAGGTGGTTGTTCGCGACCAGATCAAGTTCCGCATAGGGCAGATCGTCTACCTGGCGTTTTCGCGCGACGAGACGGTGATGGGTTTCGCCTTTCCCAAGGAGGAGCGCGCGGGGTTGGTGGCCTCCGAGCCCGACAAGTTCTCGCTCCCGAGGCCGTCCGATATGCGATACAACTGGGTCCACGTCCAGCTCGACGCGATCGATCTCGTCGAGCTCCGCGAAATCGTCATCGACGCATGGCGCATGTGCGTGCCGAAAAGCGTTGCGGCGACGGTAGCGGGCAAGTTCTGCGAGACATTCGAAGATGTCAGGAACTATTACGTCACCGCCGGCGGTGGCCGCGATATCAAGTGCTCGCCGGACGTCGACATCGGCCCGGCCGAACTCTTTTTGCGCGACCTCGAGATTGGCGCGTGCCACCAGCGCTGATGATTGAAAGACACCGCGCCGCATTGAAACAGCTTTGTCGGCCAACCGAAATGCCTCCGTCAGGTCACCGCGGGCATGCGCCGCCTGAGCCGCCCACACCAGGAACACTTGCCACGTCAGGGGATGCCCGTCGGTGAAGTGCCTGGCTTCCTCGCTCGCCTCCCACGCGGCATCGGCATCTCCTGCGGCGAGCCGCGAGAAGGTGACGGCCCCGTAACACGGAATGTCGTAGTACCGGAAGTGTCGCGATGAGCACTGATGGGCCTCGTCGGCCAATCTCTGCGCAGCCGCGTCGTCACCGCGTAGCGCCTCGGCGAAGCTTTCGCCTACAAGTCCGATCACTTGCAGAATGCATGCGACCAGTCCACCGACGCGCGCAGCGTCTGCTGGCGACGTACCGCCGTCCGCGCGCCACCGGTGAGCAGGCGGAAGCGGTCGTGCAGGCTGTCCAGGATTTCTCTCAACGACAGGGCGCGGGTACGCGCAGCTGCGAGCTCGATCGCGAGCGGCATTCCGTCGAGGCGTTGACAGATCTCCGCCATTTCCGCCGCGTTGTCGTCGGTGACCGCGAAGTCCGGACGCGACTGCCGAGCCCGATCGGTGAAGAGCTCGACGGCCTCGTCGTGGAGCGACAGAGACGGGACCGACCACGTGATCTCGCCGACAGCCCTGATGGGTTCGCGGCTGGTGGCCAGCAGAGTGACCGCCGGGCACGCGCCGAGGATGGCTGTCACTGTCGTCGCACACGCGTGGGCGAGATGCTCGCAGTTGTCCAGCACCACAAGCATTGTCTGGCTGCCGATGAACCGCACGAGGGTGTCCTGCGTCGAGGCGCCCGGCTGGTCAGGCAGACCGAAGACACGCGCTACGGTCGTCGGCACGAGATCGGGATTCGTGATCGGTGCAAGATCGACATACCAGACCTTGTCATCGAACTCGTCGCTCATCTGGGCCGCGAGCTCGATCGCGAGCCGGGTCTTTCCCGCGCCACCCGCACCGGTGAGTGTGACGAGGCGGTGGTCGTTGACGAGGTCACGAATCTCGACCAACTGAGCGCGCCGTCCGACGAAGCTCGTGAGCTGCGCGGGAAGTCGCTGCGACACAGCGGTATTCGTGACCCGCAGCGGCGGGAAATTGTTGCGCAGATCGGGGTGACACAGCTGGGCGACGCGTTCGGGGCGGGCTACGTCGCGTAACTCGTGACTGCCCAGATCGGTGAGCCACGCACCGGCGGGAAGGTGCTCGAACACCAACTCCTCGGTAACGCCGGACAGCACGGTCTGGCCGCCATGCGCGAGATCGCGCAGACGCGCCGTCCGATTGATAGTTGGTCCGATGTAGTTGCCTTCATCGCCGATTAGCTTCCGATCGGGTACTCGACCCGCTTGTTGCCGTCCCAGTGCCGGAGCGCCACGGCTGTTGCTCGCTGATCGCGGGACATCCGGCGCAGAGACAGCGCATCGACCAGCTTGTCCTCGGCAACGCGACGCGCGAACGTCACATGGGGCGTCCAGTGCCCCGGTGCCGCATGCGGCAGCGGACCCGGCGACATGTGCGGAAGACAGACCGTGTGCACCTCGGCCTGCAGCGCCAGCAGTTCCGCGGATGGGATCACCAGCCGCACCAGCGTGAACGGCCCGCGCCCGAAGAACATTGGAGCGCCGATCGTGCAGGCAAACGGCAGCCGCCCCAGCAGCGGACGCAGCGAGTCGTTGACGCCGTCGTCCATGTGCTCGGCGACCGTGAGAGTGAGATGGGGTCGGTTGCTGGGCGATGTTGAGCTGGCCAGGCTGCGCACCCCTGCATCGGTCAGGTCATCCCAGAGGCGCCGGACCGCAGCGTCGGCCTCGGTGTCAAACAGCAGTTCGACGGAGTGGACCATGTCAGCCCGCCAGGCCCTTCACCCACTGCGGGTCGAATGCCGCCGAGCTCATCGACTCGAACTGCGCCGGCTCGAATGCGCCTGCGCCGGCCGGCAACACGGCTCGCACCGGCGCCATCGTCGAAAGCACATCGCGGTTGTCGCTCTCGATGAACCCGGGGTCCTGCGGCCATGACCCGATCACCAGGCCGGCACACCGAACATTTTGTGAGGCAATCGCTTCCAGTGTCAACGCGGCGTGGTTCAACGTGCCGAGGCCCGCTCTGGCGACGACGAGTACCGGCGCGGCGAGATCGAGAGCGAGATCGCGAAGTGTCACCCCGCCGTCACCGACCTCGACGAGCAGACCCCCCGCGCCCTCCACCAGGGTCAGCCGTCCCGGCCGGTCCACGCGTGCGACCATCGAGCTCAACTCGGCGAGGGTCGGCAACCGCACCCCCGCCCGCTCCGCGGCCGCCGCAGGAGCCAACGGCTCGGGAAGGCGCGCGAGGCCGTGCAATTCGGTGACACCGGACAACCGCCCGATGTCGGCGAGGTCGTCGTCGCCTTCGGCAGAACCGGTTTGAACCGGCTTACATACGGCGACGTCGATTCCGGCCAGCCGCGCGTGACACGCCAGCGCCGCGGTGGCCACCGTCTTGCCGACGCCGGTGTCGGTGCCCGTGACGACCAGAACGCTCAAGCCGTCGACAGCACTTCCGTGAGCACCGTTCGCGCCAGCGTGATCTCGTCCTCGGACAGCGACGCCCGCGATGTGAGCCGCAGCCGCGACGTACCAGCAGGCACCGTCGGCGGGCGGAAGCAGCCCACCCGCACTCCACGATCCAGGCATGCGGTCGCGGCGGCCAATGCCACCTCGGGTGCACCCAGAATGACCGACACGACGGCAGATTCTGGTCGGTCGGGGACGTCGCACACCTCGGCCAGCGCGGCGGCGTACCGCAGCACATCGTGCGCCCGCCACGGCTCGGCGATCAGCACCCGCAGGGCCGCCCACGCCGAGCCGACGGCCGCGGGCGTCAGGCCCGTGTCGAAGATGAACGGCCGGGCCGCGTCGATCAGGTGATCACGCACGGCGACGGGTCCGAGCACGGCGCCGCCCTGGCTGCCGAGCGCCTTCGACATCGTCACGGTCATCACGACATCGGGCGCACCGGCCAGCCCGACCTCTTCCAGCAGGCCCCGTCCGCCCGTGCCCCGCACCCCGAGCCCATGTGCCTCGTCGACGATCAGCAGCGCACCGTGGCGCCGGCAGGCGTCATGGAGATCGCGTAGCGGGGCGAGGTCGCCGTCGGCGCTGAAGACCGAATCGGTGATCACCACCGCACGGTCCTCGACCCGCGACGACAGAGCCTGCTCTACCGCCGCGACGTCTCGATGCGGCGTCACCGCCACCCGCGCCCTCGACAGGCGGCAGGCATCGACAAGCGACGCGTGGGTCAGCGCGTCGGACACCAGGAGCTGAGCCAGGCCCGGAGAGCGCGACGACCGCGCCGAGATTGGCGGTGTAGCCAGAGGAGAACACCAGCGCCGACTCGGCGCCGACGAAGTCGGCCAACGCGGCCTCGAAGCCCTCATGCAGTTCGGTGTTGCCGGTGACCAGCCGCGACCCGGACGACCCGGCACCCCAGGTGCGCAGCGCAGCGACGCCGCCGTTGATCACGTCGGGATGCTGCGACAGACCGAGGTAGTCGTTGGACGCCAGGTCGAGTTCCGCGCCAACCGGCGGCCGCGCCCGCAGCGACCGGCGCAACCCCGCCGCGCGCCGCTGACGCTCGACGTCGTCGAGCCAGGCCAGCGGGGAAACCTCTACCCGCGTCACGGATGCCCCCTCAAGCTGACAATTGAACACCGTTCAGGTTAGTGCACGGACCACGCCGACCATCGCGGAGGTGATCTGCCCGATCTCCTCCGGGGTGCAGATGTAGGGCGGCATGGCATAGACGAGGTTGCGGAACGGGCGCAGCCAGATGCCGTGCCCGAGCGCCGCGGCCGTGGCCACCGGCATATCGACCGGTTTCGCCATCTCGATGACGCCGATGGCGCCGAGCACCCGGACGTCCGCCACGCCGGGCACGGACCGGGCCGGCTCGAGTCCGTCGCGCAGTCCCGCTTCGATCTCGGCAACCCGTGCCCGCCAATCCTGGCCGAGCAGGAGCTCTACCGACGCCACCGCCACCGAGCACGCGAGCGCGTTGGCCATGAAGGTCGGGCCGTGCATGAGCGCGCCTGGCTCGTTGTCGCTGATCGTGCGCGCGATGTGCGTCGTGCACAGGGTGGCCGCCAGGGTGATGTAGCCGCCGGTGAGCGCCTTGCCGACGCACATGATGTCGGGGCTCACGCCGGCATGCTCGGCGGCGAACAGCGTCCCGGTGCGGCCGAAGCCGGTGGCGATCTCGTCGAAGATCAGCAGCACCCCGTGGCGGTCGCAGAAGGCCCGCAGATCGGTCAGGTAGCGCGGGTCATGGAAACGCATACCACCGGCACCCTGCACGACAGGTTCCACGATGACCGCGGCGAGTTCGTCGGCGTGCTCGGTCAGTTGCGCCTCGAAGGCGGCGCTGTAGGCGGGATCGTATTCGGTGGGCACCTGCGGAGCGAAGACCTGATGCGCCAGGATGTCGGTCCACAGCGAGTGCATGCCGCCGTCGGGGTCGCACACGCTCATCGGCGTGAAGGTGTCACCGTGGTAGCCGCCCCGCCATGTCATCAGCCGGTGCTTCTTCGGCCGGTCCTGGCTGCGCCAGTACTGCAGCGCCATCTTCACGGCGACCTCGACCGAGACCGAGCCCGAGTCGCTGAAGAAGACCGTGTCCAGGCCGTCAGGGGTGATGTCCACAACCAGCTGAGCGAGGCGTGCGGCGGGTTCGTGGGTGAGGCCGCCGAACATGACGTGGTTCATCCTGGCCAGCTGGGACGCGATGGCGTAGTCGAGCGCCGGGTGGCCGTGGCCGTGGATGGCGGTCCACCACGAACTCATCGCGTCCAGCACCTCGACCCGCTTGCCGTCGACGATCAAGGTGAGCGAGGCCCCGCTCGCTCCGACGGCGACGACGGGCGGCGTCGCCTCGGCGCCGATGGTGCTGTAGGGATGCCAGATGTGGGCGGCGTCGATGGCGCTGATTTCAGCGGGCGTCAACGCGGGCATGGAAAATGAGCCTAACTGCGGCACGCGCAACATGAGACGCACAGCGATCTTCGGTAGATTATGCCGCGACCATGATGACCCTCGCCCCTCCCCGGCCGGCGGTGGTTATCGCGGGCGGGCCCGTCACAGGCGCGTCGGCGGCAGACCGCAAGTCCGGCTTCTACCGCCACGATCTCGACGGCCTTCGTGGTATCGCAATCGCCCTGGTTGCGGTATTCCACGTCTGGTTCGGTCGGGTATCGGGCGGTGTCGACGTGTTTCTCGCACTTTCGGGATTCTTCTTCGGCGGGCGACTGCTGCGGACCGCTCTGACGCCCGGCGCCTCGCTGTGGCCCGTTCCCGAAGTGATCCGGCTTGGTTCGCCGACTGTTGCCCGCCCTTGTCGTGGTGCTCGCCGCGTCGGCCGTCCTGACAATTCTGATCCAACCGGAAACACGCTGGGAGACATTTGCTGATCAGAGTCTGGCGAGCCTCGGCTATTTCCAGAACTGGGAACTGGCGACCACCGCTTCGGACTATCTCCGCGCCGGTGAATCCGTCAGTCCGCTTCAGCACATCTGGTCGATGTCGGTCCAAGGCCAGTTCTACATAACGTTTCTCGCGCTGATCTTCGTGTTCGCGCTGCTGTTCCGCAAGGTTCTCGGCAGGTACATGCGTGCCTCACTCGTCGTCCTGCTGGGTGTGTTGACCATCGCGTCGTTCGTCTACGCGATGTTTGCTCACAATGCCGATCAGTCGACGGCGTATTACAACAGCTTCGCGCGCGGGTGGGAACTGCTGCTCGGGGCCTTGGTTGGAGCGCTCGTCGGATACATCCGCTGGCCCATGTGGCTGCGTTCGACGGTCGCCGTGGTCGCACTGGCGGCGATCCTGTCCTGCGGTGCGCTGATCGATGGCGTCAAGGAGTTCCCGGGACCGTGGGCACTTGTGCCCGTCGGCGCCACCATGCTGTTCATTCTCACCGGCGCGAATCGGCTCGCCGACCCGCATACCGGCGGCAAGTTGCCCTTCCCGAACCGGCTGCTCGCCACGAAGCCGTTCGTGTGGCTCGGGTCCATCGCCTATTCGCTCTACCTCTGGCACTGGCCGCTGCTCATCTTCTGGCTCGTCTACGCCGACCGCGACCACGCCGGCTTTCTCGACGGCGCGGGCGTGCTGCTGGTATCCATCCTGCTGGCGTATCTGACCACGAAGTACGTCGAAAACCCGCTGCGCTACCGGTCCGCGGGCACCGGCATCGGCCCATCGGTGAAGATTCCGCTGCGCACGAGGCTGCGGCGGCCGACGATCGTGCTCGGCTCCATCGTTGCCGGGCTGGCGGTGGCACTGACCGCAACCTCGTTCACCTGGCGCGAGCACATCCTCGTGCAGAAGGCCAACGCAGAGAGCCTGGGCATGCTGGAGTCGGTCGACTATCCCGGCGCGCACGCACTGCTCGACAAGGCACCGGTACCGGACGCGCCGATGCGGCCCACGGTGCTGGAAGCGAAGGAAGATCTCCCGGAGACCACCGTCGACGGCTGCATCAGCGACTTCGCCAACGTCGACGTGATCAGCTGCAGCTACGGCGACCAGTCGGCGACCCACACCATCGCGCTGGCGGGCGGATCACACGCCGAGCACTGGATCACCGCCCTGGACCTGCTGGGCAAGCAGCACCACTTCAAGGTGACGACCTACCTGAAGATGGGCTGCCCACTGACCACCGAAGACGTCCCGCTGGTGATGGGTGACAACCGGCCCTACCCCAAGTGCCACACATGGAATGACGCGGTGATGAAGAAGATCATCGCCGATCGTCCCGACTTCGTGTTCACCACAGCCACCCGGCCGTGGAACATCAAGCCCGGCGATGTGATGCCGGGAACGTATGTCGGGATCTGGCAAACGCTGTCGGACAACAACATTCCGATCCTGGCAATGCGGGACACGCCATGGCTGGTGCGCAAGAGCCAGCCGTTCTTCCCCGCCGACTGTCTCGCAGACGGCGGCAACGGCATCTCGTGCGGGATCAGGCGCTCGGATGTGCTGGCGGCGACCAATCCCACGCAGATCTGGGCGAATCGGTTCCCCCTGCTGAAGCCGCTGGACCTGAGCGACGCGGTGTGCCGCAAGGACGTGTGCCGTGCCATCGAGGGAAACGTCCTGATCTACCACGATTCTCACCACATTTCGAAGACATACATGCGCACGATGGCCGATGAGCTCGGCCGTCAGATCGGGGTAGCCACCCACTGGTGGTGACTGCCGCGCGTCGGACCGTGGGCGCCGATAAGGTCGGATGATGTCGTTGACGACCGTGTGGCCCGGAACTCCGTATCCGCTTGGCGCCACCTACGACGGCGCGGGGACCAACTTCTCGCTGTTCTCCGAGGTCGCCGACAAGGTCGAACTGTGCCTGATCGCCAAGGACGGCTCCGAGGAACGGATCAACCTCGACGAGGTGGACGGCTACGTCTGGCATGCCTACCTGCCGACTGTGACACCAGGTCAGCGCTATGGCTTCCGGGTGCACGGACCGTGGGATCCGGCGGCGGGTCATCGATGCGACCCGAGCAAGCTGCTGCTGGACCCGTACGGGAAGTCGTTCCACGGCGACTTCGAGTTCACCCAGGCGCTGTACTCCTATGACCTCGAGGCCGCCAAGGCGGATCCAGCGGACACCGGAACTCCGCCGGGAGTCGACTCCCTCGGCCACACCATGACCAGCGTCGTCATCAACCCGTACTTCGACTGGGCGTCCGACCGTGCGCCGCGCACTCCCTACCACCAGACGGTCATCTACGAGGCGCACGTCAAGGGACTCACCCAGACCCATCCAGCAATTCCCGAGGAACAACGCGGCACCTACGCGGGGCTGGCCCACCCGGCGATCATCGAGCACTTGAAGTCGCTGAACGTCACCGCGATCGAGCTGATGCCGGTGCACCAGTTCATGCACGACCACCGGCTGCTCGACCTCGGGCTGCGAAACTACTGGGGCTACAACACCTTCGGGTTCCTGGCGCCGCACTACCAGTACTCCTCCAGCAGACACGCCGGCGGTGCCGTCGCCGAGTTCAAGACCATGGTGCGGACCTTCCACGAGGCGGGCATCGAGGTGATCCTCGATGTGGTCTACAACCACACCGCCGAGGGGAACCATCTCGGGCCGACCATCAACTTCCGCGGCATCGACAACGCCGCCTACTACCGACTGCTCGACGGCGACCTGAAGTTCTACAAGGATTTCACCGGCACCGGCAACAGCCTCAATGCCCGCCACCCGCACACCCTGCAGCTCATCATGGACTCGCTGCGCTACTGGGTGCTCGACATGCACGTCGACGGCTTCCGGTTCGACCTGGCCGCCACGCTGGCCCGCGAGTTCTACGACGTCGACCGCCTCAGCGCGTTCTTCGACCTGGTCCAGCAGGATCCGGTCGTCAGCCAGGTGAAGCTGATCGCCGAGCCGTGGGACATCGGCGAAGGCGGCTATCAGGTGGGCAACTTTCCAGGTTTGTGGACGGAATGGAACGGGAAGTATCGCGACACTGTGCGTGATTACTGGCGGGGCGAACCCGCGACCCTCGGCGAATTCGCTTCCAGACTGACCGGCTCGTCGGACCTCTACGAGGCCACCGGGCGGCGGCCGAGCGCGAGCATCAACTTCGTCACCTGTCATGACGGCTTCACGCTGAACGACCTGGTGTCCTATAACGAGAAACACAACCAGGCCAACGGTGAAGACAATCGCGACGGCGAGAGCCACAACAGGTCGTGGAACTGCGGCGTCGAGGGGCCCACCGACGACCCGGACATCCTTGCACTGCGCGGCAAGCAGATGCGCAACATCATGGGAACGCTGATTCTGTCGCAGGGCACCCCGATGCTCTCGCACGGTGACGAAATCGGCCGCACGCAGAGCGGCAACAACAACGTCTACTGCCAGGACTCGGAACTGTCCTGGATGGACTGGTCGAAGTGCGAGACCAACGCCGACCAGTTGGAGTTCACCCGCAAAGTGACCCAGCTGCGCAAGACCCACCCGGTGTTCCGGCGTCGTCGGTTCTTCGAGGGCAAACCGATTCGCACCGGCGACCAGGCCCGCGACATCGCCTGGTTGACCCCGGCGGGCATCGAGATGACGCCGGAGGACTGGGGTTCGGGTCTCGACAAGTGCGTGGCGGTGTTCCTCAACGGCGACGCCATTCCAGCACCCAACGAACGCGGTGAACGCGTGATCGACGACTCGTTCCTGCTGTGCTTCAACGCACACGACCAGGAGCAGGATTTCATCGCCCCGAAACTGGCTTACGCACACGAGTGGACCGCCGAACTCGATACGGCCGATCCGCGAGGTGACACCGATGTCGTGGTTGCCGCGGGCGAAAAGATCTCCCTGCATCCCCGGTCGCTTCTAGTGCTGCGTAAGACCGCCTGACACATGGCTTTTCCTGTCTTGTCGACGTATCGACTGCAGCTTCGCGGTGACTGCTTCACCTTCGCCGACGCCGAGGACCTGCTGCCCTACCTCGACGATCTCGGAATCTCGCACCTCTACCTGTCCCCGATCCTGACCGCGGCACCCGGCTCCACGCACGGGTACGACGTCACCGATCCCACCACGGTGTCGGCCGAACTCGGCGGGGCCGAGGGCCTGGCCCGGCTGTCGGCGGCGGTACGGTCGCGCGGCATGGGCCTGATCGTCGACATCGTCCCCAACCACCTCGGCGTCGACAGGCCCGAGCAGAACAAATGGTGGTGGGACGTTCTGAAACACGGCGACAAGTCGTCCTTCTCCTCATTTTTCGATATCGACTGGACGCTGGACAACGGCCGAATCGTGTTGCCGGTCTTGGGTTCCGACGACGATGTCAACGACCTCGTGGTCGACGGGGACGTACTGCGGCTCGGCGACCTCGGCTATCCCATCGCACCGGGGACCGGCTCGGGCACCGGCCGCGAGGTACACGACCGTCAGCACTACCGTCTGACCGGCTGGCGCAGCGGGATATGCGGCTACCGGCGGTTCTTCTCGATCACCTCGCTGGCCGGTCTGAGGCAGGAGGACCGCGCGGTATTCGACGCCACCCATGTGGAGGTGAAGCGCTGGTTCGACGAAGGTCTGGTCGACGGCCTGCGCATCGACCACCCGGACGGACTGTCCGATCCGGCGGGGTATCTGAGCTGGCTGCGGGAGATCACCGGGCCGCACGCCTGGATCGTCATCGAGAAGATCCTGGCCGTCGACGAGCCGCTGGATCCAAGTCTGCCCGTGGCCGGCACCACCGGCTATGACGCCCTTCGCGAGGCCGGCGGTTTGTTCATCGACCCTGTCGGCGCGGGCCCGCTCACCGACCTGGTCGATTCGACCGGTTTTACCTACGGCGAAATGCCGCAGCTGGCGCGGACACTCAAATTCCGCGCCGTCACCGACACCCTTGCCAGCGAGCTGGCACGGCTCTGCCGCGCAATTGCGGCCGAGACCGATCGGGCCCATCCGGAACTGGGCGACGCCATCGCCGCCTTACTCAGTCGGATACACGTCTATCGCTCGGACTACGGTCCCCTGTCGTCGGTGTTGGCCACCGCGCTGGCCGAAACCGTCTCCACCCGTCCCGATCTGGCCGAGCCACTCGCGATCGTCGCAGCCGCGGTCGGCGAGGGCGACGAGGCGGCCATCCGGCTTCAGCAGTTGTGCGGGGCGGCGACGGCGAAGTCGATGGAGGACTGCCTCTTCTACCGCGACCCGCGCCTGGTATCGCTGAACGAAGTCGGCGGAGAGCCCGACCACTTCGGGGTCGGCCTCGCGGAGTTCCATCAGCGGACGGCGGTGCGCGCTGACTTGTGGCCGCAGGCCATGACGGCGTTGACCACACACGACACCAAACGCGGCGAAGACGTGCGGGCCAGGATCGGTGTGCTGTCGCAGGTGCCGTCGCTGTGGGCCGAGTTCGTCGGTGGGTGGCAACGACGTGTCCCACCGCCGGACCCGATGACCGGTTTGTTCTCTGTGGCAGAACATCTTCGGCGTCTGGCCCGTCGACGGCGTGGTGACCGATGACCTGCGCGGCCGCCTGCATGCGTACGCGGAGAAAGCGATTCGAGAAGCCGCCGCCCACACGACATGGAACGACCCCGACACCGAGTTCGAGCACAAGGTGCACGCCTGGATCGACGAACTGATCGACGGGCCACTGGCCACCGAACTGACCAAGCTGGTCGCACAGCTCGACGAGCACGCCCGCAGCGACAGCCTCGGCCAGAAGCTCATCCAGCTGACCGCGCCCGGCGTGCCTGACATCTATCAGGGCACCGAGTTGTGGGACGACAGCCTGGTCGATCCGGACAACCGCAGGCCGGTGGATTTCAGGTCCGGCGCGCTGCACTGGCTGCCTCGAGCGACCCCAAGATCCGCGTGGTAAACGCCGCACTGCGCCTGCGCCGCGAGAAGCCGGCCGTCTTCACCGATGGCGGCTACCGGCCGCTGCTCGCCGAGGGACCGGCCTCCGCGCACCTGGCGGCCTTCGTCCGCGGATCGGACGTGGTCACCGCGGTGACCCGGCATTCTGTCCGGCTCACCGAAACAGGCTGGGGTGACACGCTTTTGCCCCTACCCGACGGAACATGGCAGAACCGTCTCGGCGATGGCAGCTTCAGTGGGCACGTGTCGCCCGCCGACCTGTTTGCGGAGCTGCCCGTCGCGCTGCTGGAGCGCATTGATGACTGAGTTCTCGGTATGGGCGCCGCGGCCCGAGCGGGTAGCGCTCGACGTCGACGGCACGGTGTACCCGATGACCCGCTCCGACGACGAATGGTGGCGCACGGACGTCGACGCCGGACCCGATGCCCGATACGGATTCCTGCTCGACGACGACCCGAAGGTGCTGCCGGACCCCAGGTCGCCGCGACAGCCCGAGGGTGTGCACGAACGCTCGCAGCTGTGGCAGCCCGCTTCCGACGTGTGGACCGACGCCGGCTGGGAGGGCCGCTCGATCGAAGGCGGCGCGATCTATGAACTGCACATCGGCACATTCACCCCCGAGGGCACCTTCGACTCGGCTATCGAGAAGCTGGACTATCTGGTCGATCTCGGCATCGACTTCGTCGAGATCATGCCGGTCAACGCGTTCGGTGGCACGCACGGCTGGGGCTACGACGGTGTGCTCTGGTACGCCGTGCACGAACCGTACGGCGGCCCGGACGGGTTGGTGCGGCTCATCGACGCCTGCCACAGCCGCGGCCTCGGAGTGCTGATCGACGCGGTCTTCAATCATCTCGGCCCGTCGGGCAACTATCTGCCGAAGTTCGGGCCGTACCTGTCGACCGGCAGCAACCCGTGGGGCGAGTCCATCAACATCGCCGACGCCGACGCCGACGAGGTGCGGCGCTACATCATCGACTGCGCGCTGCGCTGGATGCGCGATTTCCACGCCGACGGCCTGCGGTTGGACGCCGTGCACGCGCTGGTGGACACGACAGCGATGCACATACTCGAGGAGCTGGCCGGCGAAACCGAGTCGTTGGCAGCCGAATTGGGCCGGCCTCTGTCGCTGATAGCCGAGAGCGACAAGAACGACCCCCGCCTGATCACCCCGCGCGACCGCGGTGGATACGGAATGACGGCGCAGTGGGACGACGACATCCATCACGCGATCCACGCTGCGGTGTCGGGTGAACAGCAGGGCTACTACGGCGACTTCGGATCACTCGAGACGCTTGCGCAGACACTCAAGCACGGGTATTTCCACGCAGGCACGTATTCGTCGTTCCGACACCGACGGCACGGGCGACCACTGGACACCGCAACGATCCCGGCCACCCGACTACTCGCCTACACGCTCACCCACGACCAGGTCGGCAACCGCGCAATCGGCGATCGACCGTCGCAGAACCTGACGTCGGGACAGTTGGCCGTAAAGGCCGCCCTTGCCCTCGGATCGCCCTATACGGCAATGCTTTTCATGGGCGAGGAGTGGGGCTCGTCGAGCCCGTTCCAGTTCTTCAGCAGCCATCCCGAACCTGAGTTGGCCAGGGCCACCGCCGAGGGCCGCAAGCGGGAGTTCGCCGAACACGGCTGGGACGCCGACGAAATCCCGGACCCGCAGGATCCCGAGACGTTTCTGCGGTCGAAACTGAAGTGGGACGAGATCGACGACGGCGATCACGGTCGGCTACGGCGCGTCTACAACGAACTGCTGGCGCTGCGGCGAACCGAACCTGACATGGCCGACCCCTGGTTGGACCACATGACGGTCGACTACGACGAAGACCAGCGCTGGATCGTCATGCACCGCGGCTCGCTGGCCATCGCGTGCAACCTGAACGCCGACGAGGTGACGGTGCCGGTGACCGGCGAGCCCCTAATGGCCTGGGGCGAGCCGACTATCGACGCCGAATCCACCCGTCTGGCGGGGCATTCGTTCGCGATACTGCGGACGCGCAATCAGAGCAGGTAGCGATACGCGGGCGAGCCGGGCTCCAACGTCTCGACGTGAATATCCGACGCCTTCATCCGCTCGAGCAGACCCTCGAGGTCGGCGGCCGAGCCCAGTTCGACGCCGACCAGCGCCTCGCCCGTCTCCCGGTTGTTGCGCTTGACGTACTCGAACAGGGTGATGTCGTCGCTGGGGCCGAGCACGGTGTCCAGGAACCGCCGCAGCGCGCCCGGTTCCTGCGGGAAGTCGACGAGGAAGTAGTGCTTGAGCCCGAGGTGCACCAGCGAGCGTTCCAGCACCTCGCCGTAGCGCGAGACGTCGTTGTTCCCGCCGGAGATCAGGCACACCACAGTCGATTCCGGCGTGACGTCGGCTTCCATCAGTGCCGCGACCGAAAGCGCGCCCGCGGGCTCGGCGATGATCCCGTCGTTCTGGTACAGGTCCAGCATGGCTGTGCACACCGCACCCTCGTCCACCGCTGTCAGCGACACCATGTCGCCTGCGGCCGCCAGGGCGGCGTAGGTCAGGGCGCCCGCACGGTTCACCGCGGCACCGTCGACGAACTGGTCGACATGGTCGAGGGTGACCGGCTGCCCTTCGGCAAGAGCGGCGATCATCGCGGCGGCCCCGGCAGGCTCGACGCCCAAGATCGAGGTACCTGTGGTGCGTTCGGCGAGGTATGTCGTGATGCCTGCAATGCAGCCGCCACCACCGACCGGGACGATCACCAGGTCGGGTTCGCCGTCGAGTTGATCGAGCAGTTCGACGGCGATGGTTCCCTGCCCGGCGATCGTGCGCGGGTCGTCGTACGGCGGCACCAACGTGGCGCCGGTCCGCGCGACGTCGTCCAGCGCCGCCGCGGCGGCGTCGTCATAGGTCTTCCCGACGGCGATCAACTCGATGAACTCGCGACCGTGGTAGCGGATGCGGTCGCGCTTCTGCTTCGGCGTCTTGGCGGGGATGTACACCCGGCCCCGGATGCCCATCGAACGGCATGCCATCGCGAAGCCCTGCGCGTGATTGCCCGCCGACGAGCACACCACCCCTGCGGCGATTTCTTCGGTGGAGAGCTGCCTCAGCAGGTTGTTGGCTCCGCGCAGCTTGTACGACCGGACCGCTTGGAGGTCTTCGCGCTTGAGGTACACCGTCGCGCCGACGGCCTCCGAGAGCCGTTCGCTGAGCTGCAGCGGGGTCCGCGTGACCACGTCGGAAATTCGCTGAGCGGCCGCATCGATGTCGGCCGCGGACACCGGCGGCGACGTGCGTGGGCTCTGGCTCAGGTCAGCGGACACCGATCAATGGTGACATCTCGGTGTTTCCCGACCAAAACGAGTTTCAGCTCACGGGTGTGAGCACGAAGACCGGGATCTGCCGGTCGGTCTTTTTTTGGTACTCGGCGTAGTCGGGCCACGCCTCGACGGCGCGCTCCCACCAGGCCGCCTTCTCGTCGTCGAAAACCTCGCGGGCCTCGTAGTCCCCGGCGATGGGGCCGTCCTGCAGCTCGACCCGAGGGTTCTTCTTGACGTTGTAGTACCAGACCGGGTTTTTGGGAGCCCCGCCCAGCGACGCCACCACCGCATATTCGCCGTTGTGCTCGACCCTCATCAGCGGGGTCTTGCGGACTTTTCCGCTCTTGGCGCCGATCGTGGTCAGCAGGATGACGGGCTTGCCCTTCAGCTCGGTGCCTTCGGTGCCCCCGGACTCCATGTACGTCTCGGCGTTCTCGCGGGCCCAGTCGGATGTGCTTGGTTCATATTCCCCGGAAAGTGGCATGCCATCAGCTTAGACCGACTAGCAAACCGTCTGCCCTGATCCAGTGTTTCGGTTGCCCGAAACTTCCCTTACGAGCTATCGTGAACCTATGACGGTGCGCGACGAAGTGCTGATCGCCGGGGTGCCCTGGCCGGTGTACAAGCTGGCCGCGCTTCTGGTCGGCGCCGTTGTGCTGATCGGGGTCGGTGTCGTCACCGCCAGCGCCGCGCCCGCCGTCCTCACCGCAGCCGCCTCGGCGACGGCCGTATGGCTTGGCCTGCGGGTCGCCGCCTCGCGCCGCTAGTCCTCTGCGAGCCGGCGCAGCCGGTCCAGATCGGCCGCCACCGTCGCCACGTCGCTTTCGAACTCCTCATCGGTCATGCCGGCACGCCGACGCACGGTGAACACCACCTCGCAGCGGCGCTGTCCTTCCCCTGCGGGGATCACCCGCAGCGGGTTGTACACCGCCTCACCCGACGGCATTCGCACCACATGGTCGAGCACCCCGAATTCGTTCGGGGGTGCGAACTCGACGATCACCTCGCCCATCGGCGAATCGGCGACCCAGCCGTCCGCGGTCTGCCGCAACGCGCTTTCCGCGAGCCCGGACGCCCACCGGGGCAGCTGCTGCGGGTCGGCGGCGATGGCGTATACGACGTCGGGTGCGACGTCGACCCAGACGCTGACGTGGCGGGAGGTCATTGCGCTGCGCTCGTCGCCTTCGGCTCGTGGACCGCATCGGCGATGTCGGAGGCGTAGAGCTCTTCGATCTCGGCGCCGTACTTCTCGTGGATCGGCTTGCGCTTGAGCTTCATCGTCAGGGTGATCTCGTCACCTCCGGGCTCCCAGAAGGTCGGCAACACCCGGAAACGCTTGATCTGTTCCACCTTCGACAACTTTGAGTTGCCGTCTGCGACGCCCGCCGCAATCTCGGAGATCACATCCGGGTGGGCGGCGAGCGACTCCGGTGAATCGTCGGCCAACCCACGCTGCGCCGCGTAAGGCGCCAGCCGACTCGGCATCGAGAACGATCAGCGCCGTGTTGTACGGGCGGGCGTCGCCCACGACGAGCATCACGCCGACAAGGGGGCACGCCGCCTTGATGGTGTTCTCGATGTTGGCGGGCGACATGTTCTTGCCCGCCGCGTTGATGATCAGCTCCTTCTTCCGGTCGACGATTCTCAGGAAGCCGTCCTCGTCGGCCTCCATGACGTCGCCGGTGTGCAGCCAGCCGTCCTCGTCGACGGCCTCCGCCGTCTTCTTCGGTTCCTTTCGGTAGCCCTTCATCACCAGCGGCCCGCGGACCAGGAACTCGCCGTCCTCGGCGATGCGGCCCTCCATCCCCGGGACCAGCTTGCCGACGGTGCCCAGCCGGGTTTCGGACGGATGCGCGACCGTCGCGATGCAGCTGAGCTCCGACATGCCCCACACCTCGGAGATCGGGATTCCCAGGCCGAGGAAGAACGCCAGCGTCTCCTTCGGGATGGGCGCGGCGCCCGAGACCGCATGCCTGACCTGCTCGAGCCCCAGTTTTTCGCGCAGCTTCGAGAGCACCAACTCGTCGGCCTGCGCCCACTCGGCGGCGACGTCGTCGGGAACCGGCTCCCCTGCGACCAACGCCTCGGCCTTTTTTGCGGCCACCGACAGCCCCCACTGCAGCCCCATCCGCTTCGTCTCGTCGGGCTCATTCGCCGCCGCGAATTCGATTGCCGCCTTGAGCTTCTCCCACACCCGGGGTACCGCACCCCATATCGTCGGCCGCACATCCGGCAATGCTCCCGCGATGGCCCGCGGATCAGAGACGGTGGTGATCTGGGTGCCGAACACCTCCTGCAGATACAGCGCGCCCATCCGGTCGGCGATGTGGGCCGTCGGCAGGAACGACGTGCTTCGGTCCCCGAACCGGACTCCGAGCACCTCGTCGACGGCGTACGCCTGGAACAACAGGTTGGCGTGTGTCATCTCCACACCCTTGGGATTGCCTGTGGTCCCCGACGTGTAGATCAGCGTCGCTATGTCATCGGATTGCACCGCCCGCCAGGAGGCCTCGAAGTCGAAGTCGTCCGCGCCGGCCGCAATGAGGTCGTCGACCGACAGCGTCCCGTCTGGCGCACCGTCCAGGCACACGATGTGCTCGATGTCGGCACCGCTGGCCCGGATCCGATCGACGTACTGCGCCTCGCACATGATGACCTTGGTGTCGGCGTTGTCGAAGAGATACACCAATTGCTCTGCGGGCAGGGTGTTGTAGACCGAAAACGAGATCGCGCCGACGTGCTGCGCGCCCACCTCGAGCGGATAGAACTCGACGCGGTTGGCCATCATCAACGACACCGTGTCGCCGCGCCGGACGCCGAGGCCGGCCAAGCCGGCCGCCACCTGGCGGACCTGGTCGGCGTACTCCCGCCAGGTCAGCGTCTGTGCGCCGCCCGGGGTTCGGAGGGCAACGGCGTCCGGATCGATAGCGGCGGTGCGCTGAAAGGCTTCACAGAGTGTGGCGGGCCGGTCGGATGTACTCATGATTCCCAACTTAGGCAATCACACTGTGCAGATGAACGGTTCACCGGAATCTGATATACGTCGCGAGCGCCTCATCCGCTTCGCCCAGGAGCTCACGGCCGATGCCGAGAAGCGGGTGCCGGGTTGGGTCCGGCACGGCGACCCCGAAAGCGCGATACCGGTGCGCATCGCGGTGCTCGCTGTGATGGCGCAGCAGGTGGCCATTCCGAGGAGCTACACGGTGATGCCGCGCTGGCCACTGCTCGTACTGGAAGGCCTGTTACTCGTCGCTCTGCTGGCGATCAACCCTCGGGTGATGAGCCGTCGAACGGAGTTCGGCCGATATGCGACGTGGGTGCTGCTCGGCGCGATCACCCTCGACAACACTGCCAGCGCGGTGTTGCTCGATGTGCGGATCATCTCAGGCGAGGTCAGCAACAACGCGGCTGTGTTGCTGGGTAGCGGGGCCGCGATCTTCGTGACGAACATCATCGTGTTCGGTGTCTGGTACTGGGAGCTCGACCGGGGAGGCCCGTTCGCCAGACACATCGGAGAGCGGCCCTACCCCGATTTCCTGTTCCCGCAGATGACGACTCCCAATGTGGCCAAACCGGATTGGCGCCCGACGTTCGTCGACTACCTGTACGTCAGCGTCACCAACGTGATGGCGTTCTCCCCCACCGACACCATGCCACTGGCGCGCTGGGCCAAGTCGATGATGACCGTCCAGGCGATGGTCGCGCTGTCCACGGCTGCGCTCGTAATCTCAAGGGCGGTGAACGTTTTGGGCTGATTGTTCAGCCAGGAAACAGGAGTACGTTCGCAGTCATGGGGATTGCAACGACCGATTTGTCACCGATCGAGCAGACCGCGTTTCTCACCGAGTACGCCAGGGCGCTGGACAGCCAGTGGGCCAAGCCGATACTGGGTGACACGCTGGCACACCAGGTCGTCGGCAAGATCGACTACGACTTCGCCGGCCTCGGGGTGCAGACCAGCGTGGTGTGCCAGACGGCGCTACGCGCGAAGATGCTCGACGATCGGGTGCGCGCATTCATCGAAGCGCATCCCGACGCTGTCGTCGTCGACCTCGGCGCCGGGCTCGATAGTGGCTTCTACCGCGTCGGGCCGCCGTCAACGGTCGACTGGTACAGCGTCGACCTGCCCGGGATCACCGCCCTGCGCGACGAGGTGCTGCCCGCCGCTGCGCAATCGCATTCGGTACCGGTCTCGTTGACCGACGAGCACTGGCCCGACGCGATCCCCGCTGATCGCCCGACGATGCTGGTGGCCGACGGGCTGTTCGCCTTCCTGACCGAACCGGTGATCGTCGCGATCTTCCGACGCATCACCGACCACTTCGGCTCCGGCGAGCTCGCATTCAACGACTACGGCCGGATCGGCTGGGCGAGCCGCGTCGCGATCAAGCTCTACCCGCAGAAGATGTTCAAAGACGTCGGCAGCCAGTTCGGCTACCCGGGGTTCAAGGACGCGCATCACCCCGAGACCTGGAATCCGAACATGCGCCTTGCCGAAGAGGCGAGCCTGGTCGACGCCCCGGAAGTCGACCTGTTTCCCGGCTGGATCCGGGTGGCCACCAAGCTGTCCGGCATGAGCAAGACCGGGCGCCGCAAGGCGCGAATCCTGCGCTACACGTTCTAACCCAAGCAGCCGGGGCCCAGCAGCGCTTTCAGATCACCCATCAGCGCCGACGACGGCGTGACCCGCAGCGACTGGTCCAGTTCCAGCGTGGTGATGCGGTCTCCGCTGATCAGCCGCAGATGCACCTGCGACGTGCCCGGGTGGCGCGCAAGCACCTGCTTGAGGGAGTTGACCTTGTCGATGGTGCACTGCCGCGTCGGCAGGCTCACCGCCACCGGCCGGTCGACCGCGGCATTCGAGAAGTCGGGCACCACAAGGTCATTGGCGATCAGGCAGATCCGGTCGTCCTGGATTCTGACCTTGGCGCTGACGAGAACCACGGCGTCGTCGACGACCTCGGCGCCGTAGCTTGAGTAGGTGTGCGGGAAGAACATCACCTCGACACCGCCGGTGAGGTCTTCCAATTGAGCCGAGGCCCAAGGCATCCCGTTCTTGTTGACGCGGCGGTTCACCCCGGTCAGGATTCCGCCGACACGCACCTGTGCGTCGTTGGGGACGTCGCCGTCGAGGATCGACGGGATCTGGGTGTCCACCTGGGTGGTCAGCAAGTGGGCGACTCCGTTGAGCGGATGGCCGGACACGTACAGGCCGAGCATTTCCCGCTCCAGCGCCAGCTTGTGCTTGTCGTCCCACTCCTCGTCGGGCACCTTGATGGTGAACACCGCGTCGGTGGCGGTGTCAGCTCCGCCGAACAGGTCGAACTGGCCCATCGCCTCGGCCTTTTTGGTGCCGAGGACCGAGTCGACGGCGTCGGTGTGCACCAGGAACAGCCCCTTGCGCGGATGACCGAGCGAGTCGAACCCACCCGCCTTGATCAACGACTCGGTGACCTTCTTGTTGCACGGACCGATGTCGATCTTGTTGAGGTAGTCGGAGAAGTCGATGAACTTCCCCTTGTCGGTACGCGAACCGATCAGCGACGCAACGACGTTCGCGCCGACATTGCGCACGGCGCCGAGCCCGTAGCGGATGTCCTCGCCCACCGAGGCGAAGTTCAGCCCGGACTCGTTGACATCCGGCGGCAACACGGTGATGCCCAGTTTGCGGCAGTCGGCCAGGTACACCGCCGCCTTGTCCTTGTCGTCGCCCACCGACGTCAGCAGGCCGGCCATGTACTCGGCCGGATAGTTCGCCTTGAGGTATGCCGTCCAATACGACACCAGCCCGTAGCCGGCCGCGTGCGATTTGTTGAACGCGTAGTCGGCGAACGGAAGGACGGTGTCCCATAGCGCCTTGATGGCGGGCGCCGAGAACCCGTTGGCCTTCATGCCTTCCGAGAAGCCCTCGTACTCCTTGTCGAGCACCTCGCGCTTCTTCTTGCCCATGGCCTTGCGCAGAATGTCTGCTCGGGCCAGCGAGTAGCCGGCCACCTTCTGCGCGATGCGCATGATCTGCTCTTGGTAGACGATCAGGCCGTACGTTTCGGCCAGGATCTCCTCGAGCGGTTCGGCCAGCTCGGGGTGAATCGGCCGGATGGCCTGTCTGCCGTTCTTGCGGTCGGCGTAGTCGTTGTGGGCGTTCATGCCCATCGGACCGGGCCGGTACAGCGCGATCACGGCGACGACATCCTCGAAGCCGGTGGGCTGCATGCGGCGCAGCAGGTCACGCATCGGACCGCCGTCGAGCTGGAACACGCCGAGAGTGTCTCCGCGGCCGAGCAATTCGTAGGTGTGGCCGTCGTCGAGCGGCAGCGACTCCAGGTCGAGCTCGATTCCCCGATTGGCCTTGATGTTCTCCAGCGCGTCGCCGATGATCGTCAGGTTCCGCAGCCCGAGGAAGTCCATCTTCAGCAGGCCGATGGCCTCGCACGACGGGTAGTCCCAGCCGGTGATGATGGCGCCGTCCTGCGGGCGCTTCCACAGTGGGATCGCCTCGGTCAGCGGCTCGGAGCTCATGATCACCGCGCAGGCGTGCACACCCGCGTTGCGTATCAGGCCTTCGAGGCCGCGGGCGGTCTCGTAGATGGTGCGGACGTCGGGATCGGTGTCGATCAGGCCACGGATCTCGGCGGCTTCCTTGTAGCGGGCGTGGGCCGGGTCGGTGATGCCCGAAAGCGGGATGTCCTTGGCCATGACGGGCGGCGGCAGCGCCTTGGTGATCCGGTCGGCGATCGCGAAGCCCGGCTGACCGTAGTGGATCCGGGCCGAATCCTTCAGTGCCGCTTTCGTCTTGATGGTGCCGAACGTGATGACCTGGGCAACCCGGTCGTGGCCCCACTTGTCGGCGGCGTAGCGAACCATCTCGCCGCGGCGGCGGTCATCGAAGTCGATGTCGATGTCGGGCATCGATGCGCGCTCTGGGTTGAGAAAGCGCTCGAACAGCAGACCGTGCTCGATCGGGTCGATGTCGGTGATGCGCAGCGCGTAGGCCACCAGCGAGCCTGCGGCCGAACCGCGGCCGGGACCCACCCGGATGTCCACCGACCGTGCATAGCCGACGAGGTCGGCGACGATCAGGAAGTACGACGGATAACCCTTGCCGCAGATGACCTCGATCTCGTACGACGCGCGTTCGACGTACTCGGGTGGCACACCGGCCGGGAACCGCCTGTCCAGCCCGGCGTCCACCTCGTGCCGAAGCCATGAGCCCTGGTCGTGCCCGTCGGGCACCGGGAAGACCGGCATGCGGTCACGCGGGGCCCACACGTCCGCGTAGGGCTGCACGCGTTCGGCGATGAGAAGCGTCGAGTCGCATGCGCCGGGAATGTCGTCATCCCACAGCGCCCGCATCTCGGCGGCCGATTTCAGGTAGTAGCCGTCGCCGTCGAACTTGAACCGGTTGGGATCCGACAGCGTCTTGCCGGTCTGCACGCACAGCAGCGCCTCGTGGTTGTGCGCGGCCTCGCGGGTGACGTAGTGGCAGTCGTTGGTCGCCAGAGCCGGGATGTCGAGCTTGCGACCGATCTCCAACAACCCCTCGCGGACCCGTCGCTCGATCGACAGGCCGTGGTCCATCAGCTCGAGGAAGTAGTTGTCCGGCCCGAAGATCTCCCGCCATTTCGCCGCGGATTCCAGTGCCTCGCGGTCATGGCCGAGCCGGAGCCGGGTTTGCACCTCGCCCGACGGGCAGCCGGTGGTCGCGATGATGCCCGCGGCGTTCTCGGCGACGATCTCGGCGTCCATCCTGGACCACTTGCCGAGCTGGCCCTCGAACGACGCGAGCGACGACAGCTTGAACAGGTTGCGCACACCCGTTGCGTTCTCCGCGACCATCGTCAGATGGGTGTAGGAGCCGCTGCCCGAGACGTCGTCGCCCTTCTGGCCGGGATCGCCCCAGAGGATACGGCGGGTGTCGAAGCGGGATCCGGGCGCGATGTAGGCCTCCACGCCGATGATCGGCTTGATCCCGGCCTCGGTGGCCAAGTTGTAGAACTCGCTGGCGCCGAACATGTTTCCGTGGTCGGTCATGCCGATCGCCGGCATCTCCAGCCGCTGCGCCTCGGCCAGCATCGGAGCGATCTTCGCGGCGCCATCCAGCATCGAATACTCGGTGTGGTTATGCAGGTGCACGAAGGACGAGGAGTTCATAGGGACGCCAGTGTATGGCCGTGCACCGACGAGTACGGGCGTGTCGCAGTGCGTGTCTTACGGCGATAGCGAAGTTAGCTGTTCACGCAGGTAGTCGGCAACGCCCTGGTCCGTCGTCAACTCGATGGCGACACGGTACGCATCCGCTGCAGCCTCGGTCCGGCCCGCATCCGCGAGAAGGTGCGCACGCGTCGACCAGGCCGGCTGGAACCGTTCAACCGCCGGATCCGCGATCGCGTCCAGCGCGCGCAAGCCCGCATCTGCCCCGCCGATCTGTCCCTCGACCGCGGCAAGCGCCACCGCCGCACCCAGCGAGGGTGCCACCCGCACCAGCGCGCGGTACAGCTTGCGAAGCGCCCCCAGGTCAGTCGGTCGGAAGCAGTGCGCCGACGCAATCGCGGCCTCGTACTGGAACCGGCCTGGCCGACCGAAACCGTGGGCGCGCCGCAGCAAGGCCTCACCGCGGGCGATCAGCGCGGTGTCCCAGCGCGTCGCGTCCTGGTCGTCGAGCGGGACGAACCGGCCCTGCCGGTCGCGCCGCGCAGGCTTGCGAGCCTCGGACAGACAGACCAGCGCCGCCAAGCCGAGCACCTCAGGCTCGCCGGGCAGCAGTTCGGTCAACACCAGGGCCAGGTGCAGCGCCTCGGCCGACAGCGTTTCGATCGGTGCGGCCTGCGGCATCACCTGCCAGTCGATCGCGTACGCACCGTAGACCGCCTCGAGCACCGCAGGCAGGCGTGCGGCGAGGTCGTCGCGCTCGGGCAGCAGGAAAGGAATGCCCGCATCACGAATGCGCTTCTTGGCTCGCACCAGCCGTTGCGCCATGGCGGCGGGTTCGACCGCGAAGGCCTCGGCGATGGCCGCTGCCTCGACTCCGAGCACCGCCTGAAGCATCAGTGGCGTGCGGATGTTGGGCGCGATGGCGGGGTGAGCGCAGACCAGCATCAGCTCCAGCCGCCGGTCGGGTACCGCGGGCATATCGTCGACTTCGGTTGAGCTGTCCCGATTCTCGGCGAGTGGGTTGGTCATCCGATAGGCGTGTGACTTCCACACGTCGCGCATCCGGTTGCGGGCGACGGTGAGCACCCACGCCTCGGGATTGACGGGGATCCCATCCTTCGGCCACCGCTCAACCGCACGTTCCAGCGCATCGGCCAGCGCGTCCTCTGCGGCGGCGATGTCGCGGGTGGGTGCGGCCAGCAGCGCGAGCAGCCGACCATACGAATCACGAAACAGGTCGGCTACCCGCTGCTGGACTGCTACGGGTTGTACCACCCGCGGTCGGCGGCGTATGTCCGCGCCACCGGACGGATTTCGACCGAACCCCAGCCGTTGGCCGGATTGCGTTGCGCCCATTTGATGGCCTCGTCGAGGTTGTCGACCTCGATGACGAAGATGCCGCCGAGTTTCTCCTTCGTATCGGCGAACGGCCCGTCCTGGATCTCCGGTGCGCCGTTGCGTGCGGTCACTGTCGTGGTCGTGACCACGGAGTCGAGCACCTCGGTGGTGATCAGCACGCCCGCTGCCGTCAGGTCGTCGGCGTAAGCACCGAACGCGGCCATCGCGGGCGCCATGTCCTCCTCGGTGAGCCCGACCTCGTGGCCCTCCTGGTAGTGCATCAACAGGCAGTAACGCATGTTGTCCTCCTCGTCGTCGATTGTGACCTTGACACGGCTATGACGACTCGGGCCCTGCCGAATCGACATTCGACCGACCGGTCCGCGTAAAACATCGCGAGCTCCCATCTTCTTCTCCTTTCGGTGGTCACCACCCGTGCTGGGCGGTGTTCACCCGCTAGGAGGAGCGAGGGCCCGGCAATCGCACACTTTCTTCTTCTTCGACAGGTCGCGGTGACTGTTGTGCGGTGCGCCGTGCCCGAAGCAACGCATCGCCGGTGAACACCGCCAGCGCCAGCCAGATCAGCGCGAAACCGAGCCATCGCCCGACGGGCATCGGCTCGTGCCCGACAAATACTCCCCAGGCCATCTGCAGCCCGGGGTTGAGATAGAACAGCAGGCCCAACGTCACCATCGGGAGGCGTTGGGCGGCCGCCGCGAACAGCAGCAGCGGAATCGCGGTCACCGGGCCGGCCAGCAGCAGCAACGCCGCGTGGCCCACCCCGTAGTTGACGAAGTGCGCCTGCTGGGAGACCTGGAGCCAGATCATGTACCCGACCGCGACGGGAAGCGCCCACAGCGTCTCGACCGCGACGCCGACCCGCGGATCGGCGTCGACCACTTTCTTGATCAGCCCGTAGAGGCCGAACGAGAAGGCCAGGATCAGCGCGACGTACGGCACTTCGCCCACTTCGGCGGTCAGTATCGCGACAGCCGTGACTGCAAGGACAAGGGCGAGGAGCTGCCATCGGTTGAGTCGCTCGCGAAAGATGACCACGCCGAGCGCCACCGTGACGAGCGGGTTGATGAAGTAGCCGAGTGCGGCGTCCACGACGTGACCGTGGGTGACGGCCCAGATGTAGGTGCCCCAGTTGATGGCGATGAGCGCCGACGCCGCCAGCAGCTGAAACCAGGCACGTGTGCTGAGCCTGCGCAGGTCACCGAGCCGCCGCACAACGGCGAGCAGCACGAACAGGAAGACCGCGCTCCACACGAAGCGGTGGGCCAGTATCTCCGGGGCGGTGGCCGGCAGCAGTAGAAGGAAGAACCCCGGGCAGAGCCCCCACCAGATGTAAGCGCCTGCACCGAACAGCAGCCCGGAACGCCGCCGCTCGTCGCTCACAGTTCGTGGTTGCGCAGTACGTCCAGGGCGTGCTGCAGATCGGAGGGGTACGGGCTGCTGATCTCGACACGACGGCCGTCGGCGGGATGCGCGAAGGCCAGCGATCGCGCATGTAACCACTGCCGTTGCAGGTCAAGCTTTTTCGCAAGGACCGGGTCGGCGCCGTAGGTGATGTCGCCAGCGCACGGATGGTGCAGCGCTGCGAAGTGCACCCGAATCTGGTGTGTGCGGCCGGTTTCCAGCTCGATGTCGAGCAAGCTCGCCGCCTGGTGAGCTTCCAGCGTGTCGTAATGGGTGACGCTGCGCCTGCCGCCCTGGGTGACGGCGAATTTCCAGTCGTGGCCGCGGTGTCTTCCGATGGGCGCGTCGATGGTGCCGCTGGACGGATCCGGATGTCCTTGCACCAGTGCGTGATAGCGCTTCTCGACGGTGCGCTGCTTGAATGCCCGCTTGAGCAGGGTGTAGGCGCGCTCGGAGAGCGCCACCACCATCACACCCGAGGTTCCGACATCGAGGCGGTGCACGATGCCCTGCCGCTCGTGGATGCCAGAGGTGGTGATCCGGAAGCCCGCGGCCGCCAGCCCGCCGAGCACACTCGGCCCGTGCCAGCCGACGGTGGCGTGGGCGGCCACACCGGCTGGTTTGTCGACCGCGACGATGTCGTCGTCTGAGTACAGAATTGTCATGCCCTCGATGTCGACCGGCGTATTCTCCGGCGCCGCAGGTGCTTCGGGCAGTCGCACCTCCAGCCAGGCACCGGGTGTCAGCCGGTCGGACTTGCCGACCGAAATCCCGTCAAGGTCGACACCGCCCTCTTCGGCCAGCGCCGCGGCGGCGGTGCGGGACAGGCCGAGCAGCCGGGCCAGCCCGGCGTCAACGCGCATGCCCGCCAGTCCTTCCGGCACGGGCATCGAGCGGGTGTCCATCAGGAGGGTTCGGCCTCACGCCGGACGACGGACTCCGTTTCCTCCGATTCACCGCCGGGCTTGTGTCGTCCGACGGTGTCGAAGTCGAACCCGAACAGCGACAGCACAACCAGGAGGATCGCCCCACCCACCACCGATGGATCGGCGACGTTGAACACCGGCCACCAGCCGATGGACAGGAAGTCGACGACATGCCCCCGCAACGGCCCCGGCGAGCGGAAGAACCTGTCGACCAGGTTGCCCATCGCACCGCCGAGGATCATGCCGAGGCCGATGGCCCACCACGGCGAAACGAGCCGCCTGCCCATCCAGATGATGCCGACCACCACGCCGCTGGCGATCAGCGTCAGCACCCAGGTGTATCCGGTGGCCATCGAGAACGCCGCGCCCGAGTTGCGCACCAACGTCCACGTCACGGTGTCACCGATGATCGAGACCGGCTGACCTGGCGTGAGCAGCCTGACCGCGAGCACCTTTGTGACGATGTCGAGCAGCAGGATGACGGCCGCCACGCTCACCAGCAGGCGGATCCGGCGTCGCGGCTTCGGCTCGGCCTCCCGGGCCGATTCATCAGTCACTCCCCCATCATTCCCCAAGCGTGATTTTGCAATGATGGGGGTGTGAGCCGCCTCGTCGTGATCACCACCGGCGGGACAATCGCCAGCAGCGCCGACGAAGACGGCGTGAAGCGGCCGTCGACCAGCGGCGAAGACCTCATATCCGGGCTCGACGTCGAGGTCGTCGACCTGCTGTCGGTGGACAGTTCGCAGCTGACGCCCGCCGACTGGGACTCCATGCGGACGGCGGTCGTCGCAGTCGCGCAGCATCCCGATGTCGATGGTGTGGTCATCACCCACGGCACCGACACCATGGAGGAATCGGCGCTGTGGCTGGAGCTGACCTACGACGGCGCCACACCCGTGGTGATCACCGGCGCGCAGCGCAGCGCGGACGCGCCGGATGCGGACGGACCGCGCAATCTGCGCGACGCGCTGACGGTGGCGGAGAGTCCGCAGGCCCGCGGCCTCGGCGTGCTGGTGAGTTTCGCGGGGACGGTCTGGCAGCCGCTGGGGCTGCACAAGGTCGCGACGGCCGATCTCGGCGGCTTCGCCGGCATCGCGGTCGGCGCGGTTGCGGACGGCCGTTTCGAATTGCGGACCGCCAAGGAGCGGCCGTTCCTCGGCGAGCTGCCGAGTGCCGACGCGCCCCGGGTCGACATCCTCGCGGTGTATCCGGGGGCCGACGGGGTGCCGATGGACGCGTGCGCTGCCGCGGGCGCCCGGGGACTTGTGCTCGAGGCACTCGGTTCGGGCAACGCGGGCGCCGCGGTGATCGATGCGGTGCGCCGGCACTGCCGCGACGGGGTCGCGGTTGCGGTGTCGACGCGGGTGCCCGGCGGCAAGGTCGGCGCCGGCTACGGGCCGGGTCGTGAGCTGGTCGATGCGGGCGCGGTGATGGTGCCGCGGCTGCGCCCCCCGCAGACCCGGGTGCTACTGATGGCCGCCCTGGCGAGCGGCTCTGCCGTCGACGACGTCGTCGCCCGCTGGGGCTGAGTCCGCGGCAAGTGCGTTGACGTAGTCGGGCCAGTCAAGGCTGTCGACCGGGTTGGCCCGTTGGATGTCCGGGGTGTCGTCGCCGAACGTGCGGACAGGTCCCGGGCCGGTGCCGCGGGTTTCGAAACGCACGGTCATCACCCCGTGCCCGGCGCCTTGGAGCCAGCCGTGCCCGTAGCTGGTGTGCACGACGTCGTCGCCGATCCGCCAGGCGGGGGCCCGCTCGGCGGCCTGGCTGAGTGTCTGCGGCAATCCGGTGTCGGCCACTTCCTCGGCCATCAACTCGAGGTCGGGGAACAACGACTCCTGCTGCACTTCTGACAGGCCCGAGAAGCCAACGCCGACAAGGCGAATGGGGCCGACCTCGATCGGATCCAGCAGTAGCCTGCGCGCCATCGCGATCAGCGTCGCGGCGTCTGTGGTCGCGTACGGCAGCGTCGCGGAGCGAGTCAGGATGCTCATATCGGATTTCTTCAGTTTCACCGTAACGGTGCGCGCTCCTCGGCCGTCCTTCACCAGGCGGGTGTGCGCATGGTCCCCGATCGAGCCCACCGCCTCGCGCAGCTGGTCGAGGGTGGTCAGGTCTTCCGGGAACGTCGATTCGGCGCTGATCTGTTTGGCGGGTCCGTTCTCGGCGACGGGGCGGTCGTCGATTCCCTTGGCAAGCTGGTGCAACGCAGGCCCTACGGTGCCGCCGAGGATGTTGGCCGCCTCGGCGTCCGACAGCGCGGCCAATGAACCGATGGTGTCGATGCCGAGCCGGTGCAGCTTCTCCTCGGCGACCGGCCCTATCCCCCAGAGCCGCCGAACGGGCAGACCGTCCAGCAACACGCGTTCCTCGTCGTGGCGGACCACCCGAATACCGTCGGGTTTGGCCAGCCCCGACGCGATCTTGGCGATCTGCTTGCCGGATCCGGCGCCGACGGACGCGACGAGCCCGGTCACGTCGCGGATCCTGGCCCGCAGCGCCTCGCAGAACGACTCCACATCGGCCGCGGTCGCGCCGACGAGTTCGGCGGGCTCGCCGAACGCCTCGTCGAAGGACAGCTGCTCGAGAACCGGCACCGCAGCGCGGACGGTGTCCAGCACGCGGCGACTGGCCACGCCGTAGACGACGCCGCGTGGCGGCAACACCACGGCGGTGGCGCCGATGAGGCGTCGGGCCTGATGCATCGGCATCGCCGATCTGGCGCCGTACACCCTGGACTCGTAGCTGGCGCCGGCGACCACGCCGCGTCCGCCCAGCCCACCGACGAGGACCGGGCGGCCACGCAGCGTAGGGCGTGTCAGCTGCTCGACCGACGCGAAGAACGCGTCCATGTCGAGGTGCAGCACCCAGCGAGCGGCCACGTCTGCCGATGCTAGGGCGCTAGCCTGGCGACCATGACGCAACAGGCCAGCGATGTCGGCATCTTCGGTCTATGGGTGCAGCATTTCGAGCAGAACGAGATTGCGCACGCCAAGGCCGATGCGGCCATCGCATTCGAGGACGGCTGCGATATCCCCGATTCGGTGCGCCACCCGCTGATCGAATCGGTGCGGCGGTTCCAGCTCGGTGAGAGCGGTGACGGCGAGCAGCTGCTGCGCAAGGCCGCACGAGCGGGTGATCTTGACTATCTGCGGGCCGCCGAGCTTTTCGTGGCGGAAGAGCAGCAGCACGCGGCGTTGCTGCTGCGCCTGCTGGGCCATCTCGACGGTGAGCCGATGTGCAGGCACTGGTCGGATGCGGTCTTCGTGCGGTTGCGCAGGCTGATGGGTCTGCGGACCGAGTTGATGGTGCTGACCGTCGCCGAAGTGGTCGCGCTGTCCTACTACGGCGGGCTGGCCAACGCGGGTCCTGACGGTGTTGTACGGGCGGTGGCCGCCCGCATCGTCGCCGACGAGCACCCGCATGTGCGTTTCCAGCAGGACCGGCTGCGGGCCGGCTTCGACGAGTCGCGCCTCGGGGCGCGGGCGCTGGCCTTCGCGTTCTGGTGGCTGACGGCGATCGGCGCGACCGTCGTGGTGGCCTTCGACCACGGCCCGCTGCTCGACGCGATCGGATATCGGCGCAGGCGCTTCATCCGCGATGTCCTCGCCGACTTCGCGAGGGTCGCGACCGCTGTGCTGCGCCGCTAGACCTTGGCGATCGCCACCCGCACCCCGTCACCGATGTCGCTGGCATCGGTGGGCTCGCCGAACTCGAAGGTGGTGGCCAGGATCTCGCGCGCGATCATCTCGGCGTGCGTGCGTGCCCAGGCCTCGCGTTCCGCGGGCACCGCCATGACCAGCGAAATGCGGTCGGACACATCGAGTCCCGTCGTCCTGCGCAGCTCCTGAAGCTCGCGGATTCGGTCCTTGGCCCAGCCCTCGGCCTCCAGCTCGGGCGTGACTGTGCCGTCGAGCACCACCAGCCCCGACCCCTCGGGCAGTGCCGCGGTGTACTCGGGATCGGCGGCCACCAACCTCGAGCTGAATTCCTCTGGCAGCAGCACCGCCGGCCCCGCGGTCAGCGTGCCGTCGGGGTTGACGGCACCCTCGCCCGCCTTGACCGCCTTGATCGCGGCCTGCACGTCCTTGCCGATACGCGGGCCGGCTTCACGTGCGTTGACCGTGAGCTCAAAACGGCCGTAGTGCGCGATGTCGTCGGTGAGCTCCACTTCCTTCACGTTGAGTTCGTCGGCGAGCAGGTCCCTGAACGGCTCGAGGCGCTGCGGGTTCTCTACGGCGACAGTGAGTTTCAGAAGCGGCAGCCGGACCCGCAGCTTCTTCGCCTTGCGAAGCGACGAGGCCGCCGAGGCAACCTCGCGCACCTGGTCCATGGTGGCGACCAGGTCTGCGTCGTGTGGCAGATCCGTCGACTCCGGCCAGTCGGTGAGGTGCACGGAGCGCTCGCCGGTGATACCGCGCCAGATCAGCTCGGTGGTCAGCGGGAGCAGCGGCGCTGCCAGCCGGCCGGCCACCTCCAACACGGTGTGCAGCGTGTCGATGGCATCGGGATCCTCTTCCCAGAACCGCGAACGGGACCGCCGCACATACCAATTCGTCAACGCCTCGGTGAACTGTCTGAGCTCGTCGCAAGCTCCGGAGATGTCGCAGACGTCCATAGACGCGGTCAGGTCGTCGCGCAGCTGCGCGAGCTTGGCCAGGATGTAGCGATCGAGGACGTGCGTCGAGTCCGTCCGCCAGGTGCCCTTCTTCGGCGCATACAGCGCCAGGAAGGTGTAGGCGTTCCAGATCGGCAGCTGCACCTGCCGAACACCCTCCCGGATGCCCTGTTCGGTGACGATCAGGTTCCCGCCGCGAAGGATGGGCGACGCCATCAGAAACCAGCGCATGGCATCCGAGCCGTCCCGGTCGAAAACCTCGGTGACGTCGGGATAGTTGCGCAGCGACTTGCTCATCTTCTGGCCGTCATTGCCCAACACGATGCCGTGCGACACACAGGTTTTGAACGCCGGGCGATCGAACAGCGCGGTGGCCAGCACGTGCATCATGTAGAACCAGCCGCGGGTTTGGCCGATGTACTCCACGATGAAATCCGCAGGGAAATGCGACTCGAACCAGTCGGCGTTCTCGAACGGGTAGTGCACCTGGGCGTAGGGCATCGATCCCGAGTCGAACCAGACGTCGAATACGTCGGGAATGCGCCGCATCGTCGATTTGCCGGTTGGGTCGTCGGGATTGGGCCGGGTCAGTTCGTCGATGTAGGGCCTGTGCAGGTTGTCCGGCCGGACGCCGAAGTCGCGCTCGAGTTCATCGAGGCTGCCGTATACGTCGATGCGCGGATACGCCGGGTCGTCGGAGGTCCACACCGGGATCGGACTGCCCCAGTAGCGGTTTCGAGATATCGACCAGTCGCGGGCGTTGGACAGCCACTTGCCGAACTGTCCGTCCTTCACGTGCTCGGGGTACCAGGTGATCTGCTGATTGAGTTCGACCATGCGGTCCCGGAATTCGGTGACCTTGACGAACCACGACGAAACCGCCCGATAGATCAACGGGTTTCGGCACCGCCAGCAGTGCGGGTAGGAGTGTTCGTAGGTCTCATGCCGCAACAGCACGGGCGCGTTCTGCGCGGCCGGGCCGCTCTGATTCTTCAGATCGCGGATGATCTGCGGGTTGGCCTCGAACACGTGCTGACCGACGTAGTCGGGCACGGTCTCGTCGAACCGGCCCTTGGCGTCCACCGGCGTGACGGCGACGATCCCGGCCGGCGCCACGGTGTTCATGTCCTCTTCGCCGTATGCCGGCGACATGTGCACGATGCCGGTGCCGTCGTCGGTGGTGACATGGTCACCGGGCAGCACCTGAAAACTGTTGGGCGCGTCCATGAAATACGCGAACGGCGGCAGGTAGCGCGTGCCGAGAAGCTCGCTGCCCGCGTAGGTGGCCAGGATCTCGGGTTCCTCGCCGAGTTCCCTGGCGTATGCGGCAAGTCGCGCCTTGGCCAGCACATAGCGGCGATCGCCCGCCTGTACGAGCACGTAGTCGACATCACGATTGACGGCGACCGCCTGATTGGAGGGCAGCGTCCACGGGGTCGTCGTCCACACCAGCAGGTACGCATCCTGCAGCGGGCCTTGGGTGACCCGGAATCCGACCGTGATGGCCGGGTCCTGGCGACTCTGGTAGACGTCGTCGTCCATGCGCAGTTCGTGGCTGGACAATGGCGTCTCGTCGTTCCAGCAGTAGGGCAGCACCCGGTAGCCCTCGTAGGCAAGGCCCTTGTCCCACAACTGCTTGAAGGCCCAGATCGCCGACTCCATGAATGTCAGATCGAGGGTCTTGTAGTCGTTGTCGAAGTCCACCCAGCGCGCCTGGCGGGTCACGTAGGCGCGCCACTCCTGGGTGTACTTGAGCACCGATGCGCGACAGGCTTCGTTGAACTTCTCGATGCCCATCTCTTCGATCTGCGACTTGTCGGTGATGCCGAGCTGCCGCTGCACTTCCAGCTCCGCGGGCAGCCCGTGGGTGTCCCACCCGAAGCGGCGGTCCACCTTGTAGCCGCGCATGGTGCGGTACCGCGGCACGATGTCCTTGACGTAACCGGTCAGCAGGTGGCCGTAGTGCGGCAACCCGTTGGCGAACGGCGGACCGTCGTAGAACACATACTCCGGCGCACCGTCCCGGCGCGACACGCTGGCCTGGAAGGTGTCGTCGCTGTCCCAGTAGGCCAGGACATCGGATTCCAGCGCCGGGAAGTTCGGCGCGCCGCCAGCCGGCTTCGGATAGGTGGTCACGGTGGTGCGTCGTCTCCATGCCAATACGTCGTTCATGGCACGGGGACGACGACGCGCGGTGCGCGAACGCCGCGGTACCACCCCGCTTGCGCACATGTGTGCGCCGCTCGACTTGTGGCTGTGACGGGCCTACCCGTTCGGGTCTACTTGGCCAGACTTCGTAGGCCTGAGCTGTTCTTCCGAAGGCTCCCCGGTGATGGCCGGATCAGCGCCGATAGGTAATTCTAGCGACTCAGTGGCCGACTGCCATCGGGGTGTCCGTCTGCGGCATGGCCTCCGACGTCAATTCGATCAGTGCGAGCGGCAGTTGCTCGGTGAGCTCCTGCACGGTGTAGGAGTCGAAGCTGCGGGTGTCGTACCACCAGTCCAGCTGCACTAGGCCGTCCGCCCGGTACGCCCGAAGTTCCAGCGCATGGCGCAGTCCCGGCTCTGTACCGAGATAGGAGAAGAAGATCTCCGACGGCGGCGCAGCGGCGAGCTTCGGGGCGGTCGGACCTGCCGAAAGGCTGCGGTGCACGGCGCCGAGCGCCTCCGTGGCCGTGGCCAGGCCCGCGGATGTGCACGACAGAGCAACAGAGCCGCTGTGGCCAGCGACGTCAACGGGGACAACACCCTCACCGATCGTGCGGGCGATCGCGAGGCCGAGAGCCGCAAGGAGGATTTCCTCGCCGGCCAGCCCCAGGTACCACTGCGCACCGTCGAGCTCGCCGGTCAGCGTGCTGTCCAGTGGCGCCGAGATTTTCGTGAGGTCGGCGGCTTGCGGAGCATCGACGGTTTCGTGGTCGGCGATTCGAAGAGGGCTGCTGGCAAATTGTGCAATCAACATGGAGCTAACAGTACGTGCGTTGTCCCAAAAATGGGAGACCTCTCCCAAAAGTGTGACACCTACGTCAATAACAGCAACCCTTTCCGGCATTCGATTGCCACTGCCCATTTACGGGAGAACCGGTTAAAGTAAAGCGGTGCCACGTACAGATGAGAACGGCCGACAACTAAAGGCCCTGCTCGACTACCTACTTGACGGTGAAGTCGACGCGAAGAACATCTACGACGCGCTCGGGGTGTCTAGCAGCACGTACTACCGTCGGATCAAGGAAGAGGGCTATCCGGACGCCGAGGAACTGCGTCGGGTGGCCGATCGGTTCGCTCTCAGCTACCCCGACCTACAGGTTCGGTTCGGCCTGATGAGCCACCAGGAGGTAGCGAGCTACTTCGAGTCCGCCAATGTGGCATTGGCAACCGTGGAGACGCGGCGAGTCCGCCCGTTGAAGCTATCTGAAATGACGCCCCGCCAGGACGCCCCACCCCTATAGAATTTGCTGAAACGACCTCAGCGCAAAGGCAAGAAGGATGGCCCTCGCAACACTCCTAGCGATCACGATCGCGTGCATAGGATGGAGCCTGTGGATTCGGCGCGTCACGTGGACGTGCCGGTGGGAGGTCGCAGCTACCCTCAATATCGCCCTGCAGGGTGCGGCTGTGCTGTTGATGTCCCCGCTGGCCTCCGAAACCGTCGGGCACTGGCTGCACGCCCTCACCGGTAAGTGGAACCTCGAGGACTACCTCGGCCACGACTGCTACATCGTCGCGGCGTCGGCCATCGTCTACAACACGCTGGGCAGGCTGGCCGACGACGACGCCATGCAGAAGTCGTTCAAGCAGTACGTGGAGCGGCCCGCCACGCTGTGTATCCCGTTGCTTCTCGTGACGTTCTCCGTCGGTAACGGCGCGCGGATCTATGCGCCCGACTTCTTCACGGTTCCGACCGATTTTTGGCTGAACCTCTACTGGCTGCTGCTCTGCGGCACCTTGATCTATCTGCTGGGCTACGGCATCCGGGCCACGCTCGTGCTGCGAAAGGACCCGCGCTCCCGGCGCATCGCCAACTTCTACCTGGCCTCGTCGGTGTTCGGCATCCTGGCGTGTGTCGTTCGCATCATCACCGCGTACATCCCGAACCTGCAGACGGCGACAGGCAGCACGCTGGTGTGGGTGTTCGCGTGCCTGTGCGGCGCCGGGTTCGCGCTCGCGTCCGCCCATTCGTGGCGGATCAAGACGAAGTGGTTCACCAAGGTCTGACCCTGCAGCTCGGGTTATCGTTGCCTCGCCGGCGAAGTGGGGAGGAGCGCGATGACAGAGCCATCGGAGACCGCCGGGCGCCACCACCGCGTCGTCATCATCGGGTCCGGGTTCGGCGGCCTCGAGGCGGCCAAAGCGCTCAGACGCGCCGACGTCGACGTCACGTTGATCTCCAGGACGACCACTCACCTGTTCCAGCCCCTGCTTTACCAAGTGGCGACGGGCATCCTCTCCGAAGGCGAGATCGCGCCGACCACCCGCCTCGTGCTGCGCAAACAGAAGAACGTTCAGGTACTCCTCGGCGAGGTCGAATCGATCGACCTCCAGGCCAACACCGTCACCTCCAAGTTGATGACGATGACCACCGTGACGCACTTCGACAGCCTCATCGTGGCGGCCGGCGCACAGCAGTCCTACTTCGGCAACGACCAGTTCGCGACCTACGCCCCCGGCATGAAGACCATCGACGACGCGCTGGAACTCCGCGGGCGCATCCTCGGGGCGTTCGAAGCCGCCGAAGTGACCACCGATCACGCCGAGCGTGAACGCCGGCTGACCTTCGTGGTGGTCGGCGCGGGCCCGACCGGTGTCGAGCTCGCAGGCCAGATCGCCGAGCTCGCCGAGCGGACGCTGGCCGGCGCATTCCGCACGATCAAACCAAACGAATGCCGGGTCATCCTGATCGAGGGCGCGGGGGCCGTACTGCCGCCGATGGGCCCGAAGCTCGGCGCAAAAGCGCAGAGCCGGCTGGAGAAGATGGGCGTCGAAGTCCAGCTCAACGCGCTGGTGACGAACGTGGACTACCAGGGCGTGACGGTGAAGGACAAGGACGGCAACGAGCGCCGCATCGAATGCGCCTGCAAGGTGTGGTCGGCGGGCGTGCAGGCCAGCCCGCTGGGCAAGATGATCGCCGAGCAGTCCGATGGCACCGAGACCGACCGCGCGGGCCGGGTCGTCGTCGAGCCGGATCTGTCCGTCAAAGGGCACCCGAACGTCTTCGTCGTCGGCGACCTGATGTCGGTCCAGGGCGTGCCGGGCATGGCGCAGGGCGCGATTCAGGGCGCCAAGTACGTCACCAAGCGGATAAAGCGCGAGCTGGCCGGACACGACGATCCGGCGGATCGCGCACCGTTCAAATACTTCGACAAGGGCAGCATGGCGACGATCTCGCGGTTCAGTGCCGTCGCCCAGGTCGGCAAGCTCGAATTCGGTGGCTTCATCGCGTGGCTCGCCTGGTTGGTATTGCACCTGGTCTATCTGGTCGGCTTCAAGAACCGGTTCACGACGCTGATCACCTGGTTCATCACATTCCTCGGCCACAGCCGTGGCCAGATGGCGATCACCAGCCAGATGATCTACGCCCGACTGGCCATGGACATGCTGCAGAACCAGCAGAACCAAGAACTTCGACAATCCCCTCTCGCGGCGGTCGCGGAAGCGGAGAAACTCGAACGCGAAAGAGGTGCCTCGTGAGCGACCATACCTACCGCATCATCGAGATCGCCGGCAGCTCACCCGACAGCGTCGACGCCGCGATCCGAAACGCCATTTCCCGTGCGTCGGAAACGATTCGGGAACTCGACTGGTTCGAGGTGACGTCGGTGCGCGGTCACCTCGCCGACGGGACGGTCGGACACTTCCAGGTGACGCTGAAGGTCGGCTTCCGAATGGAGGACGCGTAGTCCTACAGCGCGACGGGTTGCGTCTCGGGGACGAACGGCGCGCCGAGGTCGGCCACCGGCCGGTATCCGCGCTTGCGGGCCGCAGCGGCGCCCCTGCGGATCAGCGCCGCCGTCGCGACGAAGCCCGCCTGATCGGCCACCACGAACGGGGTCAGCAGCCGGTTGTGGACGTAGCCGAACGACATTCCGGTGCTCGGGTCGGCCCAGCCGAGCGAGCCGCCTAGGCCCGCATGGCCGAAGCCCGGCATCAGGCCGCCCAACGGGATCGAGTGGTAGCCGAGATGGAATGCCATGGGGAACAAGATGTTTCGGTCCGGCCGCCTGTTGGGCCTGCCGATCAGGCCTGCCGTCAGTTCCGGCGAAAGGAACTGCCTGCCGTCGACCCTGCCTCCACATGCCAACGGCGCGTACATCTTCGCCAGCCCTCGTGCGGTGGCCGTGCCGTTGGCGGCGGGTATCTCGCCGTCAAGGAACGGCGTGTCGCCCTGCACGACCGAGAACATCTCGGGGAAGTACAACGCACCGAGGCCGCCGGACCACTGCAATGCGGCGAGCTTCGGCACGACGGCACCGAGCACCGTGTTCTTGAGGGCGGCCTGCGGGATGATGATCTGCGCGGCCCTCGTCGGCGCATCGACGGGCGGGCGACCCAGGTGCAGGCCGTCGGTGTTGAGCGGCTCGGCCAGCTCCTGGCGGATCAGCTGACGCATGCCCTTGCCGGTCACCGCCCTGGCCAGACCGGACATCAGCCAGCCGTACGTCAACGCGTGGTAGGCGCCCTTGCCGTAGAGCACCCGGTTCACCGGGGCGGCAGCGAGCCGCTCCTCCATCTTGACGTGGTCCATCAGGTCGGCCCTGCTGGCGCCGTTGAGCTGGGACAGCCCGGCCCGGTGCCGCATCACGTCGCGGACGGTGATGGTCGCCTTGCCGTTGGCGCCGAACTCGGGCCAGTACTCGGCGACCGGGGCTTCGTAGTCGATCAGGCCACGGCCGGCGAGCCGGTGGATGACCGTTGAGGACATGCCCTTCGTGGCCGAGAAGACCATCGCGCCGGTATCGGCCGACCAATGGGCGGTGCCGCGGCGGTCGGACCACCCCGTCCACACGTCGACGACGGGCTCGCCGTCCAGGTAGACCGAAAGCGCCCCTCCGCCGTAGCGGGGACCGGGAAACATCTTGCTGAAGGCCCGTACCGCACACGTGAAGTGCGGGTCGGCCGCGCCTTGAACACCGTGTGGGAGCGCGGCGCTGCGCTCCCCGCTGTCGGAGTGCTTCACAATAGAATTAATTTACCTGGAACCCCGGCAAATAAACTCACCGTTACCAATCCGTTGTTACATCGCATATCAGAGGTGCCGAGGCTCCACCAGACAGCAACCAAACGGGGTCGGCGATCAGTCGAACGGGCTGTTGGGGTCGGTTTTGTCGAACACTTCTTGACCGTCGTCGCGGCCATCGCCGTCCGTGTCCGCCTTGTTCGGATTCGTGCTGGACGACGGTATAGAGCGGCCAGCCCATTTAATATCCGGTGTTTCCCTATTCTTCTGCGTGCTCGGCCGCTGTCAGTATCTGCTGGGCGGCGAGGGCCGGCGTCAGCTCGCCGTCACGGACCTGGCGCTCCAACTCGGCACGGATCCTGCGGACCTCGGGATTGCTGAGCACCCGGTCCAGCACCGTGTCGCGGACCATCGACCAGGTCCAATCCACCTGCTGGGCGTTGCGGCGGGCCTCGAACTCCCCCGCTTCGGTGAGCACCTCGCGATGTTTGAGCACGGTGTCCCACAGCTCGGTCAGGCCGGTGCCCTGCAACGCACTCATCGTCAGAACTGGCGGGCGCCAAAGTGTTTCACGCGGATAGATCAGCCGGATCGCGCCCGACAGTTCGCGGGCCGCCGCCTTGGCCTCGGTGGCGTGTTCACCGTCGGCCTTGTTAACCACGACGATGTCAGCAAGCTCGAGCACGCCCTTCTTGATCCCCTGCAGCTGGTCGCCGGTGCGGGCCAGGGTCAGGAACACGAACGTGTCCACCATGTTGGCGACGGCCACCTCGGACTGCCCGACGCCGACGGTCTCCACCAGGATCACGTCGAAGCCGGCCGCCTCGAGCAACACGATGGTTTCCCGGGTTGCCCTTGCGACGCCGCCAAGAGTGCCCGACGTCGGCGACGGCCGGATGTAGGCATCCGGGTGCACGGCCAGCCTCGCCATCCGTGTCTTGTCACCCAGGATCGATCCGCCGGTGCGGGTCGACGACGGGTCGACGGCCAGCACCGCGACCCGGTGCCCCTGGCCGATGAGGTGCATGCCGAGTGCTTCGATCGCCGTCGACTTGCCGACGCCGGGGACACCGGTGATGCCGACATGCATTGCGCTGCCCGCCTGCGGCATCAGGTCCATCAGCAGCCGCTGTGCCTGCTCACGGTGATCGGTCCTGGTCGACTCGACGAGCGTGATCGCCCGTGGCAGTGCCGCGCGATCACGATTCTTGATCGCGGCGGCGAGGTCGTCGATCTGGTCGGCCATCTAGCCGAGGTCGTAACCCGAGCGCTCGGCCAGCTTGTGCAACAAGCCGATCGCGGCGTCGGCGATCACCGTGCCGGGCGGGAAAATCGCGGTAGCGCCTGCCGTGTACAGCTCGTCGAAGTCACCTGGCGGAATGACACCGCCCACCACGACCATGATGTCGGGCCGCCCGACTTCGGCCAGCGCATCGCGCAGCGCGGGCACCAGCGTCAGATGCCCAGCCGCCAGCGACGACACTCCCACCACGTGCACGTCGTTGTCCGCGGCCTGCCGCGCCACCTCCTCGGGAGTGGAGAACAAAGAGCCGACGTCGACGTCGAAACCGATGTCGGCGAACGCGGTCGCGATGACCTTCTGCCCGCGATCGTGGCCGTCCTGACCCATTTTGGCGACCAGGATTCGCGGCCGGCGACCGTCGGCCTCGGCGAACTTCTCGACCAGCTCGGTGGCGCTTGCGATGTTGCTGCCCTTTCCGACTTCGTCGCGGTAGACCCCGGCGATGGTACGGATCTCGGCCTGGTGCCGTCCCCAGACTCGCTCCAGCGCATCGGATATCTCGCCGACGGTGGCTTTCGCCCGTGCGGCGTTGATGGCGAGCTCCAACAGGTTTCCGTCACCGTCGGCCGCCTTGGTCAGGTCGGCCAGCGCCGCGTCGACGGCGGCCTGGTCGCGCTCGGCGCGCAGCTTCTCCAGCTTGGCGAGCTGCTCGGCGCGTACCCGGCTGTTCTCGACCTTGAGCACCTCGATCTCGTGGTCCTCGTCGACCTGGTACTTGTTCACGCCAATCACCGGCTGCTGGCCGGAGTCGATGCGGGCCTGGGTGCGCGCCGCCGCCTCCTCGATGCGCAGCTTCGGTATGCCGTCGTCGATGGCCTGCGCCATGCCGCCGTGCTCGTTCACCTCGCGGATGTGGGCGCGGACGCGCTCGGCGAGCTGGTGGGTGAGCCACTCCACGTAGTAGGAGCCGCCCCACGGGTCGATCGGCCTGGTGGTGCCGGACTCCTGCTGCAGCAGCAGCTGCGTGTTGCGCGCGATCCGGCGGAGAAGTCGGTGGGCAGCGCCAGCGCCTCGTCGAGGGCGTTGGTGTGCAGCGACTGCGTGTGCCCCTGGGTGGCCGCCATCGCCTCGATGCAGGTGCGGGCGACGTTGTTGAACGGGTCCTGCGCGGTCAGCGACCAGCCAGAGGTCTGCGAATGGGTGCGCAGGGAAAGCGATTTCGCGTCTTTAGGGTCGAACTGGGCGACCAGTTCACTCCACAGCAGTCGCCCGGCCCGCAGCTTGGCGACCTCCATGAAGAAGTTCATCCCGATGCCCCAGAAGAAGGACAGTCGCGGCGCGAACTTGTCGATGGAAAGGTCGGCAGCCAGGCCGGCCTTGATGTACTCGACGCCGTCGGCCAGCGTGTAGGCCAACTCCAAATCCGCTGTCGCTCCGGCCTCTTGGATGTGATAGCCGGAGATGGAGATCGAGTTGAACTTCGGCATCCGCGTGCTGGTGTAGCCGAAGATGTCCGAGATGATCCGCATCGACGGCTTCGGCGGGTAGATGTAGGTGTTGCGGACCATGAACTCTTTGAGGATGTCGTTCTGGATGGTCCCGGCCAGCTTCTCCGGCGGCACGCCCTGTTCCTCGGCGGCCACCACGTAGAGCGCGAGGATCGGCAGCACCGCGCCGTTCATCGTCATCGAGACCGAGACGGTGGACAGGTCGATACCGTCGAACAGCTGCCGCATATCGAGAATGGAATCGATTGCCACGCCTGCCATTCCGACGTCACCGGCGACGCGCGGGTGGTCGGAGTCGTAGCCGCGGTGGGTGGCGAGGTCGAATGCCACCGACAGGCCCTTCTGTCCGGCCGCCAGGTTGCGCCGGTAGAACGCGTTGGACTCCGCGGCGGTGGAGAAGCCGGCGTACTGCCGGATGGTCCACGGCTGATTGACGTACATCGTCGGATAAGGCCCGCGCAGGTAGGGCGGCGCACCCGGGAAGGTGTCGAGCGGGTAGCCCGCCGACACCGCGGCGTCCCGGTCGGCGGCGATGTAGACCGGCTTGACGTCGATGCCCTCCGGCGTCGGCCAGTCGAGTTGTTCTGGCGTGTAGCCGTGCGCTTCTGCGGCGGCGACGACGTACGAGGTGACCGCCGCGTCGGTAGCGGGTTCGGTCGCCCGCTCGCTACGCAGGGGAACCTCGGCGAAGCTGCCGATTCCTGTTGTGGCGGTCATCGTCATGCCCCCAATCGGGTGAGCAGTTCAGACAGCGTGTCGACCGCGTCGATCTTGGCGGTCAGATAGTCGTCGGGCTTGGGTTCTGCGTCGGCGACGGCCTTCTCGGGCCCGGCCAGCAGCACGCGCGACGCCCCGGCCTTGCGCGCGGCCTCGACCGCGCCGGCCACTTCGGCTCCGTACCGGGCGTCGGTGCCACAGATCACCGCGACCCCAAGGCCGTCGGCGGCCGAAACGGCGTCCGCTATCCCGGCGGAGTCGACGGTGCCCGGGTTGACCGCCTCGATGCCGCCAGAAGCGAGCAGGTTGGTGGCGAACGTCGTGCGAATGTTGTGCTCCGCGAGCGGGCCCAGCGGCAGCAACAGCACCTTGGGCCGCGACCCTGTCTTCGCCAGGTAGGCGTCGGAGCGGTCGCGTAGCGCCTCGAAGCCCGCCGCGTAACGCGCCACGATGTTCGACGATTCCCGTTGCGGCAACGGCGGTTCGCCGAGGGACGGATACTCGTTGACACCGGTGAGCGCCTTGCGGCGGTGGTTGATGTCGTCGGTGCGCTGGTCGCGAACCTCCGCGATCTGCGCGGCGACGAAGTCGCGGGCCTCCGCGAAACCGCCCTGCGCTTCGATCTCCTGGAAGTGGTCCCAAGCCTTTTCGGCGAGTTGCTCGGTGAGGTCCTCGACGAACCATGAACCGCCTGCCGGGTCGAGCACCCGACCGAGGTGCGACTCCTCCAGCAGCAGCAGTTGCGTGTTGCGGGCGATGCGACGCGCGAAACTTGCTGCGGTACCGGGCAATCCGTCGGGAATCGCCGCGTCGAACGGCTCGACGAGCACGGTGTCCGCACCGCCGACACCCGCGCCGAATGCGGCCACGGTGGTGCGGAGCATGTTCACCCACGGGTCGCGCTGCGCCATCATCGGCATAGAAGTGACCGCATGCACGCGGGCGGCGCCGTCCCCCGGCTCCCCGACGACCTCCGCCACCCTGGCCCATAGTCGGCGCAGCACGCGCATCTTGGCGATGGTCATGAACTGGTCGTCGTCTGCGGCCAGCCGGAAGCTGATCTGCCGCAACGAATCCGACACGCTGAGCCCGGCCTCACCGAGCAGACGCAGATACGCGACGCCTGCGGCGACGGCTCCGGCCAGCTCCCACGACGCGCTTGCCCCGAGGTTGTGCAGCGTGGGTCCGTCGACCGTGATCGCCCGCACACCACCGGCGTACCCGGTGACCTTTGCAGCGATTGCGACGACGTCGGCGATGTCAGCGGCGGGCCGCTTGCTCAACGGCGCGGTGAGCGGATCGGCGCCCAGGTCGATCGACAGCCGTGCGCGTTGCTCATCGTCCATGTCGGTGAGCTGTGGCAGCAAGGCATCGGCTGCGGCGAGGTAATCCGACCGAGCGTCGAGGACGACCGGCACCAGGTCGAGGAACACGCCCTCGAGCAGGCGGTCCAGCTCCCCCGCCGGAACTCCGTCGGGCGCGCCGACCCGCAACACCAGCGCGCTGACACCCTCCGTCAACGCCACCAACACAGCGCCGTTGCCGTCGGTGACGGCCTTCTGGCCCGGGACGGGAAACGCCTCGGCGACCTTCCACCCCGACTTGACGTCGCGCAGCGCATCGCCGCCGCGAACGAACGGCCAGTCGCCCGGCAACGGCGGCTCAGCCACTCCGTCAAGGCTGGTGTACAGGGCCCGGATCGGGAAGCCCTCATAGGTCGGCGAATCCAGCAGACGCTCGGGCTCGGGCGGCAGGTCTGCCGGATCACGCCGAGTCGACTTCGCCAACACGCCCGCAACGGCCGAGCGCCAGCCTTGTCTGGATTCCTGCACGCCGGGTTCCTGCACGTCCTCAGGCTAAATGATCACCATCGGTGCAGCGTGCGCCGGGCGGCCGACGCGCGACCTGGATGGGGCGAGTTCTCATCGTGCGGCCCGTAGTCTTGGTAGACGTGAAGTCCGTCGTCAGCACCCTCGCAGCGCTGCGCGTCGCGGTGATCTGGACGGCCAAGCAGGTTCCGCGGCGCCAACTGGCCGCCATCGCGGCGACAATTGTGATTCTCGTCGCAATCTTGTTGCTGGTGCCGCGGCCGGGTGCCATGCAGCTACGGGACTGGGCGACGTCGGTGGGCCCATGGTTCCCGCTGGTCTTCCTGGCCGCGCACATCGTCGTCACGGTATTTCCGTTCCCTCGCACCGCGTTCACGCTGGCGTCAGGCCTTCTGTTCGGCCCCTGGCTCGGCATCGTCATCGCGGTCGTCGCCAGCACGATCAGCGCACTGGCCGCACTGTTGCTGGTCCGCGCCGCCGGCTGGCGGCTCGATCGCCTCGTCCCCCACCCGCGGGTAAAGGCCCTCGACACCCGGCTGCGCCAGCGCGGCTGGCCGACAGTCATGTCGATGCGACTGATCCCCGCCGTCCCGTTCTCGGTACTCAACTACGCCGCTGGCGCCTCCGCTGTGCGGGCGCTGCCGTACACGTCGGCGACACTGACCGGTCTTCTGCCGGGCACCGCCGCGGTCGTGATCCTCGGCGACGCGCTCACCAACCACATCAGCCCGTTGCTGATCCTCGTGTCGCTGTTCACCGCGAGTCTGGGTGTCGCGGGCCTGATCTACGAGATCCGCACCTACCCGCGCCACCACCCGGCAGACGCCGGCTCGGCTAACCGCTGTGCCGACCCGGCGACTGGGGCGGACCATCCTGCCGCTGCTGTGACAGCGGCGGATACTGCATAGGCGGCAGCGGATCCTCCGGTGCAGCCGGGATGGCGCTGATGCCCGATGTCGAACGCGCGTCCGCCTCGGCCTTGGCGACGGCCTGAGCGATCGCCGGATCCGTCTGCGTGGTGAACCACTCGGCGACCTCGTCGGAGTCGTCCTCGGGCTTGGGCAGATTCTCGTCCACCGGAGACGGCGTGTACCGGAAGACGCCGTCCTCGCCCGGCGCGCCGAGCATCTTGGCGAAGCCCTGGAGGGCCGCGCCGAAGTCGCTGGGCACCAGCCAGACCTTGTTCGCCTCGCCCTTGGCCATCTGCGGCAGCGTCTGCAGGTACTGGTAGGCCAGCATTTCGGGAGTTGGGCGACCGGCCTTGATCGCGGCGAAGGTCTTCTCGATCGCCTTGGCCTGACCCTGTGCCTGCAGGTAGGACGCCGCGCGCTCGCCCTGCGCCCGCAGCATGCGCGACTGCCGGTCGGCCTCTGCGGCCAGGATCGCGGCCTGCTTGGCGCCCTCGGCCGACAGGATCTGCGCCTGCTTCTGGCCTTCGGCCTGCTTGATAGCCGCCTCCCGGCTGCCCTCGGCGGTCAGGATCATGGCCCGCTTCTCGCGGTCGGCCCGCATCTGCTTCTCCATCGAGTCCTGGATCGACGGCGGCGGGTCGATGCTGCGCAGCTCGACGCGTGCCACCCGTAGTCCCCACCGGCCGGTGGCCTCGTCCAGTACGCCGCGCAGCTGGCCGTTGATCTGGTCGCGCGAGGTCAGTGTCTGCTCGAGCGTCATGCCGCCGACGACGTTTCGTAGCGTGGTGGTGGTCAGCTGCTCGACGCCGACGATGTAGTTGCTGATCTGGTACACCGCGGCCTGCGGATTGGTCACCTGGAAGTAGACGACGGTGTCGATGTTGACCGTCAGGTTGTCCTCGGTGATCACCGGCTGCGGCGGGAAGGACACCACCCGCTCGCGCAGGTCCACCCTGGCTCGGATTCTGTCGATGAACGGCAACAGCAGCGTCAGCTGGCCCGACACCGTCTTGCTGTAGCGGCCGAGTCTTTCGATCACCGCCGCCTCCGCCTGCGGGATCAGCGCTATCGACTTGGCGACGATGATGGCCGCGAACACGACCAGCACGCCGACGAGGATCAGGCCTGCGACGGCACCGTCCATGGTGGTTCCTTCCTTGGTTGTCCAGTCTTCTCTAGACGACTTTTTGGACCACGGCGGTGGCGCCGTCGATTCGCACGACGGTGACGTGGTCGCCCGGTTCGTAGACATCGTTGTCGTTGTACGGCCGCGCCGTCCAGACCTCGCCGTCGAGCTTCACTTGACCTTCGTGGCGTCCCACGCGGTCGAGCACCATCGCACTCTTTCCTTCCAGCTCTTTCGGCCGGTCCAGCAGCCCCGTGCCCTCGGTGAAGCGCCGTTTCAGGGCGGGTCGCACCAGCACCAGCAACAGCAGCGAGACCACCATGAAGACGATGCCGTCGATCACGTAGTTGTCGAAGATCAGATTCGACCCGACAGCGGCCAGCGCTCCACCGCTGAGCATGAGCAGAAAGAGGTCGCCGGTCAGCGCCTCAGCGCCTGCCAGGCCCAGCGCGGCGATCAGCCAGATCAACCAAACAGGCATACCGAAAGCCTAGCGCGAGATCCGCCCAACGAGCGGCGAACTATTACACTGCGAGCATCATGTGGTGCCCTAGTGTCTCGCTTTCGGTGTGGGCCAATGCCTGGCTCGCAGGTGCGGCCGCGCCCGACGACGTCCTCGATGCGTTATCGCAGTGGGCCCCAAGACATTCGGTGACTGCCTACGATGCGGTGGCAGCCGGTAGCACCGGTCTGCCCTGGCCGGATGTCAACCATTTCGGGACCATGTCGCTGCTGCAAACCCTGCGCACCGCGGCAGGCGTTCCACTCGGCGCACCGGCGATCTCCATCGTGCTGCCGGTGCCCGGCGACGTCCGCGGCCTGCCAGCAGGGACCCAGTTTCAGCGCGACGCAGTCATCGCGGGCGAGGCGATCATGATCAACGGTGGTCCGTCGTCACCGGCGGTCGGCCTGGTCCCCGACTTCGAATATGACGAATCCGACGGCTACGACGAATCCGAAGAAGCCGACATCGCCGGGCTGAGTTGGACGGTGTACTCGCTGCCGGAGGCGCCGGTAGCCGAGCACATCGACCTCGGTGATGCGGAATTCGCGCTGCGGTCGGCGGTTCGGTCGGCAGCCGACGCGTTGGGAGCACTGCGCGCCGAAGCGGGCGGCCTGGACGTCGCCGATCCTCGCAAGCTCGTCGAACAGGTGATGGAGTCCTCGGGTCAGCACCGCGCGCCCGACCATGCCCCGTCGCGCGCGCTCCGGGTGCTGGAGAACGCCGCTCACATCGACGCGATCGTCACGGTCAGTTCGGGATTGATGCCGATCGGCCTGCAGAGCTCATCGGAGGCGCAGATCGCCAACGAGGCGCTGCGACCACTGACGGCGGTCGTGCGCTCGGCCCGACTGGCGGCGGTCAGCGCCATCCTGCAGTCGGCCTGGCGCTAGGGTTTCCCGCACTCCGGGGTGCACAGCGCCCCGTTGATCGAAAACCCGTTCAGCGGAGGGGCTTCCACGTCTTGCGGAGCCTCGAATCGGGAAGATTCGCGACCGTCTCGCAACTCCTCGATCAGGTCGACCGCCAGCCGCGCGAAGCGACGGTCGGCGTTGGGGGTGGCGACCCGGGCGAACGCGACGCCGCGCTGCTGCGCCAGTTCACGCAGTTCGTGGTCCAGATCCCAGACCACCTCGATGTGGTCGGCGACGAATCCGATCGGACAGACGATGACGGCCTTGGCGCCCGCATCGGCGAGGGCCGACAGATGGTCGGCCGCATCGGGTTCCAGCCACGGCACCTGGGGCGGCCCGGACCGCGACTGCCACACCTGGTCATAGTCGCCGTATCCCGCCTCCGTCGCGACTAGCCGGGACGCGTAGGCGACCTGGCGGGCGTAAAGATCTGTGCCACAGCGGGACCGGGCCGCAAGCGGAATGGAGTGCGCGGTGAACACCAGCCGGGCGTCCTGCCGAAGCTCCGCAGGAAGTGTCAATGCCGCATCGGCGATCGCCTCGACGAACATCTGCACGAACAGCGGATGGTCGAAGTACTGGCGCAGTTTGACCAGTTCGGGCGCGCGGTCACCGGCCGCCGCGCGGCCACGGGCGATGTCCTCGATGTATTGGGTGCAACTGGAGTATCCGCCCCAGGCAGACGTGGTGAACACGGCCGCACGGCGAATGCCGTTGTCGCGCATGGTCACAACCGTGTCCTCGACGTACGGTTCCCAGTTGCGGTTGCCGAAGTACACCGGCAGCTCGAGGCCGCAATCGGTTAGTTCGGCCTCCAGCTGGGCGATCAACGCGCGGTTGATGCCGTTGATCGGCGAGACGCCACCGAAATGCAGGTAGTGCTCGGCGACCGCGGCGAGCCGCTCCCGCGGGATGCCCCTGCCGCGAGTGACGTTCTCCAGGAACGGCATCACATGCTCGGGTGCCTCCGGACCGCCGAAGGACAACAGCAGGACGCCGTCGAGGTCCATCTACAGCAGCTGAGTATGAGCGCCGCCGTCGGCGTAGACGATGGTGCCGGTGGTGGCGGGCAGCCAGTCGGACAGAAGGGCGCACACAGTCTTGGCGACCGGCGTCGGGTCCTTCATGTCCCAGCCGACGGGCGCGCGCTGGTCCCAGCCCTCCTCGAGCAGGCGAATCTGCTCGCCGGCGTCGGCGCCGAGTGCGCCGCCGACGATGGCGCTCATGGCAAGCGTCCGGATCGGTCCAGCAGCAACGAGATTCGACCGCACCCCGCGCGGCCCGGCTTCCCGCGCCACGAACCGGTTCACCGACTCGAGCGCGCTCTTGGCGACCGTCATCCAGTTGTAGGCGGGCATCGCACGGGTCGGGTCGAAGTCCATGCCGACGATGGAGCCGCCGCGGTTCAAAACCGGCAGCGTGGCCTTCGCCAGCGACGCGTACGAGAACGCCGAAATATGGATGCCTTTGGCGACGTCCTCGTAGGGCGCGTCGAAGAACGGGTTGATGCCCATTCCGGTCTGCGGCATGAAGCCGATGGAGTGCACGACGCCGTCGAGCTTGTTGCCCTCGCCGATGGCTTCGGTGACGCGGTCGGCCAACGAGTCCAGGTGCTCCTGATTCTGGACGTCGAGCTCGAGCAACGGCGCCTTCTCGGGCAGCCGGTCGGCGATCCGCTGAATCAGCTTCATCCGGTCGAATCCGGTGAGCACCAGCTGGGCACCGGATTCCTGCGCAACCTTCGCGATGTGGAACGCGATCGACGAGTCGGTGATGATCCCCGTGACCAGGATGCGTTTGCCTTCGAGCAGTCCTGCCATTGTGCTCACTCCTTTTTCGGGAAAGTTCTGATAAGCCAAAGCTCTTGGGTCAGTGGCCCATACCCATGCCGCCGTCGACCGGGATGACCGCGCCGGAGATGTAACTCGCATCCTCAGACGCCAGGAAGCTGACCACCCCCGCGACCTCGTTCGCGGTGCCAACCCGCTTGGCCGGGACGAACCCTAATGCCCCCTCCTGGATCCTCTCGTCCAGCGCGCGGGTCATGTCGGTGTCGATGTAGCCAGGGGCCACCACATTCGCGGTGACGCCGGCCTTTGTCAGCTCCCTGGCGATCGAGCGGGCCATGCCGATCAGTCCGGCCTTGGAAGCCGCGTAATTGGCCTGGTTGCCGACGCCCCATGTGCCGGAAACCGAACCCACGAAGATCATCCGGCCGAACCGGTTTCGCTGCATGCTGCGCGACGCGCGCTGGGCCACCCGAAATGCCCCGGTGAGGTTCGCATCGATGACCTTCTCGAACTTCTCCACGGTCATCCGCATGAGAAACGCATCCGCGGCGACGCCGGCGTTGGCCACCAGCACCTCGACCGGACCCTGGTGTTCCTCGATCGCGGTGAAGGCACGGTCGACGGCGTCGTTGTCAGTGATATCGCACTCGACGCCGAACAACCCGTCGGGCACCCCGGACCCACGATGCGTGGCGGCCACCTTGTGGCCGTCCGCAGCGAGCCGCTGGGCGATGGCAAGGCCGATGCCACGGTTTCCACCGGTGACCAGCACCGACCGGGAAACGAAAGTGGGACGGCCGCCAATCGTTTGGCCGGCAGTCTCGCCCTCAGTCGTGTCAGTCATGCGGCCAACCTAACGTGTGTCGACCATTCCTAAGAAATCGCCTTACGGAGGGTAGGAACGAAGCGACTGGGAATTGTTCTAGTTCGGCAGTCGCCGGTTGATCAACAATGCGGACACCGCAGCCAACGCCAGCACCAAAGCGCCGAGACGCAGCCAGCCGGTGCCGGCATCGCCCTTCTGTGTCTCGTAGCCGATCTGCTCCTGCAGATTGGTGAAAACCTCCTTGAGTTGCTCGAGGTTCGATGCGGTGTAACTCTCCCCCTTGGACAGCTCGGCGATCTTCTTCAGCATCTCGTCGTCAACGGGTACGGGCGTCTGCTGGCCGTTCATGTCAACGGTGCCGTACGGAGTACCGAACGACACCGTCGAGATCGGCACACCCTGGTCCTTCGCGGTGCGGGCGGCGGTGTAGGCGCCCTTGGGATTGTCCGGATTCGACGGCACGGTCTCCTTGCCGTCGGACATCAGCACAACGTGGGCAGGCGGTGGGGTATCGCCCCCGCCGATCACCGCACCGACGGTGGAGATGGCCTGCAGTGCGGTGAAGATGGCCTCCCCGGTCGCGGTTCGGTCGGCCACCTGCAGCTTGTCGATCGCATTCTTGGATGCGTCACGATTGGTGGTCGGCGACACCAGCACGGTGGCCGCCCCCGCGTAGGAGATCAGCCCGAGGTTGATCCCCGGCGTCATCTGATCGACGAATTGCTTGGCGGCTTCCTGTGTGGCAGCCAGCCGGCTGGGTGCCACGTCCGTGGCCCGCATCGACTGCGATACGTCGATGACCAACATGACCACGGCGCGGTTACGTGGGATACGGACGTCACGGGTGGGCCCGGCCATCGCGATCGTGAGCATCACCAGCGACAACACCAACAGAATCGTCGCCAGATGCCGCCAGCGTGACGGCCGTTTGGGCGCGACGCTTTCCAGCAACTCCGTGTTGGCGAACCGCAGCAACCGCTTGCGCCGGGCCGCCTGCATGGCGATGTAGAGCCCCACCAGTCCGAGCACGACAAAGAGGAACAGGAAGTACCAGACGTGTTCGAAGCCCGTCAGCGTCATTGGTCCGAGCACTGGTAACGTCATGCGCTGCTTGCCATTTCCATTGCTAGTTGGGTAGCCGGCGGTTGAGCAGCATGGCTGCCAGCGCCGCAAGGGCCAGGATCAATGCGCCGAGCCGTAGCCAGCCCGCGCTGGCGTCACCCTTGATCGTCTCGTACCCGATCTGCTGCTGAAGGTTCGAGTACACCTCGCGTAGTTGGTCCAGGCTGGATGCCGTGTAGGCCTCGCCGCCAGACAGTTCAGCGATCTTGCGCAGCATGTCGTCGTCGACGGGCACTGGCTGGCGCTGGTCGTTGATCTCGACATAGCCGTACGGGGTGCCGAACGAGATGGTCGAGATCGGCACACCCTGGTCCTTCGCGGTGCGGGCGGCGGTGAACGCGCCCTTCGGGTTGTCCGGGTTCGACGGCACCGTCTCCTTGCCGTCGGAGAACAACACGACGCGGGCGGGCGGCGGTTCGTCACCGCCACCGATCACAGCGCCGACGGTGGCGATGGCCTGCAGGGCGGTGAAGATGCCTTCACCGGTCGCGGTGCGGTCGGCCAACTGCAACTTGTCGATCGCGTTCTTGGTCGCTTCGCGGTTGGTGGTCGGCGACACCAGCACGGTGGCGGTGCCCGCGTAGGCGATCAGACCGAGGTTGATGCCCGACGTCAGCTCGTCGGCGAACTGTTTGGACGCATCCTGCGCGGCCGCCAGGCGATTCGGCGACACATCAGTTGCGCGCATGGACTGCGACACATCGATCACCAGCATGACGACGGCGCGGTTGCGTGGGATACGGATGTCGTTCGTCGGCCCCGCCATCGCGACGGTGAGCAGCAAAAGCGAGAGCACCAACAGGATTGCGGGCAGGTGCCGCCAGCGGGTAGGCCGTTTCGGCGCAACGCTTTCCAGCAGCTCCATGTTCGCAAAGCGCAGCATCCGCCGTTGACGGGCCAACTGAACGACGATGTAGAGCGCCACAATACCGAGAACAACCAAAAGGAACAGGAAGAACCAAACGTGTTCGAAGCCGGATAGCGTCATCGGTCCGAGCAACGGTAATGTCATGTGGCAGTTATCATTTCGTCGGACTATGCGTGGCCGGCCCGGGCCCCTCGTCGCCGGCTGGCGACGAACCGGACCACATCGGCGATCCAGTCCCGGTCGGTGCGCAGGGTCAGCAGCGGCGCATCGCAGCGACGCAGAGTCCGCGCCACCTCCTCGCGATGTGCGGCCGCCGCTCTCTCGAAGTCGGAACGCAGTTCCTCGTCGATGGTGAATTCGCGGGTGACTCCGGATTCGGTGTCCTGCAGGATGACGTCGCCGACGGGCGGCAGTTCGACGTCGCGAGGGTCGATCACCTCGATGCCGAGAACCTCATGCCGGCCCGCGATTGCCCGCAGCGGCCGCATCCAGTTGATCGGGCCGAGGAAGTCGCTGATGATCACCGCCATACCGCGGCGCCGCTCGGGCCTGCGCAACGCGTCGATGGCGGCGGCGAGATCGCCTCGTACGCCGGTGGGCGCCTTCGGCATGGTGGCGATGGTGCGCAGCATCTCCTGCTCGTGCATCCGGCCCGACAACGCAGGTACCCGCCGCACTGAGTCGCCGTTGGCGATGATCGCGCCGATCCGGTTTCCGCCGCCGCTGTTGAGAAAGGTGATCGCCGCGGCAGCGGCCACCGCGAGGTCGCGCTTCTCGCATCCGGTGGTGCCGAAGTCGAGGCTGGCAGACATGTCCACCACCAACCACGTTTCCAGCTCGCGGTCGGCGATCATCTGGCGGACGTGCGGGTGTGTGGTTCGCGCGGTAACCGACCAATCCATCCGGCGCACGTCGTCACCGGGCTGGTAGAGCCGCGACTCGCCCGGCTCGGAGCCAGGACCGGGCAGCAGCCCGAGGTGGTCGCCATGCAGCACGCCGTCGAGTTTGCGACGCACCGTCAGCTCGAGCTTGCGCAGTGCCGCGGTCAGCGCGGGGTCACGGATCTCCCCGCGCTTCAGTGACGGCAGGTCGACCTGGCGTCGTGAGCTGGTCACCGACCGCTAGCCGCGGCAGCTGCGGCGGGCACGACGGGCGGGACCGAATGCCCTTGCTGCGGAATCGCATTCACCTGCGGCAGGGCAACGGTCTGCATGATCCGGCTGATCACCGTTTCCGCGGAGATCTCGTCGGCCAGCGCATCGTAGGTGAGGACCAGGCGGTGCCGCAGCACGTCGGGAATGACTTCGACGACGTCCTGCGGGACGACGTAGTCGCGTCCGCGCACCAGAGCCAGTGCGCGAGAGGCCGCGATGATGCCGAGCGAGGCGCGCGGCGAGGCGCCGTAGGCGATCCATGCCTTGGCGTCGGGCATCCCGAACTTATCCGGCGTGCGGGTCGCGGTGACGATGCGCACGACGTAATCGACCAGCGCGTGGTGCACGAACGTATTGGCCGCGACGTCCTGCAGGCGCAATAGATCGCCTGTCGCGAGCACCTGCTTCGGTTCGGGAGGTTTGACACCCATTCGGTAGACGATCTCGCGCTCTTCCTCGGGCGTCGGGTAGTCGATGTTCAGCTTGAAGAGGAAGCGGTCGCGTTGCGCCTCGGGCAGCGCGTAGACGCCTTCCTGTTCGATCGGGTTCTGCGTCGCCATCACCAGGAACGGGGCCGGCAGCGGGAAGGTCTTGCCGCCGATGGAGATCTTGCGCTCGGCCATGACCTCCAGCAGCGCGGACTGCACCTTGGCGGGAGCACGGTTGATCTCGTCGGCGAGCAGGAAGTTCACCACCACCGGACCGAGCTCGATATCGAACTCCTCCTTGCCCTGGCGGTAGATGCGGGTGCCGACGATGTCGGTGGGCACGAGGTCGGGCGTGAACTGGATACGGGCGAACGTACCGCCGACCACCTTGGCGAAGGTCTCGACAGCGAGCGTCTTGGCGACGCCTGGCACGCCCTCGAGCAGCACGTGCCCCTTGGCGAGCAGGCCGACCAGCATGCGCTCGACCAGTTGGTCCTGGCCCACGATGATGCGCTTGACCTCGAAGATGGCGCGTTCCAGGGTGTGCACCTCGGATTGCAGGCCCCCGGAGTTCGCGGGCGGTGGAGGGCCACCTTGGGTGTTCGGGGGGTAACCCTGCGCCGGGCCCTGCGGCCCACCTGCTGACGTCATCGACATCCTCTTACGTTGTACTGGTAAAGACGCAGGTCGTGCGTCGCGGGCGGGGTGCCCGCAGTCAACTATTCCAGGCACTACGGAATACGTCGACGTTGCCCGGGACTGTTCAGGGTCTGCTCAGGCCACGCTCAGGATTCGATCATGCGGGCGAGATACGGCTGCAGGCCTGCGGTGCGCAGCGGGCTGACGGTCACTTTGCCTGCACTGCCGGAGGCCTCAAGCATTTTGCCGCCGCCGAGAAAGATCGCGACGTGCTGGCTGCCACCGGGACCCCAGAACAGCAGGTCACCTCGTTTGGCCTGCGACTGCGGCACCTTACGGCCGGTGTCGTACTGATCCCCCGAGTACTTGGGAATCAGCACGCCGACGCCGGCGAACGCGAACCGGGTGAAACCGGAGCAGTCGTAGCCGACGATGTTCGCGCCGGAGTCCACCCCCGTGCTGGGCCCGCTGGGCGTGCCGCCTCCCCATGAATACGGCACGCCCATCTGCGAGGCCCCGCGACGGATCACGTACTCGATCGCCTGGGGTCCGCGAACCCGGCCGACACCGACGCTTCCGGTGCTGGCGCCACCACTGCTTCCGCCGAGACCGATGCTCTGCAGGAACTTCTGGCCCAGGCTCTGGGTGGTCTGCATCGCCATCTGGGTGGCTTCAAACGACGCGTTGGCGATCGCGACCGGATCGCCGGGAGCACCTGCACTGAGCAATTTGGGCAGCGTTGGGTCCCACTGGCCGTCGTCCGGTGCCGCCGCTGAGGGGACGGCCAGCCCGGTCAGCAGAGCCAGCGCCGCCAGCAATGGCACGGCGATTCTGGCGCATCGTAAAGCGTTGTGGCGCATATAATTCAAGGAAATCACTCGCATCAGTATTCGATGTACCGGATGACGTAGGGGGTCATGCCGCTGGTCCGCACCGGCGAAACTTTCACCTGGGAACCGGTGAACGGCGCCTCGAGCATCTGGCCGTTGCCGAGGTACAGCGTCACGTGCTGGCTGCCGCCGGGTCCGTAGAAGATGACGTCGCCGCGCCGCATCTGCGATGACGGGATCTTGCGGCCCATGTCGTACTGCGCACCCGAGTAGTGCGGAAGCTTGATACCGACGCCCGCAAACGCGTACAGGATCAACCCGGAGCAGTCGAATCCGACTGTGCCTGCACCCTGATCGATGCCGTTGCTCGGTCCGGCGGCATTGCCGCCGCCCCACGAGTACGGCACACCCATCTGAGACCCCGCGCGCTGGATGACGTACTCGGAGGCCTGCCTGCCGTAGACGCGGGGAATCGCCCCGTTGTTCGTGTAGCCGCTCGGCGTCGGCAGGATTCCCATCTTGCGCAGGAAGTTGCGGCCCATGTCGGCGGTGTACTGCGCCGAGGTGGACGAGATGCCGAGCACCGAGTTGATGATCGCGATCGGATCGCCGCTGACGAACGCGCTCGGGATCGCAGGCAGGGTCGGATCCCACAGGCTCTGGTCCCAATTCCCCGCGGCAGGCGCAGGCGAGTCCGGGTGCGCGATCCCAATCCGCTGACGTGTTCGCCAGCGGTGCAGTGGGTTTCGGCTGCCCCGTCGCCGACGCCGACCATGTTCTGGCCTCGGCCAACTTCGCCTGGGCGGCGGTACGCTGCGCGGTCAGCTGGTCGAGCTGGCCCCGCTGGTCGGCAAAAGTCTGCTGTGCCGACGCCAGCGCGGACACCGCTGCGTCCTGACTGGACTGCGCGTCGACCGCGGCCTGGTCGGCCTTCTGCTTGGCCAGCCGTGCCGCGGACTCCTTGTTGACCTGTTCGGTGCGGGCTCGCTGCAGGTCCGCCACCACCTGCTGGGCGCTGGCGGCCAGCGTCTGCCCGGTGGCGGCCGTGTCGATGATGTCGGCGGGGTCGGCCGCGGTCAGATACGAACTCGATGGCCCGTTCACATAGGTCGATGCCGCGAACGTGTCGAATCGCTGTTGCGCGGACGTGATCGCCGCGGTCGAGTCGTCGACGGCGCGCCGACTGCTGTCCACATCGCCCTGTGCCGCTACGGCGTTGTCGCGCGCCGTCTGGACGTCGACGATGGCTTTGTTGACGCTCTCCTGCTTGGCCTGCACGGCTGCGCCGAGTTCCTGCAGCTGCTGGTTGACATTCGCGATCGCGGCGACCAGCGAACCGATCGAATCGGGATCACCCGGCTCGGCGGCCGCTATACCCCCCGGGGTGTAGAACGCCATTGCCAACACGATCCCGAGGGATGCGAACGCGCGAGGGGTGCGTCTCATTCGACTCAAGTCTCCTCGCAGAAGTAACGCAAACAACAACTACACCAGTGGGTACTTCTGCACCGTACGTCACAACAGACACTAAAGAAACTCTAGTCACAAACTACATATCTGTAATTAGAGAGAGTGTGACCGAATGGTGATATTCGAATTCGCCGGACGGTTCTGCCAGGCGTTATTGCACCGTTTGCGGCTCGATCTCCACCGCGTTGCGCTTGCTCCGGACCTGCAGAAATCGCGTCGCGACGGCGGCGCCCAATACCAACACGGTGAGCACTACCGAGAATGCCGTCCACGGAAAATGCGTCGTCGTCAACTCACTGACGAAATTCTTCGACGATTGAACGGGGTCGCCGTTCTTCGCGATATCTTGACCGGCCTCCAGCGTCACCCGATCGAAATTCGGGCTGTAGGTACCTGCCCATGTCGGGCTCAACGCCAACACCGTCGCGCCCGGGTATGCCTCGCCGACCTCGGTCGCGATGTCGCGCAGCGGGGTGTCGATCGGTGGGTTGGTCGCGATCACCACGATCTTGAGGTCGATGCCCTGCTCGCGGGCATCGGTGACCACCTGCCGCAGTTCGGGCACGACCTTCGCATCGGCGGGCGGCACGCTCACGCCGTCGTCGCGCACATCCGCGAGGACCTGGTTCATATCGACGTCGGGTGGGATATACGACGGGAGGAACGGGATCACGTGCGGGCCGGCCACAGGAGAACCGTACGCGATACGGGCCGAAACGAGTGGCAGCACGCACTCGCAAGGACAAGACTGAAACCAGCCGGGAACCAGCCAGGGTTGCTTTACAGGACAAGCGTACTGTTAGATTAGGAGAGCCGCCGACACAGCCCGTCGCGGCGATTATTAGCCGGGAGTTGATGTGAGCAGCAAGGATTCGTTTGGAGCCCGCGACAACCTCAAGGTCGGGGACAAGAGCTACGAGATCTACCGCCTGGACGCGGTGTCGGGTACCGAGAAGCTCCCCTACAGCCTCAAGGTGCTCGCCGAGAATCTGCTTCGCACCGAAGACGGCTCCAACATCACCAAGGAGCACATCGAGGCGATCGCGAACTGGGACCCGGAAGCTGATCCGAGCGTGGAGATCCAGTTCACCCCCGCACGCGTGATCATGCAGGACTTCACCGGGGTGCCCTGCATCGTCGACCTGGCCACCATGCGCGAAGCCGTCGGCGACCTCGGCGGCGATCCCGAGAAGGTCAACCCGCTGGCGCCCGCCGACCTCGTCATCGACCACTCGGTGATCGCCGACCTGTTTGGAACGGCGAACGCGTTCGAGCGAAATGTCGAGATCGAGTACGAGCGCAACGGCGAGCGCTACCAGTTCCTGCGCTGGGGCCAGGGTGCCTTCGACGACTTCAAGGTGGTGCCGCCCGGCACCGGGATCGTGCACCAGGTCAACATCGAGTACCTGGCGAGTGTCGTGATGGAGCGCGACGGTGTGGCGTATCCAGACACCTGCGTTGGCACCGACTCGCACACCACCATGGAGAACGGCCTCGGGGTGCTGGGCTGGGGTGTCGGCGGCATTGAAGCCGAGGCGGCGATGCTCGGCCAACCGGTGTCGATGCTGATTCCGCGTGTGGTCGGATTCAAACTGTCGGGCGAGCGTCAGCCCGGCGTCACTGCCACCGATGTCGTGCTCACCGTCACGGAGATGCTGCGTAAGCACGGCGTGGTCGGCAAGTTCGTCGAGTTCTACGGCGAGGGTGTGGCCGAGGTGCCGCTGGCCAACCGCGCGACGCTCGGCAACATGAGTCCCGAGTTCGGCTCCACCGCAGCGATTTTCCCGATCGACGAGGTCACGATCGACTACCTGAAGATGACGGGCCGCAGCGACGAGCAGCTCGCGCTCGTCGAGGCGTACGCGAAGGAACAGGGCATGTGGCACGATCCCGGCCGCGAGCCGAAGTTCTCGGAATACATCGAGTTGGACCTTTCCGATGTCGTCGCATCGATCGCCGGACCGAAGCGTCCGCAGGACCGTATCGCGTTGACCGACGCGAAGACCGCCTTCCGCAAGGACATTCACAACTACGTCGAGGAGAACCTGCCCGCGGAGCACACCAAGCTCGACGAGGCGGTCGAGGAATCGTTCCCGGCCAGCGACCCCGCGGTGCTGTCGTTCGACGACAACGACACCCCGGTGCCCTCGGCGGCCGTCAACTCGAACGGCCGGCCGAGCAATCCGGTGGACGTCAAGTGCGAGGGCCGCGGCGAGTTCATCCTCGACCACGGCGCGGTGGTCATCGCGGCGATCACGTCGTGCACCAACACCTCCAATCCCGAGGTGATGCTGGGTGCGGCGCTACTGGCGAAAAGCGCCGTAGAAAAGGGACTGACGTCCAAGCCGTGGGTGAAGACGACGATGGCGCCGGGCTCGCAGGTCGTCACCGACTACTACGACAAGGCCGGCCTCTGGCCCTATCTGGAGAAGCTCGGCTTCTACCTGGTCGGCTATGGATGCACGACCTGCATCGGAAACTCCGGTCCGCTGCCCGACGAGATCAGCAAGGCGGTCAACGACTGCGACCTTTCGGTCGCCGCGGTGCTTTCTGGCAACCGCAACTTCGAGGGTCGGATCAACCCAGACGTGAAGATGAACTACCTTGCGTCCCCGCCGCTGGTGATCGCATACGCGCTCGCGGGCACCATGGACTTCGACTTCGAGTCGGAGCCCCTGGGTCAGGATGAGGACGGCAATGACGTGTTCCTGAAGGACATCTGGCCGTCGCAGAAAGACATCAACGACACCATCGCCTCGGCGATCAATACAGAGATGTTCGTCAAGAACTACGCCGACGTCTTCAAGGGCGACGATCGCTGGCGCAATCTGCCAACGCCCAGCGGCAACACGTTCGACTGGGCCGACGATTCGACATACGTGCGCAAGCCGCCGTACTTCGACGGGATGCCGCCCGAGCCCGAGCCGGTCACCGACATCAAGGGCGCCAGAGTGCTGGCGCTGCTTGGTGATTCGGTTACCACAGACCACATCTCCCCCGCGGGCAGCATCAAGCCGGGCACCCCGGCCGCGCAGTACCTCGACGAGCACGGGGTCGACAAGAAGGACTACAACTCCTACGGCTCGCGGCGTGGCAACCATGAGGTGATGATCCGCGGCACGTTCGCCAACATCCGGCTGCGCAACCAGCTGCTCGACGATGTCTCCGGCGGTTACACCCGCGACTTCACCAACGACGGCGAGCAGGCGTTCATCTACGACGCCGCGGAAAACTACGCGGAGCAGGACATCCCGCTGGTGGTGCTCGGCGGCAAGGAGTATGGCTCGGGCTCGTCGCGCGACTGGGCAGCAAAGGGCACCAGTCTGCTCGGTGTGCGCGCGGTGATCACAGAGTCGTTCGAGCGCATCCACCGCTCCAACCTGATCGGCATGGGCGTCATCCCGCTGCAATTCCCCGAGGGCGAGTCGGCGGCCTCCTTGAAACTGGACGGCACGGAGACCTTCGAGATCACCGGCATCGAGGCGCTCAACGACGGCAAGGTGCCCAAGACTGTGCATGTGAAGGCCGCCAAGGAAGACGGAAAGGCGGTCGAGTTCGACGCCGTGGTCCGCATCGACACCCCAGGTGAGGCGGACTACTACCGCAACGGCGGCATCCTGCAGTACGTGCTGCGCAACATGCTGAAGACATAGGACCGCGACGTTGCCCCGGGTAACCGACGACCACCTGGCGGCCCGACGCCGTCAGATCCTCGACGGTGCCCGCCGGTGCTTTGCGGAGTACGGCTATGACCGGGCCACCGTGCGCAGGCTCGAACACACCATCGGGCTGTCCCGCGGCGCGATCTTCCACCACTTCAGGGACAAGGACACGTTGTTCTTCGAACTGGCGCACGAGGATGCCGAGCGGATGGCCGACGTCGCTTCGCGCGAAGGCCTCATCCAGGTCATGCGCGACATGTTGGCCGCACCCGATCAGTTCGACTGGTTGGCCACCCGCCTGGAGATCGCGCGCAAACTCCGCAACGATCCCGCCTTCAACAAGGGTTGGTCGGAGCGGTCGGCGGAACTCGCGGCGGCGACCACCGACCGGTTGCGTAGACAGAAGCAGGCCGGGCGGCTACGCGATGACGTGCCAAGTGCCGTGCTGCATACGTATCTGGATCTGGTGCTCGACGGGCTGGTCGCGCGGCTCGCCTCGGGAGACGACCCCGAAAAGCTCAGGGCCGTACTCGACCTCGTCGAATCGTCGGTCCGCCAGCCCTAGCTAACGCGCCGCGTGCGGTGATTAGGCCCGCCGCGGCTGCGCATCGCGGTGCCGGACTCGCGAAGCATGCTGTGTATCGAGCCGTACGAGCGGCCCGTCGAGGCAACCAGAGAACGAATGCTGGCGCCTCCCTCGTAAGCGCTCCGCAGGTCCATCAGCAACTGATCCCGAGTTTTATTCAGTTTCTTCATCGACACCTCCCCACTCTGATGCCCCGACGAATACCCAGCGTAGGAGAGCCCTAATCAATCGACGGCATTAATCGGCAAACAGCGCCGGCGATGTCAGATCAGGCCAACTCGATGAGCTCGGCGTAGTCCGCGGACCAGAAGTCCTCGGTGCCGTCGGGTAGCAGCACCACGCGCTGCGGGTCCAGCGCCTCCGCGGCGCCGGGATCGTGGGTCACCAGCACCACCGCTCCGCGGTAGCTGCGAAGCGCATCCAGCACCTGCTCGCGCGAGGCGGGATCGAGATTATTGGTCGGCTCGTCGAGCAGCAGGACGTTTGCCGTTGACGCGACGAGACCCGCAAGCGCGAGGCGGGTCTTTTCGCCGCCGGACAGCGTGCCCGCCGGCTGGTCGAGCTGCGGACCGCTGAACATGAACGCGCCCAACAGTCCTCGGAGATCCTGCTCGCCGGTGTCGGGTGCGGCATGTCGGATGTTCTCCCACACCGTGGCGAGATCGTCGAGGGTGTCGTGCTCCTGTGCGAAGTAACCGATCTTGAGGCCATGGCCCGGCTCGAGCCCACCGGTGTCGGGTGTCTCGACGCCCGCCAGCAGGCGCAGCAGCGTGGTCTTGCCCGCGCCGTTGAGGCCGAGCACCACGACACGCGAGCCGCGGTCGATCGCCAGATCGACGCCGGTGAACACCTCCAACGACCCGTAGTACTTCGTCAGGTCCTTGACGACGAGCGGGGTGCGACCGCACGGCGCCGGGCTCGGGAATTTGATCCGGGCCACCTTATCGGCGACCCGCTCGTCGTCCAGGGCGGCCATCATCCGGTCGGCGCGGCGCAGCATGTTCTGCGCCGCAACGGCTTTGGTCGCCTTGGCGCCCATCTTGGCGGCCTGCGTGCGCAGTGCGGTCGCCTTGCGCTCGGCGTTGGCGCGCTCGCGGCGGCGCCGCTGTTCGTCGGTGGCACGCGCATCGAGGTACTTCTGCCACGACATGTTGTAGACGTCGACCTCGCCGCGCACGGCGTCGAGGAACCACACCCGGTTGACGACGTCGGCGAGCAGCTCGACGTTGTGGCTGATCACCACCAACCCACCGGTATGTGCCCGGAGAAACTCGCGAAGCCAGCCAAGCGAGTCGGCGTCGAGGTGGTTGGTGGGCTCGTCGAGCAGCAGCGTCGTCGACGACCCCGCCCCGCTGTCGGATGCGGAGAACAGGATGCGGGATAGCTCGACGCGGCGGCGCTGCCCGCCGGACAGCGTGCGCAGCGACTGGGTCAGAACCCGTTCGGGCAGGCCGAGGCTCGCGCAGATGCGGCTGGCCTCGCTCTCGGCGCCGTACCCACCGAGCGCGGCGAACCGCTCTTCGAGCTGGCCGTAGCGGCGCACGGCGCGATCGCGGGTGGCGTCGTCGGCGACCTCGGCCATCAACGCCTGCTGCTTCTCCAGATCCGCCAGCAGAGTGTCGAGGCCGCGCGCCGAGAGGACCCGGTCGCGGGCCAGCATGTCCAGGTTGCCCTCTCTGGGATCCTGTGGCAGATAACCGATTTCACCGGTCCGCGCAATGTTGCCCGCGTAGGGCTCACCTTCACCGGCCAGGATGCGCATGGTGGTGGTCTTGCCCGCGCCGTTTCGGCCGACGAGCCCGATACGGTCGCCGGGCTGCACCCGGAGAGTGGTTCCGTCCGTGGCCAGCAGCGTGCGCGCGCCTGCGCGGACCTCGAGGTCCGTTGCGGTGATCACGCTGCTCTCCTCGTCACTGTTACTTGTCGTCGGTGAAGACCGCGGGCCGGTTTTCCGCGCGCGCTGCCACCGCTTCTTCGAAGTTGGCGGTGAGTAAGCGAACGAAGAGTTGGCCCAGGCCTTCGGCCTGCATGTGCCCTTCCAGGCTAGCGGCGTCCAGTCCAGTCCACAGTGTGCGTTTGGTCAACTCGATTCCCGGCCGGGAGAATGCCGCGATTCGCTCCGCCATCTCGTAGCACGTGTCGAGCAGCTGATCATTGGGCACGGCGCGGGAAACCAGGCCGATGCGTTCGGCCTCCTCCGCGCCGACGTCGCGGCCGGTCAGCATCAGCTCGAACGCCCGTGACGTACCGATCGCCCTCGGCAACAGATAGCTCAACCCGAGCTCGCTGGCGGTCAGGCCGTTGTTGATGCCAGCCGCCCGGAAATACGCGGCCTCACCTGCGACCCTGATATCGGCGGCCAGCGCCAGGCACAGTCCCCCGCCGATCGCGGCGCCGTTCACTGCAGCGATGACCGGCTGGTGCATCTTGCGCAGCCCGAGAATGACGTCGTCGAGCACCGCCATGGAGCGCAGTGCGAACGTCGGTCGGGTCAGCCCGTCGATGTGCGGCACCGAACCCGCCGACTTGTGGTCGGCGCCTGAGGAGAAGCCCCGGCCCGCGCCGGTGAGGACGACGGCCCGTACAGAGTTGTCGTAGGTCAGCTCTTCGAGCACGGCCTTCAGCGGAACCATGACGTCGAACGCCATCGAGTTCATCCGCTCCGGGCGATTCAGCGTCACCAGCGCCACATGGGGACGCGGACGGTCGACGAGGACGAAGTTGGTCTGCTCGGTCACGGACTGCACGCTATCGCGTGCAGCGGATCACGCCTGTTCGCCGTTGCTTTGTGCGGCGATCGCGGCGTCGACGTCCAAGTCCTTGACCTGCTGCACAAGGTCCTCGAGGGCGGCCGGCGGCAGGGCTCCGGCCTGGTTGAACACCAGCTTGCCCTTCTTGAACGCCATCAACGTCGGGATCGAGCGGATGTCGGCGGCGGCGGCGAGCTGCTGCTCAGCCTCGGTGTCGACCTTCGCGTACACCACATCGGGGTGCTTGTCGGCCGATGCGGAGAACGTCGGCGCGAACGCCTTACATGGTCCGCACCACGACGCCCAGAAATCCACCAGCACGATCTCGTTGTCGTTGATGGTGTCGTTGAACTCTGCCGCTGTGATGTCTCGGGTGGTCACGGTTCTCCTAACGCATGCGTAAAGCTGTCTGTTCCCACGATGTGGTCACGGGTAACCCGTGAGCGTCTTCTCGAACCAGTGATCGGCGTACGGCTCGTCGTTGAACGGGGGCACTTCGCGATATCCGGCAGAGGTGTACAGGGCGATTGCTTCGCGAAGCACGTCCTTGGTCTCCAGTTGCAGGCGGCACACCCCGGCCGACCGCGCCCGCTCCTCCAGTTCGGCCAGCAGTCGTCGACCGAGGCCGAGCCCGCGAACGGTTCGGGCGACCCACATCCGCTTGATGTACGCCACGCCCTGAGGAAGGAAGGTCATGGCGCCGCAGCCGACGGGATCCCCGTGAAGTGTGGCCACCAGCAGAAGGCCTGTGGGTGGCGTCATCTCCTCGTCGCGGAACGGCTTCTTCGTCGGATCGAAGCCGCCGTCGAACCGATCGGCCAGTTCGGTGAAGTATGTGGTCAGGCAGAACCGCGCCTGCGGTTCGTCGGGCTCGCATTCGCGGACCTCGACGGTCGAGGCGGTCAGCAGCCGGTCGACCTCTGCCATCGCCATCACCAACCGGTCGCGCTGTCCAGCGTTGAGGGGCTGGAGAATTGCCGCGGCGGCGTCATCCGAGTGTTGGTCGAGGACGGCGACTTCCCGGCGGCCCGCCGCCGTCAGCCGGGCGATTCGGACCCGGCCGTCGTCGGGGCTCGGTTCGACGACGATCAGGCCGTCGTTCTCCAGCGTCCGCAGCAACCGGCTGAGGTATCCGGAGTCGAGATCCAGGTGCGCGCGTAGCGACCGGATATCGCGGCCGTCGACGCCGACCTCCCACAGCAGTCGGTTCTGACCCAGAGATCGATCGCTGGCCAGGAAGTTCTCGTTGAGCACGCCGATGCGTTGCGTGACGATGCGGTTGAACCGCCGGACCTGCGCCACCATCTCCGCGGTCATTTCTCTGACCTTAGTCAGAGAAATGCGGTAGTCAAAGGTCCAGTACGACGCCGTCGCGCGGTTCGGCGATGCAGATCAGCACCGTCCCGTCGGGCGGCTGCTCCAGCGGAGGTTGGGTGTAGACCGTCGTGCCCGCGATCAGTTGGGTGACGCACGTGTGGCAGACACCGCTTCGGCACGAGAATCGCGTTGGCACGTCGCAGGCCTCCGCGAACTCCAGGATGCTGGCGTACTGCGACGACCAGTTGACCGTGAGGCCGCTGCGGGAGAACGACACGGACGATCCCGTGCCTGCGGGGCCGGCTGGCGGATGCGGCCGCGCCGTCGACTTGTCGACGATTCCGGGATTGATCGGCGGCAGAGCGCCGAACAGCTCGCTGTAGATATGTGCGGGGTCGATGCCCGCGTCGGTCAGGGCGCTGCGCATGTCGGCCATGAACGGGACAGGCCCGCACATGTACACGGCCGCATCGTGAGGCAGCCCCAGCGCAGCTATGGCACGGCCGTCCAGCCGGCCGGACGACGCTGGTGTAGAACACCTGCTGCCGCGCGTGGGGCAGCGCGGCGATCAGGTCGCTGACCTCGTGCTGAAACGCTTGGGTATGCGCATCACGGGTGGTGTGCAACCACCAGATCTCGCGCGTGCTCCCGGCATCGGCCAACGCGTGCAGCATCGCCAGCACCGGCGTGACGCCGACGCCCGCGGACAGCAGAACAACCGGCCCTGCCCCATCGGTCAGATAGAAGTCACCGCGCGGCGCCGCCACATCGACGACAGACCCGTCGCGAATGTTGTTGTGCAGCCAGCGACTGACGGCCCCGTGGTCCTCCCGCTTGACGCTGATTCGGTACTCCGCGCCGTAACACGACAACGAATAGCTGCGCAGTGGTGCCGGGTCACCGGCATCGGGCAACCGCAGTGTCAGGTACTGACCCGGCCGTGGGACGGGCAAGGGGACACCGTCGTCGGCTTCGAACCGTATCGACATGACGGAAGAGCTTTCGTGGTGGATGCCCGCGACGCGTAGTCGCCGGAATCCGCTCCACCCCGGTTCGACGCCGATGGCCGGTTCCGTTACGCCGTGGCGTTTTGGCTGAGCGGCCAGCAGGTCGTTGAACGACTGCTGCCAACCGGGGCTGAGTGCAGGCACGTCGACGGACTTGCGCAGCAGATCCGAATCGCGGTCGGGAAGGTATAGCAGCGCATCGATGTCGGCGACGCTGAGTTCATGCCTGCCGCGCCGCGTCCGGACGATGGCGTCTCCGGCCTGGACACGCCCTTCGGTGATGACGCGGAAATAGAAGCCTGGGCGATGATGGGCGACAAGTAGATTCGGCATATCGGGCTCTCCGAGGCGCATGCCGACCCGGAAGCAGGTGACCCGTGGCTGGGTCACCTCGAACTCCGCCTCGCCGATGGCGTAGCGGTCTCCGATGCAGACCTCGTCGTCCCCAAGCCCGGTGATCGTGAAGTTCTCGCCGAAATTGCCCGGCTGCAGGTCGTCGCGCCGGAGAAACCGGCCCCAGTAGTCGTAGGACTCGGTCTGATAGACCATCACGGCCCGTTGCTCGCCACCGTGACCGGCGAGGTCGCCCTGACCGTCGCCGTCGATGTTCAGCCTGCGCACCATCACCGGTCCGGTGACCGGGCTCTTGTAGACGCCGGTGTGCACGGTCTTGCCGCGCCACGCCACATCGGTTGGCATTCCGACGTTGACGGAAACCAACCTGGCTGTCACGACGTCAGATGAGTGGTTCACCACCGTCCACCTTCAGGGTCGTGCCGGTCAGAAATGTGTTGGTGAGGGCGAACAGTACCGCCTCGGCCACATCCTCGACCGTGCCGATGCGTCCCGCCGGGTTGGTGGCACTGACATGCGCGAAATAGTCACGCTTGCCGTCGTCACCCAACGAGTCCCATGCGCCGGTGTCGATGACGCCCGGTGAGACGGCGTTGACCCGGATCGGCGCCAGCTCGACCGCCAGCGACCGGGTGAGGAAATCAACAGCACCGTTGGTGATGGCGACGCCGAGGTATCCGACGTTGACCTTGAAGGCGTTCACGCCGGAGAACAGCACGATCGACCCTCCCTCTTTCAGCAGCGGAGCGAAATGTTTTGCCAACATCGTCGGCCCGATCACCTTGGTATCGAACGACAGCTGCAATTTGTCGCGGTCCAGGTCGGCGAGCTTGCCACGCGCCCGTGCCGAGACCGTCGACACGAGGTGGTCAACCGATCCCACTCGATCGGCGAATGCGGAGATCGACGCGTCGTCGGTGACGTCCACGGTCTCGGCGGTGATGCCGTCGTCGTCGTATCCCGCAGCCAGTACCGCGGCGTCACGTCCCGCGACGACAACGCGGGCTCCCTCCGAGCGGGCCAGAAGGGCAATGGCGCGGGCAATCCCGCCGCCGCGTCCGACGACAACCACACACCTACCTTGCAGGGAACCCATAACTAACTCCCAAATTACTAGAATACGGTTAGTAACACAGGGTCAGTCAAACGTATCGATGAATAACCTGTCAAGAGTAATTTGATGGTTAGTAACTCGAATTTAGTTGCAGGCGTGCCAGTTTGGTCAGTCCTCGCCCGCGCGGGCGCGGCGGTAGTGCCGACGGGCTTTCATCCGATTGCCACAGATCGCCATCGAGCACCAGCGCGCGGTATTGGACTTACTCCGGTCGATCAGAAACAGTCGGCATTCGGCGTTGGCGCACGGCCGGAGCCGCCCTGCACTGGAGGTCCGCAGAGCATCCCAGGCCAGCACCGCGCGGACGGCTCCGCCCGGCCCCCCGTTCACGGTCAGCCGCCAGTCGACGCCGTCACGGGACGCGGTCGGCTTCAAGGAGACGGACTCAATGAAGCGCTGCAGTGCCGACGGCGTCTGTTCACCCCTCACCACCGCCTGGAGTACGGACCGCGCGTCGAGGAGTCCCGCCAACTCGGCATCGGTCGACGCGACGCCGTGTGCGCGCATCCACGCGCGGGCCACCTTCGGCTGCGCGAGATCGTCGCGCAGCTCCCCGTCCACCACCGGCGTGGTGTTGAGCAGCTCGAGTAGGAACTCCTCGTCGGAGGGGCCGACTGCGGCGAGATCCATGTATCTAACCTCCAAATTGATATTGACAGGTTACAGGAAAAGGGCGTTCACTGTCTCTAACCATCAAACGTAACTGAGGGAGTTAGTCATGACGGCTCGAGTTCACCACCGCTACGCCACCGTTGACGGCCAGCGCATCTTCTACCGTGAGGCCGGAGACGTCGGCGCACCCGCGGTTGTCCTGCTGCACGGATTTCCGACGAGTTCGTTCATGTTCCGCGATCTGATCCCGCGGCTGGCCGACCGCTACCACGTGATCGCACCCGATCATCTCGGCTTCGGATTGTCGGCCGCCCCGTCGGCGGCGGAATTCGACTACACCTTCGACGCGCTGACCGACCTCACACAGGGCCTGCTCGATCAACTCGGCCTGACCCGGTACGCAATCTATGTCCAGGACTACGGCGCCCCGATCGGGTGGCGGCTTGCGCTCCGACACCCGCAGGCCATTACGGCCATCGTCACGCAGAACGGCAACGGCTACGACGAGGGCTTCGTCGAAAGCTTCTGGACGACGGTGTGGAACTACCACCGCGATCAGAATCCGGACACCGAGGCCGCCATTCGCACCGCCATGGACGAGGAGTCCATCAAGTGGCAGTACCTGACCGGTGTCGCCGACGAGACACTGGTCAGCCCGGACACCTGGACGCATGACGCCAGCTTGCTGGCGCGCCAGGGCAACGACGAGATCCAGCTCGCACTCTTCCGCGACTACGCGACCAACGCTCCGATGTATCCCGCGCTCCACGACTATCTGCGCAGCAGCGGGGTGCCGGTGCTGGCGGTCTGGGGCCAGGGCGACCCGATCTTCGGCCCAGACGGTGCCCGCGCGTTCGGCAAGGACGCGCATGACGCCGAGGTCCACCTCCTCGACGGAGGCCACTTCCTGCTTGAGACCGCAGCCGAAGAGGTCGCAGACTTGATGCGGGAGTTCCTGCACCGAGCCACCGCGGCCTGACCATCATTTCCAAAGAGAGGAAACGACAATGGGATTGGCATGGCAGCAGGGCCCCTTGGCGGCCGGGTCCGTAGGCCACTTTCTGACCGCCGAACCGCTACCCGAACGGCTGCTGTTCGTCGAACCGCTACGCCGGCGCATGCGGGCACGGCAGGGCGCCGAGTGGATCGCCGACAGCGAGAACGTGCTGCTGCTCCACGAACCGGGCCGCTACCCCGTCGCGTACTTCCCCATCGAAGACATCCGCGACGGTGTCCTCGTCACCGAGGAAAGAGTCACCCAACACGGTGATCTCGGCGATACGCAGTGGTACACCCTGGTCGCAGATGGACGGGAGGTCCCTCATGCGGCGTGGCAGCACACCGGGCTGCCGTCATACGCGACAGACCTGACGCGACGGGTGGCATTCGGGTGGCGGGCGGTGGACGCGTTCTATGAAGAGGACGAACGCATTGTCGGACACGCGGCAGACCCCTATCACCGCGTCGACATCCATGCCACATCGCGCCATCTCGTCGTTCGTGACGGCGACCGTGTGATCGCCGATTCGCATCGGCCCGTGGTGCTCTACGAGTCGGGCTTTGCACCGCGGTGGTATGTGGCCAGAGACGACATCGACGCCCGCGCGTTGGAACCCGTTGAAGGCCAGACGTTCTGCCCGTACAAGGGCTTGGCCGACTACTACACCATCGGTGAGCACAAGAGGGCCGCCTGGTCGTATGTCAACGCGTGGCCGGAAGCGGGCAGGGTGAGCAACTTGGTGTCGTTCGAGCCGGACAAGATCGAGGTATGGCTCGACGACGAACGCGTCCACCTCGAACCTGGGCAGACCGTGGTCGCGCACGGCGTCGACCGCGGACTCGACGCCGACGAACTCGTGCGTGACGCCGTCAGGAGCGCATGATGATCGCTTCGCTCGAAGTCATCATTCTGCCGGTGTCCGATCCGGACAAGTCGCTGGACTTCTACCAGGACAGGCTCGGATTCGCCCTCGACGTCGACTACGCGCCGACGAAGGACTTCCGCGTCGTCCAGCTCACGCCCGAGGGGTCAAGCACGTCAATACAATTCGGCGTCGGGCTGACCGATGCGGCGCCGGGTTCGGTTCAGGGGCTGTACCTCGTGGTGACCGATATCGCGTCGGTTCGAGACGAACTCGTCGACCGGGGAGTCGGCGTCGGAACCATCAGACACAAGGATGTCGGTAGCGGGCGATGGCAGGGACGTTTCCATCTCGGCACAGATCCGGAACGCGCCGACTACTCGAGCTTTGCGGACTTCACCGATCCCGATGGCAACGCCTGGATAATTCAGGAGTGTGGCCACCCGAATGCATAGCCGCCCGCCGGTACTGGTTTTCGATGTGAACGAGACGCTCATCGACATCGAATCGCTGGAGCCCCACTTCGAGAGGATGTTCGGCGACAGACGAGTGCTTCGTGAGTGGTTTGGCCAGCTGGTCTTGTACTCGATGGCGGTTACCTTGTCGGAGCGCTATGTCGACTTCTTCTCGCTTGGCCAAGCCGTGTTGAGAATGACAGCTGACGTCCACCACGTGCGGATCGACGATGACGACCTCGACGCGTTGAGTGCCGGGATGCGGACAATGCCCGCACACCCCGATGCCTCTGACGGCCTCAGTCGCCTGAAAGAACAAGGGTATCGCTTGGTTACCCTGACGAACTCTCCTCCGGTCGCCGGACGCAGCACACCACTCGAGAACGCAGGCATTGCCGGACACTTCGAGCGCCAGTTCAGCGTCGATACGCTACGGGTGTTCAAACCGTCGACGGGGCTCTACACAACGGTGGCATCGGAATTGGGGGTGCCACCGTCGGAGTGCATGATGGTCGCCGCCCACGTGTGGGACACCATCGGTGCGCAGGCCGCCGGCTTCAGCGGGGCACTGATCACCCGTCCCGGCAATGCTCCCCTGCCCGCACACGACCTTCCACAACCGACCGTGATCGCAGCGGATCTGCGGGAGCTGGCGCAGCAATTGGGGCCGGTGAGGTCGTGACATGCGATCAGGTCAGGGTCAGTAAGGCGCGTCGTCGAGCAGCACCGTTTTGGTCTCCAGGTACGGCAACAGCCCTTCCCGGCCGCCCTCGCGCCCGATGCCAGACTGTTTGAACCCGCCGAACGCGGTGCCCATATCCAGCCTCATGCCGTTATGCCCGACCGTCCCCGAGCGCAACCGAGCCGCGACTTCGCGCGCCCGCGCCGCGTCGGGCGTGAACACCGCGGCGTTGAGTCCGTAGATCGTGTCATTGGCGATGTCGACCGCGTGCTGATCGTTCTCGGCCGGGATCACGCTGAGCACCGGCCCGAAGATTTCCTCCTGCGCGATGACGTGCTGGTTGTCCACTCCGGCGAAAACCGTTGGCTCGATGTAATAACCGCGCTTGAGGTGTTTGGGCCGGCCTCCCCCGGTGACCAGCGTCGCGCCTTGTTCAATGCCCTTCGCGATGTAGTGCTCGACCCGGTCGCGCTGGCGCTCCATCGCCAGCGGCCCCATATGCGTCGCCACGTCGAACGGGTCACCGACCTGAACCGCCGAGAACGCGGCGGCCAGCGCGTCGGCGAACTCGTCATGTCGTTCGCGCGACACGACGATCCGGGTGAGCGATGCACATACCTGACCAGACAAGAAGCATTCGGCGCCGGCCAAAATCGTTGCCGCGGAATTCATATCGGCGTCGTCGAGGATCACAGCGGCCGATTTACCGCCCAGCTCGAGCGTGCAGCGGGCGATCCGCTCGCCGCATATCGCACCGATCTCTACGGCCGGCCGCTGTCGATCCTGTGAAGGCGATCTTGTCGACGCGGTGGTCACGCACCAGGAGCTCGGACACCTCGCGGTCCGCGGTGAGCACGTTGAGTACACCGGGCGGCAGGCCCACCTCGGCAGCGATCTCCGCCATCAGATAGCCGCCGCCCGGCGCCTCGGGCGAGACCTTCACGATCACCGTGCAGCCCGCCAGCAGCGCGGGAGCCACCTTGATGAGGATGAGCGGCAGCGGAGCGTTCCACGGGATGATCGCCCCCACCACGCCGACCGGTTCGCGCACCAGAAGTCCGTATCCGCCACCGGCCAACGATCGCAGTGCTCGGAGCGAAGGGTTCTTCGAACGGGTAGTCGTCGGCCAGATCCGCATAGAACCGCAGAGTCTCGGGGTAGCCGGATTGGCCGGCCTTCGCGACAGCGTGCACGACTCCGGATTCGCGCGGCCACATCGTGCTGTAGTCGGCTGGCCCGGGTCTCGAGCTTGTCGGCCATCGCCCGCAGGAATCCAGCGCGCTCCGCATGCGTCATCCGCGGCCATGGCCCGCGGTCGAAAGCCAGACGGGCGGCGCCGATGGCGAGGTCCATATCGCGGGGCTGGGCCTCCGGAACTTGGAAGTACAGTTGCTCGGTCGCCGAGTCGATGACGTCGAGTACCGCATCCGAGCTCGGTTTGACCCATTCGCCGCCTATGAAGAACCGATCGTTATTGGTCAGCGGAACAACGGGGTCGGTGATCACACTCATGGCCTCTCTCACCTGTTCGCAGTGCCTTGGTCGCGTCACCTGGCGTGGCAACCAGCGTATGCGGCTACTCGCGTTCGGCCTGAGAATTGGACATCTCCGCGGCGCGGTCGGCGTTGGCCAGCAGCTGTCGCTGTCGCTTGGGCCACCAGAACACCTCGAGTCCAGCATAACGAGATAGATCAGCCGAGACGATGGCGTTGCCCCACGATCCGAAGGCGGCGTCCCACACCGCCGTTCCAACCGCAACGACGAGGACGAACCACACCAGCCACCGCAGGAGCCTTGCCTTCTCCGCGGCCTCATGAAGGCCGTTCCGGTAGTCGGTCAGTGCAGGCGCGAGTGCAGGGTCGTCGATGCGCTCGGCCCGCTCGGGCGGCACGGGCGACCTGCTCGCGCTGCGGCCCGCTCAACTGCTTGGCGGTCGGCCAGTGCCGCGCCATCCGCCTCGACATCCACACGCCGTAGAACACGGCAGAGCACCACGAATGACGATCAGCCCGACCATCAGGAATCCCGAGTCCAGCCACGCCAGCGCGCCGAAGAAGACACCGGCGGCGACGCCCAGGATCACGCCACGAAGGAGCGGCCCGTACCGCCACACGAACGCAGGCACCGTCACCATGAACCAATTTTGCCGGGTTACGCAGATTCAAACGGCCAACACGCCAAACTGGCGGACATGTCATCGGGCGCGGACGTCAACACCATCAGCAAGCAGGGCCGCAGCGGGCAGGTCCTGCCGTTCGATATGTCCGGCGTGGTCCGCACCGACGACGGTGTCTTCGCTACACGACGCTGGCACCGTCGCTGCTGGATATGCTCCGCGCATCGGTGGATCGTCATCCCGATCGCGAGTGCGTCGTCGTTCTCGGTGGCGAACGGGTGACCTACCGGCAGTTGTGGGACCGCTCGGCCCGCGTCGCGGGCGGCCTGCGTGCGGCCGGCGTGCAACCAGGCGATCGGGTCGCCAACCGGCACGGCAACGGGCTGGAGTGGTGCCTCGGCTTCTGGGGCACGCTGATGGCCGGAGCGGTGGTTGTGCCCGTCAACACCCGCTTCTCCGAGAGCGAGGTGTCCTACGTCGTCACCGACGCGGGTGCCGAGGTCGTTCTGCACCCGGACTTCGCCGCTGCCCGACGGTGAGCCGTATGTCAGAGACGGCGCCGATCACAAGACGCTCGCTGCGCTGATGTATACCAGCGGCACGACCGGTTTCCCGAAGGGTGCGATGGTCACCCACGAGAACTTCCTGTCGAACATCGAGACATGCGTTCGGGCCCTGGACACTCCCGCGACACTGCACATTCGCAACCTGATCTCGGTGCCGCTGTTCCATGCCACCGGCTGCAACAGTCAGTTCCTTCCCACGATCCACCTCGGCGGCACTGCGGTGATCATGCCGACGTTCGATGTGCAGGCCTTCCTGCGGGCGACCGCCGACGAGAAGATCAATGTGCTGACGTCGGTGCCGGCGGTCTTCTGGCTGGCGATGAACCAGCCGAACTTCGCCGAGTTCGACATGACCGACGTCGGGTGGGTCACCTACGGCGGAGCGCCGACAGCGCCGGATGTCGTCGCACGCCTTCGGTCTCGTTCCCGAATGCCCGGCTGGCCAATGGCTTCGGTCTCACCGAGTCGTCGTCGGTGTCGACCCTCCTGCCCGATGAATATGCGGAATTGCGGCCGGAGACCGTCGGCTTCGCCGCGCCGCCCGTCGAAGTCGATCTCATCGATCCCGACCCGGTGACCGGCGTCGGCGAACTACTCATCCGCGGCCAGAACATCGTCGACGGGCTACTGGAACAACCCGGAAAAGACGGCGGAGACGTTCATCGACGGCTGGTTGCACACGGGCGACCTCGCACGCATCGACGACGACGGCTTTGTCCAGATCGTCGACCGGTTGCAAGGACATGATCTGCCGGGGCGGCGAGAACGTGTACTGCGTCGAGGTCGAGAACGTGCTCGCACAGCACCCCGGCATATTCGAAGCGGCCGTCCTCGGAGTGCCAGACGAGATGATGGGCGAGAAAGTCGGTGCGGTCGTGGTGCCCCTTCCTGGAACGTCGCCCGACCCTCGACGAGATTCGCGCCTTCGTCTCCGACCGCATCGCGGACTACAACGCGCCGCAGTACGTGTGCTTCAGAAGCGAGCCGCTGCCGCGAAATCCCGCGGGCAAGGTGCTGAAACCGGTGCTGCGCGACAACACCGAATGGGATGAGGAAATCCGCTAGACGGTGAAGCCCAGGGCGCGCAGCTGTTCGCGGCCGTCCTCGGTGATCTTGTCGGGGCCCCACGGCGGGTTCCACACCCAGTTGATCTTGATCTCGTTGACCAGCCCCGCGCCGACCAGCGCAGTGCGTGACTGATCCTCGATCACGTCGGTGAGCGGGCACGCGGCCGACGTCAACGTCATATCGATCAGCGCCACCTTGCCGGTGTCGCCCTCCTCGACGTTGACGCCGTAGACCAGACCGAGGTCGACAACGTTGATGCCGAGTTCGGGGTCGACGACGTCGCGCATCGCCTCCTCGAGATCGGCGAGGAACTCCTCGTTAGGCACTGCGGTCTCGCTCATCTAGCGTCTCCTCACTGGCTTGCGCCACTGCGTCTTTGAAGGCCATCCAACCCAGCAGCGCACACTTGATCCGCGCCGGATATTTGGCCACCCCGGCGAAGGCGATGCCGTCGCCGAGCACATCTTCGTCGCCCGCCACGTTGCCGCGCGACGAAATCATCTCGTTGAACGCCGCGACGGTCTTCATCGCATCGCCGACGTTCTGTCCGATCACCAGGTCGCTGAGTACGGATGTCGCGGCCTGGCTGATCGAGCAGCCCTGCCCGTCATACGAGACGTCGACGACTTGTTCTCCGTCGTCGGAGAGCGCAACCCGCAGTGTGACCTCGTCACCGCACGTCGGGTTGATATGAAGGACCTCGGCACCGAAGGGCTCCCGCAGCCCGCGATGATGCGGATGCTTGTAGTGGTCCAGGATCACTTCCTGGTACATCTGCTCCATTCTCACGGCGAAACCTCAGTCCCTGCCGAAGAACTCGATGGCCCGCTGCACGCCGGCCACCAGCCGGTCCACCTCGTCGAGCGTGTTGTACACAGCGAACGATGCGCGTGCCGTCGCCGCGATACCGAACTTGCGGTGTAGCGGCCACGCGCAGTGATGACCCACCCGCACGGCCACACCTTCGTCGTCGAGAATCTGGCCGACGTCGTGGGCGTGGATGCCGTCGACGACGAAGCTGACCGGAGAACCGCGACCCACCAGGGAGGTGGGTCCGACGATGCGGACGGCGGGCACGGTGGCCAGTCCTTCCAGTGCGGCGGCGACCAATTCGGCTTCGTGTGCCTCGACGGCGTCCATTCCGATCGCGCCGAGATAGCGCGCGGCCGCGGCCAGCCCGACCACTTGGGACGTCATCGGGGTGCCCGCCTCGAACCGCTGCGGCGCGGGCGCGAAGGTGGTCTCCTCCATGGTGACTGTCTCGATCATCGAGCCGCCGGTGATGAACGGGGGCATCGCGTCCAGCAGTTCGTGACGACCGTAGAGAACGCCGATGCCATTGGGGCCCAGCATCTTGTGGCCGGAGAACGCGGCGTAATCGACGCCGAGAGCATGCAGGTCGACCGGCTGGTGAGGCACCGACTGGCAGGCGTCGAGGACCGTCAGCGCGCCGACCGCCTGGGCGCGCTCCACCAGCTGCGCGACGGGTGCTACGGCCCCGGTGACATTCGAATGATGGCTGAAGGTAACGACTTTGACATCGCGGTCCAACTCGAGCGAGTCGATGTCGATACGGCCTTCCGGGCCGACCGAGTACCACTTCAGCGTCGCGCCGGTGCGCCGGGCCAACTCCTGCCACGGCACGAGGTTGGCGTGGTGTTCCAGTTCGGTGGTGACGATCACGTCGCCGGGACCGACCGCATGCTCGAAACGGTTGTCCCCCAATGCATAGGCGACCAGGTTGATGGCCTCGGTCGCGTTCTTGGTGAACACCAGCTCGTTGGCATCGGCGCCGACGAACGCCGCGATGTCGGCGCGGCCCTGCTCGTAGGCGTCGGTGGACTCCTCCATCAGCTGGTGTGCACCACGATGCACGGCACCGTTTGATGTGATGAGGAAGTCGCGCTCGGCGTCGAGGACCTGTAGTGGGCGCTGCGACGTGGCCCCGGAGTCGAGATAGGCCAGCTGGTTTCCGCCGCGCATCACCCGGCTGAGGATCGGGAAGTCCGCCCTGATCTTGGTGAGATCCAAAGTCTGAGCCGACGCAGTCATGTCAGGCTCCAACCGCCTGGGTGAAGCGCTCGTATCCGTTCGCGTCGAGTTCGTCGGCGAGCTCGGGCCCACCCGACTCCACGATACGACCGCCGATGAACACATGAACGAACTGCGGCTGGATGTAGCGCAGGATGCGGGTGTAGTGCGTGATCAGCAGCAGGCCGCCGTGCGCATCTTCGGCGTAGCGGTTGACGCCCTCGCTGACCACCCGCAGCGCGTCGACATCGAGACCGGAGTCGGTCTCGTCCAGTATCGCGATCTTCGGCTTCAGCACCTCGAGTTGAAGGATCTCGTGGCGCTTCTTCTCACCGCCCGAAAAGCCTTCGTTGACACTGCGCTCGGAGAACGACGGATCGATGTCAAGACCCTCCATCGCGCCCTTGACCTCTTTGATCCAATGCCGCAGCTTCGGTGCCTCGCCCCGCACGGCCGTCGCGGCGGTGCGCAGGAAGTTCGACATCGACACCCCGGGCACTTCGATCGGGTACTGCATGGCCAGGAACAGGCCGGCGCGGGCACGCTCGTCGATGCTCATCGCGAGTACGTCCTCGCCATCCAGCGTGATCGAGCCCGATGTCACCGTGTACTTCGGATGGCCTGCAACCGCATAGGAAAGCGTCGACTTTCCGGACCCGTTCGGGCCCATCAGTGCATGCGTCTCTCCAGACTTCACGGTGAGAGTGACGCCTTTCAGGATCGGGATGTCGGTCCCGTCTTCAGCTGACACGACGCTGACGTGCAGATCCTTGATTTCCAGTGTGGTCATGAGGTGGCTGTCCTTGATTCCGTTATCTCTAGTTCGTGTTCGATGGCTTCGGTGAGGCGTTCACGCACGGCGGGCACAGCGATCTTCTGAATCAGCTCGCCGAAGAAGCCACGGACGACGAGGCGGCGGGCCTGGTCTTCCGGGATGCCGCGGGCCTGCAGATAGAACAGCTGCTCGTCGTCGAACCGTCCGGTGGCGCTTGCGTGCCCCGCACCGGCGATCTCGCCGGTCTCGATCTCGAGATTCGGCACCGAGTCGGCGCGCGCACCGTCGGTGAGCACCAGGTTGCGGTTCGTCTCGAAGGTCTCGGTGCCGGTGGCGGCCGCTCGGATCAGCACGTCGCCCACCCACACGGTGTGCGCATCGGGCCGCGACGAGTCCGGATCTCCCTGCAGCGCACCCTTATACGTGACATGGGACCGACAGTTCGGGTGGGCATGATCGACCAAGAGGCGCGACTCGAAATGCTGGCCGTCATCGGCGAAGTAGAGACCGAGCAACTCGGCATCCCCGCCGGGTGCGTCGAACCGGGTACGAGCGGTCAGGCGCACCACGTCACCGCCAAGAGTGACGGCGACATGCCTCAACACCGCGTCCTTGCCCAGCACCGCATGGTGGGTGCTGACATGCACCGCATCGTCGGCCCAGTCGGCGATCGACACCACGGTCAGCCGAGCGGAGTCGGCCACGACGAACTCGATGTTGTCGGCGTAGGTTCCGCTGCCGTTCTGATCGATGACGACGACCGCCTCGCTGAGTTCGCCGACCCGCACCTGCAGGTGGCCGTAGGCCGTCGCGCCCTCCCCCGGCCCGGCCACGGCGATCTCGATCGGCTGCTCGCAGGCCACATCCTTCGCGATGGTGACGACGGTCGCGCTGTTGAACGACGAGAATGCCTGCGCGGCAACGCGGTCGGCGGGCACACCAGCCTGGCCCAGCCGCTCGTCTCCGCGACGCACTGTTTCGACAGTGACGCCGGCGCACTCGGAGACCTCGATGGTGGCACTGCCGGTCGCGGTCGCCGAGCCGTCGTGCAGGCCACGCAACCGCTTGAGAGGTGTGAACCGCCAAATCTCGTCACGCCCGTGCGGCACCTCGAAGGCATCGACATCGAATGACGTGAAGATTTCGCCCTTGGTCCTGCCCTCCAGAGTCGCCGTCAGATCCTGCGCCACTAGATTGTTTCCCGTCGCTTCGCTCGCCCCACTATCCGACCGCGCCTTCCATCTGCAGCTCGATCAGGCGGTTCAGCTCCAGCGCATACTCCATCGGAAGCTCCTTGGCGATCGGCTCGACGAAGCCGCGCACGACCATGGCCATGGCCTCGTCCTCAGTCATGCCGCGGCTCATCAGGTAGAACAGCTGGTCCGCGCTCACCTTCGACACGGTGGCCTCGTGACCCATCGTGACGTCGTCCTCGCGGATGTCGACATACGGGTAGGTGTCGCTGCGGCTGATCGTATCGACAAGCAGTGCATCGCATTTCACGCTGGAGCGTGATCCGTGTGCGCCCTTGTTGATTTGAACCAGGCCGCGATATGACGCGCGGCCGCCGCCGCGGGCCACCGACTTGGAGACGATGTTGCTCGACGTGTTCGGCGCCAGGTGCAGCATCTTGGCCCCGGTGTCCTGATGCTGGCCCTCGCCGGCGAAGGCGACAGAAAGCACCTCACCCTTGGCGTGCTCACCGGTCATCCACACCGCCGGATACTTCATCGTCACCTTCGACCCGATGTTGCCGTCGACCCACTCCATGGTGGCTCCGGCCTCGGCGCGGGCACGCTTGGTGACGAGGTTGTAGACGTTGTTCGACCAGTTCTGGATGGTCGTGTAACGACAACGGCCACCGGGCTTCACGATGATCTCGACCACGGCGGAGTGCAGCGAGTCGCTCTTGTAGATCGGGGCCGTGCAGCCTTCGACGTAGTGCACGTAGGCACCCTCATCGACGATGATCAGCGTCCGTTCGAACTGGCCCATGTTCTCGGTGTTGATCCGGAAATAGGCCTGCAGCGGAATGTCGACATGCACGCCCGGCGGCACGTAGATGAACGAACCACCCGACCACACAGCGGTATTCAGCGCCGAGAACTTGTTGTCGCCGGCCGGGATCACAGTGCCGAAGTACTGCTTGAACATCTCCGGGTGCTCGCGCAACGCGGTGTCGGTGTCGAGGAAGATGACACCGAGCTTCTCCAGATCCTCGCGGATGGAGTGGTAGACGACCTCGGACTCGTACTGCGCGGCGACACCGGACACCAGCCGCTGCTTCTCCGCCTCGGGGATACCGAGCTTGTCGTAGGTGTTCTTGATGTCGGCGGGAAGGTCGTCCCACGTCGCGGCCTGCTTCTCGCTCGAGCGCACGAAGTACTTGATGTTGTCGAAGTGAATGCCCTCGAGGTTGCTGCCCCAATTCGGCATCGGCTTCTTGTCGAAGACGCGCAGCGCTTTGAGCCGGACGTCGAGCATCCACTCGGGCTCGCTCTTCTTGCTCGAGATGTCGCGGACAACGGCCTCCGACAGCCCGCGCTGCGCGCTGGCGCCCGCAACATCGGAGTCGGCCCAGCCATAGCCGTAGCGACCCAGCGACTCGATGGTCTGTTCCTGGGTCAACGCCTCGGGCGTGGTCGTCATGTCGACGCTCCTTGCTTGGTTTTGGTGGCTTCGGCACCGTGGGCTGTGCGCCGAAGGGCTGGTTGCTGTTCCTGGTGGAGCGGCACGTGCGTGGTGCACGCGCAGTCTCCGTTGACGATCGTCGCCAACCGCTGCACGTGAGTGCCCAGCACGTCGGCGAACGCTTCCCGCTCTGTCTCGCACAACTCCGGGAACTCCTTGGCGACGTGCGATACCGGGCAGTGATGCTGGCAAAGCTCTATTCCGTGCAGGGGTCCGCTCACCTGGGTGGCGGTGGCGGCGTACCCGGCCTTGGTCAGTGCACCTGCCACACGATCGACAGTGGATTCAACGTCATCGGATCCCTCGGTTACTCCCGACAGGATGGTGTCGATACGGCGCCGCGCGAAGGTGCGGACGGCGTCGTCGCCGCCGATTTCACGGAGCTGGCGCATGGCTGCGGCCGCCAGGTCGTCGTAGGCGTGGCCGAGCTTGGCGCGCCCTGCTGCGGTCAGCCGGTAGCGTCGGGCGGGCCTGCCGCGGCCGTTGTGCTGCCACGCCGCGGCGGCATTGGACTGCGCTTCACCGGCTTCGAGCAGTGCATCGAGGTGCCTGCGCACGCCTGCGGCGGAGATGCCGAGCTGATCGCCGATCTCGCCTGCTGTGATGGGTCCGGACTCCAGTAGGAGCTGGATGATCGCGCCACGCGTGTGGCGGTCGACCTCCGGCCTTATTTTCACAACACCATTGTGACGGAATTCCGAATGGCGGTAAAGCAAGGCCACCCTAAGGCGGCAGCCGACTTACGATCACCACGTGAGCGAGCAGAACAGACGCCTTGTCCTGGCCCAACGACCCTCTGGCCTGGTAGACGGCGGCACCACCCGACTGGAGACCGATGACGCTGCCCGAACTGCAGGACGGCGAGGCGCTGATCAAGGTCCGTTACCTGTCGATCGACCCGACGATTCGTACGTGGATGGACGACGTCCCCAGCTATCTGCCGCCGATCCAGATCGGCGAGGTCATCCGCAGCGGCGGCGTCGGCGAGGTCGTCGAAAGCCGCTCTGACGCCTACCAGCCCGGTCAGCAGGTGTTCGGCATGACCGGCTGGCAGGACTATGTGATCGCCGATGAAGCAGAGCGCTCGATGCAGGTGCTTCCGGATGGTGTCCCACCGGGAATCGCCATCGGGATTCTGGGTGTCACCGGTATGACGGCCTATTTCGGCTTGACCGACGTCGGGCATGTCAAGGAGGGCGACGTCGTCGTCGTCTCTGGCGCTGCGGGCGCGACCGGATCCGCCGCAGGCCAGATCGCGAAGATCAAGGGCGCGAAGAAGGTCGTCGGCATCGCGGGTGGCGCCGAGAAATGCGCGCACATCGTCGACGAACTCGGCTTCGACGAGGCGATCGACTACAAGTCCGAGAACCGTCGCAAAGCGACTCCGCGGGACCTGCCCCGACGGTATCGACCTGTACTTCGACAATGTCGGCGGATCGATCCTCAACGACTGCCTCGCGAACCTGGCGATGCGTGGCCGTGTCGTGCTGTGCGGCGCGATCTCGACGTACAACAGCGACGGACCTCCGCCGGGGCCGAGCAACTACCTCAATCTGCTGGTGCGCCGGGGGCGCATGGAGGGCTTCATCATCCTCGACTACCTCGACCGCTTCCCGGCCGCGCAGCTGGAGATGGCCGGTTGGATCGCCGAGGGCAAGATCAAGTCGTCCGAGCACATCGTCGAGGGCCTCGAGGCGGCACCTGACGCGCTGAACCTGTTGTTCAGCGGCGGTAACACCGGCAAAGTGATCGTCGCGCTCTGACCGCTACGCTGCAGTGATGGCTGCGCGCCTATGGTCCCTCTCCACCTCGATTGCCGGCTGGCACGGGGATGAACGGACCGTCGGCTCGCCGCTCAACGACGCCGAGCTGATCGCGCTACGCCGGACCCGGTTGTTCGGGGCGACCGGCACGGTCTTGATGGCCATCGGCGCCCTCGGCGTCGGCGCCCGTCCCGTCGTGCAGGATCCGACGTTCGGTGTCCGGCTCCTCAACCTTCCTTCGCGCATCCAGACCGTCTCGCTGACAATGACCACAACCGGCGCGGTGATGATGACGCTGGCGTGGTTGATGCTCGGCCGCTTCGCGCTCGGCGAGCGACGGATGACCCGCAGCCAACTCGACCGCACGCTGCTGCTGTGGGTGCTTCCGCTGCTCATCGCACCGCCGATGTACAGCAGGGACGTCTACTCCTATCTGGCGCAGAGTGAGATCGCGATCAACGGCCTCGACCCGTACAAAGTCGGCCCCGCCACCGGGTTGGGTCTCGACCACGTTTTCACCTTGTCGGTGCCGACCATGTGGCGCGAGACCCCGGCCCCGTACGGCCCGTTGTTTTTATGGATAGGCCAAGGCATTTCGGCTCTGACGGGCGAGAACATCGTCTTCGCGGTGTTGCTCCACCGGCTGGTGGTGCTGTTCGGTGTCGGCCTCATCGTGTGGGCCGTGCCGCGGCTCGCACGCCGCTGCGGCGTCGCCGAGGTCAGCGCGCTGTGGCTGGGGGCGGCCAACCCGCTGCTGATCATGCATCTGGTGGCAGGCATCCACAACGAGGCGCTGATGCTTGGCCTGATGCTCGCGGGCACCGAGTTCGCGCTGCGCGGTGTGTACGCCAACACCCCGCTGGTCCCGAAACCCTTGGCCTGGCCGCAATCTCGCGACGAATGGGCGCGGTGGCGACCGATGGCGATGCTGATCCTCGGTGTCGTGCTGATCACGCTGTCGTCACAGGTCAAGCTTCCGGGACTGCTGGCGGTGGGCTTCGTTGCGATGGCCCTGGCCTGCCGCTGGGGCGGCACCTTCAAGGCTTTCGTCATCGCGGGCGGATCGCTGACGGCGGTATCGGTCACCGTGATGGCGGTGATCGGCTGGGCCAGCGGACTGGGATTCGGTTGGCTGTTCACCCTGGGCACCGCCAACGTGGTGCGCAGCTGGATGTCGCTGCCGACCCTGCTGGCGCTGGGCACCGGACAGGTGGGCATCCTGCTCGGGCTGGGCGATCACACCACCGCGGTTCTGGGGCTGACCCGTGGCATCGGCGTGTTCATCATCGCGATCCTGGTGACATGGCTGTTGTTGGCGGTGCTTCGGGGCCGCCTGCATCCCGTCGGCGGCCTCGGCGTCGCGCTCGGCATGACCGTCCTGCTCTTTCCCGTTGTCCAGCCGTGGTACGTGCTGTGGGCGGTCATCCCGTTGGCGGCATGGGCGACGCGGCGCTCGTTCCGCACGACAGCCATCGTCGTCACGCTCGTGGTCGGGATCTTCGGGCCGACCGCCAATGGCGACCGATTCACCGTCTTCCAGATCCTGCTCGCGACCGCTGCCAGCACCGTGATCGTGGCGCTGCTGATCATGATCACCTACTACCGGCTGCCGTGGCGGAAGCTGCCGGACCCCGGCCCGGAGCGCGACATCACGCCGGTTGCGGAGCCCGTCCCGGTCGAGCCTTCGCTACCGCGGCCGCACGCGGCGAAGGCTGACGCCTACGCTGAATTCCCGTGACCTCCGGCTCCGCCGCCCCCGTGCGCCTGCGCGGGGTGTGCAAACGGTACGGGTCGACGACCGCGGTCTCCGCTCTCGACCTCGAGGTGCAATCCGCCGAGGTGCTGGCGCTGCTGGGGCCGAACGGCGCCGGCAAGACGACCACGGTCGAGATGTGCGAGGGGTTCATCAAACCGGACGCGGGAACCATTGAGATCCTTGGCCTGAATCCGATCACCGACAACGCGAAAGTCCGTGAGCGCATCGGTGTCATGCTGCAGGGCGGCGGAGCGTACCCGGCGGCGCAGGCGGGCGAGATGCTCAATCTTGTTGCGTCATACAGCGCCGACCCACTCGACCCGCAGTGGTTGATGGAGACGCTCGGCCTGACCGAGGCGAAGAAGACGACGTATCGCCGGCTGTCCGGCGGGCAGCAGCAGCGCCTGGCGCTTGCGTGCGCGGTGGTCGGCCGCCCCGAGCTGGTGTTCCTCGACGAGCCGACCGCAGGCATGGACGCCCATGCACGAATCGTGGTGTGGGAGTTGATCGATGCGCTGCGCAGTGACGGTGTGACGGTCGTGTTGACCACCCATCAGCTGAAGGAAGCCGAGGAGCTGGCCGACCGGCTGGTGATCATCGACCGCGGCGTCGCGGTGGCCAGCGGCACGCCGGCCGAGCTGATGAACAGTGGCGCGGAGAACCAGCTGCGGTTCAGGGCTCCGCGGATGCTGGATCTCTCGCTGCTGATCTCGGCGCTGCCCGAAAGCTACAAGGCCACCGAGACCTCGCCGGGTGAATACCTGGTGGAAGGGCACATCGACCCGCAGGTGCTGGCGACGGTGACCGCGTGGTGCGCACGGCTCGATGTGCTTGCGAACGACATGCGGGTGGAGCAGCGCAGCCTGGAGGACGTGTTCCTCGACTTGACCGGGCGGGAGTTGCGGCCGTGACGAATCGCTTTGCGGCAGGGACGTTCACACCCGATCCTCGTCCGGCGACGGTGCCGAAGATGCTGGCCGCGCAGTTCGCGCTCGAATTGAAGCTGCTGTTGCGCAACGGCGAACAGCTCCTACTGACCCTCTTCATCCCGATCACGCTGTTGATCGGGATGACGCTGCTGCCGTTCGGCTCGTTCGGGCCGAACCGGGCCGCGACGTTCGTCCCGGCGATCATGTCGCTCGCGGTGATCTCGACGGCGTTCACCGGCCAGGCCATCGCCGTGGCGTTCGACCGCCGCTACGGCGCGCTCAAACGGATCGGCGCGACGGCGCTTCCCGTGTGGGGCATCATCGCAGGCAAGTCGCTGGCGGTGGTCACCGTCGTCTTTCTGCAGTCGATCGTGTTGGGCGGCATCGGCTTTGCGCTGGGCTGGCGGCCGCACATCGTGGGGCTGATGCTCGGCGCCGTCATCATCGCGCTCGGCACCGCCGGGTTCGCGGCAATGGGGCTGTTGCTCGGCGGCACGGCTGCGCGCCGAGATCGTGCTGGCGGTCGCCAACCTGCTGTGGTTCGTCTTCGCCGGGCTCGGTGCACTCACCCTGGAAGGTCAGGCTGTGCCGGAGGCAGTGCGGTGGGCGGCCCGGCTCACGCCGTCGGGCGCTCTGACCGAAGCGCTGACGCAAGCGATGTCGTTGTCGGTGGACTGGTTCGGCATCGCCGTACTCGCCGTCTGGGGTGCCGTTTCAGCGTTGTGCGCTCTGCGCTGGTTCCGTTTCACCTGACGAAGACAGCTGCGGCAGAAGGTACTCCAGCTGGCCGACTTCCTCGATGTTGTGTTTCACCCACGCGCGGACCTTGTCATCGGGAAACTGTTGGCACACAATCTGATTGACTGGCGCGAGCAGCGGCGAACGCACGCCGAGGTCCATGACCGTCACGTAGTGCGCACCGTCGGCACCGGCCGACCAGGTGTGCTCCAGTTGGAACACCGGGACGCCGGCGATCCGCTTGACGAGCCGGATACCGGTCTCGTCGAGTTTCTCGACCCGCGCGATTTCGTCGATCGTGTATTCGGGCCTGCCGCCGAACGCCTCGACCATACGGAATCGCGCGCCTTCCGCGGCGCCGCCTTTCGCCGCGGGCCGGGCAAGTTCCCATTTGATGTGGTCGATGGGGTGCCAGGCCAGATAGCGGTCGATGATCTGGCCGCCGTAGGACATCGTCTCGCCCAGATGCGTGAACCAGTCGAGAAGCATTGCGGGCGTCAGCCCACTCAGCGGTCGGTGATCGATCGTCACCCTCCGCCGGTGATGAGGTGCGGCGGTGTATCGCACGATTGCGGAGTCGATCGGGCGAAGCGGGTACAGAACCGGGCGGGACATCTCGACCTCCAAGATACGATTGCGTTTCTTATATCGACCACGTTATCGCGGCGCGATAAGATACGCAAGTGTTTCTTCTGAGGTGTCAATGAAGCGGCGTCGCGGCGAGGAACTGGACTCGGCGATCAGGGGTGCGGTGCTGGACGTGCTCGTCGAACACGGGCCCGGCGGCGTGACCATGGAGGCCGTCGCCGCCGCGGCGGGCACCAGCAAGCCGGTGCTCTACCGGCGCTGGCCGGACCGGGCGAGCCTGTTGAAAGACACCCTCCTGCAGATCGCGACGGCCGCCATCCCGCACGAGGACACCGGCAGCTACCGGGACGACATGCTGGCGATCCTGCGCGGCTGGGCGGCCCTTTTCACCGGCCCCAACGCCGACCTGCTGCGCGCCGCGGTCGCCGCGGCCGCGCACGATCCGGAGCTGCGCACGGCGTTTCAGAACGACGTCATCGGCTGGCGTAAGCAGGAGATGGCCGCGATGCTCGCGAGGGGCATCGAACGCGGCGACGTGCGGGCCGACGTCCCCGTCGAGATCGCCAGGGAGCTCGGCCAGAGCGTGTTGTGGCACCGGTTGCTGATCACCGGGGACCCGATCACCGACGACCTGATCGTCACGCTCGTCGACGAGGTACTGATTCCCTTCGTCGCTCCGCGCGATCGGTGACGCGCCCTACTACGAGCTGTAGTTGTGATCCTCTACGATCGGGCCGTGGCCGTCGGACGATTTCTCCTGCGCATTGTCGACGTGCTGCCCATGCCAAGCCTGCGCGCGCAGCGCCTCATCGCCGCCGCGGTCATCCTGTCCCAGGGCGGTATCGCCGTCACGGGCGCCATCGTCCGGGTCACCGCATCGGGCCTGGGCTGCCCAACCTGGCCGCAGTGCTTCCCCGGCAGCTTCACCCCCGTGCCGCACGCCGAAGTGGCCGGAATCCACCAGGCCGTGGAATTCGGCAACCGGATGATCACCTTCCTGGTCGTACTGACCGCGGCGCTGGCGGTGCTGGCGGTCACCCGCGCCCGTCGTCGGCGAGAGGTTCTGGTGTACGCCTGGTTGATGCCTGCGTCGACGGTGATGCAGGCGGTCATCGGCGGCATCACCGTGCTCACCGGCCTGCTGTGGTGGACCGTGGCGATCCACCTGCTGGTATCGATGGCGATGGTGTGGCTTGCCGTGCTGCTGTACGTGAAGATCGGCGAACCGGACGACGGCGTACCCACGGTTCGAATACCGAAGCCGTTGCGGCAGTTGACGATTCTGACCGCGCTGGTTTTGGCTGCGGTGCTGGTGGCCGGCACGCTTGTCACAGCTGCCGGTCCGCACGCCGGTGACAAGAGCATCGAGGCCCCGGTTCCGCGGCTGCAGATCGAAATCGTCACCCTGGTGCAGCTGCATGCGACGCTGCTGATGGTTTATCTGGCACTTCTGCTGGGATTGGGCTTCGCGCTCCGCAGGGTGGGCGCTGATCGGCAAATCATCAGGCGGCTGGTCGTATTGCTGATTCTGGTCGCGGCGCAGGCCCTCGTCGGCCGCGTGCAGTACGCAATCGGCGTGCCTGCCGCGCTGGTAGCGATCCACGTGGCGGGGGCGGCCGCGTGCACGGCGGCCACCTCGGCGCTATGGGCTTCGATGCGAGAGCGGACCGAGCCCGAGCCGGTCCAGAGCTGACTCAACGCCGACCGCGAACTTGCGTTGTTGAAGGTCTCGCGTGGGTCGGTCCAGCTGGCGCCAACCAAGTGACGGCTCGACCAACTCCAGCTCGAGGAGCAGCGGATTGTCCGGACCGCCGATCACGTCGACACGGGCGTACAGCAGGTCGGTGGCGCTGATCTTCAAACGGGCGGCCGCCGCATCCAAGGCGGCGTGGCCGACATCCCACAGTTCGAAGTCGGGATCGGCGGCAGTCAGCGACTCCTCGGCATAGGTACCGGACGGGTCGAACACCGGCCGCTGACCGGCGGGCGGCAGCATCGGCCCTTGGTGAAGGCATGCGACTGCTCCCCGCCGAGGAAGACCAACGCCGTCTCGCCGTCTTCCACCCTGGGGTCGTAGGGCTGGACGACAACGGTGTTGCCCGCGTCGTGCAGCGCGGCGGCATGCTCGCGAGCGGAGCGGGAATCGGTAAAGCGCTGTGCGCCAACCGATCCTGCCCCGATGGCGGGCTTCACCACCACCTCCCCCTTCGGCACGCGCACCCGCTCTCCAGGTGCGAAGAAGTTGCTCGGCACGGTCGGCACACCTGCATCGATGAGGTCGGCGAGGTAGCGCTTGTCGGTGTTCCACGCGACCACGGCCGGCGGGTTCAGCAGGTTGGCGACCCGGGTACTCCAGTCAAGGAATTCGTCCAGGCGGTCGATGTAGTCCCAGGTCGCCCGGAGGATGACGAGGTCGGCGTTGCGTGCTTCCGGGTCGTCCCAGGACAGCCAGCGGGCATGGAGGCCACGCTGTCGCAGGGCGGCGACGAGCTCGGCATCGTCACCGTCGCCCTCCGGTAGCGCGGCGCAGCCGGCGAGCACGATCCTGGGATGACGGAGGTCGGGGCGAGCAAGTTTCATGACGTAGGGATGATAGTCACCATGCACGCCATCGAAATCGCCGAAACCGGCGGACCCGAAGTTCTGCAATATGTCGAGAAGCCCATGCCCTCCCCCGGGTCGGGCGAGGTGGTCATCAAGGCCGAGGCGATCGGCGTCAACTTCATCGATACCTACTTTCGTTCCGGACTGTATCCGCGTGAGGTGCCCTTTGTCGTCGGCACCGAGGTCTGCGGCACGGTCGAGGCGGTCGGTGACGATGTCGCCGCGCTCACGGTTGGTGATCGGGTCGTCACCGCACGTGCTGATGGTGCCTACGCCGAATACTGCGTTGGCACAGCTGATTTCTGCGCTTATGTGCCAGAGGGTGTGAGCCCGGATGTAGCCGCCGCCTCCCTGCTCAAGGGCATGACTGCGCACTACCTGATCAAATCTGTCTATCCGGTTCAGCAGGGTGACACCGTGCTGCTGCACGCCGGTGCCGGCGGGGTTGGTCTCATCCTGACGCAATGGGCCACCAGCCAGGCGGTCCGGGTGATCACCACCGTGTCGACGCCGGAGAAGGCCGAGCTTTCCCGGCGTGCCGGTGCGACTGAGGTGCTCGACTACCCGGATGACCCCGAGGAGTTCGGCACCAAGATCAAGGAGCTGACCGACGGTGGCGTCGCTGCGGTGTACGACGGCGTCGGTGCGGCCACCTTCGAGGCCAGCCTGGCCAGCCTGGCCGTGCGAGGCACGCTTGCTCTGTTCGGTGCATCCAGCGGGCCGGTCCCGCCGTTTGACCCACAGCGGCTCAACGCCGCAGGCTCAGTCTTTCTGACGAGGCCCAACCTGTCGCACTACACCCGCAGTGCCGATGAATTCTCTTGGCGGGCAGGAGAACTGCTCGACGCGATCGCCTCCGGAACCATTGATGTGACGGTCAGCGAGCGATATCGCCTCGAGGACGCCGAGCGCGCTCATCGAGACCTGGAGGGCCGCAAGACCGTCGGCTCCGTCGTGCTGGTTCCCTAGACCGGCTGGGCCTGCGGGAACCTCCACGAACCATCGAGGAGCTGTTGCTGCGGCCGGTACAGCCGCACGGTGTAGTTCCAGCCCGGCGTGATCGGCAGACAGTTGGGCACGTTGCCGTCGCAGCCGCCGAACTGGATGGTGGTGTTTCCGTCGGGGCCTTTCTGCGCGGTGACGTTGTTGAACGAGTAGGCGTTCTGCGGGTTGGGAGAGAAGTAGCCGTCCTTGTTGTAGACCGTGACCGACCAGAACCCGTCCACCGGGACATCGCCGACCGTGAGCGTGTGAACCGTGCTCCCGTCGTTCTGCGTCGGAACGGCCGTGAGATACAGCGCATCTTTCTCCGGATTGCCACCCCAGGCGTTGGCTGACCCGATCAGATGCCGCACCGGGTCGGTGTCCTCCTTGGTGCCGAACGTGCGCTTGGTGTCGGGCAGCGTCGTTGCCAGGGTCACCAGTGCGTCGCGAACGGTTTTCTGGCTCAACGGATCCCAGTGGGGTACCTCGAAGCTGCCGGGCTTGTCCTGCTCGACGGCAATGCCGTCCTGCAGTTTGTGCACCGCCGCCATATCGTCCGGGTCGTTGGGATCGACGAGGATGCGTACGGGAACGGCTACATAGCGGGTGCCAATCCGCTCCCGAGTGATGGTGTGCGCGACCTTGGGTGTAGATCACGTCGTGCGTGTAGTGGTCTTCGTCGATCACCTGCATCGACATGAAGCGGCCGCCTGCGTCGGGCAATGTCACGGTGACCGGGCCTGCGTCGAGGTCGAAAACCGCGGCCGAGTAAAGAGTGTCGCGGTTGGCCCGGATCACGAGCTGGTGATCGATGGGGGTTAGTTCGCGAAGGAAGAAGAACTTGCCGAAGCCGTCGTCCTCCGCGATGTTGCCGAAGTAGAGATCGCTCTCGGCGCGGACGAAGTTGTCGGGGCTGACCAGGACATCGGACATACGCCGACGGTACTGCGGCAGCCTAGCGACCGAGCAGCGTCGGCAGATCCAGCGCCGAGTCGACAGCCAGCGCGCAGAACACGATGGCCAGATAGTTGTTCGACTGCAGGAACAGTCGCAGCGGCTTGATGGGCTCGCCGCGGCGCACCCCGGCATACAACTGGTGGGCCATCGCCAGGAACCAGGTGCCCGCGACCAACGCCACCGACGCGTACAGCCACCCGGTCGCCAGCGCCAGCGCCAGCGTGGCCAGCACGGTCAGCCACGTGTAGATCAGGATTTGTTTGGTGACTTGTCGCTCGGTCGCGACCGCAGGCAGCATCGGCACGCCGGCCGCCCGATAGTCCTCCTTGTAGCGCATCGCCAGCGCCCAGGTGTGCGGCGGCGTCCAGAAGAAGATGATCGCGAACATCACCAGCGCAGGCCAACCGATCGTGCCCGTCACCGCCGACCAACCGATCATCACCGGCATGCAGCCCGCTGCGCCGCCCCACACCACGTTCTGCGACGTCCGGCGCTTCAGCAGCAGCGTGTAGACGAGGACGTAGAACGCGATCGTCGCCCCCGCCAGGTGCGCGGACAGCATGTTCGTCGTCCACCACAGCCAGAAGAATGAGGCCACCGACAGCACCAGGCCGAAGATCAGCGCATGGCTGCGGGGAACGCTGTCGCGTGCCAGCGGCCGGCGCTCCGTGCGCTTCATCATCTTGTCGATGTCGGCGTCGGCCACGCAGTTCAGCGTGTTGGCACCCGCGGCCGCCAGCAGTCCACCCACCAGGGTGTTGAGGATCAGCAGCGGATTCACAGTTCCGCGGTCGGCCAGCAGCATCGCAGGAATAGTGGTGACCAGCAGGAGCTCGATCACCCGCGGCTTGGTCAGCGCGAGGTAGCCAAGGAGCGTCGCGCGGACTCGACTCGGCGCCTCATCGCTGAGGTGGCCTTCGCGAATGCTCACGCAAATAACTCCATCAAAAGGGCACGCAGTGGGGCTTCTACTACAGACGATGGTAGACCGCAGGGGTGCTGGGAACCTAGCTGGGTCGATTCGGTAAATGAACAGCTAATGATGCGCGACGCAGCCTGCGGCGATTGCCGCGGCCGCACTAGGGTATGTGGTGAACCAGGGTTGCCGATTTGAGGAGTCAACTGGTGACAACAGTCGAAGAAATCTCGGCTCTTACTCGTCCCAACCATCCGGACGACTGGACCGACGTGGACTCGGAAGCCGTCGACACCGTCCGTGTGCTGGCCGCGGATGCGGTGCAGAAGGTGGGCAACGGTCATCCGGGCACCGCGATGAGCCTCGCTCCCCTCGCCTACTCACTGTTTCAGCGCCAGATGCGCCACGATCCCAGCGACGTGCACTGGCTGGGACGTGACCGGTTCGTGCTGTCCTGCGGGCATTCCAGCCTGACGCTGTACATCCAGCTGTACCTGGGCGGCTTTGGTCTGGAGCTGTCCGACATCGAGTCACTCCGGACGTGGAAGAGCAAGACACCGGGCCATCCCGAGTTCCGGCACACCAAGGGCGTGGAGATCACCACCGGCCCATTGGGCCAGGGTCTGGCCTCGGCGGTTGGAATGGCGATGGCCTCACGCTTTGAGCGCGGCCTTTTCGATCCCGACGCCGCGCCCGGCGACAGCCCGTTCGACCACTTCATCTATGTGATCGCCTCCGACGGCGACATGGAGGAAGGCGTCAGCAGCGAGGCGTCGTCGCTGGCGGGCACCCAGCAGCTCGGCAATCTGATCGTGTTCTACGACCACAACCAGATTTCGATCGAACACGACACCAACATCGCGCTGTCCGAGGATGTGCCTGCCCGCTACCGCGCCTACGGGTGGCACGTTCAGGAGGTCGAGGGCGGCGAGAACGTCGTCGGCATCGAGCAGGCCATCGCCGAGGCGAAGAAGGTCACCGACAAGCCGTCGTTCATCTCCGTCCGGACGATCATCGGCTATCCGGCCCCGACCAAGATGAACACCGGCGGCGTGCACGGCTCGGCGCTCGGCGACGAGGAGGTGGCCGCCACCAAGCGTGTCCTCGGCTTCGACCCGGACAAGACGTTCGAGGTGCGCGACGAGGTCATCGAGCACACCCGCAAGCTCGTCGCCCGCGGCAAGGAAGCGCATGAGAAGTGGCAGCCGCAGTTCGACGCATGGGCCGAGCGGGAACCTGAGCGCAAAAAGCTGCTCGATCGCCTCTTGGCCCAGGAACTGCCCGAGGGGTGGGACGCCGACATCACTCATTGGGAGCCCGGCTCCAAGGCGCTGGCCACCCGCGCCGCGTTCGGCCAGGTGCTCAATGACGTTGCGCCGAAGCTGCCCGAGTTGTGGGGCGGCTCAGCCGATTTGGCCGGTAGCAACAACACCACCATCAAGGATGTGAAGTCGTTCGGGCCCCCTTCCATCTCGACCGAGGACTTCACCGCGGACTGGTACGGACGGGTCTTGCATTTCGGTATTCGCGAACACGCCATGGGCTCGATCCTGTCCGGCATCGTGCTGCACGGGCCGACCCGCGCGTTCGGCGGAACGTTCCTGCAGTTCTCCGACTACATGCGGCCCGCGGTGCGGCTGGCGTCGTTGATGGACATCGACACCATCTACATCTGGACCCACGACTCCATCGGGCTCGGCGAGGACGGGCCAACGCACCAGCCCATCGAGCACCTCGCGGCTCTGCGGGCGATTCCCAACCTTTCGGTGGTCCGCCCCGGTGACCCGAACGAGACGGCCTACGCGTGGCGCAGCATCCTGGCGCGCGGCAACGGCAGCGGCCCGGTCGGGTTCATCCTTACCCGTCAGGGCATTCCGGTGCTCGAGGGCACTGACAGCGAAGGCGTCTCCAAGGGCGGCTATGTGCTCGGTGGCATCCCCGACGAGCTGCCCGATGTGCTGTTGATCGGCACCGGATCTGAACTGCAACTCGCGGTGGAGGCGCAGAAGATACTGGCGGAGAAGGACATCACGGCCACCGTGGTGTCCATGCCATGCGTCGAATGGTTCGAGTCGCAGCCGGCCGAGTACCGCGACAAGGTACTACCGCCTGCGGTGTCGGCCCGAGTGGCCGTGGAGGCCGCGGTCGCGCAGAGCTGGTACAAGCTCGTCGGCGACACCGGCGAGATCGTCTCGATCGAGCACTACGGCGAATCCGCCGATGACAAGACGTTGTTCCGCGAGTTCGGGTTCACCCCCGAAGCCGTCGTGGCCGCCGCGGAACGATCACTGGACAACTGATTAGAGAGAAGGACCAAGCATGGCTCAGAATCCCAACCTCGCCGCGCTGTCCGCCGCGGGCGTGTCCGTATGGCTTGACGACCTGTCCCGCGACCGACTGCAGACCGGCAATCTGCAGGAGCTGATCGACACCAAGAGCGTCGTGGGCGTCACCACCAACCCCAGCATTTTTCAGGCGGCACTGTCGAAGGGCAACGCCTACGACGGGCAGGTGAAAGAACTCGCCGAACGCGGCGCCGACGTGGACGCCACGATCCGCACCGTGACCACCGACGACGTCCGCAACGCCTGCGACGTGCTGGCCAAGCAGTACGAGCAGTCCGACGGCATCGACGGCCGGGTATCGATCGAGGTCGATCCGCGCCTCGCCCATGACACCGACAAGACGATCCTGCAGGCGATCGAGCTGTGGAAGATCGTCGACCGGCCCAACCTGTTGATCAAGATCCCCGCGACGATGGCCGGCCTGCCGGCGATCACTTCGGTTATCGCCGAAGGAATTTCGGTCAACGTGACTTTGATCTTCTCCGTCGAGCGGCACCGCTTGGTGATGGATGCCTATCTGGCCGGCTTGGAGGCTGCCAAGGAGGCCGGCCACGACGTGTCCAAGATCCATTCCGTCGCATCGTTCTTCGTCTCCAGGGTGGACACCGAGATCGACAAGCGACTGGAGAAGATCGGCAGCGACGAGGCACTGGCGCTGCGTGGACAGGCGGGCGTGGCCAACGCCCGGCTGGCATACGCGGCATACGAGGAGGTGTTCGTCGGCGGAGACCGCTTCGAGCCGCTCAAGGCTGACGGCGCGCGAGTGCAACGGCCGCTGTGGGCGTCCACCGGCGTGAAGAACCCGGACTACTCCGACACCCTTTATGTCACCGAGCTGGTCGCCCCCCACACCGTGAACACCATGCCGGAGAAGACCATTGACGCGGTCGCCGACCACGGCGTCATTAACGGCGACACGGTCACCGGAACCGGCGACGCCGCCCAGGAGGTCTTCGACAAGCTGGCCGCGGCGGGCATCGACCTGCCCGACGTGTTCAAGGTCCTCGAAGACGAGGGAGTCGAGAAGTTCGAGAAGTCATGGCTCGAGTTGCTCGAAGCCACGCAGGGTCAGCTCGACGCCTCGAAGAAATGAGCGCGGAGAACAAGTCCGCCGAGACTTCGGTCGCTCCGTCGGGTTGGCGTAACCCGCTGCGGGACAAGCGCGATAAGCGCATGCCCCGGATACCGGGTCCGTGCGCCGTCGTCATCTTCGGTGTCACCGGCGACCTTGCCACCAAGAAGCTGATGCCTGCCATCTACGACCTGGCCAACCGGGGGCTGCTGCCTGCTAACTTCGCCCTGGTCGGATTCGCCCGAAGAGACTGGGACCACGAGGATTTCGGCAAGCTCGTGTGCGACGCGGTGAGAACCCACGCCCGCACGCCGTATCGCCAGGAGGTGTGGGACCGGCTGGCCGAGGGCATCCGCTTCGTGCAGGGCACCTTCGATGACGAGAAGGCATTTCAGCGGCTAGCCGAACAGCTCGAAAAGCTCGATGCCGAGCGTGGTACCGGTGGCAATCATGCCTTCTACCTGTCGATCCCGCCCAAGGCTTTTCAGACAGTGTGTGAGCAGCTGCAGAAGACCGGGTTGGCCCGACCTCAGCAGGGGCGCTGGAGCCGAGTGGTGATCGAGAAGCCGTTCGGCCACGACCTGAAAAGCGCACAAGAGCTCAACGGCGTCGTCAACAGTGTCTTCCCCGAGGAGTCGGTGTTCCGCATCGACCACTATCTCGGCAAGGAAACCGTTCAGAACATTCTCGCGTTGCGCTTCGCCAACGAGCTGTACGAACCGATATGGAACGCCAACTTCGTCGACAGCGTTCAGATCACCATGGCCGAGGACATCGGCCTCGGCGGTCGAGGTGGCTACTACGACGGTGTCGGCGCAGCCCGCGATGTCATTCAGAACCACCTGATTCAGTTGATGGCTCTCACCGCAATGGAGGAGCCGGTCAACTTCAGCCCGCATGAACTGCAGGCCGAGAAGATCAAGGTGCTGTCGGCGACCCAGCCGATGGAACCGCTGGACCAGACCACCGCGCGCGGGCAGTACACAGCCGGCTGGCAGGGCAGCGAAAAGGTGCCCGGTCTTCTCGAGGAGGAGGGCTTCTCCAAGGACTCCAAGACCGAGACGTTCGCCGCCATCGCACTGGAGATCGACACCCGGCGCTGGGCCGGCGTGCCGTTCTACTTGAGAACCGGAAAGCGGCTGGGGCGCAGGGTGACCGAGATCGCGCTGGTGTTCAAGCGCGCTCCGCACCTTCCGTTCGACACCACGATGACCGAGGAACTGGGCAAGAACGCGTTGGTGATCCGGGTTCAGCCGGATGAGGGCATCACGACCCGCTTCGGGTCCAAGGTACCCGGCAGCCAGATGGAGGTCCGTGACGTCAACATGGACTTCTCCTACGGTGCGGCGTTCGCCGAGGACTCCCCCGAGGCGTACGAGCGGCTGATCCTCGACATGCTGCTCGGCGAACCATCGCTCTTTCCGGTCAACAGAGAAGTCGAATACTCCTGGGAGATACTCGATCCCGTTCTGGACTATTGGGCCGAACACGGCAAGCCCGACCCGTATGAGTCGGGTACCTGGGGGCCGGACTCGGCATTCGAGATGATCCGCCGCATGGGCAGGGAATGGAGGCGGCCGTGACGAGCGCTCGCGCGAGGAACCGACAACTATGATCGTCAATCTGCCTGACGCCACTACCAACGACATCAACAACAAGATCATCAACCTTCGGGAAGAGGGTGGCGCGGTCACTATGGGCCGGGTGCTGACGTTGGTCATCGCCCCGGACTCCGAGGACATTCTCGAGGACTCCGTCGAGGCGGCCAACTTCGCCAGCCGCGAGCATCCCTGCCGGGTGATCGCGGTGCTGCCGGGGGACCGCAAGGCCGCCGATCCGCGGCTGGACGCCGAGATCCGGGTCGGTGCCGACGCGGGCGCAGGCGAGGTCGTCGTCTTGCGGCTCGCCGGTGAACTCGCCGACCACGCGAGCAGCGTGGTGCTGCCGTTCCTGTTGCCGGACACGCCTGTGGTGGCATGGTGGCCCGCGGGCGCGCCGTCGGAACCGGCACAGGACCCCCTGGGCCAGTTGGCGATTCGCCGCATCACCGATGCGACCAACAGCAGCGACCCACTGGCGGCGATCAAGAGCAGGCTCAAGGGTTACACCGCGGGCGACACCGATCTGGCCTGGAGCCGCATCACATACTGGCGCGCTCTGCTGGCGACTGCGCTTGACCAGGCGCCGTTCGAGCCGATCAAATCGGCGCTGGTGTCGGGACTGAAGACCGAGCCCGCGCTCGACATCCTCGCCGGCTGGCTGGCAAGCCGAATCGACGCTCCGGTGCGGCGGGCGGTCGGTGACTTGAAAGTCGAGCTGGAGAGGTCCAGCGAGACGGTGACACTGAGCCGACCGCAGACGGGCGTGACCGCCACGCTGACACGCACAGGCAGGCCGGAAGCGCTGATTCCGTTGGCCCGCAGGGACGCCAAGGAATGCCTGGCCGAGGACCTCCGTCGGCTGGACGCCGACGATATCTACTTCCAGGCCCTCGAGGGAATCAAGAAGGTCGAGTACGTGTGAGCATCGTCGAGAAGTATTCGGACAAGGCGGCACTCGTCACCGCCGTCGGGGACCGGCTGATCGGTGCCATCACCGACGCCATCGCCGCCAGGGGCCAGGCGCTGATCGTGCTGACCGGCGGCGGCACCGGCATCGGCCTGCTGGAGCACGTACGCGACAACGGCGGCGCGATCGACTGGTCGAAGGTCCGGCTGTTCTGGGGCGACGAACGCTATGTGCCCGAGGACGACGACGACCGCAACGAGAAGCAGGCCCGCGAGGCACTGCTGGACCACATCGATATTCCCGCGGCCAACGTGCATGCGATGCCCGCCAGCGACGGCGAGTTCGGCGACGACATCGACGCCGCGGCATTGGCTTACGAAAACGTGCTCGCTGCCATCGCCGACGATGGCGAGCCCGCACCCGAATTCGACGTGCACCTGCTCGGCATGGGCGGCGAGGGCCACATCAACTCGTTGTTCCCGCACACCCCGGCGGTCCGTGAAACCGCTCGGCAGGTCGTCGGCGTCACCGACTCCCCCAAGCCGCCGCCGAGGCGAATCACCCTGACGTTGCCTGCCGTTCAGCGGTCGCGCGAGGTCTGGCTGGTCGTGGCCGGCGGCGACAAGGCCGATGCGGTCGCCGCAGCGATCGATGGCGCCGACCCGGACGACGTGCCCGCGGCGGGAGCGACTGGCCGCGAAGCGACGGTGTGGCTGCTCGACGAGGACGCCGCAAGCAAGCTCTAGTCTCCCGCGTCCGCGAGACCCTCGGCGTATCCGGCTGCGTAGTCGGCTGTCGCGTGTGCAGCGTCGGCGGATGGCGTGACGACGTCACGAGGGTCGCAATAACATTGTCTGCGCTGCATGCAGGTCAGACGACAAGTCGGCCACCACGGTTCCCACTGTGTGGTCAAATGACCGTCATGGCAGACAAGGATGGCAGCAGGACCGGTGCCCGCACCGGGCGGGAGCGAATCCAGAAACTCGCGCAGGCGGCGCTGAATGCCGATGTCACGGTCGATCAGGTAGATGCCGTCCTCGCCGGGCTCGCCGAGACCCTGGAGGATCTCAACAACTCCACCGGAAACCTCGATGCCACCCTGGAACGCTTCAACGACACGATCAGCCGGATCAACGAGTTGGCGCCGCGGCTGAACGCGGTGGTCGACCGCCTCGAGGGAATCGTCGACCGCGTCGAACGCATCGTCGGCATCGGCGAAGCCGCCATGGCGCCGCTGGCGGCGACCGAATCCGCTGTGCGCGGCGCCCTCAACGCGGTGCGCCGAACGACCCGGCTCTAGTGCCGGCCAGCGTCCCGACACCTTCGCCCCCGGTCGCCGAGGGCACCGGGCTGCCGTGGGACGTCCCCGTCGATGACGCCGTCGCCGCGATAGCGGCCGCGCGCGCCCGGCACGGTGACACGTTCGCCGTCGACAGCGGCGACGACCACTATCTATTCACCTTCTCCCCCACGGGTGTCGAGTCTTTCTACGCGCTGCCCGAGGACGCGGCGAGTAAGGGCGTCGCCGACTTTCTGATGCTGCAGCGCAAGCTTCCCGACGAGATCTTCGCCGGCAGGCGCGTCCTGCCCACTTCCCTCTTTCGCCGCGACGACGTCGCGTCATACCTCACGAACCTGCACTGGGCGCTGAACCAGACGGTGGCCGAACTGGGATCCGATGGCTCCGTGGACCTTTTCGGCCTCACCCGCAGGCTCGGGCACCGGATGGGGCTGGCGTCATGGGCGGGACCCGGATCGGCTGACGGGGGCGCCTTCGAACGGCTGGTGTCGGCATTCGACACGCTGGACGGCTCGGACGCGTTCGTGCACCCCGACGCGATGGCCGCCGTCGCCGCGTCGAACAAACGGGCAGAACATTCGGCGCTTGAGACGGTCGTCGCTGTGGTGGAACAAGCAGTGCACCGGTGCGACTCCGGCGCGGTGGCCGACAATGCGCTGTTCGGCCGGATCGTCGACGCCTGGTCGTCGGAGACGGGAGCTCACCGAATCCGCGGTATCGGGCTGGACGTCGCGCTCATCCATATCGCGTCGATGTCCAATCTGATGGCCGCGCTCGGCTGGGCCATGGTCGACCTCCTCGAGCACCCGGCGGAACTGGAGGCGGTGGTCGGCGGCGACGGCGACCTGGCGCAGCGCTGCGCCTTGGAGAGCACGCGGCTGGCGCAGCGTTCGATCATGTCGCGCGCCGTGCTGGCTCCGGTCGACCTCGACACCGGCGACGTGACGTATCGGGTGCCCGTCGGTTGGACCATCGCCACTCTGCTGCCTCTGCTCAACACGTCGGTCGCACCCGGATTGGAGCGCTGGGATCCCGCACGCTGGCGTCGGTACCGGCTCGCCGATCAGGACGAGTTGCCGTCGCCGATGCTGGTTACCGCCTTCGGCCACGGTCGGCACACCTGTCCGGCACAGCCGTTCTCGCTGGCGGCGATGACGTCGGCGATGACCCGCCTGCTTGGCCACTACCGGATGACCCCGCGCTGGACCTCCTACCCTCGACCCGTTTCCGAACAGATCGGTGGGGTGGCGCGGTCGGCCGACCGGTGTCCGGTCGATTACGTCGAGCGGTGACGGCGAGTACTCACTGGGGCCGACACTCCTCACCCCGTAGCCTCAGACGAAATCCGAACCGCCATCGACGTTGACCGTCGCCCCGGTGACGTAGCCGTTGCGCTTCGACGCCAGATAGGTGGTGATCGAGGCGATCTCCTCGGGCAGGCCGGCGCGGCCGAGGTCACACGGCTGGTGAAAGTTGTTGTCGATCCACGTCATGACGTCCTTGGGATCGGAGGCGTCCAAACCGTCGGCGGCGAGGATGTCCTTCAGATTCTCCGTGAAGCTCGCCGTCACGATGGTTCCCGGGCAGACGCAATTGACCAGGATGCCGTCTTTGGCAAGGCTTTTGGAGAGGTTCTTCGTGACGCTGCTCAATGCCGCCTTGGATGCGGTGTAGGCGACGATCCGTGGGTTCTGTCGCTGAATCGAATGCGCCGACAGGGTGACGATCCGGGCCCACTCGGCCGCCCGCAGCATCGGCAGGGCGGCGCGGATCGATCGCACCCCGGACATGGTGCCCAGCGCGAAGGTTTCATCCCACTGGCCGTCGGTCATCTCCTCGAAGTAGCCGTCACCCGGCCCGATGGTATGGACCAGGCTGTTGAGTTCACCCCACCGTTGCGCGACGGAATCGAAGCCGGCAGCGATCGATTCGGCGTCCGACATGTCGACGCTGAGCCCGACGGCGTCCGGTGCACCCGCGGCACGCAGTGTTTCCACCGCTGCATCGAGTGCGGCCGTGCTTCTGGCCATTACCGCGACGCGTGCGCCTTCGGCGGCAAGGGTTTCGGCTATCGCGAGTCCCATGCCTTTGCTCCCGCCGGTGACAACCGCTGCGGCGCCTGCCAAACCGAGATCCATATCTGCCCTACTCTCCTTGCTGGTGCGCGACTCCGAGGCCGCCGAGGCAGAACCGGATGGCGTGTCGCCGAATGTCTGCGCGGTTGCCGTCACCCGTTGCCCACTGACGTTCGACAACCGCCCATACCGTGCCCTGAACGGATTGCGCGTCGGTCGCAGGGTCGATGTCACCGAAGATTCCGAGCTGTTCGCCCCGCGCGAGTTGCTCCACAAGGGGTTTGAGGATCTCGGCGTATGCACCGCTCACCAACTCGGGTGCGGCGAACATCTGAGTCTGGGCCTCCAGGGACATCTTGCGAAGATCAGAGCGGATCTTCTCGTCGAAGGCCAGGTCGAGCCGACCGTCGATCCAGGCCACCACCGCTTCGACGGGTCCGGCGCACGCCGACATCGCTCGTCGCAGCCGCAGCGCCTCAACGCGCGCCATGTCGACGAAGACGGCCGAAACCAACTGGTCCTTCGAGTCGAAGTGCCGATAGAACGCCCGGGTGCTCAGGCGCGCACGACTCAGTACCTGAGCGACGCTCAGGCTTCGGACCCCCTCCTCCCGAACGATTTTCGAAGCAGCCGCCAGGATCGCCAGGCGCACGGCGGGGTCCGGGTCAAGCTTCTTGGTTCGCCGCGGCTCCGCCCGCTCGGCCGACTGCGTCTTCATCATCGGCGGTTCAAGCCGTCGCGTCGTAGGTGGCGAGATATTCGGCGAATGGCTCGCGCACCTGCTCGGGGGTCAGGCCGTAATCGGCGAGCTCGTAGGCATGCGAGCCGCGGGAACCCGGCTTGTGCTCGTCGGCCCACCGCCGGACGGCGGCACGGGCGGCTTCGGTGAAGTCGAGGCCAAGTTGCGCGTAGCTCTTCTCCAGGGCACTGACCGGATCGACCTGAAGATCGGCGAAAGACACGTCAACGAAGCGGTCGTCACCGAGCCGCTTCCGGAAGTCCATCGCGCGCCTGACCCCTTCGGCCCAACATTCCAGTTGCTCGGCACCGAGTTCCTCCGCGTCGTTGCGATCGCTGCTCCAGCTGCGGACGTATTGCGATCAGACTGCACACCGATGCCAGTACCTTGGCCGGATCACGATGGCTCCATAGGAATTTGGCGTTCGGATACGCCTCGACGAGAGCGTCAAGAGCGAACATGTGCACGGGTGTTCTCAGATGCCACAGGTTCGGCGGGCAATGCCACTGAAGAAGCTTGAGTACCTGGCGGTGGAAGGTGTATGTCTCCCGCATATCGCACTGCATCAGCCAGGCGAGATAGCCGGGCACGCGGACCACACCGTCGAAGTGGAAGGTGCGGAAGCTCATTCCCATCAAGTCCTGGCACTCGGTGGCCGCTTCCGGCTCCGAGTTGATCATCGTGCGCATGCGCGGGAACATCTCGTCCATCATCGCGATCCCCGCAGCCGCCTGCGCGATCCGCGGGTCGGTGTGCTGGGTGGCCTCCTCCGGCGGCGGCGTGCAGGCCTGAGACTCCCACTGTCGCAGCGAGCGAAACTGTGGATCGCTGGCCACCAGCTGGCTCAGAGCCGTGGTGCCGGTGCGCGGCAGCCCGATGACGAACACCGGGCCGCCGACCACCTCGTCGTCGATCTCCGGGTGCTGTTTGTAGGTGTCCACGATCCGCAGCCGCTGGATCAGCGCATTGCTGATGGTCGCGTGCTGGATGACGTTGCCCATCTCGTTCAGGTCGGCTTCGGTGTTGAGCGCCTCGACGGTCCGCTCAAGACCCTCCCGGTAATAAGGCGAACCGAAATCGTCCAGACCCGTTGCCGTGCGGGCGCCATCCTCGAGTTCATCAACGGAAAATGTCATGCGGAGAACCTTTCAAACACGGCCCGGCGACGCGCCTCGATGATCGAGGCCCTTTCCTGTGGCGTGACGGTCTTGGTTTCCGTCGGCAGCGCGGAGGAGATCTCATCGAACTTGACCACCCGCGCGGTGGGGACGGGTGCGGTCTCCGTGCGCACACAGCGCAGGATCATCGACCCGCTGCTGTGTCCCGCGGCGTCGAGCCAGTTCGCGACGCCGGGGTCTTGAGAACAGATGACGACACGCAGGATTCCGTCGGAGTCGATCGACGCTTGATGCGCGTTCAGGCTGGACTGCCGACGTCCGTAGTGGATGGTCTCCCACCACTGGTTGCCGATCGAGTAGCTCCAGTAGACCCCTTCGGGGGGATCGACTTCCAAGATCAACGCCTCATCGGGCGCCAACTCGAATCGGCCTATGACGGGCCGGTTTTCCGCCGCCGCCCCGATCGCGGTGCGGTCGATCGGCGGCATGAAACCGTTGATCGGAGGCGCGGAGTTGAAGTCCAGGAAGAACTTGAGATTGCCGAGGACGAAGTCACCCAAGGCGTACAACTCCCGCGTTACCGCGATATCCAGATCAACGGAGCGGTCCTCGGCTTCGACATCCTCGCCGATCCGTTCGATCTGCAGCGATGACGGAACCTCGGTGTCCCAGTCGTAGAAGAAGTGCCGCACCGTCAGCGTGGGATGGTCACCCGCGATTCGCAGCCAGTTTCCCCCGTGTTCGTCGGCGGACAAGATCGCCTCGAAGTTCCCGTCGGCATCCACCTCGAGTTCGTCGACAAGGCAATTGGTTGTCGACACGATGCCGTCCATCGTCTGCAAGCCGACATATCGCGCGGTGCCCCGGTTCCCGAACAGCCGGTATGTCTCGCCACGGCGCATCGTGGCGCGCAGGTAGATGCAGTCGGGACATTCCATGCCCCAGGTCAGGATGTCGTTCATGCTCGTGCGCCCGACCGCGAGGATCGGATCCGGGTCGACCCGCAGCGCCTCGTCGATACCGACCGCGAGTAGCACCATGAGATGCCGCATGCCCGACGCGTAGTCGATGCGATTGCGGTTGACGGGAGCCGAAACCACCAGCTGCTCGGCCTCTTTCAGCCGTCCGAGCAGATGGGACCAGGCGCCCGACAGGTCGGCGCCGGCGCTCGCAGCGCCCGACAGGGCCGCCTCGGCAATCGAGAACGGCAGCCAAGCCTGGGGGTCGGGACCGTCGGCCACGCTTGCCTCCGTTTCCGCCGGCGTAGGGCGCCTAGTATCTGAAAACAATGTTTTCATTTCCTAGCCCAGAACTATCACATCCGGCCGCAGGCATTGTCAACGGATAACGACGAATTGCCATTTCAAAGCCATTTTCGGCCGCGGGAATGCCCAGACAGAGCTGGGCGCGTCATTCTTGGTTCATTCAGCCAGGAATACTGGCCGATGCGCTACCCGCTGTTTCGCAGCGCGGTGGCAAGCCCACTCATCGTCAGCAGGATGCCGCGCTGGACGAGTTCGTCGTCATCGCCGGAGCGGTATCGACGCAGCAGCTCAACCTGGAGGTGGTTCAGCGGCTCCAGATACGGGAACCGGTTGAACACCGAGCGGGCCAGGGCAGGGTTGTCGGCGAGCAGGTCGTCCTGCCCGGTGATCAACCCGTGTAGCCGGATGGTGCGTTCGTGCTCGGCGACGATCTTGTCGAACACCCGCCGGCGCAACGCCTCGTCGTCGACCAACTCCGCATACCGCGCCGCAAGACCCATGTCCGACTTCGCAAGCACCTGAGCCATATTCGACAGCACCGTGCGGAAGAACGGCCACCGCCGGTACAGATCCTGCAGTACCTCCAGCCGGCCGTCTTCGGTTGCGATCCATTCCTCGAACGCTGTCCCAGTGCCGTACCAGCCGGGCAACATCACCCGCGACTGGCTCCAGGCCAGCACCCACGGAATCGCACGCAGGTCGGCTATCGACGTGGTGGGCTTGCGCGATGTCGGCCTGCTGCCGATGTTCAGCGCGCCGATCTCACCGACAGGAGTGGACGCCTTGAAGTAGTCGACGAAACCGGGTGTCTCGTGGACCAACTCGGCGTATGCGCGGTGTGCGCGGGCGGCCAGGTCGTCGAGCACCTCGTAGGCGGGTCCGGCCTCGTCCCCCAGTCCCTCGACGTCCAGCAGCGACGCCTCGAGCGTCGCGGCCAGCAGGGTCTCCAGGTTGCGATGCGCGATCCGTGGTTCGGCGTACTTCGCGGCGATGACCTCGCCCTGTTCGGTGAGCCGAAGCGACCCCTTCACCGCTCCCGGCGGCTGCGCCAGGATGGCGTCGTAGCTGGGACCACCGCCGCGGCCAACGGTACCGCCGCGACCGTGGAAGAGCCGCAACCGGATTCCGGTCTTGCGGGCAGACTCGACCAGGTCCAGCTCGGCGCGATACAGCGCCCAGTTGGCCGCCAAATAGCCGCCGTCCTTGTTGGAGTCGGAATAGCCGAGCATGATCTCCTGGCTGTCGCCGCGCGACGCCACCAGCGACCTGTACAGCGGGAGATCAAGGGCCGCTTCGAGAATCGATGAGCCACGCTGCAGGTCATCGATCGTCTCGAACAACGGCACGATCCTGACCGGACCGTACGGTTCCGGACCGGACGCATCGAGCAGGCCGGATTCCTTCAACAACAACGCCGCCTCGAGCATGTCGGACACCGACTGGCACATCGAGATGACATAGTTGGGCACCGCAAGCGGGCCGAATACATTCACGGCGCGCGCGGCGGCGGCGCAGATGTCGAGTTCCTTGCGTGCCAGCTCGGACAGCTCGGCGCCGTCGCCGATGAGTGGTCGCCGCGTACCGAGCTCGGTGACCAGGATCTCGACGCGGTCGGGTTCGGGCAGTGACCGATAGTCGGGGTGGACACCGGCCCACGCCAGGAGCTCCGCGACGACCTCCTCGTGCACATCGGAGTTCTGTCGCAGATCCAGGCCGGACAAATGAAAACCAAAGGTGCGTACGGCTTCCCGCAATCGCGCCAACCGGTCGTCGGCCAGCACCTCGCTACCGTAGGCGCGCAGCGACCCGTCGACGACGTCGAGGTCTGCCAATAGCTCCGCAGGCGTTTGGTAACCCTCGAGCCCGAGGTCAAGCTCGTGCTCCGGTTGATCGTCCAGGATCTGCTGTGCGGTCGCGGTGAGCCTGCCGTGAATGACCCGCAGCGCGCGCCGGTACGGCTCGTCGGCACGCGCCGGCTCGTGGCACGCATCGGCCAGCACCGCCAATTCGTCGCTGACCTTGACCAGCCGCGCCGACATCGACAGCTCTTCCTCCAGCGCGGTGATTTCGCCGAAGTAGTGCGCGAGCGCGGTGTACGAAGCTCGAGAGGTGGCCAGCCGGACGACGTCTGCGGTGACGTTCGGATTGCCGTCCCGGTCCCCGCCGATCCACGACCCTGGCCGCAGGATCGGCTCGCCGAGCAGGTTCGCATCGGGCCAGCGGGCTTGCAGCGCCGCACGTACTTCGGCGTTCACCCTCGGGATGACATCGAGGAACGCCGCCGGGTAGTAGCGCAGGCCGGTTTCGATCTCGTCTTGAATCTTCAACCGGGACAACCGGATCAGCGCGGTCTGCCAGAGAGTCAGGATGTTGCGGCGGAGTTCCGTTTCTATGTCACGACCATCGGCGGTCTGCGTATGGGCGGCAGAGCGGAGTCGCATCAACTCTGTGATGCGATGCTGGGTGTCGAACACGGTTCGCCGACGAGTCTCGGTGGGATGTGCGGTGATCACCGGGGACACCAGTGCACCCGTCAGTGTCTCGGCCACGGTCGCGGCGTCGAGCTCGGCCACGTCGAGCTTCAGGTAGGTGGCGGCCAGGCTGCTGTTTTGGGGCGGCTCGCCCGCAGCGACGCGGATTGCGCGCCGCCGTTCGCGATGGATGTCTTCGGCGACGTTGGCGAGCAACGCGAAATGGGTGAAGGCGCGGATGACGGGAATGGCCTGGTGGATGTCGATGCCATCGAACATCCCGGCGAGCTCTGCCCTGTCGATCTCCGAGCGGCGCACCCGGAACGACTCGACGCGGGCCCGCTCGACGAGGTCGAAGACCGCTTCCCCGTTCTGCTCCCGCACGGTGTCACCGAGGATGGCTCCGAGAAGCCGGATGTCCTCACGCATGGGCTCGGTGGCTTCGCGGCCGACCTTGGTGCGGCGCACGGAGCCGATCGGCGCCAGCGAGATGTCGGGTCCGTCAGCCATCACCCAAGTATCGGCGACCGGCAAGCAGCCCGCAGGGCGGGAACCGCGTCGGTCAGATCGCGGCCAGCACGATCGTGAGGAGAATCACCAGGAACAGGAGGATGAATGGAATCGCCACTACCGCAAGGGTGATGCCGACGCCGTTGTACTTTTGCGGGCCCACACCGAGCGAGCCCGCGCTGAACGACCACAGCGGGGCCTTGTATTCGAGTTCTGCGACCTGGCCTGGACGCACATCTGCGGTGGCTTCCGCCTGCCCCAGCTTTGACGGCAGGAAGTACGGCACGTGAACCTGCACACGGTGCTGGCCGGGACGGGCGGGCAGGTGGGTGCGGCCCCAGCCGGACACCGGCATCTCCTGGCCGTCCACGGCGATCTTCGGCTTGAAGAAGAACAAGAGCCAGGCGAGCGGAAAGAACTGGGTGTTGACCACGATGCCGTCGGCGGACTGCCCGTACGGGCTCGGTTGCTGCCCAGGGCTGCTGGGGCGCGGGTGGTTGCCCGTACTGCGGAGGCGGCTGGTATTGCTGCGGCGGCGGTGGCGGCGGCTGACCGCGGTACTGCTGGGGAGGCGGTGGCGGCGCCGGGCGGTACTGCTGGGGAGGCGGCGGTGGCGGGGGTGGATAGCGATGCGGCGGCTGGTTCTGCCGATACGGCTGCGGCCCCTGCGGAGTGTTCATGCGGCCTCTCGTGTGACGTGCGCCCCAGGCGGGCAATACGTAACTGAATCACACAAGTTGGCGTGCCGCTTGATGTGCGGCGATTGCGAAAGTAGCTAGGCGTATTTGATCTGGAGTGCCACGGCGATGATGCAGACGATCCAGATACCGGTGACGAAAAGCGTCAACCGGTCGAGGTTCTTCTCGACGACCGTGGACCCCGAAAGGCTGGACTGAACGCCGCCGCCGAACAGGGTGGACAGGCCGCCACCCTTCGCGCGGTGCAGCAGCACGAGCAGGATCACCAAGGCACTGGTGACCACCAGCGCGATCTGGAGGCCGAATTCCATGGCCGCCAGACTACAGGCTCACCGGCCCCGTCACGGAAGCGGCCCACCAGCGGCGATGGCAGACAACGTCGCAAACTGCTCGCCGTCGAGCGACGCGCCCCCGACCAGCGCGCCGTCGACGTCCTCCTGGGCCACGATCTCGCCCACGTTCTTGGCGTTCACCGATCCGCCGTAGAGCACCCGGATGCCGGCCGCCAGCTCCGGGCCGGCCAGCTTGCCGAGTTCATCGCGGATCGCCTTGCAGACCTCCTGCGCGTCGCCCGCGCTGGCAACACGGCCGGTACCGATCGCCCACACCGGTTCGTAGGCGATGACGGCCGCGCCGATCTGTTCGGCCGACAACCCGGCCAGGGAGCCGCGCAGCATCTCGACGTTGTGCTCGACGTGGTTGCCGGCCTCGCGGACCTCGAGCTGCTCGCCGATGCAGACGATCGGGGTCAGCTCGTACTTGAACGCCGCGGCGGCCTTCGCGGCGACCAGGGCGTCGTCCTCTGCGTGATAGGTGCGGCGCTCGGAGTGCCCGACGACGACATATGTGCAACCCAGCTTGGCGAGGAAGGCGCCGCTGATGTCGCCGGTGTAGGCGCCGGAGTCGTGCTGGGACACGTCTTGCGCGCCGTAGGTGAGCCGCAGCTTGTCGCCGTCGACCAAAGTCTGCACGCTGCGCAGATCGGTGAACGGGGGAATCACGGCGACGTCGACCTTGTCGAAATACTTGTCCGGAAGCGAGAAGGCGATCTTCTGCACCAGCGCGATCGCTTCGAAGTGGTTGAGGTTCATCTTCCAGTTGCCGGCGATCAGCGGCTTGCGGCTCATATCAACCCTTTCAAGAGGCTCAAGACGTTCCCAGGACCTCAATGCCGGGCAGCGTCTTGCCCTCAAGGTATTCCAGTGACGCCCCGCCACCGGTGGAAATGTGAGAGAAGCCGTCCTCGGGCAGGCCGAGCTGACGCACCGCGGCCGCCGAGTCGCCACCGCCGACGACGCTGAACGCGCCCTTCTCGGTCGCGCCGACGATGGCCTCGGCGACGCCCTTGGTGCCGTCGGCGAATGCGGGGAACTCGAACACACCCATCGGGCCGTTCCAGAAGACTGTCTTGGCGTTGGACAGCAGGTTGGTGAACCGCCTCACCGAACCCGGCCCGATGTCCAGGCCCATCTTGCCTTCGGGGATCTGGTCGGCGGGCACGCGTTCCGGCGGGGAGTCAGCAGCGAACTTTTCGGCCACCACGATGTCGACGGGCAGATGGATCACATCGCCATAGGTGTCCAGCAGCTTTCTGCAGGTGTCGATCATGCTCTCCTCGAGCAGCGAAGTGCCGACTGAAACACCCTGTGAGGCAAGGAAGGTGAAGCACATTCCGCCGCCGATGACGAGGCTGTCGGCCTTCTCCGCGAGCGACTCGATGACCGCCAGCTTGTCGGACACCTTGGAGCCGCCGAGCACCACCGCGTAGGGCCGGTCGGTCGAGCTGGTCAGCTGCTCGAGCACCTTGATCTCTGCGGCTACCAGCTTTCCCGCGTAATGCGGCAGCAGGGTCGCGACGTCGTAGACCGAGGCCTGCTTGCGGTGCACCACACCGAAGCCATCGGAGACGAACGCCCCCGGCGATCCGTCCGGCGCGGCGACCAGTTCGGCCAGCTGCCTGGCCAGCGCCAGCCGCTCGTTGTCGTCCTTGCTTGTTTCGCGCGGTTCGAAGCGGATGTTCTCCAGCAGCAGGATGTCGCCGTCGGTGAGCCCCTCGGCGCGGGCGAGTGCGTCGGAGCCCACGACGTCAGAAGCGAGCTGGACGTGACGGCCCAGCTGCTCCCCCAGTGCCTTCGCGACTGGGGCGAGCGAGAACTTCGGGTCGGGGCCGTCCTTTGGCCTGCCGAGGTGGGCCGTGACGACAACCTTTGCGCCTGCGTCGGACAGCGCCTTCAGCGTCGGCACCGACGCGATGATCCGGCCGGGGTCGGTGATGGTGCCGTCGTCATCGAGCGGGACGTTGAGGTCGGAGCGAACCAACACGCCCCGACCCGAGACCCCTTCTGCGAGTAGGTCGTCCAGCGTCTTGACGGCCATCGGTCTAGAGCGACTTGCCGACCAGCGCGACCAGGTCCACGATCCGGTTGGAGTAGCCCCACTCGTTGTCGTACCAGGAAACAACCTTGGCCTGGTTGTCGATCACCTTGGTCAGGCCCGAATCGAAGATCGAGCTGTGCGGGTCGGTGACGATGTCGCTCGACACGATCGGCGCGTCGTAGTACTTCAGGATGCCCTTCAACGGGCCGTCTGCGGCCGCCTTCATCGCGGCGTTGATCTCGTCAGCGCTCGCGGACTTGGAGAGCTCGGCGGTCAGGTCCGTGCACGACCCCGTCGGGATCGGCACGCGCAACGCGTAGCCGTCGAGCTTGCCCTTCAGCTCGGGCAGCACGAGGCCGATCGCCTTGGCGGCACCGGTGGAGGTCGGCACGATGTTCAGCGCGGCGGCGCGGGCGCGGCGCAGATCCTTGTGCGGGCCGTCCTGCAGGTTCTGGTCCTGCGTGTAGGCGTGGATGGTCGTCATCAGGCCCTTGACGATGCCGAATTCGTCGTTGAGCACCTTGGCCAGCGGGCCGAGGCAGTTCGTGGTGCACGACGCGTTGGAGATGATGTTCTGGCTGCCGTCGTACTTGTCGTCGTTGACGCCGAGCACGATGGTGATGTCCTCGTCGGTGGCCGGCGCGGAGATGATGACCTTCTTGGCGCCCGCGTCGAGGTGGCCCTTTGCCTTGGCGGCGTTGGTGAAGATGCCGGTGGACTCGACGACGACGTCGACGCCGAGGTCGCCCCACGGCAGTGCCGATGGGCCTTCCTTGACCTCGAGGGCCTTGATCTTGGTGCTGCCGACGACGATCGTGTCCTCGCCCTCGAGGCTGATGTCCTCGGGGAAGCGGCCCAGGATCGAGTCGAACTTGAGCAGGTGCGCCAGGCTGGCGTTGTCGGTGAGGTCGTTGACCGCGATGATCTCGATGTCGGTGCTCTTGCCCTCGGCCTTCTGTGCCGCGAGGGCCCGGTAGAAATTGCGTCCGATGCGGCCGAAGCCGTTAACGCCTACCCGGATAGTCACTTGTATCTCCCTTTTTTTGCCTTGATGCTCACCGGCCAGCGTAGTGGTGTGAGAGCCGTCACGCGCAGGCTGGTCAGAGCATCCCGAGGCTCTGGTCGGTGTAGGGGTTACCCAGCCATTTCCGGCGGATTCGCTGCAGCGTGCCGTCCTCTTCGAGCTCGGCCTGCGCGACGGAGATTCTGGCCAGGAGTTCCTGGTCGCCGAGGCCAACCGCGATCGCGATGTTCTCGGTGGAAAGCCCGCGCTGCACGACCTCGACGTCGGCGATCGGCTTGACGAGCTCGGTGAGCACGGGGGCGAGCTTCATGAACACGTCACACCCGCCGGTGCTGAGGTCATCGAGCGCGGCGCGGATGCTGCCGTAGTCGTAGACCCTGACCCGGGCGGCCCGGCCGTCGGCGACGAGCTTCTCGGCGATCGGCCCGCTGGTGTTGCCCTGCTGCACGCCGATCGTCAGACCCTCGAGATCGTCGACCGAACCGACGTTGGGCAGCCGGCGGGTGTCGACGGCCAGCGACTGGCCGGAGATCAGATAGGGCGGCACGAACGCCGCCTTCTTCTCCCGCTCCGGGGTGACGGTCGTTCCGGCGGCGACGCAGTCGAATTCGCCGGCGTTGAGCGCGTCGAAGATGCCGTTGAAGTCCGCTCCTTCGTAGGGGACGAACTCGACGTCCAAATTGAGTTTGTCGGCGACCGCTGTCATCAGGTCGATGTCCAGCCCGCCGTCGTCGGGCATGCCGTTGAAAGGTGGATCGGGATAGGCCGCGCCGACTCTCAATGTCTGCATGCGCTCACGGTAGTTGTTCGAGTGCCGCTCGAGCCTGGTCGATTTGTTCGTATGCGAACGCCACGATTGCGGCGATCGTCATCGCCTCGCCCGTGCGAGCGAGCGATTCGTAGGTCTGGTCGCCGAGCGCCGTCGCGCAGGTGATCGATCGTGGTCGTGATCTCGGGAAAGAACAATGCGATACCGGGAGTGAGCGACGCATAACCGGCGATGGCCGCCGCTGCTTCGTGAACGTCCGAGCCGGTCGAACATACGCCGCGACGACAGCCAAGGCGCCGCGGAGCGAGGGTGATGTTGCCCGAGTCGTGGTAGTTGCGGATCGCCAGAACATGACGTGATCGAACGCGGACGCGGCGTCGCCGAGTTCGGCCTCGACGACCGCCAAGTTTATCGCTAGTTCAGTGGTCCGGCATCCGCTGTCGTGGGCGATGGCCAAACCCCGACGAAAGGCGTCGCGGGCGCGGGCGGGGTCGGACATAGCGAAACGCCACGCCGTAGGCTAGCAACGAGGCCACCAGCGCATGCGGATTACGGGTGGCTCTCGGCGGCCTCGACAAGACCATCTGCGGCACGTCATCGCCTCCTCGTCGCGACCCGCGAACCACAGCGCCATAATCAGATTCACCCGGTTGAATAGCTGCGGCGTCGCTGTGGCGTTGGATCTGTGCGCGGCACACCTCGGCCCACCGATCGGGCTGGCCGTCGAAGAGGTGCGGCCATCCCAGATAGCAGTCGACGGCGTATGGCAGGGCGTCGGGATTTCTGCCGACGACGGCTTCGGCCTCCTCGCAGTAGCGGACCGCCACCTCAACTCGTCCCGCCGTGTAGCACTGCGATGCAAGCACATAGAGCGTGGCGAGCCGCGGGTGGTCGACGGCGACCCGCGGGGTCGATGAGCTCTTCGGCCCATCCGGCGGGCTCATAATTCTCGTTTTCGCTTGCCACGCCGAGAAGTCCGGCGAGGGCGACGATTGCGGCGGCGGTATCGAGGTCGCCATGGTCGGCAGCCCAGCGAAACGCTGTGCGCAGATTGGCCAGTTCCGCTGTGAACCATGTGTAGGCCTCCCGTTGCCGGGGGCTGTCCCATAGGGCCAGGATGTCGGCTTCGCGCGCCGCGAAGTAGCGGGCGTGCGCCGTTCGCGCATCGGTCGGCCGCACCCGAGCGACAAGTTGCTCCTCGGCGAACTGGCGGATCGTCTCCAGCATCGAGAACCGGGTGCGCCCCGTCGACCGGTCGGCGACGAGCAACGACTTGCGCACCAACGCGTCCAACAGATCGAGGACGGCGAACTCGTCATCGGAACCCAAGACAGCGCAGGCGCTTTCGAGGTCGAATCCGCCCGAGAACACCGAACTCCGCTCCAACAGTGTCTTTTCTGCCTCAGCCGAGAAGGTCGTACGACCACTGCACCGCGTGTCGCAGCGTTTGGTGACGTTCCAGTCCCCGCCGGGAACCGACCAGCAGCCGGAATCGGTGATCGAGACGATCGCGCACTTCGCCGGCGGTCATCGACGCCATCCGGGATGCCGCCAGTTCGATGGCCAACGGGATACCGTCGAGACGACGGCAGATCTCCTCGACTGCTTCCGCATCATCGGCCGAGAAGCCTTGTGCGACAGTGCGAGCGCGCTCGACGAACAGCTCGACGGCCGTGTCAGGACTCAAGCGATCGCACGCGCCACATCTGCTCGTCGGCGACCCCGAGTCCTTCACGGCTGGTGGCGATGATCTTCACCGTCGCCGACCGCTCAAGGACTGGCTTCAACCAGGTCGGCGGCGGCGTCGAGGACGTGCTCGCAGTTGTCGAACACCAGCAGCCGCACTCGGCCTTCGAGCGCAGCCGCCACCGACTCGCCGACGGTCTTGCCCGGCTGCTGCGTGATGCCAAGCACGGCAGCGACCGCATCAGGAATCGCGGCGGGATCGGTCACCGCCGCCAGTTCGACAAGCCATACCCCGTCCGGGAATTCGTCTGCTCATCTGAGCAGCGACCTCCAGTGCCAGCCGGGTCTTGCCGACGCCGCCGACGCCGGTCAGGGTGACAAGCCGATGTGCCCGCAGCGCTTGCTTGACCTCGGCGACCTCCGAGTCCCGCCCGATGAAGCTGGTCGTTGCCGGACGCAGATTGCCCGGGCTGGGGTCGAGCGCGCGCAGCGGCGGGAACTCCTCACGCAGATCTGGCGCCCGCACCTGAAACAGCCCGACCGGGGTCGGTACATCGCGCAATCGCCGCGGGCCCAGATCGAGCATGTCGATTCCACTGATCAGCGCCGCGGTCGAATCGGCCACCAGGATCTGGCCACCGTGGCCCGCCGCCATCACCCGCGCGGCCCGATTCAGCACCGCGCCGAAATAGTCGCCGTCCTGCAGCGCCGCCTCACCCGTTGCGATCCCCATCCGCACCGGCAACTGCAGCTCCCGCTGCGCGGCAATCGCCGCATCCACCGCTGACCTTCGGCGACGCGAACGCCGCGACCACGCCGTCTCCGGTGTGCTTGAACAACCAACCACCGTGCGCCTCAATCGACCGACGCGCAGCACCTCGTCGTGCGCAGCCAAGCGCCGACCGCATCGCGGCCGCGTCGGCTTCCCACCGACGGGTCGAACCCTCGATATCGGTGAACAGAAACGTCACAACTCCCGATGGAGCCGACACGCAGGCAGAATCCCATAAAAGGCGGTGATTTCGCCCGAATTGCGCCGAGATCAGGCGTCGTCGAGCAGATCCGGGGTGACCGCCGACTCGGTGTCGGGGATGCCCTCTTGTTTGGCCTTGCGATCAGCCATCGACAGCAGCCGCCGAATACGGCCCGCGACAGCATCTTTCGTCATCACCGGATCAGCCAGCCGGCCGAGTTCCTCCAGTGACGCCTGGCGGTGTTCGACACGCAGCTTGCCCGCAGCGGCCAGGTGATCTGGAACGGTATCGCCGAGAATCTCCAGCGCCCGCTCGACGCGGGCCGCCGCCGCCACCGCGGCCCTCGCCGACCGCCGCAGGTTCGCGTCGTCGAAGTTGGCCAGCCGGTTGGCCGTCGCCCTCACCTCACGCCGCATCCGGCGCTCTTCCCACGTCAGCCTGGTGTCCTGGGCACCCATCCGGGTCAGCAACGCGCCAATGGCTTCCCCGTCACGCACGACGACGCGATCGGCGCCACGCACCTCGCGTGCCTTCGCGCTGACGCCGAGCCGTCGAGCGGCGCCCACCAGTGCCAGCGCCGCCTCTGGGCCGGGGCAGCTGACTTCCAGCGCGGACGACCGGCCGGGTTCCGTCAGCGAGCCGTGGGCCAGGAACGCTCCGCGCCAGGCGGCTTCCGCATCGGCCACGCTGCCGCCGACGACCTGTGCGGGCAGCCCGCGCACCGGACGACCACGAAGATCGAGCAGTCCGGTCTGGCGGGCCAGCGCCTCACCGTCTTTTGCGACCCGCACCACGTACCGGGTGCTCTTGCGAATTCCGCTGGCGGACAACACATGAACGACGGCGTTGTAGCCGTACAGATCGAAAATATCCTTGCGGAGCCGACGGGCGATGATGCCGAGATCCACCTCGGCCTCGACTACGACGCGGCCCGAGACGATGTGCAGGCCACCGGCGAACCGCAGCAACGACGCCACCTCGGCACGGCGTGCACTGACCGAATTGACGACAAGCCGGCTCAGCTCGTCCTTGACCTCGGCTGTCATCGCCACGGGTCGTCACCTCTCGGTCCGTCAACTATCCGGGCGGCTGTCGGAACCGTCGGCTGCTGAGGGGTCCCGCCAGGTTCCATTCCCCGCAAGCGGACCCCCTCCAACGCCGCGGCCAACCTCGCCGGGTCATGTAAAGGTGTACCAGGTCTGGACACCTCAGCAAACTGAACTCCGGCACCCAATATGGTCGCGGTCCGGCTGAGTTGCTCCCGCTCCCGCTCGGCGGGCACCCGAGCAGCATCGACGATGATTTCGTGCACCGTGAATCCCGGCGCATGCTGGGCCAACACGTGGATGTGCCGCTCGACGGAAAAGCCGGCGGTCTCGCCCGGCTCCGCGGCCAGGTTGAGCACCAGCGCACGCCGGGCCGAGGTGGCCTGCAGCGCGGACGCCAGCTCCGGCACCAGAACGTGCGGGATGACGCTGGTGAACCACGAGCCGGGCCCCAGCACGACCAGATCGGCACTCATGATCGCGTCCACGGCCTGTCGGGTGGCAGGCGGGTCGCTGGGCAGCAGCCGCACCCTGCGGACCTTTCCCGGCGTGGTGGCGATGGCCACTTGGCCGCGGATGACCCGACTCATTCTCGGATCGGACTCCAGGCCTGCGACGTCCGCCTCGATCTGCAGTGCGATCGGGCACATCGGCAGCACCCGGCCCTTGACGCCGAGAATCCGGCCCAGTTCATCAAGTGCCGCAACGGGATCCGCAAGCACCTCGTTGAGCCCGGCCAGTAGCAGATTGCCGATGGGATGACCAGCCAGAGCACCACTACCGCCGAACCTGTGCTGCAGGATCGTCGCCCACAACCGGCCGTGTGGGCTGTCGGATGCCAACGCCGCCAACGCCATTCGCAGATCGCCGGGCGGCACTACATCGAGCTCGCTTCGCAGCCGACCTGAGGAGCCGCCGTCGTCGGCAACCGTGACCACGGCGGTGACATGCGGGGTGAGCCTGCGGGCCGCCGACAACGTGGCATAGAGCCCGTGGCCGCCGCCCAGTGCGACGATGCGCGAGCTCATTCGCGACCCAGATCCCGGTGCAGTACTCGCACGCTGAGTTGGTCACCGCCCTGCAGTCGTCCTGCCAGCGCCTCGGCCATCGCAACGCTGCGATGCTTACCGCCCGTGCAGCCGATGGCAACGGTCATGTAGCGCTTCCCCTCCCGGCGATATCCCTCGATGACGAGGTTCAGCAGTCGATGGTAGGTGTCGAGGAACTCCGCCGCGCCCGGCTGCCCCAGCACGTACTCGCGCACGGCGGGATGCTGCCCGGTGTGCCGCCGTAGCTCGTCGACCCAGTGCGGGTTCGGCAGGAAACGGACGTCCATCACCGTATCCGCATCCATCGGCAGCCCGTACTTGTAGCCGAAGGACTCCACGGTCACGCTGGTGTAGGCGACGGTCTCCCCGCCGAAGGCGCCTTCGATGGCTTCGCGCAGCGCCGGGACGGATAGCGCGGAGGTGTCGATGATCAGGTCAGCCGTCGCCCGTACCGGTGCCAGCATGGCGCGCTCGGCGGCGATGCCCTCGGCGAGAGTCTGATTACCCTGTAGCGGGTGGCTGCGACGGTTCTGTTCGTAGCGGCGCACCAGAATGTCGTCGGACGCCTCCAAAAACAACACCCGCGGTGCGATGTCGCGGGTCGCCAGATCCTTACGCACCCAATCCAAGTCGCCGGTGAAGCCACGCGACCGCACGTCCATCACCACGGCGAGCTGGGTGATCCGCGAGCCCGCGGCCAACCCCAGGTCGACCATGCGGGCGATGAGCTCGGGCGGCAGATTGTCTGCCACATACCAGCCGAGATCCTCGAGCACCTTGGCCGCCGTGCCGCGACCCGCCCCGGAGAGTCCGGTCACCAGGACAACGTCGATCCCCGATTCCGTGCCCGTGTCGCGAGAAGCGTCCTGCCCTCGCAAATCCTCACCTGCGCTCTGATCCGTCATCCCGATGCCCTGCTCTGATCATCGCCGATAACCGGGGCGGGCGCTGACGAATCGGCGGCTACCTCGAGCGCTTCCAGCACGGCCTTTGCGGTCGCAACGCCGATGCCGGGCACCGCGGTGATCTCCTCGACGCTGGCCTGCCTGAGGCGGGCCACCGACCCAAAGTGCGTGACCAGGGCTTTTCGCCTGTGCTCCCCTAGGCCGCGCACCGAATCCAGCGCCGATGCCGTCATTCGCTTGGACCGCTTGCTGCGGTGGTAGGTGATTGCGAACCGGTGCGCTTCGTCGCGTACCCGCTGCAGCAGGAACAGCCCTTCGCTGTTGCGCGGCATGATCACCGGGTCGGGCTCCGCAGGCACCCAGACCTCCTCCAGCCGCTTGGCCAGTCCGACGACCGCCACGTCGGAGACCCCGAGCTGATCGAGAACTGCCGCCGCCGCGTTGACCTGTGCGGCGCCACCGTCGACGACGTAGAGGTTTGGCGGATAGGCGAACTTGCGCGACTTCCCTTCCGCGCTAAACACACTGGTGTTCTGCAGATCGGATACGTGCCGCGCGAACCGCCTGCGCGTCACCTCGGCGATGGACGCCACATCATCTGAGCGGCCCCCGCCTGCCGCCTCCCGGATCGCGTAGTGGCGGTAGTCGGACTTGCGCGGGAGGCCGTCCTCGAACACCACGAGCGACGCCACCACATCGGTGCCCTGGACGTGGCTGATGTCAACGCATTCGATGCGCAGCGGTGCATCCGCCAGCCCAAGTGCCTCCTGAATACTCTGCAGCGCAGCAGATCTCGCGGTGAAATCACCGGCGCGCTTGAGCTTGTGCTGCGTCAGCGCATCCAGCGCGTTGCGTCTGACCGTTTCGGCCAGCGCCCGCTTGTCGCCTCGCATCGGCACCCGAAGAGCCACTCGTGACCCGCGCAGGCCGCACAGCCAGGTTTCCAGTTCCTCGGAGTTGGGCGGCAGGACCGGGACCAGGATCTGACGAGGCACCGGGTTTGTCGACTCGTCGGCCGCGCCGTCCAGTTCTGCCTGGTCCCCGTAGAACTGGGTGAGGAACTGCTCGACGAGGTGACTTTGACCGGAATCCTGAGGATCACCGGACTTTTCGACGATCCAGCCGCGCTGACCGCGCACCCGCCCGCCGCGAACATGGAACACCTGCACGGCGGCCTCGAGCTCGTCGTCGGCGAAGGCCACCACATCTGCGTCGGTGCCATCGCCGAAAACCACCGTCTGCTTCTCCAGGGCCCGTTTGAGCGCGGAGATGTTGTCCCGCAGTCGCGCCGCGCGCTCGAAGTCGAGTTGCTCCGCAGCCGCGTTCATCTCGCGCTCCATATCCCGCGCCAGCCGGTCCGTCTTGCCGGACAGGAAGTCGCAGAAGTCGAGAACGATCTTCCGGTGCTCTTCGGCGGAGACTCGCCCGATGCATGGCGCCGAGCACTTATCGATGTAACCCAACAGACAAGGGCGGTCGATCTGCTTGTGCCGCTTGAAAACTCCCGCCGAACACGTACGGGCCGGGAACACCCGGGTGAGCAGATCGAGCGTCTCGCGGATTGCCCAGGCATGCGAGTAGGGCCCGAAATACCGGACGCCCTTGCGACGCGGCCCGCGGTAGACCATCAGCCGCGGATACTCCTCGTTGAGCGTCACGGCCAGCACCGGGTAGGACTTGTCGTCGCGGTAACGGATGTTGAACCGCGGGTCGAATTCCTTGATCCAGTTGTATTCCAGCTGCAGCGCCTCGACTTCGGTGTTGACCACCGTCCACTCGACGCTGCCCGCGGCCATCACCATCTGACGCGTCCGCGGAGCCAACCCGGAAATATCGGCGAAGTAGGAGTTCAGCCGGCTGCGCAGGCTCTTGGCCTTGCCGACGTAGATGACGCGGCTGTGCGGATCGCGAAACCGGTAGACGCCGGGTTCGACGGGGATCGACCCGGGCGCCGGTCGGTACGTCGCTGGATCGGGCACGGATTCCAGGTTACTGCCGGTATCGGACGCGCCTGATGATCTACCGTCGAGTGATGCGGACCCTGTCATTGAAGAAGCTGACGGCCGCGCTGGCAGGGGTCGTCCTGGTGCTGGCCGGATGCGGTGTCGAGGACAACGCGCCGCCCGCTGCGGCCGGACCGTGCGCGATCGTCGAAAACGGCACCCCGGCGCCGAAGACCTCGCAGGCCGCGCCTGCCGGTTCGCCGACCACCTCGCGCAACATCTCCACCAACCCCGAGGTCGCCACCGGTTACCGCAAAGACATGACCGCTGTCCGCACCGCGCACTATGCGGTCGCCACGGCCAATCCGCTCGCCACGCAGAAGGCCTGCGAGGTGCTGAAAGGCGGGGGTACCGCGGCCGATGCCCTGGTCGCCGCCCAGGCCGTGCTGGGCCTGGTCGAGCCGCAGTCGTCCGGGATCGGTGGCGGCGGGTTCCTGCTCTACTACGACGCCAAGGCCAACGCCGTCCAGGCCTACGACGGCCGGGAGATCGCTCCAGCCGCGGCGACCGAGAATTACCTGCGCTGGATCTCCGACACCGATCGCACCGAACCGAAGCCGGACGCGCGAGGATCCGGCCGCTCCATCGGTGTGCCAGGCATCCTGCGGCTGCTGATAGACGTCCACCAGCAGCACGGCAAGACCGCGTGGCGCGACCTCTTCGCTCCCGCCGTGACGCTCGCCGATGACGGCTTCGACATCAGCCCCCGGCTGGCCTCCGCAATCGCCGACGCCGCGCCACAGCTGAAGGTCGATCCGCAAGCCGCCGCGTATTTCCTCAATCCCGACGGCAGCCCCAAAGCCGCCGATACCAAACTCACCAACCCGGCGTACTCAAAGACATTGGGTGTCGTCGCTTCCGACCCGGAGTCGTTCTACACCGGCGATATCGCCAAGGCGATCGTCGCCGCGGCGGCCGATACCTCTGGCGGTCGCACGCCGAGTGTGATGACGACCGCGGACCTGGCCGGCTACGCCGCCAAGCAACGCGAACCCATCTGCACGCCGTACCGCGGCAAGGAGATCTGCGGTATGCCGCCACCCTCGTCCGGCGGCATCGCAGTAGCCGCTGCTCTGGGTATTCTCGAGCACTTCGCGATGAACGAACACAAACCCACCGACATGGACCTCAACGGCGGCAAGCCGTCCGTGATGGGCGTGCACCTGATCTCGGAAGCCGAGCGCCTGGCGTACGCCGACCGCGACAAGTACGTCGCCGACACGGATTTCGTGCCGCTGCCGGGTGGGACCCCGAACACGTTGTTGAACAGCGACTACCTCGCGCAGCGGGCCGCACTCATCTCCGAGCAGCGCAGCATGGGCACCGCCAAGCCAGGCGAGTTCGGGGCGTCGCCGTCCACACCGGTGCCGGTCCCCGAGCACGGCACCAGCCAGATCAGCGTCGTCGACTCGCAGGGCAACGCCGCCGCGCTGACGACGACCGTCGAGTCGCAGTTCGGCTCGTTCCACATGGTGGACGGATTCATCCTGAACAACCAGCTGACCGACTTCGCCGCCGAACCTGCCGGCGCCGACGGAGTGCCGGTGCCCAATCGGGTCGAGCCGGGCAAGCGGCCGCGCAGCACGATGGCCCCTACGCTGATATTCGAGAAGTCCGGCCCGGCCCGCGGCCCGCTGCTTGCCACGCTGGGGTCCCCCGGCGGCGCGGTGATCATCCAATTCGTTGTGAAAACCGTTGTGGGAATGGTTGATTGGGGTATGGATCCGCAGCAGGCGGTGGGCATGGTTGACTTCGGGGCGGCCAATTCGCCGAAGACCAATGTCGGCGGCGAACACCCCAACATCGACACGGCCGATGACGGTGACCACGACCCGCTGGTGCAGGGCCTACGCAAGCTCGGCCATCAGGTCGACCTCGCCGATCAGTCCAGCGGTTTGTCGGCGATCGTGCGAGGCTCGCCAGGGTGGACGGGCGGGGCCGACCCGCGCCGCGAGGGGCTGGTGATGGGCGACCCTCGGTGACCGCACAGGTCACCCACCTGACGGAATCGGATTGGCGGCTGTTCGCCACTGTTCGACTGCGCGCGCTCACGGACTCGCTCGGTGCCGATGACCCTCAGTACCGTCAGGAGTCCACGTTCACGGCCGCACAGTGGCGCAGGCGCCTGCGCGACCACGCACAGTTCGTCGCGCTGCTGAACGAGCGCCCGGTGGGGCTGATCGGTGCGCAGCAGGAAAACGCCGAAACTGTTTATCTCTACTCACTTTGGCTTGATCCTGCTGCCCGCGGACACGGGCTTGCCCGGCCCCTCGTCGCCGCCGCCGTGGACTGGGCACGCGACCGGCAGGCCCGCACCGTCACACTCAGGGTGGCGGTGGACAACACCGTCGCGAGAGGCGTCTACGAAAGCCTTGGCTTCACAACGGTGGCGGGCGACGGCGCCAATGCCCGTGACGAAGTCCCGATGTCGCTCAGTGTGCGGTGAGGTCGGGCCGGTAGCGGGCGATCAGTCCGCGGACTTCGTCCATCGCCTCGACGGCACGCTCCTTGTCGACGGCCTGGATCGCCATCACCGGGATGTACTCATCGTCTGGCAGGTCGACACGAGCCCACCGCGCACCACGCGGGAACGTCACCCCGACGACTTCGGACCACGGAATCAGCCGGTAGCCGAGCAGGTTTCGCACCGCGACACCAGGCGAACCGACGCGCAGCCGTGGCCGTGCGAACAGCAGCACCATGCCGGCGATGACAACACCGAGCAGCGCGATCGCCACCTGGTCGGCGGTCTGGAAGATCACTCCGGTAGACGAAATCTTCAGCAGTACACCGACAGTCACGTGGACGGCCAGGATCAACGCAGCCGCACCGTAGGCGAAATACGGTGTCAGGTGCGGCCGTACCTCGAGGTCCCAGTCGCTCATGACCGCTTGCGCAGGTCGCGCAGCGTCAGCGCGGTGGACAATGCGGCGGCAGCAGCCTGTGCGCCTTTGTCCTCAGTCGAGTCGGGCAGACCTGCCCTGGCCAGCGCCTGCTGCTCAGTATTCGTGGTCAGCACACCGTTGGCGACGGGCGTGGACAAGTCCAGCGACACCCGCGTCAGGCCCTGCGTCACCGCATCGCAGACATAGTCGAAATGCGGTGTCTCACCACGGATCACCACACCAAGTGCGACGACGGCGTCATGGGTGGCCGCCAGCGCCTGTGCCACCACCGGAATCTCGATCGCACCCAGCACCCGTACCACCGTCGGGTTGTCGATGCCCGCGTCGGCAGCGACCTTGCGCGCCCCGTCGAGCAGCGCATCGCAGACCGTCTCATGCCAGGTGCTGGCCACGATCGCCAACGTCAGATCGGACGCGTCCAGCTGTGGCAAGTCGGGAACCCCCGCGCCTCCGCTCAATTTCGGGCTCCGCCCGAGCTACTCATAGGGCTCCGCCGAATTCGCCAGGCACCACTTCGTCGTAGTCGTCGAGCCCGCTCAGGTCGTGGCCCATGCGGTCGCGCTTGGTCATCAGATAGCGGATGTTCTCGGCGTTGGCGCGCACGGGCAGCGGCACGCGCTCGATGATGTGCAGCCCGTAGCCGTCCAGACCGACCCGCTTGGCCGGATTGTTGGTGAGCAGGCGCATCGACCGCACGCCGAGGTCGACCAGTATCTGCGCGCCGATTCCGTAGTCTCGGGCATCGGCGGGCAGGCCGAGCTTGAGGTTGGCGTCGACGGTGTCGTCGCCGGCGTCCTGCAACTGGTAGGCCTGCAGCTTGTGCATGAGGCCGATGCCGCGGCCTTCGTGACCGCGCATGTACAGCACCACGCCGCGGCCCTCCCGCGCCACCATCGCCAGCGCGGCGTCCAGTTGCGGGCCACAGTCGCACCGGCGGGATCCGAACACGTCGCCGGTCAGGCACTCGGAGTGCACACGGACCAGCACGTCATGGCCGTCGGCGTGCGGTCCGGCGATATCGCCCCTGACCAGAGCAACGTGCTCGACGTCCTCGTAGATGCTGGTGTAGCCGACCGCGCGGAATTCGCCGTGCCGCGTCGGGATCCGCGCCTCGGCCACGCGTTCGATGTGCTTTTCGTGCTTGCGGCGCCACTCGATCAGATCGGCGATCGAGATCAACGCGAGGTCGTGCTCGTCGGCGAAGACCCGAAGTTCATCGGTCTGGGCCATCGCGCCCTCGTCCTTCTGGCTGACAATCTCGCAGATGGCCCCTGCCGGCTGCAGTCCGGCCAGCCTGGCGAGATCGACCGCGGCCTCGGTGTGACCGGGCCGCCGCAACACCCCGCCGTCCTTGGCCCGCAGCGGAACGACGTGACCGGGCCGGGTGAAGTCGTCGGCAACGCTGGTCGGGTCGGCCAGCAGCCGCATCGTGGTAGCGCGATCCGACGCCGAGATCCCTGTGCCGACACCCTCCTTCGCGTCCACCGTGACGGTGTAGGCGGTGCCGTGCTTGTCCTGGTTCACCGCGTACATCGGCAGCAGCCCAAGCTTGTCGCAGATCGCGCCGTCCAGCGGCACGCACAGGTAACCCGAGGTGTAGCGGACCATGAACGCGACTAGTTCGGGGGTGGCCTTCTCGGCAGCGAAGATGAGGTCGCCCTCGTTCTCACGGTCCTCGTCGTCGATGACGACGACGGCCTTGCCCGCCGCGATGTCGGCAACCGCCCGTTCGACGGAGTCCAACCTCGTCATTCTCGCCACCCTTGCCGGTTCCGGCCGGAACCATCGTCGCCGTATCCAGTATGAACCACGACGAAGTGGCGATTATTGCTCGCCTGGTTTAGCAGGGGTCGCCGGGAGGCGTGTAGTACGGCACACCTTCGACGGTGTAACACGGCACCTCGCCCGGCACGTACGGCACGGCGTTCGAGGCGATGGCCACGCCGGTGGCAACATCGCCGACGACATTGGTGCAGCCACCCACGCCGACATGGCGTCCGTGCGCGCCCGCGCAGATTTCGGCCTGCGCCACCGGCGCGACGGCAATCGGGGCGATCGCAGCCGCTCCGGCCGCCAGAAGCGCTACTGCCAGCTTCTTCATTTGGTTACTTCCTTCTGCTCGCCCGGCCCGCAGTTATTATCGCGCCCGCTCATTCCACTGCGCGGTGGATTCACTCTTTGCCTTGCAGAAGCCGCTCGACGTATTTGGCGATGACGTCGACCTCGAGATTGACGTCGGTGCCGACGGCCGCCCGGCCGAGGGTGGTCAGGTGCAGGGTGGTGGGGATCAGGGACACCTCGAACCAGTCATGGCCCAGTCCGGACACGGTCAGCGAGACGCCGTCGACGGTGATCGAGCCCTTTTCGACGACATACCGCGACAGCGCGGTCGGCAGGGCGATCCGCACGACCTCCCAGTGCTCGGAAGGTGTGCGCGCAATCACATGTCCGGTGCCGTCGACGTGGCCCTGAACGATGTGTCCACCCAGCCGGCTGTTCAGCGCCGCGGCGCGTTCGAGGTTCACATGGCTGCCGACGCCGACACTGCGCAGGCTCGAGCGGTCCAGTGTCTCCTTCATGACATCGGCGGTGAATTGGCCGCCTGCCTGCACCTCCACCACGGTCAGGCAGACGCCGTTGACCGAGATGGAGTCGCCGTGTCCGGCGTCCGCGGTGACGACGGGTCCGCGGATGACGAACCGTGCCGCGTCGGTCAGGTCTTCCTTGCCGACGACTTCGCCAAGCTCTTCGACGATTCCGGTGAACACGCCAAACAGGTTACGCAGCCCCACCCTCTACGATGCACTCATGCAGACGCGCCCAAAAAACGCAGTCCGATCTCTTTGGCCAATTCTCACCGCACTTTTCGCAGCAGTAGTACTCATTGCAGGCTGTTCGTCCTCGTCGGAGAAGTCATCCGAATCGCTGCCCGACGCTGCGACGTTGCTCAAGGACGCCAACACCGCAACACGGGCGCTCAAGAGCGTGCACCTCGAGTTGTCAGTGGACGGTGAGATCCAGGCCCTGCCCCTCAAGACCCTCACCGGCGACCTGACCAACGTCCCCGCCGTCGCCGCCCAGGGCAACACGAAGCTCGCATTCCAGGGCAGCGATGTGGACGCCAACTTCGTCGTCATCGACGCAACCCTTTACGTCGCGTTGTCCGGCGACACCTACATCGACATGGGTCCGGCGGCCGACGTATACGACATCGCGGCCATCCTGAACCCGGATACCGGCCTGGCCAACGTGGTTGCCAACTTCAGCGATCCGAAATCCGAAAGCACCGAGACCATCAACGGCGTTGAGACCGTGAAGGTGACCGGCCAGGTCAGCGCCGACGCGGTGAACAAGATCGCACCGCCGCTCGAGGCGACCGGGCCGGTCCCGGGCACGGCGTGGATCGAGAAGGACGGCGATCACAAGCTGGTGCGAGCCAAGCTAGAGCCCTCGGCAGGCAACAGTGTGCAGATGACGCTGTCTGATTGGGACAAGCCCGTCTCCGTCACCAAGCCCGCCGTTTGATGACGGCCGCAGCGCCGGTGCACTCGAACCGGAGCCGCAGAATCGCGATCAGCGCGGGTGCCCTCGCGGTGCTGCTCGGTGCCCTCGATACGTACGTCGTGGTCACGATCCTCCGCGACATCATGTCCGACGTCGGGATCGCGATCAATCAGATCCAGCGCGTCACGCCGATCGTCACCGGCTATCTGCTCGGCTACATTGCGGCGATGCCGCTGCTGGGCCGGGCGTCGGACCGGTTCGGCCGCAAGATGCTGCTGCAGGTCAGCCTGGCGGGCTTCGCGATCGGCTCGGTCATCACGGCGATGTCGACCGACCTGACGATCCTCGTCGTCGGGCGCGTCATCCAGGGCGCCGCCAGCGGTGCGCTGCTGCCGGTGACGCTGGCGTTGGCGGCCGACCTGTGGGCGGCGCGCAACCGGGCAGGCGTGCTCGGCGGCATCGGCGCGGCACAGGAGCTGGGCAGCGTGCTCGGTCCGATGTACGGCATCGCCCTGGTCTGGCTGTTCCACCACTGGCAGGCGGTCTTCTGGGTCAACGTGCCGCTGGCGGTGATCGCGATGGCGATGGTCCACTTCAGCCTGCCGAAGCGGATGAAGAGCGAACACCCGGAAAAGGTGGACATCGTCGGTGGCGTGCTGTTGGCGATCACGCTCGGGTTGATCGTCGTGGGCATGTACAACCCTGCGCCGGACGGCAAGCAGGTGCTGCCGCCCTACGGCCCACCACTGCTGATCGGAGCGCTCGTCGCCGCGGTGGCGTTCTTCGTGTGGGAACGCTTCGCCAAGACCCGGCTAATCGAGCCCGCGGGTGTGCACTTCCGGCCGTTCCTGGCCGCGCTCGGGGCCTCGCTGACCGCGGGCGCCGCGTTGATGGTGACGCTCGTCAACGTCGAGTTGTTCGGCCAAGGAGTCCTCGGCCAGGATCAGAACCAGGCGGCATTCCTCCTGCTGCGCTTCTTGATCGCCCTTCCCATCGGCGCGCTCCTCGGCGGCTGGATCGCCACCAGGATCGGCGACCGCGCGGTGGCATGTGTCGGGTTGCTGATCGCCGCGGGCGGCTACTACTTGATTGCGCAGTGGCCGGTCGATCTGCTCTCCGCCCGCCACGACCTCGGCTTCGTCACGCTGCCCGTGCTCGATACCGACCTGGCCATCGCCGGGCTCGGGCTAGGCCTGGTCATCGGCCCACTGACGTCGGCGACCCTGCGGGTGGTGCCGTCGGCTCAGCACGGCATCGCCTCCGCGGCGGTGGTGGTGGCCCGGATGATCGGCATGCTGGTAGGCATCGCGGCACTGAGCGCGTGGGGCCTCTACCGGTTCAACCAGATCCTGCAGTCGCTGCCCGCCACGAAGGCCGACAATCTGGCGGCAAAGCTCGCGGCGGAGGCGGCGAAGTACAAGACCGCATTCGCCATGCAGTACGGCGAGATGTTCGGCATCACCGCGATCGTCTGCATCATCGGCGCGATCCTGGCGTTGCTCATCAGTGGGCGCAATGAGCACGCCGACGAGCCGGCGGTACCCGACGTCGAAGGTGATGAGTCCCCTACCCAGATGGTCGACGCGCCGACGCACCCGCCGTCGGGCCGCCACCGGCCATCGCGCTAGGGCGTCAGCAGCGCTCGACGCCTGGTCGGATCAACACCGGCTCGCACGTCGATATCGGAGACGTCCTCGGCGGTATCGCCACGCAGCGCGCAGATGACAGCCTTCATGTGAGTTCTTGGGTCGAATGGGCGAATGTTGAGCCAGTCCTGCAATGCAGCCACGCTCGTTCCTTTGTTCGTGCTCACCAGCGCGCAGCTCGTCGGTGAAAGCGCGATGTGCCAGGCCTGATGCCCGGCTCTTGTTCGAGTCTACCGGCGTTACCTGACAAATCCGGCGCCACGACAGTCGGTAGTTCACAGTAGTTTTCGTCACATTTGTTTCGGTTCGGCAAACTCCCGCGCGGACCGTCGCCCACTCGGTAGCTTCACCTCATGTTGCGTGTGACGCTGCGCGACCTGCAGTGGCGACGACGCCGCTTCGTCATCGCGATCATCGGCACCAGCCTGGTGTTCGCGATGACGCTCGTACTCACGGGGCTCTCCAACGGCTTTCGGGTGGAAGCCGACCACACCGTTGACGCACTTGGCTTCGACACCTACCTCGTGAAGTCGGGACCGGCAGGCCCGTTCATCGGCTCACCACCGTTTCCCGAAAGCGAAATCGCGATGATGGCGCGGATCCCCGGTGTCACGGCCGCGGTACCGCTCGTCTACACGACGACCACCGTGCCCGACGGCGACTCGACGCGAAACGTCAACGTGTTCGGCGCACCCGCGGAGGGGCCGGGGATGCCACCGGTCTCGGCCGGCCGTGCCCCTTCGGGTCCCGGCGAGGCGGCGGTATCGAGCACACTCGGCAGCGACGTCGGTGACGATCTCGAAATCGGTTCGAGCTCCGTGAAAATCGTCGGCATCGTCGACGACTCCACCGCTCTCGCCGGACAGCCCAACGTTTTCCTGACGGTCGCGGGCGCTCAGCAGATGGGCTACAGCGCCCAGCCGATCGTGACGTCCGCAGGCATCCGCGGCACACCCGCCGAGGTACCCGACGGGTATCGCACCATCGACCGTGCCGGCGCGATCGACGATTTGATGCGGCCGATGAAGGCGGCGGTTTCGGCCATCACGATGATTGCCGTGTTGCTGTGGATCGTCGCCGCTCTGATCGTCGGCTCCGTCATCTACCTGTCCGCGTTGGAGCGCACGCGGGACTTCGCGGTGCTCAAAGCCGTTGGCGTCTCGACCCGTTCGGTGCTCGCCGGGCTCTGCCTGCAGGCCGTCATCGTCGCGGTGGTGGCCGCGGTGCTGGGCGGGCTCCTGTCGTTGGTGCTCGCGCCCGCGTTCCCGATGCGGGTGCAGATCCCGACATCGGCCTTCCTGCTGTTGCCCGTCATCGGCGTGTTGATCGGTCTGCTCGCGAGCGTCGCCGGTATGCGCCGTGCGGTGACGATCGATCCCGCGCTCGCGTTCGGGGGTCCGTGAGCCATGGGTGATCTCCACATCGACGATCTTGTCGTCGAGTATTCGAGCGGTGGGTACGCCGTGCGCCCGATCGACGGACTGAATCTCGAGGTGAAAGCCGGCTCGCTGGCACTGCTGCTCGGCCCCAGCGGCTGCGGCAAGACCACCCTGCTGTCCTGCCTCGGCGGAATCCTGAAACCGACCTCGGGCCGCATCGCACTCGACGATATGGATATCACCAAGCTGGACGCCGGCGCACTGACGATGTACCGGCGCCGCACTGTCGGCATTGTGTTCCAGGCGTTCAACCTGCTGGCCAGTCTCACCGCACTCGAGAACGTGATGGTTCCCCTGGACGCGGCGGGCGTGAACAGCAGGGAATCCCGGAGGCGCGCGGAGGAGCTTCTGGAGCGGGTGGGGCTGAAGGACCGGATGCGACACCGGCCCGGCGACCTCAGCGGCGGACAGCAACAGCGCGTCGCGGTCGCCCGTGCGATCGCACTGGATCCGCCGCTGATCCTGGCCGACGAGCCGACCGCGCACCTGGACTTCATTCAGGTCGAGGAGGTGCTGCGGCTGATCCGCGAACTCGCATCGGGAGAACGCCTCGTCGTCGTGGCAACCCACGACACCCGGATGCTCCCGCTGGCCGATCGCGTGGTGGAACTGGTGCCGCATGTCGCTACGACGGACCGGCCGCCCGAGACCATCGGGCTTGCACCCGGTTCGGTGCTGTTCGAGCAGGGCTCCATGGGCGACCTGATCTACATCGTCAGCGAAGGCGAACTCGAAATCGTCCGCGAATTGGCCGGTGGCGGGGAGGAACTGCTGCGCGTCGCGACCGCAGGCGACTACTTCGGCGAGATCGGAACGCTGTTCGGGCTGCCCCGCTCGGCCACCGTTCGGGCCCGCACCGACGCCAAGGTGATCGGCTACACCGGAAAGGCATTCCGCGAGCGCCTCGGACCGGCCGGTGTGCGCGACGCGATCGAGGGACGCGAGGTGTCCATCGACTAGCGGTCGGTCGCGCCTTTCACCAGCCCGGCCAGTCAGCCGACCTGATCGCGATTGAACTCCTGCGGGCCGGGTATGCGGCCGGTGAGCTTCAACGCGAAGGAGGCAAGTGATGCCAACGACATTGGCGGGCAAGCGCATCGCCTTTCTGGTTGCGCCCGAAGGCGCCGAGCAGGTCGAGTTGACCGAACCGTGGAAGGCTGTGGAAGAGGCAGGCGGCACACCTGAGCTGGTGTCCACCGAAGTCGGCAAGATTCAGGCGTTCAACCACCTGACCCCGGCAGACACGTTCGAGGCGGACAAGGCGGCCGACAGCGTCACCGCATCCGAATACGACGGGCTGGTTCTTCCCGGGGGCGTCGCGAGTCCCGATTTCCTCCGCGGCAATGCCTCGGCGGTCCGGTTCACCAGGAGTTTCTTCGACTCCGGGCGACCGGTGGCGTCCATCTGCCACGCCCCGTGGACGATGATCGACGCCGACGTGGTGCGCGGCAGGATGATCACCTCGTGGCCGACCCTGCGCACCGATCTGATCAATGCCGGCGCCAACTGGGTCGACGAGGAAGTAGTGGTGTGCTCGCGCGGACCCAACACACTGGTCTCCAGCCGCAAGCCCGATGATCTGCCCGCGTTCTGCAACACCCTGGTGGGCGCCTTCGCCGCCGGTCGCTGAGGCCGCCGGAATCGACGTAGGCAAACCCGACCCGCAAACGCGCGGCCGTCGGTAACGTCGGGTTCATGCTGCTCGCAGCGCTGCGCGACATGCAGTGGCGAAAACGACGTTTCGTCATCGCGGTCCTGTCCACCGCCATCATCTTCGCCATGACGCTGGTGCTGACCGGGCTGGCGAACGGATTCCGCGCCGAGGCGCAGAAAACCGTGGATTCACTCGGCGTCGACGTGTTTCTCGTCAAGGATGGTGCGTCAGGCCCGTTCGTCGGGGCGACGCCGTTCGCGCCGACTGACCTCCGCCGGATCGCCGCTTCCCCAGGCGTGCAGGCGGCGGCCCCACTGGTGTACGCCGGCGGCACGGTCACGCTTGGCGACGCGACACGAAACGCCGATCTGTTCGGTGCGCCGGAACGCGGGCCGGGCATGCCGGCTCTGTCGGAGGGCCGTCCTCCTGCCACCCCAAACGAGGTCGCGGCTTCGAGCACGCTCGAACGCAACGAGGGCGAGGACATCCAGATCGCATCGCGCAGGCTGCGCATCGTGGGGATCGTGGAGAACTCCACGGCACTTGCCAACCTGCCCAACATCTTCCTCACCACCGAGGGTGCCCAACAGCTGGTGTACGGCGGACAACCGCTGGTCGCGTCGATCGGGATTCGGGGCACGCTCGAACAGGTGCCCCCGGGTTACAAGGCCATCGACCGGGACGGTGCCGTCGCCGATCTGCTTCGGCCCCTGAAGGTGGCGGTCAACTCCATCACGATCGTGGCGATCCTGCTCTGGGTCGTCGCGGCCCTGATCGTCGGGTCCGTCATCTATCTGTCCGCGCTGGAACGCCTGCGGGACTTCGCCGTGTACAAGGCGATTGGCGTCCCGACCGGTTCGATCGCCGCCGGGCTGGCCCTGCAGGCGGTCGTGGTGGCACTGTCGGCCGTCGTCGTCGGCGTCGTGCTCTCGGCGCTGCTCGGGCCGATCTTCCCGATGCAGGTCATCGTCCCCGGTTATGCCTACGTCATCCTGCCTGTGATCGCGGTCGTCTTCGGATTGATCGCCAGCGGGACCGGTCTGCATCGCGCGGTGTCCGTCGATCCCGCCATGGCGTTCGGAGGCCCCTGAGCCATGGGCGATCTCAGCATTCAGGATCTGGTGGTCGAGTACTCCAGCGGCGGGTACGCCGTCCGTCCGCTGGACGGATTCAACCTGGACGTCGCCGCCGGATCGTTGGTGATCCTCTTGGGCCCCAGCGGCTGTGGGAAAACCACGCTGCTGTCGTGTCTCGGCGGAATTCTGAAACCGACATCGGGCGCCATCAAATTCGGCGATGTCGACGTCACGTCGCTCGACACCAAGGCGTTGTCGAAGTACCGGCGCGAAACGGTGGGCATCGTGTTCCAGGCGTTCAACCTTGTGCCCAGCCTCACTGCGCTCGAGAACGTAATGGTGCCGCTTCGCTCGGCGGGCATGTCGCGGCACGCGGCGCACGAGAAGGCCGAACAGCTGCTGGCCCGCGTCGGGCTGGAGGACCGGACGACCCACCGGCCAGGTGATCTCAGCGGCGGGCAGCAACAGCGAGTAGCGGTCGCGCGGGCGATCGCGTTGGACCCGCCGCTGATCGTCGCCGACGAGCCGACCGCGCATCTCGACTTCATCCAGGTCGAGGAGGTGCTGCGGCTGATCCGCGAGCTCGCAACCGGCGACCGGATGGTCGTCGTCGCTACCCACGACAGCCGGATTCTGCCGCTGGCCGATCGCGTTGTGGAACTCGTGCCGGACTTCGCCGAATCAAACCGACCGCCCGCGACGGCCCGGCTGGAAGCGGGCGAGGTGCTGTTCGAAGAGGGCACAATGGGCGACTGCATCTACGTGGTTTCCGAGGGCGAGGTCGAGATCATGCGCGAACTGGCCGGGGGCGGCGAGGAATTGCTGTCGGTCGCACAGCCCGGCGACTACTTCGGCGAACTCGGCCCGCTGTTTCACATGCCGCGTTCGGCGACGGCGCGGGCGCGCACCGACGCAACGGTCATCGGCTACACGGTCGCGACGTTCCGGGAACGCCTGGGCGCCGGCGGAATCCGCGACCTGATCGAGCATCGGCCGCTGGACATCGGGGACGAGCCGGCTACCGAGGAACCAGGCTGAGCAGAACGTCCGGGCCAATGGGCTCGATGCCGTCGAACCGCCAGCGTTGCGCGTGGGCGATGGATAGCACACCAACGTCGTCGATCGCAGTTATCGGACCGCCCAACAGGATTGGCGCGACATAGGCCAGTATCCGGTCGATCACGCCCGCCCGCAGGAACGCGCCCGCCAGCGTCGGCCCACCCTCGATCAGGACATCGGTGCGATCCGACAGCGCCTTGATCACCTCGTGGGGATCCCTGGTGCGGATCACCATTGTGCGGGTGTCGTCGTTCAACACGTTGGCGTCGGAGGAGATTTCGCGCTCCCCCACCACGACACGCAGCGGCTGCCGGTCGGTGAGGCTGCCGTCGGGACGCCTCGCCGTCAGCTTGGGGTCGTCGATGAAGACGGTTCCGGTGCCGACGACAATCGCGTCGCAGGCCGCGCGGCGGCGATGCACGTCGGCACGGGCAGCCTCGCTGGTGATCCACTGGCTGCTGCCGTCGGCCGCCGCGCTGCGACCATCGATACTGGTGGCGAATTTCCAGGTGACGTGCGGAACCCCGGTGCGCTGCTTGTGCAACCACTCGCGCAGGGGTCCACCGGCGACATCGTCGGCGAGCACGCCTGCGACCACCTCCACGCCCGATTCGGAGAGCCGGGCCGCTCCCCCGGCAGCGTCGGCATTGGGGTCGTTCACGGCATAGACAACCGTCGAAATACCCGCGGCGACAAGGGCGTCGACGCATGGCGGCGTTCTGCCGTGATGGTTGCACGGCTCGAGGGTGACCACGGCCGTGCCGCCCGCGGCGCGCGTACCCGCCCGCCTCAGCGCCACCACTTCTGCGTGCGGGCCGCCGGTCGGCTCGGTTGCGCCCACGCCGACGGTGTCGCCGTCGCGATCCAGGATGACCGCGCCGACAGGCGGATTGGGGTAGGTGCCGCCCTTGATCAGTTCGGCCTGCTCGACGGCCAGCCGCATCGCGGCGTCGAAGCTCATAGCCGAAGGTGTTTTGAAGCGGTGGCGGCCTGTCTGCGGAGCGCCTCGACGGCGACCGCCGGGTCGTCGGCGCTGTAGACGGCCGAGCCCGCGACGAAACAGTCCACGCCCGCCTCGGCGGCGTCCTCGATCGTCTCGGCGTTGATGCCACCGTCGATCTCGACGACGATCGTCAGCTCGCCTGCATCCACCAGCCTGCGTGCGATCGCGACCTTCGGCAGCACCTCCGGGATGAACTTCTGTCCGCCGAACCCTGGTTCCACGGACATGATCAGCAGTGTGTCGAACTCGGGCAGGATCTCGAGATACGGCTCGAGCGGGGTGCCCGGTTTGACCGAGATACCCGCCTTGGCGCCTGCGGCGCGGATGTCGCGGGCGACGCCGACGGGGTTGTCGGTCGCCTCGGCGTGGAAGGTGACGTTGTAGGCGCCCGCCTCGGCATACGGGGGCGCCCACCTGTCCGGGTCGTCGATCATCAGATGGCAGTCGATCGGGATATCGGTCGTCGGCAACAGCGCCTCGACCACCGGCAGTCCGATGGTCAGATTCGGCACGAAGTGGTTGTCCATCACGTCGACGTGCACCCAGTCGGCGCCTTTCACGGCCGCCATCTCGTCTGCCAGCCGGGAGAAGTCGGCGGCCAGGATCGACGGCGCTATCAGGGGTCGTGACATGCGCTCACCCTACTTTGAGGGCGGCGGAAAACATCGCGTCGGTGCCGTGGCGGTGCGGCCAGAGCTGCACGTAGGGGCCGTCGCCGAGGTCGTCGACTCCTTCGAACAGCGGTCGGGCGTCCAGCGCCGTCACCGGCTGGCGGCGCAGCGCGTCGGCCACCACTCCGACGGTCTCGGACAGATGCGGTGAACAGGTCGCGTACAACACGACACCGCCGGGCCGAGTGAGTTTGATCGCCGATGCCAGCAGTTCGCGCTGCAGCCGCGCCAGCGCGGGCACGTCTGCGGGCTGACGGCGCCAGCGCGCCTCGGGCCGTCGGCGCAGCGCACCGAGCCCCGTGCACGGCGCGTCCACCAGTACGCGGTCGAATCCGGGTTCGAGGCCGGAGTCGCGACCGTCGACACGCACCACGTCGACGGCCAGCCCACGGGTGTTCTGCTCGACGAACTCGGCCCGCCGGTCGTTCGGCTCGATCGCGGTGACGCGGGCGCCGGCCTGAACGCCGATGGCCGCCAACAGCGCGGTCTTGCCTCCCGGCCCTGCACACAGATCCAGCCAGCGACCGCCGTCGTCGTCGACCGGCGCGAGCGTCAGCGCCCTGGCGACCAGCTGGCTGCCCTCGTCTTGAACCAGCGCCTCGCCGTCGCGGACGGCGGCGAGCTGACCGGGGTCACCGCCGGAGAGGTAGACGGCGTACGGCGAGTAACGACCGACGGTTCCGTCGACGGCCTGTGCCAACGCATCCGCTGTCAGCACTCCTGGGCGAGCCGCGAGATGAACCAGTGGGCGGTCGTCGTCCGCGGTCAGCAGCGCATCCAGCTCGCCCGCCCTCGCGCCGAGCGCATCCGCGAATGCCTGACCGATCCAGCGTGGATGGGCGTGCACGAATGCCATGTGCCCGACAGGATCGGAGTCGGCAGGCGGTGCCAGCTCGTCGATCCATGACTGTGGTTCACGCGAGGCGATGGTGCGCAGCACACCGTTCACGAAACCCGCTCGGGCCGAATCGAATTCGATTGCCGCCTGCTCGACGGTGGTGGACACCGCGGCGTGCGCGTCGACCCGCATCCGGAGCAGCTGATAGGTCCCCATCCGGAGCAGGTCGAGCAGAACCGGGTTGATGCGGTCCGGCGGCCGTCCCGCGGCTTCGGCGATGACGGCGTCGAGCAGCCCGCGGGCGCGGCACGCACCGTAGGCCAATTCGGTGGCGAAGGCGGCGTCACGGCCGGTGATGCCACGTTCGCGCAGCAGCGACGGCAACACGAGGTTGGCGTAAGCGTCGCGTTCCGAGACCGCCCGCAGCACGTCGTACGCCGCGCGGCGCGCCGGGTCGAGCGGCTTCCGACGTGGCCTCCGGGGTTTCGTCATGACGCCGTTGCTGATTCGTCGAGTCGGGCACCGCGCGCCCATGCCGCGGCATCCATCTGTCTCTTGCCGGGCGGCTGGACCGTGCCAAGCAGCACGGGTTGCGACGCCGTCCCGACCCGGACGCCGGTGCGGTCCGCCCGAATCGCTCCCGGCGGCAACGCGTTCGGTGCCGCGTCGTCGACCGTCACCGGTCCGAGTTTGATCCTCAGCTCGCCAACGAGGGTCCACGCGCCGGGGTTGGGCGTCACCGAGCGGATTCGCCGTTCGACGACATGGGCGGGCAGGTCCCAGCGCACCCGGGCATCGTCGACCGTGACCTTCGGTGCGACGGTGACGCCGTCGTACGGTTGCGGTACCGGTGACAATGATCCGTCGGCGATGCCGTCCAGTGTTGTCTCCAGCAGCGCGGCACCCGAAATCGACAGCCGATCAAGGAGATCGGCCGCTGTATCGGTCGGACTTACCGTTTCCGTGACGACGCCGTATACGGGTCCGGAGTCCAGTGCGGGCTCGATTTGGAACGTGGTGGCACCGGTCACCGCGTCGCCTGCCGCGATCGCCGCCTGCACCGGCGCCGCACCACGCCAGGCAGGCAGTAGCGAGAAGTGCAGGTTGATCCAGCCGTGCTCCGGCACGGCCAGCAGGCCGTCGCGGAGCAACGCCCCGTATGCCACGACCGCGCATGCCTCGGGCGCCAATTCCGCCAACTCTGCGACGAATTCGTCGGAGTTGGGCCGGTCCGGGCGCAGCACCGGAATGCCGCGCTCGAGCGCCAGCTGTGCGACCGGCGATGGCGACGGCTTGGCCCGACGGCCTGCCGCGGCGTCCGGGCGAGTGAGCACCGCGATCACCTCGTGGCGCGGAGAGTCGACGAGCCGGCGCAGTGACGGCAGGGCGGGCTCGGGGGTACCGGCGAAGACGATTCGCATGCCTACCGCGGCGTCTGGTAGTACTCGCGCTCCGACACACCGCTCAGCGGCGCGACGAACATCCACGGCATGGTGCTCGTGAGCCGGTTCAGCGTCGCGACCGCGTCGTTGTAGTACTGCCGGGCGAAGGCCAGTTTGTTCTCGGTGTCTGCGAGATTGTCCTGCAGGTTCAGGAAATTGTTCGACGAGTTGAGCTGCGGGTAGCTCTCGCTGAGCGCCAGCACCGGCGCCAGCGCGGAGTCCAGTTCCTTATCGGCCGCGCTGCGCTCTGCGACGGACTTTCCCGACGTGGCTGTCGTCAGCGCGGCTCGGGCGTCGGTGACGTGGTCGAGGATGCCCTTCTCGTGGACGGCGAACGTCTGCACCGTGTGCACCAGGCTCGGAATCAGCGCCGCGCGGCGCGTCAGCTCGACGTCGATTCCGGACAGCGCTTCGGCCACGCGGACGTCAGCGCTGCGAATCTTGTTGTAGCCCAGTATGAAACCGACCAGCACGAGCACCGCCAGCAATAAGACGATGATCAGCAGCAGTCTTACCATGAACCGCCTCCTCCTCCGCCGCCGCCTCCGCCGCCACCACCGCCGCTGGAGCCACCCCCGCCGCCGCTGCTGCTGCCGCCGGACGACGACGATGACTGCGATGCGGTGTAGGCGCCGATGGACGACGAAAGGGCCGACTCGAAACTGTCGAAGTTCGCACCGCCGGATCCGCCCGAGAAGCCCCAGCCTGCCGACGTAGATGCCGACGACGAGTTATACCAATCCGGTTGCGGTGCAGCCGTACCCGTTGTCGTCTCGTACTTCTTGGCCCACAGCGCCGCCGCTCCCGCCGCCACCGCGAACGGGACATAGGCGGTGTAGAGGTCTTTGCGGGCGGAGAAGTCGAACCGCGACTCGGCCGAGTCGGTGGCCAGCATGCGGTGGAATCCCCCTGCCTGGGACCACAGTTCGCGTCCGGCTGCGGTGCGACGGGTGCCGACGCCGTCGACCCACGACCGCGCAGTGAACAGGAAGAACGCGGCGAACGGCAGGCCGACCGCAGTGAACGGAATGCCGAACACCAGGAAGAAGCAGCACACCGCGATCAACATCGCGATCACATTAACCGTGCGCACCCACAACTCTTTCTTGCGCTTGACCATCAGGCCGCTGTCGAAGGCCCACCTCTCCACGGCCTTGGCGATGTCGGTCTTCGCCTTGTTCAGCTTCTCGCCGGACTTGACGGTTTTCTTGGCCTCGAACTCCTCGCCCGGCTTGTTCACCTTGAGCGCGGTGCCGACCTTGCGGCTGACGGGATCGAGTCGCTCCCATTCGGTCTGCTTGGCGAGACCGCGGATTCGCCAGTGCTTGTCGTTGATCTGCTGCAGGTCGATCAACTTGCGCTCGGCCAGATAGAACAGTGTCGCGGTGAGGGCGTTCTTGGGGACAGCTTCGGTGCGGATGTATTCGGTCTGTACCGGCCCGAGGCCGGCCGGCGGCGCGTATTGCAGCGGGAATCCGGGCGACGGCTCAACCGTGGAGCGGTACCAGAGAAAGCCGCCGAGGGCGAAGGCCACGGTGAGGGTCATGATCCATGCCATCTCACTCAGCGACGAGCCGAGGATCCGATCCCAGGTGTAGGGCCACAGCAACTCGTCGCGGGCCGGAGTGGGCACATCGACACCCGCCCGCAGCGTGACCGGCGTGCGGGACCCCAGATATGACGTTGAGAGCTCGACCTTGTTGCCGGTGATGGCGAGGTCGCTACAAGGTGCACCGACCCCGAAGCCGACCGAGCACTGTGCGCCGGTGACGTCGCTCGGCAGCGTGACCGTGATGTCGACCTGTTGCATCCGGTTGTTCCAGGAGCCCGCGACGACGTTCCAGAAGAACACCGACTGAGCGGCGGCGTCGTCGCCGGTGGACTTGGCGAATCTCTTGTCGCTGCCGGTACCGCCCGGGTCGAGGACACCGGGCACCGTGTAACGGATCTCGAAGACGTGCGTGCCGAAACTGAGGTACTCGTCGGGGTTTCCGATCTTGGCCACCCGCAACCGCTTGCCGCCCTCCCACAGCATCTGGTACGGCGCGGCCGCACCGTCGATCTCCACCGACTGGATATCGGGTACCTGCCGCACATAGGGGCTGTTCGGATTGGCGGTGTCCCAGAACTGGAATAGGCCGTGACGCCCGCCCGGGAACTCGGCGGTGATGGTCTCCACGGCTTCCATGCTGCCGTCGGCGTTGACGCGGTAGTCGGCCTTGAAATTGCTGAAGACCACCGGGTCATCGGCGGGCAGCTCCTGATCGCTGCCGCCCTTGAACACCAGCGGCCACAGGAGCCCAATCATGATGAGCACCAACGGAATCGACCATCCGATTACCCGCCGCATGCCACCTCCTGCCGTGCCATCTCGCCCTACCCTATGTGCAACGGGTCCATTTGCACCCGAACGGGTTGCTGATCGTGCCGGGCGCTGAGCACGCCGGTGGCCCGCCGCAGCGCTGCGGCCAGCTCGAGGCCGTCGGTGCGCGGCACCCGAACCAGCATCCGGTTGACCGGGCCGGCGGCGGGGGTGCCGGGGGGTCTGCGAGCCCCGGACGGCAGGTCGACGGGCCCGAGCAGCTCCGTCGAGCCCGGCAGTTCAGCCGTTTCCAGCAGTGCGACCACGGCCTCCGGCGCGCCGTCGACGGCCGCCATGTGCACAGCAGGTGGTAGGCCGACCTCGTCGCGGGCGTCGAGCTCTGCCTCGGCATGCCCGACCGGGTCCCAGCGGATCAGCGCCTGCACGGTCGGCACCGTCGATTCGGCGACGGCGGCGACCACCCCGCCGTCGCCGCCGCAGCGAACCAGGGTGGCTGCGGCCATCCAGCGGCGCAGTGTGTCCTCGGCCGCACGCAGATCCTCGCGGCCGAGCAGCGCCCATGCGTCGAGGAGCAGTGCGGCGCCGTAACCACCCGTCGCCACCGGCTCGGCCCCCGGGGTGGCCACCACGAGGGCGGGATCGCCGGGCACCGTCGAGATCACGGTGTCGCCGCCGGAGGTGACCACGGTGGTGCCGGGAAACGCCCGGCCGAGCTCTTCGGCGGTGCGGCGGGCGCCGACCACGACGGCGCGGACGGCGTCGGACCCGCATCTGGCGCAGCGCAGCGCGACCTCCTCGCGGCCGCACCATCGGCATACCGCACCCGCCGCGTCCCGGTCGGGCAGCGACAGCGGGCCGGTGCAATGCCTGCAGCGGGCGATGGTGCGACAACGCCCGCAGGCCAGCGCGGGGACGTAGCCCCTTCGCGGCACCTGGACGAGAACGGGGTGCCCGGCGTCGAGCGCCGACCGTGCGGCCTGCAGCGCCATCGACGGCAGCCGGGCGCTGTGTGCGGCCGGATCGCGCTCGTGGGTGTATTCGTTGTCCTCCAGCGCGATCACCCGCGGTGCCCGGGACCGCACCACCGGCCTGGCCGCCACCAGGTCGTGCGCCCATCGGCTGCGCACCATGGCCTGCGCCTCGGCGGTGCGGGAGTATCCGCCGATCATTGCGGCACAACGTAACTGGTGTGCGCGAAGCATCCCGACCTCACGGGCGTGCGGATACGGCGCGCGCGGCTCGGCCAGGGTGTCGTCGCCGTCGTCCCACACCAGAACCAGTCCGAGATCGGCGACAGGAGCGAATACCGCGCTGCGCGTTCCGATGACCAGGCGCGCCGAACCACGCAACACCGACAGCCATCGCCGGTACCGCTGCGCGGGGCCGAGCCCCGCCGAAAGCGCCACCACCCGGCTTTCGTCGACGAACCGCACGCTGGCGTCGTGGAGTGTGTCGACGTCGCGCTGGTCGGGCACGATCGCCAGCACCCCGCGGCCGGCCTGGACCGTTGCCGCCGCGACCTCGGCCAGCCGGTCGGCCCACTGCTCGCCGGGCAGGGCCTGCCAGACCGCCCTGGCGGCGCGGCCGTCGCGAATGGCGTCGAAAAACTGGTCACCCCTGGCGTATTCGGCCCACCGCTCGGTGTCAACGGAGGCGACGGTCACCGGTGCGGGGTCGGCGGGCGTTTGCTTTTCGACGTTGGCGTGCCGCGGCGGGATCGCCAGCCGCAGCACGTCGGCCCGGGTGCCCGCGTAGCGCGCGGCGACGGCATCGACCAGCCTGCGCACATCGGGCGTCAGCACCCGTTCGGCGGAGACCACCCGGTCCAGCCATCCCAGCTTGCCGACATGGTCTGTCTCCGAGCGCCTTTCGAGGATGAACGCGTCGACCAGGCGACCGTGGAAGCGCACCCGGACGCGCACACCCGGCTGCGCGTCATCGGACTGCTCGGCGTTGACGAGATAGTCGAAGTCGCGGTCAAGGTGCGGCACCGACAGCATCGGCAGCACCCGGGCGATCGGCTCGTGCTCCGCCGCGGTCTTGCTCACACCTACCGTCTAGCAGACGGATCGGACGTCCGGCCGAATAGGAAGCCTGCGGTGATGAGCACCAGGGACGTGGCGTACACCCACCAGATCGGCACCGCGAGGGCCTCGGACCCCAATACGAACTTATTGATGCCGATCATGGCGTCCGACACCGCGAAACACACCGCGCCCAGCGCCGTCCACGGCGTGGGCAGCCGGGCCAGCAGCGCCGCGCACACCATGGCGCCGAGCACAGCGATGTAGACGGTCACCGGAATGGCCATGCCTTCGGCGATGAGCTTGGGCCAGAACCAGATGAGCAGCGCGACGCACGCCGCCACCACCACGGCAGCCGCGGTCAACTGCGGCGCCGACGAGGAACACAGCGGGAGCAGGGCGGCCAGGAAGCACAGATGGGCGACGAGAAACGCCGCCAGCCCGAGCACGAACGACGGCTCCCACCAGGGCATGGCCAGCAGGAAATCGCCCGCGGCCGACCCCACCAGCGCGCCGATCAGCCAGCGCCGTTCCCTGGCGACCGGGTGGGTGAACGCGGCGGCGGCCAGCAGGACGGCGGGTGTGGCCTTGACCGCGGGCTGCAACCAGAACTGGCCGGCGAGCTCGGCGCCCGAGGGCAGGCGGAGCGCAACGACGATCAGGAAAACGCCGTAGCAGGCCGCGACGACCACGGCCGCCAGCCACAGTGCTCGAGTTAGCCGCTGCGGGTTCGTGACCGACGAGAAGCCGGCATGCCCGGCATCGGTGGACGCCATTCTGCTGAAGGTACTGGACCTCGGACTATTCACATCGACTCGGGCGTTTCATTTTCAATGAGTACGCAAAACTCCGTCGATATTGTGCACGCCTTCTGGGACGAGGTCTGGAACGCCCACGATCCCGCCGCCGCGGATCGGTTCGTCACCGACGACTTCGTCATCGTCACCGGCGGCGAGACGATATCCGGACGCGAGAATTTCAAGGCATGGATCGAAGGCTTCCTGGCGAAGCTGACCGACCTGCATCTCGAGGTTGTCGAATCGTTCCAGAACGCCGACGGCAGCCGCGTGACGTCGCGCTGGCTGCTGACCGGGAAGAACAACGGGCTGTTCGGCACGGCACCCGACCAGCAGGACATCGCCATGACGGGCACCGCCGTTTGGGCCGTACGCGAGGACGGCAAGCTGCTGACCAACTGGGTCGAGCGGGCATCGTGGGAGCAATCGCAGCGGCTTAAACTCTAGGCACTTACCTCGACGGAGGCCCTATGGCAGCGCCCGATCACGACACCGTCATCGTCGGTGCCGGATTCTCCGGAATCGGTACCGCAATCCTGCTGGACAAGGCGGGCATGGGTGACTACTTGCTGATCGAGGCGGCCGACGGATCCGGCGGGACATGGCACTGGAACACCTATCCCGGTATCGCCGTTGACATTCCGTCGTTCTCCTACCAGTTCTCGTTCGAGCAGAGCCCCGACTGGACGCGCACATATGCACCCGGTCGCGAGCTGAAGGCCTACGCCGAGCACTGCGTCGACAAGTACGGCCTGAGGCCGAAGATCCGGTTCGACACCCTGGTTCTCAGCGCCGTGTTCGACGAGGACGCCGACCTATGGCACATCGAGACCGACTCGGGCGACACCGTCACCGCGCGGTTTCTCATCAACGCGGGCGGCGTGCTGACCACCCCCCAACTGCCCGATATCGACGGCGTCGATTCGTTCGCGGGCGTGGCCATGCACACCGCGCGCTGGGACCACGGCCAGGACCTCGCGGGCAAGCGGGTCGGCGTCATCGGCACGGGAGCATCCGCCGTTCAGGTCATCCCCGAGATCGCGCCGGTCGTCGAGCACCTCAGTGTCTTTCAGCGCACACCGATCTGGTGCTTCCCGAAGGCGGATGTGCCGCTGTCCCCCGCGGCCCGTCGCGCGATGCGACTTCCCGGCGGCAAGGCCGTGCAACGCCTGCTCAGTCAGGCCTATGTCGAGCTGACGTTTCCACTTGCCGCGCAGTACTTCACGGTCAACCCGATGGCCAAGCGCGCACCGGAACTCGGCAAGGCCTATCTCCGCAAGCAGGTCAAGGACCCCGATGTGCGGGACAAGCTGACGCCGCGGTATGCGGTGGGGTGCAAGCGCCCCGGCTTCCACAACACATACCTGTCGACGTTCAACCGCGACAACGTCAGCCTGGTCACCGAGCCGATCGACAAGATCACCGGTTCGGGCGTGGCCACCACCGACGGCGAAGCCCACGACGTCGACGTGCTGATCCTGGCGACGGGCTTCGAGGTGATGGACCCTGACGGCGTGCTGACCTACTCGGTCACCGGGCCGCAGGGTAAGACGCTGGCTCAGCACTGGGACGACCACCGGTTGCAGGCCTACGAGGGCGTCAGCGTCCCGGGCTTCCCGAACTTCTTCACTGTCTTCGGGCCGTACGGCTACGTCGGCTCGTCGTACTTCGCGCTCATCGAGTCGCAGAGCCATCACATCGTGCGCTGCCTCAAGCACGCCCGGCGCCGCGGCTTTTCCCGCGTCGAGGTCAAGCAGGAGGCCAACGACCGCTACTTCGCCGAGATGATGCGCAAGCGGCACCGCCAGATCTTCTGGCAGGACAGTTGCTCGCTGGCCAACAGCTACTACTTCGACAAGAACGGCGATGTGCCGCTGCGGCCGGCCACCACCATGGAGGCCTACTGGCGCAGCCGCCACTACCCGCTGGCCGACTACCAGTTCAGCGCTTAGACAGAAGCCTTCAGCTCGTCGACCTTGTTGAGCTGCTCCCATGGCAGCTCCACGTCCGTGCGGCCGAAGTGGCCATAGGCGGCGGTCTGCGCGTAGATCGGGCGCAGCAGGTCCAGGTCGCGGACGATCGCGCCCGGCCGCAGGTCGAACACCGACGTGATGGCTTTCTCGATCCGGGCCGGGTCCACGGTCTCGGTGCCGAACGTCTCGACGAACAGCCCGACCGGGGCGGCTTTGCCGATCGCGTAGGCCACCTGGACCTCGATCCGCTCCGCCAGGCCTGCTGCGACGACGTTCTTAGCCACCCAGCGCATCGCGTACGCCGCCGAACGGTCCACCTTGGACGGATCCTTGCCGGAGAACGCCCCGCCGCCGTGACGCGCCCAGCCGCCGTAGGTGTCGACGATGATTTTGCGGCCGGTCAGGCCCGCGTCTCCCATCGGGCCGCCGAGCACGAACTTTCCGGTCGGGTTGACCAGCAGGCGGTAGTCGGAGGTGTCCATCGAATCGTGATTCAGATCGTCGAGGACGGTGTTGACGACCTTCTCGCGGATGTCCGGTGTGAGCGTCGCCTCCAGGTCGATGCCGTCGGCGTGCTGGGTGGACAGCACGACGGTGTCCAACCGGACCGGGGTGTAACCGTCGTACTGCACGGTGACCTGGGTCTTGCCGTCGGGGCGCAGGTAGTCGAGCACGCCGCTCTTGCGGACCTCGGTGAGCCTGCGCGAGAGCCGGTGCGCCAGCGCGATCGGCAGCGGCATCAGTTCGGGGGTGTCCTTGATGGCGTAGCCGAACATCAGGCCCTGGTCACCCGCGCCCTGTAGGTCGAGGGGGTCACCCGCACCCTCGACGCGCGTTTCGTGCGCGGTGTCGACACCTTGGGCAATGTCGGGCGACTGGGCGCCGATGCCGATGTTCACGCCGCAGGTTGTGCCGTCGAAACCCTTTGCCGACGAGTCATAGCCGATGTCGAGGATGCGCGCGCGCACGGTGTTGGTGATGTCCGCGAACGCCTCCTTCGCGGAGGTGGTCACTTCGCCGACGACGTGCACCTGGCCGGTGGTGACCAGCGTCTCGACCGCTACCCGCGACTTCGGATCGTCGGCCAGCAGTGCGTCGAGCACCGAGTCGCTGATCGCGTCGCAGATCTTGTCGGGGTGCCCTTCGGTCACCGACTCACTGGTGAACAGCCGACCTTCGCTCACGGTTCATTCCTCTCGCTACAGCTCTCTCAGAAAGAAAGTTAGTTAGTCAAATTATAACTTCGCCTCATGTCGCCGCCGTAGCGGCTCCATCACTCGTTGCACCCAAGCGTGCGCCCCCGTGGCGCGCAACCCTTACGCGCATGCGGATGTGTACGTCTGGTCACCCGCCGCTGTTGTGCAGGAAAGCCACGATCGCGTCCACGATACGGCTGGCCATCAGAGTTTTCGAACCGTGCTCCATCGCTGCCTCGGTGCCGTCTGCTGCGAGCAGCCATCCGTCGTTGCTGTCCACCTCGAATGCGCGGTTCTCGCCGACGGCGTTGACGACGAGCAGGTCGCAGCCCTTGCGGGCGAGTTTGGCGCGGGCGTGGAACAGCACGTCGCCGTTCGCGTCACCGGTTTCTGCGGCGAAGCCGACGATCGCGCGCATGTTGGGCAGCTGGCCGTCGGTGCGCGCCCGGACCGTACCCGCAAGCACGTCGTCGGTGCGGGTGAGCTCGATCGAGGTGGGCTCCGAGGCGCCCTTCTTGATCTTGTTGGTCTCCACGTGCGCGGGCCGGAAGTCGGCGACCGCCGCGGCCATCACGAGAACGTTTGCGTCGGGTGCGTGCTTGGACACCGCGTCGTGCAGCTGGGCCGCCGAACCGATGTGAACGACGTCGACACCTGCCGGATCGACGAGCCCCGCGGTGTTACCCGCGATCAGCGTGACGTCGGCGCCGCGCTGAGCGGCAACGCGGGCCACTGCATAGCCCTGCTTGCCGGACGACCGGTTGCCGATGAAACGCACTGGGTCGAGCGGCTCGCGGGTGCCGCCGGCCGAGACGAGCACCTTGACGCCCGCAAGGTCGTACGGCAGCGCGTCGGCGCGCTCGAGGAGCAGTTGGGCCAGCGTGGTGATCTCTTCGGCTTCGGGTAGACGTCCGGCACCGCTGTCGGCGCCGGTGAGCCGGCCCGACGCGGGCTCGAGAACGACCGCGCCGCGGCGGCGCAGCGTGGCGACGTTGTCGACGGTGGCGGGGTGAAACCACATCTCGGTGTGCATCGCGGGCGCGAACAGCACCGGACATCGGGCGGTCAGCAGCGTCGCGGTCAGCAGGTCGTCGGCCCGGCCTGCCACAGCGCGCGCGAGGAGGTCCGCGGTAGCGGGTGCGACGATGACGAGGTCTGCTTCCTGCCCTATCCGGACGTGCGGAACCTCGTGGACGTCATCCCAGACGCCGGTGTGGACGGGGTTGCCGGAGAGCGCCTCAAAGGTCGCAGCGCCGACGAAGCGCAGTGCGGACTCGGTGGGAACGACGCGGACGACATGGCCGGCTTCGGTGAGCTGACGGACCACCGTGCACGCCTTGTACGCGGCGATGCCTCCGGACACGCCGACGATGATCCGCTTGCGCTCCATGAGCGCCGAGGCCTAGCCCTCGCCCTCGGTGTGCTCGAGCAGATCTCCGTGGATCTCGCGCAGCGCGATCGAGAGCGGCTTCTCCTGCAGGCCGGGCTCGACCAGCGGGCCGACGTACTCGAGGATCCCGTCGCCAAGCTGGTTGTAGTAGTCGTTGATCTGTCGTGCGCGCTTGGCCGCGTAGATCACCAGCGCGTACTTGCTCGACGCGCGATCGAGCAGCTCATCGATGGGCGGGTTGGTGATGCCCAGCGGTGTGTCATAGCCGCTGTGGGGCGAGTCGAGGTCCTCGACGGCAGCCAGTGGCGCGTCGGCGTGCGGGGTGCTCACGAAAAATTCTCCTGGCGTTTTGATGAAATGCTGAGTAGCCGGCGGGCCGCGTCGCGCCGTGCCCGGCGCTTGGCTTATCTGAGGGCCACCAGCAAGGATACCAATTCAGCGCAGGCAGACTCCAATTGACTGTTCACGACGACGCGGTCGAAGTCGTCCTTGGCGGCCAATTCGGCTCGAGCCGTGGCCAGCCGGCGGTCCATCGCCTCTGGCGTCTCGGTGCCGCGGCCGGAAAGCCGGCTTTCCAGCGCTTCCCAGCTCGGCGGTGCGAGAAAGACCGACAGGACTTCGGGCATTGCCTGCTTGACGGCCCGTGCGCCGGCCAGATCGACTTCGATGAGCACAGGATGGCCAGCCGACAGTGGCGTCTCGAATTGGCTGTGCGGGCGTCCCTGACCGGTGCAAGCCGCCGTGAATCTCGGCCCACTCGAGCAGTGCGCCGTCGTCTATCAGCTGCTGGAACTGTTCAGACGAGATGAACGAGTAGTCGACACCGTCGACCTCGCCAGGGCGTGGCGCCCTGGTGGTCACGGAAACGCTGAAGTGCAGATCGGGAATTCGTTCGCGCAAGCAACGCACGATCGTCGACTTCCCGACGGCAGACGGACCGGACAGGACCACGACCGGGGCCTTGGGACCGCCCGGTCCTCCGCCTTCGCTCACTGACTCGCTACTGGTCGAACTTCTCCAGCAGGGCCTTGCGCTGACGATCGCCGAGGCCGCGCAGACGGCGGGTCGGGGCGATCTCGAGCTCGGTCATGATTTCCTGCGCCTTGACCTTGCCGACCTTGGGCAGGGCCTCCAGGAGCGCAGAAACCTTCATCTTGCCGAAGACCTCGTTGGTCTCGGCATCCTTCAGCACCTGCTTGAGGTTGGTGCCGCCGCGCTTGAGCCGATCTTTGAGCTCGGCACGTGCTCGACGTGCGGCAGCAGCCTTCTCCAACGCTGCCGCGCGCTGTTCGTCGGTCAACTGGGGAAGGGCCACGGGTTCCTCCGTCTCGTCACCATCATTGTTTTGTCTTGACTGGTCACAACACCAGCCAGCAGCGACGACCGTACCCACGCAACCTGACGAAAGCTAACCCCACCCCCTGGTTTTGGGGTCAAAAGCCCAGGATGCTCGCTGCCGTCCGCACGGGCCGACGAAACGGATGGGAACACTGTGAATGACGTGATTTACGCAGAATTGCCTGCATATGAGGGGTTTTTGCGACGGTTTTCGGGCTCACAGGGGCCATTTGGACGACCAGCCGGGCGGCACGGCGTATCTGTGAACGTTCAAAAAAAGAAAATTTTGCCTGGTCACCGAGTTTCGGGCGTGTCGTGACGCGTTTGCGCCGAAGTTCCAGTGCCGACGACCTCCGACAACGACGTTGCGTAGTAGGCCGGTTTTCGGCCGCTGTAACCAAGGTCGAGGGGCGGCGGTCAAGCCAGATAGGCCACCGCATCTCGCATTTTCTCGGCCGCCGCCCGCAGCGAGGCCACACCGGGACCGGCGCGCAGTATCTCCCTCGACACCGCCGGCAGCAGTTGACCGGGCCGTGCGCCGCCGAAGCCGCGCAGCGCATCCGGCCGTCCGCCTTGCGCGCCGACACCGGGCACCAGAACGGGACCACCCAGCGCGCCGACATCGGGAGGCGACGAAAGTGTCGCCCCAATAACGACACCCACCGACCCAGGCCCGGGAGACGCGGCATTGACGGCCGCCGCGGCGTCGACGATCGACTGAGCTACCGTCCGTCCGTCCGTTTGGGCGCACTGCACGCTCGCGCCCTCGGGGTTCGACGTGGCGGCGAGCACGAACACGCCGCGGCCATGCGCCGCGGCGCTGTCCAAAAGCGGTTGCAGTGAGCCGAATCCGAGATAGGGCGAGGCCGTGACGGCGTCCGCGGCGAGCGGCGACTCCCCGCACCACGCGGCGGCGTAAGCCGCCATCGTCGAGCCGATGTCGCCGCGCTTGGCATCGGCCAGCACCAGCGTCCCCACGCCGCGCAACGCGGCGATGGTGTCCTCCAAGACCGAATAACCTGCGGCGCCGTAGCGCCTCGAAGAACGCCACCTGCGGCTTGACGACCGCGAAGTCGGCGAACACGTCGACGCAGATGTCACAGAACCTGCGCAGCCCGTCGTCGTCCGTCGACAAACCCCAGTCGGCGAGCAGCTCCGGGTGGGGATCGATGCCCGGGCAGAGCGGACCGCGCCGAGATACCGCGTCGGCGAGCCGCCGACCGAATGCAGACGCGGAAGTCGTCAAGCCGGCCCCAACGCGCTGTGCAACTCCTGCAGCGACAAAACACCGATGTCGCCGCGGATGCCGGCCTCGATACCCTGTACCGCCGCAGAGGCGCCCTGCACCGTGGTCACGCAAGGAATGTTCATCGCGACTGCGGCCGAACGGATCTCGTAGCCGTCGATACGCGGGCCGGAGTTGCCGTACGGCGTGTTGATCACCATGTCGACGTCACCGGCCTTGATGGCGTCGACCGCGGAGACGGCGGGCCTGCCGTCACCCGGCGGCTCGAAGTGCTTGCGGACCTCGTCACACGGAATTCCGTTGCGCCGGAGCATTTCCGCGGTTCCACCGGTGGCCAGCACGCGGAATCCGAGGTCGGCGAGCCGCTTGACCGGAAAGACCAGCGACCGTTTGTCCCGGTTGGCGACCGACACGAACACTGTGCCCTCTGTCGGCAGCGAACCATAGGCGGCGGTCTGGCTCTTGGCGAAGGCGCTGCCGAAGTCGTGGTCGATCCCCATCACCTCGCCGGTCGACTTCATCTCCGGACCGAGAAGCGAGTCGATGTTGGAGCCGTCGGCCTTGCGGAAGCGGTGGAACGGCAGCACCGCCTCCTTCACCGCAACCGGGGCGTTGCGTGGCGTGTTGGCCCCGTCTCCCGTCGCCGCGAGCACGCCTTCTTCGCGAAGCTGGGCGATGCTGGTGCCCAGCATGATTCGCGCGCACGCCTTGGCCAGCGGCACCGCGGTGGCCTTGGACACGAACGGCACGGTGCGACTGGCCCTCGGGTTGGCTTCCAACACGTAGAGGACGTCGTCCTTGAGCGCGTACTGCACGTTGAGCAGACCGACGACGCCGATGCCGTGGGCGATGGCCTCGGTGGCCGTGCGCACCGACTCGATATCGCTGCGGCCCAACGTCACCGGCGGCAGCGCGCACGCCGAGTCGCCGGAGTGAATGCCGGCCTCTTCGATGTGCTCCATGATCCCGCCGATGTAGACCTCGGTACCGTCGCACAGCGCGTCGACGTCGATCTCGATGGCGTCCTCGAGGAAGCGGTCGACGAGCACGGGGTGCTCGGGTGAGAGTTCGGTCGCGCGGGTGATGTAACCCTGCAGGGTGTCCTCGTCGTACACGATCTCCATGCCGCGCCCACCCAACACGTAGGACGGCCGGACCAGCACGGGGTAGCCGATGTCGGCGGCGATCCGGCGGGCCTGCTCGAAACTGGTGGCGGTGCCGAACCGTGGCGCCGGGAGGCCCGCGATGTTGAGCACTTCGCCGAACGCGCCGCGGTCCTCGGCGAGGTCGATGGCCTTCGGGCTGGTGCCGACGATCGGCACGCCCGCCTTCTCCAAGCGCTCGGCCAAGCCGAGCGGCGTCTGCCCGCCGAGCTGCACGATGACACCGACAACGCCGGGACCACCTGCACCGGAGGCTGATTCGGCGTAGAACACCTCGAGAACGTCCTCGAATGTCAGCGGCTCGAAGTACAACCGGTCGGCGGTGTCATAGTCCGTCGACACTGTCTCGGGGTTGCAGTTGACCATCACGGTCTCGAATCCGGCCTCCGACAGTGTGGTCGCCGCATGCACACAGCTGTAGTCGAATTCGATGCCCTGGCCGATCCGGTTCGGTCCCGATCCCAGGATGAGCACCTTGGGTTTCTCGGTCTGCGGCGCGACCTCGGTCTCGGCCGCGGGGTCGAGCTCGTAGCTGCTGTAGTGGTAGGGCGTCTTCGCCTCGAACTCTGCCGCGCAGGTGTCGACCGTCTTGTACACGGGGTGGATGCCCAGCCGTTGCCGCAGTACCCGGACGCCGACCTCGCCTGCCAGTTCCGGCCGGAGCGCCGCGATTTGGCGGTCCGACAAGCCGCTGTGCTTACCGCGCCTCAGCAGCTCCTCGTCGAGCACCGGGGCATCGAGCAGTTCGGTGCGCAGTGCCACCAGCCCGTTGATCTGCGCCACGAACCAGGGGTCGACGCCGGACGCCGCGGCGACGTCGTCCACACTCGCGCCGAGTCGCAGCGCCAGCTCGATGTCGTAGAGCCGCCCGTCGGTCGGGGTCTTGAGCCGGTCCAGCAGCTCTTGCGTGCTTACGTCGGGGTCGGGGCCGGTCCAGAAGCCGGCACGACCGGTTTCCAGCGAACGCATCACCTTGCCGAGCGCTTCGATGAAGTTGCGGCCCAGCGACATCGCCTCGCCGACGGACTTCATTGTGGTGGTCAGAGTGGGGTCGGCGCCCGGGAACTTCTCAAATGCGAACCGCGGCGCCTTGACGACGACGTAGTCCAGCGTCGGCTCGAAACAGGCCGGGGTTTCCTTGGTGATGTCGTTGAGGATCTCGTCCAGGGTGTAGCCGATCGCCAGCTTGGCGGCGATCTTGGCGATCGGGAATCCGGTCGCCTTGGACGCCAGCGCCGATGACCTCGACACCCGCGGGTTCATCTCGATGACGACCAGCCTGCCGTCGGCGGGGTTGACCGCGAACTGGATGTTGCAGCCGCCGGTGTCGACACCGACCTCGCGCAGCACGGCGATGCCGAGGTCTCGCATCCGCTGGTATTCGCGGTCGGTGAGCGTCATGGCCGGGGCGACGGTCACCGAGTCGCCGGTGTGCACGCCCATCGGGTCGAAGTTCTCGATCGAGCAGACCACCACGACGTTGTCGCGGCCGTCGCGCATCAGCTCGAGCTCGAATTCCTTCCAGCCGTAGATGGATTCCTCGATCAGCACGTTGGCCGACGGGGACGCGGTGAGGCCGTCGCCCGCCATCCTCTCGACGTCCTCGGCCGAGTACGCCATGCCGGAGCCGAGGCCGCCCATCGTGAACGACGGGCGGACCACCACGGGCAGGCCCAGTTCCTGGACGGTCTCGCGGACCTCGTCCATGGTGAAACACACCCGCGACTTCGCGGATTCGCCGCCGACCTTGGCGACGATGTCCTTGAACCGCTGCCGGTCCTCACCGCGCTGGATCGCTTCGAAGTCGGCGCCGATGAGTTCGACGCCGTAGCGGTCCAGCACGCCGTTCTCGTACAGCGCGACTGCGGTGTTGAGCGCGGTCTGCCCACCGAGAGTCGCCAGCAGGGCGTCGATCTTGTTGCCGCGCTCGGCCTGTTGAGCGATGACCCGCTCGACGAACGCCGGGGTGATCGGTTCGACGTAGGTGTTATCGGCGAACTCGGGGTCGGTCATGATCGTCGCGGGGTTGGAGTTCACAAGGCTGACCTGCAACCCCTCGGCGCGAAGCACCCGGCAGGCCTGTGTGCCGGAGTAGTCGAACTCGCACGCCTGCCCGATGATGATCGGGCCGGAGCCGATCACCAGCACGTGGTTCAGGTCAGTCCGTTTCGGCATCTAGCGTCCCCCCGACATCAGGTCGACGAACTGGTCGAACAGGTACTCGGCATCGTGCGGTCCGGCCGCCGCCTCCGGGTGGTACTGCACCGAGAACGCGCGTCCGTCAACGAGTCTGATCCCCTCCACCACTCCGTCGTTCGCGCAGGTGTGGCTCACCTCTGCGGTACCGAACGGGGTGTCGAACCGCTCACCGGCCTCACCTTCCAGCGCGAAGCCGTGGTTCTGTGCAGTGACGGCGACCCGTCCGGTGACGTGGTCGATGACCGGCACATTGATGCCGCGATGCCCGAACACCATTTTGTATGTCGAGCGGCCGAGGGCGCGGCCGAGGATCTGGTTGCCGAAACAGATTCCGAACAACGGGATCCCGGCGCCGAGCACTTCTCGGGTGACGCCGACGATGTGGTCTGCGGTCGCGGGGTCTCCCGGCCCGTTGGACAGGAAGACACCGTCGGGCTTGAGGTCGGCGATCCGGTCGAAGGTCACCGAGGACGGCAGCACGTGGCTGCGGATGCCGCGACGGGCGAAGTTGCGCGGTGTGTTTGTTTTGATGCCCAGGTCTATTGCGGCGACAGTGAACCGTTGCGACCCTTCGGTTTCGACGACGTACGTGTCGTCTGTGCTGACTTGGCCGGCCAGATCGGCGCCCAGCATCGACGGTTGGCTGCGGACCCGGTCCAGCAGCTCGTCCATGGAAGCGTCGCCTGAGCCCGATGTCGCCGCCAATGCGGCTCCACTGAACACCCCCGCCTTCATCGAACCCAAACTGCGCAGGTGCCGCACCACCGCGCGGGTGTCGATGCCCGCGATTCCGACGACGCCCTGCCTGACGAGTTCGTCCTCCAGGGTTCCGGTGGCCCGCCAGTTCGACGCCCTTGGCGACGGGTCCCGTACGGCATAGCCTGCGACCCAGATCTTGTCGCCGCGACTCTCCGCATCCTCGTGATTCCAGCCGGTGTTGCCGATCTGCGGCGCGGTGGCGATCACGATCTGGCGGTGATAGCTGGGGTCGGTCAGCGTCTCCTGATAACCCGACATACCGGTGGAGAACACCGCCTCGCCGAGCGTCTCGCCGAGTGCCCCGAACGGTGTGCCGGTGAAGATCCTGCCGTCGTCGAGGACGAGCAGTGCCTTGCTACTCACGCCACCTCCTCCCCGAGCCATTGCGTGTAATCCGCGCGGTTCTCGCCGCGGAAGCCCGTATCGATCTCGGTGCCCGACGGCAGTCGCCACCGGATGGCCAGGATGCCCTGATGCGTGAGGGCTTTCCCGGCGATACCGCGTTCGGAGCGGATCGCGGTGATCGACTCGTCGGGGATCCAGATCGGATGGCCACCGCTGCGCTGCAGCATGATCCCCTCGGGATAGCGGGTCAAAACGGCCTTGGTGCGGTAGCCGAGGTCGCCGACGGCGATGCGGTCCTGCCAGCTCGGCGCCAGCGTGCTGCCGACATAGAGGCCCTTCATCGCAGGCACGATGACCGGTCCGACGGAGTCCGGTATCGGCGGCAGCGTCCCGATCAGTGCCGCCTGCCGCTCGGCCCGGTGCCGCCATCCGCGCACGATCGCCTGGACCACCAGCCCGATCACCACCGCGAGCACGGCGGCGACGATCAGCGACCCAACGAGCGTGCCGGTATTCATGCGGGAGATTTTCCATCCCGCGCGGTGACCTTGCCACGGAGGAGCGTCAACGTCACAGCGCCGGGCAGCGTCATCGACTCGTAGGGGGTGTTGTCGGAGCGACTGGCCAGCTCGGCGCCGGCCACCGTCCACGTCGCGTCGGGGTCGACGACGGTCAGGTTGGCAGGCTCCCCGACCTCGAGCGGCCTGCCATGGTCGGGCAGCCCGACGATGCGGGCCGGGTTCTCGCTCATCACCCGGGCGATGTCACGCCAGGTGAACAGCCCGGGTCGCACCATCGTCTCGATCACCACCGACAGCGCCGTCTGGAGGCCAAGCATTCCGGGCCGGGCATTGGCGAACTCGCACATCTTCTCGTGCTCGGCGTGCGGAGCGTGGTCGGTGGCCACGCAGTCGATGACGCCGTCCACGAGTGCCTGACGCAGAGCCTCGGCGTCACTGGACTCCCGCAGCGGCGGGTTGACGCGGTTACGGCCGTCGTAGGTGGCCAGCCGGTCGTCGTCGAGCAGCAGATGATGGGGAGTCACCTCGGCGGTGATCGAAATGCCTTGTTCTTTCGCCCATCTGATGATCTCGACCGTGCCTGCGGTCGAGGCGTGACAGATATGCACCCGCGCACCGGCATCGCGGGCCAACAGCGCGTCGCGAGCCACGATGGACTCCTCGGCGGCGCGCGGCCAACCTGACAGGCCCAGGCGTGCGGCGTTCGGGCCCTCGTGCGCGACGGCGCCGACCGTCAACCGTGGCTCCTCGGCATGCTGGGCGATCAGCACACCCAACCCGGTGGCGTACTCGAGGGCGCGGCGCATGACCAGCGGGTCGTGGACGCAGACGCCGTCGTCGGAGAACATGCGAACCTGGCTCGCGCCGGCGGCCATCATTCCCATCTCGGTCAACTGCGTACCGGCCAGGCCCATGGTGACCGCACCAACCGGGTGCACATCGACCAGCCCTACCTGCTGGCCGCGGTGCCACACGTGGTCGGTGACTACCGGGCTGTCTGCGACCGGATTGGTGTTGGCCATGGCGAACACCGCCGTGTAGCCACCCAAAGCTGCTGCAGCCGAGCCGGTTTCGATGTCTTCGGCGTATTCGCGTCCGGGCTCGCGCAGGTGCGTGTGCAGGTCGACGAAGCCCGGCAGCAGGATTTGACCGGTGGCGTCGACGACATCGGCATCCTCGGGGATCGTCAGATCCGCGCCGATATCGGCGATCTGGCCGTCGTCGACCAGCACGTCGGCCGGGTCACCCTCGCCGTAGAGGAGCACGCCCCTGATGAGAACTGCAGTCATGCCTCGGCTCCCACTCGCTCCTGATCGGCGCCCACCAGCAGGTGGAACAGCACCGCCATCCTGATATGCACACCGTTGGAAACCTGTTGCAGCACAGCCGATTGCGTCGAGTCGGCAACGGAGGACGAGATCTCCATACCGCGCAGCATCGGTCCCGGGTGGAGGACTACCGCATTGCCGGGCAGCAGCGCTTGGCGCTTCTCCGACAGTCCGTAGCGCACCGAGTACTCCCTGGCCGACGGGAAGAAGCCGCCGGTCATCCGCTCGGCCTGGACCCGCAGCATCAGCACCGCATCGGCGACGGGCAGCTCCGCGTCGAGGTCGTGCGACACGGTGACCGGCCAGCCCGATACCCCGACGGGCAGCAGTGTCGGAGGCGCCACCAGCACCACCTCGGCGCCCAGCGTGTGCAGTAGCAGGACATTCGAGCGTGCCACTCGGCTGTGCAGGACATCGCCGACGATGACCACCCGCTTGCCCTCGATGCCGCCGAGGCGCTGGCGGATGGTCAGCGCATCGAGCAGAGCCTGGGTGGGATGTTCGTGGGTGCCGTCGCCCGCATTGATCACCGACGGCCCGCCGTCCTCGGTGGCAGTCCACTCCGCGAGCTGCTGCGCGGCCCCGGATGCGGAGTGGCGGATGATCAACGCGTCGGCTCCGGCGGCGCGCAGCGTGAGCGCCGTGTCCCGCAGCGATTCCCCCTTGGCGACCGACGACCCAGACGAGCTGACGTTGATGACGTCGCCGCTCATCCACTTGCCCGCCACCTCGAACGACACCCGGGTGCGGGTGGAGTTCTCGTAGAACATCGTGATGATCGTGCGGCCGCGTAGCGTCGGCAGCTTCTTGACCTCGCGGCCCAGCAGCGACTCGGCGAATCGGTCGGCGTCGTCGAGGATCGCGGTCGCCTCGTCGCGCGTCAGGTCCGCCGCCGAGAGGAGATGCCGTGGACTCATCGGACTGGACCTCCATGCGAAGCGATCGTCACGCCGTCGTGGCCGTCATGCTCGGTCAGCCGCACTTTGATGTTGTCGCTGCGCGAGGTCGGCACATTCTTGCCGACGTAGTCCGCCCGCAGCGGGAATTCGCGGTGGCCGCGGTCGACGAAGACGGCGAGCTGCACTGCGCGCGGCCGTCCGATGTCGCGTAGCGCGTCGAGTGCGGCGCGCACGGTGCGGCCCGAATACAGCACATCGTCGACGAGCACGACCACCGTGCCGTCGATGCCGCTGTCCGGGATCGAGGTTTCCTCGAGGGGCCGCGGCGGCTTGATGTTGAGGTCGTCGCGGTAGAGCGTGATGTCGAGGCCGCCGTGCGGCACGTCGACGTCGGCGAACTCCCGAATCTTCTCGGCGAGCCGGGCGGCCAGCGCAACGCCGCGAGTGGGAATGCCGAGGAGGACGACGCGTGGCGCGTCGGGACCGTCAAGAGCGGTCTTCTCGATGATTTCGTGAGCGATGCGGGAAACGGTCCGACCGACGTCCGCCGCGGACATCAATTCCCGGTCGGTGTCTGAAGCGTCGGTGGCGCCCAAGAGCCCTGACCTCCTTCTCCGCCTCTCTGGACGGATCGTTAAAGGACGTCGAACTGCGGGGAGCTTAGCACCTGTTTCGGGGTTGCCGCGACACCAGCAAGCTACAGAGGTGCAGAAGATCGTTGCGGTACGTCTGGACCCACCAGTCCTCGTGCGTCCGTAGGTGCCGTCGTCGATACTGACGGTCACTGTCTCGTACGACGACATACCTTGGTCAGCGTTCAGGTACGGACATAGACGTAGTTGCCTGTGGCGCTATCGATAGTCAGGGTCCCGTTCCACGGCCCGTAACTGGTGCCGTATGCAGCGGTCGCCCCTCGGGGTCGAATACGTTCAGGTTGCCTGTCAGTTCGACCGGTGTACGGGTCAGATGTTGCCGTCGTCGGGCCTTGCCACACCGGCATGTCGTTCGGCCGTGGCTCAAGGGGCATCGTGACGGTGAAGCTGGTCATTCCTCCTCTACCGTCCCTAACGGTGACATAAAGAGGTGCGGTATCGGGCCCCGGCGTCAGTGCCGCCTGGTCGCGAGCGGCTTGTGTCGGGTAGTAGATGAAGTTGTATGCGTATGTCGTCGCAGGTCCCGACGACCCAAAGATGGCGAGCATCTCCGTCGGGTCCCTCTACGTAGCTGTAGCTGACTTGGTCTCCATCAGGCTCCACCACCGTGAACGGCCCGTAGACCCGACCAGTATTCGAGATCCACCGACATCGTAGGGGTCACCTTGCAGGGCCGGCGCGCGGTTGTCCGGAGATGATGGCGCTGACGTCACCGTGAACGGAATTGAGGCGGTCGCCTGACCATCACTCGCGGTGATCGTGAAAGCTGTCGGTCTCCTGCCACGGTGTTTGATAGGCCGCCTGCCGAGCGGCCAATGTCGGTGTGTAAGTGAAGCTAGTCAGGCCGCTTAACCGACGTAGCGTCACTGTCCCATTGGCGGGACCGTTAGTGACGGTGTACGTCAGCGGGTCCCCGTCCGGGTCCAAGAAAGTGACGCCGCCGGTGGCTTGGCCGGTCGTCCAGTCCGGCGATGACCAATGTGGGGTTCCGTATATGACGGGCCGGAATTCGTGGAGGACGACTGAACGGTGATGGTGACGGGCGCCGACAACGTGGTGTTGCCGGCTGCGTCGCGGGCGCGCGCGGTCACCGCATACGTCCCGTTGGCCACCGTCGCGGTGTTGAAGGAGACGCCGTAGGGCGAGGTGGTGTCCTCGGCGCCCACCGGAGTCCCATTCACCAGGAACTGCACCCCAGACACCCCGACATTGTCCGACGCGGTCGGCCGAGCAGCGTCACCGTGCCCGACACCGGTCGCCCCGGTCGGCGCGGTGACGGCCACGGTGGGCGCGGTGACATCGGCGTTGGCCACGGTGACGGTCCTCGTCGAGGGTGGTGGTGTTGCCGGCGGCGTCGCGGGCTCGTGCGGTCAGCGTGTAGGCGCCGTTGGCGACGGTGGCGGTGTTCCACGTCACGCTGTACCCGTTGCTGGGGTCGGGATGTTCCTCGGCGCCCACCGCAGTCCCATTCACCAGGAACTGCACCCCGACCACCGCGACGTTGTCGGTGGCGGTGGCGCTCAACGGTCACCGCCCCCGACACCGTCGCACCATTGGCCGGAGCAGCAGACCAATTCACCAACGGCGCGGTGGTATCCCGTTTGGTCTGCGTCCTCGTCGCCTTCACCCGGGATAAGGTCAACGAATTGGTCGTCGTCGTCATCAAGCTGGTTTCTGTCGAGTCGACCGTGCGCGCAAGCGACTCGTCCTCGACCGAGGCTTTCTTGTCGACTTGTCGTCCCGCCGCCAACAATCCCAACAACAACGGCGACTCGGTCGAACCCGGCAGCTTGCCATCGGCTGTCGGGGCCAACGTCACGAACGGCAACAACTGTGAAACCGGCGATTGGGCAAGCGGTTTCGTCACCGCTGTCATCCGCGCGGGTACCGGCTTCTGCAAGCCCTGGGGCGGCAAGTGTCAGTGGCGCCACATCGACCGTCGAACCCGTCGACTGCTTGATCTGAGGACCGGGGTCCTTCGGCGAAGCGATACTGAGGATCGGCGCTTGCGATCGAGCTTTACGGCCCGGATCGGCCACCGTCTTCGCCGCCGATTGGGTCGTCGTCCTGGTCGGCGACAGCGCCAGAGACAAGATCTTCGGCTTGACGGTCGATCGCTTCTTCGGCGGATCGGCGTCGCCATCCTTCGGCTTGGACTTCGCCCCCGCACTGCCGGGCGACGTCGACGTGATCGGCCCGCCGGAGCTGCCCGACCTGCATCCCACCCGCAGAATCGTCCGCACCGTCGACATCACCGGGATCACCGGCGTCACCCACGCCATCCCCGTCGCCGGAGTCGCCGAGATCACCGCCACCGATGTCTCTATCGGACGGATCCCCCGCCGAACTATCCGGATTCACCGGCGCCGACACCCCCGGCGCGTCCGACTCACCCTCGGTGTCTGCCCAGGCGACTCCCGGCACCCCGGCGATCACTGCGCCGATTCCCAATGCGACCGCCAACGCTCCTACGCGCCCGACATACCGTGCAGAGCTCATCGCAGTACCTCCCGCTCAATGCGGGCAACTGACCGTCGCTGGATGACCGCTCGCCCAATCCCGACCAGTTGCCACGCATCCGAATTTGCGACGCTTTCAAGTGTTGTCTTCCCTGCGTAGAAGGCATAAAGCCGACAACCGAAGTCTCAACCGAAGAGTTTTCTCGACTTGTGTCGGTATCGGCGAACGATCCGCTTGTCCGTCAGCGCGCATCGCCGCGCCGAGATCGATATACGTCTCCGCGTGCCACAACAGAGCCGATTCCCTTCCTGAGAGTGCTCTCTGAATTGGACACAGCTTCGGCGTGAACCGGTCGGTGGTAACCGTCCCGAGAAGTCACGACAACTGCTCGGGCCCGGCGACAATGCGCTACCAGCATTGACGCGATCGTGGTGATCATCGATTACAGCCTCGTACGGATTCGAGCAGTACCTCCTCGGGCCCGGCTACTACACCAACCCGGCGCAGGCACCTCTCGCTCCTATAACGTGTTGCCGGACTGGAACTTCGACGCGTTCACACAGTCGCTCGGCGTCAGCCCAGGTCGCGACCGCCGCCACCGTCACCGAGCGCGCACAGCGCTGGTGGCAGGGCGGTCCCTTCCCGGCCGAGCTGTATGTGCTAGCCCGGACGAGGCTTACCACCGGCCATCCGCCATAGCGGACTACACGTTAGGTGAGCCGATCGTGACTGCATACATCGTGCCGTCGGTGTAGTCGGTGACGTAGACAGTCCCGTTCGGCCCCCCGCGATGTAGTGGCTGTATGACGGCAGGTAGCTACGTTGTGGGTTCTCCCATCCGCATAGTCACCGCCGACCTGCATCCGAGATGATCGTCGCGATCTGCGCCGCCCAAACGCCCGACATGTGTCGCTATCCATCCCCGTGTCGGATTCGCCGGACAGTGTGACCGCTATGTCAGATCGCTACAGGACGCGATTTCAACTGCGACAACGTCGTAGGGTTGCCCACACGACGAACGACCGCGGCACACCGTTTCGCGACGGCCTTACACGCTCGGCGAACCCGGCGTGACCACATACGCTGCGCCGTTACCGTAGTCCGTGACGTACACCTTCCCGTCCGGACTTGCCGTGATGTAGCGGCTGAATGCAGCAACGGAGAACAACGAATCCCAAACGTCCCACCACTCGTAATAGCCGTAGACCCACAGGCTTCGGCCGGACCTCGTCTGGTCGGTGGTGAATGATCCCGATGATCGCATTGGTCGCGGTGTCGATGACGGTGACGGACATGTCATCCCATTCGGTGACGTAGAGTCTGCTCTGCCGCTGACGACGAGATCCTGTACGCCCAGCGGGGACGAATGATCCTCGCGATCTCCTTGTTGTAAGTTGCGCTCGCCGGGTCGGTGTCGATGACCGAGACCCCGCCGTAGCCGCCGGTGATCATCCAGCTGAAACCCCTTGCGCATCGGTGATGAAGCTGCCGCTGGTGTGGCCGCCGGCGCCGCGCGCGGCGATCGTGGCGCTGAAGGCGACATAGGCCCGCTTGCCGTCGGGGCTGCACCGCGACGTTGCCCAGCGCTGTCGGTGACGTGCTCGCTTGCATCGCGTTGTGGATTCCACGCAGGGCCGACTTGGACGCTGACGGTAGCCGTCATCGTGGCTGTGTCGATGACGGTCAGGCCGACGCCGGGCGTGCCGTAGAGCCGGGTTCCGTCCGGGCTGACCTTCAGATCGTTGGAAGGTGCCGAGCGCGGCAATGCGAATGACCTTGTAGTTGACGTCTGTTCGGGTCGGTGTCGATCACCGTGATGCTGCCGTCGGTCGCATTGACGTAGAGCCGCGTTCCCTGACTTGACCGCCACCTCCGTCACCTTGATTCGGATACGCGATGACGGTCTCCCCGTCTCGCGGGTTCGATGTTGTAGCCGGGCAGGACGTCGATCGGGATGGTGGCGACAATGACGGTGTTGGTGGTCGCGTCGATCACCGACACGCTGTTGTCCAGCGAGTTGCTCACGTAGACCCGTTTACCTTGCGGTCCGGGTTGGCCGCCACGCTCAGCGGGTCCACTGCCGACAGCGATCGTTTCCGACGAATTGGTTTGTCGCCGTGTCCATTACGGTGACGTTGTTGCTGTCGTAGTTGATGACGTAGGTATAGCCATTTGCGACAACCACACCGCTTGGGCCGGTTCCCACCGTCACCGGGTTCACAACATAGGTGGCGGGGGTGGTGCCGTTGACGACGTTGACACTGACGGGCATAGAGATGGTGGTGTTGCCCGCCGCATCACGCGCCCGCACCGACAGCGTATGGAAACCGTCTGCCACCGTCGTAGAGTCGAAGGACATCGGGCCGTAGGGCAAAGTGGTGTCCTCGGCACCAATCGGCATGCCGTCCACCAAGAATTGGACTCCGGCCACCCCGACATTGTCAGAAACCCAGGCGCTCAGGCTCACCGGGCCCGACACCGACGCACCGTTGGCCGAGACCGATAAAAAGTCACCAATCGGCGCTGTCACATCGCCGTTAGCCACAGTCACGGTCACCGGCGTCGAAGTGGTGATATTGCCCGCCGCATCACGGGCCGTTGCTGTCACAGTATGCATACCGTTGGCGATCGTCGTGGTGTTCCACGAGGTGCTGTAGGAGCGCGATAGCGTCCTCGCCGTTCAGCGGGACGCCGTCCACGAAGAACTGCACCCCGACCACGCCGACATTGTCAGAAGCGTTGGCACTCAGGCTCACCGGACCCGACACCGACGCACCATTGGCCGGACTGGTCAAAGTCACCGATGGCGCCGTCACATCTCCGTTAGCCACGGTGATGGTCACCGGCGTCGACAATGTCGCGTTACCGGCTGCGTCGCGGGCGCGTACGGTCACGGTGTACGTGCCGTTGGCGACGGTGGCGGTATTCCACGAAGTGCTGTACCCGTCGAGGGCGTTGGTGTCCTCCGCGCCCACCGGTATCCCGTTCACCAGGAATTGCACTCCGGCCACTCCGACATTGTCAGAAGCGTTGGCAGTCAATGGCACCGCACCCGACACCGTCGCGCCGTTGGCCAAACCAGTCAGGCTCACTGTCGGAGCCGTAGTGTCCGAATTGGCCACGGTGATGCTCACCGGCGCCGACAACGTGGTGTTGCCCGCGGCGTCGCGGGCCCGCGCGGTCACCGCATAGGTCCCGTTGGCCACCGTCGCGGTGTTGAAGGAGACGCCGTAGGGCGAGGTGGTGTCCTCGGCGCCCACCGGAGTCCCATTCACCAGGAACTGCACCCCAGACACCCCGACATTGTCCGACGCGGTCGCCGAGAAGCTCACCACACCCGACACCGGTCCGGTCGGCGCGGTGACGGCCACGGTGGGCGCCGTGACGTCCGGGTTAGCGACGATGACCGTCCTGGTCGCAGTGGTGGCGGTGTTAGCCGGCGGCATCGCGGGCCACCGCGGTCAATGTGTAGGAGCCATTGGCGCACGGTGGCGGTGTCCCACACCACGCTGTACCCGTTGCTGGGGTCGGGCAAGGTGCCGGCGGTGGTGTCCTCGGCGCCCACCGGCAGTCCCATTCGACCAGGAACTGCACCCCGGCCACCGCGACGTTGTCAGAAGCGGTGGCGCTCAACGGTCACCGCCCCCGACACCGTCGCACCATTGGCCGGCGCAACAGACCAATTCACCGTCGGTGCCGTGGTATCCCGTTTGGTCTACATCCTCGTCGCCTTCACCCGGGATAAGGTCAACGAATTGGCGGTCGTCGTCATCAAACTGGTTTCTGTCGAGTCGACCGTGCGCGCAAGCGACTCGTCCTCGACCGAGGCTTTCTTGTCGACTTGACGTCCCGCCGCCAAGAATCCCAACAACAACGGCGACTCGGTCGAACCCGGCAGCTTGCCATCGGCTGTCGGGGCCAACGTCACGAACGGCAACAACCCTGAAACCGGCGATTGGGCAAGCGGTTTCGTCACCGCCGTCATCCTCGCGGCCACCGGCTTCTGCAACCCGGGGCGGCAAGTGTCAGCGGCGCCACATCGACCGGCGGGCCCGTCGACTGCTTGATCTGAGGACCGGGGTCCTTCGGCGAAGCGATGCTGAGGGCCGGCGCTTGCGATCGAGCTTTACGGCCCGGATCGGTCACCGTCTTCGCCGTCGATTGGGTCGTCGTCCTGGTCGGCGACGGCGCCACAGACACGACCTTCTGCTTCACGGCCGATCGCTTCTTCGGCGGATCGGCGTCGTCATCCTTCTGCTTGGACTTCGCCCCCGCACTGCCGGGCGACGTCGACGTGATCGGCCCGCCGGAGCTGCCCACCTGCATCCCGCCCGCAGAATCGTCCGCGCCGTCGACATCACCGGGATCACCGGCGTCACCCACGCCATCCCCGTCGCCGGAGTCGCCGAGATCACCGCCACCGACGTCTGTATCGGACGGATCCCCCGCCGAACTATCCGGATTCTCCGGCGCCGACACCCCCGGGCGACGATCCGACTCACCCTCGGTGTCTGCCCAGGCCACTCCCGGCACCCCGGCGATCACCGCGCCGATCCCCAACGCGACCGCCAACGCCCCTACCCGCCCGACATACCGTGCAGAGCTCATCGCAGTACCTCCCGCTCAATGCGGGCAACTGACCGTCGCTGGATGACCGCTCGCCCAATCCCGACCAGTTGCCACGCATCCGAATTTGCGACGCTTTCAAGTGTTGTCTTCCCTGCGTAGAAGGCATAGAGCCGACAACCGAAGTCTCAACCGAAGTGTTTTCTCCGTGGCTGAGTACGCTGGCGCCGATGAATCTCGACGGCAACCGTGCATCCATAAACGAGGCGATCGGCGCGGGCCTGCTCGCAGGGGCGGTCACGCTGGTATGGCAGGCCGGCGAGGTACTGCAGGTCAACGAACTCGGCTACCGCGACGTCGAGGCCCGCCTGCCGATGCAGCGCGACACCATGTTCAGGATCGCCTCGATGACCAAGCCGGTTACCGTCGCCGCCGCGATGACGCTCGTCGACGAGGGCAGGCTCGCTCTGACCGATCCGGTAGCGAAGTGGCTACCGGAGTTGTCCGGACTGGGCGTGGTGTCGGACATTCACGGTTCGCTGGAGGACACCATTCCCGCCGAGCGGCCGATCACCATCGACGACCTGATGACTCACCGCAGCGGTTTCGCGTACGCGTTCTCGGTGGCCGGCCCGCTGGCCCGGGCATACGGCAAGCTGTCGCACCGTCAGGACCAGGACGGCTGGCTGGCGGACCTGGCCAAGCTTCCGCTGGCACATCAGCCCGGCTCGCGACTGACGTACAGCGTCTCGACCGATGTGCTCGGTATCGCGCTGTCGCGTATCGAGGGCAAGCCGCTGTCCCAGGTGCTGTCCGAGCGCATCTTCGGCCCGCTCGGCATGCCCGACACCGGCTTCAGCGTCGGCCCGACCGGCCGGCAGCGCGCGGCGACGATGTACCAACTCGGCGAAGGCGGCAAGCTGCACCACAACTCCATGGGTCCGGCACCCATTGCGGATCCTCCGCTGTGCAGCGGCGGTGCGGGCCTGTGGTCGACGGCCGACGACTATCTGCGCTTTGTTCGGATGCTGCTCGCGGGCGGAGCGCTCGACGGAGTGCGTGTGCTGTCCGAAGAGTCGGCCCGGCAGATGCGGACTGACCAACTGACCGATCAGCAACGGCAATATCCCTTCCTGGGGATGCCGTATTGGATCGGTCGCGGGTTTGGCCTGAACCTGTCTGTGGTCACCGACCCGGCGAAGTCTCGACAGTTGTTCGGCCCGGGCGGCAAGGGCTCGTTCACGTGGCCGGGTGCCTACGGGACGTGGTGGCTGGCCGATCCGTCGGCGGATCTCATTCTGCTGTACCTCATTCAGAACCACCCAGACCTGTCTGCCGATGCCGGGGAGGCGGTTGCAGGCAACACTTCGTTGGCCAAACTGCAAGGCGTGCAGCCGAAATTCGTGCGGCGGACGTACCAGGCGCTGCAGATCTAGTCCGGGACAGACCAATGGGCCTCCCCCTCGAGAGGCCCATTGGGTGTCGCAGCGGTGCTACCTGCGGCGACTGCGCGCGACATACTCTGGTTTCCGTGGCACAACCGACCGTGTTGATCAGCGGCGCAGGCATCGCCGGACCATCTCTCGCTCTCTGGCTCACCAAGAGCGGCTATCGCGTGATCGTCGTCGAGATCGCGCCGGGAATCCGTCCCGGCGGCCAGACCGTCGACCTACGTGGCGCCGGTGGCGACGTCGTCGAGCGCATGGCGCTGATGCCTCAGATGCGCGAGCACGCCCTCGAGCAGCACGGCGTTGCGTGGGTAAAGTCCGACGGCAGCAGGCGCGCCGAAATGCCAGTGACCGCCTTCGACGGCAACGGACTGGTCTCCAAACTGGAGATCCTTCGCGGCGACCTCGTCGACGTGCTGTACACCGCCACGAAGGACTCCGTCGAATATCGCTTCAACACTCGGATTTCGGCGATGAAGCAGGACGACGACGGCGTCGACGTCACCCTCGCCGACGGCGCCCAGCTCCGTGCGGATCTTGTCGTCGGCGCCGACGGCCCGCATTCCGCAGTTCGCGGAATGGTCTTCGGACCCGAGGATCAGTTCGTCAAGCCGCTCGGCGGATACAACGCATGGTTCAGCGCACCGGATCACGTCGGCCTGGACGGCTGGTACCTCATGTACCTCGCGCCCGGCGGCCTCAACGCATCCATGCGGCCCACACACGACCCCGCAATGGCTAAGGCGGGGCTGGCTTTTCAGTCCGAGCCGATCGCCTACGACCGCCGTGACCTCGACGAGCAGCGCCAGATACTGGTCGACCGATTCGCGGGCGCTGGATGGCAGTGCGACGCGCTGCTCACCGCCGCACAGGAGGCCGACGACTTCTATTTCGACTCGTTCCTCCAGGTGCACATGCCCTCCTGGACGTCGGGCCGCATCGCACTTGTCGGAGACGCTGGGTACTGCGCGTCACCGCTCAGCGGCATGGGCACCAGCCTGGCGCTGGTAGGCGCCTACCTCCTGGCTGGCGAACTCGGCCCTGCGGATTCGCTTGACGCCCAACGTATCCACGACGCGCTACAGAGTTACCAGACGAAGATGCGTCCCTACGTCGACAAGTGTCAGGACATCCCCAATCGCGTCGACCGCTACGCACCGAACTCGCGGTCCGACATCGCGATCAATATCGCAGTGATGAAGTGGATGCAACGCTGGCCGTTCCGGCCGATCGCCGCCAATTGTGGTTCACCGTGGCGGATTCGATTGAACTCCCTGACTACTCCATGGCTTCATGACCCCGGGGACATCACGTCTGAAGCGCCGCGGCGAGTTCGTGCCGCGACCGGATCTGAAGCTTGTTGTACGCGTTGGACAGGTGTAGCTCCACGGTGCGCAGGGTCACGAACAACGACTGCGCGATCTCTTTGTTGCTGGAGCCTCCGGCGGCCAACTCCGCGACGCGTCGCTCGCTGGCCGTCAACGCGTCCGCACCGATGCCCGCTCGCCGCCTTGGGCGTCCGCCTGCAGCACGGAGTTCCTTTTCCGCGCGATCCGCGAGCGGCGTCGCTCCGCACCGGTGCGCAAGTTCCATACCCTCACGAAGAATCTCACGCGCGCTGATCACCTGCCCGTCAGCGCGCATCGCGGTGCCGAGATCGATGTAGGCCTCCGCCCGCCAAAGTAGAGCCGGCGAACTGGCCAATGAATCCGCCGCCTGGCGCAGCAGGTCAAGACCACGCTTACCGCCCTCCAGCAATCCGCGAATGCGAAGCGCCCCACCGATTCTTCGCCGAGAATCCGCAAACGTCGCAGCGGTGTAGGCGGCCTCGGCCACCTCGCGCGCCAAGTCGACCTCGCCCATCGCACGCAACACTGGAACGAGCGCAACCCGTGCGTCACTCGCCCACGGGAAGAGGCCGCGACTGATCTCTATTCGGCGTAACGCATCCTCCAGGTCGGCACGGGCCCGCACATAGTCCCCCATGGCGGCACGGCATCGTCCGCGCGCAAGCAGCGGCAGCACGGAGAACAACGTGGGTGCGAGTTCGCCGTCCATGCCCCGTTCGGTGAGCAGTACTTCGCCCTCGTCGGGACGTCCCTGATCCGCCAACGAGTCGACGACCACGACGAGACCCGGCGTCTTGGTGTAATCGGCGGTCAGTCCGTGGAGGTCGACGGCTGCTCGACCATCGGCTTCTGCCGCACGCAGGTCGCCGGACCGATGTCGGGCAAGACCTCGAAGCCACAGCGCGCGCGCCAACCATTGAGGCGAGCCGACACGTTCGGCGTGGCGAATCGCACGCGACAGCACATGGTCGGCAACGTCGTAGCGTTCGGCTTCGATCAGGCAGATCGTGATGTTCGTGCGCCACAACGGATGTCCGCCCTGGCTGACAAGTGCAGGATGAGATGCGACCTGCTCGGCGAGATCACCCGCCACCGCGACCGGTCCGGTATCCAGGGCGCCACGGGCGACGAACGATCGCAGCAGGCATTCTGCGCCGGTCAAAGTAGGCAAATCCGCGAAGCGGCCGGCTTCGTCTTCGAATTTGGTAGGCAGGTCCGGATTGAGCAGCAGCGCACCGAGTCTCGCCGCCTCGAGCTCCAGCGCCAGCTCTCGGTCGTGCCCCCGAACTTCCGCCGCGGCCAGCTCATAGAGAGGAAGTTGTTCGCGCTGGTGTCGCGCATCGGGATGCGTCGTCCACGCCAGCGCGGTGAAGGCCCGCGCGCGAACCATGGGATCGGCAGTGGTCTCGCCGGACTCTCGAAGGTGGCTGCGCGCGGCGGCATCCCCTATTTCGTGCTCGGCATTACCGAGTTCGAACAACACGAGCGGCCGGTCCCCGTTTCCCGGCGGTTCATCGAGCGCCCGCCGGAGCAGTGCCGCGGCGGTGTCGGGGGCTCCGCCGCCGAGTGCCGATCGCGCGGCTTCGCGCAGCATGTTCACGACCTTCTCGTCGCCGCTTGCGGGGGTTGCCAACAGATGAACCGCGATCGCCCCTGGATCGGCCCGCTGCTCGTGCAGCAGACGAGCGGCGCGCGCGTGAAGGTCGGCCCGGTCGGCGGCCGACAGGTCTTCGTAGATCGCGGTCCGCACAATCGGATGCGCGAAGCGCAGCGGCTCTCCCGCAACCAGAACCGCGAGGTCCACGAGGCCCGTCGCCAGCTTGTTCGCGGTTCGGGAGTCGATTCCAGTCAGTTCCGCGCACATCGCAAGCCGCGCCTGGTCACCGAGCACCGCCACTGAGCGGGCCAGCGCCGTTGCCTGGGGGTGAAGGTGGCCCACGCGCAGCAGCACTGCCGCGGCGACGCGCTCCGGCGCCACGCGGCCGACTTCATCGGGGTCTATCGTGCTGGCCGGATTCCCCTCACGGCGAAACTCGCCCAGAAGCTCGACGAGAAGAAACGGATTGCCGCCGGTCGCGTGTGTGCACGCGCGACACAACTCCGCATTGGCGTCCTCGCCCATCGTCGCCCGGAACACCTTCCCCACCGCGGCTTCGCTCAACGGTCGCGGTCGAAGTATGGGCGGGCGCGCCTCGACCAATAGAGAACTGAGGTGCGGTCGGTGCATGTCCGCACCTGCGCGCACGGTCAGCGCCACCACTACTGGGAGGCCGGCGAGCCGATTCGCGAGGTGCAGCAGGAAGCGCAACGACGGTTCGTCAGCCCACTGCGCATCGTCCACCGCGAGGATGAGCGGGCCGCGTTCAGCGATGTTGACGACAAGCCAGTAGAGCCCGTGCAGCGTGGCGAACGCGACGTCACCCGTTTCCTCGGCGGCCGCGACGTCGGTGAATACCGGCTCAGAGAGACGGGCCGCACCGGCCAGCAGTCGAGAGCGCTCGACCTGGTTCGATCCGACGACTGTGGCTTCGAGCAACTGGCGTACCACGCCAAAGCCGAATCCCCGTTCCAGCTCGCCTGCGCGGGCCGCGCGCACCGTGATGCCCAGCGCACAAGCGCGTCGGCGCAGCTCATCGAGCAATACCGTCTTGCCGATCCCCGGCGGCCCTTCGATGAGCAGGATCCCGCCCGATCCACCGACCGCCTTCGCCAACGCGGCATCGATGGCGGCCAGGTCGTCCTCGCGGTCGAGGAGCACCGGCAACTCGCCCGCGCGGGCGTTGGCCGATCCCGCAGGAAGCGACTCTGTCCTGGTCTCCCCCCTTTGTAAGACCATCTCTATATGAGAGCACCCCCGAGGTGACCTGGTCGTCAATTCAGCCAGTCACGCTGTCAATTTCCGGGTCTAGACCGCGATGGCTGTCGTAGCGTTCGAGCGCAGGGAGCATCGGGGAGGGTCTGATGGCGCGACGCGGTACATGGACTCGTCGGTTCTTGGGCCTTGCCGCCTGTGTGGTCCTCGTCCTCGCCGGCTGCGGAGACGACGGGGCACGTCCGGCGGGGCAAGACATCACACGAATTCGGGTCGCGCTATTCCCTGGCGGAAGCACGCTGCCCGCACACGTGGCGATAGTCAAAGGGATATGTGAGCGCAATGGCTTGCAGGTCGAGCTCACCGAGGGCACGGATCTGCCGCTGTTCATGGCGGCACTTGCCAAGGGTCAGTACGACATCGCGATGAGTGTGCCGACATTGGCGCTCGTCGGAGTGGAGAAGCGACTCGATCTGCAGATCGTCGCAGGTCTGCAGCAACAGTCTCAACAGCGGCCGAATGCTGTGTGGCTCACCAAGGATCCCGCCATCGAGAAACTCGGTCAGCTCAGAGGCAAGGCGATCGCGGTGCCGTCACTCACCGGACTCATCACAGACGCCCTGATATACCTGCTGAAACGCGACGGTGTGAACCGCGACGAGGTAAAGCTCGTCCAGACACCCTTCCCCACCATGGGCGATCAGCTCCAAGCCGGTCATGTCGACGCCGCGATCGCCACGATCCCGTTTTTCACCGCCATCGCGGCGCGCGGATTCACGGTCCATGACGATGTCATCGTCGAGGCCGTCAAGGATGCCAGCGGTGGAACCGTCGACACCGCGATAACATCCGTCTGGACCACATCGGGCAAGTTCGCGCGTGAACACCCGGAGACGATTGCGGCGTGGCGCAAGTCGCTGACCGAGGCGATCGACTTTCTCAACGCCAACAATTCTGAAGCCCGTGCGCTTACGGAATCGTGGCTACACATCCCCGCCGGTGTCATCGCCCGTTCTCCGTTGCCCGAGTGGACCGTCGAGATAACACCTGACGACCTGGCCCCATACATCGCCATCTCGAAATCGGTCGGCTCCACACACACCGACCCGGATGTGAATTCTCTGGTGTGGCAAGGCCCGTGAGCCGGATCCTGTACACGGTCGACTCGGTCGGGGTTCGGCTGCCTACTGCCGATGGTGCGCAGCCCGTGTTGCGCGACATCTCTTTCGACGTACGCGCCGGAGAGATCGTCGCGATCATCGGGCGCTCCGGTGTCGGCAAGACCACGCTTCTGCGCGTACTCGGCGGTCTGCTTCCGGCTTCGTGCGGCGCAGTGACATTCGACGGCATGGCGGTTCATGCTCCGCCGACGGGTGTGGTCATGGTTTTCCAGGACTACGGCAACGCACTTCTGCCCTGGCGAACGGTCGCGCGCAACGCAGAGCTCGGCCTGGAAGGGCGGTTTGGACGCGACGACCGGCGTCGCCGGGTCGCAGACGCGCTGCGGATGGTCGGCCTCGAGGACAACAGCGCAGAGTTTCCGTCTCGCCTTTCGGGTGGTATGGCCCAACGTGCGCAGCTCGCTCGCGCGTTGGCGTTGGGACCGAAGGTGCTCTTGATGGACGAGCCGTTCGGCGCGCTCGACGCGATCACCAAAGCGGCCCTGCAGGATGTGTTGCTCAATGTCCAGCAGCAGACCGATGCGACCGTCGTGTTCATCACACATGACCTCGACGAAGCGATCTACCTGAGCGACCGGGTGCTGGTTCTGGCCGGCAATCCCGGTGGTATCACGCTGATGGTCGCCACCGAAATGCCCCGTCCACGAGATCAATTGACCACCCGCGAATTGCCCGACTACATGCGAGTCCGGCACCTCCTCGGCCAGACATTGCGGGCAGAGGATGGCTAACCGGCCGCGAACGCGGTCCGCCGGCTTGTTGCTGCCCATTGTCGTAATCGTCTTCTGGCAGCTTTCGGAGTCGACTGGCCTGCTGCGCTATGAATACCTGCCCGCTCCGGTGGATGTGATGAGGTCAGCTGGCGGAGTTGGCTCGCACCGGCGAATTGGTCGACGATGTCTCGCACACACTCGTCGTGACTCTGATCGCAACCACGATCGCGTTGATATTGCGGCGCCGTGTTGGGGCTTGCTGTCGGCCTGCTGCCGACATTGCGAAGCTACGTCGTCTCGTCGATCGATTTTCTGCGGGCCATCCCGGCAGTCACGCTGATTCCGGTGGCGGTGATGAGTTTGGGACCGTTCGCCAGTACCGAGTTCGTCCTCGCGGTCTATGCCGCGCTGTGGCCGGTCGTCCTGTGCACGGCGGCAGGGGCCGCGGCAACACACCCTCGCCAGTACGACGTCGCCCGCATGTTGCATTTCTCCCGCGCGGCCACGGTCAGGAAAATTGTGATTCCCGCGGCCGTGCCTGCATGGCTCATCGGTGCGCGCCTGGCAGCGGTCATCGCCCTGCTCGTTTCCATCGTCACCGAAATGATCATGTATCAGCGCGGTCTGGGCGGAGGCCTGGTCGCATCGCTCAATGCGCTTGCGCCGGCACGCGTGTGGGCGTACGCGCTTGTCTGCGGTGTCATCGGATACGTGCTCAACGCATTACTGGCCGCGCCGTCGCTCTCGGCCTGCCGGGCAGTCCGGTCAACGCGGAAATATCGGTGTCGGTCCAGAGCGCCGTCGCACAACCCCCGTCGACACTGCGCGGATTGCTACCGGTGGCCGCCTTACTGGCGACCTGGCAACTCTTCGGGAACGGTGACTCGTTGTTCTTTCCGCCACCGAGCGAATGGTTGAAAGCGCTCGGCCGCGTGTATGCGTCGGGGTCGCTTACACCCGCTGTCGCGCAGACGCTTTCGACATATGTACTCGGATTGACGTTCGCGGTCGCCATCGGATGTGTCGTCGGTGTAGCGATCGGCGCGTCGCATCGCATCGACCGTGCCCTCAGCCCGTCGATCGCATTCCTGGCCGCCGTGCCCGGCGCCGCGGTGGTACCCGTGGCGGTGTTGTTTCTTGGCCCCAGTCAGCTCAGCGGCGTGGTGGTCGTCGCATTGATCGTCTCCTGGCCGGTGCTGCTGGCCGCTGCGACCGCCATGCGCACCGTTCCCGTTGTACGGCTTGAGATGTCGTACACGCTCGGCCTGACTCCGCTGCACCGATGGGGCAAGGTCATCCTGCCGTCGCTGACACCAGGGATCCTGCTCGGCGCGAGAGTCGCCTCGGCAATGGCACTCATCGTCACGCTGCTGGTGGACATCTTCGGGGTCGGGGCGGGTCTCGGACGGCTACTGATCGAAAGCCAGCAGCGTTTCGAGGCCGCCACCGCATGGGGCTTGCTGTTGATGATCGGCACCTTCGGATACGTGACAAGCGCCTTGTTCGCTTGGCTGGGTCGAACCGCCTACATGCAGCGCGACAGCACTCGGCCAAACTGCAGCAGCCGCTCCATCTGGGCCAGCCCGCCGTTGTCGACCGACTTGTCGAAGCGGAACGATTCGCAGAAGTAATCGGTGTCGGTGGCGGACTTCTCGTGACTTCGCGTGACGAGTTGGGTGTACATCCGCAGTCGGACCTCCGACAGCCGCCGGGTGCCGTCGTTGAGGACGTCGAATTCCGTCGTCAGGATGTGGTCGGTGATCGTCGACAGCAGGATCGTCCGCACCGACGCGTTCAGCACCTGACGCTGATGCTCTTCGCCTATCGACATATCGTCGTCGGCGCGCCACATGACCAGCCTGCGGCCGTCGGTCAACACCACCTCTTGAGCCAGCGCTTCGCCCCACGACTCCTCGGTCAGCCGCCGCGACATGAAGAACGACTGGATGGACGGAAAGTCCACGATGCCTCGCAGTTGGTCAAGCGCGACAATCGGATCCCGCAGATACACCTTGGCGGCATCTTCGAGGCCGTAGTAGGGCGCCCAGTCCTGCGGTGTGGCCATCGCGCAAGCCTAAGGGCGCGATGGAAGCCGTTCTAGTCAGGAATTCTCTGACCCGCCCTGAATGGCAGCGGAGGCGGCCCGAATCTGCGGCGTCACCAACATCACCTGGCCCAGCACACCGTTGACGAACCCCGGCGAATCATCGGTGGACAGACGCTTCGCCAGTTCGACGGCCTCGTCGACGGCGACCGGTTCTGGGACGTCGTCGGCGTGCAGCAGTTCCCACACCGCGACCCGCAGGATCGCCCTGTCCACGGCGGGTAGGCGTTCCAGTGTCCAGCCCTGCAGATGCGTCGAGATGAGGTCGTCGATGTGCGCGGCATGCTGTGTCACGCCTCGGGCCACCGTCACTGTGTACGGGTTCAACGCTGACACGTCGGATTGACTCTGCGCCAACGCCTCTCGCGATTCGGCGGCTTCCGCAGGCGTAATGCCGCGAGCCTCCGCCTCGAACAGCAGGTCGACGGCTCGCTTGCGCGCCTGATGCCGACCCCTATCCGGCTTCGGCATGGTCAATTCACTCGGCCGAGATAGCTGCCGTCGCGCGAATCGACCTTGAGCTTGTCACCGGTGTTGATGAACAGCGGCACCTGGATCTCGGCACCGGTCTCCACCGTCGCCGGCTTCGTGCCTGCGCTGGACCGGTCGCCCTGCAGCCCGGGCTCGGTGTGGGTGACCACGAGTTCCACAGTGACTGGCAGCTCGATGTAGAGCGCGGTGCCGTTGTGGAAGGCCACCTGCACCGGAAGGCTCTCCAGCAGAAAGCGTGCGTCGTCGCCGACCAACGACTCCGGCAGGTGGTGCTGCTCGTAGTCCTGGCTGTCCATGAATACGAAGTCCGACCCGTCCTTGTACAGGTACGTGGTGTCGCGGCGGTCAACAGTCGCGGTCTCGACCTTCACCCCGGCGTTGTAGGTCTTGTCGACGACCTTGCCCGACAGCACGTTCTTCAGCTTGGTGCGGACGAACGCGGGGCCTTTGCCCGGCTTGACGTGCTGGAACTCGATGATGGACCACAATTGTCCATCGATGTTCAGGACGAGTCCGTTCTTGAAGTCGGCGGTCGATGCCACGGCGGTACTACTCCTAGTCTCTCAACGTCTCTCAACTGAGAATGGCCAGTTCCTTGGAGAACTGGGTAAGCAGGTCGGGCGCCGTCTCGCCGACGACCAGCGTGTCCTCGATGCGGACACCGCCGCGATCGGGCAAGTAGACACCGGGCTCCACGGTCACCGCGGAGCCAGCAAGCAGTGTACCGGCGGCTGACGCGCTGATTCCCGGCGCTTCGTGGATCTCCAGACCGACGCCGTGCCCGAGGCCATGGGTGAAGTTGTCGGCGTACCCCGCATCGGCGATCACCCGTCTCGACGCGGCGTCCACGTCACGCAGCGCGACACCGGGTTCCAGCGCCTCCCGTCCCGCCCGCTGGGCGGCGGCGACCAGTTCGTACAGGTCGAGCTGCCACTGCGCGGCGGGGCCCAGCACGAAGGTGCGCGTCATATCCGAGTGGTATCCGCACACCAGCGCACCGAAGTCGATCTTGACGAAATCACCCGCCGCAAGGACCGCGTCAGTCGGCCGATGGTGCGGGATCGCGGAGTTGGCGCCGGTCGCCACGATGGTCTCGAACGACACCCCGTCCGCACCGTGATCGAACATCAACGACTCCAGCTCGCGGCCCACCTCACGCTCGGTCCGCCCCGGCCGCAGGCCGCCGCCCTCAACCAGATCGGCCAGCGCGGCGTCGGCCGCCTCGCAGGCCAGCCGCAAGAGCGCGATTTCGCCGGCGTCCTTGATTTCCCGCAACGCCTCGACCGTGCCTGCGGCGCGGACCAGCTCGGCGTCGCACGCCTCCTTGGCGAGCGCGTCGAACCCCTCGACGGTGACGACGTGGCTCTCGAAGCCGAGCCGTCGCACACCGTCGGCCGCGGCCCGTCCGGCCAGAAACTGCCCGCAGGCCCGCTCGATCACGATTTCGGCGTCCGGCACCTGCTGCGCGGCCTGGGTGCGGTACCGCCCATCGGTGGCCAGCACCGGAGTGTCGTCATCCGCGCGAATCAGCAGCGCCGCGTTGGAACCGGTGAAACCGGACAGATAACGCACGTTGACCAGGCGTGTTACCAACATGGCGTCCAGCCCGTCAGACTTCAGCCGCTGCCGCAGCCGATCTCGACGCTGGGATATAGTCACAGGTCTTGACGCTACTCGCTAAGGTGATGCCCCATGAGTAAGTGGTTGCTGCGCGGACTGGTGTTCGCCGCCCTGATGGTTTTCATCCGACTGGTGCAGGGCGCTGCGATTAACGCGTGGGAGACCAAGGCGGGATTGATCAGCGTCACCCTCGTCGTCCTCTTCGCGATCGCAGTGTTCATCTGGGGGTACTTCGACGGCCGTTCGGACGCGCGGGCCAACCCCGACCCCGACCGCCGCGAAGACCTGGCGATGACGTGGCTGCTGGCCGGCCTGTTCGCCGGAATCGTCAGCGGCGCGATCGCGTGGCTGATCTCGCTGTTCTACAAAGGCCTCTATGTCGGTGGGCTGATCAATGAGCTCACCACCTTCGCGGCGTTCACCGCGCTGCTGATCTTCCTCGGGGCGATCGCTGGCGTTGCGCTCGGACACTGGCTCATCGACCGGCATGCCGACGACGTTCCGCGCCAGCACCACGGCCTCGCCGCGGGAGAGGACCGCGCCGCGGGCGAGGACCGCGCCGACACCGACGTGTTCGCCGCTGTCCGGCACCCGGACGCGCCCGCCGACGAGACACCGACCGAGCGGCGCCAAGAACAGACCTAGTCCGGCGCGGCGAGGTAACGCAGCGCGAGCAGGTAACCCTGCACACCGAGTCCGACGATGACACCGGTGGCGATCGCGCTCAGGTAGGAGTGGTGCCGAAACTCCTCCCGGGCATGCACATTGGAGATGTGCACTTCGATCAACGGGGCGCGCAGTTCGGCGCAGGCATCCCGCAACGCAATCGAGGTATGCGTCAGCGCACCCGCGTTGAACACAACCGGTTCGCCGGCGTCGGCGGCGCGATGAATCCAGTCCAACAGCTCTGCTTCGCTGTCTGATTGCCGCACAACTACTTTCAGTCCAAGCTCGGTGGCCTCACGCTCGATCATCGCGACCAGGTCGTCGTGTGTCGTGCTGCCGTAGACCTGCGTCTCGCGGCGGCCGAGGCGACCCAGGTTCGGACCGTTGATGACGTTGACAGTCGTCATGGCCGTGCCACCTCCGCGTAGGCCGCAGCCAGAAGTGACGGGTCGGGACCTTCCAGCCGTCCCGGCTTGGCCAGCCCGTCGAGGACGACGAAGCGCAGCACTCCAGAGCGGGTCTTCTTGTCACCGGCCATGGATTCGATCAGCTGTGGCAGGGCGTCGGCGTCATAGCTGACCGGGAGGCCCAGCGAGCTGAGGATGGCCCGGTGCCGGTCGGCGGTTCCGTCGTCGAGGCGGCCGGCCAGTCGGCCCAATTCAGCGGCGAACACCAGCCCCACCGACACGGCGGCACCATGGCGCCACTGGTAGCGCTCGCGGCGCTCGATGGCATGCGCCAAAGTGTGCCCGTAGTTCAGGATTTCGCGCAGCTGGGATTCCTTCTCGTCGGCGGCGACCACCTCGGCCTTGACCACTACCGCGCGGCGGATCAGTTCCGGCAGCACCTTGCCCGTCGGGTCCAGCGACGCTTCGGGGTCGGCTTCGATGAGGTCAAGAATCACCGGGTCGGCGATGAAGCCGGCCTTCACGATCTCCGCCATACCCGCGACGATTTCGTTGCGCGGCAATGTTTCCAGCGTCGCGAGGTCGACGAGCACCGCAGCGGGCTGATGGAATGCGCCGACGAGGTTTTTGCCCGCGTCGGTGTTGATGCCGGTCTTCCCACCGACGGCGGCGTCCACCATGCCGAGCAACGTGGTGGGCACATGCACGATGTCGATTCCACGAAGCCAGGTGGCGGCGGCGAATCCCGCGACGTCGGTGGCCGCTCCCCCGCCGAGGCTGACGACGGCGTCCTTGCGGCCGACACCGATGCGGCCCAACACTTCCCAGATGAAGCCGACGACTGGCAGTTCCTTACCCGCCTCGGCATCCGGGATCTCGATGCGATGTGCGTCGACGCCCTTGTCCGACAGGTAGTCACGGATCGCTTCCGCCGTCTGCGCCAGCGCCGGCTGGTGCAGGATCGCGACCTTGTGCCTGCCCTCGAGGAAACCGCCCAACTCCCCCAACAAACCGTTTCCGATGACCACCGGATAGGGCGGGTCGGTATTCACCTCGACCGTGACGGGATCACTCATGGCGCGCCTCGGCACGCCGGGCCAACTCAGCCGGGCTGGCAGGGGTGGTGGCCTCGGACGGGCTCGGCGTCAACGACACCGGTGTGCGCCGCCACGATGGGCGGCGACGCCGTCGCGGTTTGGGTTTCGCAGTGGTGTCCTCTGCGTCCGGGTTCTCCAGTCGCGACACGATGTAGCGCACCACAGCACCGGGATTCCGGCGGTTGGTGTTGACGCGGATTGTCGCCACCCGCCGATACAACGGCACGCGTTGGGACATCAATGCCCGAAACTTCTCCGCGCGATCTCCACCGGCCAACAACGGGCGCACCGTGGTCCCGCCGGTGCGGCGGACACCTTCGGAGGCACTGATTTCGAGGTAGATCACCGTATGCCCGGAAAGCGCTTCGCGCACACCGGGACTGGTGATCGCGCCGCCGCCCAGCGACAGCACGCCGTCGTGTGATTCCAGCGTGTCCCTGATGACTTGTTCCTCGATGCTGGCGAAATCCCTGCTCGCCGTCGTCCGCGAAGATTTCGGGAATGGTGCGGCCGGCGGTCTGCTCGATCACCGCGTCGGTGTCCAACAGCGCGACGCCGAGCGACTTGGCCAGTCGCCGACCAATCGTGGACTTTCCCGAGCCGGGCATCCCGATCAACACCGCCTTGGGGGCCATCAGCCGGACACCCGCGCTTGTTGAGCCGGCTCGCGGGCGGCCACAGACCGTAGATACGTCTCGAGGTTGGCCCGGGTCTCGCCGATCGAGTCGCCGCCGAACTTCTCCAGCGCGGCCCGGGCCAGCACGAGTGCCACCATGGTCTCGACCACGACTGCTGCAGCGGGCACCGCACATACGTCGGAACGCTGATGGATGGCGACCGCCTCGTCGCCGGTGGCCATGTCGACGGTGGCCAGCGCCCTCGGCACGGTGGAGATCGGCTTCATCGCCGCCCGCACGCGCAGCGGTTGGCCGTTGGTCATGCCGCCTTCCAGTCCGCCCGCTCGATTCGTCGAGCGCATCACGCCGCCGGGCCCGGGATACATCTCGTCGTGGGCGACGCTGCCCCGACGGCGCGCGGTTTCGAAGCCGTCGCCGATCTCGACGCCCTTGATCGCCTGGATGCCCATGACCGCACCGGCCAGCTGGCTGTCGAGGCGGTTGTCACCACTGGTGAACGAGCCGAGTCCGATCGGCAGTCCGTTCGCGACGACCTCGACGATGCCGCCGAGTGTGTCTCCGTCCGCCTTGGCGGCCTCGATCTCGGCGATCATCCTGGCCTCGGCGTCCTTGTCGAACGCGCGCACCGGACTGGCGTCGATGGCAGCCAGATCGGACGCCAGCGGCGGCGGCCCGTCGTAGGGCGCCGACGCACCGATGGAGATGACGTGCGAGAGCACCTCGATGCCGAGCGCCTGCCGCAGGAACGCCCGTGCGATGGTCCCCGCCGCGACGCGGGCCGCCGTCTCGCGCGCGCTGGCGCGTTCCAGCACCGGCCGGGCGTCGTCGAAGCCGTACTTGAGCATGCCGGCGTAATCGGCGTGGCCGGGACGCGGCCGGGTGAGCGGCTCGTTGCGGGCGATGTTCGCGAGCTCGGCGGGGTCGACGGGATCGGGCGCCATCACCGTCTCCCACTTCGGCCATTCCGTATTGCCGATCTCGATAGCGACCGGGCCGCCGAGCGTGATCCCGTGCCGCACCCCGGCGAGCATCGTGACCTGGTCCTGCTCGAACTTCATCCGCGCGCCGCGGCCATAGCCCAGCCTGCGGCGGGCGAGCTGCCCAGCGATCTCGTCGGACGTAACCTCAACCCCGGCGACCATGCCCTCGACGACGGCCACCAACGCGCGGCCGTGGGATTCACCAGCAGTGGTCCATCGCAACACGCGTCCCATCTTCCCACGGCGCTCTTTTCCTGCGGAAATCCGCAAGTTATCCACAGTCGTAATTTCATCCACAGGCTCGGCTTGACTCGGTGTTGTGGGTCGGAGATCGCGGCTAGATTCGAATGATGATGTTCGATGGTGTCGTTGCCCGAGATCGCCGATCTGGCGTCGTTGACCGACACCGAGTTTGGTCGACGCGGCTGGTGGCTGGGCGCGGGCGGAGAACGCGGCGTGTGCCCGCAAGGTGGCGGTGCTGGCCGAGATGTTCGCCCGCCGCACCGGGCTGCCCGCCGGAGACCGCGAACTGTGGTGGATCGACCCCCAAGCCGCAGTCGCCGCCGAGATGGGCGCCGCGGTCAACGCCAGGGCTGGCCGCTCCACCAGACCGCCGTGTCGAGGATGGTCAGCTGCATCGACCGATTGCGCTGAAGGTGGCCGCGTTGTTCGCCGCCGGGCTGGTGTGCGCCACACGATCGTGCGCACCCACCGCGGGGTCGCATTGCGCGACCGGGCCGATAACGGTGCGAGAGCCAGAGCAGCGGAACGCCGACTCAACGACGCGAACGTCGTAAGCCGTCGCCGTTCTGAGCGACACCGTCACGACGACACGACAGCAGACAGCTGCCACTGACCCGGAACGCCCTTGAGTTCAAGCATACCGCGGTCCTGGAAGTGGGGTCGAAATTCGGGCGTCGACACGGGATCAGTTTCAGGCGACGCCGACACTAACTGGTCGGCGACGGTCCACTCCGTCTCCGACAGCGACTGAGCCTATCTACCATTTGTGCCAACGCGCGCTGAGGATGGAGAGCAATGGCGGATCAGACATCGGCCGCATGGAATCCGATTGTTGAGCGGACCACTAAGGCCTGGTTTGGCCCAAGGAAGCGCGCACGGGAATTGCTCTCCGCTGAGTCGCGCCCTTCCCCATTGCCTGCGGCCGGGTTCCTCGACACGGTTTGGAAGCTCTTCGGCGAACCAGCGTCCAATATCACAGGGGTTCGCTTCATCGATTTTGTCCACGGCGACGACGGGTTTCGGTACACGATCGCCCTCTGCTCCACCCTCTCGGACCCAGTCATACGGGAGGTGCTACATCATCGTGCATCAGACGTTGTTGCTACGACTGGATGGTACCCCTTGGTGACCGGTGAACGCCTAGGGAGTGCGCGGTGGGTGCGCGGCCGCGTGCCCAAATCGGTCGGCCTTGAGATAGACGGTCCCTCGTCGATGGTATCCGTCGAGTCGGCAGAATCCGGTGCTGAGGCCGGGACCGCAATTCGGGTGCGATTCGACACAGGTCAGCACTCCTCGATGTGGGCTTCGGACCGGAACTCGTCAGGGACGCGGACGACGTAGCAGTCTTGCTTTCGCATGGGCATCGCGATCACGCCGGCGCCGTTTTGGAGGGTTTCATTAGTGGCCTGCCCGTCGTCATGTCGAAGATCACCTCTCTCCTTCTCGGCTCGCGTATCGAGAGGATCGGCCGCCTCATGCTGGTCGAACCTGGCCTCGATTTGCGGATCGGCGTCATCCAGGTTCAGGTTGTCTCGGTGCCGCATGTTCCAGGTTCGGTCGCGTACCTGCTCGACGATGGGCGTCGTGCTCTGCTCTACACAGGCGATGTTGTATTGCGGACCGCGCGTCATTCTGTCGAGCTAGAGCTCCTCAACTTCTTGCCGCAGGATCGTCAATGCACCGTTCTGCTTGACGCCACGATGGCCGGACGGCCTGCTGGCGCAAGCAACCACGAAGTGGCTAGAGAAGTGTTGTCACTTGGGGCTTCCGACATCGTGTTGGTCGGTGCACCAGATCAACTGACGTACGGCGTCGTCGCTGACCTCTTCCACATCGGGAAAGACGGTCATTTACGGGGCACGGTCAGTTACCTCGCCTCCGGGAAATAGCTCCTCAATGTCGCAAAAGCCATGCACGACGCCTTCATCCGCCGAGATCTATTTATCCCTTGATCCGCTGCTGCGAGCGCAGTACGGCAGATCTATGTCAGCGTGGGCAGAGTCTGTTTGGCTCTGAATTTGGCTCGACCACACCGTCAAGCCCTACCAGCGGTAATCGGTCGGATCTGGCTCGTACAGATCCAAACGCCTCAGGCGATCGATTCGCTGCGCCACCAGAGGCGCAAGTGCTGTCGATCGGGCGAGGTGCGGACCTAGTCGGGCAGGGCATCGATACAAGTCCCTGGACCGCGCATTCCAGCGAGGAGGCGCTGATTGACTTCGTTCGCCTCCTTGAGAAACGAGGTGTCCAAGTCGTGCTCTTCCACAACTTCTCCCGTCGGCTGAAAAAGTTCGCCCGCACGCATGCACTTGCGGCGAAGGCCCTACAAGGGTCGATCCATCTGTAATACAGCACTGAGCCGCCGACGTTCTCACCATCATCGTCACGTCGACACGACAGCAGACAGCTGCCATCAACCCGGCACGCCCTTGAGTTCATGAGCGCCGCGGCCCTCGAACTCGAGCCCTGACCCGATCACCAGATCACGCAGCGTGCTCGACACCAGCACCTCGTTCGCCCCAGCCAACGCGCTCACCCGCGCCCCGACGTGCACAGCGATGCCGCCGATGTCATCGCCTCGAAATTCGCACTCGCCGGTGTGCAACCCGGCGCGCACCTCGATGCCCAACGCCTGCACCGCGTCGCGGATCGCGACCGCGCAGCGGATCGCTCGCTGCGGACCGTCGAACATCGCCTGAGGAAGCCGTCGCCGGATGTGTTCACTCGCGGCCCGACCAGAGGTCGTTTTCGGCGGCTAGGCTTAGTCTCACGGCATGGATCGCATCTGACAGTGGGCGTGGGATCGGTACGGAGCGAGGGGTTCCGGGCGCTCTGCGCGATCTCGTTCCCAATCCTGCTGACTGACCTATTCGGGTACTTTGTCGTTGTTGCTGTCGAGGGGTCCGATCGCTACTTCAATGCGGCCGGGGCCACGGTAGTCGCCGTGCTGGTGCTGTCGTATGCCATCGTTCTTCCCGGCCTAAGCAGGCCGCTCCCCTGGCAACGATAGTTCCCGCTGTCACGACTTCGGACCTAGCATCGGTCGGGTGGTAACGGGACTAGAACCATGGGAGCGCCGAATAGAGCCGGCGGCATCGGCGCTGAATAGCTTCGACGAAGACCTCAACGAGGAGTTGGATCTACAGAACGGCGCATTTCCCTGGTGGGACGGCCATTCGGATTGGAAAGCCCTCACCATCGATCGCTGATTACCTGATTCAATCAGTACGAGGAGCAGGCGAAGCGCTGATCGCCGCGTCGTTCGCTGCGAAAGCACACCGCGAGTCAAACTATGCCGCCAGCGTGGCTTACACCAAGGTGCGGCGAGCGCTGGAGAAATCGGGCGAGATGGCTCCCGAAGCGCACTTCGCGGCCATTTACAGCGACGCCGCCGCTGTCCGGCGAGAGCGCAGCATCATCAGTTCGACAGAGCATTGCTTCTTTCACCTCGGGCAGACGCTGGACCGGCTCTCGGTGGCGCTGATTATCGTCGGTGGGTTTTGAGTGAGGGATGTAGTTGGCACCGACTGGGGGACCATCGCCGGAACCCCCACCCGAGATGGCTTGGTCCAGGAGTTGGCAGCGCCGGGCGCGTCGCAACAACAGGGTGGACCCGCCAGCGTCCGCCCCGGGCCGAATGCTCCAAGAAAAGCTCCTTGAACCGGTCACAAGACCGGACGACTTCGGGCCACAGGGGTGGCTGGAGTGGATGCGAGATGCGCCGCAATTCTGATGACACATCGATCGCCAGCGACAAAAGCGTTGCTCATCAAGGGCGACGCGAAACGAGGCTGGCATATCGTGCGGTTGTTCTACCGCCAGGGCAGGTGGAGCGAACTGCAATCTCTGATCTACGGCCAGCCGCCCACCACATGACCAGACGTTCTACGGCGCCTTCATTACACGCCCAAGCGAAGACATCCTCGATGGACTGTGCGAGTCGGTGTCGAAGTTCGTGGTCGCTTTGACTGACACCATGAGAGCTTGCTGGGAGGTGCGCAAGCTACGTCCCGCGCTGGATCGTCCAAAAGGGATGCCAGTGGCAAAACATCCAACCAACAGAGCCGATCTCGACCTTCGACGGCTACGGAGAAGACGTATCACCGCTTTTTCGGCAGGAGCCTGTGGTCCCCGAAGACGATAGAAGGTGGCAGGCAGCCGGTGTGTTCGATAACCGCTACACGGACTGGCTTAGATAGCCATTGCGGTTACTGAGCATCGTGGTGAGGCCACGAAAGCTCGCAGGCGTTTAAGGGGAGGATGTGCTCACGCACGTTGCGCGACCTCTCGCGGATAACGTCCGTATCCCGAGGAGAAGGCTTGGTTTCTTTGCCGAGCCTCACCATCAACAGCGTTTGGCTGAGCAACGCCAGCGTCGCGGGTACGCAGCAGCGGTACAAGCTGGAATTTGGCCTGCCGAGAGTAGTTAGAGTGTTCTTCAGCCAGTCGATACATCCCTTGCTGAAGACGTTCTGGAACGGCGCCAAAGGGTGGCGGGACCGCCAGCGACCCGACGGCACCATCATCTGGACGAGTCCGACCGTGGTCGTAGAGATTATGCACTGTGGGGCGTGGAGCTGACCCCTAAGTAGCTAGCGAGGGGATACGCCGATTCGACTATGGCGGTTGCGATATCGAGAGCCGTCTGTGCTTCCTCCTGGGTATATTTCTCGCCCTCGTGACTTGCCCCATTGCGCTTGTCAATTAAGTCGGCTTGCACACGCTTGTGCAACAGGTCAGGCCGGAGCAAATTCAGCACCGCTTTCTTTCCCCCAAGCGTTTGAGAGCTCCTCGCTAAGGCCTTTCTCAGCGGATCTAGGACGCTCGCGTCGTCAAGGTACCTGTCGATGAGCCTAGTCATCGCAAGCTCTGCGGCTGTTGCAGCATCGATTAGCGCCCGGCGGTGCTCACGTGCGTTCAAGAGAGAACGCGCATCGCGAATGAGCAGCCACACTGTGGGAGGCGGACCCAGGTTGCCCGCAGCGGTTACGCAGGCTTCAAGGTCGTGTAACTCCAAGACCCTGTGAGTTGGGCTGTGCGCCTTCGTCACTATTATTCTGGTGGTGAAGCCGGCCGGCTGTCCGTCCTCGTCAATTGACCAACCCTCCAGATCTGGGCCACTCCAATCCCACTCAGGGGGCCCTACGAGGTCTTGCGATGCCAGAATGGCCGCCCACGAAGTGAAGGCCTCCCACCAAAACCTAAACTCGAAATTGAACTCATCCCAAACAGTCTCGCCGAGCTCCCCGTCATCGGACGCTGGGAGCTCCGTGTAGTACCGGCAACGGAAGACGTAGACTTTATCCTCAGGCCAAATAACTTCTCCCCAGCGGATGATGGATCTTTCAGGGGGGGCGCGGCGAGCTCGCTCTCGTAGCTTGGCCCAGAATCCCACTCGGGCGCAACTAGAGGCTCGAGGACTGAACCACGATCGAGCCGCGGTAAACCGATGGTGAGGTCGTAACTTCCGTTGCTGTGCCTAACACGTGACCTAAAGGATCAACCCAAGCAGTCTGTCGTCACGACTAGGCCTGAGCCGGGAACAATCACATGGCCCTCCACCGGCCACTCGTTCGCTGCGCGTTCACCTGAGGGGTCATCGTCCGCCATCCGTTGATGATCCCACCCGCTGCATCTTGGTGACGCGATTGTCTCTAGCTTCCCTAGCCCCGAGCATTTGATGGCCAGTTTCGCGATGCCGCGCTCTTGCGTGCGCACATCAACGATCCGGGACTTAGAACGTTCTTTAGGAAATCGCTACCATCATCTTCTGAAAACTTTCTGGAACGGGCCGAAGGGTTGGCGCGACCGACAACTACCCGACGGCACTGTCGTGTGGACGTCGCCGACCGGCCACACCTACACCACCTATCCCGGCAGTAAGCATCTGTTCCCGCAGCTGTGCGAACCCACCGGCACACTGTGGACCGGCGAACCACCGGTCATCGAGCCAAGCGGCGAACGTGGGGTGATGATGCCCAAACGCCGACACACCCGCGCGCACAACACCGCGAAAGCCAAAGCGGCCGAACGGCGATTCAACGACGACCACGTCGCCGAACGCAACAAACCCCCACCGTTCTAAGCAACGGCGAAGAGATGCCACTCGCCGGGCACGCCCTTGAGCTCGTGAGCGCCGCGGTCCTCGAACTCAAGTCCTGACCCGATCACCAGGTCGCGCAGCGTGCTGGACACCAGCACGTCGTTCGGCCCCGCCAGTGCGCTGACGCGCGCGCCGATGTGCACGGCGATCCCGCCGATGTCGTCGCCGCGGACCTCGCACTCGCCGGTGTGCAACCCGGCCCGCACCTCGATGCCGAGCGCCTGCACCGCGTCGCGGATCGCCATGGCGCAGCGGATCGCCCGCTGCGGGCCGTCGAACATCGCGAGGAAGCCGTCACCCGACGTGTTCACCTCGCGGCCCCGGAAGCGATCGAGTTGTGCACGGACGACGGCGTCGTGCGCATCAAGCAACGCATGCCAGTCACGGTCGCCCATCTCCGCCGCCCGGCGCGTCGAGTCCACGATGTCGGTGAACAGCACCGTGGCGAGCACCCGGTCATCGGCCACATCGGGTTGGTGGCCGGTGAGGAACTCGGCGATCTCCTGGAAGGACGGCGCCACGGTTCAACGAAGTGGTACATGTTGCGCCCCGGCAGCTCAACGTATTTCGCGCCCGGTATGCGATCGGCGACGTCCTTCCCCCAGCGGGCGGGATCACTGGGTCGTCGGCGTGGTGGAGGACGAGGGTTGGCACGCGGATTGTCGGCAGCACCGCCCGCACGTCCAATTCGGTCGCGAGGGCAGCATGAGGGCGACGGTCCCTGGGCTCGCCGCCAGACGTTCCTTCGTGCCCATGCTGCCCGGATCTCCTCGTTCCACGGCATGTCCGGATTGATCGACATGCTGTATCTCCCCCGTGCCCCACGTGGCGAGCGTGGCAGCCTTGACATCCTCGGACGTGCCCATCGGTGCGTTCGGCCATCGGATCCGCGTAGCCCTCGAGCACGACCAGCGCGGTGGTGCGGGACGGATGTGTTGCCGCGAACAGCGCCGCTGTCGCGAGCGCGCCGTTGATCGCGAGGAGGACCGCTTCGCGGCTCCCGAGATCGTCGAGCACCGCGGTGATGCTGTCGGCCCATTGCTCCAACGTCGGCAGCGCGCCCGGCGTGACGGGATCGGACGCTCCCGTGCCCGGCTGGTCGAAGAAGATCAGCCGACCGAGCGATGTCATCGCCTCGACCCACCCCTGGATGGACGGCAGCTCCGGAAGTGCTCGCAGCACGTGAACCAGTTCGGGACGAACACGATGTCGCGCGGACCCCACGCGACGCGCGATAGGCGACGCGCAAGTCCCCGTTCATCGCATAGCGCGTCTCCGAGAACACTGCGGAAGTCTAAGCCGCAGCGGGTAGCGGTGATCGGCAGCGTTTATGCTGCTCACGAGCATTCCCTTGAAGTGTTCTTCAGCCATTCGTGCCACCGTGCACAAGCGCTTACGGCAGGCGAATGAGTTTCGCCGAACCCACCGCTACGGAGACGCGACGGCGAAGAGATGCCACTCGCCGGGCACGCCCTTGAGCTCGTGAGCGCCGCGGTCCTCGAACTCGAGCCCTGACCCGATCACGAGGTCGCGCAGCGTGCTGGACACCAGCACGTCGTTCGGCCCTGCCAGGGCGCTCACGCGCGCGCCGATGTGCACGGCGATCCCGCCGATGTCATCGCCGCGGACCTCGCACTCGCCGGTGTGCAACCCGGCGCGCACCTCGATGCCGAGCGCCTGCACCGCGTCGCGGATCGCCATGGCGCAGCGGATCGCTCGCTGCGGGCCGTCGAACATCGCGAGGAAGCCGTCTCCCGATGTGTTCACCTCGCGGCCTCGGAAGCGAGCGAGTTGTGACCGCACGACGGCGTCGTGCGCATCGAGCAGCGCATGCCAGTCACGGTCGCCGATCTCCGCGGCACGGCGCGTCGAGTCCACGATGTCGGTGAACAGCACCGTGGCGAGAACCCGATCATCGGCCACTTCAGCCTGCTGGCCGGTGAGGAACTCGGCGATCTCCTGGAAGGACGCCGCCACGGTTCAACGAAGTGATACCAGGTTGCGTCCCGGCAGCTCAACGTATTTCGCGTCGGGTATGTGCTCAGCGATGTACTTGCCCTTCGCGGGCGGGACGATCGGGTCCTCGGTGTGGTGGACGACGAGCGTTGGCACGCGGATTGTCGGAAGGACCGCCCGCACGTCCATTCGGTCATGAGCGGCATCATGAGAGCAAGAGTCCTCGGGCTCGCCGCCAGACGTTCCATGCCGTGCCCACGTTGCCCGGATCTCCTCGTTCCACGGCATGTCCGGATTGATCACATGTTGGATCTCCCCGCTGCCCCACATGGCGACCGCGCCTTCGAAGTTTCGTCTCGGACGAGTGCGGGTTCCGCCTGCGATCTGCGTAACCCTCGAGCACGACCAGCGCGGTGGTGCGAGACGGATGTGTCGCCGCGAACAGCGCCGCTGGCGCGAACGCGCCGTTCGATCGCGACGAGGACCGCTTCGCGACTCCCGAGATCGTCGAGCACCGCGGTGATGCTGTCGGCCCATTGCTCCAAGGTCGGCAGCGCGCCCGGCGTGACGGGATCAGACGCTCCCGTGCCCGGCTGGTCGAAGAAGATCAGCCGACCGAGCGATGTCATCGCCTCGACCCACCCTTGAAGGGACGGTAGCTCCGGAAAGATCTCGCAGCACGTGAACCAGTTCGGGACGAACACGATGTCGCGCGGACCTTCGCGCGATGCGCGATAGGCGACGCGCAAGTCCCCGTTCAGCGCATAGCGCGTCTCCGAGAACATTGCGGAAGTCTAAGTCTCCCGGGCTTGGCTTCGAGCGCGCAGTCTCGGCTTCATCCAACATTCGCCGAGCTTCCTCTGAAGTTTCGTCTGAGAGGACGTCAGTCAGTGGGTTGACCACGTGGCTGCACAAAGAATTCGAGCCGTATGTTATCGGGATCGCGAAATGCCACGACTAGCCCGATGTCAGTGTCGTTTCTACCCCCCCAGAGTAGTTCACATCCTTGGCGTCAAGATAAGCCACCCAGCTTCCGCTAATTCATCTCGATCGCCGTCCTCGAACGAAAGGTGATCGAGTCCGATGCGCCGTTCGTCGAATTTGCTATCGGTGGAGATGTCGTACTCCATGAGCCCCACTGTCATTCCCTTGGGGTGTAGGAGACCCACTGCCTCCCACGTATCACGCCTGTAGCGGATGACTTCGGTGAATCCCATAACGTCTTGCCACCAACGGCTCGCCCGATCACAGTTCGAGACTGTCAATTGAACATGTGAGAAACTCCTGATCTCAGGCACTGCGGAAGTCTAAGCGGAAAAGCAGGTCGAGCGGTGCGTGTCGACAGCACTTCTGCAGCTCACGAGTGGTCCCCTAGAGTGTTCTTCAGCCAGTCGGTGCCACCGCGTGCACCAGCGTTTAAGGCAGGCGGAATCAGTTTCGCCGCAACGCCCCGCTACGGAGAAGCGACGGCGAAGAGATGCCATTCGCCGGGCACGCCCTTGAGCTCGTGAGCGCCGCGGTCCTCGAACTCGAGTCCTGACCCGATCACGAGGTCGCGCAGCGTGCTGGACACCAGCACGTCGTTCGGCCCGGCCAGTGCGCTCACCCGCGCGCCGATGTGCACGCCGATCCCGCCGATGTCGTCGCCGCCCCGCCCGGCTGCCTGACCCTGCTACTGCACAGCGGCCGAGCCGATCAGCGCCCGGCAGAGTTCTAGGAGGGCGGAAATGGCGGCGTTGTCGTACGCCCGGGCGCGATGCAGTGGATACGGTAGGGCTAGCGCCCGGCCGCAGTACGCTCATGCCGTGGCGGACACGTCGTACGCATCCTGCGGCGATCTCAGCCTGGCGTATCAGGTGTTCGGCGACGGGCCGGTCGAGCTCGTCTTCGCCGGGCCGATCGTCAGCCACATCGAGCTGTTCTGGACCATGCCCGAATACAAGGCCTTCTTCGACCAGCTCGCCACGTTCTGTCGCGTCGTCTTGTTCGACAAGGCCGGGGTCGGGCTGTCGGACCCGGTCCCGCACGTTCGCACGCTCGATGATCGAGCGGCCGAGATCGAGGCCGTCATGGACGCCGTCGGCTTCGGAAAGGCCGTCCTCTTCGGTTTGAGTGACGGCGGCCCGGCGTCCATTGTTTTCGCGGCAACACGACCGGAGCGAACGCGGGCGTTGATCCTCTACGGCTCGTTCGCGTCCTCGGCGCGCCGGGTGGGACGACATCGATCGCGACCCGGCCGAGCTGCGGGCGCGCCCCTTGCCCGAGCTGGGTGAGGACTATACGCCGTCGACGGAGCAGATCGCCCGCCTGCAGGAAATCGGCCGCGCCGTCCGCTCGGGGTGGGGCAGCGGTGCGGCAGTAAGGTTCACCGCGCCGTCGGTCCGGTCGATACGCCAGCTCGCCATGTTGGAGCGCATGTGCGCCAGCCCGGGGATGGCGCGCGCGTCACTCGAAGCGGCGTTCCGGATCGACGTGCGGCCGATCCTGCCGACGATCACCGCGCCAACCCTGGTCATCCATGCCCGCGAGGACCCCGCGTTCCGGTGCAGTTCGGCCGCTATCTCGCCGACCACATCCCCGGCGCGCGGTACCTCGAGGTCGACGGCGCGGACCACGCGCCCTGGTTCACCGAGCCCGACACGATCCTGACCGAGATCGAGGAGTTCCTCACCGGCAGCCATGCCGCACCGGCGCAGTCACATCGCGCCCTGCGCACCGTGTTGTTCACCGACATCGTCGCCTCGACGCAACACGCCGCGGCGACGGGCGACGAGCGGTGGCGGGCGGTGCTGCACCGCTTCGGTGAGATCACCGCCGACCTCACGCAACGATTCGGCGGCACGGTGGTCAAGAGCACCGGCGACGGCCACCTCATCACGTTCGACGGCCCGACGCAGGCCATCCGCTGCGCCGAGGCCTTGCGCGCTGACGCCGAGACACTGGGCATCGAGATCCGCGCCGGCATCCACACCGGCGAGTGCGAACTGCTGGACAACGACATCGGGGGGATCGCCGTACACATCGCGGCGCGGATCCTCGGCCAGGCCGGCGCCGGCGACATCCTCGTCTCCCGCACCGTGCGTGACCTGGTCGTCGGCTCGGGCACGGGCTTCGAGGACCGCGGCAGCGTCGAGCTGCGCGGCGTGCCCGGCACCTGGCAACTGCTGGCGGTCGATCGCCACGGCCCGCGGGCGGGATCGGCCGAGGCGGAACTGGCGTCAATGCCCACCCCCGGCCCTCGGACCGCGATGCGCCGCTCGGACCGCGCCGTGGAGGTGATGGCCAGGCGCGACACCGTGGATCCTGCGCGGGATGGCCCGCCTCGCCCCGGCCACCGGCCGCAGATGAACAGAGATACGTTGAGCCGCAACGCGGTTTACGCCCTCACACCGTGCGGAATAGCGACCGTTGCAACGTAAAAGCCGGGTGCCGGACTGGCCTCGGTCTCGGAAGTTGAAATGTCCTTCGCGTAATCGGTGCCACACCTCATCTGAAAACGTTTCGTCTTGCCATGAACCACCAGATCAGATGACGCCATAGGTGGCGGGACCGACATACTGTTCACCTACGACGGTCCGGCGGTTTTGGCGCTCCTAGTCTCGTGTAAAAACGCGGCATGAGCCGGCTCTGAGCGCAGTGCCGAGCGCATCGCTGCACGGCCTGGATTACCTGCAAGCCACCGTCGCTGACGGCTTCCACACCCGCCCTTACTCATTGATGCGTTCGAACTGGTAGTGTTGAGCCGGGCGAGGCAGTCTTTACCTGTACACCCGCGAATCGGCCTACAACCCCGCTGGGCCATCGCTGCGGTGTTGTCTGCACACTGCTGGTTCCAGCAGTCGGCGCTGCCGTACACAGCACGATGCCCCAAGGCAAGGGTTTCGCGTCGCTTGAGATTAAGGTCAACTTCCTGAAGGCAGTTCGCCCTTCTTGCGGAGCGCTGACGGCGACTGGCAAGGTAGTCAAGTCTGTCGTTCCCGCACTGCGTTCACCGAGGGCACGGTGACCGACGCCTCGTGTTCGCTCGTGGGCACTGCATCCAGGACGTTGCTTATCATTGACTTTCCACGCCCCTGAGCCGTGAGTTGCAGGGCGCGTCTTACACTCATAGAGTGTCTTTCGCGTATTCGCTGCCATCATCTGCTGAAAACGTTCTGGACCGGCGCTGAACGGGTGGCGCGACCGACAATTACCCGACGGCACCATCGTGTGGACCTCACCGACCGGCCACACCTACACCACCTATCCCGGCAGTAAGCACCTGTTCCCGAAACTGTGCGAACCCACCGCCACGCTATGGACCGGCGAACCACCGTCGTCGAGTCCACCGCAGACCGCGGGGTGATGATGCCCAAGCGCCGACACACCCGCGCCCACAACACCGCCAAAGCCATTGCGGCCGAACGACGACTCAACGACGCCCTCGTCGCCGAACACAATCGACCGCCACCCTTCTAGGGATCGTCACGAAGCGACGGCGAAGAGGCGCCATTCGCCGGGCACGCCCTTGAGTTCGTGAGCGCCGCGGTCGTCGAATTCGAGTCCTGACCCGATCACCAGGTCGCGCAGCGTGCTGGACACCAGCACGTCGTTCGGCCCGGCCAGTGCGCTCACCCGCGCGCCGATGTGCACGCGCGATCCCGCCGATGTCATCGCCGCGGACCTCGCACTCGCCGGTGTGCAACCCGGCGCGCACCTCGATGCCGAGCGCCTGCACCGCGTCGCGGATCGCCATCGCGCAGCGGATCGCTCGCTGCGGACCGTCGAACATCGCGAGGAAGCCGTCGCCCGATGTGTTCACCTCGCGGCCCCGAAAGCGGGACAGCTGCGACCGCACGACGGCGTCGTGCGCATCAAGCAACGCATGCCAGTCGCGGTCGCCCATCTCCGCGGCCCGGCGCGTCGAGTCCACGATGTCGGTGAACAGCACCGTGGCGAGCACCCGATCATCGGCCACGTCGGCCTGCTGCGCCGGTGAGGAACTCGGCGATCTCCTGGAACGACGCGCGCCATCGGTTCAACGAAGTGGTAAACTGTTGCGCCCAGGCAGCTCAACGTATTTCGCGCCCGGTATGTGATCAGCGACGTACTTGCCCCGCTCGCGGGCGGGATCATCGGGTCGTCGGTGTGGTGGACGACGAGGGTTGGCACGCGGATTGTCGGAAGCACGCGCCCGCACGTCCATTTCGAGCACGAGCGGCATCATGAGAGCAACGGTCGCGGGGCTTGCCGCCAGACGTTCTTGTCGGGCCCACGTTGCCCGGATCTCCTCGTTCCACGGCATGTCCGGATTGATCACATGTTGAATCTCGCCCGTGCCCCACATAGCGACCAAGCGGCTGCGCCTTCCTCGCGATCGAACCCGGCAGGGCGTTCAACGCAGCGGATGCGCGTATCCCTCGAAGCACGACCAGCGCGGTTGTGCGAGACGGATGTGTTGCCGCGAACAGCGCCGCTGTCGGGAACGCGCCGCCGTACGCGATGAGGACCGCTTCGCGACTCCCGAGATCGTCGAGCACCGCGGTGATGCTGTCGGCCCATTGCTCCAAGGTCGGCAGCGCGCCCGGCGTGACGGGATCGGACGCTCCCGTGCCCGGCTGGTCGAAGAAAATCAGCCGACCGAGCGATGTCATCGCCTCGACCCAGCCTTGAATGGACGGCAGTTCCGGAAAGACCTCACAGCACGTGAACCAGTTCGGGACGAACACGATGTCGCGAGCGACCTTCACGTGACGCGCGGTAGGCGACGCGCAAGTCCCCGTTCAGCGCATAGCGCGTCTCCGAGAACATTGCGGAAGTGTAAGCCGGGGAGCAGAGCGATTTCGCAGATCAGCGGCCCAATAAAGTGTTCCCATGTTCGGTGTCAGCTCAGGTTTCTCTGTTTTAGACAGCGGCATCGCTAAGCGAGGGAAGATGACCGACATGGGTGAGCCGAAAGGCCCGTTCGGCGGGTCGTCCCACTCCTCAGCGAGCGCCGAGGACGTATGGGCGGTATGGACGAACCCCGCCGAGTGGCCAGGAGATGTCATCGCGACGGCCAAGATCGACGGCCCGTTCGCGGTAGGGGCGAAGATCACGACTCGGGTCAAGGGCTACCCTCCGCTGACATCGACCGTCACCCGAATCGAACCGCCGACGTTGTGGACGGGAGTGGCGAAAGCGCCCGGATTGACGCAGACCATCGATCACCTCATCGAGCGCACGGACTCGGGCACAATGATCACCGAGCGCACCGCCTTCACCGGCCCGATGGCTTCGATTGCCGCACGAATACTGGGCGGAAGACTGCGGAAGACTTTTGAGGCGACGACGGCACACTGTGGGCGGCTGGCCGAGAGACGCGCGTCCCACTAAAGCGTCAATCCGCAGCAAGGGGAGTTGGAGTGTTCTTCGGCCAGTCGCACTCACCACTTGCTGAAACGTTCTGGAACGGTTTGAAAGGGTGGCTCGACCGGCGAACCGCCCACAACACTGCCAAAGCCATAGCCGCCGAACGACGACTCAACGACGCCCACGTCGCCGAACGCAACATACCTCCGCCGTTCTGAACCGGACCCGCTAGGGAGACATGACCGCGACGAGACGCCATTCGCCGGGCACGCCCTTGAGTTCGTGAGCGCCGCGGTCCTCGAATCCGATTCCTGACCCGATCACCAGGTCGCGCAGCGTGCTGGACACCAGCACGTCGTTCGGCCCCGCCAATGCGCTCACCCGCGCGCCGATGTGCACCGCGATCCCGCCGATGTCATCGCCGCGGACCTCGCACTCCCCGGTATGCAACCCGGCACGCACCTGAATGCCGAACGCCTGCACCGCGTCGCGGATCGCCATCGCGCAGCGGATCGCTCGCTGCGGACCGTCGAACATCGCCAGGAAACCGTCACCCGACGTGTTCACCTCGCGGCCCCGAAACCGAACAAGCTGCGACCGCACGACGGCGTCGTGCGCATCAAGCAACGCATGCCAGTCACGGTCACCCATCTCCGCCGCCCGGCGCGTCGAGTCCACGATGTCGGTGAACAGCACCGTGGCAAGCACCCGATCATCGGCCACGTCAGCCTGCTGGCCGGTGAGGAACTGGGCGATCTCCTGGAAGGACGGGCGCCAGGGTTCAACGATGTGGTACAAGTTGCGCCCCGGCACCTCAACATATTTCGCGTCGGGTATGTGATCGGCGATGTACTTGCCCTTCGCGGGCGGGATGAACGGTCGTCGGAGTGGTGGACGACGAGAGTCGGCACACGGACGGTCGGAAGGACCGCCCGCACGTCCAGTTCGGACACGAGAGGCATCACGAGAGCTAGCGTGCTGGGCTCGCCGCCAGGCGTTCCATGCCGAGCCCACGCTGCCCGGATCTCCTCGTTCCACGGCATGTCCGGATTCACGACATGCTGTAACTCGCCCGTGCCCCACATCGCGACCGAGCAGCGTGAACTTCCTCGGTAATGACGTCATCGGTTCCGTCCCGCGTCTGCGTAACCCTCGAACACGACCAGCGCGGTGGTGCGCGACGGATGTGTCGCCGCGAACAGCGCCGCTGCCGCGAACGCGCCGTTCGACGCGACGAGTACCGCTTCGCGACTCCCGAGATCGTCGAGCACCGCGGTGATGCTGTCGGCCCATTGCTCCAACGTCGGCAGCGCGCCCGGCGTGACGGGATCGGATGCTCCCGTGCCCGGCTGGTCGAAGAAGATCAGTCGACCGAGCGATGTCATCGCCTCGACCCAGCCTTGAAGGCGACGGTAGCTCCGGCAAGACCCTCGCAGCAGGAACCAGTTCGGGACGAACACGATGTCACGAGGACCTTCACGCGACGCGCGGTAGGCGACGCGCAAGTCCCCGTTCAGGGCATAGCGCGTCTCCGAGAACATCGCAGAAGTCTAAGCCGAGGAGCGGGTCGAATTTCGGTGTCTTCTAAACAATTGCGAGTGTCGTCGCGGCCACCGTCGCCAAACACATCGACGGGCCATGCGGCACAGCAGTTTCGGAGCGACGGACGACACAGACACACGCCCATATCGCCGTCAGCAGCGGAGCGACGACCGCACCCAGCGCCCACACGTCGAACCCGAACGCGCCCGTCAGTCCCCCGACGCCCGCCGCGAGCTTCACATCACCGGCACCCATTGCAGCGGGCGATATCAGGTGGACGACGACGTACAGGCCCGCGAGGCCGATCGCGCCCAACAGTGCCGGAACGCCGCGGCCCACCGCTGCGGCCACCGCGAGAATTGCGAGCGCGCCCGGCATCGTCAACCAATTGGGCAACCGCCGCTCACGGATGTCGTACACGCACAGCACGACAAGCCACGCCGACACGAATGCGCCGGCCACCCCCGCCCCCATGTATCGAGGCTAATCGCCCAGAAGTGCCGCTCTCATCGCTTCTTTCGGCGCGGGTAGACCGGTGAACTGCTCGACCTGCGCGTAGGCCTGGTGAAGCAGCATCTGCAGGCCGCTGATCACCCGGCCGCCTTCCGCCTCGACCGCCGCAGCGAGCGGCGTCGGCCACGGGTCATAGATCGCGTCGAGCAGTACCGGTGTGGACGACAGCACCGCGGCGTAGCGTGCGGCGGCTTCCGCCGGGACGGTGTTCACCACCGCATCCGCGGACGCGACCACCTGCGCCACGTCGGAGCCGTTAATGTCACACCAGCGGGCATCGACACCCACCTTGTCGGCGAGATCCACCACCGCGGCAACTTTTTCACGGTCACGCGCCACCACCGTGATGCGTTGCACGCCGAGTTCGACCAGACCGACCACGACGGCCGGCGCTGTTCCGCCGGAACCCACGACGATCGCGTGGCCCGATGCCTCACCCAGCGCGCCGGTCACGCCATCGATATCCGTGTTGTCGGCGCGCCATCCGGTCGACGCCCGCACCAGGGTGTTGGCTGCACCTACCAACTCCGCTCGGGGAGTGCGCTCGTCGGCGAACCTCAATGCGGCGAACTTGTTGGGCATCGTCACCGAAGCGCCGACCCATTCGGTTCCGAAATCTCGCACCACGGCCGGCAATTCGTCCGCCGTGCACTCGATGCGGTCGTATGTCCAGTCGGTCCAGCCCTAGCGCCCGGTAGGCCGCCAGATGCAACTGCGGTGAACGCGAGTGAGCAATCGGCGAACCCAGTACGGCCGCCTTGCGTGCGTTAGCGGGCGCTGTCGAGGACACCGTTGCGCTTCGCGAGTTCGATGTTCGCCAGGTGCTGTGGGTAATCCCGGGTGAAGAGCGTCGTGCCCTGCAGGTCGATCGTGACGAAGTACAACCAATCGCCGGCCGCTGGGTGTTCAGCGGCGGCGAGCGCCTCCGAGCCCGGCGAACAGATCGGGGTGGCCGGAAGTCCGTCGCGCACATAGGTGTTCCACGGCGTCGCCGTCCCACGGTCGGCGTCGGTGGTGGCAACCTCCTGGCGATCCAAGGAGTAGTTCACCGTTGAGTCGAACTCCAGCCTGCGGTGATCCGGTGCGACCAAACGGTTGTAAATGACCCGCGCCACCTTGTTGAAGTCCTGGGGTTTGGATTCCCGCTGCACAAGCGACGCCACCGTCAGGATCTGGTATGGCGTCATGCTCAACGACTTGGCGGTGTCCAACAACCCGCCCTGCGCGTACTGATAGGCGCTGGCGGCGATGAGCGTGGACACGATGTCCTTCGGTGAGGCGGAGGGGTCGATATCCCACGAGCCCGGGGCGATCAGACCCTCAAGCCTTCGATGGTCATCACCCATGGCCTGAACCGGCTTGGTCGCCCAGTCCGGCACGGACAACTCCGCAGGCGATGCACTGCCCGCCACCTCGCGAAGGTCATCGGCCGACACACAGTGACGGTCGCCGTCGAGGTCGACACAGGTCGCGTTCGAAATCAACGTGAAGATCCCGTCGGTGACATCGTTGGACTTGACGTCCTGGATGTCATCGAGCTGTCGGCCTTCGGGGATGACGAGCTTGCCCACCCGGTTCTGCGCATCGGTCAGCCGCGTAACGGCATCCGCCGCCGGAATCTCAGTGCGCATCTTGTAGAACCCGGGCTGGATCGCCTGAATGGCGGCGTTGCCTTGAGCGGCATTGACGAACGCTTTCGACGTCGCAACCACCTCGCGGTCTTCGAGCGTCTTGCCGATGGTCGTAGTGGAGTCGCCGTCGTGGATCTGGATGACGACGTCCGACTTGCCCTCGCCCGAGTAGTCGGAACCCCCGCCGAACACGGTGTGCCACAGCCTCGAACCGAGGAAGACGGCCCCGACCACGATGACGACGAAGACGCAGAGCGTGACAGCGCGCACCGTCCGGCGCCTGCGGCGGCGACGAGCTTCGCGTATCCGGTCTGCACGGCTGAGTCGACGCCGCGGTGGGCCAACCGCCACAGGCTGTGGGCGTTCGCGATCCCAGGCGTCAGGCATTGCCGACCTCGTTGAGTGTGGCCCGCCGCTGATCCAGCCAACTCTGCAGTATTCCGACGGCCGCGGCCTGGTCGATCATCGCCTTCTGTCCCCTTGCCCGAACACCGGCTTCACGCAGCGAGCGTTGCGCCGTCACCGTGGTCAACCGCTCATCAGCCATCCGCACCGGGGTCGGCGCAACGCGCCGCGCCAGCTCCTCGGCGAGGCCGATGGCGTCCTCCGCGGACGGACCCGTCCGGTCGGCGAGCGTACGTGGCAGTCCGACCACCACCTCAACCGCCTCCAATTCGTCGACGAGCTGGGTGAGCCGTCGCAAGTGGCGGTCCGTCTTGTCGCGGCGGACGGTCTCCACCGGCGTGGCGAGGATGCTGTCCGGATCGCTCACCGCGACACCGATGCGAACGCTTCCCACATCGACGCCCAACCGGCGCCCCCGTCCGGGATCGTCGCCTCCGGGCCGATCCGGCAGACGGTGTTCTGGGTTCGCCACCTGGCTAGCTCCGGCCTATCTCCGCGCGCAGGGCGGCCAGCGCCGCGTCGATACCTGCGGCCCCCTTGCCGGAGCCCTGGGCCATGTCGGCTTTGCCGCCGCCGCGTCCGTTCACCGCGGCACCCAGTTCCTTGACCAGATCGTTTGCCTTGAGGCCGAGATCTTGGGCGGCCGGGTTGACGGCAACCACGAACGGGACGCTGTCGTCCTCCCCCTCGGCGATCAACGCGATGACCGCCGGTTCGGAGCCGATCTTGCCGCGGATATCGCCGACCAGGCTGCGCAGATCCGAGGCCGATGTTCCACCAGCCATCCGCTGCGCCACGACACGGACCTTACCGACCTGCTCGGCACCCGCTGCGGCGTTCACCGCGGCAGCCCGCGCATTGGCGAGCCGCATTCGGTCGAGTTCCTTCTCGGCAGTCTTCAGACGATCCACCAGCTGGGCCACCCGCGCAGGAACCTCCTCCGAAGGAACCTTCAGCGACGACGCAAGCCCTGCCATCAGAGCGCGTTCCCTGGCGAGGTGGCGGAACGAGTCAAGCCCGACGTACGCCTCGACCCGCCGCACACCGGAACCGATGGAGGACTCTCCGAGAATGGTGACCGGGCCGATCTGCGCCGAATTGTGGACGTGCGTGCCGCCGCACAGTTCAAGCGAGAACGGCCCGCCGATCTCGACCACCCGCACCTCCTCGGGATAGGCCTCGCCGAACAGCGCCATCGCACCCATCGCCTTGGCCTTCTCGAGGTTGGTGATGAAGCTGTGCACCTGGTAATCGGCCTCGACGGCCTCGTTGGTGACCTCTTCGATCTGGGTTCGCTGATCCTCGCTCAACGGGCCCTGCCAGTTGAAGTCGAATCGCAGATAGCCGGGACGGTTCAGCGAACCTGCCTGAACGGCGTTGGGGCCCAATATCTGTCGCAGCGCGGCATGCACCATGTGCGTGCCGGAGTGCCCCTGTGTCGCGCCGTGGCGCCAGCGCGGGTCGACGGCCGCCACGACCGTATCGCCCTCGACGAACTCGCCGGACTCCACATTGATGCGGTGCGCCCACAGCGTCTTGGCGATCTTCTGCACGTCGTTGACGGCTGCCTTCGCCGTCGCGGACGCGGCCGTTCCGGTGATACTGCCTTCGTCGGCGATCTGGCCACCGGACTCGGCGTAGAACGGTGTGCGGTCCAGGATCAGCTCGACGCGCTCGCCCTGCTGACCGTCATGTGCCACGACAGGAACCCGCTTGCCGTCGACGAAAATACCGAGAATTCTTGCCTCGGTTAATAATTCGTCGAACCCGGTGAACTCGGTCGGGCCCGTGTCGACCAGTTCGCGGTACGCCGACAGATCGGTGTGGGCCTGCTTGCGGGCGGCCGCGTCGGCCTTCGCGCGCTGCCGCTGTTCGGCCATCAGGCCGCGGAAGCCCTCTTCGTCGACGCTCAGCCCTGCTTCGGCAGCCATTTCCAGGGTCAGCTCGAGCGGGAAGCCGTAGGTGTCGTGCAGGGTGAACGCGTCGGATCCCGACAGCACCGAGGTGCCCGACTTCTTCGTCGCGCTGGCGGCCTCGTCGAAGAGCCGCGAGCCCGACGCCAGCGTCCGGTTGAACGCCGTCTCTTCTGCCACCGCGATGCGCTGGATCCGGTCGAAGTCGTTGACCAGCTCGGGATATGACGGTCCCATCGCATCACGCACGGTGGCCATGATGTCGCCGACGATCGGCTCGTTGATCCCCAGCAGTTTCGCCGACCTGATCACGCGGCGCAGCAGGCGGCGCAGCACATAACCACGACCATCGTTGCCGGGACTGACGCCGTCGGCGATGATGATCGCCGCGGTGCGGCTGTGGTCGGCGATGATCCGGTACCGGACATCGTCTTCGTGGCTGCCCTCGCCGTACCCGCGGGGCGCGATGCCCGCGACGAGGTCGATCACCGGGCGCAGCAGATCCGTCTCGTAGACATTGTCGACGCCCTGCAACAGGCAGGCGACGCGTTCAATGCCCATGCCGGTGTCGATGTTCTTGCGCGGCAGCGGCCCGAGGATCTCGAAGTTCTCCTTTGACGTTCCCTCGCCGCGCTCGTTCTGCATGAACACGAGATTCCAGATCTCGATGTAGCGGTCCTCGTTGGCTTCTGGGCCGCCCTCGGCGCCGTACTCCGGGCCGCGGTCGTAATAGATCTCCGAAGACGGACCGCACGGGCCGGGAATCCCCATCGACCAGTAGTTGTCGGCCATACCGCGGCGCTGGATCCGCTCTGCGGGTATGCCGGTGACCTCCTGCCACAGATCGGCGGCCTCGTCGTCATCGAGATAGACCGTCGCCCACAGCCTTTCGGGATCGAAGCCGTAGCCACCCTGATCGACGGGATCGGTCAAGAGCGACCAGGCCAGCTCGATGGCGCCCTTTTTGAAGTAGTCGCCGAACGAGAAGTTCCCAGCCATCTGGAAGAACGTGTTGTGCCGGGTGGTGATGCCGACTTCGTCGATGTCGGGCGTGCGGATGCATTTCTGGATGCTGGTCGCGCGATTCCACGGGGCGGTGCGCTGACCCAGGAAGTAGGGGACGAACTGAACCATGCCCGCATTGACGAACAACAGGTTGGGGTCGTCGAGGATCACAGAAGCGCTGGGCACCTCCGTGTGACCCGCGTTCACGAAGTGATCGAGGAATCGCTTCCTGATCTCGTGTGTCTGCACCTGTCGTCCTCTTTGTTCTCGGCCTCGTCCGCTCAACCCGACCGCACTACAGTACCGGGCTGGTTTGTCGCGCCTTAACTAGCCGTTTATGAAGCTCAAGCGCACCGAGCGGCGGGGATTGTCCCTGTTCAAGTCGACGAGGACGACACTCTGCCATGTTCCCAGCAGAGGCTTCCCATCCTGCACCGGCACCGTCACCGACGGCGCGATAAGGGCGGGCAGGACATGGTCGGCGCCGTGTCCCGGCGAGCCGTGTGCGTGCCGGTAACGGTCGTCGCGCGGAAGCAGGTTTTCGAGCGTGTCGACGAGGTCGTCATCGGACCCGGCACCGGTCTCGATGATCGCGACGCCTGCCGTCGCGTGTGGGACGAACACGTTGCACAACCCGTCTTCGTGCGCAGCACAAAATTTCCGCACCTCCTCGGTGAGGTCGACGATCCGTCGCCGCGATGAGTCGATTTCGAATACGTCGGAATCCATAACTCCAGGCTACGGACCTTGAAGCGGCTGCTCGGTGGGAGGAAGCTAATCGATGGTGGGTGGCGCCGCCGGGGCGCCGCCCCAAGAGAAGAGGGGGTGGACCGTGTACGCACGCTCTACCACTATCCAGGCGCAAACCTCATCCATCGATGACGGGATCGCGTTCGTCCGCAGCGAGGTCATGCCCGCGCTGAAGGCCATGGACGGCTATGTCGGGCTTTCCCTGTTGGTAAACCGGGAGTCCGGTCAGTGCATTGCCACCAGCGCCTGGGAAACAGAAGACGCGATGCGCATCAGCACGGAACGCGCGAAGCCACTCCGCGACCAGGCGAGTGTGAAGTTCGGCGGCGGTGACGCCACAGTCGACCAGTGGGAGATCGGAGCGATGCACCGCGAACACCGCTCCGGTGACGGCGCATGTGTGCGGGCGACGTGGATCAAGATGCCGCGCGATCAGGTCGACCGGTCCATCGACTTCTACCGGACCGATGTCCTGCCCTCACTGGAGCACCTCGATGGCTTCTGCAGCGCCAGCTTCATGGTGAACCGTGCGACCGGCAGAGGCGTGTCGTCGACAACGTTCGACAGCCGCGAAGCCATGACCCGCAATGAGGAGAACGCGAGAGAGCTCCGCAACGCGCGAACCCGCGAGCTGGGTGCGGACATCCTGGACGTCGGCGAATTCGACCTTTCGCTCGCCCATCTGCGGCTGCCCGAGATGGCGTGATCACCAACGCACTTCCGATCGATTGACGCGGGCGTTTATTTCGTAGCTGGCGAGGGTATTTGTTCTCCACGTGCCCCACTACGGCTCCTTGGAGGAGAAATGACCATTACCGGCGTTATCACCGCAATTCTGATCGGCATTGTGGTCGGTGTACTCGGCCGCCTGCTGGTACCGGGCAAGCAGCCGATCGGCATGCTCGTCACCATTCTGATCGGCATCGTCGGAGCCTTCCTCGGCACGGCAATTGCCCGCGCGCTCGGCATTCCGACCGTGACCAACGGCATCGACTGGCTGGAACTGCTGGTGCAGGTCATCGTCGCGGCACTAGGCGTGGCCCTCGTCTCGTCGATGATGGGACGCAGGCGCACCGGCGTCGTCGGAGGACGCAGGCGCTCGAGCTTGTTCCGCTAAGACATCCACCTAGCGAACCCGGCGGCACCCCTGGCCGCCGGGTTCGTGCATGTTCGGACGGATATTTGGCGAGAACCACTTCAAGGCTTGGTATTCCGCCGAGCCGTCTTCAAGCTCACCAGCCAGACCACCGGCGGATTGGTTGCGATCGTCGAGCATCCCTTTGCGGTCGGATTGATCACCGCTGCCCATCGACATACCCATGAGGATGAGCACTCCCTCGTGATCGCAGGCGAAATCGGGTTCCGATCCGACGACAACGAAGTTGTACTCGGCCCCGGCGGTTACATCACCAAGCCGCGGGGCCAAATGCACGCGATGTGGAATGCGGGCAGCGAGCCCGGGCGGATCGTCGAAGTCATCACACCCGGCGGCTTCGAGAACTACTTCCGAGAACTGGGCGAACTGCTGATGTCGGGCACCGGCTCGAACCTCCACGAAACACCGGAGTTCACGGAGCTGGCAGTGAAGTACGGCCTGACCTACGGGTCGCCCGAGTGGATCGACGACATCGTGGCGCGGTATGGCCTGACGCCGCCGACGCACTGACGCTGGGAGCCTTGACCGTCGCCGTCAGAGCGATTTCAGACAGCACATCGAGCTTCTCGTAGCCCTCGGTCATGCCGCCTTCCATGCCCGAGGACAGCAGCGCATCGCGCGCCTCGGTGTTCGGGCAGATGGACCGGCCGCGCAGCCGGCTGCGGCCATCGCCGAGGTCCTCGAACCACATGAACTCGATGTTCACCATGTCCGGAGCGCCCTCGAACTCGAACGTCTGGATGATCAACTCGTTCTCCCGCACGGTGTGAAACGTCCCGTTGAAGCGGAAATCGCCGTGCTCGTTGGAGTGGACATAGCGGTATCCCCCATGGGTTTTGAAGTCCCACTCCTCGATCTGCATCTCGAGGCCGTGCGGGCCGAGCCACTGCTTGACCAGTTCCGGCTCGGCGTGCGCGCGGAACAGCGCCTGCACCGGCGCGTCGAACTCGCGGGTGAACTCCATGGCCAGCGTGTCGACGGGCGCCTGCAGGTTGAGTGCGTTCGTCATCGTTGTTTTCCCTTCTCGGTTGTGTCGGTCATTCCCGCCAGCAGTGCATCCAGCCGGCGGTAATTGCGTTCGGCTTCAAGCCGATACCGGTCGATCCATGCGGTCAGCCCCTCCAGCGCGGCCGCGTCGAGATGGACCGGCCTGCGCTGCGCGTCGCGGGTCCGGGTGACCAGTCCCGCCTGCTCGAGCACCTGAATGTGCTTGGACACCGCCTGTTTGGTGATGTCGAACGGCGCGGCGAGTTCGTTGACGGTCGCGGGACCGCGGGACAGTCGCGCGACGATGGCCCGCCGGATCGGGTCGGCAAGCGCCATGAAGGCGCGATCCATCCGCGAATCAGCATTCCCATCACTCTCCAATAGTCAACCTTGTCATTGATCAACTGATTGATTGACTACAAACGTAGGAGTGCCGGCTGGCGTTGTCAAGGGTCACTCACACGACGAGATCAACGTTGTGCAGAGGAAGTGCGAGTAACCATCTACAAAACGTCGATTTCGCGGTCAGCGCTTCCTGCGGATGATCGCGCGTAGCTTGTCCAACCTGCCCGCGATCTCCCGTTCGGCGCCATGGTTGGTCGGCTGGTAGTAGTCCACACCGACCAGCCCGTCGGGCGGATACTGTTGCGGCACAACGCCATCGGGGTCGTCATGGCTGTACTTGTAACCGACCGCGTTGCCGAGCCCCTCGGCGCCCGAGTAGTGCCCGTCGCGCAGAGCCGGCGGAACCAGGCCCGCCTTTCCCTCTCTGACGTCACTCATCGCCGCACCCAGCGCCGTTGTCACGGCGTTGGACTTCGGCGCGGTGGCCAGGTGGACGGTGGCGTGCGCCAGCGTGAGTTGCGCCTCCGGCATACCTATCAGCTGCACCGTCTGCGCGGCGGCGACGGCGGTCTGCAGTGCCGTCGGATCCGCCATCCCGATGTCCTCGCTGGCCAGAATCATCAACCGGCGCGCGACGAACCGAGGGTCCTCCCCCGCGACCAGCATGCGGGCCAGGTAGTGCAGGGCGGCGTCGACGTCCGAACCGCGAACGGACTTGATGAACGCGCTGACCACGTCGTAGTGCTGGTCGCCGTCGCGGTCGTAGCGGACCGCGGCCTTGTCCAGCGACTGCTCGATCGTCTCGACCGTGACCGTCTCGCCCGCCTCGGCCGCCACCTCCAGCGCCGTCAACGCCCGCCTGGCATCGCCAGCCGACAGCGCCACCAGCAACTCGATCGCGTCATCGGCGACCTTCACCTTGCCTGCCAGTCCGCGAGGGTCCTCGATGGCGCGGGTGACGACTTCGCGGACGCCGTCGGCGGTGAGCGGCTGCAACTGCAGGATCAACGACCGGGAAAGCAGCGGCGCGACGACCGAGAACGACGGATTCTCCGTCGTGGCGGCCACCAGGAGCACCACCCGGTTCTCGACGGCGGACAGCAGCGCGTCCTGCTGGGTCTTGGAGAACCGGTGCACCTCGTCGATGAACAGCACTGTCTGTTCGCCGTGCGCCGCTGCCCGGCGAGCCACGTCGATGACGGCACGGACCTCCTTCACCCCTGCCGACAGCGCGGACAACGCCTCGAACCGGCGTCCGGTGGCCTGCGAGATCAGCGACGCCAGCGTCGTCTTACCCGTGCCCGGCGGGCCGTAGAGGATGACCGACGCCGCACCCGACCCCTCGACCAGGCGGCGCATCGGCGAGTTCGGCTGAAGTAGGTGGTCCTGGCCGACGACTTCTTCGAGGGACGCCGGCCGCATCCGCACCGCGAGCGGGCTCGAGGCACCGACGGGACCCGCTGCGCCTCCGGTCGAGGTCGGCGCACCGGGAACGTCAAATAGACCGTCGGACACGCTCTCTGCTTACCACGGCGCTACGACTCTCATTGCGTCACGAAGTCGATCAGTTCCTCGACCCGGCCGATGAGCGCGGGCTCGAGGTCGTTCCAGTCGCGCACCCGGCGACGGATCCGCTGCCACGCCCTGGCGATGTCCGCCTGCTTGGCGTGCGGCCACCCGAGCGCGCCGCACACGCCGTGCTTCCAGTCAACGCCGCGCGGGACGGCCGGCCACGCGGAGATGCCGAGCCGCTCCGGCTTGACCGCCTGCCAGATGTCGATGAACGGATGACCGACGACCAGCGTGTGCGCGCCGCCAGGGCCCCGGCGCACCGCGTCGGCGATGCGGGCCTCCTTGGACCCGGCGACAAGATGGTCGACCAGCACGCCCAGCCTACGGGTCGGCCCGGGACCGAACCCCTCGACGATGGCGGCCAGATCGTCGACCCCGCCGAGGTATTCGACGACCACGCCCTCGATCCGCAGATCATCTCCCCACACCTGCTCGACCAGTTCGGCGTCGTGCCTGCCCTCGACGTAGATGCGGCTGGACAGCGCGACCTTCGCTTTCGCGTCACGCACTGCGACGGAGCCGGACGCGGTACGAGAGCCCGCGGTCGGGGCGGCCCGTCTCGGCGCGGTCAGAATCACCGGCTTGCCGTCGATCAGGTAACCGGGTCCGACGGGGAACGGCTTGCGACGGCCGCGGGAGTCCTCGAGTTCCATTCGGCCGTACTCGATCCGGACGACTGCGCCCACGTAACCGGTCTGCGCGTCCTCCACGACCATGCCGATCTCGATCGGGCACTCGGTGGATCGTGGTTTTCGGTGCGGATTGTTGGCAAGGACATCCGTGCCATAGCGGTCAGCCACCGGGTGATCGTAGGGTCACACCCGTGCTGCTGAACCGCGACACGGCCGAGGGAATCGCGAACGGAAACATCACGCTTGTGTTGCGCCGCTGGGATGTCCCCCGCGCAAAGGCGGGTGGCACACAACGGACATCGGCGGGCACCATTCGCGTCGATGCGGTCACCCAGTACTCCGGCCGCCATCGCGTGACCGCGGCGCAGGCGCGTGCCGCAGGCTATCCCGACGCCAAATCCGCACAAGCGGACCTGGACCGGAGGCCCGCGCGGCACACCTACGCGATCGAGGTGTCCTTCCTCGCGCCCGATGAACGCCCCGAGCTCGCCTCCGATGACCAACTCAGCGACTCCGACGTCGACGCCATCGGCGCGCGACTGAGGCGATGGGACGCGGCAGGCGACGGGTCGCCGTGGACCCACGCGTATCTGGAGCTCATCGCCGCCAACGAGGCGATTCGCGCTCCGGACCTCGCCGCGCGCCTCGGCCTCGACACACCGCGGTTCAAGCGACGGGTGCGCCAGCTCAAGGGGCTCGGCCTGACGATCAGCCTCGATGTCGGATACCGAATTTCACCGCGCGGGCGCGCATATCTGGTCCGGCAGGGCACGATCGAGCGGTGACTGATCTTGGGAACTACGGGCCGTGGGTGGTCATTGCCGGCGGTTCGGAGGGCGTCGGCGCGGAGTTCGCCCGGCTGCTCGCGGCCGCCGGCCTGAATCTGGTTCTGCTGGCGCGTAAATCCGGGCCGCTCGAGGCCACCGCCGACGAATGCCGCCAGCGCGGCGTCGAGGTACGCACCCTCACGGTTGATCTCGTCGACTCGTCGGCCATCGACGGGCTCTTCGACGCGACCGCCGATCTCGAGGTCGGGCTGTTGATCTACAACGCGGGCGCCAACACGTGCAGTGAGCAGTTCCTCGACGGCGATCTCGCCGACTTCCAGCGGGTGATCGACCTGAACATCGGTGCTGCGATGCGGCTGGTGCAGCATTACGGGCGCCCCATGCGCGACCGCCGCCGCGGCGGCATTCTGCTGGTCGGGTCGATGGCGGGCTATCTCGGGTCGGTGCGCCACACCGTCTACGGCGGCGTGAAGGCGTTCGGGCGGATCTTCGCCGAGGGGCTCTGGCTCGAGCTGCGCGACTACAACGTGCACGTTCTGCAGCTCGTTCTCGGCGTCACTCGCACGCCCGCGATGGAACGGGTCGGCCTGAACTTCGACGTACCGGGAATGCGCGTCGCCGAGCCGGTCGACGTCGCCCGCGAAGGCCTCGATCAGCTGCCGAACGGACCTGTCTTCGTCGCGGGCGCCAACGGCGACGACGTCGCGCGCCGCAATGACCTCGACCGTGCGAAGGTGGTGCTCGGCACCCATCGGTTCATGCAAAAACTGATAGGCGGTAACTGACCGTGAGCACTCTGGCCGAACTCGAAAAGCGGTTGCAGCACATCGAAGACGAGCGCGCGATCGAGCGGCTGATCGCCTCCTACGGACCTCTCGTCGATGCCGGTGAAGCCGATGCCACCGCCGGACTGTGGGCGGCCGACGGTTCCTACGACGTCGAGGGCTGGCACATGCGCAGCCGCGATGACGTGGCGGCCATGGTGCGCTCCGACGCCCACCAGGGCCTGATCCGCCGCGGCTGTTGCCATTTCCTCGGTCCTGCGGTGGTCACCGTCGACGGCGACGACGCAGTCGCGATATGCGAGTCGGTGCTCCTCCTCCGCCGCGACGACGGGTACGTCGCGGCGCGGGCAGGCGCCAACCACTTCACGTTGCGTCGGGCCGACGGGCGCTGGCTGATCGTCGAGCGCAAGACGCGTGCGCTCGACGGCAGCGCTGAGCCACGGGACTTGTTGTCCTCAGGCGTCGGAGCGAATCAGTGAGCGGAGCACTGACGGGCAAGGTTGCGCTGATCACCGGTGCAGGCGCGGGAATCGGCGAAGGCATCGCACGGCGGTTCGCCGACGAAGGCGCCCGAGTCGTCGTCGCGGAGTTCGACGAAGCCGCGGGCCAAGCCGTCGCGGATAACGTCGGCGGCCTGTTCGTCAGCACCGACGTGTCCGATCGAGACCAGGTCGAGAACGCCATTGCCACAGCGGTTTCCGAATACGGCGTGCTGGACATTCTCGTCAACAACGCATGGGCGGCGGCGGCAACATGTGCAGCCTCAACGGTGTCAACGCCCACATCGGATCGCTGGAGTACAACGCGGCCAAGGAGGCGCTGCGGGCGCTCACCAGGACCGCCGCGCGGGAATGGGCGCCGACCGGTGTCACCGTCAATGCGCTGTGCCCGGCGGCCAAGAGCCAGGCGTTCTTTCGGGCGATCGGCGACTATCCCGAACTGGAAGCGATGGCCGATGCGGCCAACCCGATGGGCCGGATGGGCGACCCGTACGACGACATCGCGCCCGTCGCCGTCTTCCTCGCCAGCGACGCGTCGCGCTACCTCACCGGCAACACCCTGTTCGTCGACGGCGGCAGCCACATCAACGGCGTCGTGTGGGCACCCGACCTGGACGCGTCCTAGAATTCCGCGGTTGTCTCCTCGACGACGCTGTGGATGAAACGCATTTTCTCGAGCACCGCGGGCGGCAGGACGAACGGATAGAGATCGTGCTTGCCCATGGACCGGTTGATCATGTTCAGCGACCATGACAACGGCAGCCACATGTCGATGATCTGATCGAAGCCACTGGGACCAAGCACTTTTCGCTCGAAGGTAGCGGCGGCCGGGGCGATGCTGAAGGCTGCCGCGGTGTCCAGCGTGTCACGGATGTGCAGATAGTGCGCGAAGGTCTCGGCCCAGTCTTCCGCCGGATGCATGGTGGCATACGAAGACACATAGCTTTCTTCCCAGTCGACCGGTGGGCCATTCTGGTAGTGCTGGTCCAATGCGGCTTGGTAGTCGGCCTCGGCATCGCCGTACAGCTCACGAAACCGTTCCGTGCGCTCTTGTGACGTGCTCACCAGACGGTAGTAGTAATAGTGGCCGATCTCGTGTCGGAAATGTCCGAGCAGTGTGCGGTAGGGCTCGTCCATCGCAATTCTCAGTTGTTCGCGATGTACGTCGTCGCCCTCGGCGAGATCCAGTGTGATCACGCCGTTCTGATGACCGGTGAACACCTTCTCCTGCTCGCTGGAGAGCAGATCGAACGCCAGCCCGTAGTCCGGATCCTCGTCACGCCCGATGATCGGCAGTTTGAGCTCGAACAGTTCGGCAATCAGCCGCCGTTTGGCCCTCTCCGACTCGGCGAACGCTGCGAGCGCCTTGGTGTCTGCGTCGTTTGGCCTGGTGCGGGTGAGCACACACGAGGTGCAGAGCCGTCTGACGGGGTTCTTCTCGACTAGCCAGTTGCATTCGGCGAGATGCAAATTGGCGCACAGCTCGTATTTATCGGAGTCGACGAAGCCGGGCTGTGAGCCCTCCTCCCCCGACGCGATGACCAACAGCGTCATATCGTCCAGCGAGAAACCCAACGAGCTGTGACAGGACAGGCACAACGAGTTCTCGAAGGCCAGGTGCTGACCGCACTTCGGACAGATGAAGTCACGCATGAAGCACTTCCCCCTCGAACGGCGCCACGTCGACCGATACGTCAATGACGCTGCTCTCGGAGTCGGTGTAGATGATGCCGCGCAGCGGCGGCACATCAGCATAGTCACGACCCCACGCCACGATGATGTATCGCTCGTCCACCATCTGATCGTTGGTCGGGTCCAGCCCCAGCCATTGGTTCTGCGGAGTCCACACCGATGCCCACGCATGGGTGGCGTCGATACCGACCATCCGTTCCTTGCCCGGCGGCGGGTCGGTCGCCAGATAGCCGGAAACATAGCTTGCGGCAAGGCCGTTGGCGCGCAGGCAGGCGATCGCCAACCGGGCGAAGTCCTGGCAGACACCTTCGCCGGCGGCCAGCACATCGCCGACCCCGGTCGAGACCGTCGTCGACCCGGAACGGTAGGTGAAGTCGCGGTAGATCCGCGACGAGAGGTCGATGAGCACCTCGATCAACGGCCGGCCGGAGGTAAAACTCGGCGCGGCGTAATCCCGCACCTCGTCGGTGATCTCCGGTGGCTGCAGGTCGAGGGTGAACTCTGTCGCCAACGCGCCGTCGGGGCCGACCGGACGCGCGATTTCCCATGGCGCGGCCGCGGATCCAGCGCCGTACAGTTCCGCGGGCGGCGAATCCACCTCGACGACGGAGTCGCTGGTGACCGAGAGCCTGCGATGCCGTTCGGTGACGTGGAAGTACGAGCTCATGTTTCCGTAGGCATCCCGGCTGGTGGAACTGTCTGCCGGTTCGGGATCGATGTGCAGCGCGTGGGAGAGGCAGCGCTGCTGGGGGGTGTCGCGCGGCGTGAGAAAGCCGCGGCCGTAGGAGCTCGTCACGACGTCGGAGTACCCGTAAATCGTGCTGTGAGTCACCTGATACCGCCGGCGTGCTCACGGCATCACCCGGCGCTCGTCGGGCCCCCACAGCGGCTGCATGCCGCCGGGCAGCGACAGCTGTGTCGCGGTGATTACGCCGGACAGCTCGCGCAGGTCGGCATGAAGGCCGCTCGAGCAGATCGGCCAGCTCGCCGCGCCTGCCGTCGGCGGTGACGGCCTCGAGGTCCGCCGGGTCGAGTCGACGTAGCCTGGTACCGATTTCGTCGACCAGCCGCTCGGGCCGCGACGAGCCCGACGATCCGGGCAGCGCCTTGAAGCCGGCGCGCAGCCGCTCGAACTGGTAGACCAGCGACCGCGGGTTCTCGGCGTCCAGCAGCACCAGATCGGCCACTGCGGCGATATTGACCGCGCCGAGGTTGCGCCTGCGATAGATGACCGACGACTCGCACGCCACCAGTGCCGATTCGGTGACGGTCTGCTCGGCGCCCGGGCTGCGGACCGTCGTCAGCGTCGCGCCGAGCAGAGCGGTCAGGGCCAGCCCTCGCTCGATGCGCTTGCCGATGTCCATCATCGCCCAGCCGACGTCCTGCACCATCGACTCCGCGGCCACCCCCGACAACGCCAACATCCCGGCCAGCGTTTCGCGGTGCGCCTTCACCAGATACGCCTCGCCCTCGGTGTGCGACTCCGGCAACGACCGGCCGCGGTGCAGCACCGCGCGTTCGACGGCGGCCAACACCATCCAGGTGTCATTGGACATCTGGTCGCGGACTGCGCGTGCCGCCAGCCCGAGCCGCTCGACCGATTGCGCCAGCGCGCCGGGGCGGTGCCGGTCGGCGGTCAGCGACCACAGCGTCGTCGGTGCGGTCGCGATCATCTCGTGGGAGTCGCCGCCTGCGCCGGTGTCGGTTCCGGTGATCGCGCCGAGCGCGGCCAGCAGCACCGGTACACACTCGCTGCCCTCCATGTCCTGCCGGTAGCGGTATTCGTGATAGCGCTCGCGGGTGACGATCAGCAGCCGCGCCGTGTTCTCCGCGCGCTCGGCGTATCGCCCCATCCAGAACAGGTCCGACAGCACACGCGGTGAGCTCACGGCGCGCGTCGGGCTCGGCGTCATCGCGGGCAATTCGACGGGCGCGCGACGTCAGGATCCGCTCCGCGGTGACACGCGTCGGCGTACGCACCCAGATATCCTTGGCTGCAACAGTTTTCATAGAATAGGCGGCATTGCCGGGCGCCAGCAGATAACCAAGTCCGCCGATCATCGGTGCATAGCCGCCCCGTTGGGCCACCGTGAAAAGCCGCATGCCGACGCTGGCCGAGGACAGTCCGCCCGGCTGGAAATCGGTTGGGGCCAAGGAGAACTGCGGTAGATCCTGGCCGACCCACTGCCACGGAGTGGCCTCGATCCGGACACCCAGTTCCTCGCGCTGCTTGGCCGTCAGTGCGGGTCCGACGATAGCGTCCCCACCGGTCACCGATCTGACCAACAGCGACCCCAGCCTGCTCAACAGGTGAGAACGCTCGGTGTTGATGCCGCCCCAGTACACCGGGGCCGTCTCCAGCAGCGGCGTCTCACCGAGCAGCGCCTCGGCCAGATCGGGCAGAAAGCGAAGCAGCCCAGGGCTTTCCAGAATGCCGCTGCCGAGCGTGTTGACCACTGTCACCGCGCCCCTGCGCAGCACCTCGACCAGCCCCACCACGCCCAGGCGCGAATCGGCGCGCATGTCAAGAGGATCGGCGTATTCGGCGTCCACCCGCCGGAGCACCACGTCGACGCGCTTGAGGGTGCCCAGCGACCGCATCCACAGCTTGCCGTCACGCACCACCAGGTCGGCGCTCTCTACCAGCGGGAAGCCCAGCACGCTCGCCAGATAGGCCTGGTCAAAGGCGGTCTCGGAGTGGATACCCGGGCTGAGCACCACGACCACCGGCTCCTCGGCGGACTCTGGCGCCGCGTCGATCAGCGCCAGTCGCAGCGCCTGTGCCCACGGCGAGGCGGGGCGGGGCCCGATCCGCTCGTAGAGATCCGGGACGGCGTGTGCGACGACGCGCCGGTCGGCGAGTGCGTAGCCCGCACCCGAAGGCGCCTGGGTCCAATCGGCGTTCACCCGGAACACCCCGTCGGCCGACCGGCTGATGTCGCAGGCGTGCATGAACAGCTGGTGCCTGCCCGGCACCTCGATCCCCCGCGCGGCCCGCATATAGCCGGGATGGGCGAACAGCAACTGCGGGGGCAACACCCCGCCGGTCACCGAGCGGCGCGGGCCGTACAGATCGGCCAGCACCGCGTCGAGCAGCCGCGAGCGCTGCACCAGACCGGATTCCAGGGTGTCCCAGTCGGTCGCCGAGATCACCAGCGGCAGAGCGTCGAGATGCCACGGCCCAGGCACGGGGCCACCGTCGCCGTTGGTGACCGCTTCACCGTTGTTGTCGAGCTGGACGTAGGAGATGCCGTCGTTGTCGACCAGGCTGCGCACCACGGCGCGCAGATGATCCAGCCCGCCGCGACCGCGCTCGCCGACGCACTCGGCCAACTCCAGCCAGGATGGCCGGACATTACCTGCCGCATCGACGAATTCGTCGTATCCGGTGACCGCGCCGCCACGCGGATCGAACAGCGCCTGCTGGGCCCGCGCCGTGCGGTAGCCGGCCAGCAGGTTGTCGATGTCGTGGGGCAGTGCGCCGCTCGCAGCAGAAACCGGCTGCACGGGATCGCTAGCGGGACGAGCCATTATCGCACTCCGAACGGGCCAGCGGTTGTCTCCGTCGTGGCACCGGGGCACACAGCATCGGGTGTCTGTCGGGACCCTCTCATATGATTCGCCTTGGGTTTGGGCTGGGCCTTCGGGCGGCGCCGGAGAGACAACCGGGTGCACAGCCGAGAAGAGTCTGCGGTTGCGTCGAACGTTTCGGCTTCAGCCGTCAGAGAAGTCACCAGTGCAGAACGGTACGCACTCTGCGCAGATCGAGAATGCCAGGCGCGCCGATGTCGGTCGACAGGCGCGCCTGCTTCTCGCGGATGTCCGAGATGTCGACCTTCCCGGGCGTGAACCCGGTCGCCTCGAACCGGCGGCCGCGGCGGGACTCGGCCTCCACCGCGTTGACCGGCGGGGTCTCGTAGGATCGGCCGCCGGGGTGCGACACGTGATAGGTGCAGCCGCCGCGGGACGTGCCGGTGGCCATGTCCAGGAGCTCGAACCGAAGCGGGCCGTCCACCGTGATGGTCGGGTGCAGCGCGCTCGGCGGCTGCCACGCGCGGAACCGCACGCCGCCGACCTGAATGTCGGGATTGTCGGTGGCCAGCAGCGGCACGGGATAGCCGTTCGCCGTCACGACGTACCGCTGCCGGTCGGCGCCGATGAGCCGCACCTGGATGCGCTCCACCGACGAGTCGACGTAGCGTGCCATTCCCCCTGCCGTGGACTCCTCGCCGAGTACGTTCCACGGCTCGATGGCGCCGCGCAGTTCGATCTCGACTCCGTCGAACACCGCGGTGCCGATGCGCGGGAAGCGGAACTCGGTGAACGGGTCCAGCCAACTGGTGTCGAAGTTGATGTCGTGCGCACGCAGGTCGGCGGCGACGTCGGCGATGTCGTGAATCAGGAAGTGCGGCAACAGATACCGACCATGCAGGTTCGCGCCGTGCCGGATGAGCGGGGCGCGAAGCGGTGCGTCCCAGAACCACGCGACCAGCGAGCGCACGAGCAACGACTGCACCATCGCCATCTGAAAGTGTGGCGGCATCTCGAAGCCGCGCAGCTCCAGCAGCCCGAGCCTGCCACGCGCGCTGTCTGGGCTGTACAGCTTGTCGATGCAGAATTCGGCGCGGTGGGTGTTGCCGGTGATGTCGGCCAGCAGGTGCCGCAGCGCGCGATCGGTTACCCACGGCTTGGCCGTCCCGGCACCGCCGGTCAGCCGGGCGATCTCGGCGAACGCGATCTCCAGCTCGTAGAGCGCCTCGGCTCGGCCCTCGTCGACCCGCGGCGCCTGCGATGTGGTGCCGACGAAGCGGCCGGCGAACAGGTACGACAGCGACGGATGACGCTGCCAGTAGGTCAACATCGAGACCAGCAGGTCAGGCCTGCGCAACAGCGGCGAATCGGCGGGCGTGATGCCACCCAGCGTGATGTGGTTACCGCCACCGGTTCCGCCGTGGGTGCCGTCGACGTCAAACGATTCAGTGGACAACCGGGCCAGCCGCGCTTCGGCGTACAGCGTCTGGAGCTGATCGCGTTGCGCTGTGAAGGTCGACGTCGGGGCGACGTTGACCTCGATCACCCCGGGGTCGGGCGTGACGGTCATCGACGTGATCCGTGGATCCGACGGCGGGCCGTAGCCTTCGATCACCACGGGGCAGTCGACCTTGGCCGCCGCGGCGTGCACACGGGATACCAGGTCGACGAAATGCTCCAGTTCGTCACTGGGCGGCAGAAACACGCGCAACAGCCCGTCCCGGATCTCGGTGACCAGAGCCGTGATCGGTGCCGTCTCTTCGTCCTCTGAATCCGAGTCGACGACGGCGTCGGGTTCCTCATCGGCCCGCAGGCTGTCGCGGCGGGCCAGCGGGTCGGCGGGATGTGACGCGCGCGGTGGACGCCAGCTGATCGAGTCGAGCGGTAGGCGCAGGCCCGCGGGCGATTCGCCCTCGAGCAGCACTATGCGGCCGCGCCGCAGCCGCCAATCCGCGCTGGCCCAGCCGGAGTCGTCGTCGCGGCGGTGCAACGGCAGCACGTGGGCGGCGGCCTCGGTGACCGACTGGTCGAGTCCGGCGAGCAGCGCGGCACGGCGGTCGGCGGAGTCGGCCTCCAGGTCGTCGTCGGGCGCGACGGGTTCGCCGGCCGGCTGGCGTACGGAATTGATCAACCGGCTCAGCGGGTCCTCGTAGGCTGGCCGCACCTGGGAGGCAGGCAGGCCGAGTCCGTCGGCGACGGCGCCGAGCAGTTGTGCCCCGGCGTCAGGCGCCACCGCAATCGCCTGTGGCTCGGTCGGCCACGGGTCGGCGAGCAACGCCTCGTCGGTCCACAGCGGTTCGCCGTCGGTTCGCCAGTACAGTCCAATTTGCCAGCGCGGCAACGGTTCTCCTGGATACCACTTGCCCTGGCTGTACTGCACCAGTCCGCCGGGCGCCCACACCCGCTTCAGCCGTGCGGCCAGGGCCGATGCACGCTGTCGCTTGTGCGGGCCGTCCGCGTCCGTCGTCCACTCGGGGTCGACCTGGTTGTCGATCGAGACGAACGTCGGCTCGCCGCCGACGGTGAGCCTCACGTCACCTGCCGCCAGCCGCTCGTCGACCCGGGCCCCGAGCGCGTTGATCGCACCCCAGGCCGCATCCGTGTAGGGCAGCGTCACCCGCGGGTCCTCATGCACGCGGGTGACGACGTTGGAGAAGTCGAGCGTCGTCTCGCAGGGCTCGGTCGCTCCGGTGATCGGAGCGGCTGAATCCGGATGCGGCGTCGCCGACAGCGGAATGTGGCCCTCACCGGCGAACAGACCCGACGTCGGATCGAGACCGATCCACCCCGCCCCGGGGATGTACACCTCGGTCCATGCGTGCAAATCGGTGAAGTCGGCCGCGGGGCCCGACGGTCCGTCGAGCGCTTCCACGTCGGAGGTCAGCTGCACCAGATAGCCGGACACGAAGCGGGCCGCCAAACCGAGTTGCCGCAGGATCGACACCAGCAGCCAGGCCGAGTCGCGGCACGACCCGATCCCGGTGCGCAGGGTGTGATCGGGCGTCTGCACCCCGGGCTCCATCCGCACGCTGTAGCCGACGTCGGCATTCACGGCGCGGTTGAGTGCGACCAGGAAATCGATGGTGCGGATGTCTGGGGCGACGGAGAAGTTACGGACCCACTCCCTGGTGAGGTCGCCGGGCCCGGATCCCTCGTCGGTCTCGTCGACGGGCCGCAGGTATGGCTTGAGGTCTTCGGCGAGCGCCTTGGGGTATTGGAAACCGATGCGTTCGGCCCAATCCTCGATGAAGAAGTCGAACGGGTTGACGACCTTCATGTCGGCGATCAGCCCGACGGTGATGGTCAGGCTGCGCGCACGGTCCGGGAAGACCAGCCGGGCGAGGAAATTGCCGAACGCGTCCTGCTGCCAGTTGACGAAGTGGCCGGCCGGCTCGACCTGCAGCGAGTAGGCCTCGATCGGGGTTCGCGAATGTGGCGCGGGGCGCAGGCGGACGACGTGGGGGTGCACCTCGACCAGCCGGTCGAACGTGTAGCTGGTGCGGTGCTCCAGCGCCACCTTGATGCCCATCCGCTGATCCCATCACAACGGGGAGAACCCCGCATTGCGCGACATCACCCGATCATGTGCCAATGCCGTCGGTCGGCGAACCGCCGCACCCACAGCACCGCAACGGCGGCCAGCACTATGCCTGTCAGGTTGAGGGCGAGCTGTGCGGCCGACTTGGCCGCGATGTCCCAGTCGCCGACCGTCGCGGCCACAACGGCGAAACCGGCGGCAGGCACGGTCATCACCGAGATGAACACCCCAACCAGGGCGGCGGACTTCGCCGATACCAGCGACAGCATGCCTGCCGCACCGGCCAACAACGCCACGACGAACGACAGCGGCCCGACCTGGAAGATGAAGTCCACTTCCTCCAGCTCGCGGATGTTGGTCACTTCGATCCAGCCGACTGCCTCACCGGCCAGCACCGCGACCGCGGTAACCAGCATGGCGACCGGGAAGCCGACCACGAGAGCCAGCGCGGCGCGGCGAGCCAGGTACATCTTGCGCCCGACGAGCGACACCGCCAGTGCGGCCAACGGGCCGAATTCGGGGCCGACCACCATGGCGCCGACCACGGTGACAGGTGAGTCGGTCACCACGCCGACCGCCGCGATCAGGCATGCCAGACACAGGAACGTCAAGAAGGTCACGTTCAGCGTGGACTCCTCGCGGGTTCGCCCGGCCAGTTCATCCCAGATCACCGCGTCGGTCGGGTCGCCTTCGGCCTTTTCCTCGGCGCGGTAGGCGCGCGTCGACAGGACGGTGTCGACGACGTCCAACGTGATCGCCCCGCGTTCCTTCACGCCCAGATCCTTCAACGCCTCGATGACGTCGTTGGCGCACTCGCGGGCGATGTCTGCGGTGATCTCGTCACCGGCTGGGTCCAGGGCGGCGTCGCGGTGCACCACCAGGTGTGCGACGCCGGCATTACCCCTCAGTGCATCGATCACCGAATCGCTGAGTTCGTCCGGTGCGATGACTCTTAAGTGCAGCATTGTCGGCAGAGTAATGACCCCGGGGCGACGTCGGGGTTCGCGGCCCAATTTGGCGCGACTGTCCCTCCGCCGACGCCTGCTGCTCTACTGTCACCTGTGTTGCCGAGTTAGTCCTAGAGGGGGATTACACATGAAGCGCCGGTTCCTCGCCGCAGCCGCTGTCCTCGTTGCAGTCGTGGCGGGCTGCTCCAGTCCCCCGGCGGCACTGAGCAGCCATGACGCCAAGGTGTTGATCAACGGAAAAGCCACCAACGCGCTGCAGCCGGTGACCTGTTACCAGACAGGTGAGAGCTGGACGATCGAGACGCTCGACAAAGAGCCCGGCTTCACGGCCACGATCAATCTGGGCGACACCGTGACGGCCGAAACGGTCAACATCCGTAATCTGGGCAACTTCACCGGCACCTACTGGGAGGACAACCTCGGCAAGGCCCAGGCGAAGGTGTCGTCGGGCAAGTTCAACGTCAGCGGTGAGGCGCAGGGAGCGTTCGCCGACAAACCCAACCAGAGCACCACGGCGACGTTCGACATCACCACCGACTGCTGACCGGTGGCGTCCTGGAAGGACGTGGCCCGCATCGTCGCCAAGCTTCCGGAGACGACCGAGCCAACACCGCGCAACTGGCGGGTCCGCAAGAAGCTGATCGTGTGGGAACGGCCGTTGCGCAAGGCCGACCACGAAGCACTTGGCGCGGATGCTCCCGACGGCGACATCCTCGGTGCCAGGGTGGCCGACGAAGGGGTCAAGTTCGCGTTGATCGCTGACGACCCAGGGGTGTACTTCACGACGCCACACTTCGACGGGTATCCGGCCGTCCTGGTGCGGCTGGCCGAGATCAGCGAGCCCGACCTCACCGAGCTCGTCACCGACGCGTGGCTGGCGCAGGCGCCCAAGACGCTGGCCAAGAAGTTTCTGGCGAACGGAGCTTCTTGACTCTGCGCCGGAGGATCATCTGACGCATCGCTGACAGTCGTGTCGAGTGACGACTGGGCGCGCGAGCAAAGGAGGAATCATGCCTGCGACAGACCCCACCTTCTACCGCACACCACACGCCGCCGCGACGGCCGCGCCGGAGGAACTCGCCTATGTTGCCGCATTCGACCCGGCCGGCCGGGCAAAGGACGCCATCGCGGTAGTCGACTGCGACCCCGGCTCGTCCAGCTTTGGCAGCGTGGTCGGATGGAGCGAGCTGCCGACGGCCGGAAACGAACTTCACCATTTCGGCTGGAACGCATGCTCGAGCGCGTTGTGCCACGAAGGACATGACCATCACAACGGGCTCGAGCGGCGCTACTTGCTCGTGCCGGGGATCAGGTCGTCGAACACCTATGTCCTCGATACCAAGCCCGATCCCCGTAACCCGGTGCTGAAGCACACCATTGAGGCCAGCGAGCTGGCCGCCAAGGCTGGATACTCGCGACCGCACACCGTACATTGCGGGCCCGGCGGCATCTTCATGTCGGCATTGGGGGGCGCGAACGGGGACGACGGGCCTGGTGGTATCGCGCTCCTTGACCACGACACGTTCCAAGTCCTCGCACCGTGGGAAGAGGACCGGGGACCCCAGTTCTTCGCATACGACTTCTGGTGGCACCTACAGCAGGACACGGTCGTCACCTCGGAATGGGCGTCTCCGTCGATGATCGAGAACGGACTCAATCCCGAGGATCTGCTGGGCCGCAAGTTCGGCCACCACCTGAACTTCTGGAGCATGTCGGAACGCAAGCTCACTCAACGCATCGACCTCGGCGACGAGCATCAGATGGTGCTGGAGCTCCGCCCCGCCCATGACCCGTCCAAGACCTACGGATTCGCGAGCGTCGTGATCAGTGTCGAGGATCTGTCGGCATCGATCTGGTTGTGGCACAGGGAGGGCGATCGGTGGGCGGTTCAGAAGGTGATCACCATCCCGGCCGAGCCGGCCGACGCCGGCGCCCTGCCGCCCATCTTGCAGGGGTTCGGTGCGGTCGCGCCGCTGGTCACCGACATCGACCTGTCGGTCGACGATCGCTGGCTGTACGTGTCATGTTGGGGCACAGGCGAACTCAAACAATATGACGTCAGCGATCCATTCCACCCGCGGGAGACGGCGTCGGTGAGGCTTGGCGGGATAGTGCGACGCGAACCTCACCCGGCATTTCCGGACCAACCGCTTGGCGGCGGCCCGCAGATGGTGGAGATCAGCCGCGACGGCCGCCGGGTCTATGTCACCAACTCGCTCTACGCGTCCTGGGATGAGGTTTTCTACCCTGACGGCGTCGGCTCGTGGATGGCGAAGCTCGACGCCGACATCGCGAGCGGTGGGCTGGCCGCCGACGTCCGGTTCTTCCCGCATGAAGGCGAATTCCGCGGCCTGCGCGTTCACCAGACCCGGCTGCAGGGCGGTGACGCGTCGAGCGACTCATACTGCTTCACCACCTGAGTGTCATCGCCCGCCGACGCGCACCACGAGTTCGTCGGCGGGCACGTTATGTCCCTTCGCGCAGCGGATCTCGACGCCGGCATCCGCGCCGCAGTCGGCATGGGCCAGCCGCAGTGGCGAACGGGTGGGCAGATGGCGTCTCCCCCACTCGAACATCGCCCAGACGACCGGCATGAAGTCGACGCCCGATGGCGTCAGCACGTACTCGTCGCGGGCGCGCTGGCCGGGCTCTTTGTAGGGCCGCCGCGTCAGCAGCCCCGCGTCCACCAACTCGTTCAGCCGGGCGGAGGCCGCCGCCCGTGTGATGCCGACCCTTGTGCAGAAGTCGTCGAACCGGGTGGTGCCGTAGTACGCCTCCCGCAGGATCAGCATCGCCGACTTGGTGCCGAGCAGCGCCATCGTCTTCTCGATTGGGCACTCGCCCACCGCTGACCATGCGTCTCGATCGGCCAGCCTGCCGTGCAGAACTGTCATGGAATTCACCCCACCTCTGAGTTGTTCTAAGTATACCCAGGTGGTATAGCTGAGTTTAGGAAGCTTTACTCAGCTGGTCGAGCAGTCAGGAGTCACAGGAGGCAGAGATGGCCGGATATGCAGGCCGCGACGCGGTCATTGTCGGGGCGGTACGCACCCCCATCGGAAAGGGCAAGGCCAACGGCGCACTGCATGATGTGCTGCCGGTCGACCTGCTGGCGCACAGCCTGTCCGAACTGGTGGCCCGCACGGGCGTCGACCCCGCGGAGATCGACGACGTGATCGCAGGAGCCGTCACACAGGTCGGCGACCAGGCCGTCAACATCGCCCGCAATGCGTCACTTGGCGCCGGTTTCCCCGAGTCGGTACCGGGCACGACCGTCGACCGCCAATGCGGCAGTAGCCAGCAGGCGATCAGTTTCGCTGCGCAGGGCGTGATCTCGGGCGCGTACGACATCGCGGTCGCCGCGGGCGTCGAGTCGATGGGCCGGGTGCCGATGGGCTCGAGCGTGTTGCCGGGCAGCGACCCGTTCGGCGCGATGGCGCAGCGCTACCCCGACGGCCTTGTGCCGCAAGGCATCAGCGCCGAGTTGATCGCCGCGAAGTGGGGCTTCTCGCGGCAACAGCTCGACGAGTTCTCGGCGGGAAGCCATGAAAAGGCCGCCGCGGCAACAAAAGAGGGGCGCTTCGACAACGAGTTGATCCCGATCGCCGGGCTGGCGACCGACGAGATCATCCGGCCGGGCACGACCGTCGAGTCGCTGGCCGGCCTGAAACCGGCGTTCTACAACCCGGCATACGAGGCACGCTTCCCGCAGATCAAGTGGGAGATCACCGCGGGCAACGCGTCGCCGCTGTCGGATGGCAGCGCGGCGGTGCTCATCACGACCTCCGAGGTGGCCGACCGGCTCGGCCTGCGACCGCTGGCCCGCATCCACACGGCGACAGTCGTCGGATCGGACCCGCTGTACATGCTGACGGGCGTCATCCCGGCCACCGAGAAGGTGCTGCACCGCGCCGGACTCACTCTCGCGGATATCGATCTGTTCGAGGTCAACGAGGCGTTCGCGCCGGTGGTGCTGGCATGGGCGCACGACACCGGAGCCGACCTGGCGAAGACGAACGTCAACGGCGGTGCGATCGCGATCGGGCACCCGCTCGGCGCGAGCGGCGCGCGAATCATGACCACGATGGTCAACGCGCTGGAGCAGCGGGGCGGTCGCTACGCGCTGCAGACGATGTGCGAAGCCGGTGGCATGGCCAACGCCACCATCATCGAGCGGTTGTAACCCACCGACCGAGGCCCGGGCTGCGGTGGTGCCTTCCGCAGCCCGGTTCCTCGCGTCAGGCCCTCTGCAGCTCGAACAGCGGGATGACGCGCGACGTCTTCGACTGGTATTCGCCGAAACCCGGAGCCGCCGCGACGACTTTGTCGAAGATCTCGTCCCGTTCGGCTGTCGGCAACTCGCGGCTCGTGACGTCGTAGGCGTCGGTGCCGACCTCGATGTGTGCCTGCCGGTTGGCCCGCAGATTGTGCACCCAGTCGGGGTTGGTGTCGGCGCCCGCCTTCGAGCCGATGATGATCAGCTTTCCGTCGATGGTGAAGTACGCAAGCGGCGCCAGCCGCGGCTGGCCCGACTTGGCGCCCGTCGTGGTGAGCAGCAGCAGGGTGGCCCCTTCGAACGGGCCACCCACCTTGCCGCCGTTCGCACGGAACTCGTCGACGATGTTCTTGTTGAACGCCTTCATCGCGTCAGCGTCAGGAATGTCAGTCATTTCTTGTCCAGCTTCTCCGGCTTCGCATCTATTCCGGACTCCTTGCGCTGCTGCGCGGTGATCGGCGCGGGCGCGCCGGTGAGCGGGTCGACGCCGCCGCCGGACTTCGGGAACGCGATCACCTCACGGATCGACTCGTAGCCGCCGAGCAGCGAGACGATCCGATCCCACCCGAACGCGATACCCCCGTGCGGCGGCGCACCGAAAGCGAAGGCGTCCAACAGGAATCCGAACTTCTCCTGGGCCTCGTCATGGCCGATGCCCATCATCGCGAACACCCGCTCCTGAACATCGCGGTTGTGGATACGGATCGAGCCGCCGCCGATCTCGTTGCCGTTGAGGACGATGTCGTAGGCGTTCGCCAGCGCAGTGCCCGGGTCGGTGTCGAACGTCGCCTCGGACTCCGGCTTGGGTGAGGTGAAGGCGTGGTGCACCGCGGTCCACGCGCCCGAACCCACGACCACGTCGCCCGAGGCCGTCGCCTCGTCGGCCAGCTCGAACAGCGGCCAGTCCACGATCCAGACGAACTCCCATGCCGCCGGGTCGATCAAGTCCAGACGCTTGGCGATCTCGATGCGCGTCGCGCCGAGCAGGGCGCGGGCCGACTTCGCCGTGCCCGCGGCGAAAAAGATGCAGTCCCCCGGCGCGGCGCCGACGTGGGCGGCCAGACCGTCGCGTTCGGCGTCGGTGAGGTTCTTGGCGACGGGACCGCCGAGCGTGCCGTCCTCGCCGACCAACACATAGGCGAGCCCCTTGTGTCCGCGCTGCTTGGCGAACTCCTGCCAGCCGTCCAGGGTGCGCCGCGGCTGCGACGCGCCGCCGGCCATCACCACCGCACCCACATGGGCGGCCTGGAACACCCGGAACGGGGTCTCGGCGAAATACTCTGTGCAGTCGACGAGTTCGACACCGAACCGCAGATCGGGCTTGTCGGAGCCGAACCGCCGCATCGCCTCGGTGTAGGTCATCCGTGGGATCGGCGTTGGCAGGACGTAGCCGATCAGTGCCCAGATCGCCGCGAGGACCTCCTCGGAAACCGCCATCACGTCGTCGGCGTCGACGAAGCTCATCTCCATGTCGAGCTGGGTGAACTCCGGCTGCCGGTCGGCGCGGAAATCCTCGTCGCGGTAACAGCGCGCGATCTGGTAGTAGCGCTCCATACCCGCCACCATCAGCAGCTGCTTGAACAGCTGCGGGCTCTGCGGCAGCGCGTAGAACGAACCTGGCTGCAGTCGGGCCGGCACCAGGAAGTCGCGCGCGCCCTCGGGCGTCGATCGCGTCATCGTCGGCGTCTCGATCTCGACGAAGTCGTGGCTCGCCAATACACCGCGCGCGGCTGCATTGACCTTGGACCGCAACCGAATCGCGGTGGCCGGACCCTCGCGCCGCAGATCCAGATAGCGATATTTCAGGCGCGCTTCCTCGCCCGCGACCTCGTCGAGCTGGAACGGCAGCGGCGCGCTCTCCCCGAGGACGGTCAGCGACGTGGCGTTGACCTCGATGTCGCCGGTGGCGATCTCCGGATTGGCGTTCCCCTCTGGCCGCACCTCGACGACGCCCTCGACGGCGATACAGAACTCGGCGCGCAACCGGTGCGCGGCCTCCAACACGTCGGCGTCGCGGAACACCACCTGCGACACCCCTGACGCGTCGCGCAGGTCGATGAAGATCACGCCGCCGTGGTCGCGGCGGCGCGCAACCCAGCCGGCCAACGTCACCTTGTGACCGGCATCGGTGGCGCGTAACGAACCGGCGGCGTGGCTGCGCAGCACGAAAGATCTCCCTGGGAATGGCCTGACGAGACGACTGCAACAGTGTAGAGGGAGCGAATCCGCCGGTAGCTTGGCCTTGTGGGGACAACCATCGCAGTCGTCGGCCCCGGCGCAATCGGTTCGACGTTGGCCGCACTGCTGCACGCTGCGGGTCAATCACGTGCTGCTATGCGGGCACACACCGCGCGATCAGATCGAGGTCAGGCCCGACGACAAGGATCCGATCGTGGTGCCCGGCCCTGTGCTCACCGACCCCGCCGGCGTCGACGGCCCCGTGGACATCGTGCTGCTGGCGGTCAAGGACACCCAGAACCAGAGCGCATCGGGTTGGCTTGCCCGGCTCTGTGCCGACCGCACCGTGGTCTGCGCCCTGCAGAACGGCGTCGAACAGGTCGAGCGGGTGGGTCCGCTGTGCCCCTCGTCGGAAGTGGTGCCCGCCGTCGTGTGGTTCTCGGCGGAACCGCACCCCGACGGCTGGGTTCGCCTGCGCACCGGCGTCCGTCTGGTGCTGCCCGAGTCCGACGGTGCACACAGGCTCGCGGACCTCTTGCGCGACACCGACGTCACCGTCGAGCTCGACCCCGACTTCGTCACCGCGGCGTGGCGCAAGCTGCTGGTGAACGCGTTGGCCGATCTGATGGTGCTGACCGGACGCCGCTCCGGCATGTTCCGCCGCGACGACGTCGCCGCGCTGTCCCGCCGATATCTGGCCGAATGCCTTGCCGTCGCCCGGGCAGAGGGCGCCACATTCGGCGACGACGTGGTCGACGAGATCGTCGGCCTCTTCGCCAAGGCGCCCGAGGACATGACCACGTCGATGCTCACCGACCGCGAGGCGCACCGGCCGCTGGAATGGGACATCCGCAACGGGGTGATCTCGCGCAAGGGTGCCCACCACGGCCTGGCCACGCCGATCAGCGACGGCCTGGTTGCCTTATTGGCCGCGGCGAGCGACGGGCCTGGGTAGACAGCGTGCTCTACCGTGTATGGCCATGAAGCCATGCGAACGCGTCGGGTTGGACTTCGTCGACAGCGCACCGTTTCGTTTCGTCAGCACCGTCGAGCTGCCGATCACGCCCGAACAGGTGTGGGAGGTGCTCGACGACGCCGAGTCGTGGCCGCACTGGGCGACGGTGATCACCAAGGTGACGTGGACCAGCCCGCAGCCGCACGGTGTCGGCACCACCAGGGTCGTCAACATGCGCGGCGGCATCGTCGGTGACGAGGAATACCTTGCCTGGGAGCCGTACGCGCACATGGCATTTCGGTTCAACGAAGCCTCAAGCGGAAGCATCGCGGCGTTCGCCGAGGACTACCGCATCAAGCCGACGGAAGGCGGCTGCCAGCTGACCTGGGTGATGGCGATGAAGCCCAACGGTGTCGCGGCACGGCTCGGGATGACCGTCGGCCGGCCGGTGATGTCGTGGCTCTTCCAGAAATTTCTGTACAACCTGCGCGACTACTCCGCGAAGCGATACCCGGCGGCGACCTAGTAGAGGCCGGCCCATGCCGCGCGGCGCGCACTGTCAGGGTCGGCGACCACCTTGTCGCGGGAGGACAGGATGATCCGGGTCAATCGTCGCTCGGTGTCATAGATCGGCCAGTCCTGACCGCTCGACCATTCGATCTCGCCCGTCTCCCAGCCCTTGGCGGAGAAGTCCAGCCACGCCCGCTGCATGCGTCTGCCGACCGATGGCGCAAGGCGCCGCCCCAGCGGATGCATCTTGCGGCCGAGAAACGAGCCGTAGCTGTGCTGAATGTGAACGATCTCGCTGCCGTGGGTCGCGCCGAGGCCGAGCATGCGCAGGCTGAAGCCGAAGTGGTCGAACCGGTACATGTGGGTCGGTGCATGCGCACTGTAAGCGTCGGCGAAGGCCCAGGTCGGCGCGCCGAACATGACGTCGGAGCCGAACGCCAACAGCTCCCGTCGTCGCGGGTAGTCCGGGTAGGCCGCCAACAGTCGGTCCCGCGCGCCGGGTGCGGCCCGGTCGATGTACGCGTCGATCGACGCCGTCGTCGTCGGCAGCATCGGCGGTTTGGTCCAGGCGAACATCGACGCCTCGTGGCTGTTCGTGCCGATGATCAGCGGGATCTTGGCCACCGAGCCTGCGCGTGCGGCCGCGACCGGGTGTTCGGGCAGCAGGTCGACGCCGTAGGTCAGGCCGTAGGCCAGTGTCGGCGTGGTCGCGGCGCTCTTCAGCTGGAGCCGGCCTGCGGCGCGCCGCAACTGCCGTTGCGGCAGGGCCTTGATCTCATCGGGGCGCACGCCGAGCCGCTGCAGGAAGTCGTGGGCGCGTTTGGCCCGCAGCTCACGGTCGGCGATCAACGGCAGCGCGGGACTCTGTGCGATCGCGCGGCGGAACAGCCCGTCGGCGGCGGGGCTGGCCAACAGCGCGAGCACGGACGATCCACCGGCAGACTCGCCGAACACGGTCACCCGCTCGGGATCGCCACCGAACGCCGCGATGTTCTCCTTGATCCAGCGCAAGGCGGCCAGCTGATCGCGCAGCGCGAGGTTGTCGTCGAACCCGTCGCCGAGATCGCTGAGTTCGAAGCCGCCGAAAACGCCTATCCGGTAGGTGATGTTGACCACCACGACGTTGCCGTTGACCGCCAGGCGCGACCCGTTGTACAGCTGGAACTGGCCCGCGCCGAACACGAAGGCGCCGCCGGGAATCCACACCATCACCGGCAGAGAAGCGCTGGTGTCGGGTGACCACACCGTCAGCGTCAGGCACGCCTCGTCGCGGACCTTCGGGTCGTCGCGCCCGCCGCCGACGAACGACTTGCTCTGCGGTGGCAGCGGGCCGTGCTCGACGGCATCGCGCACCCCTGTCCACGGCCGCAGCGGTGCGGGCGCCAGAAACCGTCGCTCGCCGACCGGCTGCTCGGCGTACGGGACGCCGCGCCAGACCCCGACACCACCCTCGGTCGTGCCGCGCAGATCCCCCGAAACCGTGTGCACGACGGCGGAATGTCCGGCAACAACTGCCACGCCCGAATCGTAGTGTGCAAAGCTGATCGCATGACCTTCAACGAGGGTATGCAGATCGACACCAGCACCACGTCGACCAGCGGAGGTGGGCGCGGCCCCGGCCGCGGAATGGCAATCGGCGGTGGCTTCGGCGGTCTGGTCATCGTGGTGGTCGCACTGCTGCTCGGCGTGGACCCGAGCTCGGTGCTCCCGCAGGATCAGGGGTCGTATGCGGATTCGGGGGTCGAGGCCCCCGGATTTGATCTGAGCCAGTGCAACACCGGCGAAGACGCCAACAACATCGTGCAGTGCCGCGTGGTGGCGACCGGCAACTCCGTCGACGCGGTGTGGGAGCAGCTGCTACGCGGCTACACCCGGCCACGGGTGGAGCTGTTCAACGGTTCCGTGGATACCCGTTGCGGACTCGCCACTAGCGATGTCGGGCCGTTCTACTGCCCCGTCGACCAGACTGCGTATTTCGACACCGACTTCTTCGAGGTGCTGAAGAACCAATTCGGTTCCAGCGGTGGCCCGTTCGCGCAGGAGTATGTCGTCGCCCACGAGTTCGGTCACCACGTGCAGAACCTGCAGGACACGCTCGGCTTGGCGCAGGGGCCGGGTGCCGCGGGCCCCACCGGCGCAGGCGTGCGCACGGAGCTGCAGGCCGACTGCTACGCGGGCGTCTGGGCACACTACGCGGCGATCACCAAGCAGGAGGGCACCGATGTGCCCTTCCTGGAGCCATTGAGCGACAAGGACATTTCCGATGCGCTGTCCGCCGCATCGGCTGTCGGTGATGACAGGATCCAGAAGGAAGCGACGGGCCGGGTAAACCCCGAGTCGTGGACACACGGATCTTCCGAGCAGCGGCAGAAGTGGTTCACCACCGGATACCAGACCGGTGATCCGAACAAGTGCAACACCTTCGGCACGCGCGACCTTGGTTAGGCGCACCACTGCAGTCGATGCTGTAGCAGAACGCTATCTCGCGACCTATGCCGCGCTCGATCCTTGCGCGGCAACCGATATGGGCATCGTCGGCCATGACGGTGAATATGAGACCGAGATCACCGACTACTCCCCCGACGGTGTGGCCGCGCGCGCCGAGGCCGCTCGCAGCGCGCTGCGCGAACTGGAGAGCGTCACCGCCGAAGACGACGTCGACGTCGTGACACTCGCCGCGATGCGGGAGCGACTCGGCGTCCAGCTCGACCTGCACGACGCGGGACTCGACGTCGGCGAGCTGAACGTCATCGCATCGCCGCTTCAGTCGATGCGAGACGTATTCGACCTGATGCCCACCGACACCGAGGAACACTGGCGGACGATCAGCGAACGCCTGTCCCGGGTGCCCGACCGCGTCGCGGGCTACGCGGCTTCGCTTCGCGCCGCGGTGGCGGCCGGCCACCCGCCCGCGGTCCGACAGGTGGCACGCGGGATCGAGCAGGCAGGCACGATCCAACAGCTGTTTCTCGACATGGTGGCCGGCGGCGCGTCCGACAACGATGCGTTGCACGCCGATCTGCAGACACGGGCGTCGGCGGCCGCCGACGCGTACAGCGGGCTCGCTGCCGTGCTGCGCGACGAGGTCGGCCCGCACGTCCGTGGCGACGACGCGTTCGGCCGCGATGCCTACCGGCTGTTCTCGAGGCTCTATCTGGGTGCGTCCGTGGATCTCGACGAGACCTACGAGTGGGGCCTGGATCTTCTGCAATCCATTGTGGCCGAGCAGGAGTCGATCGCCCACCGGCTTTACCCCGAATCGTCGGTGGCCGAGGCGCTGCGTCGGCTGGATGAGGAGCCGCGTTATCTTCTGGAGGGCACCGACACCCTGCAGAACTGGATGCAGGAGCTGTCCGATCGCGTCGTGGACGCACTGGCCGACACGCATTTCGAGATCGCCGAACCGCTGCGCCGCCTGGAGTGCTGCATCGCACCGACGCAGACCGGCGGAATCTATTACACCGGCCCGTCGGAAGATCTCGAGCAGGCCGGGCCGGATGTGGTGGTCGGTGCCGCCGGGCAAGAACGACTTCCACACGTGGGGCGAAACCACCACCGTCTTCCACGAGGGCGTTCCCGGCCATCACCTACAGATCGGCAGGGCGGTCGTCCTCGCCGACCAACTGAACCGCTGGCGCAGGCTGGGCTGCTGGGTGTCCGGGCACGGCGAGGGTTGGGCGTTGTATGCGGAGCGGTTGATGGCCGAGCTCGGCTGGCTCGACGACGCCGGCAACCGGATGGGAATGCTTGATGCTCAACGCTTCCGGGCTGCGCGCGTGGTCATCGACATCGGTGTGCACTGCGGCATGACGGCCCCGGATGGCGAGGTATGGGATGCCGAGCGCGCCTGGGTATTCCTGCAGTCGCATAGCGCAATGGCCGAGGCAAACCTCCGTTTCGAGCTGGACCGCTACCTCGGCTGGCCCGGCCAGGCGCCGTCATACGCAATCGGACAGCGGATCTGGCAACAGCTGCGCGACGAGATGCTGGGTCGCGGAACTGTCGTTGAAGGAGTTTCACCGCCGCGCACTGGATCTGGGTGGCCTGCCGCTCGATGTGCTCAGGTCGGCGTTGTCGGATCGTTGAGCTTGGGCGCGCGCCAGGTCGATCTGCTCGAGGGCGTAGTTCGCCATCGCCGCGTTGGTCATGGCGCTGCCCAATATGTGCAAGTGATCTCGTAGTGGTCGTCGCCGAGCACTTCGCGCAGATGCACGATCGTCGTGGTGATCTCGGAGAAGGCCATGCGAGTCAACGGATCGTGCGGCGAAGTCGGCGATCGTGGCCGCCGGGCTCTAGTGACCGAGTTCGCTACAACAGGCTGGCGAGGTTGGCGAGCGGACTGCGCGAGCGTTGCGATGTTTCCCGAATCGAGGTAGTTGCGGATCGCTAGCCTCAGATAGTCCAACGCCGCCTTGGGTGAGCCGTGTTGCGCCTCGAGCTGGAGCCAGCGTTACAGCGATGTGGGATCCAATGAACCTGTTGCCGCTGGCTTGGGCAATCTCCTGTGCGCGCCTGAGAGATTCCAACGCGGTGTGCGGATCGGCGTAGCGGTAAGCCAATGCGACGGCGACGAGCACTTGCGCAAGCGAGAACGGATTGTTGGTGGATTCGGCGAGTGCGACGAGTCCGTCCGTGAGGGCCAACGCCTCGTCCTGGGCGCCAGCCGAGGGCCAGCGCCATGATCAAGGAGGCGCGGGTATGTCCGAGGCTGTCCTCGGTGTGCTCGAGCATCTTGCGGGCCACCGTCTGCCACTGGTCAGGCAGACCGGGAGATATGTAGGGAGCGCCAAGGGTCGCCTCGGAGTGCAGCGGGAATCGGTCGTAACGATCGTCACCGATCAACTGCACACCGCATTCGCTGTAGCGGATCGCATCCTCTGTCCGGCCGATCCAACAGCATTGCGTTGCAACGATGTACAGCGCTGCGAGCTTACGGTGGTGGACAGCCTTCGCCGGTTCGATGAGCTCCTCGGCCCAAGCGGCGGGTTCGTACTGCTCGATCAGAGGGCCGATAAACGCGTATTCGACGATGGTAGCGGCGGTGTCGATGTCACCACGGTCGGCGGCCCACCGAAACGCTGTGCGAAGGTTCGCAAGCTCGCTGGTGAACCAATCGTAGGCCTCGCGCTGCCGCGGACTGTCCCACAGCGCGACGACGTCGGCTTCGAGGCCGGCGAAGTATCGCGCGTGCGCGTCGCGGGTCTCCTCGGCGATGGCCGTCGGCGGCAAGCTGATCTTCGGCGAACTGCCGGATGGTCTCCAGCATCGTGAATCGGGTTCGCCCGGCTGAGCGGTCGGCCACCACAAGCGATTTGCGGACAAGCGCGTCAAGCAGGTCCATCGTGGCGAACTCATCTTCGGAGCCGTCCACCGCACACGCGCCAGCGAGGTCGAACCCGCCCGCGAAGACCGAACACCTGTTGAGCAGGTTCTGCTCGTCCTGATCGAGCAGGTCGTAGGACCACTGGACCGCGTGACGCAGCGTTTTATGGCGTTCCAATCCGCGGCGCGACCCGACCAGCAGCCGGAATCGGTCGTTGAGGCGATCCCGCACCTCGGTCACCGTCATCGAAACCATCCGCGACGCGGCCAACTCGATTGCCTAGCGGGATACCGTCGAGGCGCTCGGCAAATCTCTACTACCGCAGCGGGTTCCGGATCGACACCTGGCGAGACTGCTTCGGCGCGCTCAAGAAACAGCGTCGCAGCGGCGGATTCAGACTCGGCCCTCGTATCCAGTGACGGCACCGGCCACAGTTGTTCGTCGGTAACCCGCAGCCCCTCCCGGCTGGTGGCAAGAATCTTCACCGTCGCCGAGCGGGAAAAAATGGCCTCGACAATGTCGGCGGCCGCATTCAGGACGTGCTCGCAGTTGTCGAACACGAGCAGCCGCGAGCGTCCTTCCAATGCCGCTGCCACGCTGTCGGTCAGCGTCATCCCTGGTTGTTGGGTGATGCCAAGCACTGCCGCGACCGCATCGGGCACCGCAGCCGGATCGGTGACCGCGGCCAGCTCGATTACCCACACGCCGTCGGGAAAGTCCGGCGCCGATCGCGCCGGCCACCTCGAGTGCGAGTCTTGTCTTGCCCACCCCGCCGACACCGGTAAGCGTGACCAGCCGGTGTGCCTTGAGTGCGGCGGCCACATCCGCGAGTTCGGATTCCCTGCCGATCAGGCTGGTGGTCGGTGACCGCAGGTTTCCCGGCGTCGAATCCTCAGTCTTCAGCGGCGGAAACTCCGACGACAGCCCCGGCCGCCCGGACCTGGAACACCTCGACCGGCCTGGAGATGTCCCGCAGCCGCCGCGCCCCCATAGGCGACGAGGTCAATGCCGGTGAGCAGTCCCGCGGTGAGGCCGTCGACCAGAATCTGGCCGCCGTGGCCTGCCGACATCAGCCTGGCCGCGCGGTTCAGCACGGTGCCGAAGTAGTCCTCGCCACGCAGTTCGGCCTCACCGGTCGCGGCACCCATTCGCACGGGCAACTCCAGCGCGCGCTGCGCGGCGACCGCGGCGTCGACGGCCGACCGTGGCGACCCGAACGCCGCGCATACTCCATCACCGGTGTGTTTGAACAACCAGCCGTTATGCGCCGCAACGGTGTCACGCATGACCTCGTCGTGGGCGACCAATGCCCGCCGCATCGAATCCGCGTCCGACTCCCACAGACGGGTCGAACCTTCGATGTCGGTGAACAGAAAGGTCACCACCCCTGAGGGTTTGCCGACCACTTCGTCATCGTGTCATGGATCGCCGAATGCGCATCCGAATTCTGCAGGTCGCAAGCCGTCAACGGGCCACCTGCGAAAAGCCGGCCTTCATCATTCCCAGGTGCTTGTGAATCGGGTTCTTCAACTTGTACGCGTGCGACTTGGGCTCCGGCGTCTGGACGTTCGCCAGCGACTCAACCGTGTTCAGCGCGACCTCCTTGACCTCTTCGGCCTTGATATCGCCCTTGAGTTCGGAAGCCTCCTGCTTGGCCGGGCTGTCGGGCTGCGCCGCCTCCTGCTGCATCTGCAGATCGATCGGCTTGACGGCCGCGCCGTGCAGCTGCTTCTGCTGCGCGACGTACTCCTGCGACAGCGTCATCCCGGACGCGTGCGCATTGACGCCGGGTGTGACGCTGGCATGGGCGACATCCGCGAATACCCAATGCGCCCGCGATGAGGCCTGCCGCGGTGACGGGGCGCGGCGACGAAGCCGATAAGGCCACGACTTGTGTTGATGTTCATTTCAAGCTCCTGTGTGTGTCTGCTACTGGCACGTCCGAAGCTATGGATCACACGGCGCGGTGGCTCGCTTGTGTGCACAACCCGCATAACCGCTATTCCCCGGCTTTTGCGCATTTTGCTCGCAGCTCAGCGCCGAAATCGCCTTTGCAACACTGAAATTCGCCGACAGCGAAGTCGTCGACCCGGTGCGTTCCCTTGACCTAGTGTTGGGCGATGGACTCGACCGCCATCACCGCGAACCTGACGATGTTGCGCGTCAACGGCTGGCAACTCTATGTATGGCGCGACGGCGACTCGGCCACGCTGATCGACACGGGCGCGCCGGGATCGGGCGCCGAGATCGCAGCCGCTGTGCCGGGTGTTGACCGAATTGTGTTGACGCACGGCCACGTCGACCACATCGGTTCGGCCGCAGAACTGCGCGAGTCGACCGGCGCGCTTGTGATGGCGGGCGCAGGAGATGCCGGCTATATCCGCGGCGAAGCCGAGATACCGCCGCCGGTGTTCGAGGACTGGGAAATCCCCATCCACGAACGGGTTTCGGCGGGGCTGCCCGCCGCCGCTCCCGCCGTTCCCGTCGACCGGGAGCTCAACGATGGCGACGTGCTGGACTTCGGTGGCGGCGCACACGTCCTCGCGATACCCGGGCACACCGAGGGCAGCATCGCGGTGCATCTGCCCGAGCATGGCGTGCTGTTCGCGGGCGACACCATCGCCAACGTCGGATCGGTGATGCTCGGGACGTTCAACCAGGATCGGGCGCGCACGGTCGCGTCGTTCAAGCGCTTGGCGGCACTCGATGTCGAGACGGCATGCTTCGGGCACGGCGATCCCATCGAATCCGGAGCGGGCGATCGGATCCGTGAAACAGCTGTCACACTGACGCCATGATCGAGCCCGACACCAAGGACTGGACCTGGGTCATCTCGCAGCCGTGCCCCGAGTGCGGATTCGACGGGTCCGCGGTGAGCCACACCGAGGTCGCCGACCGTATCCGGGCGGACGCCGAGGAATGGCCGCGCCGGCTCAGCGCCCCCGATGTCACCGTCCGGCCCCGACCATCGGTGTGGTCGGCGCTGGAGTACGGCTGCCACATCCGCGACGTACACCGGATCTTCAACGACCGCGTCCGGCTCATGCTCAGCGAGGATGCGCCGCGCTTCGCCAACTGGGACCAGGACGCGACGGCGATCGAGGACGACTACGGCTCCCAGGACCCCGCCGTCGTCACATCGGAACTCGTCGACGCGGCGGCCACGGTGGCCGACACCTATGAGCACGTTGCGCCCGACGCATGGTCGAGGCGCGGCTTGCGAAGCAACGGCAGTGAGTTCACGGTCGCGTCGATTGCGGTCTATCACTTGCACGACATCGTTCACCACGCGCACGATGTCGACCATGGCTGAAGACAAACCGCTTGCAGGCAAGGTCGCCTATGTGACAGGGGCCGCCCGCGGGCAGGGACGTTCTCATTGTGTTCGGCTCGCCCGTGCAGGCGCCGACATCATCGCGATCGACGCCTGCGGTCCGGTCGCCGAGCACAACGGCTACCCGCCCGCCGAACCGGCGGACCTCGCCGAGACGGTGAACCTCGTTGAGGGCGAAGGCCGCAAGATGCGTGCCGAGGAGGTCGACATCCGTGACCTCGCAGGGCAGCAGAGGGTGGTGTCCGACGCGATCGAACAGTTCGGCCGCCTCGACATCGTGGTCGCCAACGCCGGTGTGCTCAATTGGGGTCGGCTGTGGGAGATTTCGCCTCAGCAGTTCCAGGACGTCATCGACATCAACCTCACCGGGTTGTGGAACACGATCAAGGCGGTGGTGCCGGCGATGATCGAGGCGGGCAACGGCGGGTCGATCATCACGATCAGCTCGGCGGCGGGTGTCAAGGCCGTGCCCGGCTGCGGTCACTACTGCGCCAGCAAGTTCGGGGTCGTCGGGCTGACCAATTCCCTCGCAGTTGAGCTGGGCGAGTTCGGGATTCGGGTCAACTCGGTTCACCCGTACGGCACCGACACCCCGATGGGCAACGATGCGTCGATGTGGCAGATGTTCGCCGACCATCCGAACTTCATCCACAGCTTCTCGCCCGGCGCGCTGCCGACCGACTCGCTGGCCGCGCCGGACCTGGTCTCCGACATCGTGGTGTGGCTGGCCAGTGACGCCTCGTCGCTGGTGACCGCTGCCCAAATTCCCGCGGAGAAGGGCTATCTCAAGATCTAGCGGGCCACCGGCGCGAGCGCGGTCACACCGCAGCGGAACAACGCTTCCGTCGCTGCCACCGGTGCGGTCGGAATCCCCGCGGCCAGTAGCGCTTGCGCTTTGAACGCCCGCGCGGCGGCGCTCAGCCGGTAGGAGACCGCGCTGACGTCCTCGTCCAGCGACCCGGTGTCGCCCCACAACGCCACTTCGGCGCGGCGGCGGTCCGACGTTGAGACGAACCGGCGGACCCGCCCGTCGGCGGCGTACACGTCGGCGGCGACCGCAAGGGTGGCAGCCCGGTCGGGATCGTCGGTGATGGCCTCGAGGTCTCCGCTCAGGTCGAGCACGTCTGCGCCAAGGATCCGCAGCGCACGTTCACCGGCGCGGTCGGCAACAAGAACGTTGACCTTCCAGCCGGCCATTCGGCGGTCACACAGCCAGCCGCCGGTCGATGCCACGACATCGGCGACGCCGGATGCGACGACGGTCATCTCGTGCTGCAGCACGGTGCTGGTCCGCGCCCGAGCCCGGGCCACCGAATGTGTGCGGTAGGTCTGCGGCGACATAACGGGTCCAATCTCGACGAGCGGGTGTCCAGGCGGCGACAACCCCAGCGTGACACTTCTACTTGAATATGTAAAGGTTCGCTTTTGGTGTCACAGCCTCGACTGCTCCTTGATTGCGGTGTCCGTGGTGCGCAGCGGGCGGATCAGCGCATCCTGCGTGAACGACGCGATCAGCTCACCCTCCTCGGTGTGCACGGCACCGCGGACATAGGACATGCCCGAGCCGACCTGGGTGCTCTCGTGTGTGTAGAGAATCCATCCATCCCAAACCACCGGCTCGTGAAAGCTGACCGACACCGTCATCGGTGCGGTCGACACCGTCAGGTGCGCCTGGCTCGTACCGATGCCTTCGTGGGCGCGCATCGTCGTCGAAATCCCAAGGTGGCCAGTGAAGTACGCGATCAACGCCTTGGCGAGGCCGTCACTGTCCGGGATGGGGTCGTAATGCAGCCAGGCGTACAGCTCCGGCGGCCCCACCTCGTCGGGGCTGTTGACGTCGACGACGTCGACCAACCGCAACTGGCGGCCCGCCATCGGCATCTCGGAGACGTTCGCGTCCGCCGGCGCGGCGACCTGCGGTCGGGGCAGGTGATGACGGATCACGTCGGCGGTGGGCACGTCGGCGAGCAGTGTCGCGGTTATGCAGCGCTTGCCGTTCTGCTTCGCGGACACAACCGCTGTCGCAGTCGAACGGCCCTCGCCGACGACGTCGATCTCCAACTCGACCGGGCCTGCGCCCACCATCACTGCGCGTGCGAACACCGCGTACACCGAACGCACCGACTTCTCCGGGAATCGCTTGGCGGCCGCGACGATCATCTGCGCGAGCACCTGGGTGCCTTCGACGACCTGTCGCTCGTCTTCGCCCGCGGGTCCGGTCTGGGCGATGAAGCGGTTCTCGCCATCGGGTTGCACGTCGAACAGGTCGAGCAGTGCCTGAACCGTCCACTGCGCTTGCGCTGAGTCTGTCGTCATGAGAGGGAACATTAACCGAGCACCCGCAAAACCGGTAACGTCATTACCATGGCGAAGTCCAGCGGGCGACCCACTGAAACGGTCGGCGCCGAAACCGAACCGCGCGAACGACGCTTCATGCGCTCGGCGCTGGCGATCCTCGGGGAAACGGGCCGCACCGACTTCACCGTGCTCGAGGTCGTCGAGCGCTCGAAGACGTCGCTGCGATCGTTCTACCAGCACTTCTCCACCAAGGATGAGTTGCTGCTCGCGCTGATCGACAAGATCATGTCCGAGTCGACGCGAAAGTGGCGCAAGGACACCGACGGCCTGCCTCCCGTCGCCGCGCTGCGGGTGCTGATCGACCGGATCTGCACACCAGCAGAGACAACGACGCAGGACAAGGTCAACAGAGGCCTTACCTACTACAACGACCATCTGGCAGAGGCACTGCCGCGCGAGTACGCCCGCGTGCTGTCCCCCGTGCACGGGCTCATCAAGGACATCATCAACCGCGGGATCGCCGACGGCTCGTTCCGCACCGGCCTCGACGTCGACGCCACCGCCGCGATGATCATGCAGACCGCGCTCGGCGCCATGCGCCTGCAGGTTCTCGGCGCCGAACTGAGCGGCGTCCCCGTCGAAGCCGGCCACATATACGACTTCTGCGTCGCCGCCCTCGTCGCCGGAGGCAACCCCGTCTGACCTGCCGGGAAGGGGCCTTCTCGGGGGGTGGTGTTTTCGCTGGTCCAGAAGTGGTAATGTCATTACCACAGCAGCCCGACAAGACTTCAGGAGGCGCAAAATGGCGGCCCGCCAGCTCCCCTATCCGGTGTTCGACGCCGACAACCACTTCTACGAGCCCAAAGAGGCGCTCACCCAGTTCCTGCCGGAACACCGCAAGGGCGTCATCGACTACATCGACGTCCGCGGCCGCACCAAGATCATGGTGCGCAACGTGGTCAGCGACTACATCCCCAACCCGACGTTCGAGGTCGTCGCCCGACCCGGCGCTCAGGAGGAGTACTTCCGGCACGGCAGCGGCGGCAAGAGCTACCGCGAGGTGATGGGCAAGCCGATGAAGGCCATCCCCGCATTCCGCGACCCGGCCGCGCGACTCGAGGTGCTCGACGCTCTCGGCCTTGATTACACGCTGATGTTCCCGACGCTGGCCAGCCTCGTCGAGGAGCGACTCAAAGACGATCCCGACCTGATCCTCGACATCGTTCACGCGCTGAACGAATGGATGTACGAGACGTGGCAGTTCAACTACGAGAACCGGATCTTCTCCACCCCGGTCATCAACCTGGGCGTCGTCGACCGCGCCCTCGAAGAGCTGGACTGGTGCCTGGAGCGCGGCGCCAAGACCGTTCTCGTCCGGCCTGCACCGGTACCTGGCTATCGGGGCACCCGCTCACTCGGTCTTGAAGAGTTCGACCCGTTCTGGGACGCCTGCGTCAAGGCCGGCATCCCCGTGTCGATGCATGCCTCCGACAGCGGATACTCCGAGTACCTCAACGACTGGGAGCCCGGCGACGAGTTCAAGCCGTTCGCGCCGACGTCGTTCCGGATGGTCGCGATGGGCAAGCGGCCCATCGAGGACACGATGGCCGCGCTGGTCTGCCACGGCGCGCTGACCCGCAACCCGGATCTGCGCATCCTGTCGATCGAGAACGGCGCCGACTGGGTGCCCTATCTGCTGAAGCAGTTCAAGAGCGTCCACTCGAAGATGCCGCAGGGGTTCCTGGAGGACCCGATCGAGGCCTTCCGCCGCTGTGTCTACGTCGCGCCGTTCTGGGAGGACGACTTCGCCCAGATGGCCGAGCTATGCGGAGTCGACCGCGTCATTTTCGGTTCTGACTGGCCCCATCCCGAGGGGTTGGCGGAGCCGACCAAGCTGGTCGACGACCTTCAGGGCCTGGATGCAGAGGGACAGCGAAAGGTCATGGGTGGCAACATGATCGACCTCTTCAAGATCCCGAACGAGATCGTCCACAAGCCGGACGTGCCAGCCCTCGTTCTCACCTGAGGCGCCCGTGACCGACGCCACTAACCCCGAGGTTCTGCTCTTCGCCTCGACGACGCAGTCGTTCCTGGAAAAAGAAGCATCGCTTCCTCGGCTGCGCGAACTTCACGCAGCCGGCATCGCATTCGACGCAGGCTGGTGGAGGCGGGCGGCCGAACTCGGCTGGACCAGCCTGCTCGTGCCGGAAGAACTCGGCGGCGGTTCGGTATCGGGTGATGGGGTGAAGGACCTGGCGTTGGTCGCCGAGCTGGCGGGCAAGACCGTCGCGCCCGGACCGCTGCATCCGGTCAGCACCGTGCTCGCCGGTCTCGTCGAGGCGCCCGAAAACCACGAGGACACAATCGAATCGCTGGTCAGCGGTGAGGTCATCGCATCGTGGGCGGTGTACGAACCCGGCAGGTCATGGGCGCCGCTGAATCCCGGCGTGACGGCCACGCCCACCGCCACCGGTTACCGGCTCGACGGTGTGAAGGATCGTGTCGAGGCGGGCGCCGACAGTGCTGTGCTTCTGGTGGTGGCCGACTGCGAGGGCGCGGTGCGGCAGTTCCTGGTGCCGACGGATGCTGCCGGCGTACGTGTCGAATCGCAGAGGTCGGTCGACCTGGTGAAGAGTTATGCCCGTGTGCATTTCGACGGTGTCGAGATCGACGCGGCGGCTGCCGTCGGCACGCCAGAGCAGACTGCGGAGTTGATCTCCCGGCAGAGCCAGATCGCGCAGATTCTTCAGTGCGCCGAGGTCGTCGGCATCCTCGACGCCGTGCTCAAGTTCACCATCCAGTGGGGCTTCGACCGGCATTCGTTCGGCCGACCGATCGGGTCCTATCAGGTACTCAAGCACAAGTACGCCGACCTGAAGATCTGGTTCGAGGCGTGCAAGGCGGCCACCAATGCCGCTGTCGCGGAGGTGGCCGGGCGCTCCCCGAGGCGGAGATGGCCGTCAGCGTCGCGAAATCGTATGTGGGCGAATACGCCCCGCGCATGCTGCAGGACTGCGTCCAGTTGCACGGCGGCATCGGCGTGACGTGGGAGCACGACCTTCATCTGTACCTGCGCCGAGTCATGCTCGACCGCTCGATGTTCGGCACCCCCGAAGATCACAACCTGCGCGTCTACGCGCTCACCGAGCAGCGGGAGCCTGCCTGATGGCCGACGAGCGCTTGCGCGAGGAGACGACATGACCGAGACGACGACGGCCCCCGCCACCACCGAATCGGTCGCCGAGTTCGCGGCACGCGCCAGGGCGTGGCTGGCGGAGAACATGCCACTCATCGACCCGGCACGTCCACCCGAGGCGGACCGCGGCGAGGAAGCACCGTGGCTGCGGGCGCGCGAACTCCAAAAGAAGCTCTACGACGGCGGGTTCGCCGGTATCTGCTTCCCGCGCGAATACGGCGGGCTCGGTATGCCCATCGAGTATCAGCGGGCATTCGACGAAGAGTCGCGAACCTACGAACTGCCGATCATCCTCAATACCCCGACATTCACGATCTGTGCCGCCACGATCCTCGACACCGGCAGCGAAGAGCAGAAGAAACAACACATCTCGGGCGCCCTTCGCGGTGACGAGGTGCTCGTGCAGCTGCTGTCGGAGCCCAGCGGCGGATCCGATCTGGCAGGTGTGATCACCCGCGCCGACCGCGTCGGCGACAAGTGGGTGATCAACGGCGCGAAGACCTGGAGCACAAGCGCTTTCGCGGCTGACTACGGGCTGATGTTGGCCAGAACCGACTGGGATGTGCCCAAGCACGAGGGCCTGACGATGTTCCTGGTTCCGATCGACAGCCCGGGCATCACACTGCGACGGATCAAACAGGTGAACGGTTCCGTCGAGTTCTGCGAGGAGTTCTTCGACAACCTCGAACTCGGTGACGACGCCGTCGTGGGCGACGTCAATGAGGGCTGGCACGTGGCGTCCCGGCAGCTGTATCACGAGCGGCGCGCCGTCGGCGGCGGCTCGGAGTTCGCCAGCGGCGTCGGCGCCGAGGGCAAGACCGACGTGCCGATCGACTGGGTCGGCCTACTCAGGGCGACCGGCCAGGCCGACAGCGAGCGGGCCCGCGAGCGGGCCGGCCGGGCCATCGTTCACAAGGCGGTGCAGGAACGGCTGATCGACCACGTCTACCACGGCGTCCTCGACGGCTCGCTGCCGCCCGCGGCGGGCTCCATCATCAGGATCACCCACGCCGAGACCCATCAGGTGGGATTCGATACCGCCGTTGCCCTTACGGGTGACTCGGGCGTCGTCGACGGCGACGACGACCTGATCCGGTACGGCGAGCGCTACCTGTCGCGGCAGACAGCGGCACTGGGTGGCGGCACGACCGAGATCGCCCGCAACATCATCGGTGAGCGGGTTCTCGGCTTCCCGCGTGAACACGCCGCCGATCGCGGTGTGCCGTTCAAAGAGGTCAAGCGCAACAAGAGCTGATCTACAGATACTTCCGTAGGTGTTCGGCCATGCCTCGCCGAAACGCCCGCATCGCAGGAACTTTCGGCTTGATGCCGTCGGCCCCGTGGTACATGCCCGGAACTGCCACCAGCTCGCACGGTACTCCGTGTGCCTTGAGCCGCTCGGCGTACGCCACACCCTCGTCATAGAGGATGTCTAGGTCGCCGACGCCGAGCCACGCGGGTGGCAGGCCCGACAGGTCGGTGCGCCGTGCGGGCGCCGCGTACTCGGGCGCCCCAGACTCCTGCGGCTCGCGACCCAGGTACGCGGTCCAGGCCCATCGGCTCGACGCCGGTGTCCACATGAACTGGCCGCGACCGCCGTGGTCGTCGCGCAGAGCGGTGCGGTCGTCCATCATCGGGTAGACGAGTACCTGCGCCCGCAAGCTGATCCCCTCGTCGGTGCTGCGCTGCGCGACGGCAGCCGAAAGCCCTCCGCCCGCGCTCGAACCCGCCACGGCGATTCGGTCCGCGTCGATTCCCAGCTCGTCGGCGCGGTCACGCATCCACCTCAATGCGGCCATGCAGTCGTCCAATGCGGCCGGAAACGGATGCTCTGGCGCAAGGCGGTAGTCGGGCGATACGACGACGGCATCGAGTTCCCTTGCGAGCCTGCCGGATTCGAAGGCTTCGAACTGCGGCGTGCCGGTGACCATTCCGCCGCCGTGAAGGTGCAGCACAGCGGGCCGACGCTGTCCTGACGCCGTCGGCGTCGTGACAAGCACCCGCACCGTCGGTTCACTGTCGACGTAGCGTTCGGTGATCGTCACGCCTGCGCCCGGGTTCGCGCCCCTGCGCATGCCGAGCCGGCCCATCCGCAGCGATCGCTCGCTCAACGAGCGCGCCGTCAGAGGCAACACCGGACTGCGGAGCTCGGGTGCCACCTGGGCCATCGCGAGCTGCATCGCAAGCGCACGCCGTGTTCCATAAGCGGCCGCAGCTATACCGGCCAACGTGACTATCGTCCGCGTCTTCACCTAGAACAGCGTGGGCTGAGCCGCCTCGGCCGTCAAGGCCGCCGGGGCCTCGGCCGTTCGGAACGATCGCCGGTCAGGAGCGAGGCCATACCTGCTGCACCAGCGGAGTCACTCTGTCGCGCAACATGTCTCGGTATTCGGTCGGCAGGTAGGCGCCGCGTCGGTACAAGTGCCGATACTCGGCGACCAGCTCGGGATGCGATCGCGCCAGCCACGACATGAACCAGCCCCTCGTCGACCCTCGAAGATGCAGCGCGAACACCGTCACGCCGTTGGCTCCTGCGTCGGCGATCTGACCGAGCAGGTCGTCGAGATGCTCGACCGAGTCGGTCAGTTTCGGCAGCACGGGTGCGACCATCACGTGGCAGTCCAGTCCGGCGTCACGGATTGCGGCGATCAGGCCGAGCCGGGCCTGCGGCGAGGGCGTCCCAGGCTCGACATCCTTATGCAGATCGGAATCCCCAACGGCCAGAGACACCGCGACGCTGGCGTCGACGCGCTTCGCCGCATCGGCGATAAGCGGAAGATCGCGTCGCAGCAGCGTGCCCTTGGTGAGGATCGAGAACGGTGTGCCGGAATCCGCCAGCGCACCGATGATTCCCGGCATCAGCGCGTACCGGCCTTCTGCCCGTTGGTAAGGATCGGTATTGGTGCCAAGAGCCACTGTCTCGCGCTGCCATGACTTGCGGTGCAGCTCTCGCCGAAGCACGTCTGCGACATTGGTCTTGACCACGACCTGGGAGTCGAAGTCGGCGCCGCAGTCCATGTCGAGGTACTCGTGGGTGGGCCGCGCGAAGCAGTACCGGCAGGCGTGCGAGCAGCCGCGGTAACCGTTGACGGTGTAGCGGAACGGCAGCATCGACGCGTCGGGCACCTTGTTCAAAGCCGACTTGCAGAGAACTTCGTGAAACGTGATGCCCTCGAACTGCGGCGTGCGCACGCTTCGCACGAAACCGATGCGCTGTAGGCCGGGCAGGGCCCCGTCGTCGACGCTGACGCCCTGGCTGTCCCACCGCATCCCTTGATTCGAACCCACGTTCGAATCAAAGTCAAGTGTTGAGAACCCCGCGCCGCCGTTAACCGTCGACGTGCTGAATCATCGCTCAGTTATTCGCGATATCTTAGCTCATCTGTATTTTTATCAGTCTACTAGCGCTATCTAGGTTTGCTTGTTAGATTGCTAGATCTGCATAGCTCTGCGCTTTTGCGAGAAGAGTACACCGCGGACCCGATGGAGTTTTGGCCTGATGGGAGACACGATGACCGTTGCCGAACTGCCCCGCACATTCATCTCGACCGGCGTCGACGGCGCGCTGATGAGCTGGTGGGACGCCGATGCCGAATGCACGGTTGCGATAGCCAGTCCCTCCGACACCGACGCCCTATGGCAGGAGTATCTGGATGGCGCCGAACGTTCCTATCGCACGCACGGCATCGGTGCCGCGATCGACGTTGATGCGATTCGCCGGTCCGGCGACACGACGCTGTTCTGGACAATGCTCGACACGACCGGGACGGTGGTCGCTGGCATTCGTGCCGTCGGCCCGCTGACGTCGCCCGAGGAAACGCACGCCGTCGTCGAGTGGGCAGGCCAACCCAGCCTGCCGTCGGTCCGAAAGATGATCGCGGACAGACTTCCGTTCGGCGTCGTCGAAATGAAGTCGGCATGGGTGACCGACCAGCACAACCGCAACCGCAGGCTCAGCACAACGCTCGCTCGTGCCGGCTGCCAGGTTCTCGCCGTGCTCGGAGTCCAGTTCTGCATGGCGACCTGCGCACACCACGTCCTGGCACGCTGGCAGTCATCAGGCGGTGTCGTGGCTCCGATCCGGTCCACGCCGTACCCCGACGAGCGGTTCCGCACGAAGTTGATGTGGTGGGACAGACGAACCGTTGCCCGCCTCGCCGCCCCTAGCCAGACCGCCAAGATCATTGCCGAGATGGCGGATATCAGTCAGTGTCTACAGAACTCGAGCCGCCATGCGCCGGCGGGAGGTTGAGGTCATGTTCACCGAAACACAATGGGACCACGAGGTCGACGTCGTCTGCATCGGCGCCGAGGGTGGGGTGCTTGCCGCTGGGCTCGTCGCCGCAAACGCGGATGTCGACGCCTATCTGGGCATCTCGGCGCCCGGGGACGGAACTGACCTGGCCGCGTCGTTGGGCTACCGGGGTGGTGACGGGCAGACGACCAAGCACCTCGCCGGCTTCGACTACGCGTTCGGTGGAGTCGGTCGCGCACACAGCTTCTGGCCGGTACGCGCCGTCGAAGAAGTGGCGCCACCTCGCTCGCACCGGCGTGGAGCCGTCGAGCCGTTCTTCGGCGCAGCGCTGGAGCAATGGGCCCACCGATGCGCGGAGGCGCCCAACGGCCTCGTCTACAACCGCGTGACCAGACGCCAGATGACGGACATGCGCAGCTGTGCCCGCGGCGAGAAGGTCGAAGTGGCCGTCGTCGGATCGGTCGAGTTGAGCCCCACCCTGCCTGCCTTGTCGATGATGGATTGGCTGCGATCCCAAGCGGAAGATTTCGGCCTACAGCCTGAGGCCGATGTGCGGTTGGTCAAACTGGTCTTCGAGGACGACGGTGTGGCGGGCGCGCTGATCGAGACGCAGGACGGGGTTCTCGCGGTGCGCGCGCGCGAGAATCTCATCATCGGAACCCGCGATTTCCCAATGGAACGCACGCATCCGCTCGTCACCGCTACCGAGTCGGTGACCGCGAGCGTCTGCCTGGTCAGCAAGCCGGCAAGCCGGTTCGGAGAAATTGAGATCGTCACCGCGCCAGGCGATGACAACCGTCTGTTGTTCGTTGACGCGCCGGAGGCAGAGCTTCAGCTGGCGAGCGGACTCTAACCGGTCACCAGTTGCTGAGCTGGCACCTCGCCGTGTAGGGACCATCGGACTGCGAGACCACCTGGCCGTCGACCTGGATCTCGCAATGCGCATTCGCCACGGCTTGCCCACCGTGAGCGGCGGCGCTCGCATCGATGGTCGCCCACTGCGGGTCTTCGAGCGTGGTGCTGAACTCCCAGGGGGTAGGAACCTCTTCCTTCTTCAGGAATGCGTAGGGATCGGCGTTGTACGCGGCCTTGCTCGGTGGTTGAGCCGTCAGATAGTTGACCTGGAAGCTTACGCCGGTCGCCGACGTGAGGACGTACTTGACGTTGGGAACGGGCGGCTCGGCGCTGGACGTCGCGGGCGCGGATGCGACCACTGCAAGGGCGACTGCCGCCGCCGCACCGACCTTGGCTTTCACATTGCGCATGGTTATCTACGTACCCCTCTTCCGTAGTACAGACACTACCGAGACATCGGCCACCGTCGGCCGACCGTTACATCGGCAAACATTTCGGCTGTACAACGGCGGTCGCTCGCGGGGATTCAGACTCCTCGGGCTGCCGCACCCAGAATCTCGTCGACGTTGCCGATACCCCCGTCGAACGGGTTGCCGCGCTTGAGGACGTGCTTTCCACCCGGCGTGATAGCAACGAGCTGCGGTGAACTGGAGCCGATCTGCATCTGACGCGCGAAACGCACCTGGTCCAGCTGCACCAGTGCGCCACCTCGGTAGCTGAACAATCCGAGCTTGCGATCGATGACCGCCACGGGGCGGCATTGATGCAACGGCTGGCTGCGGCGTTGACGGATTTTTCGCACCACCAGGAAAGTCAGCAGGGCGAACACGAGACCGACCGCCAGGAAGATGGCGCCCAGAACACGCGACGGCATGGCCGTGGCGAGCGCGACGGCACCGAAGCCGGCGACGACGATCGTCACCACGCCGAGCACAAAGGCCAGGGTCGCCAGCGCTCCCGTGCAGCGGTCGATGACCAGCAGCCGACGGCCATCGTCGGTAACCAGAAGTCCGCCCGTATCGGCGAGTATTCGAGGTTCGGGTGGCGCGTTCATCTGAGACAGCATGCACAATTGCGTGCCGAGCGACCGCTGTTGTACAGAAATGCGCGGCGTGTCGTGTGCAGACACGGTCCCCTAGTAACACGGGGTGGTGCCCCCAGCTCGCGGTGCGAAGGGACCAGCTACTTGCCGAGGCGGGCCAAGACGTCGGTGAGCACTGCGTCGGCCGCAACGTCGAGCTGCTCCCCCGTCGACAGATCCTTCACTCCGATAGTGCCCGCCTCGATGTCGCGGTCACCCGCCACCAGCGCGATCGACGCCCCGGACCGGTCCGCGGCGCGCATGGCACCTTTCATGCCGCGGTCGCCGTAGGCGAGGTCGACGCGCACGCCCGCGGCCCGAAGCTGGGCGGCCAGCACGGACAACCGCGTCCTGGCCTGCTCGCCGAGGGGCACACCGAAGACGTCGACCCGGGCGCCGTCGCCGATCGTCTTGCCCTCGGCCTTCAACGCCAGCAGCGTCCGGTCGACGCCGAGCCCGAAGCCGATGCCCGACAGGTCCTTACCGCCGAGCTGGTGCATCAGCCCGTCGTAGCGCCCACCGCCGCCGATGCCGGACTGCGCGCCGAGGCCGTCGTGGACGAACTCGAACGTGGTCTTCGTGTAGTAGTCCAGCCCGCGCACCATCCGCGGGTTGATCGCATACGCGACCCCGGCCGCATCGAGGTGCGCCAGCACGCTGTCGAAATGCTGCTTGGCCGAATCGGAGAGATGGTCGAGCATCACCGGGGCGTCGGCCGTCATCGCCTTGATGTGCGGCCGCTTGTCGTCGAGCACCCGCAGCGGGTTGATCTCTGCGCGTCGACGGGTCTCGTCGTCGAGGTCGAGCTTGAACAAGAAGTCCTGCAACAGTTCTCGGTACTGCGGTCGGCAGCTGTCATCGCCCAGCGAGGTGATCTCCAGCCGGAACCCGTCAAGTCCCAGCGACCGGAAGCCGGCGTCGGCGACCGCGATCACCTCGGCGTCGAGCATCGGATCGTCGACACCGATGGCCTCCACCCCGACCTGCTGCAGCTGCCGGTAGCGGCCCGCCTGCGGACGCTCATACCGGAAGAACGGGCCCGAATAGCAGAGCTTGACCGGCAGCGGGCCGCGGTCAAGACCGTGTTCGATCACCGCGCGGATCACACCCGCGGTGCCCTCCGGCCGCAGCGTCACCGAGCGGTCACCACGGTCGGCGAAGGTGTACATCTCCTTGCTGACCACATCCGTGGACTCCCCGACTCCGCGGGCGAACAGCGCGGTGTCCTCGAAGATCGGCAACTCGGCGTCGGCATAGCCTGCGCGGCGCGCAGCCGCCAGCAGGCCGTCGCGCACCGCGACGAACTGCGCGGACTCCGGCGGCAGGTAGTCCGGCACCCCTTTGGGCGCCTGGAATTGGTTCACAGGGTCAAACCTTCGAGGAACGGGTTGGCGCGGCGCTCGAAGCCGATGGTGGACTTCTCGCCGTGCCCAGGTAGTACCACGGTGTCGTCGTCGAGCACCATCAGTTTTGTCACGATCGACCCGAGGAGGTCGCGGCCGCTGCCCCCGGGGAGGTCGGTGCGGCCGACCGACTGCCGAAACAGCGTGTCCCCGGTGAAGGCGATCTCTGAGCCGTCCCCCGCGACCCGGAACACCACCGAACCGCGCGTATGCCCCGGCGTGTGGTCGATGGTCACCACGGTTTCGCCGATGTCGACCTTGTCGCCGTCGCGGTCCAGTTCCACCACCTGCTTGGGCTCGCGGAACAGCGCGCCGAACGCGATCTGGCCGAGCCGCGGGCCGAACCCCTTGATCGGGTCGCTCAGCATGAAGCGGTCCTCGGGGTGGATGTAGGCCGGGCAACCGTAGGTGTCGGCGACCTTTTGCGCCGACCAGATGTGGTCGATGTGTCCGTGCGTCAGCAGCACGGCGGCTGGGGTGAGCCGGTTTTCGTCCAGAATCCGGCGAAGCTGACCCATGGCCCGCTGGCCCGGATCGACGACAATTGCGTCCGCCCCGGCACGTTGTGCCAGCACGTAGCAGTTGCAGGCCAACACGCCGGCCGGAAATCCGGTGATCAACACGGCGACCATTTTCCCATCCCGCGCGGTTGGCGGGCCTCTTGGCCCGCACTCAGCTACTGCTGGCACACTCGTTGCGGACTTACGAGGACACGAGGAGGACCACGGCGGTGCCGACCAACGAACAGCGGCGGGCGACAGCGAAACGCAAACTCGAGCGACAACTGGAGCGACGGGAAGCACAAGCACGCAGGCGGCGGCTGTACACGATCATCGCGTCCGCTGTGGCGGTTGTCGCAGTGGCGGCCGGCGTGGCGGCCTACTTCTTCACCAGAGACGACTCGAACGACGCGGCCACCGCGGCCACTACCCCGCCGGGCTCGTCGGCGGCACCTTCGGAACCGGCACCGACGGGCGACGGCCAACTGCCCGCATTCAAAGCGCCTGCGGATCTCGGGAAGAACTGCCAGTATCCGGCGGCGCAGGCGGCCAGCAAGCCCAACAAGCCGCCTCGTACGGGCGAGGTGCCGACCGACCCGGCACAGGTCAGTGCCAGCATGTCGACCGACCAGGGCAACATCGGGATCCAGCTCGACAACGCCAAGTCGCCGTGCACGGTGAACAGCTTCGCCAGCCTGGCTCAGCAGAACTACTTCAACGACACGCAGTGCCACCGGCTGACCACCAGCCCGGGTCTCGCGGTGCTGCAATGCGGCGATCCGACCGGTTCCGGCAGCGGCGGCCCCGGCTACGAGTTCGCCAACGAGTACCCCACCAACCAATTCCAGCCCGACGATCCGCAGCTCCAGAATCCGGTGACCTATCCACGCGGCACGCTGGCGATGGCCAACGCCGGGCCCGGCACCAACGGGAGCCAGTTCTTCCTGGTCTACAAGGACTCGCAGCTGCCGCCCGGCTACACGGTGTTCGGCACGATCGACGAAACCGGCCTGGCGACGCTGGACAAGATCGCCGCGGCGGGCGTGGAAGGCGGCGGGCAGGACGGCAAGCCGGCCACCCCGGTCACGGTGAAATCCATCGGGCTGGACTGACGCAGCGTGACGACGCCCGTGCCGCCGCCGTACGGGGCCTATCCGCCGCCGTACGACCCGTACGGCTATCCGCGGCCGCGCCCGACGAACGGCATGGCGATCGCGTCGCTGATCTGCGCGTTCGTGTTCGCGCCGCTGGGCATCATCTTCGGCCATATCTCGCTGTCGCAGATCAAGCGCACCGGCGAGGAGGGGCACGGGCTCGCGGTGGCCGGGCTGGTGATCAGCTACGTGATCACCGTCGGCACCATCATCGTGATGGCCGCCGTCGTCTGGTTCACGATCGCCGTTGCCCGGCACCTGGACGACGGGTCCCGCTATTACCCGGACATCACCGCGGCACCGATGACACCGGACGGCGGGCTACCGGATTTCGATCCGCCGCCCAATGTCGGCGCCAACTGCGCGTATCCGTCCACGACCGAGCCGGCCAGTAAGCCCAACAAGGCCCCGCGCTCGGGCCGGGTCCCGACCGATCCTGCTCAGGTCAGCGCGAGCATGTCCACCAACCGCGGCGACATCGGCATTCAGCTCGACAACGGCAAGGCGCCGTGCACTGTCAACAGCTTCGCGAGCCTGGCCCAGCAGGGGTACTTCGACGGAACAGCCTGTCACCGGCTGACCACCGCGCCGCAGCTCGGTGTGCTGCAGTGCGGCGATCCGTCCGGAACGGGAGAGGGTGGGCCGGGTTACCGATTCGCCAACGAGTACCCCACCAACCAGTACCGGCTCTCCGATCCTGCGCTGAAGACGCCGGTGATGTATCCACGCGGAACGCTGGCGATGGCCAACAAGGGTTCGGGAACCAACGGCAGCCAGTTCTTCCTCGTCTATGCCGACTCGATGCTGCCGCCGACCTACACCGCGTTCGGCACCATCGACGCCACCGGACTCGCCACGCTGGACAAGGTCGCCGCCGCCGGAGTAGACGGCGCAGGCGATGACGGCAAGCCCGCGCTGGGTGTGACGATCGATTCGGTGCGACTGGACTGAAGACTCAGGCGGCGCTCGTAACGCGGTAGACGTCGTAGACGCCCTCTACGTTGCGCACCACATTGAGCACGTGGCCCAGATGCTTGGGATCACCCATCTCGAAGGTGAACCTGCTGATCGCGACGCGGTCGTTGGAGGTCGTCACCGACGCCGAGAGGATGTTCACCTTCTCGTCGGCCAGTACCCGCGTCACATCCGACAACAGCCGGTGCCGGTCGAGCGCCTCCACCTGAATCGCGACGAGGAACACCGACGACGGCGACGGCGCCCACTTCACGTCGATGATCCGTTCGGCCTGCTCTTGCAGCGATCCCGCGTTGGTGCAGTCGGTCCGGTGCACGCTGACCCCGCCACCGCGGGTGACGAAGCCCATGATGTTGTCACCCGGTACCGGGGTGCAGCACTTGGCCAGCTTGGTCAGCACACCGGGAGCCCCCGGCACCGCCACACCGACGTCCTCGGTGCTGCGTTGGCGCACCGGCATCGTCGCAGGGGTGGACCGCTCCGCCAACTCATCGGCGGCCTCGTCGTCGCCGCCGAGCTGGGCCACCAGCCGCTGCACGACGTGCCGTGCCGACACATGCCCCTCGCCGACGGCGGTGTAGAGGGCCGAGACGTCGGCGTACCGGAGCTCGCGGGCCAGCGCCGCCATCGACTCGGCATTCATCAAGCGCTGCAACGGAAGCCCGCCACGGCGCACCTCGCGGGCGATGGCGTCCTTGCCAGACTCGAGCGCCTCCTCGCGGCGCTCCTTGGCGAACCACTGCCGGATCTTCGCCTTCGCGCGCGGCGACACCACGAACTGTTGCCAGTCCCGCGACGGCCCCGCGTTGAGCGCCTTGGACGTGAAAACCTCTACGACTTCGCCGTTTTCCAGCCTGCGCTCGAGCGCGACCAGTCGGCCGTTGACGCGGGCCCCGATGCAGCGGTGACCGACCTCGGTGTGGACGGCGTACGCGAAGTCCACCGGCGTGGACCCGGTCGGCAAGGTGATCACATCGCCCTTCGGCGTGAACACGAAGATCTCCTGCACGGCAAGGTCGTAGCGCAGCGACTCCAGGAACTCGCCGGGGTCCGCGGCCTCCCGTTGCCAGTCGAGCAGTTGGCGCATCCACGCCATCTCGTCGATCTCGGTGGCGCTGTGTCCGGACGGTACGCCGTTGCGGCCCTTGGCTTCCTTGTACCGCCAGTGCGCGGCGATGCCGTATTCGGCGGTGCCATGCATGTCGGTGGTGCGGATCTGCACCTCCAGCGGCTTGCCCTCCGGGCCGACCACGGTGGTGTGCAACGACTGGTAAACCCCGTAGCGCGGTTGGGCGATGTAGTCCTTGAACCGCCCGGCCATCGGCTGCCACAGCGAATGCACCACGCCGACGGCGGCATAGCAATCGCGGATCTCGTCGCACAGGATGCGGACGCCGACAAGGTCGTGAATGTCGTCGAAGTCACGGCCCTTGACGATCATCTTCTGATAGATCGACCAATAGTGCTTCGGCCGGCCCTCCACGATGGCGGCGATCTTCGACTTCGTCAGCGTGGCATTGATTTCCGAGCGAACCTTGGCCAGGTAAGTGTCGCGCGACGGCGCCCTGTCGGCCACCAGGCGGACGATCTCCTCGTACTTCTTCGGATGCAGGATGGCGAACGCCAAATCCTCCAGCTCCCACTTGACGGTCGCCATGCCCAGCCGATGAGCAAGCGGCGCAATGACTTCCAGCGTCTCGCGCGCCTTGCGGGCCTGTTTCTCCGGTGGCAGGAACCGCATGGTTCGCATGTTGTGTAGCCGGTCGGCGACCTTGATCACCAGCACCCGGGGATCGCGGGCCATCGCAATGATCATCTTGCGGATGGTCTCGCCTTCGGCGGCGGTGCCCAGCACCACCCGGTCCAGCTTGGTGACGCCGTCGACGAGATGGCCTACCTCGTCGCCGAAGTCGGCCGTCAACGCCTCCAGCGTGTAACCGGTGTCCTCGACAGTGTCGTGCAGCAGGGCTGCCACCAGCGTGGTGGTGTCCATGCCGAGTTCGGCCAGGATGTTCGCCACCGCGAGGGGGTGCGTGATGTACGGGTCGCCCGAGCGGCGCAGTTGGTCGGCGTGCCGTTCGTCGGCCACCTCGTAGGCCCGCTGCAGCAGCGGCAGGTCGGCCTTCGGGAAGAACTCGCGGTGAACGGCGACCAGCGGCTCGAGCACCGGGTTCACCGCGCTGCGTTGTGACGTCATCCGCCGCGCGAGCCGGGCGCGCACGCGCCGCGAGGTGGACGTCTTCGCAATGTCCGGCGCGGGCGCCGGCACGGGCATCGGCGCGGTCTCCGGACCGTCGCTTGGCACCGGTGGTGATTGCACGGCTTGGCCCGTGCCCTGCTCGTCAGCCATCGTCACCTCCTCGCGCCAGACTTCGAGGATATCGCCTCAGATGATGTGGAGGCTGTTGACGGGCAGCGGTTCGAGCAGGTCGCGGCCGTTGAGGGCGGCCAGTTCGAGTACCACGGCGGCGCCGGTGACGTTTGCGCCCGCCGCGGTGAGCAGCCGAATCGTGGCCGCCAGGGTGCCGCCGGTGGCCAGCACGTCGTCGATGATCACGATGTTGCGGCCGGTCAGATCGATGCCGTCGGCGGGGACTTCCAGCGTGGCCGTCCCGTATTCCAGGTCGTAGGTCTCGCTGTAGACCGGCGGCGGCAGTTTGCCCGCCTTGCGCACGGCCAGCACCCCGATGCCGAGCTTATTGGCGACCGCACCGCCGACCAGGAAGCCTCTGGCATCGATGCCGGCGACCAGTTCGGCACCTGCGGCGTGCTCGGCCAGCGCGGCGGTCACGACGGCCAGGCCATGCGGATCGGCGAGTACCGGCGTCAGATCCTTGAACTGGATCCCTGGCTCGGGGAAGTCGGCGACCTCGCGGGTCAGCGATTCGATGACGGCGATGACCTCTCGGCTGGTGCTCATGCCTCCAGCACCCACCTGTCCATGTTCCATCCCGCGCCCCACCGTGTCGGGTTGCTGCTCACGGCATACATATTCTTCGACGTGATCAAGGTGCGCTGCTGGCGGTACAGGGGCAGCGTCGGCACGTCGGCCCACAGGATGGGCCCCGCCTCGCCGAGCAGTCGGGCCAGCTCCTTGGGATCGGCGGTCACCGCGAGCGCGTCGATGATGCCGTCGATCCGCGGATTCGTGTAACCCGACAGGTTGTTGCCGTTGCCGGTGTGCAGGTCGTAGGCGTCCATCGGCGACGAGCCGGTGGACCCGCTGCCGGTGGAGCCGCCGGTGCTGGCCAGCAGAATGTCGATCTCGTTGTTGCGCAACGCCAACGGTCCGGTTGTTGCCGAACTCGTGTCCTGTACGTCGATGCCCGCGGGCGCGCAGGATTTGGCGATCGCACCGACGGTCGCGGCGAGTCGCGCATTGGGGGTCTGGTAGCCGATCCGCACCGCAAGCGGCTGATTGCCCAATGCGCCCCGCGCGGCGTCGGGGTTGGACGCGACGAACTGTTCCGCCCCCACCGCTTCGGCGCTTCCCACCGCTTCCTCGGCCACCGGATTGAGGCGCGTGTTGGCTATCGGCACCTCCGCGTTGCGTGCGATCACATCGCGAGGTGTGCACAGCGCGAGCGCCCGTCGTGCCTGCGGCGCGGCCATCGGACCCTGCGGGGCGAAGATCAGCTGCTCGATGCCGGCGGACGGGCTGTCGGCCTGGGTGTAGTCCTCGGGCATGTTGAGCACACCCGATGAACCGCTGGCCACGTCGACGACGTCCACAGAGCCGTTGTTGAGCCGGTCCTGTACGTCGGCGCCTCGCGGGCTGACGGTGATCTTGTCGGTGACGGGCTTTGCGCCCCACCATTTGTCGTTCGCGACGAGCACCACCGCGCCGTCATCGCTGACCGAATCCAGCTTGTAGGGCCCCGACGACGGGAACCGCTTCACGTCGATATCGGGCGTGAGATTCCAGGTGCTGTTCCACGCCTGCGCGATGCGGTCGATGTTCGGGCCGTCGTTGTTGATGATCGCGGCGGTGACGTCGATGCCGAGTTCATCGGCGATGACATGTGACGGCATCAGCGAGGTCGCGGCGAAGAGCTGCCCGAAATCGACGAGTGCGCGGTCCGCGGCGAATGACACCCTGGCCCGTTTCTGCCCCGGCGCACAGTCGACGGTGGCGATTTCGCGGTAGCCGGCCTGGTTCGCCGCCTCGAAGCCGGGAAACCGGCCGGACTGCGACGCCCAGGCAAGCACGAGGTCGTCACAGGTGACGGGCTTACCGTCGGAGTACACCGCCTTGTCGCTGATCACGTAGTCGAGGACCAGCGGCGCACGGCCGACGACCGCGATGGTGCCGAAGTCGTGATCGCCGACGATCTGGCCGTCGGGACCGTGATAGTTGAATCCGGTCAACACCCTCGCGAATGCCTGCGGACCAGCCGACGCCGCACCGACGACGGTGTTGGTGTTGTAGGTCGTCAGCGTCCCGTCGACCGCGTAGGTGATCTCGCTTGCCGGGCTACCGGAGCAGGATGACACGCCCAACACGCAGGCGAGCGCGACTGTCACCGCGGCGGCGGTCCCCCGCAAGCGGGCCCTCATGTGGACTACCGCCGCCGAGTGTTCCGCTTACCCGCCGGCCGTCCGGTCTTGCTGGTCGTCGGTCGGATCGGTCGCGCGCCCGGCGCGGGCTTATCGGCGACCGCGCGCTTGGCCGCCGTTGCTGCCGCAGAGGCGGCGCCGACGGGCTCCTTGTCGGCATCGGTGTCGACGTCAGCGGCTGCGGTCTCCGCTGGGCGGGACTTCTCGCCGGTCGGCTTGCGACGGTTGAGCACGCGGCGCGTGTGGGTGCCGACCAGCTCGGTGCGCTCTCGCATCGTCACGAGCAGCGGAGTGGCGAGGAAGAGCGATGAGTAGCTGCCGACGACGACGCCGACGAGCTGCACCAAGGCGAGGTCCTTGAGCGTGCCGACGCCAAGCAGCCACACCGCGACGACCATCAACGAGATGATCGGCAACACCGAGATCAGGCTGGTGTTGATCGACCGCATGAAGGTCTGGTTGATCGCCAGGTTGGCCTGCTCGGCGAAGGTCCGGCGGGTGGTGTGCTGGAAGCCGTGCGTGTTCTCCTCGACCTTGTCGAACACGATCACGGTGTCGTACAGCGAGAAACCCAGAATGGTCAGCAGGCCGATGACGGTGGCCGGGGTGACCTCGAATCCAACCAATGAATAGACGCCTGCGGTGACGACGAGGTCGAATACCAATGTCGCCATCGCGGCGATCGCCATATACCGCTCATAGCGCACAGCGATGTAGATGGCCGCCAGCACCAGGAAGACCGCAAGAGCCAGCAGCGCCTTGTTGGTGATCTGGCCGCCCCAGGTCTCCGATACCGCCGAATCGCTGATCGCCTGCTTGCTGGGCTGGCCATCGAGCCCCTTGGGTTGGAAGGCGTCGAACAACGCGTCGCGCAGCTTGGTCGCCTCGTCGTTGTTCAGCGCTTCGGACCGGATCTGCACCGTTGCCGACGGGCCGTTGCCGACGATCACGACGGTTTCGGTGTCCTTGCCCAGCGCCTGGCTGAAGACCTCTTCGACGCGTTCGGTGGTCACACCTTCTGCCGGCATCGACACCTTGGTGCCGCCCTCGAAGTCGATGCCAAAGGTGAAGCCGCGCAACACCATGCTCGCGAGGCAGACCGCGACGATCAGGCCGCTGATCCAGTACCACATCTTGCGGCGCCCGATGACGTCGAAGGCGCCGGTGCCGGTGTAGAGCCTTACGAAGAAGCCGTGCTTGGGAGCGTCGGCCGCCGCGCTTTCCAGGTCCGGAGCCTCCACGGCGCTGGATTCGGTCACGTCGGATGTGCGTTTGGCCATCGACTAACCCCGTCCCGTCGCTGCGGAGACCCGGCGCTCGCGCGCGATCTGTTGCACTGCACCAAGGCCGTTGAGGCCCGGTTTGGTCAGCAGCGTCGACTTCGACGCCAGGTAGACCAGTGGCCACGTCACCAGGAAGACCACCACGACGTCGAGGATGGTCGTCAAACCGAGGGTGAACGCGAAGCCCTTCACCTGACCGATGGCCAGGATGTAGAGCACCACCGCGGCAAGGAATGTCACTGCGTTGCCGGAGATGATCGTCTTGCGTGCGCGCTTCCAGCCACGGGGCACCGCGGAGCGGAACGAACGGCCTTCGCGTATCTCGTCTTTGATGCGCTCGAAGAACACCACGAACGAGTCGGCGGTAGTGCCGATACCGATGATCAAACCGGCGATGCCAGCCAGGTCAAGCGTGTAGTTGATGTATCTGCCGAGGAGGACCAATATGGCGAAAACCATTGCGCCCGAAGCGATCAGCGACAGCGCCGTCAGCAAGCCGAGCACCCGGTAGTACAGCAGAGAGTAGGCAAGCACCAGCGCCAACCCGATGGCGCCCGCAATGAGGCCTGCCCGCAATGACGTCAAACCCAATGTGGCCGAGACCGTTTCGGCTTCCGAGGACTCGAACGACAGTGGTAGCGAGCCGTACTTCAGCACGTTGGCCAACTCCTTGGCCCGCTCGGCGTTGAACTGTCCGGTGATCTGGGTGTTGCCGCCCGGGATCGCCTCTTCGATCTGCGGTGCGCTGACGACCTGTGAGTCAAGCGTGAACGCGGTCTGCGTACCGACGTGGGATGCGGTGAAGTCCGCCCAGGTGCTGGCGGCGTCGGGCTTGAACTCCACCTGGACGATGTACTCGCCGCGCTGGGTGTCCATACCGGAACTGGCGTTCTTGATCTGCTCGCCGCTGATGATCGATTTGTCCAGCAGATACACCTGGGAGTGGTCGGTCGAGCAGGTCACCAGGGGCAGGTTCGGATCGTCATTGCCGGCCAGGACGTCGTCCTCGTTGCAGCGCGTCGCCTGGAACTGCAACGCGAGAATCTGGATCTGCTGTTCGGTGCTCTGTCGCAACGCCTTCTCGTCGGTGATGCGCTGAGCAAGGTCCTTCTCCTGAGGCTTCGGCGCGGGACCCGGTGGCGGCGGGCTCGGCGGCGGCGCCTCCGGGTACGGACGCGGCTGCGGAGCCAACGGTGATTCGGGCTCGGTCTGCTCTGCGGGCGCGCCAGGAACGCCGCCCTGCTCTGCGGGAGCCAACGGCGCCTCCGGCGGCGGTGCGGGCTGGCCTTGGGGTGCCCCCGGCTGGCCTGCCGGCGGCCCACCCTGGGCCGGGCCGGCCTGCTCGCCGGGCTGCCGCGCTTGCTGGGCGGCTATCACGTGGATCACCGGGCGGATGTACAGCCGCGCCGTCTGGCCCAGGTTGCGGGCCTCGCTGCTGTCGTTCCCCGGCACGGTGATCACCAGGTTGTCGCCGTCGATCACCACCTCGGATCCCGAAACGCCGAGGCCGTTGACGCGCGAGGAGATGATCTGCTGAGCCTGGTTCAGCGCGTCCTGGGTCGGCCGCGATCCGTCAGGCGTACGGGCCGTCAGCGTGACCCGGGTGCCGCCCTGCAGGTCGATGCCGAGCTTCGGCTCGGCCTTCTTGTCGCCGGTCAGAAAGACCAGGAGGTACACGCCGACCAGCAGCGCGAGGAAGATTGCCAGGTAGCGGGCAGGGTGCACCGGCGTCGAAGGCGATGCCACGTTTCTTTGGTCTCCTCGAGGTCAGGTCGTCAGCACCGCAAAGGGTACGTGGCCGTGCTGAGTGCCCGACTGTCAGTCGTCAGGTCAGTCGGTTCTGGTCTTTGTTGTCGGTGATCTCCGTGGCCGTCGATTCGGGCTCGCCCGCGTCGTCGATGTCGTCGTCGAACTCGTCGTCTTCAACGATGCGGTCCCGCACGGCGAGCTTCATCCACGTCGTCACGATGCCGGGCGCGATCTCGAGCTGCACGTCGTCGTCGTTGATGGCCTTGATTTCGGCCTGCAGGCCCGACGTGGTGTGCACGCGGTCGCCGACCTTTAGCGAGTTGTGCAGGTCGATGGTGGCCTGCATCGCTTTCTTCTGCCGCCGCGAGGCGAAGAACATGAACGCGCCCAGGATGATGAGCAGTGGTAATAAGGCGACCAGATCCATGGCAGCAACTGTCTTTCGTGTCGTTTGTGCGCTGACGGCCCGGGACCGTTGGTGGGTCCTCGGTGCCTTCTAGGTGACCAGTGTGCCATTGAGGCAGCTGATGGCCGAGCGACCCCGTGTTCTGGGCGGCCAATGCGCCGACCGTGCGATTCCCGCGAGACTAGGCTCACACAGCGTGACCACCCTCGAGCAGAGCCGCTATCTCGCCACCGCCATCCCTGGCCCGCGCTCCAAGGAGTTGATCGACCGCAAGGTCGCCGCCGTATCCCGCGGCATCGGCAACACGATGCCCGTATACACCGCGAGGGCAGGCGGCGGAATCGTCGAAGACGTCGACGGCAACCGCCTCATCGACCTCGGGTCGGGTATCGCCGTCACCACGATCGGCAATGCGTCGCCGCGCGTCGTCGAGGCGGTGCGCGAGCAGGTCGCCGACTTCACCCACACCTGCTTCATGATCACCCCGTACGAGGAGTACGTCGCCGTCGCCGAGGCGCTCAACCGGCTCACCCCTGGCGACTTCGAGAAGCGCTCAGCGCTGTTCAACTCGGGGTCCGAAGCGGTGGAGAACGCCGTCAAGATCGCCAGGACATACACCCACAAGCAGGCGGTGGTGTCCTTCGATCACGCCTATCACGGCCGCACCAACCTGACCATGGCGCTGACCGCGAAGTCGATGCCGTACAAGCACGGCTTCGGCCCGTTCGCGCCGGAGATCTACCGTGCGCCGCTGTCCTACCCGTTCCGCGACGCGGAGTTCGGCAAGGAGATGGCGACCGACGGCGAAGTGGCTGCCCGCCGCGCCATCAACGTCATCGAGAAGCAGGTCGGCGCCGCGAACCTGGCGGCGGTCATCATCGAGCCGATCCAGGGCGAGGGTGGATTCATCGTCCCTGCGGACGGCTTCCTGCCCGCGCTGCTGGACTGGTGTGCGAAGAACGACGTGGTGTTCATCGCCGACGAGGTACAGACCGGGTTCGCGCGCACCGGCGCGATGTTCGCCTGCGAGCACGAGGGCATCGTGCCCGACCTGATCGTCACCGCCAAGGGCATCGCCGATGGCCTCCCTCTTTCGGCGGTGACCGGCCGCGCCGAGATGATGGATGCGCCGCACGTCAGCGGGCTCGGCGGAACCTACGGCGGCAATCCGGTCGCATGCGCGGCCGCGCTGGCCACCATCGAGACGATCGAATCCGACGGGTTGGTGGCGCGGGCCGCTCAAATCGAGCAGATCATGAAGGACCGACTTCACCGGATGCAGGCCGAGGACGACCGCATCGGGGATGTCCGCGGCCGCGGCGCGATGATCGCGATGGAGATCGTGAAGGCCGGCACCACCGAACCCGATGGCGAGCTCACGATGAAGCTGGCCATCGGCTGCCATTCCGCAGGCGTGATCGTGCTGACGTGCGGCACCTACGGCAATGTGTTGCGGTTCCTGCCGCCCCTGAGCATCAGCGACGACCTTCTCATCGAGGCCCTCGACGTACTCGCGCTCGTACTGGCCGATCTCTAGTCAGGTTTGGGCACCGGGGAGTTCCAGAACTCGGTGACCAACTGCAGGATCCGGTCGCGGTCGATCAGCAGCGGTGAGACGTGACCGGTACCCGCGACCTCCTCGACGCGGCGATCGGGAATCGCGGTACACGTGCGGCGGGCCTCGTCGGGCCGCCAGCCTGTGACGTCGTCGCGCACCGTCATCACGAGAGTCGGCACGCTGATGCTACCGAGAAGGTCCTCGATCCCCTTGCGCTGCAACATCATCGAGCGCATCGCGTGATACATCCCGTCTCGGTCTGCTTCCCGGAAAGACGCCATCACCGTCGCGGCCTGTTCCGGTTGTGCGGCAATCGACTCCCTGCCGACCAGCGAGTCGAACAACAACTTGACGACCAGGCCGGTTGGCCCGGCTAACCGGTACATACCGACCAGCGGCCATGCCTTGGTGAGCTTCTCCCCCACCGTGAATCCCGCAATGGGCGTGCCGATCGTCGTCAACGACCGCAGCCGGTGTCCGGTGGCGAGGCGAATACCGACATGACCGCCCCAGGCGTTTCCCACCCAGTCCACCGCCTCGACGAGCCCCAATCGGTCAAGCGCCTGTTCAGCGGAGGCAACCACCTCCTCGAACGTGAAATCCCTTGCTACAGAGTCGCTCTTGCCGTGCGACGGACCGTCGATCGCGTACACCGTCCGCTGCCGGCCCAACTCGTCGACCAGTGGACCCCAGGAACGCGAGTCGACGAACAGGCTGTGCCACAGGACAACCGGCGGCCCGGTTCCTGTGCACCGAACGTGCAGCCGACCGAGGTCGGTGCTGACGAACTCCGGGCTCGGCGTGATCATCGCAGTTCTCCATTTACTTCGGAAACCGAAACTTCGGTAACCGTAGTATTCTCTCCAGGTGTGGCAGCGTCAAGGGATCTCGCGCCGGACCGGCTGGCCATCGGGCAGCTGCTGGTCAGGCTGCTCCGCGAGTTCCGCGATGACCTGGCCGCTCCCCGCGCCGAGGCCGGCTATGGAGACGTTCGCGAGCCGCATTTCCAGATCTTCGGCAACATCCGGATGGGCGGGATCCGGCTCACCGAGCTGGCCGATCGCGCGCAGCTGAGCCTGGCCGCCACGTCGGAGCTCGTCAACGACCTCGCCGACCTCGGCTACCTGACCCGCAGGCCCGACCCGGCCGACGGCAGAGCCAAGCTGATCGATCTGACCACGAGGGGTCGGGATCTGATGGCCGACGCAGGACGCCGTGTAGCCGACATCGAGCGCCGATGGTCGGCACTGACGGGCGAGAGGAACTTCGACCAGATGTGCCGCACGATGCAACGGCTGCTCGACGGGCTCGACCCGAACGACTCGCGAGGCTAGCTCGGCGGCGGCAGCCGCAGCAGTAGCCGGGCGCCACCCATGGGACTCGTCTCCAGCGCGGCCGTTCCGCCGTGGATCTCTGCCTGCTGAGCCACCAGCGCAAGGCCCAGGCCCGAGCCGGAGCGTGCTGCGGTCGATCCGCGGGAGAACCGGTCGAAGACGGCGGCCCGCTCTTCCTCCGGCACGCCGAGGCCGTTGTCGTCGACCGTGATCTCGACGCCGTCCACCGAACTGATTGCGGCCAGGCGGATCTCGGTGGCTCCGCCGTGCTTGACGGCGTTGGTGATCGCGTTGTCGATGACCAGTCGCAGGCCCGCAGGCATCCCGACCATGAGCACGGTGGTGGGCGACGCCAGCGACACCTCCAGATCGGGGTAGTTGCGCATGGCGTCATGGGCGGCCCGATCCAGCAGGTCGGTGATGTCGACCGGGACGAAGTCGGCGACGGTGGTCAACTCTCCCTGGGCGAGGCGCTCCAACGCCGAGAGTGTCGCCTCGATCCGGCTCTGGGTGCGCATGACGTCGGCGATCACCTCCTTGCGCTGCTCATCGGGAAGGTCGAGGGTCGAGAGCACCTCGAGGTTGGTGCGCATGGCGGTCAGCGGCGTGCGGAGTTCATGGGAAGCGACAGCCGCGAAATCCCTTGCGGACTCGAGTGCGGCCTTGGTGCGCTGCTGTTCGTCGCCGATGCGGGCAAGCATTCCCTCGACCGCCTCGGCGATCTCGACGGCTTCCTGAACCCCGCGCACCTTCACCTCGTCGGGGTTGGACTGCGCGTTGATCACCCGGGCCTGTTCGGCGAGCACGCGGAACGGGTTGATCATGATCAGCCAGAGCACGGAGGCGACCACCAGCGTCGCGACGATGACCCCGCCGCAGATCAGCAGCACGCGTCGGTGCAATTCGTCGATCCGCCTTTGTGTTTCGGCAAGCGGAGCGCCGACGGCGATGGATGCCCTACCGGCGGTGAACGTGCGGACCCGGTACTCCACGCCGTCGATCGTCGTGCTGACGTAGCCGTTGTCGAACTGCGGCAGGACGACGTCCTTGGGCAGCGAGACGGTGACGCCGTCGACGCGGGCCGTCCGTACGAGCTCGCCGTTCGGAGACGGCTGGACGAGTTCCAGGCTCTCGGAGTTGCGCAGTAGTGAGCTGATGTCCCCGAGGCTGCTGACCGAATCCAGACGGCGGTCGAGCTGGCTGTACTGGTCGTTGGTGACACCGAACCAGACCCACGCCCCGAGAATGATGACCAGCGCAACCACCGAGAGTGCGGCGACGATGACGATGATGCGCAGCGACATGACGCGCGCCAGCAGCCGGTAGAGGCGTTGGACAAGTCGCACTACGGCACCGCGGCCGAGCAAGCATGCATGTGGTTATCTTGCCTGATTAGCGCGCCGCACCGGCATCAGGTCGGACGTTCTCACCGTCTAGTCGGGTGACGTCCCCGTCCGATGGTCCGTGGCTGCGCCCGATGTGTGCCTCGGCGCGCAGGCGGTCCACCATGTGCGGATAGTGCAGCTCGAACGCCGGCCGCTCCGAACGGATTCGGGGCAGCTCGGTGAAGTTGTGCCGCGGGGGCGGACAGCTGGTGGCCCACTCCAGCGAGTTGCCGTAGCCCCACGGGTCGTCGACGGTCACCGGTTCGCCGTAGCGCCAGCTCTTGAACACGTTCCACGCGAACGGAATCGTCGAAATTCCGAGGATGAACGCGCCGATCGTCGATACGACGTTCAAGGTGGTGAACCCGTCCGTCGGCAAATAGTCGGCGTACCGGCGGGGCATGCCCTCGTCGCCGACCCAGTGCTGCACCAGGAACGTGGTGTGAAAGCCGATGAACGTCAGCCAGAAATGCAGCTTGCCCAGTCGCTCGTCGAGCAGCCGCCCGGTCATCTTCGGGAACCAGAAGTAGATGCCCGCATAGGTGGCGAACACGATCGTGCCGAACAACACGTAATGGAAGTGCGCCACAACGAAATAGGAATCGGTCACGTGGAAATCCAGCGGCGGGCTGGCCAGCATCACGCCGGTGAGGCCACCGAGCAGAAATGTGACGAGAAAGCCGAATGAAAACAGCATCGGTGTCTCGAATGTCAGCTGGCCCTTCCACATCGTGCCGATCCAGTTGAAGAACTTGATACCGGTCGGCACGGCAATCAGATAGGTCATGAACGAGAAGAACGGCAACAGCACCGCCCCCGTGGCGAACATGTGATGCGCCCACACCGCCATCGACAGCGCAGCGATGCTGAATGTCGCGTACACCAGCGTGGTGTAGCCGAAGATCGGCTTCCGGGAGAACACCGGTATCACCTCGGTGATGATGCCGAAGAACGGCAACGCGATGATGTACACCTCGGGGTGGCCGAAGAACCAGAACAGGTGCTGCCACAACAGCACGCCGCCATTGGCCGGGTCGTAAACGTGCGCGCCGAGGTGACGGTCGGCGGCCAGCCCGAACAGCGCCGCGGTCAGCAGCGGGAACACCAGCAGCACCAGGATCGACGTCACCAGGATGTTCCAGGTGAAGATCGGCATCCGGAACATCGTCATGCCCGGTGCGCGCATGCAGACCACCGTGGTGATCATGTTGACGCCGCCGAGAATCGTGCCAAGACCACCGACGGCCAGGCCCAGGATCCACAGGTCACCACCGGGCCCCGGGGAGTGAATCGCGTCCGTGAGCGGGGTGTAGGCGGTCCAACCGAAATCGGCGGCGCCGTTCGGGGTGATGAAGCCGGAAAGAGCGATCGTCGCACCGAACACGAAGAGCCAGAACGACAACGCGTTCAGCCGCGGAAACGCCACGTCGGGGGCGCCGATCTGCAGCGGCAACACCAGGTTGGCGAACCCGAACACGATCGGCGTCGCATAGAACAACAGCATGGCGGTGCCGTGCATGGTGAACAGCTGGTTGAACTGCTCGTTGGACAGGAACTGCAGGCCGGGCAAGGCGAGCTCGGTGCGCATGAACAGCGCCATCAACCCGCCGATGAAGAAGAAGATGAAGCAGGCGACGCAGTACATGATGCCGATCAGCTTGTGATCGGTGGTGGTGATCAGCTTGTAGACCAGGCTGCCCTTAGGTCCGAGCCTCGCCGGAAATGGGCGTTTGACCTCAAGCGCGTTGACCGCGGCGGTATCGGTTGTGTCAGCTGTCACGGAGTCTCCCCAGACGCGCCTCTATTTCACCGTATGACGCTAGGAGGCGGTCCACAACTGCCTGTAGAGCCGAAAGTCCCCAAGGGGGCGAGTCGGTGGTGCGCACCGACTCGCGTCTCGCCCTACCGGTGGGCGAGCCGGTCGCGGCGGCCGAACATGCCGCTCCACGGATGGTGCCGCCGCTCTGGCACCTCCTCGGCGGGCTGAATCTCCGTCACCTCGTCGGAAGCCACCGGCTCGATCCTTGTGGACTCGGTCCTTGTGGGCTCCGTCGTCGTGATCGCCGAGCGCTGCGCATAACGGATGTCGCGTGCGCTGCGAATCGACAGCCGCCCGAGCGCCAGCGCGCCCAGGAAGATAATCAACGCACCGAGCCCGTAGAAGTAGGCCAGTTCCAAGGCGACGCGCTTGGTCTCGGTCGCCGCCACCGGGGCACCCGCGTCGCCCAGACCCAACGGCCCGGCCAACGCCCGCCCCACGACAAACCATGCGCCTGCGAGAACGGTCAACCAGCCGCCGAGCATGGCGGTGAACCGGTTGCGCGAGCTCAACAGCAGAAAGCCGCCGACCACGGTGACCGCGCCGGGCAGGACCTCGAGCCAGCCACGAGAGGCCGTCCATACCCATTCGCGATCGGGGGTGAACGCGAAGTCGAATAACGGGCCGACGAACGGGATGAGCGCGCCCCAGATCCCGAGCAATATCAGCAGAAAGCCGCTTGCCGCGCCACGGCTGCGGGGCATGTGCGCCCTGCCGCCACGGTCGTGAACACGTGTGTCACTCATTGATGCCTCCTCGGTCCCCGACGGGATACCCAACCCTGGCGGGGAGTACCCCCACCGGGCGTGCCCTTAACCGAGATTCACAGCAGACGGACAGGACACGAGTTAGCCGGAATAACGTTAGCTTCGCTAACGTATTTACTTGTAGGCGCAGCGTTGCGCAACCCTTCCCGCTGATTTCTAGGACTTCTTGATGCCGATTGATACCCGCGACGAGCGACTCGAACGCCGCATCGCCCATCTGAAAGCCACCGACCCACAGTTCGCCGCCGCGAGCCCCGACGAAGCGATCTCCGCAGCCATCGAGCGCCCTGAGCTCCGGCTCGCGCATCTCGTTGCGACCGTCTTGGACGGCTACGCAGACCGCCCCGCTCTCGGGGCCCGCGCCGTCGAGTTCACCACCGATGCCGACACCGGCCGCACCACAGCAGAGCTACTCCCCCGCTTCCAGACCATCTCCTACGGCAACCTCTCCGAACGCGTCCAATGCGATCACCAATGCGTTGGCCGGCGACCCGGTCCGCCCGGGCGACCGTGTCGCACTGCTCGGCTTCACCAGCGTCGACTACACATCCGTCGACATCGCGCTGATCGGCCTTGGCGCGGTCTCTGTGCCGCTGCAGACAAGCGCGCCCGTCGCGCAGCTGCGCCCGATCATCTCCGAGACTGAGCCGACCGTCATCGCCGCGAGCGTCGACTACCTCAGCGACGCAGTGGAACTGGTCCTCACCGGCTTCGCGCCGGCTCGGCTGATCGTGTTCGACTACCTGTCGCAGGTCGACGATCATCGCGACGCCCTTGACGCCGCCAAGTCGCGACTGGCCGAAGCAGGTAGTCGAGTCGTCGTCGAAACCCTGGCGGACGTCGGTCAGCGCGGAGCCGAACTTCCCGCCGTGCAACCGTTTATCGCCGACGACGGCGACCCGCTGACCCTGCTCGTCTACACCTCGGGGAGCACAGGCACGCCAAAGGGCGCGATGTACCCCGAACGCCTGGTCGCCAATTCGTGGCGCCGGTCGGTCAGGGGAACCTGGGGCGACGAGGGCATCCACCCGTCGATCACCTTGAGCTTCATGCCGATGAGCCACATGATGGGCCGGGGTCTGCTGTACGGCGCCCTCGGCGCCGGCGGCACCGTGTATTTCGCTGCGAAGAGCGATCTTTCGACGTTCCTGGACGATCTCGCGTTGGTCCGACCCACCCAGTTGAGCTTCGTCCCGCGCGTGTGGGACATGATCTTCGCCCAAGTCCAAACCGAATTGGACCGCGGAACCTCCGACCAGGCCGCGGTGCTTGCCGACGCACGTCAGCACTTGCTCGGTGGGCGGTATGTGATGGCGATGACGGGGTCGGCGCCGATGTCGCCCGAGATGAAGTCATTCGTCGAGACGCTCCTCGACATGCATCTGGTCGACGGCTACGGCTCGACCGAAGCAGGTGCGCTGTTCGTCGACGGGCACATTCAGCGACCACCGGTGATCGACTACAAGCTGGCCGACGTGCCCGACCTCGGTTACTTCGGCACCGACCGGCCCCATCCCCGTGGCGAACTGCTCGTCAAGAGCGCCACCATCATTCCCGGTTATTACAAGCGCCCCGAGGTGACCGCGGACGTGTTCGACGACGACGGCTACTACCGCACCGGGGACATCGTCGCCGAGACCGGCCCCGACCAGTTGGTGTATCTGGACCGCCGCAACAACGTGCTCAAGCTCTCTCAGGGTGAGTTCGTCGCTGTCTCCAAACTGGAAGCCGCATTCGGCGACAGCCCGCTGGTCCGGCAGATATACGTGTACGGCAACAGCGCCCGCTCCTATCTCCTGGCAGTCGTCGTCCCGACCACCGAGGCGCTGGCACACTATGACGCATCGGAGCTCAAAACCGTTGTCGGTGAATCGCTTCAGAATGTGGCGAAAGCAGCCGGATTGCAGTCCTACGAGATTCCGCGTGACTTCGTCATCGAGAAGACACCGTTCACCCTGGAGAACGGCCTGCTGACCGGCATCCGCAAGCTGGCCAGACCGAAGCTCAAAGAGCACTACAGTGACCGCCTTGAGCAGCTCTATGCGGAGCTCGCCGAGGGGCAGGCCGACGAATTGCGCGCACTGCGACGGGGCGGCGGCGACGGGCCGGTGCTGGACACCGTGATCCGCGCTGCGGGTGCGCTGCTCGGTGCGGCGGCCGCCGACGTGCAGACCGATGCCCACTTCACCGACCTCGGTGGTGATTCGTTGTCGGCGTTGACGTTCACCAACCTGCTGCGCGAGATCTTCGACATCGAGGTACCCGTCGGCGTCATCGTCAGCCCGGCCAGCGACCTGGCCGCGATCGCCGCCTTCATCGAGACCGAGCGCCGACCCGGCACCAAGCGTCCGACATTCGCATCCGTGCACGGCCGCGGCGCGACCGAGGCACACGCCGCCGATCTGACGCTGGACAAGTTCATAGACGCCGAGACCCTCGCCGCGGCCCCGTCACTATCAGGCCCGAGCGCCGAGGTGAGAACGGTATTACTCACCGGCGCAACTGGATTCCTCGGTCGCTATCTGGCTCTCGAGTGGCTGCAGCGGATGGATCTCGTCGGCGGAAAGGTGATCTGTCTGGTCCGCGCCAAGGACGACGAAGCCGCCCGCGATCGCCTCGATGCCATCTTCGACAGCGGTGATCCCGAACTGCTGCGCCTCTACCGCCGACTGGCCGCCGAACACCTCGAGGTGATCGCCGGCGACAAGGGCGAGGCCAACCTCGGGCTCGATCAGGACACGTGGCAGCGGCTCGCCGATACCGTCGATCTGATCGTCGACCCCGCAGCCCTGGTCAACCATGTGCTGCCGTATGACCAGCTGTTCGGACCCAACGCGCTCGGCACCGCCGAGCTCATCCGCATCGCCCTCACCACCAGGATCAAACCGTTCGCATACGTCTCGACCATCGGCGTCGGTGCGGGTATCGAACCGGGAAAGTTCACCGAGGACGCAGACATCCGGGTCGTCAGCGCCACTCGCACCGTCGACGACAGCTACGCCAACGGCTATGCGAACAGCAAGTGGGCCGGAGAAGTGCTTCTGCGCGAGGCGCACGACCTCTGCGGCCTGCCGGTGTCGGTGTTCCGCTGCGACATGATCCTTGCCGACACCACCTATGCCGGTCAGCTCAATGTGCCGGACATGTTCACCCGGATGATGCTGAGCCTGGTCGCCACGGGGATCGCGCCGACGTCGTTCTACGAACTCGACGCGGGCGGGCACCGGCAGCGGGCACACTACGACGGCCTGCCGGTGGAATTCATCGCCGAGGCGATATCCACACTCGGTGCGGGAGTCGTCGACGGGTTCGCGACGTACCACGTGATGAACCCTTACGACGACGGTGTCGGGCTCGACGAGTTCGTCGACTGGCTGATCGCCGCGGGCTACCCGGTAGCGCGAGTGGGCGACTACCCGTCCTGGCTGGCGCGGTTCGAGACGGCGATACGTGCGCTGCCCGAACGGCAGCGGCAGGCGTCGCTGTTACCGCTGCTGCACAACTACCAGCGGCCGGAGAAGCCGATCCGCGGGTCGATCGCACCGACCGACCGGTTCCGCGCCGCTGTGCAGAGCGCAAAGGTCGGCTCGGACAAGGACATCCCGCATGTCACCCCGGAGGTCATCGTCAAGTACGTCACCGACCTGGAGCTGCTCGGGCTGCTGTGACGCGTTGACGGCGCTAGGTCGCCAGCCCGAGCGCGAGCAGCACGACGGCGATCAAGGGAAACGTGCCCTGCGTGACGGCGGCGCGCGCCTTGTCCGGCGATGACGCGAGCAGCACAGCCGCCGCCGCGAGCATCGACCCGACGCCGGCGAATACCAGTGCGGCGCCTACCGCGGTGTGTCCCAGGCAGATAGCGACGACGCCGATGGCCGTCACGATCGCCAGGAACAGATTGTAGAAGCCCTGGTTGAAGGCCAGCAGCTTGGTCGTCTCGGCCTCTTCCGACGTAGTGCCGAACGTCGCGCGGGTGCGCGGAGACGTCCACGTCAGCGACTCCATCACGAAGATGTAGACGTGCAACAGTGCAGCGAGCCCGGCGAAAATCAGTGCGGCGGTGATCATTGCGACTCCTCTGCTTCTTCCCCTACTCGAACAGGCCCTGCTGTCCCAGCCCGGACACCCCGCTGGGCGGGGTCATCCCCAGGTGCGTCCACGCCTGCGCCGTGGCGACCCGGCCCCTCGGAGTGCGGGCGAGCATCCCGGCACGGACAAGGAACGGCTCGCACACCTCCTCGACCGTGGTGGCTTCCTCCCCGACCGCGACGGCCAGCGTGGAAACTCCCACCGGTCCGCCGCCGAAGCTTCGGGTGAGCGCCGTCAGCACGGCGCGGTCCAGCCGGTCCAGGCCGAGCTCGTCGACGTCGTAGACCGCCAGCGCATATTTTGCGATGTCGCGCGTGATCACGCCGTCGGCGCGGACCTCTGCGTAGTCGCGCACCCGGCGCAACAGCCGATTGGCAATGCGTGGCGTTCCCCTTGAGCGAAGGGCGATTTCGGACCCCGCTTCGGCAACGAGCTCGATTCCGAGGATGCCCGCCGAGCGCGTCAGGACGCGCTCCAGCTCGGCGGGCTCGTAGAAGTCCATGTGGGCGGTGAAACCGAAGCGGTCACGCAACGGGCCGGTCAGCGCGCCCGACCGAGTGGTGGCGCCGACCAGCGTGAACGGCGCGACCTCGAGCGGAATCGACGTTGCGCCAGGGCCTTTGCCCACGATGATGTCGACGCGGAAGTCCTCCATCGCTAGGTAGAGCATCTCCTCGGCGGGCCGGGCGATGCGGTGGATCTCGTCGATGAACAACACGTCGCCCTCGACCAGGTTGGACAGCATCGCGGCCAAGTCGCCGGCCCGCTCAAGTGCGGGGCCGGACGTCACCCGCAGCGACGACCCCAGCTCGGCGGCGATGATCATCGCCAGCGACGTCTTGCCGAGCCCAGGCGGACCGGACAGCAGGATGTGATCCGGTGTGCCGCCGCGGTTCTTGGCGCCCTCGATGACCAACTGCAGCTGTTCGCGCACCCGCGCCTGCCCGATGAACTCACCGAGCGATCGCGGGCGCAGGCTGGCGTCGATGTCGCCCTCACCGACGGTCAGTGCCGCAGATACCTCGCGGTCCTCCGGCTCCTCCTCGTCGTCGGTGAAACGGCTCATTTGTTACCCAGCAGCGAAAGCGCCGAGCGCAACGCCGTCGACTGCGTCGCCTCCGGCTCGTTGGCCAGCACCTTGTCGGTGGCTTCTTCGGCCTGCTTGAGCGCAAAGCCAAGTCCGACAAGCGCTTCCACCACCGGGCCGCGCACCGCGTGGCCGTTGACGGCCGGCAACCCGACGGCAGCCCCGGTCGGGCCCACCTTGTCGCGAAGCTCGAGCACCATCCGTTCGGCGCTGCGCTTGCCGATCCCGGGCACCCGGGTCAATGCCGTCACGTCGCTGTCGGCCAGCGCCTGCCGCAACGCCGGCGCGTCATGGACCGCCAGCGTGGCCAGTGCGATCTTCGGTCCGACGCCGGACACCGACAGCAAGGTGGTGAACAGGTCCCGTGCGTCGGAGTCGACGAAGCCGAACAACGTCATCGAGTCCTCGCGCACGATCATCGCGGTCACCAGTCGGGCCTCGGTTCCGCGCCGAAGCGTGGACAGCGTCGAGGGCGTCGCGTTGACGCGATAGCCGACACCGCACGCCTCGATGACGACATGGTCGAGTGCCACGTCGAGAACTTCTCCGCGAATGGATGAGATCATCGTGCCGCCTTGAGTCGTGCCCGGTATTTCTTCTTATGTTCGGCGGCTATTGCTTCTGCCGCCGCCATCCGTGCCAGCATCGGCGCGCGCCAACAGTGACAGATGGCAAGCGCCAACGCGTCCGCGGCGTCCGCGGGTGTCGGCTTGGTCTGCAGCGTGAGGATTCTCGTCACCATCGCGGTGACCTGAGCCTTGTCGGCATTGCCGTTTCCGGTGACCGCGGCCTTCACCTCGCTGGGTGTGTGGAAGTGGACGTCGATGCCGCGTTTTGCGGCGGCCAGCGCTATCACCCCGCCTGCCTGTGCGGTGCCCATCACCGTCGAGACGTTCTGCTGGGAGAACACCCGCTCGATCGCGACGACGTCCGGGCTGTGGGTGTCCATCCAGTGGTCGACCGCGTCGCTGATGATCAGCAGGCGTTGGTGCAGTGGGGCGTCGGAAGGCGTGCGGATGACGTCGACGTCCAGCGCGATGACCTGCCGACCCTTCCCGCTTTCGATCACGGAGAGCCCGCAGCGCGTCAACCCGGGATCGACTCCCATTACGCGCACGTCAAACCCCTTCACGTGAACATCTGTTCGACGGCAGCCTAGCGTGGTTGACCGACGCGACCCGGGAAAGACACGCCCCGTGCAGGGCGATGTGACGTTGGTGCCGATCCTCGCTAACGTCGCGAGGGACCTGACGTCAACCCCGTGGAGCTGAACTCACACGATGCCCGACGAGAACGAACTGGAGTCCGCAACAAATCTCGCCCTCACCCTCGCCTGGGTCACAGGCGCCGTGGTGGCCGCATACCTGCTGGGGGTGGTCCTGACCTGGGTGCTGATGCGCATCGGGCGCCGAAGCACCGTGATCTGTGACATCGCCGAACTGACCCGGATGCCGGTGCGGGCCGCCCTCGTGGTGTTCGGCTCCTCGATCGCAGTGCAACGCACGTCGGACCCGGCCGACAGTTGGCGCGGCTGGCTGGACCACACGCTGCAGATCCTGCTGATCGCCGCGCTGACATGGCTGCTCGCCAGCCTGGTGCTCGTCGCCGAACGCCGCGCGATCGCCCGATACGGCGGCGGTGACGTGGAGATAGTCGATGAGGACCGCCAATGGCGGCGGATCCGCACGCAGGTGACGGTGCTGCGCAGGCTTGCCATGGCACTCGTCATCATTCTCGGCGGCGCTGCCATCCTGATGACCTTCCCGAAGTTCTCCGACATCGGCACGACGGTGTTCGCCTCGGCCGGCGTGCTGTCCGTCGTCGCGGGCCTGGCCGCGCAGACTTCGCTGGGTGCGGTGTTCGCCGGCATGCAGATCGCCTTCTCCGGAGCCATCCGCGTTGGCGATGTGGTGCAGCTGGAGAACGGGCAATGGTGGGGCCGGATCGAGGAGATCACCCTCAGCTATGTCGTCGTGCGCCTATGGGACGAGCGCCGACTCGTGCTGCCCTGCACCTACTTCACCACCGAGCCGTTCGAGAACTGGACCCGCAGCGCCACCGAGATCATGGGCGCCGTCGAGTTCGACGTGGACTTCTCCGTTCCGTTCGCGGATATGCGCGCCGAGCTGGACCGGCTGCTGTCCGAAAGCGACCTGTGGGACGGACGCCGCGGCGTGCTGCAGGTGACCGATGCCGTTGGCGGAATGGTTCGGGTGCGGATCGTCGTCAGCGCCCCGAACGCGGGTGCGCTGTTCGACCTGCGGTGCGCGGTGCGTGAAGGGATGGTCAACTGGGTGCAACACAGGGGTGTGCTGCCGACACAGCGCATCGAGGCCGCCGAGACGATCACCGAGGTCGAGCCGCGCCGCGACGACGGAGACGGCGAGACGAAGCGTGTTGCATCGAGCCTGTTCTCCGGCAGTCCAGAGGCCGATGCGCGTGCGCGGGCGTTCGACGACAACGCCGACCGCGAGGACGATTTCGCCAGCCCGAACGGACGCCGCTGAATCTCAACCGCGCACCGGCGCGCTGCGCTAACGTGCCGCCGTGCCGGCTATTCCGATAGAGGTCAGCGACATCACCGCGTCGTGGCTCGAACACGCTCTGCACGACCGCGCACCGGGCGCGAAGTTGACGGCCATCGAGGTCATCGACATGCACTCGGGCACCACCGGCCGCGCCCGCATCAAGCTCAGTCACGACGACGCTCGGCTGCCACAATCGGTGTTCGTCAAGCTGGCACCTTTCGACGTCGACCAGAGGAAATATGTCGACCAGACCGGCATGGGTGTGACCGAGGCCCGCTTCTATCTGGAGATCGCACGAGACGTGCCGGTGCGGCATCCGCACTGTTACTACGCCGAGTACGACGAGAGCAGACGCTATGTCATGGTGTTGGAAGACCTCAACGCGGCGGGCATCCGCTATCCCCGCCAACGCGATTCAGACCTGTCCGAATTCGTCGATCGCACAATCGACGCGTTCGCTGCGCTGCACGCCGCATTCTGGGAAAGTGAGCGCTTCGAGAGCACGGGCGATCTGGGCTGGGTCGCTCGGCAGTCGGCCGACTACGGGTCGGCCGGGGCAATGGTCAAATACGCAATCAAACAGCTCGGCGATGACCTGCCGGAGGCCTCACGCGACTTCGCCGAGGTGTATCTGCCTCGCGCCGAACGCATTCCGGCTCTGCTCGCGCAGGGACCTCGCACCCTGGTGCACGGCGACACTCATCTCAGCAATATGTTCGTCGACGGTTACACGCCCGGCTTTCTCGATTGGGCGGTCATCGGGTTCGGCTCCGGCCTGCGGGACATCGCCTATTTCCTCGGCGGCTCGATACCGACCGAACTTCGGCGCGCAGAGGAGCGTCGGCTCGTGGAGCGCTACTGCCGACGGCTTACCGACCACGGCATCACCCTCGATAGCGAAGACTCATGGAATCGATACCGGCTGCAGCTGCTGAATTCCTGGGTCGCTGCGGTCGTCACGGCGGGCATGGGCTCGAAATTGCAACCGCTCAAGATCGGCATAGCGTCCACGGCGCGGGCGGACGTAGCCATCCGTGATCACCGCGTGGCCGATCTCCTCCGCTCGCACCTGCCCTAAGCGGGAATCGGTGACGGCTGTTGCGCGCCACGAGTTCGGGCAGGTTCTCGCAGCCACCACACACAGACGGCGAACACCCATACGAGATACATTCCGAGCGGCGCGGCGATCCCGCCGACGAAACCGTTACCCGAATTCAGCGGACCGGTCAGCCTGAGCACACCGAAGACCGCTCCGGCGTTGGCGACCGCACCTGCGACGGCGAGCCACGCCGACCAGCGCGGCAGCGCGCATGTTCGGAAGCCGAGGGCCGCGACAGCGACGAAAAACGTCACGCCCGCGAAAGCGGCTGGGGCCGCGAGCAAGAACGCCGCCGTATGTAGGGCGTAGGTGCTTGACTGATCGACGCCGACGAGCAACCCGCCGGCGATATCGAGCCCCAGTGCGATGTTCAGCGCCGTCATGAACATCAGCGCGCTTCCGAACACCACCCAACCGGCCGCACCCGCGTCGGCAGTCGCGCGGATGAGTTCGACGAGCGCTCCCAGGAAGAGCAGAAGGAACAGGTATCCCACGCTCACGGACAGGATCACGCCCTGCATGAGTCCGGTGTTGGCCCGCCAGAACGTCGCCACCGTCTGCGCCGACCCGAGATCGGGCAGCCTCGGGATGGCGATGGCCATCGGCGCCCACGTCAAGCAGAGAAGCAGGCCGCTGACCGGCCCCCAGCGTTCCCAGCCGCGCATCGTCACTGTGCCGAATCACCGCTGACGGCCGCATCTTTGAGGAAATCAATGACGGATGCGGTGTCGGCGTGGAACATCTGGGAACGTACGATGCGGTGGTCGCGAACGCGGTAGATGCCGACCTCCGGAGCGTCGAACCGCCTCCCCGTCGTCGCATCGACGGCCCGATGGCGAAACAGCGCACACACCGTCCCGGCCCCGTCCCCCCAGAACCGCCCTTCGAGGCGCGCTTCCCCCTGGCCCTGCAGCTCACCCCAGGTGCGGAGGAAACCCATGGCGTGGCCGACGGCGCCATCGCGTCCGCGCCACACTCCGCCGTAGGGCAGCGCGTCTGCTTCCGTGATCTCCACGTCGTCGGAATAGCACGCCAGCAGGCCGTCGAGATCGCGGTCTTCGACAGCTGCGAACAGCCGCTGGACCACTGCGACGTCATCGGACATGGGATCTCCTCTTCTCATTGGGACTCGACCGGTATCCAGCCGGCCGCCGAGAGCGGCCGGGATCGCCGCGATCAGTTGGGAACGCACTGCCGCAGGAATTTCGGTACCGGCGATGAGATGACGCCGGATTGCTCCCTGCGGCAGGTCGATCACGCCGCAGGTCGTGCGCTCTATCGCATCGCGGGTCGCCCGCCCATACAGCCGTCGCGCCAGCGATGTGACCGCGGCCCGCAACTGATCATTGACCTTCTGCAACTCGACCACGAGAGCAGGATCGGATACATCGCCAACAAGATCTTCTCGTCGTAGCGCGGCAAGCAGCCGCGCGTCCGCTCGGTTCTCCTTCGCGAAATCGTGGATGGCCAATCCGGCAGCGACCGCCGATGGCATCGGATCTGCGTCTGCATCGAGCGGCTCCAGGAAGCGCGCTTGAGACCTCCGCACGCCCCGCAACCACATCGTTGCCAGCAGATCATTAACGCTCGAGAAGCGGTGATAGACAGAGCCTTTGGGTGCGCCGCTGGCTGTGACAATTCGGTCCACGGTTACGCTGCGCGCACCCTCGCTGAGAACGAGGTCGCGTGACACATCCAGGATCTTGTCCACGGAGTGGCGCTCCGGTCGCGGCACACTGGCCATATTAGACTAAATAGTCTATTACTGCCAGACAAGTCCTACCCGATTGCGATTTCGGCGTACTCAGTCGCGCGTGAGCGTGTCTCAGCGTGACGTCACTCGTCTTTGTCGAGCAGGGCGGCGACGTCGTCGGGGATGTCGATGTTGGTGTAGACATCCTGCACGTCGTCGCTGTCCTCCAGCGCGTCCACAAGCCTGAGCACCTTGCGGGCGGCGTCGATGTCGACGGGCACCGTCACTGATGGCTGGAAGCTGGCCTCGGCGGATTCATAGTCGATACCGGCATCCTGCAGCGCGGTGCGCACCGCGACCAGATCGCTTGGCTCGCAGATGACTTCGAAACTGTCGTCGAGGTCGGCGACATCCTCGGCGCCGGCTTCGAGCACCGCGGTGAGCACATCGTCCTCGGTGAGTCCGTTCTTCTCCAGCGTGACGACGCCCTTGCGGGAGAACAGATAGGACACCGACCCGGGATCGGCCATGTTGCCGCCGTTACGCGTCATCGCGACGCGCACCTCACCCGCGGCGCGGTTGCGGTTGTCGGTCAGGCATTCGACCAGAACCGCCACGCCGTTGGGCCCGTAGCCCTCATAGGTGATGTTCTGCCAGTCGGCGCCGCCGGCTTCCTCGCCTGCGCCACGCTTGCGGGCCCTCTCGATGTTGTCGTTGGGCACCGAGTTCTTCTTGGCCTTCTGGATGGCGTCGTACAGCGTCGGGTTGCCGCCCGGATCGCCGCCGCCGGTGCGCGCCGCCACCTCGATGTTCTTGATCAGCTTGGCGAAGTTCTTACCCCGCCGGGCATCGACGATCGCCTTCTTGTGCTTGGTGGTGGCCCACTTGGAATGGCCGCTCATGCAGGTACTACCTCTTTCACTACTGCGGAGTCCGATCAACGAGTCTACGTGGAGCGGTTCATCGGATGACCCTGAGACGGCTACATCGGCGCCGTCGCCGCACTCGACCGGGAGCTAATTCGCGCCGGTTTAGATGCGTGAGCAATTTCTCGCTCCGACGCGGACATTTCACTAAATGAATAGGGTGGGACACGGGTGGCGCGTTTACCGAATTGCTACCCTGCGTAAATGCCCTGCACGCGCCGATCGGTTCGCCGATGAATACGGCGCAGCGATGGTTGCACGGCCTTGATCACTACTATTGGCTCACCGCTTTCCTCGCTGCCCGTGGACTCCAGAAGACCACCTGTCGCCTCGTTGCGCTGGTCATATTCGGACTGAGCGCCATTTCCATAACGTTGATCTGGAGCCCGACCGGTCCGCACGGCCTACGCAACCAGATCCTGGCGGTCGTCGTCGCGGTGTGTTGCTGGGGGATGTCTGGTTTATGGCTGCGAGGCCGGTGGCCGAGCGCCCTTCAGTCCCGAATATGCGTCTGCCTGGGATCGTTGTGCGTCGCAATTTCGTGCCTGATCCAGGCGGAACCGCTGGCCGGACTGTTTGGTGCCACCGCGTTCACACTTATCTGCATTTACGCCGCGGTATTCCACACCACCCAGTGGCTGACCGTCAGCTGGGTGGTCACCGGCGTGACGCTGATTGTTCTCGGGTTCAAACTCGCCGCCACCGATATCGCGTTCGCGATCTCGTCGGTACTGCTGGTCGCGTTCATCGTCATGTTCGTATCGCTCACCGGAAAGGCGGCGATCTGGCTCGTCGACGCCGACATCCTGCACGAGAACTTCGAGCCACTGACCGGGTTGTTCAACCGGGACGGCTTCTACGAGAAGGCCACCACCCTGCTGGCGTCGCGCAGCCGCGGCGACGACCGCTTCCTCGCCATCGCCGTGGTCAACCTGGACACGTTCTCGTTGGTGGGCGAGTTCTCGGGCGTCACCGGATCAAATCGGGCCAGGGTCGAGATCGCGGCACGCCTGCGCGAAACCGCGCGGCGCGATGCGGTGCTCGCACACATCGCCGACTCCGAGTTCGTGATCGGCGATCTCTTCGAAAGTGACGACGCGTCGGCGCTGATCGAACGCGTACGCGGCACCGTCTCTGGTTCACCGTCTCACCTGTCGGCGAGCATCGGGGTGGTCACCACCCCACTGCAGCCTCTCGTGCAGCTTCCGCCGCACGATGTGCTCGACGAGCTGCTGTCCATCGCCACCAACGCGATGTACGAGTCGCGCAAGGGCGGCGGCAACCAGGTCACCTACGTCCGGAGCCCCTCGCTCACGGTGCTCGACGACCCCGGCAACGACGAATGGCTCGACAACGAGGAGCCCGCCTAGCTCGCTAGGCACGGCCGGTGACGATGTCGACGAACAGTCGATGGATGCGGCGGTCGCCCGTCATCTCGGGGTGAAAGGCCGTCGCCAGCATCCGGCCCTGACGGACGGCGACGATATGGTCGGCGGCCCGCCCAAGCACACGCACGTCGGGGCCGACACGCTCCACCCACGGCGCCCGGATGAACACCGCATGCACCGGGCCGTCCAGACCCTCGAACTCGATGTCACCTTCAAATGAGTCGACCTGCCGACCGAAGGCGTTGCGCCGCACGGTCATATCGATCCCCTTCAACGGCGCGGCGTCTCGGCCCGCGACGCCGGCGTCCAGGATCTCGCTGGCCAGCAGGATCATCCCGGCGCACGAACCGTAGGCGGGCATCCCGTCGGCGATCCGCGATCGAAGCGGGTCGAGCAGTTCGAATTCCCGCAACAGGTGCGTCATCGTGGTGGATTCGCCACCCGGTATCACGAGCGCGTCGACGGCGTCGAGTTCACCGCGGCGGCGGACGGTGATCGCGTCGGCACCGGCCTCGCGCAGGGCGGCAAGGTGTTCGCGGGTATCGCCCTGCAGCGCGAGCACTCCGATGTGCGGTGCGCTCATGGTGTGAAGTCACGCTTGTAGCGGGTCAGCCCTTCCTGCATCACTGCCGCCACCATCTCGCCGGTGCGAGTGAAGATCTTGCCCTGCGTCAGCGACCGGCCACCGGAGGCTGATGGCGAGGACTGATCGTAGAGCAGCCATTCGTCGGCGCGGAACGGCCGCATGAACCACATCGCATGGTCCAGCGACGCCACCATCAAATGCTTGCGCTCCTCGATGTGGTTCACCTGTGCCGAACCCAGCAAGGTGAGGTCGCTCATGTAGGCCAGCGCGCAGATGTGCAGCACCGAATCGTCGGGCAGGGGGTCGCGGTGCCGAAACCAGACCTGCTGTTGGGATGCCTTGCCGGGCAGCAGCTTGAGCTGATCGCGCGGCACGATCCGCACGTCCCACTCCGCGAACTGCTGGAACCCGGCGTCATCGAACACACCGCCCTTCGAGATGAAATTGGGCAGGTCGTCGGGCGGCACCGCGAACGGCGCGGCGTCCTGGTGTTCGATTCCGCTCTGGTCCGTTTGGAACGACGCCGACATCGAGAATATCGTCTCGCCGTGCTGGATCGCATTGACCCGCCTCGTGACGAACGAGCCGCCGTCACGGAGCCGTTCGACGATGAAGACGGTGGACGCCTTCGCGTCGCCCGGCCGCAGGAAGTATCCGTGCAGCGAGTGAACCTGGAACTTCGGGTCGACGGTTCGCACCGCCGAGACAAGGGACTGGCCCGCTACGTGCCCGCCGAATGTCCGTTGCAGGAACCCTGATTCGGGACTGAACACGCCACCGCGGTAGATGTTGATCTCGAGCTGCTCGAGATCAAGGATCTCCTCGATCGCCATGCAGATTTACTACCATCCCCGCTCGGCGAGCCGATGCGGGGCGGCGATCTCCTCAACGTTGATGCCCACCATGGCCTCCCCCAGCCCGCGCGACACCTTGGCCAGCACGTCGGGGTCGTCGTAGAAGGTGGTGGCCTTGACGATGGCGGCGGCCCGCGATGCGGGATCGCCGGACTTGAAGATGCCCGAGCCGACGAAGACTCCCTCTGCGCCGAGCTGCATCATCATCGCGGCGTCGGCCGGAGTCGCGATGCCGCCTGCGGTGAACATCGTCACCGGCAGCTTGCCCGCCCGCGCCACCTCGGCGACCAGGTCGTAGGACGCCTGCAATTCCTTTGCCGCGACGAACAACTCGTCTTCCGACAGCGACGAGAGCCGTCTGATCTCCCCACCGATAGCGCGCATATGCGTTGTCGCGTTGGATACGTCGCCGGTGCCCGCCTCACCCTTGCTGCGGATCATCGCCGCACCTTCGGTGATGCGGCGCAGCGCCTCACCCAGGTTGGTCGCGCCGCAGACGAACGGCACAGTGAACTTCCACTTGTCGATGTGATGGGTGTAGTCGGCGGGGGTGAGTACTTCGGACTCGTCCACGTAGTCGACACCGAGGCTCTGCAGAATCTGCGCCTCGACGAAGTGGCCGATGCGGGCCTTGGCCATCACCGGGATGGTGACCGCGGCGATGATGCCCTCGATCATGTCGGGGTCGCTCATCCGCGACACCCCACCCTGGGCACGAATGTCGGCGGGAACGCGCTCCAGCGCCATCACCGCGACGGCGCCTGCCCCCTCGGCGATACGGGCCTGCTCGGGAGTGACCACGTCCATGATCACGCCACCCTTGAGCATCTCGGCCATGCCGCGCTTGACGCGCGCGGTGCCCGTCTGACCGCCTGCCCCGTTCGATCCGGCTGCGGTATCCACTGCTATCTCCTCCAAATGGCTACTGATCCAGTCTAAAGGGGGCGGCAAATCCGTTGAATCCGCACATCACCGGATCAACTGCAGCTGCCGGTGCGGCCCCGCGTTCTGGCCGTCGGCCAGGGAGTTCGCGTCGGAGAGCAACTCGCCGAGCTGCAGCGGGTAGACGGTCTCCCCCTTGGCGACCAGCTCGTCGATCATTGTCTCATCGCACCAGCGGTGGCCATGGATGTAGCGCCGTTCCAGCGCCGTGCGGCCCGAGGCGGACGGCTCGAACCGGTCGGTGCGGTGCACGAAGAACATCTCCTCGCTGCGGATGACCGACCCGTTGAAGTCGATCACCGCGTCCCGCCGCCACACGGGTCCCACCATGTCCGCGGGCTTCACATGAAGGCCGGTCTCTTCGGCCAGCTCGCGCACCGCGGCCTCGGTCAGCGTCTCCCCCGGCTGGGCCGCGCCACCCACGGTGAACCACCAGCGTGGCGCCCCGCCGTCCTCGTTGGCGGGGTCCGACCCGCAGAACAGCAGCACCGCCCCGCCCTCATCCAGCAGCACCACCCGGGCCGACGTGCGGCGGCTGACCACGCCGACGTCACGGTCGGCCTGCTCTGCGATCTCGAAATAGCTTGGCAGCGCGGCCGTTCCGCCAAGGCGGAGCAGACGCACCGCGGGTCGCTCACGCAGCGCGAGTGTGTCGCGCACCGCGTCGTTGTGAAAGCGGCGGGCCAGCGTCACGCGCGCCTCCGCGTCGGCCTGTTCGGCGACGAGCGCCACCGGCAGAGACATCGGGTCGACGAGCGCGAGCGCCGCCGACAATTCGTTTTCGGCGAGCTCCCTGCCGGCTCTCGGGGTCTGCTCGGCAGCGCCGGCCAGCGCCGCAAGGCGCTTCCCTTCCGGACCCGCCCCATAGGCGTCGACGGCGACGGCGCGGGCGACAACGGCGCGTCGGGCCAGCGCGCTGTCGAGTGCCTGCCATGAGAGGTCGTAGCGGACGTGCAGCCGGTCCAGCCGGTGTGCGGTCTGATACGCCCACACGCCCACCACCAGTAACACCGCCAGCAGCACGAGCAGGGCCGTGACCACCAGCCAGGTCATCAGCTCGCCACCTGCACCTTGGCCCCCGCCCCGGCAACCGTCTCGTACACCCGCATGATCTGGCCCGCGACCACCGACCAGTCGTACTGGCGGACCGTCTCGGTGGCCGCCTCGATGTAGCCGCCGCGCGCCACGTCATTCTCGAGCACCTCGATGAGGCCTGCGGCGAGGCCGTCGGCGTCGTCCACCGGCACCAGCCGCCCGGCCTTCCCGTCCTCCAGCACCCGGCGAAACGCGTCGAGATCACTGGCCACCACGGCGGTGCCTGCGGCCATCGCCTCGACCAGCACGATGCCGAAGCTCTCGCCGCCGGTGTTCGGCGCGCAGTAGACGTCGGCGCTTCGCATCGCGGACGCCTTCTCCGCGTCGCCGACCTGGCCCAGGAAACGCAGATGCCCGGCCAGCGGCCCGGCCTCCTCGCGCAGTTCCTCCTCGTCGCCGCGGCCGACGATCAGTATCTCGATGTCGGGAAGGCGCTCGACCAACGCCGGAAGTGCCCCGATCAGCGCGGCCATCCCCTTGCGCGGCTCGTCGAACCTGCCGAGGAACAGTACGGACTTGCCGGGACGCGGATATCCGTCAAGCCGCGGCGCTGAAGCGAACGACGCGACGTCGACGCCGTTGGGAATCTGGACGGCATCCGAGCCGAGCGCCTCCATCTGCCAGCGCCTGGCCAGATCGGACACCGCGATGCGACCAACGATCTTCTCGTGGTAAGGCCGGAGAAGGCCCTGAAAGACACTGAGCGTAAACGACTTTGTGGTCGACGTGTGGAACGTCGCAACGATCGGCCCCTCCGCTGCCTGTAGGGCCAGCATCGACAGGCTCGGCGCGTTGGGCTCGTGCAGGTGCAGCACGTCGAAGTCGCCGTCGGTCAGCCAGCGCTTGACCTTTCGGTGCGTGGCGGGGCCGAAGCGCAGCCGCGCGACCGAGCCGTTGTACGGGATCGGAACGGCCTTGCCGCCGGACACCACGTAGTCCGGCAGCTCGACATGCGGCGACGAGGGTGCCAGCACGCTGACCTCTTGTCCACGTCCCCGCATGACCTCCGCGAGTTGCAGCACGTGGGCTTGCACACCGCCGTGCACGTCGAACGAGTACGGGCACACCATGCCGATGCGCATCAGGACTCGCCCCTCAGCTTGGCCTGTCGCTCCTCCGACAGATCGGCCAGCCACTGCGGCTGCAACATGTGCCAGTCCTCGGGATGGGCGGCGATGCCCCTGGCGAACCGGTCGGCCATCGCCTGCGTGATCGCGGTGACGTCGCCCGAGGACGTGTCCAGCGGCGGCGCCACGTCGAAAACCCAGCTGTCTCGCGTGTTGTAGCAGTGGGTCGCCAGCACGACCGCGCCCGTCTCGATCGCCAGTTTCGCCGACCCTGCGGGCATCCGGGTCGGCTCCCCGAAGAAGTCGACCTCGACGCCCGACCGCGTGAGATCGCGGTCGGCCATCAGGCAGACGATCCCGTTGTCGCGCAGGCGCTCGGAGAGCACCTCGAACGGCGGACGATCACCGCCGGTCAGCGGGAGCATCTCGAAGCCCAGGCTCTCCCGGTAGTCGATGAACCGCTGATACAGGGATTCCGGCTTGAGTCGCTCGGCGACAGTGGTGAACGTGCCGAAGTGCTGGACCATCCACACACCGGCCATGTCCCAGTTCCCGCTGTGCGGCAACGGCATTATCACGCCCCGACCGGCGTCGAGGGCGGTCCGGATGTGTTCGCTGCCGAGCAGGCACGGCTCGATGTGCGCGCGCAGCTTCTCCTTGTCCATCGACGGCAACCGGAATGCCTCCCGCCAGTATCGGGCGTAGGAGGCCAGCGAAGCACGAATCAGCCCGCCCGGCACCCTGGCGGGAGGCACACCGAGGACGCGCGCGAGGTTCTTGCGCAGTTGTTCGGGCCCGCCGTTGCGTGACGCGTAGATCGCGCCGGCGTCGAATGCGTTGCGCGCCATCAGCTCCGGCATCGCGCGAACGACTCGCCAGCCCGCGGCGTAGCCCAGATCAGAGACCTGGCCCCCGAGCGAGAAGCGGCTGCCCCCAGTCGCCTGCGGTCCCGCCGGGGTGGTGGTCACTCATTCACCTCCGTGTCACCGGAGTTACTCGCGACATCCGGTTCGGCCTTCTGCAGCGGCTCCATCGCGCCGGGCGAGGTGCGCACGGTGTGAATGCGCTGGCCCAGCGTGATCAGGCTGGCAACCGCAAGCAGCCATGCGGCGACGTGCAGCAGCCACGGTATGTGCAAGAACGAGACGCCCGACAGGCCCGCGCCGGTAAGCACGATCACCAGCCGCTCCGGTCGCTCGATGAGCCCGCCGTCACCGCTCAGGCCACTGGCTTCGGCGCGAGCCTTGACGTAGGAGATCACCTGGGAGGTGACCAGGCAGATCATCAGGGCCACCACCAGCGACGTATTGCGCATCCCGAACATCGCCCACCAGAGCAGGCCGCAGAACACCGCGCCGTCGCCGATCCGGTCGCAGGTGGCGTCGAGCACCGCGCCGAACCGGGTGCCGCCGCCACTCTGGCGAGCCATCGCGCCGTCGAGCATGTCGGCGAGCACGAAGACGAAGACCGCGAACGATCCCCACCACAGCTGCCCGATCGGGTACAGCGTCAGTGCGGCGATCACCGCGCCCGCGGTGCCGATGATCGTGATGCTGTCGGGCGTGAAGCCTGCCCGCAGCGCGACCTTGGCGACCGGCGTCGACAGTTTCGCGTACGCCGCCCTGGTCATCAGGTAGAAGTCGCTCACGACTGCTTCGCCCACTCCGCGGCCAGCAGCTCGCGGGTGTCGCGCAGCAGCTGCGGGACAACCTTGGAGCCGCCGATGATCGTGATGAAGTTCGCGTCACCGCTCCACCGGGGCACCACGTGCATATGCAGATGCTCGGCCAGCGAGCCGCCCGCGGAACTGCCGAGGTTCAGGCCGACGTTGAAGCCGTGCGGCTGTGACACCGACTTGATGACCCGAATCACCTTCTGGGTGAACGCCATCAGCTCGGCGCTCTCCGCGTCGGTGAGGTCCTCGAGCTCGGACACCCGCCGGTACGGGACCACCATCGAGTGGCCGGGGTTGTACGGGTAGAGGTTCAGCACGACGTAGACGAGCTCGCCGCGCGCCACGAGCAGCCCGTCCTCGTCGTTCAGCGTCGGGATATCGGTGAACGGCTGCGTCGACGCCGCCGACCCGCCCTTCATCGGCGCCTCCGCCAGATAGTTCATCCGGTAGGGCGTCCAGAGCCGCTGCAGGTGATCAGGCTCGCCCACCCCGTGGTCGACGACCTGGCTTTCGTCGTGGTCCGTCACGTCGGTGCGTCCGCCTTGATCAATTCTGCTGTGGGTGCGGCGTTCTCGCGGTCGTGAATCCATTTCGCGATGGACTCGACCGCGTCGTCGCGAGGCACTCCGTTGACCTGGGTGCGGTCGCCGAACCGGAAGCTCACCGCGCCGGCTTCGACGTCGCGGTCACCGGCCAGCAGCATGAACGGCACCTTCTGGTTGGTGTGGTTCACGATCTTCTTCGCCATCCGGTCGTCGCTGGTGTCGACCTCGACCCGGATCCCGTGCGACTTCAGTTGCTCGGCAACGCTTTCCAGATACTCGACGTGCCCGTCCGCGACCGGTATCCCGACCACCTGAACCGGTGCCAGCCACGCCGGGAACGCGCCAGCGTAGTGCTCGGTGAGGATGCCGAAGAATCGCTCGATCGACCCGAAGAGCGCGCGGTGGATCATCACCGGCCGCTGCCTGCTGCCGTCGGCGGCGGTGTATTCAAGATCGAATCGCTCGGGGAAGTTGAAATCCAGCTGGATCGTCGACATCTGCCAGCTGCGGCCAAGCGCGTCCTTGACCTGAACGGAGATCTTCGGCCCGTAGAACGCCGCACCGCCAGGATCGGGCACCAGGTCCAAGCCGGATGCCTCGCCGACCTCGGCCAGCACGCTGGTGGCTTCCTCCCACATATCGTCGCTGCCGACGAACTTGTCGGGGTCCTTGGTGGAAAGCTCCAGATAGAAGTCGGTCAGGCCGTAGTCGCCGAGCAGTGCGAGCACGAATTGCAGCAATGACGTCAACTCGTCGCGCATCTGGTCGCGGGTGCAATAGATGTGCGAGTCGTCCATCGTCAGACCGCGCACCCGTGTCAACCCGTGCACGACGCCGGAGAGCTCGTAGCGGTAGACGGTGCCGAATTCGAAGAGCCGCAACGGCAGTTCGCGATACGAGCGCCCGCGCGACCGGAAGATCAGGCAGTGCATCGGGCAGTTCATCGGCTTGAGGTAGTAGTCCTGGCCGGGCTTGCGTACCGTGCCGTCCTCGTTGAATTCGGCGTCGAGGTGCATCGGCGGGAACATGCCGTCGGAGTACCAGTCGAGATGGCCGGAGATCTTGAACAGCTCCGCCTTGGTGATGTGCGGGCTGTTGACGAACTCGTAGCCGGCCTCACTGTGTTTGCGGCGCGAGTAGTCCTCCAACTCGCGCCGGATGATTCCGCCCTTGGGGTGGAATACCGCCAAGCCGGAACCGATTTCGTCCGGGAAGCTGAAGAGGTCCAGCTCGGCGCCGAGCCTGCGGTGGTCACGCCGCTGGGCTTCCTCGATCAGCTCGAGATGGCGGTCGAGGGCCTCCTGGGACTCCCATGCCGTGCCGTAGATCCGCTGCAGGCTGGCGTTGTTCTGGTCGCCGCGCCAGTAAGCGGCCGAACTGCGGGTCAGTTTGAACGCCGGGATGAACTTCGTCGTGGGAATGTGCGGGCCGCGGCAGAGGTCGCCCCAGACCCGTTCGCGGGTACGGGGATTGAGGTTGTCATAGGCGGTGAGCTCATCACCGCCGACCTCCATCACCTCGGGGTCACCGGACTTGTCGTCGACGAGCTCCAGCTTGTACGGCTCGTCGGCAAGTTCTTCGCGCGCTTGGTCTTTCGACTCGTAGACGCGCCGGGAGAACAGCTGGCCGTCCTTGACGATCTGGCGCATGCGCTTTTCCAGCGCCTCCAGGTCCTCGGGAGTGAACGCGTCTGCGACGTCGAAATCGTAGTAGAAGCCGTCGGTGATCGGCGGTCCGATGCCGAGCTTGGCCTCGGGGAACATCTCCTGGACGGCCTGGGCCAGCACGTGGGCCGCCGAGTGCCGGATGACACTGCGCCCGTCCTCGGAATCGGCGGGGACCGGCGTCACCTCGACGTCGGCTTCCGGCGCCCAGCTCAGGTCGCGGAGCCGGCCGTCGGCGTCACGGACGACGACGACGGCGTCGGCGGCGCCCCGGCTTGGTAGGCCCGCTTCGCGGACCGCCGCCGCAGCGGTCGTCCCGGCAGCGACCCGGATCGGGGCTGCTGGGGCGGGGCTGGGGGCGGCGCTCATCGGTCACTCTCCGGATTTCTTGCTCCTCGCGTGCGCGGGGATTTTCGTGGGTGTTTACGAACGCGACCATGCTATCGGTGCGGCCGGTCAGTCCCCGACCCCGATCGGGCTGTTCAGCCACGGATGCTCGATCCCGACGAGCTCACCGGACCAGTCCAGCGCGCCGAGCAGCCACAGCGTCACGGCGACGATCAGCGCGGTCAGCAGGCCGCCGAGGATCTGCACAAACTTTCCCTGGCGGTGGAACCAGTCCATGACCTTGTCGTAGCGCTCCTTGGCATAGGCCAGCAGCCGCCGCGCCCACTCGAATTCGGTGGCCAGAATGCCCAGCCCGATGAACACGATGGCCCACCCCGGGCCGGGATACGGGATCGCGACGATGCCGAGGCCGAAGACCGCCAACCCGACCACCGCGACGACGATGCGGTAGCCGAGCTCGACCTTGGGCCGCTCGCGCAGCCGGTCGCGCCAGCGCGCCCATCGGCGCTTGGTCGCCGACCACCTCGACTCCGTTTCGGTCTCGTCGTCCGTCACGGCTGCCCCGGGTTGAGCTTCACGAACAGCGCCTCGGCATCGCACAGCACGGTGTTCCCGTCGAGGAGCCTTCCGGTGACGAAGATCTTGCGGCCTTCGGCGCGATCGACCCGCGCATCGACCTGCAACTCCTTGTCGATCGGCACGATTTGGCGGTAGTTCACGTGCAGGTAGGCCGTGCGCTGTTTGAGGCTGCGACTGAGCCGAAAGGCTGCAAACCCCAGCACCGAATCCCACATCTGGGCCACGGCGCCTCCGTGGACCGCGCCGTTGCGGCCGAGGTGATAGCGCCGGAATCGAACCACGCCGTCGACCTCGTCCTCCACCGTCGTCAGCTCGGACGGCACCTGCAGGAGGTTCCCGCGGTTGGGCAGGTCCATCCGCCTGCCCGACGGTGTCGTCCACTCGTCGGCTTCGTACGGCGCCAGCAGCTCGTTCACCGCTTCGACCAGATCGGCGGCCTTGGTGATGACGTCGTCGGGCGCATCGGCCGCACGCGTGTGGTCCTGCAGGGTGCGGACGGCTTCGACGAACCGGCCGTAGTCCGCTCCGCCGCGGGTGGTCGGTTCGGGCGGGTTGAACCCGCCACCGGCATGCGCGTCGTTGAGGTCGGTGGCCACCCGCTCACCGTATTGCCTGCCCTGATTCGTCGATCGTCGTGGTCACCGACACGATCTGTGGCGAGGACGGCGCCGATGAGAACCCGAAACTCACCGGGGGCCGCAGCGGGGCCAGCCCGCCGAACGGCACACCGCGGTAGTGGCCGTCGATAGCGGTGATGCGCCGCGACCGCCGTACGCCGTAGTACTCGACCCGGCCGTTGCCCGCGGTTCCGTAGGTGTGCACCCCGGGCACGACGCGCGCAGCGACCGGGTCGACGACCCGCAACCAGCGCGGTGAAGTCGCCAGCCGCCGCGGAACCAGCCGCAGCAGACGGTCGATTGGCGCGGGGCCACCGATACCGATCCGGGCGTCGAAGCTTTCGGTGGTGACCGTGAGCTGTTGCTCGCCGAGAGCCGTGGACACCTCGCCCAGTTCCACCCGGTCGAAGTGATAGGTCGAGGACACGAAGTCGGCGATGGTGTCGTCGGGCGCCAGCAGAACCCGTTCGTCGTCCGCGGTCTGCAGCATCACGTCGGTGAACGCACCGAACGGGGACTCGTCCCAGGCGCCGACGACGATCCGCAGCCCGGATCCGCTGCCCGCCCCCGCGATGTGTCCGGTGAAGACCAGCCGCACCGCGCTAGCCGGACTCAGCGCCGGCCTTGCTCAACGTCTCGAACTCCTCGTCGGAGAGCTTGATCTCGGCGGCGGCCACGTTCTGCTCCAGATGGCTCACCTTCGACGTGCCGGGGATCGGCAGCATCACCGGCGAACGCTTGAGCAGCCATGCCAGGGCGAGCTGCGACGCGGTCGCGTCGTGGTCGGCTGCGATCCGCTGCAGTGGACCGTCCGCCGCCGCCAACGGACCGGCGGCCAGCGGGAACCACGGGATGAAGCCCAGCCCTTGGGCCTGGCACGCCTCCAGCACCGGCTCCGCGGTGCGGGCGGTGAGGTTGTACATGTTCTGCACCGACACGATCGGCGCGACCTTCTGTGCGGCTTCCAGCTGCTCGACGCCCACCTCTGACAGGCCGATGTGGCGGATCTTGCCCTCCTGCTGCAGTGCTGCGAGCTCACCCACCTGATCCTCGAGCGGGAACTTGTCGTCGATGCGGTGCAGTTGGAACAGGTCGATGCGCTCGACGCCGAGGCGCTGCAGGCTCAATTCGAGTTCCTGGCGCAGATAGCCGGGAAAACCGAGCGGTATCCAGACATCCGGACCCGTCCGCAGCAGCCCGGCCTTGGTGGCGATGACGAGATCGTCGGGATAGGGCGACAGCGCCTCACGGATCAGTTCCTCGGAGACGTAGGGACCGTAGGAGTTGGCGGTGTCGATGAAGTTGACGCCGAGGTCCACCGCACGCCGCAATACGCGGATGGTCTCGTCGCGGTCCGTGGGCGGACCCCAGACACCCTTGCCGGTGATCCGCATGGCGCCGAATCCGAGCCTGTTGACGGTGAGGTCGCCGCCGAGAGTGAACGTTCCTGATGCCGATGCGACGGTCGAGGTGGTCATGTCAAAACCGTACGCCCAGTGATGGCATGGTGATTGGGTGAAACTGAGTGACCTGGCGACGCTGCGCCTGTCCTACGGCGATGTCGGCGCGACGGCGGGCCCGCTCCCCGACGGGTATCACCACGTGCGCAAGTCGGCCGTCATCGGCCGCGGGCGGCCGCGATTCGAGGAGGCGGCGGCGAAGGTCATGCGGTGGGGAATGCTGCGCGGCGCGGGTGTGCGGGTCACGGCGAGCAGCGAGGTGGCCGCCGTCGGCTCGGAGGTGTTGGTCGGGCTCGGCCCGCTGCGCGCACCGTGCCGGGTGGTCTACGTGATCGACGAGGCGGATCGTCGCGGATTCGCCTACGGCACGCTGCCTGGACACCCCGAATCGGGTGAGGAGCTGTTCGCCGTTCGCTACCACCCCACGACCGAAGAGGTGCACGCCGAGGTCGTCGCGTTCTCCCGGCATGCGACGTGGTGGAGCAGGCTGGGCTCTCCGGTGACGTCGTTGGCGCAGCGCATCATCACGTCCCGGTACCTGACGGCGCTGTAACGGACACCACCGGCGCCGCGGACCTCGCGGCGAGATCGAGGTGATACGACAGGATCGCCAGCGTGAACAGCCCGATCGACATGTTCATCAGCGCACCGAAGCCCTCGGTGGCGAAGTCGACCAGCGCATTGAGCAGTGTGAACACCAGCGCGGCGTTGCGCAGCCAGACCAGCGGCCACACGCTGTCGGTGCGGCGCCGGGCGATCATCGCAGGCAGCGACATGGCGAGCGTGAGGCCCGCGCTGACGAGCAGGATGACCGTCGCGACACTCAACGGGTCGAGCTTCAGGGTGAGCTTCTCGTCCTCGTACAGGTAGCCGCCGAGCGCGACGCCGAGAACACCGAAGACCACACTGAGCAACGCGCCGATCACCATCAGCCAGCCCACCAACGCTACCAACCGCGGGCTGCGCAGAAAGTTCGGGATCAACCGGATTACGCCCTGCTGCAACGCATGTAGCCGATCGGAGGCGTGGTCCGCCGACACCAGAAGCGCCCGCACGCTGGCAACGTCATCGGCATCGGCACCGCCGACACCTGCCTGCTCGACGAGGCTCAGTCCGAGCTCGCGGCGGCGGGCTGCCAGGCCACGCGCCACCCCGTCGGCCGCGATCGACGCCGCCGACGCCAGACATTCCCGTGCACTGAGCGGCCGGAAATCACGGACCACGCGCGCGCCGACCAGAATGATCACCAGCAGGATGTACATGATCTCCGCGGCGGGGCCGTAGAAGTAGTCATTGTCCTTGGTGACGAACTTGCCCACCTCGTCGAGGAACAACCCGAAGCCGATTCCGCCGACGACGACGCACACCATTCGCGCGCCGAATCCGAGTACCAACCAGCCGATGAGCAGCGCCAGCATCATCAGCGCACCACCGTAGAGCGCGTGCGCGATGTGCAGGTCGCCGCCACCGACCTGCGGATAGTCGGTCAAGCGCAGATACAACCGGGTGAGAAGGATGGTGGCGATGGCGATGATGGTGAACGCCTCGGCGGCGCTTGGCCCTACCGAACTGCGGGTGATCGCGCCGCGATTGTGACGCCGTTCGCCGTCCATGCAGCCTCCGCTTCACCTCGGGGTTAGCCTTAACCTAATGGAGCTCGAAGATCGGAAAATCGTGGTGAATGATCCTGCTGAGGTGGAGGCCACCCACCTTCGAATCGCGCAGATCGTGCAGGACCTGTACGGCAGGCCCGACACGGACTCTGACACCGTGATCGCCGAGCTGGCGGAGCACGCCGCCGTCGAGATTCCCGGTGCGCAGTACGCCGGAGTCACCGTCACCCGCAATGCCAAGCACATCGATACCCCGGCGGCGACGCATAAATGGCCGCTGCTGCTCGACGAGATCCAGCAGCGCCACGGCGAGGGTCCGTGCCTGACCGCGGCATGGGAGGAGAAGACCATCCACGTCGCCGACTTGACCGCCGACGAACGGTTCCCGTTGTACGCACGGGATGCGTTGGCGGAGACGCCGATTCGCTCGGTGATGGCGTTCCAGATGTGGATCGCGGGCGAAACGATGGGCGCCCTCAACGTGTATGCCGAGACAACTCATGCGTTCGGTCCGGAGACCCGTGAGATCGGACTGGTCTTCGCGGCGCATTCGTCGGTCGCGTGGAACGCAGCCCGCCGCGACGAGCAGTTCAAGAGGGCACTGTCGAGCCGTGATGTCATCGGGCAGGCCAAGGGCATGCTGATGGAGCGCTACGGCGTCAACGCGATTCAAGCCTTCGACCTGTTGCGAAAGCTCTCGCAGGATTCCAATACGCCGTTGATTCAAATCGCCGCCGACCTGGTGGAAACGCAGCAGTCTTCGATCGAATAGCGGGGTTTCGTCTCATCCGTGCGGGGCAACCCACTGCGCATGAGTGTGGAATCGAAACCGGCCGCCGACGCGTCGATCGGCGAGTTGATGGGCCAATTGTCGACGCAGACGTCGCGCCTTGTCCGTGATGAGATGCGGTTGGCGCAGAAAGAGCTCCAGCAGTCGGTGAAGCATGCCGGCATCGGCGCAGGGCTGATCAGCGTCGCTGGGCTGCTGGCCGTGCTGGGCCTGGCGACCCTTATCGCCGCAGCTGTAGCCGCGTTGGCGCTGGTCCTGCCCGTTTGGGCGGCGGCGGTCATCGTGGCTGTCGTGCTGTTCATCGCGGCGGGTATCGCCGCGTTGTTCAGCCGCAAGCAGGCGGAGGAAATCAGCCCGCCGGTGACCGAGAGTGCGGAGAGCGTCAAGGCCGACATCAAGGAAGTTAAGGAAGCACGCCAATGAGCCAGCCTGACCCCGCTCGTCCGGAACCCGGGCCCGAGGCGGGAATCGACGAAATTCAGACGGACATCGCCGAGACGCGTAAGGAGCTCGGCGAGACCGTCGAGGCCTTGAGCGCCAAGATGGACGTGAAGCAACGAACCAAGGACAAGGCGGCCGAGACGAAAGAGCGCGTCGCCGACAAGGCCGCCGAGACCAAGGAAGCCGTCCTGGACAAGGCGCACGCGGTCCAGCACGCGACGCTCGATGACGGTCGTGCGAAGGTCACCGTTCCGACTGCGACGTTGGTCGTGGCCGGTACGGCGGTGCTGGTGTGGTTCCTGTGGCGGCGACGCCGCTGACGGTCGCTGCTAGGCCTTGTTCGGCACGGCGGTCACCAGCCCGCCGTCCATGATGAACTCGCTGCCGGTGGAGTAGGACGACTCGTCGCTGGCCAGAAAGACGATGAACGTCGCCACCTCCTCCGGCTCGGCGGGACGGCCGAGCGGAATGGTGACCATGTCCTCGGGAAGGTGCGCGGTCATCGGGGTGCGGATGAATCCGGGGTGCACCGAATTGACCCGAATGTTCTTCGGCGCCAACTCGAGTGCCGCCGATTTCGCCAGTCCGCGCACCGCCCATTTGGACGCCACGTAGGGGTGCACGAACGGCGCGCCGCGCAGGCCTTCGATCGACGAGACATTGATGATCGATCCGCCGCCCGCGTCGATCATCGGTTGGACGGCCGCGCGCATGCCGAGGAACGTGCCCGTCAGGTTCACGTCGATGACCTTGTGCCAATCGTCGAGATCGAACGTCTTCAGCGGACCGAGCGCGACGATGCCCGCGTTGTTCACCAGCACGTTGAGCTTGCCGAACTCGCTGACGGCGGTGTCGACCGCGGCCTGCCATTGATCGGGCTGGGTGACATCGAGGTGCACGTAGCGCACGCTGTCGCCGATCTCGTCGGCCAGCGCTTTACCTTCGGCGTCGAGGATGTCGCCGATCACGACCTTGCCGCCCTCCTCGACCAGCATCCGCGCATGCGCGGCGCCCATTCCCCTGGCGCCGCCACTGATGAGCGCAACTTTGCCGTCGACGCGTCCCATGCGGTGTTCTCCTTTGTCGTTGTCGTGCGCCCTAATTGGCGTCGAAGAGTCCCTTGCCGGTGATCAGCGGCAGGTCCAGTGTCGTCCTGATTCCCGGCGGCGCGGCCACCACTGCGGGAATCGCGTTGACCACCCTGCCTGCGCCCGCCGCGATGGCGGCGTAGTTGTGGTCACCCCGGCGGCTGGTCGGACAGATGTCGACGGTGTACGACGGCTCGCCGACGATCTCCACCTTGTAGGAACCGCCCGGCTGTGCGGGCTGGGGCCATTCGGGAGCCAGGTCTTCGCGGAGCCGCGTGACGTGGTCGATGACGATGACGGGCTTGCCCTTGACCAACCCGATGATCTCGAACCGCAACGCGGCCTGGCCGCCTTTGGGGATGTGTCCGGCCGCGATGTCGAAAGCCTCCGGCGCAGGGATTCGCGTGCACGAGTCCTTGATCTCGTCGACCTCGATGCCGAAGCCGGCCGACAATTGGCGGATCGTCGTGCCCCACGCCATCCCCAGCACGCCGGGCTGTAACAACATCGGCGTCTCGTCGAGCGGCCACCCGAAGCCCATGACGTCGAACATCACGGTGGAGCCGTCATACGTGGCGTAGTCGGCGATCTCCATGCACCGGACCTGCTCGAGGCGCTGGCAGGTGCTCGCGATCGCGAACGGGATGAGGTCGTTGGCGAACCCGGGATCCACCCCGGAGATGAATAGACTCGAATTGCCCTGTTGCGCAGCTTCTTCGATGGGAGCGATGTATTTGTCGGGCATGACGCCCCACGGGTACTGGAACACACCGGGAGACGTTCCGACGACGTTGACGCCTGCGCTGAGGATGCGCAGGACGTCGGTCACGGCCTCGGGTATCCGGTTGTCGCCCATCGCGCAGTACACGGCGCAGTCGGGTTTGGTTGCCAGCAGTGCGTCCAGATCGTTGGTCGCGGCGATGCCCGTTGACGTGTCGAGTCCCGCGAGCTCGCCCGCGTCCTTGCCGACCTTGGCGTCCGACGACACCCAGACGCCGGTCAGTTCGAAGCGGGGATCGCTGATCAGGTGATTGAGCGCGATACGTCCTGCGTTGCCTGTGCCGATATGTGCGACGCGGATCGCCATCAGTGCGTCCCGGGGGGGCCGGCGGCATCAGATGCCGAAGGGATCGGGACCTCCGCCACATGGCGGCGGATTTTGTCGTTGCCCACTAGTAGCTTTCCTTCCAGGGTCGGACTGGCCCGTCGTGCGGCGTCGGGAGACGCACCGCAGAGAAGAATCTGTGGCTGAGTGAAGGCCGTGAAGCTGCTGGCTTCAGCCATCAGAGATGTCACTGCTGTCTCCTCAAGGCTGCACCTGCACGGCTGGACAGCTGTCCAACTTATCGGATGCAGCCAGAGGCAAACAAGGCAGGTCGTAGACGTGCGCCGGTACCTGCCGGCGCTTGACCCCCGGGTTCAGCTGGAGTGCCGGACAGCTGTCCAGCACTCCAGCTGGCGCCGTTACGCCTCTCGCCGCCGACGCCCGAGGTAGCCGGCCAGGCCGAGGGCACCGAAGCCCAGCCCCGCGACGACACCGGCAGCCGCCATCAGGTACATCTGCGTGCGGTCGATGTTGGCGGACTCGTCAGAAGCCAACCGCATCTGATAGTCGCCGGGCAGCGGCGCTTCTTGCGGTTCGCCCAATCCGGGGTACTGCTGTGTGCGATGGACCTCGAACTGGCGCTCGCCCGTCGGCGACGTGGTCCACTGCCCCCATGCAGGCGTCGCACCGTCGAGCAACACCTTCCGTCCGCCGTACTGGACGTCGTCGCCGACGTCGACGATTTGGTTGACGCGGAACGGCTGGTATGTCGCGTTCGAATACCGCACCTGAACCGGCACGTTGTCGTAGCGCAGCAGCGGCGGCGGCGCCACGAACGGCGCGCCGATGGCTGGGATGTAGCCGCCGCCGAAGAACGTGCCAACCGCCACGTTCACCACGTCGGCCGCTACGTTCGCCACGTCAGAAACCACGTTCGCGGCGCCCAGCACCACAGCCGTGAAGCTGTACGCAGCTAGCTCGGCCACGTCAACCACTACCCTCGCGAGGGGCTGGATGACCAGGATCCGCGTGGCGTTCGCGAGCGCATAGACGATCCGCACCGGAGCTCGGAAGGGATTGAAAATGATCGGCCGGTAGAACCGGTCGTACTCGATCCAGTCCCGATCCCACTGGCGAACCTTCTTATCCCAGAACTTGTTCTCCCAGTCACGGCCGCGTTCCCAGTCGCGGTCGCCACCGACCGAAAACTCCGACCCAGCACCGAATCCGGACTCGAACGGGCCGAGCTTCGTCTTGCTCTGCAGGTTGATCGCGCTGGCCAGGAAGTCGACGTCTTGCTTCGACGCCGGCTCCGGCTTCACTTCGATCGGATTCGACTGCTTGGCGAGCTGGACGTCCTGCTCTGGCGCCGTCAACGTCTCGGGCTCAGCCGTCGCAATCCGCTGCGCGGCTTTTGAAACGGTTGACGGGTCGCTTTGTGCCTGTCCGGCTGCCGGTGGCTGCTTCTCGCCGGCTGCGCTGCCGTCCACATCGGGCTTCTGCTCGGGCACGAGATTCCTCGGGATCTGCGCACCCTGCTTCGGATCGTCCGGCTTGGCCGACTGGTCCACCGCGGGCAGCGGAGCAGGCAGGTCAGCGTTCGGCGTATCCACTTTGGGCGTCTCGGCTTTCGGCGGCTCTACCGGTGGCACGTCGACCTTCGGCGCGTCTGCTTTCGGTGCCTCAACAACCTTGGGTGCCTCAACAACCTTCGGTGCCTCAGCAACCTTGGGTGCCTCAACAACCTTGGGCGGGTCAGCCTTGGGTGCCTCGACGGCCTTGGGCGTGTCCTTCTTGGGCGCAGGCGCCTGGATCGGCGGTGCCGGCGCCTCGGGCTGCGGCGCGGGCGCCTGCACCTGCGGCGGCGGTGCCTGTATCCTGAGGCTGCGGGCGGGTGCGGGCGCTTGGATCTCGGGAGCCGGCGCTAGCTGCTGGGGCGGCGCCTCGATCTGCGGAGGGGCCGGCTGTTCTTTCGGCGCACGCGGCGACTCTGCCGGCGCCTGCTGCTCGGGGGCGACCTGCGGCGCCTCAGGAAGGACGACCTCGGGTGTCGGGATGATCGGGATGCCCGGATCACTGTGGTCCGGTTTGGCGAAGGCAGGCGCGACCCCCCCGGTGAGCGCACTCATGGAGATGACGACGCCCGACGCCAGCACAGCGACGGTGCTACGACGGAAGCAATTTCTGATGGGGGCACGCATGTGGGTATCGACTCCTCTGCTCTCAGAGGTGGCGGGTCGCCGCCACCGCTGCTATGCAGCCATCTCCCCCGACACTGGAAGTGGGCCAGCAGGCGCCGCGGTGCTTTTGTAGCCGAAGCGCCGCTTGTGGCGGAGCGACGATCCGGTTCCAACAGTTCAATCGCTCCGAATCCGGATGCGTTACAGCCGTAGGATTCAGCTCACACCCAAACGCGATCGGAGTGTTGCAATGGAGACGCGGGACCGGCTGTTCATCGGAAATGAATGGGTGGCGCCCGCCACCGACCGCACCATCGACGTCATCTCTCCGATCACCGAAGAGGTATACGCACGCACGCCAGACGGATCGCCGGCCGACATCGACCGGGCCGTCGCCGCGGCACGGGATGCGTTCGACAACGGCCCATGGCCCAACTCGACGCCCGAAGAACGGGCCGATGCGATCGCCGCGTTGTCGCAGGCGCTGCAGAAGCGCGGCGCAGAGATCGCCGACGTCGTCACCAACGAGAACGGCGCTCCCGCTTCGCAGTCGCTGGGCACGCAGGTGTTCGCGGCCACGATGGTCCTCGACATCTATGCCGACATCGCACGCAGCTATCCGTGGAGCGACGAGCGCGTTGGCGCCATGGGCCAGAAGGTCGTCGTGCGCCGGGCACCTGTTGGCGTCGCCGCGGGGATCATTCCGTGGAACGTGCCGCTGTACATCATGGCGATGAAGCTCGGGCCCTGCCTCGCGTCAGGATCGACGATGGTGCTCAAGCCGGCGCCCGAGACGGCACTCGACCCGTACCTGCTCGCCGAGGCGGTGCTCGAGGCGGGGCTTCCGCCTGGCGTCATCAACATCGTCACCGCGTCGCGCGAGGCCAGCGAGCACATCGTGACCCACCCCGGCGTCGACAAGGTCAGCTTCACCGGTTCGACGGCGACGGGCGCACGCATCGGCGCGCTCTGCGGCGCACAGATCAAACGCGTGACGCTCGAACTCGGCGGCAAGTCCGCGGCGATCCTCCTCGACGACGTCGACCTCGAGGCACAAGTGCAGAACATCATCATGTCGGGGCTGCTGAACAACGGGCAGGCCTGCGCCGCGCAGACCCGCATTCTCGCGCCGCAGTCGCGCTATCAAGAGATGGTCGACGCGCTCGCGGCTGGCGTGGGCGCGATGCAGGTCGGCGACCCCAACGATCCCGCAACGGCCGTCGGTCCTGTTGTGGCAGAACGACAACGCGACAAGATTGTCGGGATGCTGGAGTCGGGTAAGGAGCAGGGCGCCAAGGTGGCGGTCGGCGGCGGCACCCCTGCGCATCTGGAGAAGGGCTGGTTCATCGAGCCGACGCTCTTCTACGACGTCGACAACGCGATGCGCATCGCACGCGAAGAGATCTTCGGCCCGGTGCTGTCGGTCATCCCGTATGAGACCGAAGACGACGCGGTCCGGATCGCCAACGACTCGGAATACGGCCTGTCGGGTTCGGTGTGGACCGCCGATGTCGACCACGGCGCCCAGGTCGCCGCCCGGCTGCGCACCGGTACCGTCCCGGTCAACTCGGGTCTGCTCCTTGACTTCAAGGCTCCGTTCGGCGGCTTCAAGAAGTCGGGCATCGGGCGGGAGTGCGGCCCCGAGGGCGTCGACCCGTACATCGAGTACCAGTCGATCATCTACCCGAGCTAGGCAGGCTTCTGGCGGCTGCCGGTACCGTCGCGATGTGACTGCGTTCGTCCGGGTTGGCATCGCCGCTGCGTGTGTGGCGTTGACCCTGGCCGGGTGCAGCCAGGCCACCGTTCTCGACGGACGTGCCGTGTCGATGCGCTACGACCCCTACCGGGTCGCGGGCCTGCCGACCTCCGACGGGGCCAGCGGGCCTCGCGCAGCCGCACCTTCGGCAGCGGGCCGGGTGCAGAACACCGACGACGGGGAGATCGACCGCGCGGCGTTGATGGCGGTCGACGACATCGAGGATTTCTGGTCACAGCACTATTCGGACTCATTCGCAGGCACGTTCGCTCCGGTGTCCCGGCTCGTCTCGGTGGATCCGAGGAGTTCGATCACCGTCTGCGGTGAACAGGCGAGCGCATTCGACTTCAACGCACTGTATTGCGCGCCGGATGACCTAATCGCTTGGGACCGAGTTGATCTGATGCCCGTCGCCAGGGAGTTCTTCGGCGACATGACGATCAACGGGTTGCTCGCACACGAATACGGCCACGCCCTGCAATGGCGCGCCGGACTGGTGGGCGAGCAGACGTCGTCGATTCTGGTTCGTGAACAGCAGGCCGATTGCATGGCGGGTGTCTACATGCGCTGGGTGGCCGAAGGGCGCTCGCCGCGTTTCAGCCTGAACACGAGCCGCGCGCTGGACCAGGTGATGGCCGGAGCGATCGCAGGGCGGGATCCGATCTCGACGTTCGACACCCTGTCGCTCGATCCGCCGTCGCACGGCACCGCCCTTGACCGAGTAAGCGCGTTCCAGACCGGCTTCGACGTCGGCGCCGATGGTTGCGCCGCAATCGATTCCGCTGAGATCGAGCAGCGCCGCGGCAACCTGCCGCAGTCGTTGTTCGATCCGGCCAGCCCGCAGAGCGACATCACGATCGACGAACAGACACTGGCAACCCTGATGGAGCTGCTGGACCAGATCTTCGCTCCGGCGAACCCGCCGACACTTTCCACCACGGGCGAAGGCTGCTCGGCGACCCAACAGCAGCCGGTCGCCTACTGCCCGGACAGCAATACGATCGGCGTCGACCTGCCCACGTTGCGTCAGGTCGGCGCACCGGCCGACGAGAGCGATTTCGTGCTGCTGCAGGGCGACAACACCGCGTTGTCGATGGTCACATCACGCTATGCCCTTGCCCTGCAGCACGAGAAGGGCCTGACACTCAACTCCGCGGTGGCCGCCATGCGCACCGCCTGCCTGACCGGTGTCGCCCAGCGGAAGATGGCCGACCCGATCCGCGGGCCGTCAGGCAACCAGCTGGTGCTCGGTGCCGGCGATCTCGACGAAGCGGTGTCGGGCCTACTGACCAACGGCGCAGTGGCCACCGATGTCAGTGGGACACCCGTGCCGTCCGGGTTCACCCGGATCCTTGCGTTTCGTACCGGGCTTCTGGGCGATGCCGACGCTTGCTATCAGCGGTTCTCCTGAGAGAATCGGCACGTGAGCGGACCGCGGGACCATCGAGCGGGCCGTTCCGGTTCCAACGACGAGACCGTCGAGGTACCGCTGCGGTCAACCAGGAGTACGGAACCACCGCCCGCGGAGGAGCCGTGGTGGAAGAACGCCAACACACGGGTTCCCCCACCGCCGATGCCGGCCCAGCGGTCCGCCGCGCGAGCACCGCAGCCACCGCCGGCACCCCGATCAGCCGCAGCGCCATACCGACATAGCGCGCCAGCCAGGAATCGCCACGCGAAGGCGACGTCCACTCGCCGCAAGAGCGGACAGTTCGCAATGTTGATCGCCGTCGGCGTAATCGCGATATCGGCCGGGGTCATCGGGATCATCTTCGGGTTGTCGAGATTCGATGTGCTCCAAGGCAACGTGCTCAACGTGTCCAAAGCGGAGGCCGGCGTTCAGCGGATACTGCTGGACCCCGCCGACGGCTACGGAGTCACCAGCGTCACCGACGTCGTGTGCAACAACGGCGACGACCCCGAGATCAAGAAGGGCGGCACGTTCACGTGCGAGGTGATCGTCGACGGCCGCAAACGTCAAGTGCTCGTGGTGTTTCAAGACGACAACGGCACGTACGAGGTCGACCGACCCCGATAGCGATCTACGTCGGGAAACCGAACAGCTTTACGACGCCGTGGTCGCGGCCTGCGGTGTAGCCGCCGTCGACGGCGATCGCCTGGCCTGTCACGAACGACGCGTCGGGAGACACCAGGAAGGCGGCCATCGCCGCGATCTCCTCGGGCCTGCCGAGTCGCTGCAGAGCATGTTCCTCGGTGATCGACCTGAGCGGATCATCCATACCCGGGAGGCGAAACACGTTGTCCAACATCGGTGTTGCGATGAAACCGGGGCAGATGGCGTTGGCGCGGATGCCACTTGGGCCGTAGTCGAGTGCGATGTTCTTGGTCAGCAGGACGACACCGCCCTTCGAGGCGTTGTAGCCGCTGCCGCCCGCCGTTCCTTCGAGGCCCTCGACGCTGGCGAGGGTGACGATCGAACCGCGCTCGCCGTCCACCCGAGGTTGTTCGATCATCCTGGCCAGGGCGGCCTTGGCAACAAGGAACGTGCCGGTGAGGTTAATCGCGATCACCCGGTCCCATTCCGTTTTGTCGAGTAGGTGGACCGGACCGCCACTGGCGATACCCGCAGCGTGAACGACGCCGTCGAGCCGGTCGGGCACGGCCGCGAAGACGTCGGCGACCGCATGTTCGTCGGACACGTCGGCCGTGACGAACGTGAACCGCTCGCCGAGGTCGGGCGGTGCGCTCACATCTGTTCCGATCACTGTGCCGCCCTCGGCGAGAAGACGCTGTGCGGTGGCAAGGCCGATCCCCGATGTCGCGCCCGTCACGACAAAGGTGCGCGAACGCGCGCGGTCACTCTGTTCGGTCACGGCGATCACACTAATCGCGCGGGATGATTTCCGGCCGTCCGCGGGTTCTCATCGGTTGAGTGACCTTGACCAACCGAAAAGAGCCGGACGATGAACAGCCCGAGATACGTTGCGACATCACCATCCCGCGCGCTGCGCTGGCTCGCCGCCGCGGTCGTCTCCGTCGCGGCGCTGATCGGGCCGCAGGCTACAGGGCTGGCGGCCGCCGCCGAAGACTCGTCATGTTCGGATGTCGAGGTTGTTTTCGCCCGCGGGACGTTTGAGGCGCCCGGCGTCGGAGCGACCGGGCAGGCGTTCGTCGATGCCCTCAATGCGCGCCTTGGCGGAAAGACCGTCGAGAGCTACGGCGTTGATTACCCCGCGTCGTTGGACTTCCAGGCCGCCGCGAATGGCATTGCAGACGCGGCGAACAAAGTGGAGGCCATCGCCGCGAGCTGCGCAAACACCCAGATCGTGCTGGGTGGTTATTCACAGGGCGCGGCCGTGGCCGGCTACACCACCACCGACACCGTGCCGGCCGGGATCACCCTGCCCGATGGTGTCGTCGGCACGCTGCCGCCTGCCATCGCCTCACACGTCGCGGCGGTGGTGTTGTTCGGCACCCCGTCGGACTCGTTCCTCAACCTGGTCGCGCACGATGCACCGCCGATCACCATCGGTCATCTGTACACGGCTAAGACCATCGAGCTGTGCAACACGGGAGACCCGATCTGCTTCCCCGGTGGCAGTGACCGCGCCGCCCACAGCGCCTACAAGAACAACGGAATGGCCGACCAGGCCGCCGATTTCGCGGCCCACGCGGTCACCACACGCCTCTGAGGGATTGACGGCGAGTCGCCGGCGAATGAGGTTGTTGTTGTGGTCCCGACTGGGATCGAACCAGTGACCTTCCGCGTGTGAGGCGGACGCTCTCCCCCTGAGCTACGAGACCGGGGACGACTCGAAGATTAGCACGGAGCCGCGCGAGCATAGAACTCAGCCGCCCCGCGAACGCACTGACCGGCACACCTGGGATCCTTGTGTGCGCCGGCGATACAGCCCTTGGCTCGGGCAGCCCGCTGGCGTACGGCGACAAGATCGTGGCCGGCTCGATCGAGTGTCCGAGCACGCCGGACGCCATCACGTGCTGGGCCACTTTCGTATACGGCGGCGAGTTCTCGATTTCGAGTCAGGCCTACCACCTGGCTTGAACCTGCTCAGCGTGTCGGAAGGGATTTGTGCGGCTACGCTGGAGTGGACTATCGTCGTGCTTCGCGACGGGCGACGATCTCGCCCGTGGCGCGCGGATGTAGCGCAGTTGGTAGCGCATCACCTTGCCAAGGTGAGGGTCGCGGGTTCGAATCCCGTCATCCGCTCGAGAATGCAGTCGCATGAACCCCAGCGGTGGAGTGGCCGAGTGGTGAGGCAACGGCCTGCAAAGCCGTGCACACGGGTTCGATTCCCGTCTCCACCTCCAAGCTTTTAGGCGCGATTAGCTCAGCGGGAGAGCGCTTCCCTGACACGGAAGAGGTCACTGGTTCAATCCCAGTATCGCGCACCGGCATCAGTCCAGTTCAGGCCCGGTTTTTGCCTGGCCTGAACTGTCTCCGCGCAGGAAACGCGAAATCCGCCACCCCCACGAGCGGGCCGTGCCGTTTAGGGCGCCACAACCGGTGCATCTACGAGCCCAACCGATGTGCGATGTATTTACACCCTTCGTCGCGTAAGAGCTTAAGTCGCTGAGCTCGGCTCGCTACTCGAGGACGAAGGTGACCAGCATGTTGACGCGGTAGGCGACAATCTTGCCGTTCTCCACATCCACCGACTGCTCTTTTATCCAGGCCGACTTCACACCACGCAGCGTGGTGTTGGCCCGATCAAGGCCAGTATTCACGGCGTCTTCGAAGCTGGTGTCGGACCTGGCGCTGATCTCGCTCACGCGTGCGACGGTGCCTGCCACGATGACCTCCCAGAGTTGATGTCGGATCGAAATGATCCGACTGTGGCCGGGTACCCGTGCCTAGCCTGATTAACCCCCCTGTCAACCCCAATACTTCGGCGACGAATGGAATGCACCTCGCGCGCCGCGGAGCGTGAACGGAAGTCAAAGGAGTTGTGACTTCTACAGACTGGCGCCAGCACACTGTCGCTGCCAGCGCCAGGTCAAAGCTCCCGGTGACACTGTTCTATTTCAGCTTCAGAAGAACATCGGCCCGCCGAACAGATCGGCCAGTGTCCACGCGGTCGCGTGGGCGCTGAGCCGGGCTCGCCATCAGGCAGGCGCTTGGCTCACCGTCGATACGGTCGCGATGTCGGATGGAACCTGAATCGGCCGCGGCGGTGCTTTAGTCACTGTGGGTGCGGTGGCGAGATCAGATGGGACCTCGACGCCGCCCGGCAGCTGTCGTGAACCCTTCGAATCGCCCGGTGGGGCTTCGCATTTACCGCGACCGGTGATGGTTTCTCGCCATACACCACCAGATTCAAGGCAGCATGTCTTTCTCGTGCCATCAAGTAGTCCCAGCCAAAGTCCTCCGGATGCGGAGGACTTTCCCTACGCACGCAGTCATCGAATTGCTCGATGTCCCACGTCCGCTGCCGGGTTCGGCGTTCGCGATGGCGGGATAACCGAGCGGGGTCGCGGCAACGGCCAGGGCGCCGAGGAGCATCGCTGCGTATTTGAAGCGGTTCAGTTTGGGGCTGGCTGATTCGATCACCGTGGATTCCTCTCGTAAATCTGGTGAGGAAAATGCTTCATGGTGTAGCGGTGCTTCTGTAATCGCCTAGAAGCCAGATTTGTCTTCTGAGGGAGAAGATTTGGCTATCCGTGAGGTAAGCAAATTGGTTGGCCGCGCCGTCCCATGAACACGCCGCCAGGGCTGAGTCGCTTGCACGAAGGGACACTCACGCTGTCACAGTTCTGTGAGAATGTTGCGTTCGCTGCCTCTTGGACGTTGACGGACACAGGCTTGCGTACTTGCCATGACGAGCACACAATTTCTTGATGAGCAGCTATTTGCTGGTTCATGGTGCCTGCGGCGGGGGCTGGGTGTGGGACGACGTCGCGGAGCGGTTGGAGAAGGCTGGTCACCGCGTAAGAGTCGTGGGGCGACTGCCGAGTGCCGGCACCGACCCGGGATCGCTGCGCGACCTGACCGCCGATGCCCACTGTGTGCGGCAGTTGCTCGACACGATCGATGAGCGCGTTGTGTTGGTGGGGCACTCCTATGGCGGGATGGTCATCACCGAGCTAGCCGACCACCCGAAGGTGCGGCACAGCGTCTATCTCGCCGCGTTTTGGCCGCAGCGCGGGCAGTCCTTGCTGGACCTGCTCGGCGATGCGCCGTTGCCGAATTGGTTTATTCGGCGGGATGACGGCGCGCTGGAGTTCACCGACGATTTCGAGCTGTTGTGGGAGTCGCTGTGCGCAGACCTGGACCGGAACCGCGCCCGCGAAGTGCTCTCGCGCGCTGTGCTGCAGTCGGCGGCGGCATTTGGTGCTCCGAGCACGGCACCAGTTCGGGCACACCCAACCACTTACGTGATTGCCGCTCAAGATTCGGACAATTGCGTCCCGGTGGCCGCGCAGGAAGCGATGTCGACGTCCGCAGATTGCGTGGTTCGGTTGCCAGCCGCACACATGGTGCAGCTTTCTCGGCCCGATGAGTTGGCCGAGGCGCTCGGACGAATCTGATCCCGCGTCTGCAGCCTGTCAGTCGACTTGGGAACAACGTGATCGACGTCCAGATCACAAGATCTGCGATCGTGACGCCCACGCGGTCGCGTGCCGCTCGCCGCCTTCGCCCCGCCCGCTCGCCTGGCCTATAGGCCTGCGAAGCAGGGGTCCTGGTTGTCCTTGGTTCCCTTGGTTGCTTGGTTGCCCTGGTTGCCCTGCGGGATCGACGTGTCTCGGCTCGAATAATGTGCTGTCACACCGTCATCGGTGATCTGCACGCTGTCGGCATGGATATCGAGCGGAAAATTCTCGGTGAGATGGGTGGTGAACGCGTCTAGCGCCGACTGCACCATCTCGCTGGGCAGCAACAAACCCAGCCCGGTGACATCGACCACCTGCAGCGCCACTCGTCCGTCTGTAACCTGCGGCTTGGTGGTGACACTGCCCAGGTTGCCCTGCAGCTTGATAGTGCCTTCGTCCGGGTTGGTCTGGACCCCGGTGACCAAGCCACGCAACGGCGAGATCGCTTCCTGGATGCTCTGCTTCATGCCGTCGGCAGACCAGGTGATCATGGCGTCTAGAGCTCCCACGGTGCCCATGCCGTCGGCGTCGCCATCCAGCCGGACATCGTCGATCCGCACGTCGGCCTTCATGCCTCGGGCGTTGCCGATCCGATTGCCGGCCGTGTGGATCGAGATGTTCCTGTAGTGGCCGGTCGCGAGCTGAAGCAGAAGCGGCGTCGCGCCGAACGACACACTCGCCTTATCCTGCACCACGCATTCGGTGGCGGCGGCCACCACGCTCTCGGCGCGGTGACGGGCGTACAGCTCACTGGCGAGCAGGCCGGCGGCGACTAAGCCAATCACGATCACCGCGATCAGGACTATCGACAGCGGGTTGCGCAGACAGACGCGGCTCAGTCCGGAACCCTTCGAGGTCGGGGTGCCCGGCGGTGGGCCGTAACCGGGCTGGCCCGGTGGCGGCGGGGGATGTTCTTCCATCCCTTTATCGTGGACCCGCTCAACCGACAGCCTCGTGTGGGCTGGCCAAACCTGCTAAATCGTTGCCTTTGTAGTCCCTAGTGCGCGAGTAACTGACTCGGCTGCATAATCGATGTCTTGCCGCTAGCGCCGAGCGCGGACCGAAGAAGCTGCACGTATCTAGGCCGAAGAATCGTCCTCTTCGGAGTCGTCCTTGTCCTTCGAGTCGTCCTTGTCCTTCGAGTCGTCCTTGTCCTTCGAGTCGCCTTGTCCTTCGAGTCGCCCTTGTCCTTCGAGTCGCGCTTGTCCTTCGAGTCGCGCTTGTCCTTCGAGTCGTCCTTGTCCTTCGAGTCGTCTTCGTCGGACGAATCGAGCTTGTCCGCGTACTTCGTCAAAAGGGCAGCTAGTTCGCGGGCTTCCTCGACTTGCAGCACGTCTTCGGATACGCGCTCGTCGCTGTCGTCGAAACGCTCGAGGGTAATCGCGTTGTCCTTGGTGCCGACGTCCCACCGGCTGCCTTCTTGACGAACCATTTTGATGCTGCCTTTCCCCTACGAAACGACCTGGATATATCGTGTACCCACGTCCGATGCGCCGGAACCGGCGCACTGTATTAGCAGAGTGCCGCTATGAGACGTCGAGGAAGCCGTCCTGATACGCCCAACCCGTGCCGCCCGGGAGCCCACGGGATGATGAGATGGCACCAGTTGTCGCGGCACGGCTCTACGAGGGAGTACTGCTCACCCACCTTGAGGAACACGTCCGGCAGTGGCTTGCCGACACCGTCGGGCACGGTGTAGATGTCGACGTCGCTGGTGACCTGGGCGGTGGCTCCCGCCGGCTTCGGCGCCGGTGCGGCAGCTGTAGCGCAGAAATTGGGGTGTTTCCCAATGTTTTCGACGACCTCAACGACTGATCAGTCACGGTTGTGCACGCGGTAGACGTTCACGTCCTCGCTGACGC
>CAWGHF010000022.1:0-21392 GCA_963822305.1 uncultured Actinomycetota bacterium | reverse complement strand
CCTCAGCTCAGCGGAAATCGCGGGAGCGCGAGCCCACCCGCATGTCGAGCCTGCCGAGGCGCTCGGCGACGACGGTGACCGCACCGGTGGCGTTCTGCACCTGTCCCCGGATCACCATCGCCGACGCCGTCTGCGCCAGCTTGCGGTGGCGCTTCCATACCCCTTGTGAGCACAGGATGTTGACCATGCCGGTCTCGTCCTCGAGGTTGATGAACGTCACCCCCTGCGCGGTCGCGGGACGCTGCCGGTGTGTCACCGCCCCCGCCACCAGCACCCGGGTTCCGTCGGGGACCGACAGCAGCCGGTCCGCCGGGATGACTCCCATCGCATCGAGGTCCGCCCGCAGGAACTGGGTGGGATAGCTGTCCGGCGAAATCCCGGTGGCCCAAACGTCGGAGGCCGCAAGTTCCAGCTCAGTCATCCCCGGCAGGGTCGGGACGTGTGACGACGCCCCGACACCGGGCAGCCGGTCCGGCCGCTGGGTGGCGGCCGCGCCCGCGGCCCACAACCCTTCACGGCGGGTGATCCCGAAGCAGGCCAGTGCCCCCGCCGTCGCAAGCGCTTCGGTCTGCGGGACGGAGAGCTGCACACGGCCGGTCAGATCCAGCAGAGAACGGAACGGCCCGTTAGTTTTTCGTTCCTCGGCGATCTGCTCGGCCAGCTCGTCCCCGATGTGGCGGACGCTGCCGATGCCCAATCGCACCTCGGTGCCCACTCGCTCCAGCGTCGCGTGCGCCAGGCTGGCGTTGACATCCGGCCCGTGCACGGTGACTCCGTGCCGACGAGCATCGGCCACCAACGTCTGCGGTGAGTAGAAGCCCATCGGCTGCGCCCGCAGCAGCGCGGCGCAGAACGCGGCGGGATGGTGCAGCTTGAACCACGACGAATAGAACACCAGCGAGGCAAAAGACAGTGAATGGCTTTCCGGGAAGCCGAAGTTGGCGAACGCCTCCAGCTTCTCGTAGATCCGGTCGGCAACAACCCCGGTGATGCCGTGCCGTTCGCGCATGCCGTCGTAGAACCGGCCGCGCAGCCTGCGCATCCGCTCGGTCGACCGCTTGGACCCCATCGCGCGGCGCAACTGGTCGGCCTCGGCGGCGGAGAAGCCGGCGCAGTCGACCGCCAGCTGCATGAGCTGCTCCTGAAACAGCGGGACACCCAACGTTTTTCGCAGCGCGGCCTCCATCGATGGATGGTCGTAGGTAACGCTCTCCTCGCCGTTGCGGCGCTTGATGTAGGGATGCACCGATCCACCCTGAATCGGCCCCGGCCGGATCAGCGCCACCTCGACGACCAGGTCGTAGAACACCCGGGGCTTCAACCGCGGCAGCGTGGCCATCTGTGCGCGTGACTCAACCTGAAACACGCCGACGGAGTCGGCGCGCTGCAGCATCTCGTACACCGCCTGTTCGGAGAGGTCGAGTTTGGCCAGGTCGACGTCGATGTCCTTGTGCTCGGCCACCAGGTCGATGCAGTAGTGCAGCGCAGAGAGCATGCCGAGACCGAGCATGTCGAACTTCACCAAACCGATTGCCGCGCAGTCATCCTTGTCCCACTGCAGCACGCTGCGGTTCTCCATCCGCGCCCACTCCACCGGGCACACGTCGGCGATCGGCCGGTCGCAGATCACCATGCCGCCGGAGTGGATGCCCATGTGCCGCGGCAGGTTCGAGATCTGCATAGCCAGGTCGATGACCGGTTCGGGGACATCCTCGACGTGAGTGGATTCGGTGAGGTTTCCCCACTGGCCGATCTGCTTGCTCCAGGCATCCTGCTGACCTTGCGAGAACCCCAGCGCGCGGGCCATGTCACGCACGGCGCTGCGGCCGCGATAGGTGATGACGTTGGCGACCTGGGCGGCGTAGTCGCGGCCGTAGCGGTCGTAGACGTACTGGATGGCCTTCTCCCGCAGATCCGATTCGATGTCGATGTCGATATCGGGCGGCCCGTCTCTCGCCGGTGACAGAAACCGCTCGAACAGCAACTCGTTGGCGACCGGGTCGACGTTGGTGACGCCGAGGGCGTAGCAGACCGCCGAGTTGGCCGCCGACCCCCTGCCCTGGGCGAGGATGCCGTTCTCCCTGCAGAACCGGGTGATGTCGTGCACCACCAGGAAATAGCCCGGGAAGGTCAGCTGCTCAATGATTTTCAGTTCGTGCTCGATCTGTTCGTATGCGCGCCGCGCCCGCTCGGGTGGCCCGTACCGGTTTCTGGCGCCCGTCATGACCAGGTGCCGCAGCCAGCTGTCCTCGGTGTGCCCGTCCGGTACGTCGAACGGCGGCAACTGCGGGGCGATCAGCGCCAGCTCGAAGGCACACTGCTCGCCGAGGTCCGCAGCAGCGGTCACGGCCCCAGGGAATTGCGCGAAAACCCGCGCCATCTCCTCCCCCGAGCGCAAGTGTGAACCACCAAGCGGGGCAAGGTAGCCCGCCGCTTCGTCAATCGAGTTGCGGGCCCGGATCGCTCCCATGGCCATCGCCAGCCGCCCTCGGGACGGCTCGGCAAAATGGGCGGCGGTGGTGGCGACAACGCCAACGCCGAACCGGGGTGCCAATTCCGCGAGTACGGCGTTGCGCTCATCGTCGAGGGGATGCCCGTGGTGGGTGAGCTCGATGCTGACCCGGTCGCTGCCGAACCGGTCCACCAGATCGGCAAGCGCGCCCTCCGCCGCTACCGATCCTCCACTGGAAAACGCTTGGCGGACATGGCCTTTGCGGCAGCCGGTGAGGATCTGCCAGTGTCCGCCTGCCGCCTCTGTCAATGCGTCGTAGTCGTAGCGCAGCACGCCTTTCTCACCGCCGGCAAGGTGCGCCGACGCCAACTGGCGCGACAGCCGTCGATACCCTTCGGGACCACGGGCAAGCACCAGCAGGTGCGGCCCGCGGGGGTCGGGCTCCCCGGTGCGATCGCCGCCACCGAGGGACAGTTCGGCGCCGAACACCGTCTGCACATCGAGTTCCTTGGCGGCTTCGGCGAAGCGCACCACCCCGTAGAGCCCGTCGTGATCGGTCAGGGCGATGGCGCGCAGATCAAGTCGGGCGGCCTCTTCGACGAGTTCCTCCGGCGTGCTGGCGCCGTCGAGGAAGCTGTACGCCGAATGCGCATGCAACTCGGCGTACGGGACTGCGGAGGGAGGCCGCTGCACATCAAGCGGCTGATAGCTTCCGCGCTTGCGGGACCAGGCCGGGCTGTCACCGCCATCACCGATCTGCTGGTCGATGGGCCAGCCGGCACGGCGCGGTTTGCTCGTGAGCACCCGCTCCATCTCGGTCCAACTCGGGGGCCCGGTATGCCAACCCATCGCCTCAGTCTATCGAACATTTGTTCGATAGGGAATCTTTGGACGGCTGGACACTGACCAACTGGAACGGAACGAAGATCGAACAGGCGGGGAATTCTGCATCCGCCAGGCCAGCCCGGCATCGGCGGAGCGCTGGGCTAGCGCTGGCGCGCGACAATCGCAGGTGATTTCACCGCATGGATGATGGCGGTGCTGACCGAGCCAAGCAGCATGCCGGCGAACCCGCCCCGGCCGTGGCTTCCCACCACCACGAGCTGGGCACTTTTCGCGTATTCGACTAGCTGGCGAGACGGCTGATCACAAACCACCACCCGGTGCACCTTGACGTCGGGATACCGGTCCTCGAAACCGGCCAGCCGCTCGGACAGTGCGAGCCGCGCTTCCGCCTCGAGTTGTTCGACCTCCAGCCCGGGAATCTCGTACAGGGTGGTGATGTCGCGCCACGCGTGCAGCGCCACTACGTCCACTCCTCGCCGCGACGCCTCATCGAAGGCGATCTCGGCCGCCGACAACGACGCCGGAGAGCCATCGATCCCAACCAGCACGGGCGCATCCGGAGCTACCGCGGGCGGATCTTCGTGGATGACGGCGACCGGGCAGTGCGCGTGATGTACCAGGCCGGTACTGACGGAACCCAGCAGGGCCCGGCTGAACGCACCCATTCCTCGCGAGCCGACGACGACCATGTCGGCATCCTCCGACAGGTCCACAAGATTCGCGACCGCACCGCCGTGCAGGACCACGCTAGTGCACGATCGGGGGCGACGCGTCATGGCAGGAGTCCGAAACAGTCTCGCGTGCTTCGTCGAGAATGCGTACAGCTTGATCTTCCTGCCACCTGAAAAAATCTGCGCCAACGAAATCCGGTGATGCAACCGGAGACGCGGTGGGAATCACCGGCACCACGACGTGGACAAGCGTGAGCGGCATATTGAGCATGACCGCGTCGCGCGTCGCCCAGGCAACAGCGGCCCTGGACGCTGCAGAACTGTCGACACCGACTAGGACGCCTCGATTTACCACTGACTCAGACATGGCAACAAACTTATGGGTGGCCGAAGCGACGCGGCAGAGGCCTTTGGTCATCAATCGCGCTGACTAAGCGCCTTTTGCAGTCAGGGCAGCGCGTCGCCGTCCAGCTGGTCGCGCGGCACGACCATCATCGGTACGTCGAGCACGCGAAGCATCTTCGCCGCCGTCGAGCCGAGAAACAGCCGCTTGGGTGCACTGAGCCTGCTCGACCCGACCATGATCAGGTCGCCATCTCGCCAGTCGAGCTTGCTGACCGCATCCTCGACAGTGTGGCCGTCGACGACGGTCGATGTCACCGGAATAGCTTCGGGCAAAGCATCTTTCGCGGTCTCGAGCGTGTGCCGGGCATGTTCGAGCGCACGCTCGCGAACGGCGTCCGCGTCGCCGCGAAGTTGACCATACGTCGGATCCAGGGGGACTAGTGACGCCAGCCGCAACGGCGTCCCTGCCGCCTTACTGAACCGAACCGCGGTGCGCAGCAACAGATCCGCGCCCACGCGCTCGCCGATCGCGCACGTCACCTCGCGAACCCGTTCGACGTCGGAATGACGGGTGCCCCGCGGCGCCACGGCAACCGGGACCGGCGACGAGTGCAGCAGCTCGTTGACCACCGAGCCCAGCGAGAGCGGACCTGCCAGCCCACCGCCGGAACCGCCGACGACGATCGCATCCGCCTCGAGCCGTGCGATCTCTTTCAGCAGACCGTCGGCGAACGAATCGGCGAAACTCACGTGACTGCGCGCGACGACATCGGCTGGAATCGCCGCATCGCTCAGCCAATTCTGCGCCTGCTCGGCGAGCAGGTCGTCGAAGTCACCGACCGACAACCGTGCGGTCCCCGCACGGTCGGGCGGCAGAATGATGCACAGCTCCAACTCCGCGCCCAGCGTCCGTGCCAGCCGGGCAGCGAGAGCCACCGCGTCTGCTCCACCGGGAGTGGCCAGGTATCCGACGACCAGCTTCATGGTGGACATCCTGTACCACCGGGGGCAGCTCAGTCGGTGTATTCGACGACGCCGTCCTCGAGCACAAGCCGCGCGTTCGAACCGTCCGGGTCCGCCGCCTCCGTGCGGAACACCGCGTGCCCCGGATCTGTGCGCCAGATCGAGGTGGTGAGCGTCTCGCCGGGGAAGACCGGCGAGGTGAAGCGCGACGCGATCGCGGTGACTTTCGTGGCGTCGCCGCCACCGAGCTCACCGACGAGCGCGCGACCGGCGACCCCGTAGGTGCACAGCCCGTGCAGGATCGGCTTGGGGAAGCCGGCCAGCTCGCGCGCGAACCATGGATCGCTGTGCAGCGGATTGCGGTCGCCGGACAGCCGGTAGATCAGGGCCTGGTCCTCGCGGGTCGGCAGCGCGACCCGCGAATCGGGCTCGCGGTCGGGGATCTCGGGCGCCACCGGCCGCTGTCCGGGCTGCCCGCCGAAGCCGCCCTCGCCGCGGATGACCGCGGTCGCCATGGTCTCGGCGACGACCCTGCCGGTATCCGGGTTGGTGCCCGTCGCCTTGAGCATCACCACGGCGTTCTTACCCTCGCCCTTGTCCTGGATGTCGGCGACCTCGCCGACCACGCTCAGCTTTCCGGCCGTGGGCAGCGGCTCGAATAGCCGGATCTCCTGAGATCCGTGCAGCAGCATCGCGAAGTTGAAGGAGCCGATCTTGCCTGCCGCCGCGAAGCCGGTGCAGGCGATGACCGCATACGTCGGCAGCACCTGCTGCGGGATGTCGTGGCTGTTTTCCGTGGTGAACGCGAGGTCGTCGGTACCCGCGCCGACGCCGAGCGCGTAGAGCAGCGTGTCTCTGTCGGTCCATTCGAAAACATGCGGGTCGGTTTTCGCACCTATCGCGTTCGGGTCGATCGGCATTGACGCTCCCTTCGGGTCGACTCGGACGATATCCGCACCACCTACGCGGGGATTGAGCGGCCACATTTTTGGATACGGGTGAATGATGGCCGTCCCATCGATCGCGCATCGGGCAGACGGATCCGTGCTGACCGGGAAGCAGCAGCACGATCCGGTGCAGTGGATGCGTTTCTACGCAGAACAGCAGAACGACGACGATCCGTCGGGGTTCCTGGCGATGACGTCGATGCTGCGGCTGCACCACCTGATGACGACCGCGGTCGAACAACGCCTGCGCACAGAGTTCACGATCAGCCTGACCGACTACCAGATCCTCAAGGCATTACAGCTGAGCGATTCCGGCACGTGGCTGCTGAGCAGGATGGCGTGGCACCTGATGGTGCATGCCACCACCGTGACGCTGGCAGTCGAGCGACTCGAGACGAAACAACTGGCCAAGCGCCATTCCCATCCTCACGACCGGCGGGCAACGCTGGTGACGATCACCAGTGACGGCCGCGAACTGGCCGACGACGCGACCGGGGCGCTTGGCCGGATGGACTTCGGCCTTCCCGGTCTGACCCCCTCGCAGGCGCGCTCGTTGACCGCGACGATCGCGCGGCTCCGCGCCGGGGCGGGCGACTTCGATCGGGCATACCCGTCTGCGCCCGCTGACCTGGGCTGATCGACCGCGTCACATTGCGTTGACGTTTGCCGGGCAACGGACGACCATGACCGCATGCGCTATGTCGTTACCGGCGGTACCGGGTTTATTGGTCGCCGAGTCGTGTCGCGAATTCTGGACCGGTCCCCGGATGCCGAGGTCTGGGTCCTTGTCCGCCGGGAGTCGTTGACCACGTTCGAGCGGCTCGCCAGCCGCGGCGACCGCGCGTGGGGTGATCGAGCGAAGGCGCTGGTCGGAGACCTGACCGCGGAGGATCTTGGTCTTTCCGACGACACCATCGGCGAGCTGGGCTCCGTCGACCACGTGGTGCACTGCGCCGCCATCTACGACATCACCGTCGCCGAGGACATGCAGCGCGCCGCGAACGTGGAGGGCACCCGGGCGGTGATCGCGCTCGCGCGTCGGCTGGGCGCGACGCTGCACCATGTGTCGTCGATCGCTGTGGCGGGGACCTATCGCGGCGAGTACACCGAAGAAGATTTCGACGTCGCGCAGGACCTGCCGACGCCGTATCACCAGACCAAGTTCGAGGCCGAGTTGCTTGTGCGTTCGGAGCCCGGCCTGCGCTACCGCATCTATCGCCCCGCGGTAGTGGTCGGCGATTCGCGCACGGGCGAAATGGACAAGGTCGACGGCCCGTACTACTTCTTTCCCATCCTGGCGAAGCTGGCCAAGCTGCCGTCGTTCACCCCGGTGCTGCTGCCCGATACCGGACGCTCCAACATCGTGCCCGTCGACTACGTCGTCGACGCCATCGCCGAGTTGATCCATGTGCCCGACCGCGATGGCCAGACGTTCCATCTCACCGCCCCCGACAGCATCGGCCTGCGCGGCATCTATCGCGGCATTTCGAAGGCGGCGGGGCTGCCACGGCTGCGCGGTTCGCTGCCGCGGGGCGCGGCGACACCGTTCCTTCGAGCGACCGGTCGCGCCAAGGTGCTGCGCAACATGGCGGTGACGCAATTGGGGATTCCCGCCGAGATTCTCGACGTCGTCGACCTGATGCCGACCTTCACCGCAGACAACACCCGGGAAGCATTGCGGGACACCGGGATAACGATCCCGGAGTTTTCGTCGTATGCGCCGAAGCTGTGGCAGTACTGGGCCGAGCACCTCGATCCCGACCGGGCCCGGCGCGACGACCCAGCAGGCCCGCTGGTCGGAAAGCACGTCATCATCACCGGGGCGTCCAGTGGCATCGGCAGGGCTTCGGCGATCGCGGTGGCCGAGCGCGGCGCGACGGTTTTCGCGCTGGCCCGCAACGGGGAAGCACTCGACGACCTGATCGCCGAGATCCGCGCGGCAGGCGGTGAGGCGCACGCGTTCACGTGCGACGTCACCGACGGCACGTCGGTGGAACACACCGTCAAGGACATCCTCGGGCGGTTCGACCACGTCGACTACCTCGTCAACAATGCGGGACGGTCGATCCGTCGATCGATCTCGGCCTCGACCGACCGGCTGCACGACTACGAACGCGTGATGGCGGTCAACTACTTCGGCTCGGTTCGCATGGTGCTGGCCCTGCTGCCGCATTGGCGCGAGCGCCGTTTCGGCCATGTGGTGAACGTGTCCAGCGCAGGCGTGCAGGCCAGCAGCCCGAAGTACAGCGCCTACATCCCCAGCAAGGCCGCGCTCGACGCGTTCGCCGAGGTGGTGGGTACCGAGACGCTGTCCGACCACATCACGTTCACCAACATCCATATGCCACTGGTGAAGACGCCGATGATCGCACCGTCACGCAGGCTCAACCCGGTCCCACCGATCACCGCCGAACACGCCGCAGCGATGGTGGTGCGCGGCCTTGTCGAGAAGCCCGCGAGGATCGATACCCCAGTCGGCACGCTCGCCGACGTCGGCATGTACTTCACACCGAAGCTCTCGCGTCGGGTGCTCCATCAGCTGTATCTGGGCTATCCGGACTCGGCGGCGGCCCGCGGGGTGGACGAAGCGCAGGCATCGGACGCCCCGTCGCGGCGGCCGAAGCGGCCGGTCCGGGCGGTCGCCAAAGTCCGGATGCCGCGCCCCGTCAAACGCGCGGTTCGGCTGGTGCCCGGCGTGCACTGGTAGCCCAGCAGCCGCAGTATGGTTACGTCCGTGCCGCAGCCCGTCTTCGCAGACGTCGACACGGGCGTCGATGACGCGATGGCGCTGGCCTATCTGTTCGGCAGCCCCGACGTCCGGCTCGTCGGCATCGCCTCCACAGCGGGAAACGTTCCGGTGCAACAGGTTTGCCAGAACAACCTGGGTCTGCTCGAGCTCTGCCGAGTAGGGGACATTCCGGTGTCCAAAGGGCTCCGAACAGCCGGTGAGTTCACCGCTTCGCACGGCCGAAGACACCCATGGGCCGCAGGGATTGGGCTATGCCACCCTGCCGTCGACGGAACGCCGGCTCACCAGCCACGATGCCGCGCAGGCGTGGATCACGGCCGCACACGCATATCCCGGTGAGCTGATCGGGGTGGCGACCGGCCCGCTGACCAACCTGGCGCTGGCGCTGCGGAAGGAACCCGCGTTGCCCACACTGCTTCGACGGCTGGTCATCATGGGCGGCGCCTTCGAGTACCGCGGAAACACGACACCGGTCGCGGAGTGGAACATCAGCGTGGATCCCGAGGCCGCGCAGGAGGTCTTCGCGGTGTGGTCTGCCGCGTGGGGTCTGGATCGGCCGCGCCATCTGCCGATCGTGCTGGGGCTGAACCTGACCGAGCACATCGCGATGACGCCTGCGCTGCTGGGTCGGCTTGCGACCGAGGCGAACTCCCCAACCGCTCCGATGAGCGTGCTCGACGACCGCGGCACCCGGTCCGCCGCGGCGAATCCACTGATCAGGGTTCTCGAGGATGCCATGCGGTTTTACTTCGAGTTCCATTTCGACCAGGACGAGGGATATCTCGCGCATCTGCACGATCCGTTGGCCGCGGGCGTCGCGCTCGATCCGGAGCTGGTGACAACACGGCCGGCCACCGTCGACGTCGAACTGACCGGCACGCTGACGCGCGGCATGACGATAGCCGACTGGTCTGGTCGTTGGGGGCGAGAACCCAACGCGCTCATCGGCGTTGACGTCGATCCTGTGGCGTTCTTCGACCGGTTCATCGCGCGCGTCGGCCAATTCGCCCGCAACCTGGCCTGACGAGCGCTGTGCAGTAGCGAAGTTCCGATCGTCGGCAGTTTTTCAGTAGCGCAGTACTTACCTGGCCACACGGCACGCAGATGACACTCCTCATACAGGTCAGCCAGGCGAAGGGGAGCCACCAATGTCCAAGCAACGCGGGCGGTGCACCGGGTGGCAATGACGGTGACCCCGGGACTAACTCGCCCTGACTCAGAAAATGGCCGTCAGAATGGCGGTTCGTCTGGTGGGGGTGGTGGTTCGGGAGGACGGCCGCCAGTCGGGTGGTAGCTCTTCGGGTTCCAGTGGTTCGTTGATCCAGGTGCAGAAGGGGCTGGTGCTGGGTCGGCCTTTCAGGACGAACAGCGTCTTGCGCATTACGGTTGCGGTCTTTGCGGCGGGCGATCTCCTGGCGGCGAGCGCGTTGGAGCCGACGATGAGCGTCGTTGATCGGCCGCTGAATCTTGTTGCGGCGGCGGATACGTGCGACGCGGGCCGCCCGCTGGCGAGAGTTGTTGCGAGGCACCGGTTTCGGTTCCCCACATTCGGACGACAAAGCCATGTCGGGGAACAAGTCGAGCCCGCCGGGCGTGGTTCGGTAGGTCTCACCGGTCGGCGAGGTCCAGACCACGGTCCCGCCGGCGAGCTGTTCGTCGCGCCAGCCCTCGACGAAGGTCTTGTCTCGATGATGTTGACGGCATAGGCATTTGAGATTCCACGGGACGGTCAGGCCGCCGTTGCGGGGGTCGGCGTGATTGGACGGAACGGTATGGTCCACATCGCAGATCACCGCGCTAGGTCGCAACCGGGAAAGCGGCACGTCATATCGCGCAACCGCACCCAGGCTCGACGGCGGCGCTGGGTTGGTAGCGCAACGCTTCGCCGGGACTGACCGTCGGCTCCTCGAGCATCCGCAAGCTGGCCTGCTCGCCGAGTGAACGGACCTGCTCGGCGTCGATCACGCCGTATCCCTCGAGGTAGCCGGGTTGATCGCCGCCACCACAGCACGGTGCCCGCCCCGGCGATGACGTTCACAACTATTCGCGTCGGCGCCGCAGTGCCGCCGGATCGGTTCGGGCAGTCCTCGGCGCCGCATTGACACACGAGGGTGCGAGCCCTCCGACCACGCCTGCATCGCATCGGCGCGGGCTGATCAACCGTGCGGGGATCGTCGCGGCATACCGCGTTCGCCAGCTCGGTCAGCCGCTTGTCGACGGCTATTCCGGCCTCGGCGGCCAGCACCCCGTCCAGCCTGGCCGTTGCCATCGGCCCATCGCCGTCACATACACGTGCCGCCTATCCTCGCGTCGTATCCGCTCGCGGATCGCGTCGGGATCGATCTCGCGTCACCGCGGCGTCGACGGTATCGACGATCCGCTTGCGCGACCAGCACTGCCAGTGCGAGATCCGCCGTAGCCAGCCGACCAATCAAGGCCTCTGATGACCGAGTCGCTGACGAACTCGGTACGGGTGATGATCACCTGCACCGTGCGCCAATCGGTATCACCCGCCGCGAGCACCGCCGCCACCTGGGGCAGTCGCTCCACCAAGGCCTCGGCATGCGAAACCACGATGCTGGCCGCCGCCGGGGACAGGTTCATCGCTGCGGCGATCTCGGCGCTGGTGCGCTGAAACCCCGTCACCATCATGTAGCCCGGATCGGGATCCTCTGGAACTCCACCTCCGACGGTCCGCTGGGCCAATCAGCTTTCGACGACAGACCGCCAACCGCCGCGCCACCAGCATACCCCTTCGCTTCGAGTCGTCGCGCTCTCCAGCATCCAACCCCTCGTGCTGTGAGCTGATCCCTCGAATACCTGTGTTCGATGACTTCCGATCTCCATCGCTATGACAAAGGCGCGCGATCTTGCCTGACCTGGGGTTTAATGGCGGCATCGCGACGTGGGAGGCGCGCCATGCGCACGCTGTGGCAACGACCGGAACCGTCAGCGGGTCCGCCGTCCAACCCGGCCGAGATCGCCGACCGGGCGCTGCATCGCCGTGCCATCGAGGCGGTCATCTGGGGCATGCCCGCGGTCAACTTCGAGTTGATGCGTCGTCAGATGGTCAAGCTCGGCGGGTCGGCGAACCAGGTCGTGTTCTGGTCGCGGCCGGTCAACTGGAAGAACCAGACGCTCACACCCAACCCCGACACGATCTACTTCATGCCGTTCTTCGACACCAGAGACGTCGGACCGGTGGTGCTGGAGATACCACCTGCCGACACCGGCACGATCGTCGGCTCGATCGACGACTGCTGGCAGACCGCGATCGAAGACGTCGGGCCCGCAGGCGCCGACAAAGGAACTGGAGGCAGGTATCTCATTCTGCCGCCCGACCACGCGGGTGACGTTCCCGACGGCTATCTGCCGTGCCGTTCGGCCACATATCAGTCGTTTGCGCTGTTGCGTTCGAACTATCGCAGTGTCGCTGACGCCGATATCGCCGACGCGGTTGCGTACGGGAAACGCGTTCGGGTGTATCCGCTTTCGGCTGCGGCCGATCCGCCGCAGACCGCGTACATCGACGCGAACGACACCTTGTTCGACGCGACCATCCCCTACGATGCGCGGTTCTTCGATGCGCTGAACGCCATCGTGCAGACCGAGCCGTGGCTGGTCCGCGACAAGGCGATGATCGACAAGCTGAAATCCATCGGCATCGAAAAGGGACGACCGTTCGCGCCCAACGACAAGACGCGACGGATCTTCAATCTCGCGGCGCACGAGGCGCACTCATGGCTGGTGAACCGGCTGGATACGTCGTACTTCCCGCCGCCCTATTTCGACGGTGGCCAGTGGCATGTGCCCGCCTCCGGCGAGGTCATCGAGGGTATGACGACGAATTTCGCCGACCCGGACAGTTACCCCGTCGACAACCGCGCCGTCACCTATTCGATTGCTTTCTTCAGCGCCAAACACCTTGGCGCGGGCCAGTTCTACCTGATGACGCTCAGGGACGGCAAGGGAAACAAGCTCGACGGCGGGACCGTCTACCGCCTCCGCGTGCCCGCGGCCGCGCCGGTGCACCAGTATTGGTCGGCGACCGCATACGACGGTAAGACCCATGCCCTGATCCGGAACACTCCACGCTCCAGTCGGGCCTCCACTTCTGCGAACCTGGCGACGAACGCCGACGGCTCGGTCGACATCTTCTTCGGTCCCACCGCACCGGACGGTGCATCGTCGAACTGGGTACCGACCAAGGCGTGCAACACTTTCGAGGTGATCTTCCGGTTCTACGGGCCTGATCAAGCACTTCTCGACAAAACCTGGAAGCTTCCGGACATCGAGAAGGTTGCCGCGCACGCGAGGAACGAATCGGCCACTGACTACTCGTAGATCCCTTCCAGATACCACCGCCGCTGTCGGTAGCACAGCAACAGCGCCTCCCCCGGGTCTCCGCTGAGCAGCACCTGAGCCCGTGCGGTACGTCCGGCCTTGCGGTCGGGATCCCACCACCGCTCGTCGACCGGCCATGGCCCGGCCCACCAGGACAATGTGCCCTCTCTGCCGGGGGCGGCAAGCCGCGCAGGCTCCGCGGAGAACAATCCCCTGTTGGTCACCCGCACCGGATTGCCTTCGTCGTCGAGCACCTCGACCGGGTCGTCGAGCAGCACGCTCGGCGAGGGCTCGGGCAGTTGTCCCGGCCACGGCTGCCCGGGGTCGGCCCGCGGCACCGGCTCGTCGCCCAACGGCGTCAACGTGATCCGCTCGGCGGGTCCACGGCCTCCGCTGAGCATCGGCACCTGCACGGCCTCCGGCCCGAGCAGACCTTGCACCCGGACCAGCGCACGACGGGCACGTAACCGGTCTTCCTCCCCGATGCCACCCCACAGCGGCAGTTGCAATGCCTCTGCCGACACCACTTCCACCGGTTGCAGCCGCAACACGGTGATCGGCGCGGTGGGCCTGTCGTTGGGATTGCGGCGATTCAGCCAGCCGTCCAGCTGCCAGCGCACCCGGTCGGCGGTGGCGTCCTCGGTCAGCGGTTCCGCACAACGCCAAACCCGGTTCAGCTCTTCACCGTTGGCGGTCACGGCATGGATGGCCAGCCGGGTGCAGCCGACACCCACCGACTCGAGGCTGCGATGCAGGTCGCCGGCCAGTGACCGGCCGGCGAACGCCGCGGCATCCACCCGGTCGATCGGCGGGTCGCAGTCCATCACGGCGTCGAGATCCGGCGGCGGTTCGCGACCCGACGGCCCACGGCCAGGTTCGGCGCGGGCGAAGCGATGTGCGGCGACCGCGTCGGCCCCGAACCGGGATGCCACGTCAGCGCGGGACAACGCGGCGAACTGCCCGATGTTCCGGATACCCATGCGCCACAACAGATCCGCCAGGTCTTCGCGGCCGGGCGCCGCCAGGCTCGGTTCGGTGGCCAGCTGCCGGATGGACAGCGCGGACAAGAACACCGCGTCCTTGCCCGGTTCGATGATTCGCCCGGCGCGTGCGGCGAAGACCGCGGTGGACAGCCGGTCAGCGATTCCCACCTGGCATTCGGCTCCCGCCGCCGCCACCGCATCGACCAACCGCTCGGCCGCGGCCTGCTCGGAGCCGAAGTAACGCGCCGCACCGCGAACCGGCAACACCAGCAGACCGGGCCGCAGCACCTCGGCACGCGGCACCAGGTCGTCCACCGCCGTCGTCACGTTTTCGAAGTGCCGGGCATCGCGTGCCGGGTCGGCGGTGACGACGTGCAGCTGCGGGCACCTGGCCTGGGCTTCCCGACGGCGCAGGCCGCGGCGTACCCCGGCTGCGCGGGCCGACGCCGAGCAGGCGATGACCCGGTTGGCCAGCGTGACCGCCACCGGAAACGTCGGGGACAGATCAGCCGCCACCGTCGCGGCCACCGCAGGCCAATCCATGCACCAGATGGCCAGCACCCGCGGCGCGCTCATTCGCCTACCGCATGCACCGACCCGAAGGTTCTCCCCCTCGCCCGCATGTCCAACCGCACCCGGCTGATCCGGCCGCACCCCGATGTTGGCCTACCGCCGCTGCCGCCCGTCACTTCGTAGCCGCTGACCCTGGCCTCCAGCCGGGCCGATGCGCCATGCCAGTCACCGCCGGTGACCAACAGCGTGCAACCTTTCTGGCGCGCGCGGGCGACCACCGCCCGCGCCCGTGTCGCGGGCACCGAACGCCCGGCAAGACCGAGCACAACCAGATCCATGCCGTCCATCAACACCGCTGCCACCTCAACGGGATCTGCTCCCGGTTCGGGAATGACGGCGAGCCTGCTCAGATCCGCCCCCATCTCAACGGCCGCAAGCAGACCGACGTCGGGCTGACCCACGATGGCCGCATGCCCGCCCGCTGCCGTCACCGCAGCCACCATGCTCAGCGACAGCGACCGCGCACCCGACAGCACCGCCACCGATCCCCTCGGCAATGTGATCGGTAACACATCGGTCAACGATTCGGGCAGCGGCAGCAAACTTTCCGACTCGGGAAGCACGTCGTTCGACGGCAGTTCACCGCGGCGGCCCCGACCCACCTTCCCGGATATCGCCGCCATCTTGCGGCGCAGGTGTTCTACCTGCTCAGCATGGTCAACCCGATGCCGATCCAGGCTCATCGCCGCCGTCACAACAGCACCTTCTGCCTCATCCGAATCAACGTCCATTCGAAAATATGTTCGATAGGATGAGTAAACACCCGCCCACCGACACCGTCAAGCGTCAGCAGCGCAGCCTGGTTACCGTTACCGTTGCCGCTTCGCCTGCGGCTTAATCACCGCAGGAATTCTTCGCTTATCGGATAAGGTTTTGATCGACGACCGCATTGCCAGCGGTTCTACAGCAAGTCGGGGGACAGATAGGAAAATGATGACGACACGTCGTTCGAATCGTCGCATTCCGGCCATCGCCGGAGCCGCGGCAATCATCGCCCTGGTGGGGCTTTCCGCCGCGTGCGCGAAGGAAGAGGAGAAGGCTCCCGAGACCTCGACCACGACGACCACCACGACGACGACGGCGCCGGCCGAGCCCACCGAGAAGGCACCGCGCCTCGATCCGGGCGGACCGAATCCGTTCTCGCCGTCGGTCATCGCACCTCCGGCGCCGACGGCGCCTCCAGGCGACAACTAGCGCACCGCGGTGCCCGGTTGGCGAACTGGCGCCGGGCACCGACTGCTGGCGTTGATCGCGGCAGCGGGGGTGCTTGTACTGGCGTCGGATCTGCGGATCACCCATGCGCACGACGCGCCCCGGCTGATCGGCGGACCGTTCGCGCTGTTGCTCGGCGCTTCAACCGATCTCGGACCCTCGCACCGCGACGACACCCAGCTGACCGTCGAACTGCGCGACTCGACCCAGCCGACTCAGTTGGTCGGCTGGGCGCGTGGCCAAGGCTTGTCCGTGCGATGGCAGCCCGGCAAGAACTGGGCCGTCGTCGAGGGCGGGGCCGACAAGGTGGGCTCCGCCTTCGGTGTTGAAGTACACGACTATCGCGGCCAGCGCGGTCAGCTGTTCTATGCGTCCCCGCAACAGCCGTCGGTACCCGCCGAACTGCGTCCAGAGGTTGTCGAACTCGGCCGGATCCTGAGCTACATCCCGCATCACACGTCGAAACCTCCGATGCTGCCGCGCGACGTACCGGATCAGGGGTTGCAGCCCAGCGCGCTGCGCAACACCTACAACGTGAGCAAGCTGGCCTCGGCCGGATTCACCGGCAAGGGTCAGACCATCGTGATCTTCGCGTTCGACGGCTTCGACCAGGCCGACCTCGACAGCTTCGCGGACCTGTACAAGTTGCCGAAGTTCACCCCCACCCTGGTCGGCGGCCAACCCTCCGAACCGCACGGCGAGACGACGATGGACCTCGAGGTCGCACATGCCGTCGCACCCGATGCGCAGAAGGTGGTCATCAACGCCCGGCCGACGGTCGAAGGCGACGGCGGCGTCTTCGAAAACATCGCGCAGATGCTGGCGTCGGCCGACAGACAGTTCCCCGGCGCGGTGTGGAGCTTCTCGATCGGCTGGGGCTGCGACAAGCTGATCACCGCCGCCGATCTGGCACCGGTTCGGTCGGCGCTCGCCGACGCACACGCCAATGGCACAACGGCTTTCAACGCCAGCGGTGACCTCGCGGGCCTGGAATGCAAGGGCGGCCGGGACTGGTCGTCGCCGCCGAGTGACGCCGATGTCGGGCTCGACTCGGTCGCATCCCTGCCGGAGATGACCGATGTGGGCGGCACCACCCTGTCCACCGACGCCGCAGGCGTCTGGCAATCCGAACAGGCCTGGTTCGACGTGCCGCTGTCGCTGGGCAGCGGCGGCGGGGTGTCCTCATTATTCGACCGCCCGCCGTGGCAGCGCGCGGTGTTGCCGGGCCAGAATCCCGATCGTCGGCTCACGCCGGACGTCTCCGCCGTGGCCGACCAGTTCACCGGCGTCAAGATCGTGTTCAACGGGAAGCAGTTGGTCGGCGGCGGCACTTCCCAGTCGGCGCCGATCTGGGCGGGCCTCGGCGCGGTGATGAACCAGTACCTCGTCGAGAACGGCGGGCGACTCCTCGGCGATCTCAATCCCATTCTGTACAAGGTCGCCGAGGGATCGAGGCTGCCCGGCTTCCGCGACGTCACCCTCGGCGGCAACGCGGTCGCCGACGCGCTTCCCGGCTACGACATGGTGACCGGCCTCGGCACGCCCGACATCGACAACCTCGTCCAAAACATCCTTGTCCTGCAGAAGCTGACGGCATGAGCACCCCAATCGAAGACTCCCCCACCACCATGGAGTGCCGGGTCTGCCAAACCGACGTTCCCGCAGGCGAATTCTGCGGGCTCTGCGGTGACTTTCTGACCGAGCGGCGTGGAAACGGGCCGTCCTGGTTACGACTTCGTGCATACGGCGCCGACCCCGGTGAGCACCTCTTGCGGCCGTCGTTGGCCAGTTCGCTGTTTCCTCAGCTGTCGCACCGGTCCCGAAGACCGTTCCAGTTGGCGCTTGTCATCGTGTTGCTCGCGCTGGTGACGTTCGCGACGTTGCGAATGCCCGCGGCATTGATCTCGGTGGCGGCGCTCGGCCTTCCGCTGTTGTTCCTGTTGTACATGCGGGAGACCAACGTCTTCCGCGATACGCCCGCGCGCACACTGCTTCTCACCACGGCGTTGGGTATCGGGCTCGGCGTCGGGTGGGTACTGCTGACCGGTGCGATCGTCGCACGCTCGTACGGCGTGCCGCTGGGCGCCGGGATCGCGGCGGGCCGGATAGCACGAGAGGGGCTCGGCATCCCGGTCGGGAGCATGCTGTTGATGTTGGTGCCCGCGGTGGTGGTGCGCCTGCTGCGGCCGCCGACGCGAGAGTCCATGGACGGCTTCATGATCGGCGCGCTCGGAGCGCTCGCGTTCACCGCGGCGGCGACACTGACCCGGCTGGCCCCGCAGTTCGCCGCCGGACTAGTGGCCCGCGCCCGTCCCGTCAGCTCGCTGATCGTCGAAGCAGGCATTCGCGGGGTGGCGGTCCCGTTAACGGCCGCGGCCCTGGGCGGGCTCATCGGCGCCGCGCTGTGGTTCACCCGCCCGCCCAACAAGATTCACCAGCACGCGAGTTTTGTCCGCGCCGCGCTGGCAGGCTTTGCAGCGGCGGTCCTGGCCGTCTACGCCGCGCTGGGAGTCATCGACGTCGCCCACATTCCACAGATACTGCAGCTGGCCGTCCATCTGACGGTCGCCGCGGTAGCGCTTCTTCTGCTGCGACTCGGCCTGCACCTCGCGCTCCTGCATGAAGCGCATGACGAGATCCAGTCCGATGAGCCGGTGCTGTGTCCGAACTGCAACCACGTCGTCCCCGACATGGCCTTCTGCCCGGCGTGCGGGGTGGCCACTCACGCGTCGTCCCGGTTCTCGCGTAAGGAGCGCCGCCAAACGCGGCCGACAAGGGTGGGCGCCGACGCATCGGATGACACCACGCTTCCCGGCTATTCCACGACCCCAGGAAGCTACACCGCACCGCCGCTGCACCGGACGTCGTATGTCCGGCTATTGCGGACCTGGGGCGTCGCCATCGTCGTGGTGGCGTTCGCGCTCGTCGGGCTTTCGGTGGTCATCCACAAGCCGCCGGCGCGCTACGTCTGTCCACCGGACTGCGGCCACCCGCCAACCGGCGAACCTGTCGCGGTCAACCCACGCTTCACCGCCCCCGACGGCACCTTCTCCGTGTCATACCCCGCGCCGAGTCCGGCATACAAGATCACCACGAGCCCCAATGGCGTGCGGGCCGATTTCCTCGGCGGTGACGGCGGCACCATGCAGTTGATGAGTCGACCCGCCAACGGACGGACGCCGGAGCAGATAGCCAAAAGCCTTGTGAACGAGACCTTTCCGGACACGAAAACCGCGTACGAGATTCCCAACGCGATGGTGGGCTACGTGCCCGGATACGGCTTGGCCGCCGACTGCTGGCCGCAGGGCGCCAACAGCAACTACATGCGGATGCGGGTGCTGGTGATGGTGGCGGTGAAGAACGACCTCGCCCTCATCGCCGCCGCGGTTGGCCCGTTCCGGCAGTTCGGCCCGGACTTCGGGCTGGGCAAGCCGTCGGGCGCGAACCTCCAACTCGCCCTTGACATGGGCAAATACGTGAACAGCTTCAGCTGGCGGGGCGATCCACCTCGCTGACACCTTCGAATGTCGACATTGACAAATGTCATCATTTGCTGTTGTACTTCGGAACGTGGCGGACAACTTGCCCGTCCGCGGCTCAGTGAGGAGCCGTGGCGCGGCCGCGATCAGCACCGTGACCCTGCGACAGGTCAGCGCGGTGCTTCCGCCCGAGCGGGCCTGGGGCCTGTGGGCGTCGCGCCGGATCATCTCTGGAGTGATGGACACCTTCGGCCCGTCTCTTGCGGGAACGCAGGTCGAGCATGTGGATGTGCGGATGCCCGGTGGCGGCAGGCTCATCGGTGAATGGGTTCTCGCAGCGGGCGTGCGTCGAGGAAACCGCGCGATCTACTACGTACACGGCAGCGGATACGCCCTGTGCTCGCCCCGCACTCATCGCCGACTGACGACGTGGCTGTCCGCTCTGACCGGACTGGCCGTATTCGTCGTCGACTGCCGGCTCGCGCCGCGTCATCGATTCCCCGCGGCCGCAACGGATGTGCGGACCGGATGGGACTGGCTGACAGACCAGCACGGCTTGGCCCCGCAGCGTTTGATCATCGCGGGCGACTCCGCGGGCGGCCATCTGGCCGTCGACATGTTGCTGCAGTCCGATGTTGCCCATCCGGCCGCGATGGTTCTGATGTCACCGCTCATCGACCTTTCCTTCGAGCTGTCGCGTACCCGTGAAGCACTGCGGCGTGACCCGGCGATCCGTGTCCGCGACGCCAAGCGGCTCGTCGGGTTGTACTGCAGGAAAACCGATCTCGCCCATCCACGCTTGACGCTTGACGTCGCCGGTGGACGACCGATGCCGCCGACGCTCGTGCAGGCGGGCGGAGCCGAAATGCTCGTCGCCGATGCCAGGCGGTTGGCCGTCGACATCAGCGCCGCGGGCGGCGAGTGCGAACTGCAGGTCTGGCCCGACCAGGTGCACGTCTTTCAAGCACTGCCCCGCCTGACCCCGGAGGCCGCCCGTGCGATGGGGAACATCGCGCAGTTCATCGCGGAGTCGCTCGGCGACTACGCCGTCGGCCAGGAAGCAGGTTGAGGCAATGGGCATCTTCGGTTCGTCCACGAAGCGCAGCAACGAGGCCCTCGCAGTAATCACCGGCGCAGGCAGCGGCATCGGCGCGGCGTTCGCCACCGAGCTCGCCCGCCGAGGGGGCAGCGTCGTCTGCAGCGACATCGACGAAACAGCCGCGCGACAACGGCCGACGACATCGTCGCAGCAGGCGGTAAGGCGCTGGCGACACGATGCGACGTCGCGCAACTCGAGGACGTCATCCAACTCGCGAAGGTGTCGCAAGACTGGCTCGGACGTCCGCCGACCGTGGTGGTCAACAACGCCGGCGTCGGCGCGGGCGGTTCGGCGATCGGCGAGACCGAGATCGATGACTGGAACTGGGTACTCGGCATCAATTTGTGGGGCCCGATTCACGGTTGCCATGTCTTCGCGCCGATCCTTCGTGAGGCCGGGTATGGCGGCATCATCAACGTCGCGTCCGCCGCGGCATTCGGTGCGGCGCCGGGGATGGCGGCCTACAACGTGAGCAAGGCCGGAGTGCTGTCACTGTCGGAGACTCTCTCCGCCGAACTGAGCGGCACCGGTGTCAATGTCACGGTGCTGTGCCCGACGTTCGTCAAGACCAACATCGTCGACTCCGGCCGCATCACCGACAAATCGACACAGATGGCCGACCGCCTGATGCGATGGACCGGTTTCTCCGCCGAGCGGGTGGCCCGCAGCTGCCTGGACACCCTCGATCGCGGCGGCCTGTACTGCATGCCGCAACCCGATGCCCGGATC
>CAWGHF010000021.1:0-502945 GCA_963822305.1 uncultured Actinomycetota bacterium | reverse complement strand
AAACGTCGTAGTACAACGCGATCTCGTAGGGGTGCGGACGGATCTGGATTGGCAGAATCTCGTTCTCACGCTTGAACGAAATCCATGTCTCGATCAGGTCCTCGGTGAAAACCCCGCCCTCCGTGAGGTATTCGTGATCCTCCTCGAGGCGGTCGATCACTGCCGAGAGCGACGTCGGCGCCTGCGGGATGCTGGCCGCCTCGTCCGGCGGCAGCTCGTAGAGGTCCTTGTCGATCGGCGCCTGCGGCTCCAGCTTCTTCTTGATGCCGTCCAGGCCGGCCATCATCATCGCTGCGAACGCCAGGTACGGGTTGCCCGAGCTGTCGGGGCAGCGGAACTCGAGGCGCTTGGCCTTCGGGTTGTTGCCCGTGATCGGGATGCGCACGCACGCCGAGCGGTTGCGCTGGCTGTACACCAGGTTGATCGGCGCCTCGTAGCCCGGCACCAGACGCTTGTAGGAGTTCACCGTCGGGTTGGTGAACGCCAGCAGCGACGGCGCGTGATGCAGGATGCCGCCGATGTAGTGGCGAGCCGTATCCGACAGGCCGGCGTAGCCGGACTCGTCGTGGAACAGCGGGTTGCCGTCCTTCCACAGCGACTGGTGGGCGTGCATACCCGAGCCGTTGTCGCCGAACAGCGGCTTCGGCATGAACGTCACGGTCTTGCCGGCCTGCCACGCCGTGTTCTTGATGATGTACTTGAACAACACCAAGTCGTCGGCCGCGTGCAGCAGCGTGTTGAACTTGTAGTTGATCTCCGCCTGGCCCGCGGTGCCCACCTCGTGGTGACCGCGTTCCAGGGTGAAGCCCGCGTTCTGCAGGTTTGTGCACATCTTGTCGCGCAGGTCGACGTAATGGTCGTACGGCGCAACGGGGAAGTAGCCACCCTTCGGACGAACTTTGTAGCCGCGGTTGGGGCTGCCGTCGGCTTCGAACGGCTCACCGGTGTTCCACCAGCCCGCCTCGGAGTCGATCTCGTAGAACGTGCCGTTCATCTGCGAGTCGAAGGCGACCGAGTCGAAGATGTAGAACTCGGCCTCGGCGCCGAAGTACGCGGTGTCGGCGATGCCGGTGCTGGCCAGGTAGTTCTCCGCCTTGCGGGCGACGTTGCGCGGGTCGCGCGAGTACGCCTCACGGGTGAACGGGTCGTGCACGAAGAAGTTGAGGTTCAGCGTCTTCGCCTCGCGGAACGGGTCGATACGCGCCGTCGCCGGATCGGGCAGCAGCATCATGTCGGACTCGTGGATGGACTGGAAGCCGCGCACCGACGAGCCGTCGAAGGCCAATCCGTCCTCGAAAACGCTTTCGTCGAACGCCGAGGCTGGGATCGAGAAGTGCTGGACGACGCCGGGCAGGTCGCAGAACCGGATGTCGACGTATTCGACTTCCTCGTCCTTGATCTGCTTGATGATGTCGTCGGCGGTCTTTTCTGCCACTGAAGACTCTCCTTTTATTTCTGTGTTAACCCGGGGCATGACGCTATGGATACGATGTTGCACCGCAGTCAACCGTATGTTGCGCCGAAGTTACGCAATTCCTCCAGACCTATGCTGGAACCATGCCTTCCAGCTTCGGTTCCTGGCTATCCGGTCCGCCGCCCGTCGGGCCCGGACCGACGGACCAGCGACCTAATGATTATCCAGGTCAGCGGCTGGGTCTACCCCAAAGCGGGCCTAAATCTCTGGCGCGGACGGGCAGACGCGTCGCAGCCCTGTTCGTCGACTGGCTGATCGCCTACGGCCTGGCCGCCCTGGCCATGACATTTGGGTGGTTCAGCGTGCAGACGCTGTCCACCGCGGTGCTGGTCATCTGGTTCGTGCTGGGCGCCGTGTCGGTCCGGCTTTTCGGATTCACCCCCGGTCAGTACGCGCTCGGCCTGATCGTGGTGCCCGTCGACAATCGGATCCATGTCGGCTTCGGTCGCGCGCTGGTCCGCGGTCTGCTGATCGCGCTGGTGATACCGCCGCTGTTCACCGATACCGACCTGCGCGGCCTGCACGACCGGCTGACGAACACCGCGGTGGTGCGGCGATGAGCGCTCGAAATCGACAAAATGGTGCGATCTACTCGCACTTTCCCGCCCGAAGGTAGGTTTCGGACGAAAGTCGCAGCTAGCGCCTGCGCACCGTCCGCTGCATACCCCGCATCTTCGCCGCGTTCGGCATCGGGCCCTTGGGCATCGCCGCCGGGCCCACCTTTGAGCCAAGCGCGCCCAGCCGCGACTCCAGCGCGTCCATCTGCTTGACGGTGATGTTCGCGGGCAGCTTGTTCAAGTGACGTTCCAGCTTCGCCAGCGGGACCTCATCGGCCCCGTTGCCGATCACGACGTCGTAGATCGGGACGTCGCCGACGAGCCGCGCGGTGCGCTTCTTCTCCTGTGCCAACAGCGGTTTCACCCGCGCCGCCGAGCCTTCGCCGACGAAGATCACGCCCGGCCTGCCGATGACCCGGTGCACCGCATCCAGATGGCCGGTCGCCGCGACGCCCGGGGTCACGCGCCATTTGCCGCGCAGATTCTCCAGCGCCCATGCCGCCGCGCCCGCCTGGCCCTCGGCCTTGTGATAGACCGCTTTCTGCGCCCGGCGGGCAAAGATGATGAACGCCACCAGCGCGCCGAGCACCACGCCCAGCGGGATGAGCGTGAACATCGTGAACCCGCCGGCGAACACCCCTGCCACCACTGAGGCCGCCACGATCAGCACAAACGCGCCGATCATGTACGGCAGCAGGCGCTTGTCCTCCTTGCGCTGGATCTGGAACGCCTGCCACAGCTGACTGCGGCGCTGCTTGGATGCGGCCTTTCGAGTGGCCTTGGCCTCGGCCTTGGCGGCCTTGATTTCGGCCTTGTTGCGGGTGGTCTTCGCCATTGGTTCAGGATACGGGTGGGCGCGAGACCCTCGAGCCCGCTGCCTGCGAATAGAGGCGACCCGCCCGATACGAGGACCGCACCAGCGGTCCGGCGAGCACCCCGGCAAAGCCGAGCTCCTCTGCGAATGCCGCGTGCTCGACGAACTCATCGGGGTGGACCCAGCGCTCCACCGGGTGATGACGCGCCGACGGCCGAAGGTACTGGGTGATCGTGACGATGTCGCAGCCGGCGTCCAGCAGGTCCTTCAACGCCGTGCGCACCTCGTCTGGCGTCTCGCCCATGCCGAGGATCAGGTTGCTCTTGGTGACCAAACCGTAGTCGCGCGCGGCGGTGATCACGGCCAGGCTGCGGTCATAGCGGAACGCGGGCCGGATCCGCTTGAAGATCCGCGGTACCGTTTCGACGTTGTGCGCCAACACTTCTGGCCGCGATTCGAAGACCTGCTCGAGCAACGCCGGTTCTCCGTTGAAGTCGGGAATCAGCAACTCGACGCCGGTGTCGGGGTTGAGCTTCTTGATGTAGCGCACCGTCTCGGCGTACAGCCAGGCGCCGCCGTCGGGCAGATCATCGCGGGCCACACCGGTGACGGTCGCGTACCGCAGGCCCATCGAGGCGACACTCTCGGCGACCCTGCGCGGCTCGTCGCGGTCAAGGTCGGCCGGCTTGCCGGTGTCGATCTGGCAGAAGTCGCAGCGGCGGGTGCACTGCTCGCCGCCGATCAGGAACGTCGCTTCCCGGTCCTCCCAGCACTCGTAGATGTTGGGACAGCCGGCTTCTTCGCAGACGGTGTGCAGCCCCTCGCGGCGGACCAGGTTCTTCAGCTGCGTGTACTCCGGGCCCGTCTTCATCCGCGTCTTGATCCACGGCGGTTTGCGCTCGATCGGAGTCTGCGCATTGCGGACTTCCAATCGGAGCAGCTTGCGGCCTTCTGGAACGACGGTCACGACGTCAACGCTACCCGCAGGCGGCCGTCCAGCGCGTCGCACACGGCGGCCGTCACGCGGTCGATGACGTCGCCGACGCCGACGTGGCGGCCGAGTTCGGCTGTCAGCGAAGTGACTCCGGCGTCGGCGATGCCGCACGGCACGATCGCGGAGAACGCGCTCAGGTCGCAGTCACAGTTCAGCGCGAACCCGTGCAGCGTTGTCGCCCGCGACACCCGGACCCCGATCGCGCCGACCTTGCGGGCCGGGCCCCTCTCGTCCGCAGGCACCCACACACCGGACCGGCCGGCAACGCGCACGGTTTCCAACCCGAGCTCGGCGCACACGCGGATCAACGACTCTTCAAGGCGCCGAACGAAATTCACCACATCGAGGGGTTCCGCCAGCCCGACGATCGGATATCCGACCAGCTGGCCGGGGCCGTGCCAGGTGATCTTGCCGCCCCGGTCGGTGTCGATGACGGCGGTTCCGTCGACCGGGCGCTCGTGCGGCAGCGTGCGGCGGCCGGCCGTGAAGACCGACGGGTGCTCGAGCAGCAGCAGCGTGTCGGGTCCGCCTGCAACGCGGCCGTCGGCCAGCTCCCGCTGCAGAATCCAGGCGTCTTGGTAGTCGACGATGCCGAGCCGCCGAACATCGATCGGTGTGGTTGCCGACCGGATAGAGCTCACGATTCGACGGTACTCGTTACGTAGGCCAACGCCTCGCCGACGGTGTTGTGGTGGAACTCATAGCCCGCGCGTTCGAGCGCCGCGGGAATCGCCCGCTGCCCGCCCAGCAGCCCTTCCTCGGCGAACTCGCCCAGCAATGTCTTCAGCGCGAAACCCGGAACCATCAGTGGTGTCGGCCGGTTCAGCGCACGGCCCATCGCCGTCGTGAACTCGGAGTTGGTCACCGGCGCCGGTCCGGTGAAGTTCACCGGTCCCGAGAGCTCGTCGTGGAAGATCGCGAACAGCAGCGCGCGGACCTGGTCTTCGAGGCTGATCCACGGCATGTACTGACGGCCGCCGCCGAGCCGAGCACCGAGGCCCAGCGAGAACAGCGGGCGCAGCCGGCTCAGCATCCCGCCGCGCGGCGATAGCACCAGCCCGGTACGGGTGAGCACGACGCGGACGCCCGCATGCTGCGCCGGCGCCGTCGCGGCCTCCCAGTCCCGGCACAACTGGGCAAGGAACCCGCGGCCGGACGGAGCGGTCTCGTCGGCGATCCGGTTGCCGGTGTCGCCGTAGTAACCGACAGCGCTCGCGTTGATCAGCACTCCGACGTCTGCCTCCGCCACCGCTGCGGACAGCACCTCGGTGGGATCGATCCGGCTGTCGCGCAGGCTCTGCTTGAACGCGCCCGACCACCGTTTGGCGCCGACGTTGACGCCGCACATGTTGACCACGGCGTCCACCCCGCGCAGCGCATTCGCGTCGAACTCCCCGGTGTCCGGATTCCAGAACAGCTCATCGGAATTCGATGGTGCCCGGCGCACGATGCGCACCACCCGGTGATCGGTGGCCCGCAGGGCGTAGACCAGCGACGAGCCGATCAGTCCCGAGGACCCCGCAATCGCAACGGTGGCCACTGGTGTCTACAGCCCCAAATCCGCCTCGAACGCGCCCTCTTCGAGCCTGCGCTTGATCGTGGTCAGGAAGCGACCCGCGTCCGCGCCGTCGACGAGCCGGTGGTCATACGTCAGCGGCAGATAGCAGATCGAGCGCACGCCGATCGACTCGTTGCCGGTGTCGTCCACCACCACGCGGGGACGCTTGACGATCGCACCGGTGCCCAGCATCGCCGCTTGCGGCGGCACCAGGATCGGGGTGTCGAACAACGCGCCCTGGCTGCCGATGTTGGTGATCGTGAAGGTCCCACCGGACAATTCGTCCGGTTTGAGGTCGCCCGACCGCGCCCGCGCCGCGATGTCGGCGATGGCCCGCGCCAGTCCGCCCAGCGACAGGTCGCCCGCGTTGTGAATCACCGGCGACAGCAGGCCCTGTTCGGTATCCACCGCGAAGCCGAGGTGCTCGGCGTCGTAGTAGGTGATCTCCTTGGAGTCCTCGTTGTAGCTGGCGTTGACGTTCGGGTGCGCCTTCAGCGCATCGACGACGGCCACGGCGAAGAAGGGCAGGAATGTCAGGTTCACGCCCTCGCGCTCGGCGAAATTGGACTTCGCCCGCGCTCGCAGCGACACGATCTTGGTCATGTCGACCTCGTGGGTCTGCGTCAACTGCGCTGTGGCTTGCAGAGATTCGCGTGTCTTCTTCGCAGTGATCTGCCGAATGCGGTTGGCCTTCTGCTTGGTGCCGCGCAGATGCGCCAGTGCGGAGGCCGGTTTCGCCTTCGCCGCGGGCGCCGCCGCCTCCTTGGCTGCGGGGGCCTCCTGTGCGGGTGCCTTCTTGGCCTCGGCCGCGGCCAGCACATCCTGCTTACGAATACGCCCGCCGACGCCGCTGCCCGTCACCGCCGCGAGGTCGATGTCGTTCTCGTTGGCCAATTTCCGCACCAGTGGTGTCACGTACGGCGCGCCGTCACCCGACGGTTCCGAAGCGGCTTGCGGCTTCGACTCAGGTTTGGGCTCAGGCTTCGGTTCCGGCTTCGACTCCTCCTTGGGTTCGGGCTTCGGTTCCGGCTTGGCTTCTTCCTTGGGTTCGGGCTCCGGTTCCGGCTTGGGCTCTTCCTTGGGTTCGGGCTCGGGCTCTTCCTTGGCCTCTTCCTTTGGTTCTTCCTTCGGTTCCGGCTTGGGTTCGGGCTTCTCGGCGGGCGCCGCTCCGGCATCGCCGATCTTGGCCAGCTCGCCTCCGACGGCGACGGTGTCGTCTTCTTCGGCGGTGATGCTCACCAGCGTGCCCGCCACCGGCGAGGGGATCTCGGTGTCGACCTTGTCGGTGGACACCTCCACCAGCGGCTCATCCACCTCGACGCTGTCGCCGACCTTCTTCAACCAGCGCGTCACCGTGCCTTCGGTGACCGACTCGCCCAGCTCGGGCATCAGCACAGGGGTGGCGTCGCCGCCGCCTGACGAGGCTGCCGGCTTCTCCTCGGGCTCGGGCTCCTCCTGCTCCTCGGCGGCGGGCTCGGGCTGAGCGGCGGGCTCCTCGGCCGGCTTCTCCTCCTCGGCGGGCTCTTCGGCCTGCTCCTCGGACTTCTCCTCGGACTTCTCCTCGGACTTCGGCTCCTCGCCGCCTCCGCCGTCCTCGCCCGCGTCGCCGATCACGGCCAGCTCGCCGCCGACCTCGACGGTGTCGTCTTCCTGGGCGACGATCTTCTTCAGCACGCCTGCCGCGGGGGACGGGATCTCGGTGTCGACCTTGTCCGTCGAGACCTCGAGCAATGGTTCGTCCAGCTCCACCGTGTCGCCCTCTTGCTTGAGCCACCGGGTGACAGTCCCCTCGGTGACGCTCTCGCCGAGTGCCGGCATCTGGACGGAAGTTGCCATGTCTGTTGACTCCCTCGAACGGTTGGTCGCCACGGATCGAATGCCGGTTCCATCCTGTCATGTCGAGCCCGACCGCTCGCCCCAGACCTGGACAGCTGATGCTCTGGCACTATCGATAGAGGTGGAGCGTGGGAGCTCCGGAAGGAGTACGGCCCAGTTGGGACTGTTCGACAGGTTTCGGCGCGGCGGGTCACGGCGCGGCAGCGGCCGCAATGACCCCGCCGCCGATCTGGCATACATGCGGCAGTGGGTCGCCCAGCGCGCCGGCGTGGAGGCGTTCATCGAGCCGAAGACCACGGTCACCGAGGTCACCGCGGTGCTGGTGGCCGGCGACGGCGAATGGACGCGGCGTCGCGCAGGCGGCGATGCGGGTGCCAGGCGGCTGAGCGAGCGGCTGCAGATTCCGGTCTACGACGTGCAGAAGGTCGGCTATCCGCAACGCATGCGTGACTACGACGCCCGCCGTCGCATCGAACGGGAACGCGCTGCCCGGCGGGAGCTGGAAGACCGTTAGGGTACGCACCGTGGGGGACACGATCGCCGAACGGTTCGTCGAGAGCGTGGACGGTGTTCGCATCGCCACTTACGAGCAGGGAAATCCCGACGGGCCGACGCTGGTGATGGCGCACGGCTGGCCCGATTCGCACGTGTTGTGGGACGGCGTCGTGTCGCGGCTGGCCGACCGATTCCGCATCATCCGCTACGACAATCGCGGCGTGGGCAATTCGTCTGTGCCCAAACCGATTTCGGCATACACGATCGCCAGGCTGGCCGACGACCTCGGCGCGGTGATCGCCGCCGTGAGTCCCGGTGAGTCCGTTCACCTGTTGGGTCATGACTGGGGGTCGGTCGCCGCCTGGGAGTACCTGAGCCGGCCGGGTGCCTGCGACCGGGTGGCATCCTTCACCTCGGCGTCCGGGCCCGGCATCGCCCAGTACGGCGGCTACATCTTCGACAGCCTCAAGCGCCCGTACCGGCCCGTGCAGTTCGTCCGCGCGATCGACCGGATCCTCCGGCTCACGTACTGGTACCCGTTCGCGGCGCCGGTCGTCGCGCCAGCGGTGTTCAAGCGACTGATGCGGCGGAGCGCCAACAAGCTGTTGACCGACCACGTGCCCGCCGAGCAGCGCTACCGCAGTGACACCGCCGCCATCGACCTCGTCAACTCACTGAAGATCTATCGTTCCCTGGCGGTCGCCCCGCCGACGAAGTTCCCCGCCGACCGCTACGTCAGCGTGCCCGTGCAGTTGATCGTCGGCGCCAAGGACCCGGTGGTCCGCCCGCACGGCTTCGACGACCTGTCCCGCTGGGTGCCGCGACTGTGGCGACGCGACATCAACGCGGGCCACTGGTCGCCGATGTCTCACCCGCAGGTGTTGGCCGCGGGTGTCGGCGAACTGGTCGACTTCCTCGAGGGCAAGCCCGCAAATCGGTCGTTGTTGCGCGCGCAGGTCGGCCGCAAGCGCGACGACTTCGGCGACACGCTGGTGTCGGTCACCGGCGCGGGCAGCGGCATCGGCAGGGAAACCGCACTGGCGTTCGCGCGTTCAGGCGCCGAACTGATCGTCAGCGACGTCGACGAGGCGACCGTCAAGGACACCGCCGCCCAGATCGTCGAGAGAGGCGGTGTCGCGCACCCGTATGTGGTCGATGTGGCCGATGCCGAAGCGGTCGAGAGGTTCGCCGACGAGGTGTGTAACAAGCACGGCGTGCCCGACATTGTGGTGAACAACGCGGGCATCGGGCAGGCGGGGGAGTTCCTGGACACGCCTGCCGAACAGTGGGAGCGGGTGCTGGACGTCAATCTCGGCGGTGTAGTCAACGGCTGCAGGGCATTTGGGAAGCGCCTCGTCGAGCGCGGCACAGGCGGACACATCGTCAATGTTGCTTCGATGGCGTCGTACTCACCGTCGAAATCGTTGAATGCCTATTGCACGTCGAAGGCTGCCGTCTACATGTTCTCCGACTGCCTACGTGCGGAATTCGACGTCGCAGGCATCGGGCTCACCACGGTCTGCCCGGGCACCATCGATACCAACATCGTGCACGCCACCCGATTCGACGCGCCTGGCCGCTCGGACGAAAGCATCGAGAGCCGTCGGGAGCAATTCGAGAAGCAGTTCAGGCGTCGGAGTTTCGGACCGGACAAGGCCGCAAAGGCGATCGTCTCGGCGGTCAAGAAGAACAAGCCGATCCGGCCCATCACGCCGGAGGCCTACCTCCTTTACGGCACCTCTCGGGCGCTGCCGCAGGCGATGCGCAATGCGGCCCGCGTCAAGCTCGTGTAGCTCAGCGGCTTCGCTAACCGTTCTGAGCGACGTCCTCGAGCACCGCGAACATCGTGCGGGTCGGCACCCCGGTGCCACCCTTGCCGGTGTAACCCCATGGGCCGCCGGTGTTGTACGCCGGCGCGGCGACGTCGATGTGGGCCCACGCCACGCCGTCGGCCACGAACTCGCGTAGGTACGTGCCTGCGACCAGCATGCCCGCGTAGCGCGAGCCGCTGACGTTGGCCAGGTCCGCCACCGTCGACTTGAGATCGTCCTTCAGCTCGTCGGGAAGCGGCATGGGCCAAGCGTTTTCGCCGACCTCCTGGGATAGCGCCGCCACCCGGTCGCGGAACTCGTCGGAACCCATCACCCCTGGTGTGCGGGCGCCGAGCGCGACTGTCTGTGCACCGGTCAGCGTCGACGTCTCGATGAGGTAGTCGGGATCGTCCTCGCATGCCCGCACGATCGCGTCGGCGAGGATCAGCCGACCCTCGGCGTCGGTGTTGAGCACCTCGACGGTGATTCCGCCGTATTGGGTCAGCACATCGCCGGGCCGCTGGGCGGTAGCCGACGGCATGTTCTCGGCCATCGGCACGGTGGCGATCACGTCGATGGGCAGCTTCTGCTTGGCCGCGAGCACCACCGTCGCGATGACGGCCGCCGCGCCACCCATGTCGGACGTCATGTGGTGCATGTTGGCGGCCGGTTTGATGGAGATACCGCCGGTGTCGAATGTGATGCCCTTGCCGACGAGTGCGACCTTCTTGGCCTTACCTGTTCCTGCTCCTCGCGTGCGCAGCTTATTCTTCGCGCCGCGGTGGGTCAGCCGTACCAGCCGTGGCGGGCGCGACGAGCCCTTGCCGACGCCGATCACGCCGCCGTACCCCTCCTTGGTCAGGGCCTTGTCGTCGAGCACCTCGACGTCCAGACCGGCGGCCTCACCCAAAGCCTTTGCGCGCTTGGCGAACTCGTCGGGAAAGAGGTGCGACGGGGGAGTGTTGACCAGATCGCGGGCGGTGGCGACGGCGGTCGCGATGTTGGTGGCGCGCTCCGCTTCCGCTTTGGTCTTGGCTTTCGTGTCCGCCGTCAGCGCGGTGATCTCCCGCAGGCCCTTGTCTTTCGGCGCGGTCTTGTCGCTGCGGAAGTCGCTGAACCGGTAGGCGCCGAGGATCAGTCCCTCGATGGCGGCCTCGAGATCGATGTCCGACAGCGTGGTGATCACCGCCTCGGTGCCGTTCAGCGACCGCACGGCGACCCCGGCGGCCCGCCGGATCAGGTCGGACGGCCACTCGTCGCGTGGCTTGCCCAGGCCGACCGCGAGCACGCTGGCCACCGGCAGGGACGGCGCGACCACCCGCGTCACCTGGTCCGTGCCCCCCTTGGCGCCGAGCGACTCGAGCGCAACCTCGATCTCGCCGACGGCCTCGGCGTCGAGGAACGGGTTGGCGACAACGGTCGTCTTCGCGTCGTCGTCACCTCCGCTGACCACGGGCACGATCAGCACCGTCTTGTCGGCCTTGCGCTTGGGCAACGACGAGCTGACGGTGACGGCGGGGGCCTGATAACCAGGATTTGCAGGGCTCACGAGCGTTGAGCCTATCGGTCAGCGGGACAGGTGCAGGTCGTAGGCCGTGACGGGGGTGTCGAAACCCTTGAGCACCAACGGATCCTGTGGAATCGCCGCCCAGTCGACCAGCTCGTCGCGGACGTCGGACGAGGCCAGGATCTGCCCCGGAGCCGCGGCGCCGACCAGGCGGGCGGCCAGATTGACCGCGGTGCCGAAATAGTCGCCGCCGATGGCCAGCACGCTGCCGTACCCGAGGCCCGCGCGGACCTGCAGGTTCGCCTCCCGGGCGCCCGGGTGTTCGACGAGGTCGAGCGCTACTTTTGCGAGCTGTTCTGGCGTTGAGCTCACCCACATCACCTCGTCGCCGATGAACTTCACCACCCGTCCGCCGTCTGCGAGCACCACGTCGTTGACGGCGCCAGCGAACTCGACGAGCAGGTCGGATAACTCGGTCGCGGTGAGTCGCTGTGTCAGCGCGGTGAACCCCGTCAGGTCTGCGAACCCGATTCCGCAGACCACGCTCGCCGACGTGTCGCGGACGACACCCTCGAAGTAGGTGCGGGCGCTGACCGTGTGGTGCCGGAAGACCGCATCGATGAGCACCGCGAGGCGCGGAATGAACTCTCCGACCCGACGATAGGCCTGCGCGGTGATGAACTCGTCTGCGCTGTGCTCCATCTGGATGTCGGGGAGTCCCAGGCGAATGGCCGTGGACCCGGCTTCTGCGAGCCGGGCCATCGACCCGCCGAGTACCCGCAGCAAGGTAAGCGTCGCCTCGTCGCCCACGGCCGACTTCATCGCCACCCAGGACGCCAAACCATCGATGTCGATTTGGCTGAACACCGGCTGATCCGTATCGGGCGCACTCAGCCCGAGCGCATGCCAGGCATGGATGAGCTCATCGACGGGCACGCCCAGCTCATGGGCGGCCTCGCGGAGGGTGTAGATCGGCTGGCCGGACCGTTGCAGAGCATCGCCCGCGAGCCCGAAGAGCCTTCCGCGGCTCTCGGCCTCCACCATCTCCTCGGCGGTGAAGCCGAGGCTATCCAGGTATTCGATCAGCGCGGCGCGCTCGCGCGCGTTGGCGATTCCGGCGGCCTCAAGCGCATCGAAATCGACCATTATCCGGCCCCGCGACGCATATCGAAGGTCTACAACAGGTTCGTCGAACCCCTTGAGCGTCAACGGGTCTTGTGCGATCGCCGGACTCCGGCACCGCTTCGCGGACGGACGACGAGGCGAGGATCTGCCCTGGCGACGCGGCGGCCACCAAGCGAGCGGCCAGGTTCACCACATCGCCGAAGTAGTCACCGCCGATGGCGAGGACTTCACCGAAGGACAGCCCAGCCCGGACCTGCAGTCCTGCCTCCTGCGTTCGTCGATCCTCGACGAGGTCGACGGCGGTCTGCACGAGGATCTCTGGAGTGGAGCTGACCCACATCACCGCGTCGCCGATGAACTTCACCAAGCGGCTGTCGTAGACGTGCACCACATCGGTGACAGCGGCGCTGAACCCGTTGAGCAGAGTCGACAATTCCGCGTGGCGACATCACGTGGGTGAGCGCTGTGAACCCCGACAAATCGGCGAAACCGACGCCGCACTCCACGCTCTCGGACGGATTGCTGACGATGTTGGTGAACAGGTTCGGCCGCGTCGAGCTGATGGCGGTGAACGACGTCGAGCAGCGATCCGATGCGCGGAATCATTTCGGCGAGCTCGCGCCATGCTCGGGCGGTGGCGAGTTCGTCGTGGCTGCGGGTGATCCAGAAGTCGGGCCGGCTGGTTCGAGTCACTGCCGGTCTCGGCCTCCGCCAGCCGTGCCATCGCGGCGCCGATGAGTCGCAACAAGCCGCCGTCGTCGCCCATCCGATCCTTCATATCGGCACAGGTCGCCAGCGCGTCGACATCCGCCTGGCTGAGGACGATCGCATCGGGGTCGGCGACGGTCAGGCCGAGCATCGCCCACGTGTGCGCGACATCATCGAGCGGCAGGGCGAGCGCCTCGGCGGCGGTGCGCAGGCTGTACGCCGGCGGTCCGGTCCATCGCAGGACATCGCCTGCCAGGCCGAACAGGCGGCCGCGGCTTTCGGCCTCAACCATCTCCTCGGCGGTGAAGCCGAGGCTGTCCAGGTATTCGATCAGCGCGGCGCGCTCGCGCGCGTTGGCAATTCCGGCGGCCTCAAGCGCATCGAAATCGACCACCCACCGAAGTCTGCCAGCAGCGAAGCCACGATTAGGGTTGATTCCCGTGAGGGACTCTGAAGCGAGCGAAATCCAGCATGGCCCGCTAGAAGAACGGCACCGTCAGCTCGGCGCCAGCTTCGCCGAGTTCTCCGGCTGGCTGATGCCGGTGTCCTACGAGGGCACCGTCGGCGAGCACACCGCAACGCGTACGGCTGTCGGCCTGTTCGATGTCAGCCACCTCGGCAAGGCGGCGGTCCGCGGTCCCGGAGCGGCCGAATACGTGAACTCGACGCTGACCAACGACCTCGGCCGAATCGGGCCCGGCAAGGCGCAATACACGTTGTGCTGCACCGAATCCGGCGGTGTCATCGACGATTTGATCGCCTACTACGTCTCCGACGACGACGTGTTTCTCGTGCCCAATGCCGCAAACACCGCGGCCGTCGTCGCCGCGCTTCTCGACAAAGCGCCCGCCGGGCTGACCATCACCGACGAGCACCGGTCGCGCGCGGTCCTCGCGGTGCAGGGACCCAAATCGGCGGAGGTCGTCGGCTCGCTCGGGTTGCCGACCGACATGGACTACATGGGCTACGCCGACGCCGACTTCAACGGTGTCGAGGTGCGGGTGTGCCGTACCGGCTACACCGGTGAGCACGGGTACGAACTGCTGCCGGCCTGGGACGACGCCGCGGTGGTGTTCGATGCGCTCGTTGACGCCGTATCCGGGGCGGGCGGTCAGCTGGCCGGGCTCGGCGCCCGCGACACGCTTCGCACCGAGATGGGCTATCCGCTGCACGGCCACGAGCTGTCCCTCGACATCTCGCCGTTGCAGGCGCGGTGCGGCTGGGCCATCGGCTGGAAGAAGGAGGCCTTCTGGGGCCGAGATGCGCTGCTGGCCGAAAAAGAGGCGGGCCCGACGCGACTGTTGCGTGGTCTTCGCGCCGTCGGCAGGGGAGTGCTGCGGCCCGACCTGACGGTGCTCGATGGCTCCACTCCAATCGGCGTGACGACATCGGGAACCTTTTCTCCGAGTTTGAAAGTCGGCATCGCGCTCGCTTTGCTCGACACCGACCACGACATCGCCGACGGACAGCGGGTTTCGGTCGACGTGCGCGGTCGCCCCGTCGATTGCGAGGTCGTCAAACCGCCGTTTGTAGAGGCAAAAACCCGGTAGCGGGCGGATATACAATCGGCCCATGGCTGACCACCTCGAGTTCATCGTCGATCGCAACGCGAATCCGGCGAGCGATGAGGTACGCGCTGGAATCCTGGCGAATCCGGGATTCGGCCGTTTTCACACCGACCACATGGTGTCGATCGACTACATCGACGGCAAGGGATGGCACAACGCGCGGGTCATGCCGTACGGCCCAATCGAGCTCGACCCGTCGGCGATCGTTCTGCACTATGCGCAGGAGGTGTTCGAGGGGCTGAAGGCCTACCGCTGGGCGGACGGCTCGATCGTGTCGTTCCGGGCCGAGGCGAACGCTGCGCGGCTACGTTCGTCATCCCGCAGGCTGGCCATCCCCGAGCTGCCGGAAGAGGTGTTCATCGAGTCGCTTCGCCAGCTCGTCGCGGTCGACGGGGAATGGGTGCCTGCAGCGGGCGGCGAGGAATCGCTGTACCTACGGCCTTACATCTTCGCTACCGAGCCAGGGCTCGGGGTGCGGCCGGCGTCCGAATACCGCTACATGGTGATCGGCTCACCCGCGGGGGCGTACTTCCCCCGCGGCATCAAACCCGTAAGCGTCTGGCTGTCGCGCGAGTACGTGCGCGCCTCACCGGGCGGCACCGGTGCCGCGAAGTTCGGCGGCAACTACGCCGCGTCGCTGCTGGCACAGGCCGAGGCTGCCGACAACGGGTGCGACCAGGTCGTGTGGCTTGACGCCATAGAACGCCGGTACGTCGAAGAGATGGGCGGCATGAACCTGTTCTTCGTGTTCGGCAGCGGGGGATCGGCCCGCCTCGTCACGCCGGAGCTGAGTGGTTCGCTGCTTCCCGGTATCACGCGAGATTCGTTGCTGCAGTTGGCTACTGACGCGGGATTCGCCGTCGAAGAGCGCAAGATCGACGTCGATGAGTGGCAGAAGAAGGCCGCCGCGGGTGAGATTACCGAGGTGTTCGCGTGCGGCACCGCTGCGGTGATCACCCCGGTGTCGCACGTGAAGGACGGCGACGGTGAGTTCACCATCGCCGACGGCGAGCCCGGCGAGATCACGATGGCGCTTCGCGACACGTTGACAGGCATTCAGCGCGGCACGTTCGCCGATACCCACGGCTGGATGGCGCGGCTGAGTTAGTTTCGCGCTCCTAGCCGATCGCCAGACCGGCCGCTGTTACTGCTGTCGTCATCTCGACCGCGGCGCCGAGCACGTCGCCGGTGATCCCGCCGAAACGCCGCACACAATGCGCGACCAGCACGGCACTGCAGGCGAGCGCGACCAGCACGACCAGCGGGCCCTGCCACAGCCGCGGACCGGCGAAAACCGCCGCCCCCGCAACCGCAACGAGCCACGCCACCACCACCGCGGCGGGCTGGCTGCCCGCCACCATCGCGCCCAGCGTGCTGCCCTCCGCCGCGGGCACCGACCGGCGGCAGGCCGCCACGGCGGCGACCCGACCCGCCGTCACCGCGACGATCACCGCCACCGCGCCTATTTCAGCGAAGGCCAGCCCCTGCACCACGATCACCACCACGATGGCGGACACACCGAACGGGCCTGCACCGCCGTCCCGCATCACCTGCAGCGCCCGCTCCGGCGGGCCGTAGCAGCCCAGGCCGTCGATGGTGTCGGCCAGCCCGTCGATGTGCAGGCCCCTGGTTGCGATCAGCAGCGTCGCCACCGCAAGCACACCGGTGAGCGGGTTGCCCGAGCCGAACGCCTGCGATGCCGCCCACACCACCGCCGCGGCCAGCGCGCCCAGTGCCACGCCGACCACCGGCAGAGCCGTCAGCACCCCTCGGCCGACCCCGGACCGCGCGCGCAGCGGCAGAACCGTGCCGAACGCGAAAGCCCCTGTGACCGAACGGATCACGACGAGACGCTGGCCTCATCGAAGGTGGCCATCGACCCCAGCGCGGCGATCGCGGCGCGCACCACGGGCAGTGCCACCGCCGCTCCGGTGCCTTCGCCGAGACGCATCGAGAGATCGACGATCGGTTCGAGTTCCAGCTTTTCCAGGGCCAGCGTGTGGGCGGGTTCGGTGGAGCGATGACCCGCACGCCACCAGTCGCGCGCACCCGGCGCGAGCACGTCGGCGACCATCGCAGCAGACGTCACCACCACGCCGTCGAGCAGCACCGGTGTCCGGCGTACCGCCGCCTGCGCGCAGAATCCCGCCATCGCAGCCAGATCCGCGCCGCCGCACACCCGTAGCAGCCCGAGGGGATCGGCCGTCAGCCCGCGGGCGCGGTACAGCGCGTCGCGGACGGCCGCGACTTTTCGCGACCAACCGGCGTCGTTGATCCCGGTGCCGCGGCCGACGACGGCGACAGGCTCGGCGCCGGTCAGTGCCGCGATCAATGCCGTTGCGGCCGTGGTGTTTCCAATACCCATGTCACCTGCGATCAGCAAGTCCGCTCCCGCGTCGACTTCCTCGTCGGCGATCCGGCGGCCCGCTTCGACCGCGGCTTGCGCCTCGTCGGCGGTCAATGCGTCCTCGACGGCGATGTTGCCGCTGCCCCTGCGGACCTTGTGCGCGCCGATCGATGCGGAATGCGGTTCGTCGACGTCGACCGCGATGTCCGCCACGCGTACCGTCGCGCCCGCGGATTCGGCGAGCACGTTGATCGCGGCGCCACCGGCGTCGAAGTTGGCGACCATCTGGGCGGTGACCTCCGCGGGGAAGGCCGACACCCCGGCGGCGGTGACGCCGTGGTCGCCCGCGAACACCACGACCCGCGCGCGCTGGAACTGGTTGGGCGGGCACGCCCCCTGGCACGCGGCCACCCAGACCGACAGCTCCTCGAGCCGCCCAAGCGAACCGGCCGGTTTCGTCAAAGTGTCCTGGCGGGCCCGCGCCTGCGCGGCCACGTCGGCGTCGGGTGCGGTGATCTGCGGGAAGTCCGTCACGACGGTTCCTTCACGGTGACGGGCTGACCTGCGACCACCAGCACCACTCGATCGCACAACCCCGCCAGCCGTTGGTTGAGCGCGCCGAGTTCGTCGGCGAAACGGCGGCCCGCGACGGTGTCAGGCACGACGGTCAGGCCCACTTCCGGACTCACGAGCACCAGGTCAGCCTCGTATCCCGCGACGGCGTCGAGGAGGTCGTCGATGTCGGCGCGCACGGACCCGCCGGTCCAAGCCTGCGCGCGGTCCATCGCCGCGGTGAGCCAGCCGCCGATATCGTCGACCAGCGTCGGCAGCGAATCGTCGGCCCGCAATTGCTTTGCTGCATCGGAGGTTTCGGCGGTAGACCAGTGATGTGGCCTGCGCGCACGGTGGGCGGCCACCCGTTCCGCCCAGGCGTCGTCGTCGGCGACAGGTCCGGTGGCGAGATACCGAACCGGATCCTCGGCGTCAACGGACTGCGCGATGACGGACTCAGCCCACTCGGATTTGCCCGACCTGATACCGCCGAGCACCAGAATGCGCACCTGGACTCAGGTGACCTTTTCGCCGCGGTTCACCCGCGGCCGGGGTGCCCGCATCCGCCGCAGCTGGGAGGCACGGCTGGCGGCGTAGAACCCGAGCTTCCAACTGCTTTCGGTGTGGTCGGGGAACTTCTCGTCGACAAGCCGATTCACCTTGCGGCCCAAGAAGAATCCGTCGACGATCATGATCGCCATCAGGATCAGCATCGCCGGCGAGATGAAGTACTGCACCTGCGGGACCCCGAGCATGATGAAGATCAACCCCAGCGCCGCGGGCATGAAGAGGCCGAGCACGCTGATGCGGCGGGAGTCCACGATGTCGCGGGCGAGCGCGCGCACCGGACCCTTGTCGCGCGGCAACAGATAGGCGTCGTCGCCGGCCATCATCCGTTCGCGGCGCTCCGACATCGCTGCGCGCCGGGCGTCCTTGTCCTCGCGGCGTTCCTCGCGCGACAGCTTCGGCCCGCGCAGCTCCTTGCGCCTGCGCCTGGCCTCGGCGGTGGTCATCGGGGCGGGAGCGATCGGGCCGCGGCGGCGCGATGAATCCCGCTTAGGCGTCGGCCTGCCCTTCGGTGCGGTGGTGCCGGACGCCTTGGGGTCGGATTCGCTGTCCGCTGTCGCCTCGACGTCGTCGTCATCAGGTGGCGGGTTGTTTTTATTGCGGCCCAGCAGGTTCACGCCTGTCAGCATAATCTGCTGTAATGACCGGCTCGGACGGCCTCCGCGTGCTCATCGCCCCCGACTGCTACGGCGACAGCCTCACCGCGGTGCAGGCCGCTGAGGCGATCGCCGAGGGTTGGCGCAGGGCCCGCCCGGGCGATGAACTGACGCTCGCCCCGCAATCCGACGGCGGGCCCGGGATTCGTCGACGTGCTGGCGGGCCGCGTCGGCGAGCGGCGAACCCTGCGCGGTCAGCGGTCCGTTGACCGACCAGGTGGACGCCGACTGGGTTTTCGACGACGGTGACCCGCGCACGGCCTACATCGAGTGTGCGCAGGCCTGCGGGTTGGCGTTGCTCGGCGGCCCGCCGACAGTGCAGACCGCGCTGGCCGCACACAGCAGAGGGGTCGGACAGCTGATCGCCGCCGCGGTGCGAGGCGGGCGCAGGGCGGATCGTCGTCGGGCTGGGCGGCAGCTCCTGCACAGACGGCGGCCGGGGAATGATCGACGCTCTCGGTGGGCTCGACGCCGCCAGAGCCCTACTTGCCGATGTCGAGCTGATCGCCGCCACCGACGTCGAGCATCCGCTGCTCGGACCGATGGGCGCGGCGACGGTGTTCGGCCCGCAGAAGGGCGCCGACCAGGACACCGTGGCGGTGCTCGAGCGGCGGTTGACCGAATGGGCCGCCGAGCTCGACGCCGCCGCTGGGCGCGCCCGTCAGCGACGAAAAGGGCGCGGGCGCCGCAGGCGGCCTCGGCGCGGGCCTGCTCGCACTGGGCGGCCGGCGCGAATCTGGTGCCACCGTCATCGCCGAGCACACGCACCTGTCCGATGACGTCGCCGCGGCCGAACTCGTCATCACAGGTGAGGGCCGGTTCGACGACCAGTCGCTGCACGGCAAAGTCGTCAGCGCGCTGGCCGGCGAGGCCCGCGGCACTCCGGTCCTGGTGCTTGCCGGCCAGGTCACCCTCGAGGCGGCCGCGCTGCAGGAAGCCGGCATCACCGCCGCCTATGCCATCGCCGACCACGCCGGATCGGTCCAGCTGGCCATCTCCGATGCCGCTAACCAGCTCACCGGATTGGCGGAGGTCACTGGCGACCAACTCGGGAATAGCGGCATAACGAGGTACCGTTGACCAGGTGGGCTCTTAGAGGCCCGCAACACAAGCCATTCAGGGAGACGCAATGACTGTTCAGGACGAGTCGGCGACCAGCACCGCCACCCACGGCGCGGTCCTGACCGAAGCCGCAGCCAGCAAGGCCAAGGCGCTGCTGGACCAAGAGGGCCGTGACGACCTGGCGCTGCGGATCGCCGTTCAGCCGGGCGGATGCGCCGGCCTGCGCTACAACCTGTTCTTTGATGACCGGACCCTCGACGGCGATCTGACCACCGAGTTCGGCGGCGTCAACTTGACCGTTGACCGGATGAGCGCCCCCTACATTCAGGGTGCGACGATCGACTTCGTCGACACCATCGAAAAGCAGGGCTTCACCATCGACAACCCCAACGCCACGGGTTCGTGCGCATGCGGGGACTCGTTCAACTGATTTAGTACTGGGCGCCCGCGCGCAGCAGGTACGAACACACCAGGACCTGGTTGTCCTGGGCCAGTATTTGAGCCACAGCCTGTTCCTGCACCTTCGGAGGGGGCTGGGTTCGGCTACCTGCGGGTGTCACCCGCATGGTGAACAGCACCTGCGCCTGATAGGGCGACGAGAACACCATCTTGTCGACGGACGTCACTTCCGCGCCGGCGAACTGCCTACGGAACGCGTCACTGCTCAGATCGGCCAGGGCGAGATCCGATTTCTTCTCCCTGACGTCGTCGAACAACCCGCACAGCGTGTGTCGGGCGATCTCCTCGACATCGCCGCGTTGCAGCGCGTCCAGGTAGTCCTGGATCGCGGTCTGTGCCGCCGCCGCCGTCAGCGTCTCGGAGGCTGCCGAATCCTCGTCGGAGCGCATCACCAGAACTGTCGCGACCACAGCGGCCGCCACCACCGCGATCGCCACCAACGCAGTCAGCACGCCTCGCCATCTGCTGCGCTTCGGATACGGAATCGGCGGCGGAAGCATGCCCGGATAAAGCGGTGGCGCAACGGGATTCTGTGGATACGGCTGAGGGGGACCGAGATGCGGAGGTGGAGGGCCTATCGGTCCGGCACCGTATTGGGGCGGATACGGACCAGCCATGGAGTTGCTCTCCCGGGGATTGTGGGGGCACGCCGTCTACAGTGACCCGAACGAGTCTTGTACGCAGGTTAGCGCAAGCGGCCGGGCACTGACGGGACCGTGAGGCTCGGTAAGATTATCTAGACAGGTTAATGAATTGAAGGGTGCAGCTTCGTGACCATCGCGGTAACCGGATCGATCGCAACCGACCATCTCATGCGGTTTCCGGGCAAGTTCTCCGAAGGACTGCTGCCCGAACATCTGCAGAAGATCTCGGTCAGCTTCCTGGTGGACGATCTGGTCATCCACCGCGGTGGTGTCGCGGGAAACATGGCCTACGCAATCGGCATCCTCGGCGGAGACCCGACGCTCGTCGGCGCTGTGGGGAAGGACTTCGACGACTACCGGGGCTGGCTCACCAGCCATGGCGTGGACTGCGACAGCGTGCTGGTGTCGGAAACTGCCTACACGGCCCGATTCGTTTGCACCACAGACCAGGACATGGCCCAGATCGCGTCGTTTTATCCCGGTGCGATGTCGCAGGCTCGCGACATCAAGTTGGCTGATGTCGTGTCTCGCAGGGGCACACCGGATTTGGTGATCGTCGGCGCCAACGACCCGGACGCGATGTTCCTGCACACCGAAGAATGCCGCGCGCTCGGTCTGGCCTTCGCCGCCGACCCGTCGCAGCAGCTGGCCCGGCTGACGGGCGAGCAGATCCGGGCGCTGATCGACGGCGCGACGTATCTGTTCACCAACGACTACGAATGGGACCTGCTGCTGCAGAAGTCCGGCTGGTCGGAGGCCGAGGTGATGAGCCAGATCCAGATGCGCGTCACCACGCTGGGGGAGAAGGGCGTCGACATCGTCGGCCGCGACGGCACCTTCATCCATGTCGACGTGGTGCCCGAGACGCACAAGGAAGATCCCACCGGCATCGGCGACGCGTTCCGGGCCGGCTTCTTGACCGGGCGTGACAAGGGCCTGTCCAACGAGCGCGCCGCGCAGCTGGCATCGCTCGTCGCGACGCTTGTGCTCGAGGCGCCGGGCCCGCAGGAGTGGAGCTGGGACCCCGACGCCGGCATCAAGCGGCTGGCCGACGCCTATGGGGCAGAGGCAGGCGCTGAGATTTCGGAGGCGCTTGGCGCCGACCGGTAGTCCAGGTGCGCTTCCTTAGATTTGCACCGGGTAGGTCGGCTCGCTGATCTGTGGAGTGACGCTGCCCTCGACGAAGATCGCGTGCCACAGCATGAAGATCAGCACGGTCCACAGTCTTCTGCTGTGATCGCTTGCGCCGCTGCGATGCTCGTCGAGCATCGTGCGAACAGCCGCGATGTCGACGAGCTCACCCGCACCTGACGATGCGACCAGGCCGTAGGCCCAGTCCAACAGCTCGCCGGCCCGCAGCCAGTGCCGAATCGGAACCGGGAAGCCGAGCTTCGGCCGGTTCAGTACGTGCGGGGGAATGACCGGCTCCAGCGCTCGGCGTAGTGCGTACTTCGTGGTCGATCTGGTGATCTTCTGGTCCAGCGGCAGCCGAGACGCCACCGCGAACACCTCCGGGTCGAGGAACGGTACCCGCAGCTCGAGCGAGTTGGCCATCGTCATCTTGTCCGCCTTGACCAGAATGTCGCCCCGCAGCCAGGTGAACAGGTCGATGTGCTGCATCCGGGCGACCGGGTCCCAGCCCTCGGACTCGGCGTACACCCGCGCCGTCACGTCGGTATGGGTCCAATCCGTACGGAATCCCGGCAGCACGGCCTGCAGCTGCGCGTCGGAGAAGCTGCGCGCGTTGCCGTAGTACCGCTCCTCGAGTGTCTGGCTGCCCCTGTGCAGCAGGCTCTTTCCGCGCATGCCCTCGGGAAGCGGCGCGGAGACCTTGGCCATGGAACGGCGTAGTGGGGTGGGGAGATAGTTGAAGGGCTTGAGTGACAACGGTTCCCGGTAGATCGTGTAGCCACCGAACAGCTCGTCGGCGCCCTCGCCGGACAGCACGACCTTGACGTGTTTACGCGCCTCGCGGGCGATGAAGTACAGCGGCACCAGCGCAGGGTCGGCGACGGGTTCGTCGAGATACCAGACGATCTCGGGCAGCGCGGAAACGAACTCGGCCTGGTTCACCACCTTGGTGACGTGCCTGGCGCCGATCGCCTCGGCCGAGGCGACCGCCACGTCGACCTCAGAAAAGCCTTCACGTTCGAAGCCGGTGGTGAAGGTGATCAGCCGTGGGTTATGCCGCATCGCGAGCGCGGCGATGGCGGTGGAGTCGATGCCGCCGGAGAGGAAGGCGCCAACCGTGACATCGGCGCGCATGTGCTTGGCCACCGAGTCCTCCAGCACGGCAGTGATCTCGTCGTAGCGGCTCTGCTCCGCGCCTGCGGTGAACGGCTTGGCGGCGAACCGAGGAGTGAAGTACCTGGTTACCTCTGGTCGGCCGCCCGGCCGAACCCGGGCGTAGCTGCCGGACTCCAGCCTGCGCACGCCGCGGTGCAGCGTCTCGGGCTCCGGCACGTACTGCAGAACGGTGTAGTGCTGGACCGCGCGTTCGTCGATGCCGACGTCGATGCCCAGCTCGTCTGCGAGATCGAGCAGGCACTTCTTCTCGCTGCCCACTGCCGTACCTGCCGACCCCGTGGCCATGAACAGCGGTTTGATGCCGAACGGGTCACGTGCGCAGAGCAATTCACGCTCGACGGTGTCCCACAGCGCGAATGCGAACATGCCGCGCAGCCGGGTCAGCGCGTCGGTGCCCCAGTAGTGGTAGGCGGCGATGATCGCCTCGCCGTCGCCGTCGGTGTGAAACGTCGCTCCGTTGTCGGCTGCCAGTTCCTCCCGCAACTCCAGGTAGTTGTAGATCTCGCCGTTGAAGACCAGCACGTAGCGGTTGGGCGAGTCGGTTGGGCCCCAGCGCAGTGGTTGGTGGCTGTGCGCGATGTCGATGATCGACAGCCGGTTGAAACCGAGTACGACGTCATCGTCGTGCCACGTGCCTGGCTCGTCCGGACCGCGGTGACGCATCAGGTGGGAGGCGCCGGACACCGCCTCGACCAGTCCCGCGGAGACGTCGGCGGACGGGTCGGTCAACAGCGCCAGGAGTCCGCACACGGCGCCAGTATGCCGAATAGGGCCGCGGACGAGAGGAGCACCACTGATTAGGTGAGGTGTGTCGAGACCTGCACCCACGGGTGGTCTACGCTGCGTAGTATTCGCCTAGTTCTACCGACTTCTAGGAGGCTCCAACGTGACACCTCGCGGACGCTGGGTGGTGGCACGGAGAGCGGCGTTGATGGTCGTCCTTGGTGCGACTGCGCTGCTGCTCAGCGGGTGTAGCTGGTCGGAGGCGCTGGGCCTCGGCTGGCCGAATGGAATCACCCCGGAGTCCCACATCAACCGTGAGCTGTGGATCGGCTCGGTGATCGCCTCGCTGGTGGTCGGCGTCATCGTCTGGGGCCTGATCTTCTGGACGTCGGCGTTTCACCGGCATAAGAAGGGCGACACGGAGTTACCGCGCCAGTTCGGCTACAACATGCCGCTGGAGTTGGTGCTCACGGTGGTGCCGTTCCTGATCATCTCGGTGCTCTTCTACTTCACCGTGGTTGTGCAGGAGAAGATGCTGCACAAGGAGCCCAATCCCGAGGTCGTCATCGACGTCACGGCGTTCCAGTGGAATTGGAAGTTCGGTTACCAGAAGGTCGACTTCACCGACGGAACCTTCGACTACGACGGAGCCGACCCGGCACGCAAGGCTGCCGTCGCATCGGGTCCTGAGGGGCTCGAGGGCGAACACGGCGGGGAGTTCGGCGTCATCGCGGGCAAGAACCCCGAGGACCGGACATACCTCAACTTCGACAAGGTCGAGACGCTGGGTAACACCAGCGAGATCCCGGTGCTCGTGGTGCCGTCCGGCAAGCGCATCGAGTTCGAGATCGCGTCGGCAGACGTCATCCACGGCTTCTGGGTGCCGGAGTTCCTGTTCAAGCGCGACGTGATGCCCGATCCCGTGCCCAACAACTCCGACAACGTGTTCCAGATCAGCGAGATCATGAAGACCGGAGCGTTCGTCGGGCGGTGCACCGAGATGTGCGGCACCTATCACTCGATGATGAACTTCGAGCTGCGCGTTGTGGAGCCCAACGACTTCAAGGCCTACATGCAGCAGCGCATCGCAGGGAAGACCAACGCCGAGGCGCTGATGGCCATCAACCAGCCCCCGACGGCGGTCACCACCCATCCGTTCGACACCCGCCGCGGGGAGCAGGCGGGCGCACCTCCTCAGGCGAGCAAGTAGGGATTGGTATGCATATCGAAGCCAGGCTGTTCGAGTTCCTGACCGCGTTCTTCGTTCTGGCGGCCGTCGTCTACGGCACGCTGACCCAGCTGTTCCAGTACGGCGGCGTCGAGTGGGCGGGCGTGACGGCGCTGGTGATGACCGCGGGCCTGACGCTGATCACCGGCACCTTCTTCCGGTTCGTCGCGCGTCGACTCGACACCAGGCCGGAGGACTACGAGGACGCCGAGATCAGTGACGGCGCCGGCGAGCTGGGCTTTTACAGCCCGCACAGCTGGTGGCCGATCATGATCGCGCTGAGTGCCTCTGTCACCGCCGTCGGCGTCGCGCTGTGGCTGCCGTGGTTGCTCGCGGCCGGGGTGGTCTTCGTGCTCGCCTCCGCGGCGGGGTTGATCTTCGAGTACTACACCGGCGCCGAGAAGCACTGACCGCCCCAAGGTCACATCTGGGCTTCAGTTGGTCACCTACCGCATGGGCGAATTCGATCCGCTCATCGGTTTGGGTAGGGTTGCCGAGGCCGACTCAAAGTGGCTGTCAGCCGCTTGCTGTCGCGCCGTTGAAGTCGTCGAGAAGGATAGGCGTAAATGAGCGGGCCGAATCCCCCAGGGCCGGACTCCGAAGGGGCTGACGACCTGGATCAGGAACCCGGCGAGTCGACCGCCGAGGAAAATTCTGTCCAGGACGCCACAGGCGAGACGGAGATCCATTCGCGGGCCTATTCGGCGCCCGAGTCCGAGCAGTTCACCGCGGGCCCCTACGTGCCCGCCGATCCCGAACTGTATGAATACGACGACTACGACAAGACCGAGCTGGTGGACGCCGGCCGGCCGCCGCGCTGGCCGTGGGTGGTCGGGGTTGTCGCGATCGTCGCCGCCATCTCGCTGGTCGTCTCTGTTTCGCTGCTGGTGCTGGGCACTGATTCCGACAACCTCAATGCGCAGGGTGGACCGACCTCGTCCACATCGGCGCCGCCGGTACAGGACGAGATCACCACGCCGACCCCGCCGCCACCGCCACCGCCGCCGCCGCCGTCCTCCGAGGAACCGCCACCGCCACCGCCGCCGGAGACCGTCACGGTGACCGAGCCGCCGCCTGCCCCCGCACCCGCCCCGGTGGAGCCGCCACCGCCGGCCCCGGAGGAACCCTCGAGCGCGCCCGCTCCGCCGCCGACGACGACGCGCGCTGGTCCGCGCCAGGTGACCTATTCGGTGACAGGTACGAAGGCGCCTGGCGACATCATCACGGTCACCTATATCGACGCGTCGGGCCGTAGCCGCACTCAGCGCAACGTCTACATCCCGTGGTCGCTCACCGTGACACCGATCTCGCAGTCCGAGGTGGGTTCCGTGCAGGCGTCGAGCCTGTTTCTGGTCAGCAGGCTCAACTGCTCGATCACCACGAGCGACGGCACCGTATTGTCCTCGAATACTGGCAACTCCGCACAGACAAGCTGCTGATGACATACAACACTGGGGCCGCGGCCCGCTCGCGGTTCGATCCGACGTCGAGCGACGCCGGCAATGTGGACCGGGTTCTGCTCGCCGTATGCGCGGTGATCTGGCTAGCCGCACTGGGGTCCGCAGTGGCCGCGACGGTCGCTCTGGTCGACTTGGGCGGCGGCCACCAGGAGTCGTCATCCAGTGAGTCGGGCACACCGTGGTTGCTGTACGGCGTAATCGGGGTGTCGGCGCTCGTCATCCTCGGCGCCATTCCGCTGCTGGTGCGGGCACGGCGGGCGGCGTTCGACGATCCGCGTGCAGTCCGCGGTGGCGGCGTCAGACCGACGACCGGGCCCACGCAAACGACGACGCGGGCGCCCGAGCCGCGCACCGAGCAGCTGCGGACCTCGTCGCCGGCGGCTGCCGCCACGAGCCGGCAGCGCACCGCCTACCCGTCGGCTTCCCGAATCAGCACGTTCGACGCCGCGCTACCGCCCGCGGTGGACCGGCTGTGGCTGCGCTGCGCCGTGGTCATCGCGTCCGCCATCGGGTTGGCGCTGCTGAGCATCGGTATCGCCACCTACTTGATGGCGGCAGGCCATGACACGTTCTCCTGGGCGGCCTACGTCGTAGCGGGGCTCATCACGCTAGCCATGCCCGCCATTCCGTGGATCTACCTCCGCCAGCTGCACGAGCTCGTCGACAGCTGACCCGCGTCGGTGACAGTCCGGAAGGGTGCGTCAGTGGCCGTTCGACGAGCCGTGACCGTTGGAGCCGTGCCCGTTGGACGAGCCGTTGCGATCCTGGTGCTCGCGTAGTGCGGTGAGCGCCTTGCGTTCTCCGGCGTGCTCCGCCTCCACCAACGCATCGTGCTGGTCGGCGGGATCGGCCTTCAGGAAGCTGCCGGTACCCGGAGCGCCCGCGTAGGCCGAGCTTGTTCATCCGCTTCGGTAGCGCAGCGCCCTGGTACTCCATCGGAATCGGGTGGCCGTGCTCGTCGACTGGTCCTAGCGGCTGGTGCAGCTCGATGTAGGCACCGTGCGGCAGCCGCTTGATGATGCCCGTCTCGATGCCGTGCTCGAGGACCGCACGGTCGCTGCGCTGCAGCCCGATGCACCATCGGTAGGTGAGGTAGTAAACGATCGCGGGCAGTACCACCATGCCGATGCGGCCGATCCAGGTCGTCGCGTTCAGCGAGATGTGGAACTTGAGCGCGATGATGTCGTTCATGCAGGCGAATGTCAGCACGATGTAGAACGCGATGGCCATCGCGCCGATGGCGGTGCGTACCGGAGCGTCCCGCGGGCGCTGCAACAAATTGTGATGTGCTTTGTCCCCGGAGAACTTCTTCTCCAGGAACGGGTAGACGATCAGCAAACCGAAGATCAGGCCCATGAGCACAGCGATCCACACCGGCTGAGGGATGGTATGTCCGAACAGGTAGAACTCCCACGCCGGCCAGAGCCGGATGAGGCCGTCCGTCCACATCATGTAAAAGTCCGGCTGGCTGCCCGCTGAAATCTGGGAGGGCTTGTAGGGACCGAGCTGCCAGATCGGGTTGATCTGTAAGAGGCCGCCCATGATGCCGAGAATGCCCGTCGTCACCGCGAAGAACGCGCCGGACTTGACCGCGAACACCGGCATGACCCGGACGCCGACGACATTGGTCTCGGTGCGACCGGGTCCGGGGAACTGCGTGTGCTTCTGGAACCACACCAGCGCCAGGTGCGCACCGATGAGCGCGAGGATGATGCCCGGTATCAGCAGGATGTGCAGCGCGTAGAGCCGCGGGATGATGATGCCGATCGCACAGTCGTTTCCAACACCGCCGCAAGGGAAGTCACCGCCGAACAGCGCCCAGTGCAGCCAGGTGCCGACAATCGGAACGCCCATCGTGATGCCCGAGAATGCGGCGCGCAAGCCGGTTCCGGACAGCAGGTCGTCGGGCAGCGAGTATCCGAAGAAGCCCTCGAACATGGCCAGTATCAAGAGCAGCGAGCCGATCACCCAGTTGGCTTCGCGGGGCCTGCGGAAGGCGCCGGTGAAGAAGATACGCGCCAGGTGGACCATGATCGAAGCCGCGAAAAGCAATGCGGCCCAGTGGTGGATCTGGCGGACGAACAGACCGCCGCGCACCTCGAAGCTGATATCGAGGGTGGATGCGAAAGCTCTCGACATTTCGACACCACGCAGCGGCTGATACACGCCGTTGTAGGTGACATCGACCATGGACGGATCGAAGAACAGGGTCAGGTACACGCCGGTGAGCAGCAGCACGATGAAGCTGTACAGCGCGATTTCACCCAGCAGGAACGACCAGTGGGTAGGGAACACCTTGTTGAGCTGCCTGCGGACAGCCGCAGCGGGGTGGTAGCGCGAGTCGATCGCGTCGCCCTGTTCGGCAATGCTCGGTGGCTTCGGCAGTTTCGGACTCATATTGTTTTCCGTTCCCAGAATGCCGGACCGACGGGCTCGATGAAGTCGCCGTTGGCGACCAGATACCCGTCCTTGTCGATGGTGATGGGCAACTGCGCAAGGGCGCGCGCAGCCGGGCCGAATATGGGTTTAGCGAAGTGCAGCGCATCGAACTGCGACTGGTGGCACGGGCAGAGGATGCGATAGGTCTGCTGCTCGTAAAGCGAAGAGGGGCAACCCAAGTGGGAGCACACCTTGGTGTATGCGAACAGGTCGCCGAAGTTGAAACTCTCTTGGCCCTGACGCTTGACCACCCTATTGATGTCGCCCGGCTTGATGCGGATGAGCATCACCGGGTTGCGAACGCCCATCAGAATCTGGTTGAGCCGGTGGTGTGATTCGACTGTGGTGCCGTCACCGTCGGACTCCCGCCACGGGAACACGGTTTCCATGCCGCCCGCGTCGAGGTCCTCGGGGCGCATCTTGACGAACGGCGCTCCGTGGCCGGCGTTTCCGGTGGCGCGGGCTACAAAGATGGTCTCGCCCTTGAATGTCGGGGTCCATCCCGACGTCCACAGCACGGCCTTCTTGCCGTCGGCGGTCGGAACCACCGGCTTCCACGGGTTCTTGATCAGACCGCCGATGAACGCGACCAGTGTGCCGGCACCGAACGCGCCGAGACCGATGCCGAGCGACAGCCCGATCAGCTTGCGCCGCTTGATCGTTGAGCCCTCCAACGCATCGGTGAGGTTGGCCGCGACGGTCTTGCGCTGGATCTCGGGGGAGCGACCGTCGTGACGATCCTGGATGGAAATCTCTTCCGGGATGAACTTCTTCTGGTACAGCACGGCGCCGATACCGATCGCGAGGATCGACAGGCCGAACGTCAGCCCGTACAGCGGGGTAGCCAGGTCGTACCACCAGTGGCCCTCTGTTTCCCCGCCCTTGTACTCCCAGGGCCAGAACAGAAATACCAGCAGCAGTGCGACGCCCGAAAGACCGCCCAGCAGAAGCCAATTCGCCACTGAGCGTTCGGCGCGCTTCTCGGCCTTCGTGCCTTGTACAGGCCAGCGGTCTTCCTTGTAGACGATCTCGACGCCGTCGAGTTTGCCGCCGAGCTCGAGTAGCTCTTCGCGAGACATCGATGCAAGTTCGGCGTCGCTGGGCTGCCCCGGTACGCCGGCATGGCCGGGAACGTCCGTGCCCTTAGGGGTGTTCTCAGCGTCGGTCACGACCGGGCTCCGATCCACAGGGCCGCCGCGACGATGGCCACAATCCCGATGATCCAGATGGCCATGCCCTCTGTGGTGGGTCCGAGACCTCCGAGGCCGTAGCCGCCGGGATCCGGCGCTTCGGCTGCCATCCGCACGTAGGCGACGAGGTCGCGCTTCTCCTCGGAGGAGAGTTGGCGGTCGGAGAACTTCGGCATGTTCTGCGGGCCGGTCAGCATCGCGGTGTAGATCTGCGCAGGTTCGGCGTCGCTCAGATCGGGTGCGTACTTACCCGACGACAGCGCGCCCCCCTTACCGGTGAAGTTGTGGCAGGACGCGCAGTTCAGCCGGAACAGGTCACCGCCGCGGGCGACGTCGTCACCAAGCAGCGATTCCGAGGCGACCTGGCCGTTGTCGGTTCGCGGCACCACCGGGCCACCGCCGTTGGCCTGTATGTAGGCGCCGAGCGCGTCGATCTGCGACTCGTCGAACTGCGGCGGCTTCTCCGGCGCCTGAGCCTCGCCACGCATGGCCGGCATCCGGCCCGTGGAGACCTGGAAGTACACGGCGGCCTCGCCGACGCCGACGAGGCTGGGCCCGCGATCGGTCACACCCTGCAGGTTGACGCCGTGGCAGGTGACACACGAGGTGTCGAACAACTCCTTGCCGGTCCGCAGCATCGCCGAAGCCGACTCATCGGCAACGGCCACCTGTGGCGTCGGGGTGAGGGTGGCGGCAAGGCCACCCGCTACGCCCAGTCCGATCAGCAGCAGCAGCGCCGCTGACAGTCGCCGACGTAGCCGACGGCGTTTCACTGTCGCCGGCCTTTCGGCTCCGAGGGCCTTCCAGCTCATCGAACCCCTTCTCATCGGCAGCCTGCTCATCGGACGAAGTAGATGGTGGCGAACAGCGCGATCCACACGATGTCGACGAAGTGCCAGTAGTACGAGACAACGATCGCGGCCGTGGCCTGTGCGGGCGTGAACTTGCTCATGGTGGTTCGCGCCAGCAGGAAGATGAAGGCGATGAGGCCGCCGATGACGTGCAGACCGTGAAATCCGGTGGGCAGGTAGAAGACCGAGCCGTATGCGCTGCTCGAGATCGTGGTGCCGTGCTCGACGAGATGGATGTACTCGTAGCCCTGACCGAGCACGAAGAACAGACCCATCAGGAAGGTGATGACATACCAGCGCCGCAACCCGAAGACGTCGCCGCGCTCGGCGGCGAATACGCCCATCTGACAGGTGAAGGAGGACGCGATGAGCACCAGCGTCACCGGCACCGCCTGGACCAGGTTCAGTTCGGTCGGCGGTGGGGGCCACTCGCCACCGGCCTGCGAGCGGGCGGTGAAGTACATCGCGAACAGTCCAGCAAAGAACATCAGCTCGCTAGAAAGCCATACGATGGTGCCAACACTGACCATGTTCGGGCGGTTCAGCGAATGCACGCGGGACGTGATCGCGGTTCCCGAGGTCCCTACAGCGCTCGTCACAACGCAAGTATGACGCTTTGTAGTTGTTCAACTCCACCCGGGTGGAGCAATTCGTCATAATCTTGGGGTGACTTCTGCCGACATCGCGCCGTCCTGGCCACTGATTCTGGGCCGATTGACCACGCAACAGCCGCTCAAGGTCGGGCAGGCGGCGTGGGCGATGGACCAGATCATGACCGGCGCCGCAACGCCGGCGCAGATCGCGGCCTTCGGCGTGTCGATGAAGATGAAGCGGCCGACGTCTGCCGAGGTGACCGAGCTGGCCAACACGATGCTGTCCTACGCCCGCCGGGTGCCGACCGACGAGATAGGCAACGACACCGTCGACGTGGTCGGCACCGGCGGTGACGGGGCGAACACCGTGAACCTGTCCACGATGGCCGCCATCGTGGTGGCGGCCGCCGGGGTGCCGGTGGTCAAGCACGGCAACAGGGCCGCGTCATCCCGCAGCGGAGGCGCCGACACGCTCGAAGCGCTCGGGGTGCGCATCGACCTCGGCCCCGAGGAGGTCGCCCGCAGTGTCGCCGAGGTCGGGATCGGCTTCTGCTTCGCGCCGCAGTTCCACCCTTCCTACCGGCACGCCGGTGCGGCCCGACGCGAGATCGGTGTTCCGACGGTGTTCAACCTGCTTGGGCCGCTGACGAATCCGGGCTCACCGCGCGCCGGGCTGATCGGCTGCGCATGGGCCGATCTGGCCGAGGTGATGGCGGGTGTGTTCGCGACTCGCCGCTCCAGCGTGCTGGTCGTGCACGGTGACGACGGGCTCGACGAACTCACCACGACGACGACGAGCACCATCTGGCGGGTACAGGCGGGCACCGTGGAGAAGCTGACGTTCGACCCGGCGGGTTTCGGGTTCGCGCGTGCCGAGATATCGGAATTGGTCGGCGGCGATGCCGAGTCCAATGCAGCGGAGGCGCGCGGGGTGCTGGCCGGCGCCAAGGGACCGGTCCGCGACGCCGTGGTGCTGAACGCCGCAGGCGCGATGGTTGCCCATGCGGGCTTAACCAGCGGCGCCGAATGGCTGTCGGCGTGGGAGTCCGGCCTGAGCCGGGCGGTCGAGGCGATCGACTCCGGGGCGGCCGAACAGTTGCTCGCGCGTTGGGTGCGGTTCACTCAGCAGCTCTGACGAGTCGAGCGTCTGCTCGGCGGCCAGCCGCGCCGACCTCGCCGAGGCTGCCCACGACGCCCATCGTCCTGCGGACCGCACCGATGACGCCCAGCCGGGTTCGGCGCGCACGATGCGCACACCCGGCTGGGCGAGCCAGCGCATGATCAGCGCCACCTCTTCGACGAGCGCGCCGCCCAATGGGGCAGGGTCTGGCAGAATCGCTTGTGCCGCAGCACTTATCGCGTCGATCACCGGCATCGGGGGTACGCCGCGGCGCGCTACGCCCGCGGCGGCCAGCTGTCCGCACCGGATCACAGCGAGATGCCATCCGCCGTCGCCGGCCGGGCGCGCTGCGACGAGTTCGGTGACCGACGCCAGCGCGCGCAGTCGCTGACCGCGCCACAGCACATCGATCGCGGAGCAGGCGTGGTCACGCAGCCGTGCGGCGGTCTCGTAGCGGTTGCGATCCGCCAACTCGCCGATGCGGGCGAGCACCGCCGAGAGTGCGTCGTCCTCGAGCCCGTCGATAAGCGCCGTCGTGCGCCGCGGCGCCTCCGCGTATTCGTCGGCAGGGATGCCGCGAGGCGCCGGGCACGGCGAAAGCTCACGTTCGGGACAGGCGGGCCCGTGGCGCGCCGAGCGTGCGATCCGGGTGGTGCAGGTGCGCAGTCCGGTGAAGCGGGCGAGCAGATCGGCCGTCTCGACGGCGTCGGCACGTGACCGGAACGGTCCGACCGCGCTGTCGCCCTTCGGGGCGCGCACGATCGACAAGCGCGGAAACGCCTCCGCCGTCAGCACGATCCACCACCACCGCTGCGGGAACTTCGACCGGCGGTTGTACGGCGGTGCATGCGCGGCAAGCAGTCGCAGCTCACGCACGCCCGCCTCCAGGTCATGCGCGCACTCGACGTGGTCGATCGCGGTGGCCAGCGCGACCATCTCCTTGATGCGCGGCCGCGAGTCGGAGCCGTTGAAGTACTGGCCGGCCCGTCTGCGCAGATCCACTGCCGTGCCGACATAGAGCACCTCGTTGGCCGGCCCGCGGAACAGGTAGACGCCCGGCCGGCGCGGCAGGTTCGCGGCCAACACTCGCTTGCGGCGCTGCTGCGGTGACACGTCGGGCAGGTAGGAGCGCAGTTCGGTGTAGGTGTGCACGCCCTGATTGCCGACCCGCTCGATGAGCGCATGCAGCACGTCGACGGTGGCTCGCGCATCGTCGAGCGCCCGGTGCGTCGGTGTGGTGGCGGCGCCGAACAGCCGGGCCAGCGCCGAAAGTCGCACGCTGGGCGCTTCGTCGCGGGTGAGCACCCGCCGGGCCAACCGGACGGTGCACAGCACCGGCGGGCGCGGCCACGCGATCTGGCAGCGCTCCGCGGCGGCGCGCAGGAAGCCGATGTCGAATCCCGCGTTGTGGGCGACCAGCACTGCGCCGCGGGCGAATTCGAGGAATGCCGGCAGCACCGTTTCGATCTTGGGCGCGTCGTGGACCATGGCCGAGGTGATGCCGGTGAGTTCGACGATCTGGGGCGGGATGCTGCGGCCGGGGTCCACCAGTGTGGCCAGCTCACCGAGCACCGCTCCGCCGCGCACCTTCACCGCGCCGATCTCGGTGATGGCGTCGATGTTGCCGCCATCGCCGGACGCGCGGCCGCCGGTCGTCTCGAGGTCGACGACGACGAACGTGGTGTCCCGCAGTGATTCGGACGCCAGGCCGCAGCGAGAACTGCTCCACGTCCGCGAAGCTGAGCTGGCCCATGCGCTGAAGGTAGGCACTGCGACCGACAGGTTGAAGTTGCCACGCTCTAGATGTCGGTGGTGCCGGTTACCGTGCGACCAACTCCAACGAGAGGACGGTCAGATGGACGAGGCCGATGAGCGGGGCACCGATACCGGCGCGGTGACCATCGATTGCGATGACTGCGCTGTGCGTGGCCCCGGCTGCAAGGATTGCGTCGTGAGCGTGTTGCTCGGCGTACCGGACACCCTGCTGCACGACGAGCGCGCGGCGCTTGAGGTGCTCGCCGAGGCCGGGTTGGCACCGCGGCTGCGGTTGGTACCGATTCACCGGCACGGTGGTTCGGGAGTTGTCGCCTGACGACACGCCTAGCAACGGATGACGTCCGAAAAACTCTGAGAGGCTGTTAAATTTGCGTCTCTCGTTTGGACAAGGCTGATGCCGTTTCGTAACCTGTCTGAGACCTAGGACAGTTCGGGGCGACTCGCCAACGGCAGTTTGAGGACTCAAATCTTGACGTTCGACCGTACGCAGCGGATCACGCGCGGACTTAAGCGACCCGTCATATACGCGATATCGGCATTGACCCTGTTCGGAGGGATCCTTGCCGGCAATGTGCAGGCCGATCCCGCAGGCGACGCCCTGGCAAAGTTGAATGAGCTGTCGCGGCAGGCCGAGCGGACCACCGAGGCGATGCATTCGGCACAGCTCGACCTGAACAACAAGCTGGCCGCACAGCAGGATGCCGAGTCGAAGCACACCGCGGACCAGGCGGCATTCGACAAGGCCACTTCGGAGCTGGCAACGTTCCAGTCGGCGGTCGATAAGTTTGCTGCAGCTCAGTACATGGGCGGCAGGACCAGCGGCATGGACGCGATGCTGACCGCCGACTCGCCACAGCGCCTCATCGACCAACTCGCGGTTCAGCGGGTGATGGCATCCGAGATGTCGGTGCAGATGAACAGCTACCGAACTGTCAGCGATCAGGCAGCCAAGGCCCAGGAAGCTTCTGCCAAGTCGGCGGCCGAGGCGAAGACGGCAGCCGAACAGGCTGCCGCCGTGCGCGCTGACCTGCAATCCAAGCAAAGCCAGCTGCAGGTTCAGATGGCCATCGTCAAGTCGCAGTATCAAGCCCTCACGCCCGGCCAGCGGGAAGCCCTTGCGGCGCTCCCGCCTGCGCCTCCGCCACCGGTCGAGGCAGCGCCACCCGCTCCCGAGGACCCCGCGATCGTGGCCGCCCCGCCCGGCGGCATCCCACCCGGCGACGTCGCACCACCCGAGGGCGCCATCGCTCCTGAGGCGCCCGCCGGCGAGGGCACGCTCGCGGTCCAGGCTGCGCTGACCAGAATCGGCTCGCCCTACTCGTGGGGTGGATCGGGACCCAGCCAGTTCGACTGCTCGGGCCTGGTGATGTGGGCCTTCCAGCAGGCGGGCATCTCGCTGCCGCACTCCAGCCAGGCGCTGGCCCGGGGCGGCCAACCGGTGGAGATGTCGCAGATGCAGCCGGGAGACGTGGTCAACTACTACTCCGACGCGTCGCATTCGGCGATCTACATCGGCGACGGAATGATGGTGCACGCGTCCACCTACGGCACGCCGGTGCAAGTGGCACCGGTGAACAATGCCCCGATCTACAACGTCCGCCGGTACTAAACGTAGGTTTCTGGGCCTGCTGCTGATCGCCGAGCTGATCGTGGCGGTGATGCTTGTCGGCAGGCCGGACGCGTCTCCTCCGAAACCGGCCCCCGTGTCGACACCCGCCGCGACTGCGCCGGCGTCGAGCACCGAGACGGCTGCCGATGGCCGCACGGTGGAGCTGATCAGCCTGGGTGGCCCGACAACGCAACCGCTGCTCGACCGGGTGTCCGGCGCCATGGACGACGCCGTTCGCGCCGTGACGGTGTTCTGGGGCGTCGACTGGGCCCGCGACATCGTCGTCGTGGCCACCGCGTCCGACGAGCAGTTCCGTGCACTGGCGGGCGGCGGCTCCGACATCGCCGCGGCGACCACTGACCGGCGCATCCTCTTCGCGCCCGGGGCCGCTGCGATGAGCGATGCTGCGTTGCGAATTGTGTTGCGCCATGAGCTCTTTCACTACGCCGTCCGGCCTGATACGGCCGCGGACGCCCCTCGGTGGCTGACCGAAGGCGTCGCCGACTTCGTGGCGCGGCCGGAGGCGCCGCGGCCGGGTCCCGAGCGGGCAGCCGAGATCGCGACGCTGCCGTCCGACGCCGACCTGGACACCGTGGGACCGGCCCGCACGCTCGCCTACGACCGCGCCTGGTGGTTTGCCCGCTTCGTGGCCGACCGGTACGGGACGTCGGCCCTGCGCGGCCTGTACGTACGGGCCTGCGGGCCGGGCCACCCCGACGTCGAAACGGCCGTATCCGAGACCCTCGGCGCCGACCTCGGCGAGGTGCTGGTGCAGTGGCGCCGCTGGCTATCTCAGATAGCCTGACCGCGATGACCCGGGTTCTGCTGGTTACCAACGACTTTCCGCCACGCCGTGGCGGGATCCAGTCGTACCTGCACGAACTCGTCGGCCAACTGCTGCAATCCGACAACGACTACTCGCTGACCGTGTATGCGCCGAAGTGGAAGGGCTGCGAGGAGTTCGACGAAGAGGCCAGGGCGACGGGCTACGAGGTCGTGCGCCATCCGACCACGCTGATGCTGCCCGGTCCCGGCGTCGACGACAGGATGCGGCGGCTGATCGCCGATAACGACGTCGAGACGGTCTGGTTCGGCGCGGCAGCGCCTCTGGCGCTGTTGGCATCGCGTGCGCGCAGCGCAGGGGTTCGCCGCGTCGTCGCCAGCACGCACGGCCACGAGGTCGGCTGGTCGATGCTGCCGTTGGCACGCAACGCATTACGCCGCATCGGGGACGACACCGACGTCGTGACGTACGTCAGCGCCTACACCCGCGGTCGGTTCGCATCGGCGTTCGGCCCGCACGCCGCGCTGGAGTATGTGCCGCCGGGGGTGGACACCGACCGGTTCTCGCCGGATCCGGCGGCCCGCGCGGAGATGCGGTCGCGGTACGGGCTCGGCGACCGCCCGCTGGTCGTCTGCCTGTCCCGGCTGGTTCCCCGCAAGGGCCAGGACATGCTGATTCGCGCGCTGCCTGCGATCCGCGAGCGCGTCGACGGCGCGGCACTGGTCATCGTCGGAGGTGGACCGTATCTGGCGACGCTGCACCGGCTCGCGCGCGAAACACGGGTCACCGAGCACGTGGTCTTCACCGGCGGTGTGCCGGGCGCCGAGCTGCCCGCCCACCACGCGATGGCAGACGTCTTCGCGATGCCGTGCCGCACGCGTGGCGCCGGGCTCGACGTCGAGGGCCTTGGCATCGTTTACCTCGAGGCGTCTTCGACGGGAGTGCCGGTCGTCGCGGGCGACTCCGGCGGTGCACCGGAGACGGTTCAGGACGGGGTCACCGGACGCGTCGTGAAGGGTCAGGACGTCGACGAAATCGCCACGGCGATCGGCGACATACTCGCCGACCCGATGCGAGCGGCCGAGATGGGCGCCGCCGGGCGTCGCTGGGCCGTGGACAACTGGCAGTGGCGCACTCAGGCCGCGCGACTGCACAGCCAGCTGACCGGATGATCTCGGTCAGCCCTTGTCGTAGAGCCCTTCGATATCGCTGGCGAACTTCTCCGCCACCACCTTGCGCTTGACCTTGAGCGTCGGGGTCAGCTCGCCGGTGTCCTCGGTGAAGTCGACGGGCAGAATGCGGAACTTGCGGATCGCCTCCGCCTTCGACACCGCTTGGTTGGCTTCCTTGACGGCCAAATCGATCTCGGCGGCGAGGTCGGGATCGTCGGCCAGGTCGGCGACTGACGCGTCGGCGTTCTTGCCGTTGCGTTCCTTCCACCCGGGGAACGCCTCGGGGTCGATCGTGATGAGCGCGGCGATGAACGGTTTCGCGTCGCCGACGCACATCGCCTGGCTGATCAGCGGATGTGCGCGCAGCCGGTCCTCGAGGACGGCCGGGGCGACATTCTTGCCGCCTGCGGTGACGATGATCTCTTTCTTGCGGCCGACGATGGTCAGGAAACCGTTGTCGTCGATCGCGCCGAGATCGCCGGTGTGGAACCAGCCGTCGGAGAACACCGCTTTGGTCTCCTCCTCGTTGTGCCAGTAGCCGGCGAACACCACGCCGCCGCGCACCAGCAGCTCGTCGTCATCGTTGAGGCGCATGCTGTTGCCCGGCAACAGCTTTCCAACCGAACCGACCTTGAGGCCGTCGATCTGGTTCACCGTGATCGCCGCGCTGGTCTCGGTCAGGCCGTAGCCCTCGTAGATGGTCAGTCCGACGCCGCGGTAGAAGTGACCGAGCCGCGCACCCAGCGGCGCACCACCTGAGATCGCCGCGTGGCAGTCGCCGCCGAGCGCTGCCCGCAGCTTGCCGTAGACGAGCCGGTCGAACACCGCGTGCTTGACGCGCAACAGCACACTTGGCCCTTTTCTGCTCCTCGCGTCCGCGGCACCACCCGCGTCCTGCGCCTGGCTCCACTCGATCGCTGTGTTGGCGGCGACCTCGAAGATCCTGCCCTTGCCGTCCTTGCGGGCGTTCTGCTCGGCGGTGTTGTAGACCTTCTCGAACACTCGGGGCACCGACACCACCAGCGTCGGCTTGAACACCCCCAACATCGGCACCAGGTTCTTGATGTCGCTGGTGAAGCCCAGCGTCACCTTGTTCGAGAACGCCGCGATGGTGAGCGCGCGGGCCAGCACGTGCGCCAGCGGGAGGAACACCAGAAGGCGCTCGCCCTTGTCCAGCAGGGTCGGGAAGCACGCCTTGGCGCCGCGGATCTCGTAGACCAGGTTCGAATGCGTCAGCTGGCAGCCTTTCGGCTTGCCGGTAGTGCCCGAGGTGTAGATGAGCGTGGCCGGATCGGTGGCCTTGATCCCCGACAGCCTGCTGTCGAGCTCGCCACGGTCGACGGATCTGCCCGCCTCGGTCAGCTCGTCCAGCGCCGACGCGCCGGAACTGTCGATGCGCAAAACCTTCCGCAGATCCGGCAGCTCATCCTTCAGATGCTCGATCTTGTCGGCGTGCGCGTCGGTCTCGGCGAACACCAGAACAGCACTCGAATCGCTGAGCACGTGGCGCACCTGCTCGACCGAGCTGGTCTCGTAGATCGGCACCGTCAGCGCACCGACCGACAGGATCGCGAAGTCGATGATCGGCCACTCGTAGCGGGTGGCCGAAAACAACGCCACCCGGTCGCCGGCCGCAACACCTTCGGCGATCAAGCCGAGTGCCAGCGAACGAATCTGTTCGGCCGCCTGCGCGGCCGTCACATCCTTCCAGTCGCCGTCGACGAGGCGCTGGAAGATCACATGATCGGGGTCGTCGCGTTCGTGCGCGTAGACGGAGCCGACGATGCTGTCGTGCTCCTCGACTTCGAACGATGCGGGAACGCTGAACTCGCGCACGTTTTGGCCTCCGAGGTGGTAGCGGTTTTGCCACCGACCAGCCTAGTGGGCACCCCGGTGCGGTATGTGAAGCTAGTGGCGATGAACAGCATCCAGGTCGCCGATCAGACGTTCGTGGCGGCCGACCCGGTGGAGGTCGGCAAGGCGGTGGCGGACCCGGCGAGCTGGCGCCGCTGGTGGCCGGACCTGCACCTGACGGTGATCGAGGATCGCGGCCCCGTCGGACATCGCTGGAGCGTCAACGGGGCGCTGACCGGCACGATGGAGGTCTGGCTGGAGCCGTCGCTGGACGGCGTCATCCTGCACTACTTCCTGCACGCCGAACCCGCGGGCGCGGCCGCCTGGCAATTGGCCAAGATGAACCTTGCCAAGCTGAACCACCAGCGCCGGGTGGCAGGAAAGAGGATGTCCTTCGAGCTGAAGCAGAAGCTGGAGGCATCGCGGCCGGTCGGGATGCCCCCGCAGGCCTGATACTGGGTCAGACCCAGGGCGACGGGTAGATTTCCATTCCATCGAGCGGATCCAATCAGGGGAACAAGTACGTGGCGGACAAGACGGCACAGACCATTTATATCGATGCGGATCCTTCCACGGTGATGGACGTCATCGCCGATATCGGCTCCTATCCAGACTGGGTTGCCGAGTACAAGGAGACGGAGGTCCTCGAGGTCGACGACGAGGGCTACCCGAAGAAGGCCCGTCTGCTGCTCGATGCGGCGGTGCTCAAGGACACGATGGTGCTGGTCTACGACTGGCCGCCCGACCGTGGCTCGGTCACCTGGAAGCTGGTCTCGAGTTCACTGCTCAAGTCGCTCGACGGCGCATACCGGCTGGCGGCCAAGGGATCCGGCACCGACGTCACGTATGAGTTGTCGGTGGACTTGGTCATTCCGATGATCGGCCTGCTCAAGCGCAAGGCGGAACGCAGGCTGACCGACACCGCATTGAAGGACCTCAAGAAACGAGTCGAGGCTGAGTGATTCCCCCGCGCCTACCCACGCCCGGATCAGTCTCTTCGTTGGCAAGGGCGGCGTAGGTAAGTCGACGCTGGCGACCGCGACCGCGGTGCGCGACGCACAAAGCGGCCTGCGGGTCCTTGTGGTGTCCACCGACCAGGCGCACTCGCTGGGCGATGTGCTCGGCACGCCGGTCGTACCGACCGGGCTGCGCGAGCCGACGCGGGTGCTCGCCGACGACGCGGATGCCGGCGGCGGGTTCCTCGACGCACTGGCGCTGAACACGTTGGCTCTCCTGGAGGCGCGCTGGCGCGATGTCGCTGGGGTGCTGACGGCCCGATTCGACGAATCGGAGCTGGGACATATTGCTCCAGAAGAACTTTCGGCGCTTCCTGGAATCCAGGAGGTGCTCGGCCTGCACGAGGTCGGCGAGCTGGCGAAGTCCGGGGAGTGGGACCACATCGTCGTCGACTGTGCTTCGACGGCGGATGCGATGCGGATGCTCACGCTGCCCTCCACCTTCGGCCTGTACCTGGAGCGGGCGTGGCCGCGCCACCGCAGGCTCAGCTCGGGGGCCGACGATGCGCGCACTACGGCGATCGTCGAGCTGATGGAGCGCGTCGACGCGGGCAACGGTGCGCTGACCGGCCTGCTCACCGACGGGGATTGGGTGAGCGCACACCTCGTGCTCACCGCGGAGCGGGTCGTCGCTGCCGAGGCGGCGCGCACTCTCGGCTCGCTGGCGTTGATGGGCGTGCGGGTCGACGAGCTGATCGTCAATCAGCTTTTGGTGCAAGATGATTCATACGAGTACCGCAACCTACCCGAGCATCCGGCATTCGACTGGTACGCCGAACGAATCTCCGAGCAGCAGGCGGTGCTCGACGAACTCGACGTCACCATCGGCGACGTGCAGCTGGTGCTGGTTCCGCACCTCGCGGGCGAGCCGATCGGGCCGAAGGCACTCGGCGAGCTGCTCCAATGCGCCCGCAGGCGCGACGGCTCCCCGCCGCCGGGCCCGCTGCGCCCGATCGTCGACCGCGAGTCCGGTTCCGGGTTGGGTTCGGTGTATCGATTGCGGCTAGAGTTGCCTCAAATCGAATCGAGCGCACTCACCCTGGGCCGGGTCGGCGACGACTTGATCATCGGCGCGGGTGGCATGAGGCGCAGGGTTCGGCTGGCGTCCGTCCTGCGGCGGTGCATCGTGATGGACGCCCAGCTCAAGGGCAGTGAGCTGACCGTGCGATTTCGACCAGATCCGGAGGTGTGGCCGTCATGACCCCCGAAGGCGAGCGCGAGTGAGGATCGCAGCGAAGCGAGGACCGGAGCGAGTGGGAGCCGAGGCATGAGCAATGCTCACTCCGATCTCGGTCCTGAGCTGAGGGCGCTGGCCCAGTCCATTCTGGACCGCATCGATCCCGCGGTGCGGGCCGCGGCGGCAGCGGCCGCCGGTGCCGCCGGTCCCGGCAAGTGCCAGCAGGTGTGGTGCCCGGTATGCGCGCTGGCGGCATTGGTGAGCGGCGAGCAGCACCCGTTGCTGACGGTGATCGCCGAACACAGCGTGGCGCTGCTGACCGTCGTGCGCGCGATGGTCGAGGACATCGAGTCGACGCCGGGCCGGCAGCCGCCGCCCGACGAACCGCCGCCCGACGGTCCGCCAACGTCGGGTCCCAGCCGGTATCAGCACATCCCGGTGACCGTCGAGGAGTGACGGTAGAGTTGTCCCCAAGCACCGTCCGGTGCGCCCCATTCCGGGAGGGTCCATGTGGTATTGGCTGTTCAAGTACATCTTCATGGGCCCGCTGCTGACTTTGCTCGGCCGGCCCAAAGTCGAAGGGCTGGAATATGTTCCGGACGACGGCGCGGTCATCCTGGCGAGTAATCATCTGGCGGTCGCCGACAGCTTCTACCTACGCCTGGTCGTTCAAGCGCCGGATCACTTATCCTGGCCAAGTCCGAGTACTTCACCGGCACCGGGCCCAAGGGCTGGTTCCAGCGCTGGTTCTACACGGCCGCCGGGCAGGTGCCCATCGACCGCACCGACGCCGACTCCGCGCAGGCCGCCCTCGAACACCGCGTCGCGGCTACTCGACGAGGGCAAGCTGCTCGGCATGTATCCCGAGGGCACGCGCTCGCCCGACGGCAGGCTGTACAAGGGCAAGACGGGCATGTCCCGGGTGGCGCTGCGCACGGGCGTGAAGGTCATCCCGGTCGCGATGATCGGCACCGAGGGGGTCAACCCGCCGGGCAGCAAGATGTGGCGGTTCGGCCGGGTGACCGTGCGGTTCGGCAAGCCGATGGACTTCAGCCGATTCGAGGGCCTCGAGGGCAACCGGTTCATCGAGCGGGCGGTCGTCGACGAGGTGATGTACGAGCTGATGCGCCTGTCGGGGCAGGAGTACGTCGATCTGTACGCCGCCGACATCAAGGAGGGTAAACAACCCGCCGCAGAACTCGCTGCCTAGCTCGCAGCCGGACGACGATCAAGCGGCGGGTTCCGAGCCGCGTTGAGGAGCCGGGCCTAGCTTGTAGCGGGCACAGGCGCCGCGCTGACGGCCGCGGGTTGAGTGTCGGTCTGGCGGGTGGACACCGTGCCTGCCACCACGATGACGGCCAGCGCCCACCATACGTAGGAGCCGCCGACCAGTTGGCGCCACAGCGACGCCGTCGTCTCGTGGTGTTCCGGCATCAGGGTGATCGGCGTCCACACCATCAACGCCACCCCGGCGGCGGTGACCGCACCGAGGAGCGCGTTCCGGCGCCGGTAGGCGACCACGCCGCACACGATCACCGTCGGCAGCGCCCACACCCAGTGATGCGACCACGACACCGGCGACACCACGAGGCCGAACATCGCCACGCAGATGAGCGCCAGCGCGGGCTCGCCGGCCCGCAGCACCCGTCGCGCCGCCCAGATCGTCACCCCGAGCACGGCGAAGCAGGCCAGCGTCCACAGCACGAAGCGTTCGCCCTCGCCGAGGCCGAGGCGGGCCAGCGCGCCCGCGATGTTCTGGTTGGTGTTCAGCGTCGCGGTGCCGATCCGGTCGGTGTTGCGGACCGTGTCGGTCCAGTACTCCAACGAGTCGCGCCAGGCGAACCCGAAGCCGACCAGGGTGGCCACTACCGCCGAGGCCACGGTGACGATCAGCATGCGGGTATCCCGGCGCAGCAGGACGTACAGCAGGAACACGGCGGGTGTGAGCTTCAGCGCGATCGCCACGCCGAGCAGGACGCCGCGCGGCCACGGTGTCTTGCGGGGCACACAGTCGGCGATCACCAGCGTCATCAGCACGACGTTGATCTGGCCGAAGTCGAAGTTCGCCCGGATCGGCTCCAGGTAGACCACCGCAGGGGCGACGATAGCCGCGGCCAGCCAGCACCGCCGCAGCCAGGCGGGCTCGGTGCTGATCGACGACTGCGGCCAGACGTCGAGGCGTGTCAGCACGATCACCGTGGACACGATCAACAGCACGAACGTGGTCACCGTGATGGCGGCGCTGGCCACCGACAACGGAAGCAGGGCGAACGGGGCGAACGCGATCGCGGCCAGCGGGGGATAGGTGAACGGCAGCTCCAGCCCTGCGCGGGTCTCGAACATCGCGCCGTCGGCGTACAGCGGCCGACCGTCCAGCCAGGCCCGGCCACCCATGCGGTAGACGTCGATGTCGATGCGGTATGTGACGTGTCCGAGCAGCCGCCAGCCGGCCCAGACCACCGCCGCCAGCGTCAGCAGCTGAAACAGCCGCCACGCGACGGTTGGCCACCAACCAGCCCCGCCGGGCGACCGCCACCTACTCATCTCGCAGCCCAGACTATCGGCCGACCGCGGCGCGCCGGACCATATCCCCGGCACGTCGCGGCCCGGGCAGCGTAAGTTTTCTGCGTGCACCTGACGCTGGACTGGGGTCTGGGGATACCCCACGGGAGGATGCCGCTCGTCTTCTGCCTCGTCGCGTTCATCCTCACCTTCTTCGTCACGCGCACGATCGTGCGATACATCCGCAGCCACGCCGACAGCGACAAACCGCGCAAATGGTGGCAGCCGCGGAACATCTCGGCCGGAGGAGGCCTGCACATCCACCACGTGGTCATCGGTGTGATCTTGGTCATGATCTCCGGTATCTCGATGGTGACATTGGCTGTTGACGGGGGAGTACCCGAATTCACCGTCGCGGCAACCTTTTTCGGGATCGGTGCGGCACTGGTGCTGGACGAGTTCGCGCTGATCCTGCACCTGGAGGACGTGTACTGGGCCGAGGACGGCCGCACGTCGGTGGACGCGGTGTTCACGGCGGTTGCGGTGGCCGGGCTTCTGGTCCTCGGCTTCAACCCGCTGTCGTTCTTCGACATCGGGATCTGGCGGGAAGATCACACCCTGTTGGCGCGCGCGACGGTCATCGCTCTGGCGGTGATCACGCTGGCTCTCGCGGTGATCGTGCTGCTCAAGGGCAAGCTGTGGACCGGCTTGATCGGCATGTTCATCACCCCGCTGCTGCTCGTCGGGGCGTTCCGGCTGTCCCGCCCGCATGCCCCGTGGGCGCGCTGGCGCTACACCGACAAGCCCCGCAAGATGCACCGGGCACTGGTCCGGGAACGCGTGCTGCGCAGGCCGGTGGTGCAGGCCAAGCTCTGGCTGCAACATGTCATCGCAGGCGAGCCACGGTTCCCCGACGACACCGAGGTGAATCAGCAACTCGACCGCGAGATACACCCCGCGCCGGCGCCACCGACGGATCCGCAGGCCGCCGTCGAGAAAGCGACTGCGTAGGCCCGGCGTGAAGTACTTCTACGACACCGAGTTCATCGACGACGGCCGCACGATCGAGCTCATCTCGATCGGTGTCGCCGCCGAGGACGGCCGCGAATATTACGGCATCTCAAGCGAATTCAATCCGGAGCGGGCGGGGCGCTGGGTGCGCACACATGTTCTGCCCAAACTGCCGTCGCCGTCGTCGCAACTGTGGCGGTCGCGAAAACAGATCCGGTCGGAACTGGAGGACTTCTTCGGGGTCGACGGTGACGAGCCGATCGAGCTGTGGGCCTGGGTCGGCGCCTACGACCACGTGGTGCTGTGCCAATTGTGGGGGCCGATGACCGCGCTGCCGCCCGCTATCCCGCGGTTCACCCGCGAGCTGCGCCAGTTCTGGGAGGAACGCGGTTGCCCCAGGATGCCGCCGCGGCCGCGCGACGCGCACGACGCCCTCGTCGACGCGAAGCACAACCTGCGGCGGTATCAGCTGATGACCGGTTCCGATTAGAAGAACGTGCTGGTGTGGGTTTCGGTGCCGTTGTCACACGTGATGTCGATGGGCCGGTCCCGGAGTTCCGGAATAGCGGGCACGATCTTCAGGTCGAACGTCGAGTTCTTCTCCAGCCGGAACGTGCGGGTGTAGAAGTCCGAGCGGTACTCGCACTGCGACGTCACGCCACTGCGGTCGGTGATGTGCGCGACCAGCCCGCCGAGAACGGGATCGAACGAGATCGTCGGACCCTCCTTGGCCGCCTGCTGCGGAGATGGCCCGGAAAAATAGGGTGTTTCCCTACGTTTGCCGATCCGGCCCGTGGTTCGGAGCACCGGTTTGCGCTGGTTACCATGTATGGGTGAACTGGACTGTCGACGTACCCATCGAGCAGCTTCCGTCGCTGCCACCGCTCCCGGATGAGCTGCGGCAACGACTGGACGCCGCCCTGGCCAAGCCGGCTGCGCAGCAGCCCAGCTGGGACGCCGGACAGGCCGCGGCGATGCGGACGGTGCTGGAGAGCGTGCCGCCGGTGACGGTGCCCTCGGAGATCGAGAAGCTCAAGGGCCTGCTGGCCGATGTTGCCCTAGGCAAGGCCTTCCTGCTGCAGGGCGGCGATTGCGCCGAGACGTTCGTCGACAACACCGAACCGCACATCCGCGCCAACATCCGCACGCTGCTGCAGATGGCGGTGGTGCTGACGTACGGCGCGAGCATGCCGGTGGTCAAGGTCGCTCGCATCGCGGGCCAGTACGCCAAGCCGCGGTCGGCCGACATCGACGCGCTCGGGCTGAGGTCCTACCGCGGGGACATGATCAACGGCTTCGCCCCGGATGCGGCGGTGCGCGAACACGATCCGTCGCGCCTGGTGCGCGCATATGCGAACGCCAGCGCCGCGATGAACCTGGTGCGGGCTCTGACGTCATCGGGTTTGGCTTCGCTGCACCTGGTGCACGACTGGAACCGAGAGTTCGTCCGGACCTCGCCCGCAGGCGCCCGCTACGAGGCGTTGGCCGGCGAGATCGACCGCGGGCTGACGTTCATGAGCGCCTGTGGTGTCGACGACCGCAACCTGCAGACCGCCGAGATCTACGCCAGCCACGAGGCTCTGGTGCTCGACTACGAGCGCGCGATGCTGCGGCTGGCGGAGGACGACGAGGGCACGCCGAAGCTGTACGACCTGTCTGCGCACTACGTGTGGGTCGGTGAGCGCACCCGCCAGCTCGACGGGGCGCACGTCGCGTTCGCGGAGGTCATCGCGAACCCGATCGGGGTGAAGATCGGCCCGACGATGACACCCGAGCTGGCCGTCGAGTACGTGGAGCGGCTCGACCCCAACAATCAGCCCGGCCGCCTGACGCTGGTCAGCCGCCTGGGTAACAACAAGGTGCGCGACCTGTTGCCGCCGATCATCGAAAAGGTGCAGGCGACCGGTCACCAGGTCATCTGGCAGTGCGATCCGATGCACGGCAACACCCACGAGTCGTCCACCGGCTACAAGACCCGCCACTTCGACCGCATCGTCGACGAGGTGCAGGGCTTCTTCGAGGTGCACCGCGCGCTGGGCACCCATCCCGGCGGCATGCACGTCGAGATCACCGGCGAGAACGTCACCGAATGTCTCGGCGGCGCACAGGACATCTCCGACTCCGATCTGGCGGGCCGCTATGAGACCGCGTGCGATCCGCGGCTCAACACCCAGCAGTCGCTGGAATTGGCGTTCCTCGTCGCGGAGATGCTGCGCGACTAGACGCGGCTAGATCAAGCCGGACAGGTTGCTGCCGATCGTCCACGCGGCCGCAGCGAGCGCGCCGGTGAGAACCAGCACCGCGATCACCCAGAAGAACAGCACGCGTTTGGCGCGCTGCCGGGCCCAGTAGAACTCGTCCATGTCGATGCCCGCGAATTGTGCTGCGACGCCGTGGGACTCGGTGGCCGGATCGTCGGCCTGCCAGTCGTCGGGGCCGCGCGTGAGCGCCTTGGTGTGCCGGCGCGGCGGTGCGGAGCCGACGGTGTCGGTGGTGGCGTTCTGGCTGACGGTGCTGCGGTGCACCACCGCCGACAGATGCTGCGCCGAGTTTCGTGGCGCGGGCACCCGGAAGTCGGGCAGCCCCAACTCGTCGACGATCGCCTCGAGTTCGGCTGCCATGTCCTCGGCATCGGGGTAGCGGTCGGCGGGATCCCGCGCGGTCGCTCGCAGCACCAGCTCGTCGAATTGTGTTGGTACCCCGCCGATCACGCTGCTTGGCCGTGCGACGTCGTGGTCCATCCGCTGATAGGCGACCGCCAGTGCGGTGTCGCCGGTGAACGGGGTGGCGCCGGTCAACAGCTCGTAGGTGAGGATGCCGACGGCGTAGACGTCGCTGGCGGGAGTGGCATCGCCGCTGCTGACCTGCTCGGGTGACAGGTACGCCGCGGTGCCCAAAATGACACTGGTCGAGGTGATCTTGGCTTCCGCGATCGCGCGGACCAGTCCGAAGTCGGCGATCTTGACGTCGCCGCCGTCGGAGATCAACACGTTCTCCGGCTTGACGTCGCGGTGCACCAGACCGTCGTGGTGGGCCACCGCGAGGCCGCCGAGCACTGGTGCCAGTACCCCTGCGACCGCATGCGGCGGCATCGGTCCGCGCTCCACCAGCAGCTCGCGCAGCGTGCCGCCCTCGATCAGCTCCATCACCAGGAACGGATGGTGTCCGTCGATGCCCTGGTCGTACACGGCTACCAGCCCCGGATCCTTCAGCCGTGCGACGGCGCGGGCCTCGCGCTGGAACCGGGTCAGGAACTGGCTGTCGCCCGCGTACCGGGAATCCATGATCTTCAGCGCCACCGGCCGATCCAGCCGGAGGTCCAGTCCGCGGTACACGCCCGACATCCCGCCGATGGCGATCAGGGTGTCGACCCGGTAGCGCCCGTCCAGCACTGCCCCCACGAGCGGGTCGGATTGCTGGTGGGTCTCCACCGGAAACATGGTACGGAGCGAAATGTCGGCAATTGTCGTTGCGGAGCGCCTCCGAGGACGCGTCGCGCGTCCTACACTCGGGCCGGTGAGCAGTATTCCAGCCGCTGACGATGTGCTCGATCCCGCCGAAGACGTCTACGACCTGCCCCATGTCGCCGAGTTACTCGGCGTACCTGTGACAAAGGTCCAACAACAGATACGGGAAGGCCACCTGGTCGGTGTCCGCCGCCAAGGAGCGGTCGTGGTGCCCAGGGCCTTCTTCGACGACGCCGGTCACGTCCCGAAGAGCCTGTCCGGGCTGCTCGTCGTCCTGCACGACGGTGGGTACAAGGACACCGAAATCCTCCGCTGGCTGTTCACGCCGGATCCGTCTCTGACGATCAGGCGCGACGGATCGGTGGAGCGGCAGGACAACGCCCGGCCGGTCGACGCGCTACACAGCCATCAGGCCCGCGAGGTGGTTCGCCGCGCCCAGGCGATGGCGTACTGATCGGGTTCCTTGTAGAGCGAATACCACGCCACCGCGGCGCAGGCCGTGGCCAGCAGCACGTGGATCCACGAGTACATGCCATGGCTGCCATCGGGTTTGAAGATCACCATGATCCAGGTGGAGAACCCGGCGATCAAGGCGATCGCCTGCCTGCTCTGGGCGAGTGCCGAGAGGATCGCCAGTGGCCACGTGTAGTACCAGGGCAGCGCGGCGGGTACGAACAGCACGACGATCACCATCGCCAACGCGATGCCGGTGAGCACCTGGCGGTCGGTATGCCGAAACCGCCACCACAGCAACGGAAGTGAGATCGCGATGACGGCGATCCCGATGATCCGGGCGACCTCGAGCACGGCATAGAAGTTCACCGGGAAGAGCAGTCCGCCGACGGCGTTGACGAGGTTGGAGACGGCGGTCGGCACCGTGAGCCAGTTGATGATCTTCACCGAACCGGCCAGCGCGGTGAGCCAGCCCAGGCCGACGCCTGCCAGCCAGGACAGCACGGCGAACACGGCGACGAAGATCGCTATCGAGCCTGCGGAGGCAGCCGCGAACGCCCGTAGCCGCGACAGGTCGCGGCTGTCCCGTAGTTGCCGGGCCCAGACCCATACCATGAAGGGAAGTGCAAGGCCCGCTGTTGCTTTGACGGCGACTGCGACGACGATCAGCGCGTTACCCGCGATCGGATGGCGCTGGAATATCAACGCGATGCCCGCAGCCATCAGGCCGACCATCAGCATCTCGTTGTGCACGCCGCCCATCAAATGGATGATCACCAACGGGTTGAGCACGCAGATCCACAGCGCGGCCGCGCCGTTGGCGCCGACGTGCCGGGCCAGCCGGGGTGCGGCCCAGATCAGCAGCACCAGCCCCGGCAGCATGCACAGCCGAAGCACCATCGTGCCCGCGATGACATGATCGCCGACCAGCATCGTGACGAACTTCGCGACCAGGATGAAGGCGGGCCCGTAAGGCGCGGTCGTCGTCGTCCAGATCGGACTGACGTTGTCCAGCAACGAGTTTGGATTATCAACCGGTCCGACCGAATAGGGGTCGAAGCCGTCGCGCAACAGCGCGCCCTGCGCCAGATAGGAGTAGGTGTCGCGGCTGAACACCGGTACCGACAGCAGCAACGGGGCCAGCCAGAAGCCGGTGGTTGCCACCATCGTGTACTCGCGTGCGGAGCCGCCGATCACGCTGCGGCCCAACCACAACCACGCGAACAGCATCACCGCGACGCCACCCCACAGCAGCACCGATGACAGCACCAGCCCGTGCCCGAACCGCAGCCACGACAGGTGCATCGACTCCAGCAGCGGATCGTGCAGTCGGGTGCTGCCCGCGCCGAGACCGCCTGCCGTGATCATCGCCGCGCCGAGAAATCCCAGCAGTGCGGGCCGGGCCTCCGGCGAGGTGGTGAACGCGGAGAGCCGCGCGAAGGTCGTCACAACACTCAGGCGGATCGGTTGGCGGCCAACCTGGCGAGCTTGGACAGGCCCGTCTTGGCCTGCGCGTCGATCGGTGCGGTACCGATGGCTGTCCAGCGACCGCGATGTGAGTATCTCGATGTGCTGCTCGACGGCGGCCAGCGCGCCGACCGACTCGATGACCTGACACAGCTGGCTGACCTGCGCGTCGGAGAGCTCGGTGCCGATCGAGGACCGCAACAGCTGCGCGGCTTCGGGATTCGCCTTGTCGGCGAGCTCGACGGCCTCGGCGAGCAGCACCGTTCGCTTACCCCCGCGGAGGTCGTCACCCGACGGTTTGCCGGTCACCGCGGGATCGCCGAACACACCGAGCACGTCGTCGCGCAGCTGGAAGGCCACCCCGAGATCGTTGCCGACCTCGTGGAAGATCGCTTGCACGTCGGGCCGGTCGGCGGCGGCGGCCACCCCGAGCTGAAGCGGCCGGGTGACGGTGTACGAGGCGGTCTTGTAGGTGTTGACGGTCATCGCCGACGCCACCGTCGTCGCACCGCTGGACTCGGCGACGATGTCGAGATACTGGCCGCCGAGCACCTCGGTGCGAATGTCGGCCCACACCCGCTGAACCCGGCGCTGCGCATCCGGGCTCAGCTCGGCCGTCGCCACGATGTCGTCGGCCCACACCAGGGCGAGATCCCCGAGCAGGATCGCCGCCGACAACCCGAACTGCTCGGCGGATCCGCTCCAGCTGCGGTCGCGGTGCTTTTGGGCGAAGAGCCGGTGCACCGTGGGCAGCCCCCGCCGGGTTGCCGAGTCGTCGATCACGTCGTCGTGCACCAACGCACACGCGTGGAGCAGTTCCAGCGCCGCGAACAGCCGCAGCACGGCGGGGTCTGCGTCGCGGTCGGCGACGGCGCGCCAGCCCCAGTAGGCGAACGCCGGCCGCAGCCGCTTGCCCCCGCGCAGCACGAACTCCTCGAGCGCCGCGGTGAGCTCGGCGTAGTCGGTGCCGATGTAGGCGCAGAGGCTGCGGCGCTCTTCGAGATACGCCCGCAGTTGGTCGGTCACGGCGCTGGCCAACTCGATGGCTGACGGTGCCGCTGTATCCACGCTCAGCGCGGCGCCCCTTTCGATCGAAGTTTGGCCCGTGAGTGCCTTCAGAGTAGAGCGTGACTGGGGCTTAGTAGCAAGTCACGGCGTTGCTAAACGCGTGATGACGCCGCAGGGTCGATGAACCGAGGGGACTGGTCTCTGTTCACCCACGCCAGTGCGGCGAGGATGCCGGCCACCAGGAAGGACGCCAGGCCCAACCAGATCGCGGCGCCGGTGAACGAGCGGGCGCTCGGGTCGGTATAGCGGGCCTGAGCGGCCATCGTGCTCACCACGCCTGGCTTGAGCTTCCACTCGACAACCTCCGCGGCCACCTGGTCACCGTTGGTCGACGTCACCTCGCCGGGAAAAGACACCGACAGGGACACATCGGCGTCCGGATCGGTCAACGACGTCAGATCCGCACGACCGTCGAGGATCACCAGATCGCCTGCGCGGCGCAGCGATATGTCGACACCGGCGGCGTCGCGGTTCATGTTGGCCAGCTGCGGCAGCTCGGCGAACGTCAGATCGGAGAACACCGCCTGGGAGCCGACGTAGTCGTCCCGGTCGTAGTCCGACACCGCCACCTTGTTGCTGAACGGCAGGTTGTTCAGCAGCTGCGGGCCCTTGTCCTCGGCACCGCGCGGCTTGGCGGCCGCGACGATCTGCCCCGACACGCGGTCGTCGGGGGACACGGTGATGCTCGCCCTGACCCGTACGCACCCGACGGCGGCCGGAAGGATCACCAACAGCAGCACGATCGCCAGCAGGCGAATTCTGCGGCGGTTCGACACGAGGTCATCGTGCCAGACCGAGCCTTCAGAGCGGCAGTGACCGGCCGAGAATGGCGAATGGGCGGGGGTCGCCCGCGAAGTGGTAGCCGCGGATGATGTCGGCGAAGCCGAGCCTGCGGTAGAGCCGCCAGGCCCGGTTCGACTCGCCGTTGATCTCCGGTGTGGACAGCAGCACATGGGACTCGCCGCGGCCGGCGAGCAGCCTGCGGGTGAGCGCCTCACCGAGACCGCGCCCCTGCGCGCGGGGATGAATGTGCAGCTCCGTCAGCTCGAAGTAGCTCGTCATCAGTTCGGCGATCCGGGACCGGTCAGCTCCGACCCGGTGCAGCCCGGCGATCACCTGCTGCTGCCACCACTGGTCGGGTGCTCCGCAGTAGCCGTAGGCGACACCCACTATCGGTGCAGCGGTCAACTCGGCAGCTGTGGCGGTAGCGGCGTCTGGGGGATCGGGCACTTCCACGGCCGCGACGGCCTTCCAACCGTCCCTGCGGGTGTGCTCGAGCCACATCGACGCCCGCTGGTCCTCGGTGCCGCGTGGGTAGCGCATCGCGTCGACGTAGACGCCAAGTGCGTCGGTCAGCCTTCGCTCCATGTCGACCGGCGACAGATCGATGAGAAATGTCGCCAACTTCTTTCTCCGCCCTTCTGCGCCTTCGTGCTTGTGTCGGGGAGCCAGTGCCATTATCGGCATGACGTGCCGGTGGGTCACAGGGCCGGCACACGTCATACAATCAGGGGCGTGAACTAGGTGGTAAGGCTCAGATTCACCTCGTATCATGACTGTTAGTTGTCCGCGAACGCGGGCATAAGCGGCGTTGAAGACCAAGTGACGGGCGGCAAGGAGGGACGCATGCCACTCTCCGATCATGAGCAGCGCATGCTCGATCAGATCGAGAGCGCGCTCTATGCCGAGGACCCCAAGTTCGCGTCGAGCGTGCGCGGCGGCGGCCTGCGGGCCCCGTCAGCCCGGCGTCGGCTGCAGGGTGCGGCACTGTTCGTGATCGGTCTCGCGATGCTGGTGTGCGGTGTGGCGTTCAAGGCCACCATGATCGGAAGTTTCCCGATCCTTTCTGTTTTCGGCTTTCTGGTGATGTTCGGCGGCGTCGTGTTCGCGATCACCGGCAACCGGGTGACCGGCGGTCGCGACCGCTCAGGCTCCGAGCCGGGCGGGCCGCGGCAGAAACGGGCCAAGGGTGGGGGCGGGTCGTTCACGAGCCGGATGGAAGACCGGTTCCGCCGCCGCTTCGACGAATAACGCATCTATCACGGTGGGGTAGCCAAATCGGCTACCCCCTTTTTTTGCGCTAATCACGCCCCACTCCGCCCCACAGCGGCATGACCTGGCTTTTTATCCGACCGGCACCGCGGCTTTCACGGTCTGCCGGTGTTGACCGTCCCTAGTCGTGGGGAAATGGCCACAACATTTGCTGGTGTTTGGCGCAAAGTGGGGGATTGTGGGGTAAAGTGGCGTGCGTTGGAGCGACCGGGGCTCCTTCGCCGGGCGGGAGGTGACGGGATGTTTCTCGGCACCTACACGCCCAAGCTCGATGACAAGGGGCGGCTGACGCTGCCCGCCAAGTTTCGCGATGCGCTGGCAGGAGGGTTGATGGTCACCAAAAGCCAAGACCACAGCCTCGCCGTCTACCCGCGCACCGAGTTCGAGGCACTGGCCAGGCGAGCGTCGGGAGCGTCCCGAAGCAACCCGGAAGCACGGGCGTTCCTGCGCAACCTCGCCGCCGCAACCGATGAACAACATCCCGACTCGCAGGGCCGCATCACGTTGTCGGCCGACCACCGTCGCTACGCCAACCTTTCGAAGGACTGCGTGGTGATCGGCTCGGTCGACTACCTGGAGATCTGGGATGCCCAGGCGTGGCGGGACTACCAAGAGACACACGAAGAGAACTTCTCCGCGGCCAGCGATGAAACTCTGCGCGACATCATCTGATTGGGACTTGAGAGTCCGTGCATCGCGGCCTCTGTCCGAGCCGGCCCTGGCGTACTTCCCCAACGCCAGGTCCATGCGCTCGGACAGAGACCCCGGTGCAGGGACGCCTTTCATCGGAGGCCTTGCCATGGCTGACACATCCGGCCGGGCGCCTGGCGACCACGGACACGTCCCGGTCCTGCTCGACCTCTGCGTCGAACTGCTCACGCCCGCACTGACGCGGCGCAGCCTCGACGGCTCCGGAGCCGTGCTGGTGGATGCGACCCTGGGGGCGGGCGGGCACGCCGAGCGGTTCCTCACGGAACTGCCCGGCCTGCGGCTGATCGGCCTTGACCGCGATCCAAACGCCCTGTGGATCGCCGGTGAGCGCCTCGCGCCGTTCGCCGACCGTGTCCTGCTGACCCGCGCCAGATTCGACGGGATCGAGGACGTGCTCGCCGAATCCGGTTACTGGGAAAGCGAATCCGGTCATCCAGAAATCGACGGAATCCTATTCGACCTCGGCGTCTCTTCGATGCAGCTTGACCGAACCGAGCGCGGCTTCTCCTACTCCGCAGACGCGCCGCTGGACATGCGGATGGATCCGGACGCAGAGCTGACGGCCGCCGAGATCGTCAACACCTACGACGAGAAGTCGCTGGCGCGCATCCTGCGTGAATTCGGCGAGGAGCGGTTCGCGGGCCGGATAGCCGCCCAGATCGTCCGCAGGCGCGCGCGCCGACCGTTCGCCCGCACCGGCGAAATCGTCGAGCTGCTCTACGAGGCGATCCCGGCGCCGGCCCGCCGGACCGGTGGGCATCCGGCCAAGCGCACGTTCCAGGCGCTGCGTGTCGCCGTCAACGGCGAGTTGGACGTGCTGCGCGCCGCATTGCCTGCCGCAATGGAAGCGCTGCGCCCGGGCGGACGCATCGCGGTGATGTCCTATCAGTCACTGGAGGACCGCATCGTCAAGAACGTCTTCGCGGCGGCGACGGCGTCGCGCACCCCGCCCGGACTGCCCGTCGAACTCCCCGGGCACGAGCCGGAATTCGCGAGCTTGACCCGCGGCGCCGCGCGCGCGGGCGCGGCCGAGATCGAAGTCAACCCACGAAGCGCGTCCGTGCGGCTTCGGGCACTGGAAAAGGTTGCCGCAAGGTCAGAAGGGACAGACTCATGAAGGCCAAGCGAACCACTGCAGTGCGCGGCGCCGATGAGCGCAGGCGTACCGCGCGCCAGCCCGCACGGGGAACGCAAAGACGTTCGCCCGATGCACCACCGCGCCGGGGACGGCCACGCGCGACCGATACCGCGCCCGTCACCCGGCCGCAGATCAAGCCCGTTCGGCCGAAAAACGCCAGCCAGGCCAAGGCCCGCGCGAAGGCACGGAAAGCCAAGGCGCCCAAAGTTGTCCGGCCACCTCTGAAGGACCGGCTCCTTGCCCGCATCTCGGAGATCGACCTCAACCCACGCACGCTGGCCGCCCGCGTCCCGTTCGTCGTGCTGGTCATCGGGTCGCTCGGGCTGGGCCTCGGCGTCACGCTGTGGCTCTCGACCGACGCCGCCGAGAGGTCCTACCAGCTTGGCAGCGCCAGGGAGACAAATCAGGCGCTGCTGCAGCAGAAGGAAGCCCTCGAGCGCGACGTGCTCGAGGCCCAGGCCGCTCCTGCCCTCGCCGAGTCCGCCCGCGAGCTCGGCATGATCCCGACCCGCGACACCGCACACCTCGTGCAGGATCCGGCAGGCAACTGGATCGTGGTCGGCACTCCCAAACCCGCTGAAGGTGTTCCGCCGCCGCCGCTCAACACCCCACTTCCCGACGACACCCCCGCGCCGCAGGCACAGGCAGCCGCTAGCAGGCCTGCGCCGCCGCCGGTCGCCGATCCTCGCGAGATGGTCGTCCGGGTGCCCGAACGCGGTCAGCCGGCAGCACCGGCGCCTGCACCCGATCCGGCCAGCATCCCGTTGACCGTGCCGCTGCCGGACAGTCCGCACGGAACCAGCGGCCAGCCACCCGCGCCCGGACCCGTAGAACCGCCGGTTGCACCACTGGCCGCACCGTTGCCCTTGCCGCAAGCGGCCGCACCCGCCGCCGCTGCGCCCGCGGAGCAGTTCGGTCCCATCGCCCCGTCCGTCCCCGGCTCGGTGACGTGAGCCGCGGCACCGGTCAGCGCGGCCGCAAGACCCCGAAGGCGCGTCCCGGTCAGGGACGGTCGGCCCGTGCACGCCGCACCCGGGCACCGGACACCGACACCGGCTTGCGCAGTGCGTCGTTCGTGTTCCGGCATCGGACCGGTAACGCCGTCATCTTCCTGGTGCTCATCGTCGCTGCGGCGCAGCTGTTCAACCTGCAGGTGCCGCGCGCCGCGGGGCTGCGCGCCGAGGCGGCGAGTCAGCTCAAGGTCACCGACGTCGACCAGGCGCTGCGGGGAAGCATCGTCGACCGCAACGACGACAAGCTGGCGTTCACCATCGAGGCCCGCGCACTGACCTTTCAGCCTGTCAAGATCCGCAAGCAGCTGGCCGATGCCAGGCAGACGACGCCGGAGGCGCCCGACCCCGCGGCGAGGCTGCGCGACATCGCCGCCGAGGTGGCAACGCGGCTGAACAACAAGCCCGACGCCAAGACGGTGCTGAAGAAACTGAAGAGCAACGAGTCGTTCGTCTACCTCGCCCGCGCAGTGGATCCCGCGATCGCCGAAGCGATCTCGAAGAAGTTCCCCGAGGTCGGCAGCGAACGGCAGGACCTGCGCCAGTATCCCGGCGGCTCACTGGCAGCCAACATCGTCGGGGGCATCGACTGGGACGGCCACGGCCTGCTCGGCCTCGAGGATTCGCTCGATGCCACCCTGGCGGGTACCGACGGGTCGGTGACCTACGATCGCGGCTCCGACGGCGTGGTGATCCCCGGCAGCTACCGCAACCGGCACACCGCCGTGAACGGGTCCACCGTCCAGTTGACGCTTGACGACGACATTCAGTTCTACGTTCAGCAGCAGGTGCAACAGGCCAAGAACGCTTCCGGTGCCGCCAACGTGTCCGCGGTGGTGCTCGACGCGAAAACCGGTGAGGTGCTTGCGATGTCGAACGACAACACGTTCGACCCGAGCCAGGACATCGGTCGGCAGGAGGACCGCGAACTGGGGAACCCGGCCGTCTCGTCGCCGTTCGAGCCGGGCTCGGTGAACAAGATCGTCACCGCCGCGTCGGTGATCGAGTTCGGGCTGTCCAATCCCGACGAGGTACTGCAGGTGCCCGGCTCCATCGACATGGGCGGCGTCACCGTCGGCGACGCGTGGGAGCACGGCGTGACGCCGTACACCACGACCGGAGTCTTCGGTAAGTCCTCGAACGTCGGCACGCTCATGCTTGCGCAGCGCGTCGGCCCTGAGCGGTACGCCGAAATGCTGGACAAATTCGGTCTCGGTCAGCGCGCCGACGTCGGACTGCCCGGCGAGAGTGCGGGCCTGGTCCCGCCGATCGACCAGTGGTCGGGCAGCACCTTCTCCAACCTGCCCATCGGGCAGGGACTTTCGATGACGCTGTTGCAGATGACCGGCATGTACCAGGCGATCGCCAACGACGGCGTCCGCGTTCCGCCGCGCATCGTCAAGGCCACCGTCGCTCCCGACGGCACCCGCACCGAGGAGCCCCGGCCCGACGGCGTTCGGGTGGTCTCGCCGCAGACCGCGCAGACCGTGCGCAACATGCTGCGCGCGGTGGTACAGCGCGACCCGATGGGCACCCAGCAAGGCACCGGGTCGCTCGCCGCCGTGGACGGCTACCAGATCTCCGGAAAGACCGGCACGGCACAGAAGATCAACCCGGCCTGCGGGTGCTACTACAGCGACGTCTACTGGATCACCTTCGCCGGCATGGTCACCACCGACAACCCTCGATACGTGATCGGCATCATGGCCGACGATCCGCACCGCACCGCGGAGGGACAGCCGGGCACCACGATGGCGCCGCTGTTCCACAACATCGCCAGCTGGCTGCTGCAGCGGGAGAACATTCCGCTGTCAGCGGACCCCGGCCCGCCGCTGACGCTGCAAGCCACCTGAGCGCGGGGCCGCCGGTCGGCGGGCCGGTACTGTGTCATCGCCATGAAGCTGCGTCCCTCGCATCCCGCCGGCCAGGCGCTCGGGCCTCTGGCCGACCGGATTGGCGCGGTTATCGAGCCTGTCGACCATGGGCGGGAAACCGTCGTCACCGGCGTGACTCTGCGCAGCCAGGACGCCCAGCCCGGGGATCTGTTCGCGGCGCTGCCCGGCGCCTCGTCGCACGGCGGACTCCACGCGGCTGACGCCGTCGGGCGCGGCGCAGTCGCTGTGCTCACCGACTCGGACGGCCTTGCCCACATGGGAAACGATTCGACGGTGCCGGTGCTGGTCCGTCCCGACCCGCGATCGGTTCTCGGCGGGCTGGCCGCCACCGTGTACGGCAACCCATCGCGGCACCTGCGGGTGATCGGGGTGACCGGCACGTCGGGCAAGACCACCACCACCTATCTGGTGGAGGCGGGGCTGCGGGCGGCTGCTCGGGTCGCTGGTCTGATCGGCACGGTCGGCATCCGGATCGCGGGTGAGGACCTGCCGAGCAAGCTGACCACACCCGAGGCGCCCGACCTTCAAGCGCTGCTGGCGCTCATGCTCGAACAGGACGTCGACACCGTGGTGATGGAGGTGTCCAGCCACGCGCTGAGCCTCGGACGCGTCGACGGCGTCGAATTCGCGGTCGGCGGCTTCACCAACCTGTCTCGTGACCACCTCGACTTCCATCCGACGATGGAGGACTACTTCGACACCAAGGCACGGCTGTTCGCACCCGGATCACCAACGGCCGCAGCCGCTTCGGTGGTGTGCATCGACGACGAAGCGGGTCTGGCCATGGCCGACCTCGCGCCCGATCCTGTGACGATCAGCGCGACCGGCCGGGCCGCCGACTGGCGCATCGAGGACATCCGCAGTGTGGAGCGCGGCGCACAGGAGTTCGTCGCCGTCGACCCCGCCGGAGTGCACCACGGACTGCGCATCGGACTGCCCGGCCGATACAACGTCGCCAACTGCCTGCTCGCCGCGGCGCTGCTGGACGCGGTCGGCGTGTCACCAGAACAGGCCGCGCCAGGGCTACGGGATGCGCGGGTGCCCGGCCGGCTCGAGCCCGTCGAACGCGGCCAGAACTTCCTGGCGCTGGTCGACTACGCCCACAAGCCGGGCGCGCTGCGCGCTGTGCTGGAGACCCTGCGTCAGCAGACGGCCGGCCGCGTCGCGGTGGTGTTCGGCGCGGGCGGCAACCGCGACCCAGGCAAGCGCGAGCCGATGGGCCAGGTGGCGGCCGAGCTCGCCGACCTCGTGGTGGTGACCGACGACAACCCGCGCGACGAGGATCCCGCCACGATCCGATCGTCGATCGTCGCGGGCGCGGCGGGTGGCCCCGCACAGGTCGTCGAGATCGGCGACCGGCGCGAAGCCATCGACCACGCCGTCGCGTGGGCGCACGCCGGGGACGTCGTGCTGATCGCGGGGAAGGGCCACGAAGCCGGTCAGACCAGCCACGGTGAGACCCGGCCATTCGACGACCGCGACGAGCTGGCCGAGTCCCTCGAGGCGCTGGGGTCCCACGCGTGATCGACCTGACCCTCGCCCAGATCGCCGACATCGTCGGTGGTGACCTGGCCGACATCTCAGCCGCCGACGCCGCTGCAACCACGGTGACCGGCTCGGTCGAATTCGACTCGCGTGCGGTGACTCCCGGCGGGCTGTTCCTCGCACTGCCCGGCGCGCGGTCGGACGGTCACGACTTCGCGGCGACGGCGGTGGCAGCCGGTGCCGTTGCAGTGTTGGCCGCGCGACCCGTCGGGGTACCGGCGATCGTCGTCGCGCCGCGTACCGAGACCGGAACCGACACGGCGGCCAGCGTTCTGGAGCACGACACCGACGGCTCGGGCGCGGCAGTGCTCGCCGCGTTGGCCAGGCTGGCCGCCGCGGTGGCCGCGGAGCTGGTCGCGGGCGGCCTGACGATCGTCGGCATCACCGGATCGTCGGGGAAGACCTCCACCAAGGACCTCGTCGCCGCGGTGCTCGCCCCGCTGGGCGAGGTGGTCGCCCCGCCGGGCTCGTTCAACAACGAGCTCGGCACCCCGTGGACGGTGCTGCGGGCGGGGGAGGACACCGACTATCTGGTCCTGGAGATGTCGGCGCGACATCCCGGCAACATCGCAGCACTTGCCTCGATCGCCCCACCGTCGATCGCGGTCGTGCTGAACGTCGGCACCGCGCATCTCGGCGAATTCGGTTCCCGCGAGGCCATCGCACGCACCAAAGCCGAACTTCCACAAGCTGTTCCGTCGTCAGGCGTGGTGATCCTCAACGTCGATGACGACGCCGTCGCCGCCATGGCCGAACAGACAGCCGCCCGCGTTGTTCGGGTGTCGCGGTCAACCGGCGCCGACGTATGGGCGGGCCCGGTCACGCTCGACGAGGTAGCCCGCCCCCGCTTCACCATGCATGCCGCGGGCGTCGAGACCGACATCTCGTTGGCGGTGCACGGCGACCACCAGGTGTCCAATGCGCTGTGCGCGGCCGCGGTCGCGCTGGAATGCGGAGCCACCGGCGCACAGGTGGCGGCCGCACTCGCCGGCGCGGGCCCGGTGTCGCAGCACCGCATGCACGTCACCACCCGCGAAGACGGGGTCACCGTCATCGACGACGCCTACAACGCCAACCCCGATTCCATGCTGGCCGGTCTGAAGTCGCTGGCCTGGATGGCCCGTCAGGGCACCGAGCCCCGGCGCAGCTGGGCGGTGCTCGGCGAGATGGCCGAGCTCGGCGACGACGCGATATCGGAGCACGACCGCATCGGCCGGCTGGCGGTGCGATTAGATGTCAGTCGACTCATCGTCGTGGGAACCGGGAGATCTATGAGCGCCATGCATCACGGGGCGGTCATGGAGGGCTCGTGGGGAGGAGAGGCCACCATGGTCGCCGACGCTGACGCTGCGCTGGCATTGTTGCGAGCCGAACTTCGCGAGGGAGATGTGGTGCTCGTCAAGGCGTCGAACGCTGCAGGGCTGGGAAAGCTGGCCGAGGCGTTGGTCGCCTCATGAGACAGATCCTCATCGCCGTCGGTATCGCGCTGACGGTGTCGATCCTGTTGACCCCTGTCCTCATCGGGCTGTTCACCCGGCAGGGCTTCGGCCACGAGATCCGCGAGGACGGTCCGCCGAGCCACCACAAGAAGCGCGGCACCCCGTCGATGGGCGGCGTCGCGATCCTGGCAGGCATCTGGGCGGGCTACCTGGGCACCCACCTGGTGGGGCTGGCTTTGGACGGCCAGGGCCCGTCCGCATCGGGCCTGTTGGCCCTCGGGCTGGCGACCGCGCTCGGCATCGTCGGATTCATCGACGACCTGATCAAGATCCGCCGGTCGCGCAACCTCGGCCTGAACAAGACCGCCAAAACGGTCGGCATGCTGCTGGCGGCCGTGATCTTCGGCGTGCTTGCACTGCAGTTCCGCAACGCCGACGGGCTCACCCCCGGCAGCGCCGAACTGTCCTACGTACGCGAAATCGCCACGGTGACACTGGCGCCCGCCATTTTCGTCTTGTTCGGTGTGCTGATCGTCTACGCCTGGTCCAACGCGGTGAACTTCACCGACGGGCTGGACGGGCTGGCCGCTGGTGCGATGGCGATGGTTTGCGCGGCCTACGTGATCATCACCTTCTGGCAGTTCCGGAACGCGTGCGCGACGGCGCCGGGCGTCGGCTGCTACAACGTGCGAGACCCGCTCGACCTCGCGCTGATCGCCGCCGCGACGGCGGGGGCGTGCGTCGGGTTCCTGTGGTGGAACGCCGCTCCCGCGAAGATCTTCATGGGCGACACCGGCTCGCTGGCGCTCGGCGGCGTGATCGCCGCGCTGTCGGTGCTCAGCCGCACCGAGATGCTCGCGGTGGTGCTCGGTGCGCTGTTCGTCGCCGAGGTGACATCGGTGGTGGTGCAGATCCTCGCGTTCCGCACGACAGGACGGCGGGTGTTCCGGATGGCGCCCTTCCACCATCACTTCGAACTCGTCGGGTGGGCGGAGACGACGGTGATCATCCGCTTCTGGCTGTTGACCGCGATCGCGTGCGGGCTTGGTGTTGCGCTCTTCTACAGCGAGTGGCTCACCACCGTCGGGGCTTGACGTGGTCCGGTCTGCCGTTGCGCCGCTCACCCCCGGCACCCGCGTGCTGGTGACCGGTGCGGGCATCACCGGCCGCTCGGTGAGCGCGGCGCTGGAACCGACGGGTGTGCGGCTGACCATCTGCGACGACGACCCGCTCGCCCTTCAGCGCCTCGTCACACCGGCGACCGTCGTCACCACCGCCGAGGCCGTCGACCGGATCGCCGACTACGCCCTCGTCGTCACGAGTCCCGGATTCCCGCCCACCGCACCGGTTTTGGCCGCCGCGGCGGCCGCGGGCGTGCCGATCTGGGGTGACGTCGAACTGGCGTGGCGTCTGGATCAGGCGGGCTGGTTCGGCACGCCGAAGCGCTGGCTGGTGGTGACGGGCACCAATGGCAAGACGACCACCACGTCGATGCTGCACGCGATGCTGGTCGCAGGCGGGCGACGCGCGGTGCTCTGCGGCAACATCGGCAATCCGGTGATCGACATGCTCGCCGAGCCCGCCGAGCTGCTCGCGGTCGAACTGTCGAGTTTTCAGCTGCACTGGGCGCCGTCGTTGCGGCCGGAGGCAGGCGCGGTGCTCAACGTCGCGGAGGACCACCTCGACTGGCACGGCTCGATGGACGCCTACGCGGCCGACAAGGCGCGGGCGCTGGACGGCCGGGTTGCGGTCGTCGGGCTCGATGATCCGGTCGCCGCCGGGCTGCTGAATCAGGCTGCGGCATCGGTACGGGTCGGCTTCAGGCTCGGCGATCCGGCGGCCGGCGAGTTGGGGGTCCGCGACGGCGCACTGATCGACCGGGCTTTCTCTGGGACTGTCGACGACGGTCTTGTGCTCGCCGACACGGCGTCGATCCCGGTGCCCGGACCGGTCGGCGTCCTCAATGCGTTGGCGGCCGCGGCGCTGGCGCGCGCCGTCGACGTGCCCGCAGAGGCCATCGCCGATGCGCTGTCGTCGTTTCACCTGGGCCCGCACCGGGCCGAGGTGGTCGCAGAAATCGACGGCGTGACCTACGTCGACGACTCCAAGGCCACCAACCCGCACGCGGCGCACGCTTCCATCGCCGCCTACCCGCGGGTGGTTTGGATCGCCGGCGGTCTACTCAAGGGTGCGTCGGTCGACGATCTCGTCTCCGAGGTATCGACTCGCCTGGTCGGGGCCGTGTTGATCGGCCGGGACCGGGGACTGGTGGCCAACGCGTTATCGCGACACGCCCCGGATATACCCGTTGTGGAGGTTGTGACGGGGGAGGATTCTGAGGTGCCTGAGACAAATGAGTCAGATGTTAATTCTGTGACTCGTCTTATGACCGACGTGGTCGCCGCCGCGCGCCGGCTGGCCGGCCCAGGCGACACCGTGCTGCTGGCTCCCGCGGGCGCGTCCTTCGACCAGTTCAGCGGCTACGCCGAGCGCGGAGACGCCTTCGCCGCCGCCGTGCGCGCAACCCGGTAGCGGCGATGAGCAACATATTGACCCGGCTGCGGCTCAGTCGGACCGGCACCCCCGCTGCCGACGCGGCCGCCACCAGCGCTCCGCGCACCCGCTTCGGCGCATGGCTCGGCAGGCCGATGACTTCGTTTCATCTCATCATCGCCGTCGCCGCGCTGCTCACCTCGCTGGGGCTGATCATGGTGCTCTCGGCGTCCGGCGTGCACTCCTACGACGAGGACGGCTCGCCGTGGGTGATCTTCGGCAAGCAGTTGATCTGGACGCTTGTCGGCCTCTTCGCGTTCTACGCCGCCATGCGGATGCGCGTACAGACCATGCGCAGCCTCGCATTCACCGGCTTCGCGGTCACCATCGTGCTGCTCGTCCTGGTGCTCATCCCGGGAATCGGCAAGGAGGCCAACGGTTCCCGCGGCTGGTTCGTCGTCGCCGGGTTGTCCATGCAACCGTCGGAGCTGGCCAAGATCGCGTTCGCGATCTGGGGTGCACACCTGCTGGCTGCTCGCCGACTGGAGCGGGCATCGCTGCGCGAGATGCTCATCCCGCTGGTGCCCGCGGCGGTGATCGCCCTGGCGCTGATCGTCGCCCAGCCCGACCTCGGGCAGACAGTCTCGCTCGGCATCATCCTGCTGGCACTGCTGTGGTACGCAGGCCTACCGCTGCGGGTGTTCCTGTCATCGATGTTCGCGGTCGTGGTGTCCGCGGCGATCCTCGCCGTCTCGGAGGGCTACCGGTCCGACCGGGTGATGTCCTGGCTGAACCCGGCCGCCGACTCGCAGGGCTCCGGCTATCAGGCCAAACAGGCGAGGTTTGCCCTGGCCAACGGCGGTGTCTTCGGCGACGGACTCGGGCAGGGCACCGCGAAGTGGAACTACCTGCCCAACGCGCACAACGATTTCATCTTCGCGATCATCGGCGAGGAGCTCGGCTTCATCGGCGCCGCAGGCCTGCTGTGCCTGTTCGGCCTGTTCGCCTACACCGGGATGCGGATCGCGCGCCGGTCGGCCGACCCGTTCCTGCGGCTGCTGACCGCGACCGCCACCATGTGGGTGCTCGGCCAGGTGTTCATCAACGTCGGCTACGTCATCGGCCTGCTGCCGGTCACCGGGCTGCAGCTGCCCCTGATATCTGCTGGCGGAACATCAACGGCGACAACGCTTCTGATCATCGGTGTGATCGCGAACGCTGCGCGACACGAACCCGAGGCGGTGGCCGCGCTGCGTGCAGGCCGTGACGACCGGGTGAACCGGCTACTTCGGCTGCCGCTCCCCGAGACGTACTCGCCGACCCGCACCGAGGCGCTGCGCGACCGGCTGCGGTCCCGCGACGGCAAGCCGGCCGCCAAGCCGCAGCGCAAGCCCGCCAAGGACAACAGGCGCAAACCCCATACGGCCGACCGGCCGGTGCGACGCTCAGGGCATCATGGAGGCGGCCAGCGCGCTCACCGCGCAGCTGGACAGCAGCGCCACCAGGGCCGACGGGCTCGCACATTGGAAGGTCAACATCACGGGTGAATGGGCCCATATCCGTAGTTCTCGCCGGTGGTGGGACGGCAGGCCACGTCGAACCCGCCATGGCCGTCGCCGATGCACTCAGCGCGCTCGAACCCGACGTGCGGATCACCGCACTCGGTACCCATCGCGGCCTGGAGACCCGGCTGGTGCCCGAGCGGGGCTACCACCTCGAGCTCATCACGCCCGTGCCACTGCCCCGTAAGCCCTCCGCCGACCTGCTGCGCCTTCCGCTGCGGGTGCGACGTGCCGTCAGGGAAACCCGCAACGTGCTCGACGCCGTCGACGCCGACGTCATCATCGGCTTCGGCGGTTACGTCGCGGTGCCCGCCTACCTGGCGGCGCGCCGACGCCGGGTGCCGGTGGTCGTCCACGAAGCCAACGCCAGCGCCGGTTGGGCCAACAAGCTCGGTGCCCGATCGGCGCGCCGGGTGCTGTCCGCCGTGGCCGATCCCGGCCTACCGCGCGCCGAGGTCGTCGGGGTGCCGGTTCGCGCGGCGATCACTTCACTCGACCGGATGGCAGAGCGGGCAAAAGCCCGCGCCCACTTCGGATTCGCCGATGACGCACGGGTGCTCCTTGTGTTCGGCGGTTCGCAGGGTGCGCAGTCGATCAACCGGGCCGTCGCACCCGCGGCAGGCGCTCTCGCCGCGGCAGGTATTTCGGTGCTGCACGCACATGGCCCGAAGAACACCCTCGATCTGCGCGAGCCCGCCGACGGCGACCCGCCATACGTGGCCGTGCCGTATCTCGACCGGATGGACTTGGCCTATGCCGCAGCCGATCTGGCGATCTGCCGGTCCGGCGCGATGACGGTTGCCGAGGTCTCCGCCGTCGGGCTGCCCGCGGTGTACGTCCCGCTGCCCATCGGCAACGGCGAGCAGCGACTCAACGCGCTGCCCGTCGTCGATGCGGGCGGAGGGCTGCTCGTCGACGACGCCGACCTCACGCCCGAGTTCGTCGGCGACACCGTCGCCGGGCTGCTCGGCGACGCCCCGCGGATCACGGCGATGACGGCCGCGGCGGCGATGGCCGGCCACCGCGACGCCGCGCAGAAGGTGGCCGAGGTCGCCCTCCAGGTGGCGCGCAGCGGGCGCTCCGTCAGGCAGCACAGAAAGTCTCACCGGTGAACACACCGGAGCCGGGCGGCCGGCGACATAAGGCCTTGCCTGACGAATTGGAGCGGGTGCACATGGTCGGCATCGGCGGTGCAGGCATGTCCGGCATTGCACGCATCCTGCTCGACCGCGGCGGGGTGGTGTCGGGCTCCGACGCCAAGGAGTCACGCGGGGTTGCGGCGCTGCGCGCACGGGGCGCGGTGATCCGCATCGGCCACGACGAGTCCTCGCTGGACCTGCTGCCCGGCGGACCGACCGCGGTGGTGACCACCCACGCGGCGATCCCGAAGACCAACCCCGAGCTCGTCGAAGCCAGGCGCCGCGGCATCCCGGTGATTCTGCGACCGGTGGTGCTGGCCAGGCTGATGGACGGCTACACCACGCTGATGGTGACCGGCACCCACGGCAAGACGACCACCACGTCGATGCTCATCGTCGCTCTGCAGCACTGCGGATTGGACCCGTCGTTCGCCGTCGGCGGCGATCTCGGCGAGGCAGGCACCAACGCCCACCACGGCAGTGGCGACTGTTTCGTCGCCGAAGCCGACGAGAGCGACGGCTCGCTGCTCGAGTACACGCCGAACGTCGCGGTGGTGACCAATATCGAGGCCGACCATCTCGACTTCTTCGGCAGCGCAGAGGCGTACAGCGCGGTATTCGACGAGTTCGTCGAGCGATTGGCACCCGGCGGCGCGCTGGTGGTGTGCACCGACGACCCGGGAGCCGCGGCTCTCGCCGAACGCACCTCGGCTCTGGGGATCCGGGTGCTGCGCTACGGGAGCGACGACCGGCCCGACCTGGCAGGCAGGTTGGTGAGCTGGGAGCAGCAGAACACCGGTGCGGTGGCGCACATTCAGCTTGCCGGCGAAAAGCACCCGCGGGTGATGCGAATGTCGGTGCCGGGCAGGCACATGGCGCTCAACGCTCTCGCCGCGCTTCTGGCGGCGACGGAGGTAGGGGCAACGGCCGAGTCGGTGCTCGACGGGCTGGCCGGGTTCGAGGGGGTGCGCCGTCGCTTCGAGCTTGTCGGCACCGCGCACGGCGTGCGGGTATTCGACGACTACGCGCACCACCCGACCGAGGTGCGTGCCACTCTCGGTGCGGTGCAGACGGTGACCGAGCAGAGCGGGCGCGGTCGTTCGGTGGTGGTGTTCCAGCCGCACTTGTATTCGCGCACAGCCGCATTCGCGCGGGAGTTCGCGCAGGCGTTGGACTGCGCAGACGAAGTGTTCGTGCTCGACGTGTACGCCGCGCGGGAACAGCCGATGGCAGGCGTCAGCGGAGCGACGGTCGCCGAACACGTGAGCAAGCCGGTGCATTACGTGCCGGACTTCTCCGCGGTGGCCGAGCGGGTGGCCAACGCGGTGCGCACAGGCGACGTGGTCATCACGATGGGCGCGGGCGATGTCACGATGCTGGGTCCCGAGATCCTCGAGGCGCTCGCCGCCAGGGCCAACCGCTCCACGCCGCGACGCGAACCCGAGACGGGCGCGCAATGACCGAGCCCGAGGACGGCAGCGAGGCGACGGCCGAGCCCGAGGACAGCAGCGAGGCGGCGGCCGAGCCCGAGGACGACAGCGAAGCGGCGGCCGAACCCGAGGACCCACCCGAAGAAGAGTTCGAGGGTCCACGGCGGAGGGCCAGGCGAGAACGCGAAGCGCGCCGCGAGGCCCAAGCTCGCGCCGTCGCGATCGAGCAAGCCAGAAGAGAAGCCAAGCGGCGTGTACAAGGCAAGTCGACTGGGGATGCCAAACCTGTTGCGCGGGGCGCGGTTCGGGGTCTGAAGCTGGTGGTGTGGACGGTTTTGCTTGTCGCTCTGTTCGTGGGGCTCGGCCTGCTGCTGTATTTCACCCCGATCATGGCGGCGCGAAACGTCGTGATCACCGGTCTCGGCGCGGTGACGCAGGAGGAGGTCATCGCCGCTGCGGCCGTCAAGCAGGGCACTCCGCTTCTGCAGGTGAACACGGACGACGTCGCCGAGCGGGTGGCCACGATTCGCCGTGTCGCCACCGCGCGCGTGCAGCGCGAATACCCGTCGACCCTGCGGATCACCGTCGTCGAACGGGTCCCCATCGTCGTCAAGGACTATCCCGACGGGCCTCATCTGTTCGACCGCGACGGGGTGGACTTCGCGACCGCGCCGCCGCCGCCGAACCTGCCGTACCTGGAGGCCGACAATCCCGGTCCAAGCGATCCGTCGACCAGGGCGGCACTGGAAGTGATGACGGCGCTGCGGCCCGAGGTGGCCGGACAGGTCGCGCGGGTGTCGGCGCCGTCGGTGGCGGCGGTCACGCTGACGTTGGTCGACGGCAGGGAAGTGGTGTGGGGTACCACCGAGCGCACCGAGGAGAAGGCGCAGAAGCTCGGGGCGCTGCTGACCCAGCCCGGCCACACCTACGACGTCTCCAGTCCCGATTTGCCGACGGTCAAGTGATCCGTCCTCCGCGAAATCACCCGAAAATGTTGACGCTTCCGTCGGCGCGCCTGCATGGATAGTGCTTGACCTCGCCCTACCGTTCTGTTTGCGCGGAAACAACTTGACATAACTGTAAGCCTTTAGTTGAGGTTGAGAGTTTGCTCGAGGGTTTTGCATTACAAGGCAACCAGGGAGGAAGGCGATGATGACCCCCCCGCACAACTACCTCGCCGTCATCAAGGTGGTCGGCATCGGCGGCGGCGGCGTCAACGCCGTCAACCGGATGATCGAGCAAGGCCTCAAGGGCGTGGAGTTCATCGCGATCAACACCGACGCGCAGGCGCTGTTGATGAGCGATGCCGACGTCAAGCTCGACGTCGGGCGTGACTCCACCCGCGGCCTCGGCGCAGGCGCAGACCCCGAGGTGGGTCGCAAGGCCGCCGACGATGCCAAGGACGACATCGAGGAGCTGCTGCGCGGCGCCGACATGGTGTTCGTGACCGCGGGCGAGGGCGGTGGCACCGGCACGGGCGGCGCGCCCGTCGTCGCCACCATCGCGCGCAAGCTCGGCGCCCTCACGGTCGGCGTGGTGACAAGGCCGTTCTCGTTCGAGGGCAAGCGCCGCAGCAACCAGGCCGAGACGGGCATCGCCTCGCTGCGGGAGAGCTGCGACACGTTGATCGTCATTCCCAACGATCGGCTGCTGCAGATGGGCGACGCCGCGGTGTCGCTGATGGATGCGTTCCGCAGCGCCGACGAGGTGCTGCTCAACGGTGTGCAGGGCATCACCGACCTGATCACCACCCCGGGTCTGATCAACGTCGACTTCGCCGACGTCAAGGGCATCATGTCCGGCGCAGGGACCGCGCTGATGGGCATCGGCTCGGCGCGCGGCGACGGACGGTCGCTCAAAGCGGCCGAGATCGCCATCAACTCGCCGCTGCTGGAAGCGTCCATGGAGGGCGCGCAGGGCGTGCTGATGTCGATCGCCGGCGGCAGCGACCTCGGTCTCTTCGAGATCAACGAGGCCGCCTCGCTGGTGCAGGACGCCGCGCACCCTGAGGCCAACATCATCTTCGGCACCGTGATCGACGACTCGCTCGGCGACGAGGTGCGGGTGACGGTGATCGCCGCCGGCTTCGACGCTTCGGGTCCGAGCCGAAAGCCCGTGGTCGGTGCGGGCCAGGCGATCGCCTCCGGAAAGGCGGGCAAGGTCACGTCACCGCTCTTCGAACCCGTCGAAGCGGCCAGCGTGCCGGTGCACACCAACGGAGCGACGGTCAGTATCGGTGGGGACGATGACGACGACGTCGACGTTCCGCCGTTCATGCGGCACTAGCCCGATCCCTGCGGTGCTCCTCTCGCCCGCGCGGCACCGGATACTGGGGCTGTGAGTGTTCGGGTTCGGCGCGTGACAACCACTCGCGCCGGCGGCGTCTCGAAGCCGCCGTTCGACACCTTCAATCTCGGCGACCACGTCGGCGATGATCCGGCCGCCGTCGCTGCCAACCGGGAGAGGCTTGCGAAAGCGATCGGGTTGGGTACCGACGCGGTGGTCTGGATGAACCAGGTCCACGGCGATCGCGTGGTGCGAGTGGACGGCCCAGTGGCTGCTGTCGATGCGACCGATGCATTGGTGACGACCACACCGCGATTGGCATTGGCCGTCGTAACGGCAGATTGCGTTCCGGTTTTAATGGCTGATGCCCGCGCCGGTGTGGTGGCTGCGGTGCATGCAGGCCGAGTCGGCGCCAAGAAGGGCGTCGTCGCCCGCGCCGTCGAGGCGATGTATGAGGCCGGGTCGCACGCCGAGGACATCTCCGTACTGCTCGGTCCTTCGGTCAGCGGCCGCAACTACGAAGTGCCCGCTGAGATGGCGGCGGAGGTAGAGGACGCCCTGCCCGGCAGCAGGACGACGACGTCGCGGGGGACCCCTGGACTAGACCTGCGCGCCGGAATCGCCAGGCAATTAACGGATTTGGGCATTACCGCCATCGATGCCGACCCGCGCTGCACGGTGGCCGACCGCAACCTGTTCAGCCATCGGCGCGACGCCCCGACCGGTCGCCTTGCGTCCGTGGTGTGGATGGAATGACCGCGGTGGCAACGACGCGGGAAGCCGAACTCCAGCGCGCTCTTACCCTCGTGCGGGAACGGTTGGCGCGGGCCGCAGAAGCAGCGGGACGTGACAGCGACGAAATTGAATTGCTGCCGATAACGAAATTCTTTCCAGCAACCGATGTACTTATTTTGTCGCATCTAGGTTGTGAGGCATTTGGTGAATCGCGCGAACAAGAAGCGGCCGCTAAATTCGCCGAATGCAATTCCGCCGAGCCCATTCCGCCGATTCGCTGGCACATGGTCGGGCGGATTCAACGCAACAAGGCGCGGTCGATCGCCAACTGGGCCTACGCCGCGCACTCGGTCGACAGCGCCAAGCTGATCACCGCGTTGGACCGGGCGTCGGCGGACGCGCTTGCCGATGGCGCGCGGTCCGGCCCGCTTCGGGTCTACATCCAGATCAGCCTCGACGGCGACGTTGCGCGGGGAGGAGTCGACGTCGGGCGTCCCGATCTGGTCGACGAACTGTGCGCGCTGGTGCAGTCCGCGCAGGGCCTGCAGTTCGTCGGCTTGATGGGGATCCCGCCACTGGGCTCTGACCCCGACAACGCATTCGCGCGTTTGCAGACCGAGCATCGGCGGGTACAGGAGGCCTACCAGCAGCGTCTCGAGTTGTCGGCAGGGATGTCCAGCGACCTCGAGGCGGCGGTCAAACATGGTTCGACGTGTGTGCGTGTCGGTACCGCGGTTCTGGGGCAACGTCCTCTAACGTCACCATGAGTAGTCACTCCAGTCACATCTTCATCACAGGCATCACGCAAGAAGGGTCCAGCGATGAGCACACTGCACAAGGTCAAGGCGTACTTCGGTATGGCGCCTATGGACGACTACGACGACGAGTACTACGACGACGAGGACCGTCCGTCGCGCGGATATCCGCGCCGTGAGCGTTTCGGCGAAGAGGGGTACGGCCGCTACGACGACCGTTACGACGAAGAGGAGATGGCCGGCGCCTACCGCGGCGGCTACGCCGACGAGGGGCGCTTCCATCCGCGCGAGTTCGAGCGCGCCGCACCGAGGTACGCCCCGCTCCGTGGCTCGACCCGCGGTGCGCTCGCGATGGATCCCCGCCGGATGGCGATGTTGTTCGACGAGAGCAGCCCGTTGTCGAAGATCACCACGCTGCGGCCCAAGGACTACAGCGAGGCCCGCACGATCGGGGAGCGCTTCCGCGACGGCACCCCGGTGATCATGGACCTGGTGACCATGGACAACGCCGACGCCAAGCGGCTCGTCGACTTCGCCGCAGGCCTGGCATTCGCCCTGCGCGGATCCTTCGACAAGGTCGCCACGAAGGTGTTCCTGCTCTCGCCCGCCGACGTCGACGTGACGCCCGACGACCGCAGGCGCATCGCCGAGACCGGCTTCTACGCCTATCAGTAGGTAGGCCGCCGTGCCTCGGCCGCTCTGCGCGCCGTTCGTCTGCGCACAGTCCAGGTAGGCTGACGGCATCGCGACGGCCGGCAGCGGCCCGCGGCCTGTATTCAACGTCACACATCGCTGTAGTGAGGTCGGCTTAGTTGGCCCTGTTCTTTGAGATTCTGGGTTTCGCGCTGTTCGTCTTCTGGCTGCTGCTCATCGCCCGCGTGGTGGTCGAGTTCATCCGCTCGTTCAGCCGCGACTGGCACCCCCGGGGTGTGACCGTGGTGATCCTCGAGGTGATCATGACGCTCACCGATCCGCCGGTGAAGCTGCTGCGCCGCATCATTCCGCAGCTCACGATAGGGGCGATCCGCTTCGACCTGTCGATCATGGTGCTGTTGCTCGTTGCGTTCATCGGCATGCAGCTCGCGTTCAGCGCAGCGGCCTGAGAACGTTCGATCGCCGTTTGCCGGGCGCCGCAATTGGGTTTAAGAAGATTGAATTTCATTCTTAAATTTTGGCCGCAGGTGCAACCGCCGAGTCTGGTGTGACAGGATGGACGCCAGTTACTCCACTGACGCTCTACACTTTGAGATCGATTGACGGTCCGGACCATCTAGGGGGCAGACAATGCCGCTCACTCCAGCCGACGTTCACAACGTCGCCTTCAGCAAGCCGCCCATCGGCAAGCGCGGCTACAACGAGGATGAGGTCGACGCCTTCCTCGATCTGGTCGAGAACGAGCTGACTCGGCTTGTCGAAGAGAACGCCGACCTTCGTCAGCGGGTGACGGAGCTGGACCAGGAGCTGTCGACCGCGCGGGCCGGTGGCGGAGGGCAGCCCACTCAGGCCATTCCGCTGTATCAGCCCGAGCCCGAACCGGAGCCTGCACCGCAGCCCGTCTACGAGGCGCCGCCAACGCCTGCCGCTGCCCCTGCCCCGATGAGCGAGGACCAGCACCTCAAGGCCGCCCGCGTGCTCAGCCTGGCGCAGGACACCGCCGACCGGTTGACGGGCACCGCCAAGACCGAGTCCGACAAGCTGCTGTCGGATGCGCGCGCGCAAGCCGACCAGATGGTCAGCGAGGCGCGGGCGACCGCGGAATCGACGGTGGCCGAGGCCCGTCAGCGCGCCGACACGATGCTCGCCGATGCCCAGACCCGGTCGGAGACCCAGCTGCGTCAGGCCCAGGAGAAGGCCGACGCGCTGCAGGCCGACGCCGAGCGTAAGCACTCCGAGATCATGGGCACGATCAACCAGCAGCGGACCGTGCTCGAAGGCCGGCTGGAGCAGCTGCGCACATTCGAACGCGAATACCGCACCAGGCTCAAGACCTACCTGGAGTCGCAGCTCGAGGAACTCGGCCAGCGTGGCTCTGCTGCTCCGGTCGATTCGAGCGCCAACAACGAGGGCGGCACCGGATTCAATCAGTTCAACCGCGGCAACAACTGAGCCCCCAGCCTCTCGGCGAAGGGATTGACCAATGCTGATTGTTGCCCTCGTGCTCGCAGTCATCGGCCTCGCGGCCTTGGTGACCGCGGTCGTCACGAGCAATGAGCTGATCGCCTGGGTCTGTATCGCCGCGAGCGTGATCGGCGTCGTGCTGTTGATCGTCGACGCTTTGCGAGAGCGCTCCCGCGCCGATGCCGACGTTCCGTCGCAGGAGGCCGACGAGGATTACGTCGAGGACTATCCGGAGGAGCCGACGGCCGACGTGGACGACGAAACCGCCGCGGCCCCAACCGAAACCGTCGACAGCGATGCCGCTGAGGTCGCCGAGGAAGACAGCAACCCGCGCTAGCGCGTCGGCGTCGCCAGCAGCTCGCGCACCTCGTCGTCGGAGACCTGGTGGAAGTCGGCGTATACCTGCCCGACCGCTTCGAACGACGTCGGCATCGTCGCGCACACCACATCGTCGGCCTCCTGGCCGAGTTGGCGGCAGGCCGACGGCGGACCGACCGGAACCGCGACCACAACGCTTGCCGGCTGTGCGGCACGCACCGCGCGCACGGCGGCGAGCATGCTTGCGCCGGTGGCGATCCCGTCGTCCACGATGATCGCGACCAGACCCTTCGCATCGGCCGGGTCCCGGCCGCCCCGGTACGCCTGCTCGCGACGGTTGAGCTCCCCGGTCTCGCGCTCGATCGTGGCGCGCAGCGCCTCGTCACTGATATTCAGGCTCTTCATCAGGTTGTCGTTGACGACCAGGCCACCGCCGCTGGCGAGGGCGCCCATCGCGAGCTCTTCCCACTGCGGCACGCCGAGCTTGCGGACCAGGAAGACATCGAGCGGCGCCCGGAGCGCGGCCGCGACCTCCCAGCCGACCGGAACGCCACCGCGCGCCAGCCCGAGAACCAGAAGGTCATCTCTGCCGTGGTAGGCCGTCAACGCCTGAGCCAGGACTTGGCCGGCTTCGCGGCGGTCCCGGAAGGTTCGCCTCGCGCTTCGTCGTGCGAGTCCACTCCAACCGGCCATGACTATGTCTTCCCGTTCCGGGGACTCATTTAGCCTACGACGGGCAATCCAACTACGCATCGACTCCGAATCACTTGGATAGTTGAGTACGGCCGAAAGGGACCATGGGCATCGAGTACGAAAGCGTCGTCGACCATCCGCTGGCCGAGGTGTTCGCCTGGCACACCAGGCCGGGCGCGATGACCCGCCTCGTTCCGCCGTGGCAGCCGATGACGGTGGTGTCGGAGACCGAGTCGCTGGCCGACGGCCAGGCGGTGCTCGGGCTGCCGGGTGGGCTGCGCTGGATCGCCCAGCATGATCGGGACAGCTTCGACCCGCCGCACCGCTTCGCCGACGCGCTGTCCTCGGCAGGGCCGCGCTCCCTGCCACCCCGCGTCATCGGCTGGTGGCGGCACACCCACGAGTTCTCCGAAGCGCCCGGCGGCGGCACAACCGTGCGCGACGAGGTCGACACCACGGTTCCCGGTGCGGCGCTGAAGCCCACGTTCGTCTACCGGCATCGTCAGCTGGCCGACGACCTGGCCGCACATCGCGATGCCGCCTCGGCGGGTGCCGAGCCCATGGTCGTCGCGGTCACGGGCGCGACGGGTCTGGTCGGCTCGGCCCTCTCGGCCCTTCTGACCACCGGCGGTCACCGGGTGATCCGGCTGGTCCGACGGCCGGCGCGGGCCAAGGACGAGCGGCAGTGGCGGCCCGACGCTCCCGCGCCCGACCTGCTGTCGGGCGTCGATGCCGTGGTACACCTGGCCGGTGCCTCGATCGCGGGGCGGTTCACCGAGGAGCACAAGGCCGCGATCCGCGACAGCCGCATCGAACCGACGCGCAGGCTCGCGCAGGCGGCGGCCGACAGTGATGACGGCCCGAAGGCGTTCGTCAGCGCCTCGGCGATCGGAATATACGGATACGACCGCGGCGACGCGCTGTTGTGCGAGGAAAGCGTGCGCGGCGATGGATTCTTGGCAGACGTGGTGGCCGACTGGGAGGCCGCCACCGGCCCGGCCGCCGACGCGGGCCTGCGGGTGGTCACCGTGCGCACCGGAATCGTTCAGGCCGCGGCGGGCGGCACGCTGCGACTGCTGCGGCCGCTGTTCCTGGCCGGGCTTGGCGGGCGGATGGGTAGCGGCAGGCAGTGGCTGTCGTGGATCGGCCTCGACGACCTGCTCGATGTCTACTACCGCGCCCTGTACGACACCCGACTGGCCGGCCCCGTCAACGCGGTCGGGCCTGCGCCGGTGCGCAATCTCGAATACACGAAGGCACTGGCCGGCGTACTGCACCGGCCGAGCCTGGTGCCTGTGCCGTCATTCGGACCGCGCCTGTTGTTGGGCCGTCAGGGCGCCCGCGAGCTCGCCGAGGCCGATCAGCGGGTGGTGCCGACGAAGCTGGCCGAGCTCGGGCACCGGTTCCGGCACGCGACCGTTGCCGACGCGTTAGCGCATCAGCTCGGACACGGCTGATGGGCGACACGCGATAGAAAACCGCGTACCAGAGCGCGGATGCGCCGCGCCGCGTCGTTCTCGAGCTCTCTTGTAGCCGAACGCAATTCGTCATGGGTGAGGCCGACGCTGGCCACCTCTCCATTGCGATCGTCGGCCAGCCAGACGTCGAGCAGATCGTGATCCACTTCGGGGTGGAATTGCAGCCCGAGCGCCCGACCGAGCACGAAGGCCTGCGACGCATTCGCGGTTCTCGCGATTTCGGTGGCGCCGGACGGCAGTTTCCATGTGTCGAAATGCCATTCGAACCACCGGCCGCCGGGAATCAAGCTCTCGTCGTCGCTTGCCACCTCGTACCAACCGACCTCCGGCCGCGTCGACCGGGTCACCGACCCGCCGAAGGCTTGGGCGAGCAATTGGCCGCCGAAGCAGACGCCGAGGGTCGGTACGCCCGAGTCCGCGGCGTCGCGCAGCATCTGCATCTCGGTGCCGACCCACGTCTGGCGCAGCGCCTCGTCGTAGACCGGCCATCGCGCGCCGAGCGGCACGATCACGTCGTAAGCCGTCGGATCGGGAAACGCCACATCGCCGGCGGGGTCGTCCACCCGGTCAGCAGGCACGACCTCGAATGTGGCGACGTCGTAGCCGCATTCGGTGAACGCCTCGCCGAGCAAGCCCTCGGTCGCGAGGTGCTCGTTGTAGATGAACAGTACTTGCGGCGCCATGGTCAGAGATTATTTCGGAGGCACCGGCGGCGCGTCGTCCGGGGCGAGCTCCTTGGCGATGCGACGGAACAACGTGTCGGCTTCGTTGCGGTAATTGCCCTGGTCATCGAACGCTTCGGGTTGATAGGTAACGGCCACCGCCACCCCGATCTTCTTGGCCGGAAGGTAGGCCATCACACCGGCCTCGCCCGCGAACAGCGGGTTCTGCAGCAGCCAGTCACCGGAGATCACGATGCCCATGCCGTAGGTGTAGCCGTCATTCATCTCCGCGCAGGTCGTGCAGTCGGGCAGGGCCCGGGTCTTGCCGCGCAGATCCGTCGAAGCGAACTTCTGGTAGGACTCCTTCGACAGCAACTTGCCCGAGCCGAGCCCGCTGGCGCTGGCCTCCATGTCGAAGATGTTCGTCGTCTGGATGGCGCCATGGGTGATGGTCCACGACGGGTTCCAATACGTCGACTCTTCGTAGAACGGTGTGCCGCCGGGGATCTTGAGCGCCTCGCGCCGCTCGCTGGTGAACGCGTGCAGAACCGGTGCCGGAATCTCCGGGGTGAACGAATTGGCGGTGTTGGTCAGCCCGAGTGGCCGTAGCACCTTGTCCCCCAACAGCTTCGGCATGTCCTCGCCTGTCGCCTTCTCCAGCGCCTTGCCCAGAAGCACGTAGTTGGTGTGCGCGTAGTTCCAATTGGTGCCCGGCTCGTAGAGCAGCGGTTTCGACGTCGCGAAGCCGAGCAGCTGGTCGGGCTCCCACTGTCGGAACGGGTCCTCGTAGAGCGCCTTGTCGAACTCCGTGTTGCCGATCACGTAATCGACATAGCCGGACGTCATCTGGGCCAGCTGCCCGAGTGTGACGCGGTCGGCGTTCGGCACGTCCGGAAGCCATTTGGATAACTTGTCGTCGAGGGCGACCTTCTTCTCGTCGACGAGAATCAACAGCAGCGTCGAGACATAGGAGATCGCGACCGCGCCGTTGCGAAAATGCATGTTGGTCGTCGCGGGCACATCGGTCATGGAGTCGCCGACGGCCCGCGTGGCGACCTCCTTGCCGTCGACGGTGACCCGGACGATGACCGCCTTCAGATGTGTCTCCGCCATCGTGTCGCGAACTATCGCCATCACCGCATCGGCCTTGGCGGGATCGGCCGTCGGAGCGGGAGACCGCTCCGGCTTAGGAGCGGTGGCGCAACCGGCAAGCAGCAAAAGTGTGCAGGCAAGGCCGAGGATGCGTCGGGTTCGGGGCATGCGGCGATCTTGACAGACCGCGAGTTTGGACATGATCGCCTTCGGCTATCCCGCGTGACGTGGTTGAACTCGCAGACTGGTTCCTCACCGCAGACGAGCGAGGCAATCCGGCCACCAAGATTCCGGCCTGGTGCGCGGGTAGTCGCGCAGAGCCGTTGATCCACGGTGCGACCTATTTCGACCAGCTGGTGACAGAGGTCGAGGGGCTCAGCGAGGGTGACTACCTGTTCTTCACCGACTGGCGTGGCGACCCCGACGAGAAGATGCGCGACGGTGGCCCGACGATCAGCGAGCTGTTGTGCGCAGCTGTCGAGCGCGGCGTCGTCGTCAAGGGACTGATGTGGCGCTCGCACCTGGACAAGTTCGCCTACAGCGAGGAGGAGAACCGGCATCTGGGCGAGGCGATCGAGCGGGCGGGCGGCGAGGTGCTGCTGGACCAGCGCGTCCGATTCGGCGGGTCACACCACCAGAAGCTGGTGGTGATCCGGCACCGAGGCGCACCAGAACGCGATGTCGCCTTCGCCGGTGGCATCGACCTGTGCCACTCACGCCGCGACGATGAGACCCACCGCGGGGACCGCCAAGCGCAGCAGATGGCCAAGCCGTACGGGGAGCATCCGCCGTGGCATGACGTCCAGCTTCGACTGCAGGGTCCGGTCGTCGGCGCGCTGGACACCACGTTCAGGGAACGATGGAACGATCCCGCACCGCTGGACATGCTCTCGCCGATCGCGTGGATCACCGACAAGCTCCGCGGTGCCGACCTCAAACCCGATCCGTTGCCCGAGCAGCCGGCTGATCCGCCGCCGTGCGGGCCGCACACCGTCCAGGTGCTGCGCACCTACCCGGACGCGCATTTCGAATACGACTTCGCCCCGCACGGCGAACGCAGCATCGCCCGCGGCTATTCGAAAGCGGTTCGGCGCGCCAGGCGACTCATCTATCTGGAGGACCAGTACCTGTGGTCGAAGCGCGTTGCGAAACTGTTCGCGCAGGCGCTGGCGGATAATCCAGGACTGCATCTGGTGGCGGTCGTGCCGCGACATCCCGATGTCGACGGACGACTGTCGTTGCCGCCCAACCAAGTCGGTCGTCAGCAGGCGATCGAAGCATGCCGGACCGCAGATCCGGAACGGGTGCACATCTTCGATGTCGAGAACCACGAGGGCACACCGGTGTACGTACATGCGAAGGTGTGCGTGATCGACGACATCTGGGCCACGGTCGGCAGTGACAACCTCAATCGGAGGTCGTGGACCCACGACAGCGAATTGTCTTGTGCTGTACTGGATGACACCGGAGAGTTCGCCCGTGATCTGCGGCTGCGGCTGCTGCGCGAGCATCTCGATCGGCGCGCTGACGGAAGCGATGACGACGGGCTCGTCGATCCCGACACCGTCGTCGACATCATCGCGGCGTCTGCCCAGGCGCTCGAGGACTGGTGTGCAGGTGGCCGGACAGGCCCTCGGCCACCCGGCCGGTTACGTCCGCACCGCCCGGAGAAGCTCGGGGCGCTGACCCGGGCGTGGGCCATTCCGGCGTACCGGGCGCTGTATGACCCGGACGGACGGTCCTACCGCGCTCGGCTCAAAGACGAATGGTGAGGGTCCTCGGATACTGCCACCGTGCGACGCAGGTACGCATAGGCAACCGTGGCTGCGATCGCGGTGAGCACGCCGGCCAGTACGAATGTCGCCCGCGTGCCGACCTGCTCGGCGAGCCAGCCCATCACCGGTGCGCCGATCGGTGTGGTGCCGCCGATGGAAACGACCAGTAGCGCCAGCACCCGGCCACGCATCTCGGGGGCGGCCGTCAACTGCAACCACGTACTCGCGAGCGCTTTGAACAGAACACTTCCCGCGCCGAGCGCGAACACCAATCCGAACGCCACCGCCAAGGTGGGCGAGAGGCCGGTGGCCACGAAGAGAATGGCCAGCACCAGCGCCGCGCCGATGATCCGGCCGATCGTCGCGTGCAGCACGCCGGCAAGTGCCAAACCGCCGATCACCGACCCTGCGCCGAGCGCGCCGAGCAGATACCCGACGGTGCGCGCGTCGCCGTGGAACGTCTCGCGCCCCAGTAGGGCGAGAAGAAGTTGGAAGTTGTAGGCCACCAGGCCGATGGATGCCAACAGGGCAAGGGGGACAAAGAGTTTGGGGGTGTTGCGAACGTAGGACAGACCGGCGCGCAGTTGACCGGCGCCTCGGGCGACGGGATCCGGGGCCGAGAGTTCGCCGGGGCGCATCAGGAGCAGGCCGGCGATGACCGCGAGAAACGACAATGCGTTCAAGAAGAAGGTGTAGGGGAGTCCGACGGCGGCGATCATGACCCCGGCGACAGCGGGACCGACCACCTTCCCGGTGTCCTGGATGATGTTGTTGAGCATCACCGCGTTCGCCAGGTGCGGAGCGGAAACCATTTCGCTCGGGAACGATTGGCGCGCAGGCTTGTCCAGCGCGTCGATCAGTCCGCCGATGAGTGCCAGACCGAGAACCAACCCGACGTTGATGTGATGGCTGAGCGTCAGCACGCCGAGAAGGATCGACGGGATCATCGCCGCCGTCGCGGTGACGATCAGAATGTTGCGCTTGCTCATCCGGTCGGCCAGCAGACCGCCCCACGGCGCGAGCAGGAGCAACGGTAATTGCTGCGCGGCAAGCGTGATGCCGAGCCATGCGCCGGAATTGGTCAGTTCGAGGACCAGCCAGGCCTGCGCCATCTTCTGCATCCAGGTTCCGGCGAGCGACACCGACTGCCCGATGAAGTAGAGGCGGTAGTTGCGGGTGTGCAGCGAGACGAAGGTGGCGGTCAGGTAGCGCTTCACGCCTTGACCGCCAGCAGCTTTTCCAACGCGGTGACCGACGCCAGCAGTGCTGCCTGGTCGGCAGGGTCGAGTGCCTCGAATTGCCGCAGCAGGTAGGCCTGTTGCCGTGCTCGGGCAGCGCGCAACACGTCGGCGCCATGGTCGGTGACCTTCACCAGGGACACCCGACCGTCGGTCGGTTCCACCCAGCGATGCAGGTAGCCCGCGGCTTCGAGCTTGGACACCAGCCGGGTCATGGTCGACTTGCCGATCTGCTCCAGTCGGGCCAACTCGCCGAGCCGGAGCTCTCCATGGCGCTCCACGGTGGTCAGCGCGGAGATCTGGGACGCGGTCAGATGCAGGTCGGCGCGCTTGCGCAAGCGCCGCGACAGCCGGTGCACCGCCTGGCTCAGGGCGGCCACCTCTGATGCGTCGGTCACTGGAACGGTCATCGTGTCTCGACGGAGATAGTACGCTAAGCGTACTTTCTGTGCGCGCGCCCAGATATACGCGCTTGCGCTGATGTTTTGCGCGTTGTCACGACCGCATGCTGGCTAGCATGAGCCAACTCGAGTGGAGCGAAGTTGGCGTGAGTGGGCTACCGACAGGAACGGTGACGCTGCTGCTTGCCGACGTCGAGGGCTCCACCCGGCTGTGGGAGACCCAGCCCGACGAGATGACGGCGGCCATCGCGCGACTGGATGCCACGCTGACGGATCTGGTCGCCGCCCACGGCGGTGTTCGTCCGGTCGAGCAGGGAGAGGGCGACAGCTTCGTCGTCGCGTTCGCACGCGCCAGCGACGCGGTCGCCTGCGCGCTGGCGCTGCACCGTGCACCGCTTGCGCCGATTCGGCTGCGGATCGGCGTGAACACCGGCGAGATCCAGTTGCGCGACGAGGGCAACTACGTCGGGCCGACGATCAACCGGACCGCGGGCTTCGCGATCTGGGCCACGGCGGCCAGACGTTGTTGTCGGGTGCGACCGAATCGATGGTGCTCGACCATCTGCCCGACGACGCCTGGCTGAATGACCTGGGCGCACATCCGCTGCGCGATCTACCGCGGCCAGAACGGGTAATCCAGCTGTGCCATCCGGACATCCGCAACGATTTCCCGGCGCTTCGAACATCGGAATCCGAGACCGCCCAGCGTCTTCCGACGCAGCTGACGAGTTTCGTCGGGCGAGAGGAGCAGATCGCCGAAGTGCGTGGGCTGCTCGCCGACGACCGCCTTGTGACGCTCACGGGCGCAGGTGGCTCGGGGAAGACTCGGTTGGCTATCCAGGTCGCCGGCGAGTTCGGTGATGACGTTCGATACGTCGACCTTGCGCCGATCACCGACACCGAGCTGGTACCCGTCGCGGTCGCGCGCGCGCTCGGACTTCCAGATCAACCGGGCCGCACGAGGATCGACACCGGATCCGCTTCATCGGTGATCGTCAGATGCTGCTGGTGCTGGACAATTGCGAGCATCTGCTCGATGCGAGCGCCGATCTCATCGTCGCGCTTCTCACGGCCTGTCCGGGTTTGACCATCCTGACGACAAGCAGAGAACCGATCGGATTGAGCGGTGAAGTGACGTGGCGAGTGCCGTCGCTGTCGCTGAGCGACGAAGCCATCCTTCTTTTCGAGGAGCGCGCGCGCCGGGTCAGGCCCGGATTCAGCGCCGTCGACGACGACGCCGCGACGGTGAGCGAGATCTGTAAGCGGCTCGACGGCATGCCGCTCGCCATCGAACTGGCGGCTGCGCGCGTGCGCGCGTTGTCGCTGAACGAGATCCTCGACAGCCTGCACGATCGCTTCCGGCTTCTGACCGGAGGATCGCGGCGGGCGGTGCGGCGCCAACAGAGTCTGGGCGCTTCGGTCGACTGGTCGCACGCGCTGCTGACCGCGCCCGAGCGCATCCTGTTCCGTCGGCTGGCTGCCTTTATGGGCGGATTCGATCTCAATGCGGCGCAGGAAGTGTGCAGCGGGGATGCTTTGCCGCGGCACCAGATTCTGGACCAACTGACGTTGCTCGTCGACAAGTCGCTTGTCGTCGCCGAAAGCGCAAGCGGCCGTATGCGATATCGCTTGCTTGAAACCATTCGGCAGTATGCGCTGGAGAAGCTCGGCGAGTCCGGCGAGGCCGATGTCGTTCGCGATCGTCCATCGTGACTACTACACCTCTATCGGCCGCACAGTTCGACACCCCCTTGCCTGTCGGCCACGAGCCGCTTCTTAATGAGGGTCGAGGCCGACATCGACAACCTGCGCGCCGCATTTGCGTGGAGCCAGGAACACCAAAAAATTGAAACGTGCTTTGCAACTGGCATGCTCGCTGCAGCCGCTGTGGCTTGTGCGAGGCCGCCGTTCAAGAGGGTCTAGCGTGGTTCACGACGGCGCTGCATGGCCCCAAGGACCAGATTGAGCCGCCGCGATTCTGGGCAGGGCACTTGCCGACAAGGCGGTGCTCGAAGCCTTGGTCGTGCTACCACGTACGGGGTTGAGCAGGCCGAGGAAGCCCTTGCTATCGCGCGTGAGCTCGACGATCCGCGCTCTGTTGGCGCGCGCATTGACCTCGTGTATTGCCTGCGCCGCTTTCAACGCCGACGCTGCGCGCCCATACGTCGCGGAGGCAATCGAATTGGCGCGTCAGTTGGGCGATCGATGGCGGCTGAGTCAGATTCTTGCGCTGGCAGTCCTACACGGCGATGACTTGCAGGCCACTCCGGTCACAATTGGCCGAGTCTGCAGGGCAGGAAGGCCAGTTGCTTGCGGATGCCGTCGGGGACTACTTTATTTCACGCCAGTGTCGTTTGTGGGGACGCGGGACGGCGCGGATTGCAGCAGGGCGAATTAGCCACTGCGCATTACAGTGTTTCGAGACATCCTCGCTGAAGCTGAGGCCAATGCGGATGTGATCAACGGTCTTTCTCGCTCGAATCAGCCTGGCGCACGGGTTGGTCGAACTGGGCCAGATTTCCGACGCGCAAACCTACGGCCGAGGCAGCTGTTGAAATGGCTCCTGGACTCGGCCCTTTCATTGAGCCGTGGGCATATGGCAGCCAGTAGCCGCCGCCGCCTTGGCGGAAGGGGATATAGAAGCTGCGGTCAGCGCGAGCGAAGCATGCGTGGCAACAAATGAGTGCTCAGCCGGAAGTCGCAATCGCTAATGTCCTGCCCGTCGTAGAGCTTTCGCTTCGTCACGTGGTGATCTAGAGGCGGCGCAAGCGTTGGGCGGAGAGTTGCGTCTCGACTGATGCTGGGCTGGCATCTGGCGAAAGCTTTGATCAACCGAGCTCGGGTCGCGGTTGCCCAGCGCGATTTCGAGCAGGCTGAGCGTGACGTTCATAACGCGCTTACTACGGCGGCCGAGGTCGAGGGCTATCAGATCGTTCCGGACGCGCTAGAGATCCTTGCCGAAATCGCCTGTCATGCCGGCGGCCATCGCGAAGCTTCGCGACTTGCCGGTGCAGCGGCAGGCGATTCGGCAGCGCATCGGGTTCGGTTCGCTTCAAGCTTCTACGAACCGGCTTATGCGGCGGCGGTCACGAAAGTACGCGATGCGCTGGGCGACGAGTTCGATGCCGCCTGGGCCGAAGGAGCAGCATTGTCGCTCGAGGAGGCGATCGCCTATGCACAACGCGGTCATGGCGAGCGGAAGAGGCCGTCGACCGGATGGGCGTCCCTTACGCCGACCGAGCTCGACGTCGTTCGGTTGGTCAGCGAGGGCCTTGGCAACAAGGACATCGCCTCGCAGGCTCTTCGTTTCCCATCGCACGGTGCAGACGCACCTGACGCATGTGTACAACAAGCTGGGGATCACTTCGCGTGTCGCGCTGGCCCAGGAGGCGGCCCGGCACGACTGATCACCGAAACTGCAAATACGCAGGTGGTCTCGAGATCGAGACCCGCATCGGTATCGCAATTGTCGCGCACGATGCAGCGTAGGTGTCATTGCACCACGCGGTAGCGCCGCTCGGGGCGGCCGACGCCGTACTGCAGCCGGATCTCCAGTGCGCCGGTCCCGAGGTAGTGCTCGAGATAGCGGCGTGCGCTGACCCGGGAAATGCCCACGCGCTCTGCGCATTCCGCCGCAGACACCTCACCGGCTTCGTTGACGGCACCGAGCACCAGTCGTCCGGTCTCCGCGCCGAGGCCCTTGGGCAGCACCTCCTGCGGTGACGATGCTCCCGCACCGCCGAAGAGCGAGTCGATCAGCGACTGGTCGACACCGTCGGCGGATTCCAGCGCATCGGCGCGTGCCGCGAACGCCTCCAGCTTGGCTTTCAGCTGGTCGAACTCGAACGGCTTGATCAGGTAGTCGGCCGCACCGCCGTCGAGCGCACCGGTCACGGTGTCCAGTTCACGTGCGGCGGTGATCATGATGACGCCCACCCGGTCACCGCCGGATCGCAACTGCTGCAACACTTCCAGGCCGGTCATATCCGGTAGGTAGACGTCGAGCAGGATCAGCTGCGGTTGCAGCTCGCGGGCCGCCGTCAGCGCTTCCGTGCCCGTGCGGGCCACGCCGACCGCCCGGAATCCGTCGACCTGCTCGACGAACCTTCGGTGGATCTCGGCCACCATGAAGTCGTCGTCGACGACGAGCACGTCACGCATGAGCGGATTGCCTGGTCGTCGATCGTCTCGGGCAACCTCACCACGAACCGCGCACCACCGGCAGGGGCGTCGCTCACCTCCACGGTGCCTCCGTGCTGCGCGGTGACCAGCCGCACCAACGCCAACCCGATGCCCCGGCCGCCGGGCACATCCGGTTTGGAGGTGACGCCCCTGGCGAAGATCTCCTCCCGAAGGTGTTCGGGCACACCGGGTCCGGAATCGGCCACCGAAAGCATCAGGCCGTCCCGATCGTCGATATGCACCGTCACCCGGGCGGGCTCCGCTCCCACAGACACATCAACCGCGTTGTCGATCAGGTTGCCAAGCAGCGTGATCACATCCGTCGCCACCGCAGGGGTCAGTGCGGCCAGATGCGATTCCGGCGCGAGCTGCAGTGACACACCGCTTTCGGCCGCCAGCGACGTTTTCGCGATCAACAGTGCCGCCACCGCGGGGTCGGATATCCGACTGGTGACGGCCTCATTGATCTCGGCGCGGCGCCGCGTGAGCGTGCCGACGAGGTCGCGGACGGAGTCGTACTCGCCGAGCTGGACGAGCCCCGAGATGGTGTGCAACTGGTTGGCGAACTCGTGTGTCTGCGCACGCAATGTGTCGGTGACGCTCTTGTGCGACGACAATTGGCCCTGCAGCGCCGCGAGCTCGGTGCTGTCGCGCATCGTCGTCACCGTCCCGATCACCTGGCCCTGACTCGTCGCCGACCGCCGATTCAGCGCCAAAACCCTGGTGCGGGTGGCGATCACGACGTCACGGCCGTCGTCTCCGGAGCGCAGGAACTCGACCACCGCCGGATCGAGGCCGATGCTGTCGATGCGTCGACCTACCGCGTCACCGCCGACCCCCAGCAGCTCCTGTGCGCTGTCGTTGAGCAGCGTGACATCGCCCTCGTTGTTCACCGCGACCACACCCTCACGAATGCTGTGCAGTAAGGCTTCCCGGTGATCGGCGAGGCCGGCGATCTCGGCTACCTCCAACCCGCGGGTGTGCCGTTTGATGCGCCGGGACAGCAGCCATGACGCCAGCAGGCCGAGCGCGGCACCGAGACCGAGATAGAACAACAGCCGCTCGCCTGCGCCGCTCAGCAGCTCCCACACCGACGGATAACGCTCGCTCACCGACGCGACCGCCAACACGTCGCCGTCGATCGACAGGATCGGCACCTGGCCGACCAGGCTGTGCACACCGTCGACGTCGTCGTCGCCGAACCACGCCCTGCCCTCGTCGGCCCGGCTGGGCCCCAAATCCATCCGCGAGCCGACACGCGAAGGATCCGACGAGACCCGGATCGTGCCGTCCGGATCGAGAATCTCCGCCAGATCCGCACCCGAGAGCGCCACACCGCGATCCACTTCCGGCGCGAGCACCTTGGCGGCGAACGGGTCGGCAAAGCGATCCCGGACGACGGGCGTGGAGGCCATGTTCTCGGCCACCGCGATCATCCGCTGACCACGTACCTCACGGAATTCGCTGGTGGACTGGGTCACCGAGACCGCCGCGACAGCGAAGAGCACGACGACGACCACCAGCAGCTGAAAAACCAGGAACTGGCCGCCCAGGCTCCGTGACCAGGCCATGTACTTAATGACCAATACTTCCTTTGCGTTCTCATCAGTGACGTGGGTCACTGTCAGTGGTCCAGTATTGCTGAGCATCACAACTGAAGTGATTGGGGACGATCGTGTTGGCAACCCGACAAAGGGCGATTTTGGTCATCGCCGTGATCGCGGCGCTGCTGCTCAGCGGCTGCGGCGTCACGCGTGGCGAGGAGGCACAGGGATTTCACCGGTTGCGCATGATGGTTCCGAACAGCCCGGGCGGCGGCTATGACCTGACGGCGCGCACCGCGGTCAAGATCATGGAAGAGGACGACATCACCGGGCGCATCGAGGTCTTCAACGTCATCGGCGCAGGCGGCACTGTCGCGATGGCGCGCCTGATGAACGAAAAGGGCAACGACGACCTCATGATGACGATGGGGCTCGGCGTCGTCGGCGCCACGTACACCAACGGTTCCAAGATCAAGGCGTCCGACGCGACGGCGATTGCGAAGCTGATCGAGGACCCGGGCGCCATCTTCGTTCCCGCCGACTCGCCGTTCAAAACGGTGAAGGACTTCGTCGACGCGTGGAAGGCCGATCCGTCGAAGGTGACGATCGGCGGCGGCTCGTCGCCCGGCGGGCCGGACCACCTCTTTCCGATGGAACTGGCCAAAGCCGTCGGAGTCGACCCGAAGTCCGTCAACTTCGTCACCTATGACGGTGGCGGTGATCTGCTGACCGCGCTCCTCGGCAAGAAGATCACCGTCGGCACCTCGAGTCCCGGCGAGCTCATCGACCAGGTCGAGGGCGGTCAACTGCGCGTGCTGGCGGTGTCCAGCGACGAGCGGGTCGAGGGCATCGACGCCCCGACGCTGAAAGAGTCGGGAATCGACATGACATTCGCCAACTGGCGTGGAGTCCTTGCGCCGCCGGATATTTCCGACGATTCCAGAAACGCGATGGTGAAGGTGCTCGAAGAATTGCACGGAACGCAGCAATGGAAGGAGGCGCTGGTGAAGAACGGCTGGACCGATGCATTCGTGACCGGTGCAGAGTTCGAACAGTTCCTGAAGGACCAGGACGAGCGGGTTTCGTCGACGCTCACCGAACTGGGGCTGCTATGACGACCACCGAAGAGCCGCAGGAACACGCCGTCGAGAAGACCGTCGATAAGGCGCAGTACTTGGTCTGCGTCGTTCTCGTGGTGGTCGGCGCCTTCCTGATCTACGACGCGGTGACACTCGAAGCGGGTTTCGCGAAGGTGGATCCCGTTGGACCCAAGCTGTTCCCGATCGTGATCGGCGTCATCCTCATCGTGCTTGCGGTCGTCTTGGCGGTCGCGATACCGCGCGGTTCGGTCGGCGAGGCCGACGCGGGGGAGGACGTCGACCCGAACATACCGAGCGACTGGCGCACCGTGGGTCTGCTCGTCGGTGTCTTCGTCGCCACGATCCTGTTGGTGGAGCCGCTCGGCTGGGCGATCACCGGTGCACTCCTGTTCGCCGGTGCGGCGACGATCCTCGGCAGCCGGCACTACGTCCGAAACATCGTCATCGGGGCCGTGCTCTCGGTCGGCAGCTTCTATGCGTTCTATTCCGGGCTCGGAATCCCGCTGCCCGCAGGCATTCTGGACGGGATTCTCTGACATGGATAATCTTGACTGGCTGATTCAGGGGTTCGAACAAGCCGCAACTCCGATGAACCTGCTGTACGCGGTGATCGGAGTCCTGCTGGGCACCGCAGTCGGCGTGTTGCCCGGTATCGGGCCCGCCATGACGGTGGCCTTGCTGCTCCCCATCACCTACAACGTCAGCCCGAGTGCGGCCTTCATCATGTTCGCGGGCATCTTCTACGGCGGCATGTACGGCGGGTCGACGACGTCGATCCTGTTGAACACGCCAGGGGAGTCTTCCTCGGTGATCACGGCGATCGAGGGCAACAAGATGGCCAAAGCGGGGCGTGCCGCCCAGGCGCTGGCCACTGCGGCGATCGGGTCGTTCGTCGCGGGCACCATCGGCACGGTCCTGCTGGCGGCGTTCGCGCCGGCGATCTCGCGATTCGCCGTGACCCTCGGCGCCCCGTCGTATCTCGCGATCATGCTGTTCGCACTGGTCGCTGTCACCGCGGTGCTGGGCTCGTCGAAGATGCGTGGCGCGATCTCGCTGTTCCTCGGTCTGGCGATCGGCGCTGGTGGGAATCGACTTCCTCACCGGGCAGCCGCGGGCGACGTTCGGGATCCCGCAACTCTCCGACGGCATCGACATCGTGATCATTGCCGTGGCGGTTTTCGCGCTTGGCGAGGCGCTTTGGGTTGCTGCCCATCTACGCCGTCGCCCCGCAGAAGTCATTCCGGTCGGCCGGCCGTGGATGGGTCGGCGAGGACTGGCAGCGCTCGTGGAAGCCGTGGCTGCGCGGCACCGCATTCGGTTTCCCGTTCGGTGCGTTGCCCGCGGGTGGCGCCGAGCTGCCGACGTTCCTGTCGTATGTCACCGAGAAGCGGCTGTCGAAGCACAAGGAGGAGTTCGGAAAGGGTGCGATCGAAGGCGTCGCAGGGCCGGAGGCGGCGAACAATGCCTCGGCTGCAGGCACTTTGGTGCCGATGCTCTCGCTGGGGTTGCCGACCAATGCCACCGCAGCGGTGATGCTGACTGCGTTCGTCTCATACGGAATTCAGCCCGGCCCAACTCTTTTCGAGAAGGAGCCGCTGCTGATCTGGACATTGATCGCCAGCCTGTTCATCGGAAACCTGTTGCTGCTGGTGCTGAACCTTCCGCTTGCCCCGCTGTGGGCCAAGCTGCTGCGCACACCGCGGCCGTACCTGTACGCGGGCATCCTGTTCTTCGCCACGCTGGGCGCACTCGCGGTGAACGTGCAGCCGTTGGATCTGGCGCTGCTGCTGGTATTCGGCCTGCTCGGGTTGATGATGCGGCGGTTCGGGCTGCCGGTGCTGCCGTTGATCATCGGCGTCATCCTCGGTCCACGGATCGAGCGCCAGCTGCGGCAATCGCTGCAGCTCGCCGACGGCAACTGGGGCGGCCTGTTCACCGAGCCCGTTGCGATCATCACCTACGTGCTGATGGCGGCGCTGCTGCTGATGCCGCTCATATTGAGGCTGATGCACCGCAGTGAGGAAACGCTTCTGGTCGTCGAGGACGATCGGGACCAGCAGGAGAAGGCGGCACAGTCATGACGATCGTGGTCGGATACAGCGCGGACCCGTTCGGCCGCGCCGCTTTGGAACACGGCATCGCAGAGGCCAAACTGCGTGGCAGCACGCTACGGGTCGTCAACTCGACCGCGGGTGACGCCTATGTCGACGCCGGGTTCGCGCAGTCGGGCGAGGTGCACAACATCGAGGATCTCCTCGCCAATTGCGGCGTGGAATTCGAGCTCACCCAGCCGGTCGGCGTCGACACCGCCGAGGAACTGCTCAAGACCATGGAGCGCGACGACGCCGAACTCCTGGTGATCGGCATCCGGCATCGAAGCCCGGTCGGCAAGCTGCTGCTGGGCAGCGTTTCCCAGCACTTGCTGCTGGAATGCCAGAAGCCGGTGCTCGCGGTCAAGCCGAAGGAAGGCTGACGTGGCCTAGGTCACTATTGTTTCCGCCGCGTTTCGTCCTTCGCGCACACGACCACGTGCACGAAGTGAGCGGGTGTTGACGTTTCGGACACGACCGGGCAATCGGTGCGGAATGGGTTCGCGTGAACCTAGTGGTCGTGAAGACTTTGAGCCGAGACCGCGACATTGAGCACTGGGACGCCGAAGACGTCGATGCCTGGGATGCCGGTGGCGCGAAGATCGCGAAGCGCAATCTGATCTGGTCGATATTCGCCGAGCATGTGGGCTTCTCGATCTGGTCCGTCTGGTCGGTGATGGTGCTGTTCATGCCGCAGGCGACGTACCACATCGACGCCGCAGGAAAGTTCTACCTGGTGGCGCTGCCCACGTTGGTCGGTGCCGCCATGCGCATCCCGTACACCGTCGCGCCGGCCAAATTCGGCGGACGCAACTGGACGATCGTCAGCGCGCTGCTGCTCCTGATACCCACGCTTTTGACGCTGTGGGTGATGAAGCGGCCCGACTCGTCCTACACCACCTTCATGGTCGTCGCGGCGTTCGCGGGCCTGGGCGGTGGAAACTTCGCATCGTCGATGACGAACATCAACGCGTTCTACCCGCAGCGGCTGAAGGGCTGGGCGTTGGGTCTGAACGCAGGCGGCGGCAACATCGGCGTGCCGGTGATCCAGCTGGTGGGACTGCTGGTGATCGCCACGGTCAGCAACACCGCACCCGAGATCGTCTGCGCCATCTATCTTGCCGCGATCGCACTGGCCGCTGTCTGCGCCGCACTGTTCATGGACAACTTGGGCAATCAGCGGTCCAACCTCGGTGCGATGGCCGAAGCGCTGCGGTTCCGAGACTCCTGGGTGATGAGCTTCCTCTACATCGGCACCTTCGGTTCGTTCATCGGCTTCTCGTTCGCATTCGGCCAGGTGCTGCAGATCAACTTCCTCGCAGGCGGCGACAACGCCGGCCAGGCCGCGCTGCATGCGGCGCAGATCGCGTTCATCGGCCCGCTGCTCGGCTCAATCGCCCGCCCGTACGGCGGCAAGCTGTCCGACCGCATCGGCGGCGGCAAGGTCACCATGTACACCTTCATCGCGATGATCTTCGCGGCCGGGATCCTGGTCGCCACCGGCATGATCGACGACGGCGCGGGCGGGGCACCCACGGGCGGCCAAATGACCGGCTATGTGGTCGGTTTCATCATTCTGTTCATCCTGTCCGGGATCGGCAACGGCTCGACGTACAAGATGATTCCGTCGATCTTCGAGGCGAAGGCACAAAGCAACGACGCATGGAGCCGCGACGAGAAGGCCGCATGGTCACGCAGCATGTCCGGCGCTCTGATCGGGTTCGCAGGCGCGGTCGGCGCGCTCGGCGGTGTGTTCATCAACATCGTCCTGCGCGCGTCCTATGTGGGTGAAGCGAAGTCGGCGACCAACGCGTTCTGGGTCTTCCTCGCCTTCTACGTGATCTGCGCGATCGTCACATGGGCGGTATTCCTGCGGATGCGCCATGCCAGGGCCCGGACCGGCGAACTCGTCGGCCCGGTTCCCGCCCCCGCGGGTTGACGCCGGCGATGACGGTCACCCGGACGGCGTGTTCGTACTGCGGTGTCGGCTGCGGCATCGAAGTCACCACCGACACGGGTACACGCGTCATCGCGAAGGTATCCGGAGACAAGCTGCACCCGGCCAACTTCGGCCGGCTGTGCACGAAGGGCGCGACCCACGCGGAGATGATGGCCGCCGACGACGGGCGGCTGAAATCGGCACTGGTGCGGCCATCGCGTGATGACGAGCCGGTGCCGACGCCGGTCGACGACGCCGTCGCCGAGGCGGGCAGGCGACTGCGCGCCATCGTTGACGAACACGGACCCGACTCCGTCGCGCTGTACGTGTCCGGCCAGATGTCCATCGAGGCGCAGTATCTCGCCACCAAACTGGCCAAGGGTTTCCTGCGCACCGTTCACATCGAGTCGAACTCCCGGCTGTGCATGGCCAGTGCAGGCACCGGATTCAAGCAGTCGCTCGGCGCCGACGGACCGCCCGGCTCCTACACCGACTTCGACTGCACGGACCTGTTTTTCGTGATCGGCTCCAACACGGCCGACTGCCACCCGATCCTGTTCCTGAGGATGGCCGACCGGATGAAGGCCGGCGCCAAGCTGATCGTCGTCGACCCACGCCGCACGGACACTGCGCAGCGGGCCGACCTGTTTCTGCAGATCAAACCCGGCACCGACCTCGCCCTGCTGAACGGGCTCCTGCACCTCCTGGTCGAAAACGGCGACATCGATACCGATTTCATCGCCGAGCACACCGAGGGCTGGGCCGACATGCCCGCCTTCCTCGCCGACTATTCACCCGACCGGGTCGCCGACATCACCGGTATTCCCGAAGCCGACATCCGAGCCGCGGCACAGATGATCGCCGACGCGGGGGAGTGGATGAGCTGCTGGACCATGGGGCTGAACCAGAGCACCCACGGCACGTGGAACACCAATGCGATCTGCAACCTCCACCTCGCCACCGGCGCGATCTGCCGTCCGGGCAGTGGCCCGATGTCGCTGACCGGCCAGCCAAATGCGATGGGCGGTCGCGAAATGGGTTACATGGGGCCGGGACTGCCCGGTCAACGTTCGGTGGTGTCGGCGGCCGACCGCGATTTCGTCGAGAAGCAGTGGCGCCTGCCCGCCGGGACCATCCGCTCCGACGTCGGTCCCGGCACCATCGCGATGTTCGAACAACTCGCCGCAGGCGACGTCAAGGCGTGCTGGATCATCTGCACGAATCCCGTTGCCACCGTCGCGAATCGGAAGACGGTGGTCGCCGGGCTGGAGGCCGCCGAACTCGTCATCACCCAGGACGCCTATCAATCGACGGCGACGAACCACTACGCCGACATCGTGCTGCCCGCCGCACTGTGGGCGGAGGCCGACGCCGTCATGGTCAACTCCGAGCGCAACCTCACGCTGCTGAAGGCGTCGATCCCGCCCGCCGGGCAGGCGCGCCCCGACTGGCAGCTGATCTGTCAGGTCGCCGCGCATCTGGGTTTCGGTGAGCACTTCGACTTCCCCTCCAGCGAGGAGGTTTTCGACGAGATCAGAAGGTTCTCCAACCCGCAGACCGGATACGACCTGCGCGGGGTCAGCTATTCGCGGCTTGGGCACACACCGCTGCAGTGGCCGTGCCCGCCCGACGACGACCATGACCGCCACCCGATCCGCTACCTCAACGACGGAGTGAGCCAGCACCTGTTCGTCGACGCCGACGGGCGCCGACCACGGCTGGCATTTCCCACCCCGTCGCGGAGAGCGGTGTTTCACGCCCGGCCGCATCTGGATCCGCACGAGCTGCCCGACGACGATTTCCCGTTGGTGCTCAATACCGGTCGGCTTCAGCATCAGTGGCACACCATGACGAAGACCGGCCGGGTCGCCAAGCTCAACAAGCTCGACAGCGGGCCGTTCGTCGAACTCCATCCGACCGACGCGCAGGCGATGGGCATCGCCGAAGGTCAACCCGTCGAGCTCACGTCCCGGCGCGGTCGCGCCGTACTGCCCGCCGTGCTGACCGAGCGTGTGCGAGCGGGCAACTGCTTTGTGCCGTTCCACTGGAACGACGAGCACGGCGAGTACCTGACCGTCAACGCGCTGACCAATGACGCCGTCGACGCCGACTCCTTGCAGCCCGAGTTCAAGGTGTGCGCGGTGAGCGCGCGCGCCGTCGGCCCCGCACCTGGCCGCGTCGAACACGTCACGGTCGTCGACGGGGGACACGGGCCTCTTGTGCTGTGGGCGTCGCAGACCGGCAACGCCGAGGACTTCGCCGCCAGGCTGGCCCGCCGACTGGGCGACTCGCAGCTGGTCAGCATGGACGACGTGCCGATGTCACGACTCGCGGCGGCCCGCGACGTTCTGATCGTCACCAGCACATTCGGCGACGGCGGGCCGCCGGACAACGGGGTGGGCTTCTGGGATCGCCTCGCTGCGCGGGACGCGCCCGCGCTCGACGGCGTGCGCTATGCCGTGCTCGGCATCGGCGACCGTTCCTATGCCGACTTCTGTGGCCATGCGAAATCGATCGACGGCAGGTTCGCCGACCTCGGCGCCTCCAAGCTGCTGGACCGAGCCGAATACGAGGCCTACGACGACGGGCCGATGTCGAAGTGGGCCGACGAGGTCGCCGCCGCTCTCGGCGTGGTCGGGCAGCCGAGCACCGTCGTCGACGAACCGTTCACCCGCGCCGATCCCGCCTATGCAAAGCTCAGCCGCAACACCGTGCTGACCGCGCCGCTGTCGCCAAAAGAGGTGCGGCAGTTCGGTTTCGACATCTCCGAATACGACGTCGGCTATTCGGTCGGCGATTCGCTCGGGGTGTGCGCCACCAACAGCGCGACCGTCGTCGAAGCATGGCTGGCCGCCACCGGCCTGGTCGGGGAGCTGAGATCGTCGAGGTCGACGGCACCCATCAGCCGCTCCGCGATGCGCTGACCCGGTCGTACGACATCTGCCGGGTCACGCCCGACCTGCTTCGGTTCGTCGCCGAGAACTGCGCCGACCGTGCGGCCGCCAAAGTGCTGCGCGCGCCGTCGAACCGGCTTGAACAAGTGGCTGGCGGGCCGCAACGGGCTGGACATCGTCGAGGAGTTCACCGTGCGTGCCGAGCCTTCGGAGTGGCAGGAGGTGCTGGTGAGGCTGACGCCGAGGAACTACTCCATCTCGTCGAGCCCGCTGGTCAGCCCGCACGAGGTGCAGCTGACGGTGTCCGTGGTGCGCTACCGGGGCCGCACGCGGCGCCCAGCGCGGCGGAGTGTGCTCCACCTATCTGGCCGACCGCGCCCACACCGTCGCCGGTCCCGGTCTTCCTGCAGCGTTCACCGCATTTCCGGCCGCCGAAGGACGCCGGAGCACCGATGATCATGGTCGGGCCCGGCACCGGGATCGCGCCGTTCCGCGGTTTCCTGCAGGAGCGCCGTGCGCTCGGCCACACCGGCGGCAACTGGCTGTTCTTCGGAGAGCAGCGACGCACCGAAAACTTCTACTACCGTGACGATTTCGAGGACATGGTCCGCGACGGCTTCCTGAACCGGCTGGACCTGGCATTCTCACGCGATCAGGCCGATCGCGTCTACGTCCAGCACAAGATGCTCGACTACGGCGCCGACCTGTGGCGTTGGCTCGACGAGGGTGCCCACTTCTACGTGTGCGGTGACGCCGCGCGGATGGCCCGCGACGTCGACGCCGCGCTGACATCGGTCATCAAGACCCACGGCGGGATGTCCGACGAGGCCGCACACCATTACAAGCGCGAGCTCGTCGCGGAGAAGCGCTACGTGCGCGACGTCTATTAGATTCTGTGTCCGAGGGGGGACTTGAACCCCCACGCCCGTTAATAGGGCACTAGCACCTCAAGCTAGCGCGTCTGCCATTCCGCCACTCGGACCTGGCCCCCGAACCAGTGCCGGGAGCAGCTAAGGCTATCGGATCGACAAGCCCGGGCTCAAACCCGACAGTGGTGCGGGTGGTAGGAAAGGACATTGTGATGCAACCCGTCGACGAGGTGGTTGACCTGGTCCGTGCGCTGATCCGGTTCGACACCTCCAACACCGGGGACCTCGCCACCACGAAGGGCGAGGCCGAGTGCGCACGATGGGTGGCCGAACAGCTGCAAGAGGTCGGCTACGAGACCGAATACATCGAGGCAGGAGCACCAGGCCGGGCCAACGTGTTCACCCGGCTGAAGGGCGCGGACCCTTCGCGCGGGGCCCTGATGCTGCATGGGCACCTCGACGTGGTACCAGCCGAGGCGTCGGACTGGAGCGTGCACCCGTTCTCCGGCGCCCTCGAGGACGGCTACGTCTGGGGTCGCGGCGCCATCGACATGAAGGACATGGTCGGCATGATGATCGCGGTCGCCCGGCACTTCAAACGCGCTGGCATCGTCCCACCGCGCGACCTGGTGTTCGCGTTCCTGTCCGACGAGGAGGCCGGCGGCAAGTACGGCTGCCAGTGGTTGGTGGACAAGCGGCCCGACCTATTTGAGGGCGTCACCGAGGCGATCGGCGAGGTCGGCGGCTTCACGTTGACGGTGCCGCGCCGCGAGGGCGGTGAACGTCGGCTCTACCTCATCCAAACGGCGGAGAAGGCCATGCGGTGGATGCGGCTGACCGCGCGCGGCCGCGCCGGACACGGGATGCTGATCCACGACGACAACGTCGTCACCGCGGTCGCCGAGGCCACGGCGAAGCTGGGTCGCCATCAGTTCCCGATCGTCATGACCGAATCCGTCGAGCTGTTCCTGCAGGCCGTCGCGGAGGAGACCGGCTATACGTTCGATGTCGACTCTCCGGATCTGGATGGGGCGGTCGCCAAGCTGGGCTCGATCGGCCGCCTCGTCGCCGCGACACTACGTGACACCGCCAATCCGACCATGCTCAAGGCCGGATACAAGGCCAACGTCATCCCGGCCACGGCGGAGGCCGTGATCGACTGCCGGGTGCTACCCGGCCGGCTCGCGGCTTTCGAGCGGGAGGTTGACGAGCTCATCGGCCCGGACGTCTCCCGGGAATGGATCGTCGACCTGCCGTCGTACGAAACCGGTTTCGACGGTGAATTGCTCGACGCGATGAACGGCGCGATCCTCGCCGCAGACCCCGAGGCCCGTACCGTGCCATACATGCTCGCCGGCGGAACGGACGCAAAGGCATTCGCGCGGCTGGGAATTCGGTGTTTCGGGTTTGTCCCATTGCGGCTGCCGCCCGACCTGGATTTCTCGGCATTGTTCCACGGCGTCGATGAACGGGTACCCGTTGATGCACTGACGTTCGGCGCCCAGGTTCTCGAGCACTTCCTGCTGCACTGCTGAAACACGAAAGGACAACCAATGGCTTTTCCGTACAACACCTACGACCACCTGCCGAAGCTGCCATCGTTCACGGTCACGTCGGAGTCCTTCGCCGATGGCGACACATGGGCCAACGATCAGGTCAGCGGCATCATGGGCGCGGGCGGAGAGGACATCTCGCCCCAGTTGAGCTGGTCGGGCTTTCCCGAGGAGACCAAGAGCTTCGCCGTGACGGTCTACGATCCCGATGCGCCGACGGCGTCGGGCTTCTGGCACTGGGCGGTCGCCGACCTGCCCGCCAGTGTCACCGACCTACCGGCAAATGCCGGCGACGGCAGTGACTTGCCCGGCGGCGCAATGATTTTGGCCAACGATGCCGGCCAGAAGCGGTTCATCGGCGCCGCTCCGCCGCCCGGCCACGGTATGCACCGCTACTACGTCGTCGTGCATGCCGTCGGCGTCGACAAGCTGGACCTGCCCGAAGGGGCCACGCCGGCTTTCTTGGGTTTCAACCTGTTCCAGCAGGCGATCGCGAGGGCGATCATCCACGGCACCTATGAGCAGAACTAGCTAGCGCACCGCTGAGCCGACGGCGTCGGCCAGCGACGAGAACCCGCCTTCATGCAGGCGGCGGGCGATGCCATCGTGAATGTGCTTGGCCCACAAGCCGCCGCCGTAGATGAAGCCGGTGTAGCCCTGCAACAGTGAGGCTCCGGAGGTGATGCGGTCCCACGCGTCGTCGGCGGTCTCGATACCGCCGACACTGATCAACACCAGTCGGTCACCCACCCGCCGGTAAAGCCGGCGCAGACACCTCTGCCGACCGCCGGGCGACCGGTGGGCCGGAGATGCCGCCCGCGCCGAGCTTCGTCCACGCCGGGGGTGGCCAGGCCGTCACGGGACACCGTGGTGTTGGTCGCGACGATGCCCGCCAGTCCTAATTCGACAGCCAGATCGGCGATCTCGTCGACGTCGGAGTCGGAGAGATCCGGTGCGATCTTGACCAGCACCGGTGTGCTTGTCTCTTCTCGCACCGCGGTCAGGATGGGCCGCAGCGACCCGACGGCCTGCAGGTCGCGCAGCCCGGGCGTATTGGGTGAGCTCACGTTGACCACCAGGTAGGCCGCCAGCGGGCCGACCAGCCGAGCACTCTCCCGGTAGTCGTCGACGGCGCGCTCGGCAGGCACGACCTTGGTCTTGCCGATGTTGACCCCGATCGGGACATCGGGCGTGTGCCGCGCCAGGCGCAGCGCGAGTTCGCCGGCTCCGTCGTTGTTGAAACCCAGCCGGTTGAGCAGCGCCCGGTCCTGGGGCAGCCGGAACATCCTCGGCGGGGGATTGCCCGGCTGGGCCTGCGCGGTCACGGTGCCGACCTCGGCGTATCCGAAGCCCAATGCGCCCCAGGTGGCCAGCCCGGCGCCGTTCTTGTCGAAGCCGGCCGCCAGCCCCATCGGCCCGGGGAAAACAACGCCGAACACGGTGCTCTCCAGCACGGGATCGCGCGGTGCCAACCGCTTCGCCAAGGCGCGACGGGCGAGTGTCGGAGACGTGCCGGTGCGCAGCGCGGTGAAGACCCAGGTGTGGATGCGCTCCGCGGGGACCAGGAAGAACGCCCGCCGGACGGCGCTGTATATCACGCGTCTACATCGCCGGCTGGTCGGCGACGTCCAGGCTGTTGACGGCGGACTTCTTGCGACGCAACAACACTCGGCGACTGCCGTCGGTGTACAGCCGGACGCGGGTCAGCTCCCAGCCGCGGTACTCCGCTTCGATCGACAATCTCGTGGACGCGCTGATGCGGGTGAGGTCAGGCGGCAGGCGCAGCGGCACCCACTCGTACTCGTCTGACAGATCGGTATCCCAGCCCGGCGGCATGAGGCCGCGCTGAACCGCCGTCACCGGCTCACTCCAGCGTCTTCGGTCATCGCGCGCCTCCGGCGTCGGTGATCACCTGAACCCCAGCTCCGGTACCCGACACCACATACAGGGTGCCAGACGCCTCGTCGAAGGCCAGGGAGTTCGGCTGCTGCACGGTTGGATAACGCACCTTCTCGACAGGTATTCCGGTGGCCAGATCGTAACCAATGACCATATTCGTGGTCGTCTGTGACACCCAGGTCAGCCGGGTCGACCCGGCGAGGCCGTACGGCGCGTCCCGCACCGGGTAGCGCTGACGCAGCATCAGCGGGTCGGCGCCGAATACCAGCAGGGCATCTCCCCGGGTGTCGGCGACCAACACCCGGCCCGCCGGGTCGACGGCCAGCGTGGTGGCCCCTTCACCGGCGCGCAGTGCGTGCTCGGCCTTCGACCCGCTTGCGTCGACGGTGGTCACCGAGGTCTGGCCGCGGTCCAGTACAACGGCGGTATTTCCCTGTGTGACAAGAGCATCGACTCGAGCGAAGATCTTCAGCTCTGCACCGACCGCGGTGTCGGAACTCAACGTGTATACCGCCCCGTCCGCGCTGCCGAGAACGAGCCTGCCGTCGCCGCGGCGGGCGATCGCGGTGAAGTCGGTGCCGTCCTGGCCGTCGACCGGTACCCGGTTCACCCGGCCCTGCGCGATATCGACCAGGAAATAACCGCCGCGCGTCGATGCATAGACGTGGCCTCTGCTGTCGCCGGTCATGGCTGTCGCCGCGGCGGGCAACGGCACGGCGCGGCCCAGCCCCTTCGCCGGCAACACGGTGACCACTGCGTGTTCGGCTTTATCGGGGCCCAGCGCCACCAGCGACGCCGTCGCGGCGTCGAACACCACGGACTTCGCGTGGCCCGCCATCGGGCGCACGACCCCCGCAGGCGGCACGTTCGGCCGAGGGGACACCGCTGCCTCTGCGGGCGCGATCGTCGGCGGCGGCGCGTCGTTCGCGTCCGATGTGCACGCCGTCACACCCGACCCGATCAACACGAGCACACCACAACATGCCATTTGACCTGCATGTTTGATACGGCTTAGCAACGGGTAACTTTCGTGCGTGCGAAGTGGACGGCAATCGAACAGCAAGTGTAGGCATGCCCCCTCACGCGGTAGGGTTCGGTCATGAGCCTCGCGCCGAGCCGTGATACGGCCGACAAAGGGGACAAAGGGTTTGCCGTCGAGGATATTTCGACAGGTCTGTACGCCAGCGGTTTCGGCCATCTGGGCGACGGGCGCAGTTTCTCCTTCCACGTCGAGCATCAGCAGCTCATCGTCGAGATCTACCGCCCCCGGCTCGCTGGGCCGGTTCCGCAGGCCGAGGACGTGGTGGCCAACGCGACGCACAAGGCCGGCGACATCGACCTGTTCGACGAACGCAGCCTGATCGCAGCAGTGCGCGACGCGGTGGCGAACGCACAACCGGTGCCGCGCACAGCGCGCTGACGAATCCTCACGGTACGGTCGTCGTCGTGATCGAGGCGCCGGCGATGTCATGGCTGCAAGTTGTCGTGTTGTCGGTGCTGCAGGGACTCACCGAGTTTCTGCCGGTGTCCTCGTCGGCGCATCTGGCGATCGCCTCGCGGGTGTTCTTCGCCGACGACGCGGGCGCATCGTTCACTGCGGTAACGCAACTGGGCACCGAGCTGGCGGTGCTGGTGTACTTCGCGCGTGACATCGCGCGCATCGTCAAGGCTTGGTGCACCGGGGTTTTCAACACCGACGCGCGCAACGCCGACTACCGGCTGGGCTGGTACGTCATCATCGGCACCATCCCGATCGGATTGTTGGGGCTGCTGTTCAAGGACGAGATCCGCACGGGGGCAAGAAATCTCTGGCTGATCGCGTCCGCATTGGTGGTGTTCTCCGCGGTGATCGCGGCCGCCGAGTACTTCGGTCGGCAGACGCGCGATGTCGAGCAGCTCACCTGGCGCGACAGCGTGACCGTCGGCCTGGCCCAGTGCCTGGCGCTGGTGCCCGGGGTGTCCCGGTCCGGCGCGACGATCAGCGCAGGCCTTTTCCTTGGGCAGAACCGCGAGCTGGCCGCCCGATTCGGCTTCCTGCTGGCCATCCCCGCGGTGTTCGCCTCGGGCCTGTTCTCGTTGCCCGACGCGTTTCATCCCGTGGGTGACGGGATGAGCGCCAGCGGCCCGCAGCTCCTGGTGGCCACCCTGATCGCGTTCGTCGTCGGCTTCGCCGCCGTGTCCTGGTTCCTGCGGTTCCTGGTGCAGCACAGCATGTACTGGTTCGTCGGCTATCGCGTTGTTCTCGGCACGGTGGTGCTGATCCTGCTCGGCACCGGGGTGGTGGCCGCGACATGACCGTCATCCTGCTGCGGCACGGCCGCTCGACCTCCAACACCGCGCAGACGCTGGCGGGCCGCAGCGACGGTGTCGACCTCGACGAGAAGGGCCAGGAGCAGGCCAGGGCGCTGGTCGACCGGATCGGGTCGCTGCCGATCCGCGCCGTGGTGCGGTCGCCACTGCTGCGTTGCAGGAGCACCGTCGAACCGTTGGCCGCCGCGCTCGGCCTCGAGCCCATCGTGGACGAACGCATCTCCGAGGTGGACTACGGCCAGTGGACCGGCCGCAAGATCGGTGACCTGGTCAAGGAGCCGTTGTGGGCGGTGGTGCAGCAGCAGCCCAGTGCCGCGGTCTTCCCCGGCGGCGAAGGGCTGGCACATGTGCAGGCCCGCGCGGTGGAGGCGGTTCGCGAGCACGACCGTCGCCTCGCCGAGGAGCACGGTGGCGACGTGCTCTGGGTGGCCTGTACGCACGGCGACGTGATCAAGGCGATCGTGGCCGACGCGCTGGGCACCCATCTGGACAGTTTCCAGCGCATCACCGCCGATACCGCGTCGATGAGTGTGATCCGGTACACAACGCTGCGTCCCTTCGTGGTTCACGTGAACCACACGGGCGACCAACTGGCTTCGGGTTTGACCGCCAAGCCGCCCGAAACCTCCGACAGTGAGGCCAAAGACGTGCCGCCGAGCGACGCGGTGGTTGGCGGCTCGACGGACTGAGCGCGGTATTTTGGAGGAGCCATGGCCCGCGCAATCCACGTCTTCCGCACACCCGACCGTTTCGTGGCCGGGACCGTCGGGCAGCCCGGCAACCGCACCTTCTACCTGCAAGCGGTGCACGACAAGCGCGTCATCTCCGTGATATTGGAAAAGCAGCAGGTCGCAGTGCTTGCCGAGCGGATCGCGGCCTTGCTGCTGGAGATCAACAGACGGTTCGGCACCCCGGTGCCTCCGGAGACCGATGTGGAGGACCTGAGCCCGCTGGTCACGCCCGTCGACGCCGAGTTTCGGGTCGGCACCATGGGCCTCGGCTGGGATTCAGAGGCAGAGACGGTGGTGGTGGAGCTGCTGGCGGTCTCCGAAACGGAGTTCGATGCGTCGGTCGTGCTCGACGACGCCGAGGACGGGCCCGACGCTGTGCGCGTATTCCTCACCCCCGAGTCGGCGCGCCAGTTCGCGACGCGATCCAACCGGGTCATCTCGGCCGGCCGCCCGCCGTGCCCGCTCTGCGACGAGCCCCTCGACCCGGAGGGCCACATCTGTGTGCGCACCAACGGCTATCGGCGGAGCCTGCTCGAGCCCGACGATGAGCCCGACGCCTAACGAAAGCGAGGCGTTGCGCCGCGGCGATCTCACCGTCATCGGACGAATCCGTTCCGCGAGCAACGCCACGTTCCTCTGCGAAGCCCATCTCGATGAGCTGACGGTGCACTGTGTGTACAAGCCGATCGCCGGCGAGGCTCCGCTGTGGGACTTCCCCGACGGCACGCTGGCGGGCAGGGAGCTCGCCGCGTACCTGGTGTCGGCGGCGTTGGGCTGGGACATCGTGCCCTACACCATCATTCGCGACGGGCCTGCAGGCACAGGAATGCTCCAGCTGTGGGTGGATCAGCCTGGCGACGAGGTGGGGGAGAACCCCGAATCCGGACCCGATTTGGTGGATCTGCTTCCCGCGGGACGGATTCCGCCCGGATTCCTGCCCGTGTTACGCGCCTACGACTACGCGGGTGACGAGGTGACCCTGGTGCACGCCGACAACCTACGGCTGCGCCGGATGGCTGTGTTCGACGTGCTGATCAACAACGCCGACCGCAAGGGCGGGCACATCCTGTCCGCTGTCGACGGACATGTCTACGGCGTCGACCACGGCGTGAGCCTGCACGTCGAGGACAAACTGCGCACCGTCCTGTGGGGATGGGCGGGCAAGCCCGTCGACGACGAGACCCTGGAGATGGTCCGCCGACTGCGCGACGACGTGCGCGGGGCGCTCGGCGAGCAGTTGCGCGAACACATCACCGGTCGCGAGGTCGATGCGGTGCGTCGCAGAGCGGTTGCGCTGCTGGACAATCCGGTGATGCCGTCACCGGACCGGCACCGTCCCATCCCGTGGCCGGCGTTCTGATCTAGAGCCGCGCCGACGCGTTGTGCCGGTACTGCATCGTGCGGTAGGGCCAGTTGGAGCCGTCGGTGGTGTTCCAGTGACTGATCACAAGATGCAGGTTGCGCAAAGATGAGCCGGGGACGATGTAACCGCCGTACAGCTGGCTGAGGGCGGCCGTGGTGCACCCGTCGGGGGGACTGCACCGAGGCGACGGCCATGCCGTGTTTCGCAGCACCGTCGTCGTGGGTGCGACCTGAAAGTCATCGGTCGGATGGTTGAGCACCTTGACCCGAATGGCTCCCGAGCTTGACTCGAAATAGCTGAACACCCAACGGTTTTGGACTCGCCGAAGGCTCATCTCGCCGACCCTGGTACCCGCGGGCAGCAAGGGCATTGGGTCATTGTTGAACCAACCGCCGGTCCATGGGAGCCATGCGGAGCGGTCCAGCAGGTCATCGGCCTTCACCCGGTAGAGGTATGCGTTCTCGCGACGGTTGAACGCGCTGGCGATGACGTACACCAAGCCGGAATCGGGGTCGTGCTCCCAGGTGATCAACTGCTGACGACCGTCAATGTGGGAGCCGAGCCGCCGGGCGTCCGGCCCTGCGTCATGCCAGGTTTCGCCGCAGTCGTCGCTGTAGTTGATCTCGGTCCACAACACGTTGTGCAGTCCACGGTTGACCATGGCGAACAGGTAGAGCCGATCGCCGATGGTGATGGCATCGGCGGGCAAAACCGTCGAGTACCCGCCGCCTTTCCACGGCGGTCCGTCATGTTGGTAGTCCCACAGTTGGCGGGCGTAGTCGCCGCCGACCGCATCGTGGAACGTGATGCCGTCGTTCAGGCTGCGCAGTGAGGTGTCGTCAGATCGCAGCATCACCGGGCTGCGCCAGCCGGGGCCGCCGGCACGGCATTCGTCGAATGTGTCGCCGAAGATGAAGCCGGTCCGGCCGTCGGCCAGCGCGACGGCGATGCCGAGATCGGTGCCTCCGACGCCGAACTTCTCCGCGGAGCTGCCGGGACCGGTGAGGTCGGCGACCTTGACCGTCGGTGGCTGGACCTGCGCGGTCTTGATGCCCCGATCGGTCACCACCTCATTATTCGGCAATACTGCACCTGTGACCCTCACCGACGCAGCGCTGGCCGCAGAGCTGGCCCGCGACGCCGGTGAACTGCTACTGGAAGTGTGGCAGGAGGAGGGTTTCTGGGATCCGTATGACCTCGGCGACGCCGGGGACAAGCGAGCGAACACGCTGATCCTCGACGGCTTGGCGCGCGACCGGCCTGCCGACGCGGTGCTGTCGGAAGAGGCCGTCGACGACCTGTCGCGGGTCGACGCCGACCGGGTGTGGATCGTCGACCCGCTCGACGGAACGTGGGAGTTCTCCACCCGGCGCAATGACTGGGCCGTGCACATCGCGCTCTGGCAGCGAAGCGGGGGACCCGACGGCGGAATCACCGACGCGGCGGTGGCGCTGCCTGCATTCGGAGAGGTCTACCGGACCGACACCGTCACCCCGCCGGCACCCCGCGGTGAGGGACCGATCAGGATCACCGCCAGCGCGAGCCGCCCGCCCGCGGTGCTGTGGCGGTTGGCGGACCAGATGGATGTCGAGCTGATCCGCATCGGCTCGGCAGGCGCCAAGGCGATGGCGGTGGTGAGCGGCGAGGTCGACGCCTACCTGCACGCGGGGGGCCAGTGGGAGTGGGATTCGGCCGCCCCCGCAGGTGTGGTTCGGGCAGCGGGGCTACACGCCTCGCGGTTGGACGGGTCGCCGCTGATCTACAACCGACGCGACCCCTATCTCCCCGACCTGTTGATGTGCCGTCATGAGCTCGCCGAGGTGCTGCTGCCCGCGATCCGGGCGGTCGTCAAAGGCCGTCCCGGGCGAACCCCCTAGAGTCGAAGGCATGCAGTCGTGGCAGGCACCCGGTGTCCCGGTCCTGCCCGGACGCGGTCCCCAGCTGCGGTTGTACGACACCGCCGACCGGCAGGTGCGACCGGTATCCGCGGGTGAGGACGCCACCATGTACGTCTGCGGCATCACGCCGTACGACGCCACCCACCTCGGCCATGCCGCCACCTACCTGACATTTGATCTGGTGAACCGGCTGTGGCTCGACTCCGGCCACCGCGTGAACTACGTGCAGAACATCACCGACGTCGACGAACCGCTGTTCGAGCGGGCCACCCGCGACGGCATCGATTGGCGCGAGCTCGCCGACCGGGAGACCGCGCTTTTCGCCGAGGACATGACCGCGTTGCGGGTCATTCCGCCGCAGGCCTACGTCGCCGCGACCGAGGCCATCAGCGAGGTCGTCGAGTTGGTCGAGAAGATGCTCGCCTCGGGTGCGGCCTACGTCGTCGACGATGCAGAGCATCCCGACGTCTATTTCCGCGCCGATGCCACCACGCAGTTCGGCTACGAGTCCGGATACGACCGCGACACCATGCTGCGGCTGTTCGGTGAGCGTGGTGGTGACCCCGAGCGTCCGGGCAAGAGCGACGCCCTCGACGCCTTGCTGTGGCGGGCGGAGCGGGCCGGTGAGCCCAGCTGGCCGTCGCCGTTCGGTCCGGGCAGGCCCGGCTGGCATGTGGAATGCGCGGCGATCGCGCTCGACCGGATCGGCACCGGCCTGGATATCCAGGGCGGCGGCAGCGACCTGATCTTTCCGCATCACGAGTTCTCTGCCGCCCATGCCGAATGTGTCACGGGGGAGCGGCGATTCGCCCGACACTACGTGCATGCGGGAATGATCGGGTGGGACGGCCACAAGATGAGCAAGAGCCGGGGCAACCTGGTGCTGGTCTCCCGGTTGCGCGCCGACGGCGTCGAATCGGCCGCGATCCGGCTGGGGCTGCTGGCCGGTCACTACCGCGCTGACCGGTCGTGGAGTGACGCGGTGCTCGCCGATGCGACTCTCCGGCTGCAGCGCTGGCGTGCCGCGACGACGTTGGCGGCCGGACCTGATGCAACCGATGTGGTGGCCAGGGTGCGCGGATATCTGGCCGACGACCTCGACACTCCGAAAGCGCTTGCCGCGCTTGATGGTTGGAGCACCGATGCGCTCAGCTACGGCGGCCACGACCGCGAGGCGCCGCAAACCGTGGCGACCGCGGTCGACGCACTACTCGGAATCAAGCTTTAGCGGACCCCACGAAAGGGAGTGCTCAATGAGTGCGGTGAAGCAGAAGGTCGTCCTGATCACCGGCGGCGCCCGCGGGGTCGGCGCGGAAGTGGCGCGCCGGCTGCACGCCACTGGCGCCAACTTGGTGCTCACCGATGTCGATGAGGCCGCATTGCGCGAGATCGGCACCGACCTGGGCGAGGACCGGGTGCTCACGGCCGTCGCCGACGTCCGTGACCTCGCGGCAATGGAGGACGTGGCAGCCCGCGCCGTGGACCGGTTCGGCGGCATCGACGTCGTGATGGCCAATGCCGGGATCTCGACGTACGGCTCGGTACTCAAGGTCGATCCAGAGGCCTTTCGAACTCTCGTCGATGTCAACATCGTTGGCGTCTTCAACACCGTCCGCGCCGCACTGCCCGCCGTCATCGACCGGCGCGGCTACGTCTTGATCGTCTCCTCCGCGGCGGCCTTCGCCGCGTCGCCGGGGCTTGCGCCGTATGACACCGCCAAGGCAGGGGTCGAACAGTTCGCCAACGCCTTGCGCCTCGAAGTCGCCCATCTCGGGGTCGACGTCGGGTCCGCGCACATGCTCTGGATCGACACCCCGCTCGTGCAGGATGCCAAGTCGGACCTGCCGAGCTTCCGGAAGATGCTCGACGCGCTGCCGGGTCCGCTCGGCAAGACCACCTCGGTCGAGGCGTGCGGTAAGGCGTTCGTCAAGGGCATCGAGCAGCGCAAGCGCTACGTCTACTGTCCCGACTACGTGAGGGTGCTGCGTTGGATCAAGCCGCTGCTCGCTACCCGGCTCGGCGAGTCCACCACGCTGAAATCCGTTCCAGAACTGTTGCCACAGATGGACGCTGAGGTCGAGGCACTCGGCCGGTCACTCAGTGCCCGCACCGAAGAAGTGGAGAAAAATTGATTCGGCGCATCGGCATTCTGATCGCCGTCCTGACTCTGCTGGCAGGCTGCACCGCCAAGGAGGGAGAGGAGGCGACCACGTCCGCGCCGCCACCGTCGTCGGCTGCCGTCACCCCCGATCAGGCCCGCGCAATCGCGAAAGAGGCCTATGTCTGGGGCTTCCCGATGGTCGACAACTACCGGGTGCAGTACGCCTACTTCGTCGACAAGCAGGATCCCGAGTACAAGGGCGGCTGGAACGAGATCCACAACACCGCACGGGTCTACACGCCCGAGGACAAGGCGATCCAGACGCCGAACTCGGACACTCCGTACTCGGCTGTCGGCGCCGACCTGCGCACGGAGCCGCTGGTACTGACGATTCCGCCGATCGAGCAGGATCGCTACTTCTCGCTCCAGTTCGTCGACGCCTACACCTACAACTTCCACTACGTCGGCAGCCGCACCACCGGCAACGGCGGCGGGAAGTATCTGTTGGCCGGACCGAATTGGAAGGGCGATAAACCCGAGGGCATCAACGAGGTGATCCGGTCCGACACCGACCTGAACTTCGTGCTGTACCGCACCCAGCTGTTCGGCCCGTCCGATCTCGACAGTGTGAAGGAGATCCAGGCGGGGTATCAGGTCGCGCCGCTGTCGGTGTTCCTGAACCAGCCGCCGCCTGCGCCCGCGCCTGCGATCGACTTCGTGCCGCCGCTGACGCCCGACCAACAGAAGACGTCGCCTCAGTTCTTCGAGATCCTCAGCTTCGCAATGCGGTTCGCCCCGGTGCTACCCGACGAGAAGGAGATGCGCGACCGGTTCGCGTCCATCGGCATCGGGCCCGACGGCGACTTCGACGCCGACAAGCTCAGCCCGGAGATGCGTAAGGCGGTCGAGGACGGCATCGCCGACGCGTGGGCCGAGTTCGACACCTTCAAGAAGGAGAAGGTCGACACCGACCAGGTCACCGCGGCGCAGCTGTTCGGTACTCCCGCCGAGCTGAAAGGCAACTACCTGTACCGGATGGCGGGCGCGGTGCTCGGCATCTACGGCAACACCGCGGCCGAGGCGCTCTATCCGTCGTCCTTCAACGACTCCGCCGGTGCGTCGCTCAACGGAGCGAACAACTACGTCTACAAGTTCGCGAAGGATCAGCTTCCTCCGGTGAACGCGTTCTGGTCGTTGACGATGTACGAGTTGCCGCAGAGCCTGCTGGTCGCCAACCCGATCAACCGCTACCTGATCAACTCGCCGATGCTGCCCAGCCTGGTTCCCGACAAGGACGGCGGCTATACCTTCTACCTGCAGAACGAGTCGCCAGGCCCCGAGAAGGAATCCAACTGGCTGCCCGCCCCGAAGGGACCGTTCGCTGTGGTGCTCCGGCTGTACTGGCCGAAGCCCGACGCGCTCAACGGAACCTGGAAGGCGCCGAAACCCGAGAAGGTCTAGCCGCGGAAGCCCGGCCCGCGCCGACGCAGATAGCGCTCGAACTCGGCGGCCAGCGCGTCGCCGTCGATCTTGCCCAGCACCTCGGTCATGTCCACCTCGGCGTCGCCGCGCTGCTCGAGGGAGGCGACGTAATCGGCGATCTCCTCGTCCTCGGCGGTCATCTCGGTGACCGCCTCCTCCCACTCCTCGGCCTGGGTCGGCAGGTCGGCCAGCGGCACCTCGATATCGAGGACGTCCTCGACGCGGCGCAGCAGCGCGACGGTCGCCTTCGGGTTGGGTGGCTGCGAGACGTAGTGCGGTACCGCGGCCCAGAACGTCACCGCAGGAATGCCCGCCGCGACGCAGGCGTCCTGGAACACGCCTGCGATCCCGGTCGGTCCCTCGTAGCGCGTCTCCTCCAGCCCGAAGAACTTGGCCGAGTCGGGGGAGTAGGCGGCGCCCGACACCGGTACCGGCCGGGTGTGCGGCGTGTCTGCGAGCAGCGCGCCGAGGATGACGACGGTGTCGACGTTGAGCTTGTCGGTGATGGCCAGCAACTCCGCGCAGAATGTGCGCCATTTCATATTCGGCTCGACGCCGTGCATCAGCACGATGTCACGGTCGCTGCCCGGCGGGCGGCAGTGCGAGATGTGCATCGACGGCCACACCAGCTCACGGGTCACGCCGTCGATCTGGCGAATCACCGGCCGATTCACCTGGTAGTCGTAATACGCCTCATCGTCGATCTCGATGATCGGCTCGGCCTCCCAGATGGCGTCCAGGTGCTCCAGCGCGTCGCTGGCCGCATCGCCGGCGTCGTTCCAGCCCTCGAACGCCGCCACCACGATGGTGTTGCGGAGTTCGGGCAGGTCGGCGGGCTTGCGGCCGGTCGCATCCGACGGGGTCACTACGCCAGCGTAAGGCTTGAACGGGCCTGGCGAGCCTTATGGACACGAGCCCGATTTGGTAGACCGACTACCCTGTTTATGTGACATGCGCGAACGACCATCCGTACGACCCGACCCTCGACGACGTCAACAACCTCGAGGGCGCGGTCGATACGAAATACGTTCGCCTGCAATCTGGTTAACCTCTGGGGCACGACATTGCGGCTGACACTGCCGATAAGGTTCGCGAGCTGTCGCTCAAGTGCAATGAACTGGGCGTCCAGACGTCGATCGGGTGACGACGTAGACTTTCCTGGTCGAGAGGCGTTGCAACGGTTCCGGGTCGCTACCGGTAGCCGCCACGCTCGACGGAGTAAAGGACGCCTTCCGTTATGGAAGGAACGCACGTGAACGCCCTTGAGCCGAAGATCGGGGAGCCGAACATCCGCCCCGACTGCACCGATGAACTGACGGCTGCTCTGCGCCAGCGGATCATGGTGATCGACGGCGCGATGGGCACGGCGATCCAGCGGGACCGGCCGGACGAGGCCGGCTACCGCGGCGAGCGGTTCACGGAGTGGCCGACCGCCCTTCAAGGCAACAACGACCTGCTCAACCTGACCCAGCCGCAGCTCATCGAGGGGATCCACCGCGAGTACCTCGAGGCGGGCGCCGACATCCTGGAGACCAACACGTTCAACGCGAACGCGGTCTCGCTGTCGGACTACGACATGCACGAGCTGGCCTACGAGCTGAATTACGCAGGCGCTGCTCTGGCCCGCAAGGCCGCCGACGAGTTCAGCACCCCGGAGCAGCCCCGCTACGTCGCAGGCGCCCTCGGCCCGACGACCCGGACCGCGTCGATCTCGCCGGACGTCAACGACCCCGGAGCCCGCAACGTCTCCTACGACCAGCTGGTCGCTGCCTACCTCGACGCCGCCAACGGCCTGGTCGACGGTGGTGCCGACCTCCTCATCGTCGAGACGATCTTCGATTCGCTGAACTCCAAGGCGGCGGTGTTCGCTCTCGAGACGCTGTTCGAGGAACGCGGGCGCCGCTGGCCGGTGATCATCTCGGGCACCATCACCGATGCGTCCGGGCGGACGTTGTCCGGTCAGGTCACCGAAGCGTTCTGGAACGCGATCAGGCACGCCAAGCCGATCGCGGTCGGCCTCAACTGCGCGCTGGGCGCGCCGGAGATGAGGCCCTACATCGCCGAGGTGGCGCGGATCGCGGACACCTTCGTCTCCTGCTATCCGAACGCCGGTCTGCCCAACGCCTTCGGCGAGTACGACGAGTCCCCGGAGGCTCAGGCCGGCTACATCAAAGAGTTCGCCGAGGCCGGCCTGGTCAACCTGGTTGGTGGTTGCTGCGGAACGACACCGGCGCACATCGCCGAGATCGCCAAGGTCGTCGAGGGTGTGCCGCAGCGCGAGTTGCCCGAGATCCCGGTGGCCACCCGGCTCTCGGGCCTGGAGCCGCTCAACATCAACGACGACTCGTTGTTCGTGAACATCGGTGAGCGCACCAACATCACCGGCTCCGCCCGGTTCCGCAACCTGATCAAGGGCGAGGACTACGACACCGCCCTGTCTGTCGCCCTGCAGCAGGTCGAGGTCGGTGCGCAGGTGATCGACATCAACATGGACGAGGGCATGATCGACGGCGTCGCCGCGATGGACCGGTTCACGAAACTGATCGCGTCCGAGCCTGATATCAGCCGCGTCCCGGTGATGATCGACTCCTCCAAGTGGGAGGTCATCGAGGCCGGCCTGAAGAACGTGCAGGGCAAGCCGATCGTCAACTCGATCTCCATGAAGGAGGGCGAGGAGAAGTTCATTCGTGAGGCGCGGCTGTGCCGCAAGTACGGCGCCGCCGTCGTCGTGATGGCCTTCGACGAGCAGGGTCAGGCCGACAACCTGGAGCGCCGCAAGGAGATCTGCGGGCGCGCCTACCGGATCCTGACCGAAGAGGTCGGCTTCCCGGCCGAGGACATCATCTTCGACCCGAACTGCTTCGCGCTGGCGACCGGTATCGAGGAGCACGCGACGTACGGGATCGACTTCATCGAGGCCTGCGCCTGGATCAAGGAGAACCTGCCAGGAGTGCACATCTCCGGTGGTATCTCGAACGTGTCGTTCTCGTTCCGGGGCAACAACCCGGTGCGTGAGGCGATCCACGCCGTGTTCCTGTTCCACGCCATCAAGGCCGGCCTGGACATGGGCATCGTCAACGCCGGTGCACTGGTGCCCTACGACTCGATCGACCCCGAGCTGCGGGACCGGATCGAGGACGTCGTCCTGAACCGTCGCGAGGACGCGGCTGAGCGGCTCCTGGAGATCGCCGAGCGGTTCAACAGTTCCGAGAAGGCCGACGACCCGGTGGCCGCCGAATGGCGCAGCCTCCCCATCCGCGAGCGGATCACGCACGCCCTGGTCAAGGGGATCGACGCCAATGTCGATGCCGACACCGAGGAGTTGCGGGCCGAGATCGAGGCCGCAGGTGGTCGCCCGATCGAGGTGATCGAGGGCCCGCTGATGGACGGCATGAACGTCGTCGGTGACCTCTTCGGCGCGGGCAAGATGTTCCTGCCCCAGGTCGTGAAGTCGGCCCGTGTGATGAAGAAGGCGGTTGCCTACCTGCTGCCGTACATCGAGGCGGAGAAGGAAGAGTCCGGCGCCGCCGCAGGTAAGGACACCAACGGCACGATCATCATGGCGACGGTCAAGGGCGACGTCCACGACATCGGCAAGAACATCGTCGGAGTCGTCCTGCAGTGCAACAACTTTGAAGTGATCGACCTCGGTGTGATGGTGCCCGCTCAGAAGATTCTGGACGCGGCGAAAGAGCACGACGCCGACATCATCGGGCTTGTCCGGCCTGATCACCCCGTCCCTGGACGAGATGGTCAACTTCGCCGTCGAGATGGAGCGTCAGGGGCTGGAGATCCCGCTGCTGATCGGTGGCGCGACCACCTCGCGCGCCCACACGGCAGTGAAGGTGTCGCCGCGCCGGAGCGGTCCGGTGGTCTGGGTCAAGGACGCTTCCCGCTCGGTGCCGGTCGCCGCTGCGCTCCTCGACGACAAGCAGCGGCCGGCCCTGCTGGAGGCCACCGAGAAGGATTACGCATCCCTTCGCGAACGGCACGCCCAGAAGAGCGAGCGGCCGATGCTGACGCTGGAGAAGGCCCGCGCGAACCGGACGCCGATCGAGTGGGACGGCTACACGCCGCCGGTGCCCGCCCAGGGCTTGGGCGTGCGGGAGTTTCTCGACTACGACGTCGCCGAGCTGCGCGAGTACATCGACTGGCAGCCGTTCTTCAACGCCTGGGAGATGAAGGGCAGGTTCCCCGACATCCTCAACAACCCGGTGTCGGGCGAGACTGCCCGCAAGCTGTATGACGACGCCCAGGAGATGCTCGACACCCTGATCAAGGAGAAGTGGCTGACTGCCAACGGGGTGATCGGATTCTTCCCGGCGAACGCGGTCGGCGACGACTTCGAGGTCTATACCGACGAGACCCGTACCGAGGTGCTGACCACGCTGCACAACCTGCGCCAGCAGGGTGAGCACCGCGACGGCATCCCGAACCGGAGCCTCGGCGACTTCATCGCGCCCAAGGACACCGGTCTGGCTGACTACGTCGGCGCCTTCGCCGTCACCACGGGGCTCGGCAGCGGTGACAAGATCGCCGAGTTCAAGGCGGCCAACGACGACTACAACGCGATCCTGCTGGAGTCGCTCGCCGACCGGCTGGCAGAGGCGTTCGCCGAACGGATGCACCAACGGGTCCGCAAGGAGTTCTGGGGATTCCAGCCCGACGAGCAGCTGGACAACGAGGCGCTCATCGGTGAGAAGTACGTGGGCATCCGCCCCGCCCCCGGCTACCCGGCCTGCCCGGAGCACACCGAGAAGGCGACGCTCTGGGAGTTGATGGACGTCCAGGAGCGGACCGGCATCGAGCTGACCGAGTCGATGGCGATGTGGCCCGGTGCCGCCGTCAGCGGCTGGTACTTCTCGCATCCGCAGTCGCAGTACTTCGTGGTCGGCCGGCTGGCCCAGGACCAGGTCGCCGACTACGCGAAGCGCAAGGGCTGGACCCTGCAGGAAGCCGAGCGCTGGCTCGCCCCCAACCTCGGCTACAACCCGGAGGACTGAGCTGTGACGGCGTCATGCTCACCGAGCCGAAACACCATGCGGCCGAATGATTTCGGTTCACCTTCCTGCGCGGCAGCGCAGCCGGTTGCCAGGTATCGCCGACTCCATCCGGGGCAATCTACCGATGCGTTTGTGTTGCATCATCCGGAGGCCAAGTGCGTCCACACTCGATTCGCCGATGCCGATAATGCAAACCTCGACCTCATCTGGTTACGTGACGAATCGCTGGAGGATGCCGAGAACCTGCACGCATCCGAAATCATTGCGCGCGAGACTGTCGAGGATCTCACGGCCGCACTCACCGAATCCGGGGCTGTGGGCGCGGGTTCGGGGGCGGCGGTGAATGCGTCATGAAGGCTGTGCTGTGGGACATGGACGGCACCCTTGTCGACTCCGAAAAGGTATGGGACGTCTCGCTGGCGGCCCTGTACGAGGAGCTCGGCGGCGAACTGACGCCTGCGGTGCGGGCTTCGATGGTGGGCAGCGTCGCCGAGAACACCATGCGGATCATCTACACAGACCTCGGTCTGGAACTCGATCCGTCGAGCGATGGCCGAATCCTCCCGCTGGCTGAACGATTACACCGCCGACCTGTTCGATGGCGGGCTGCCGTGGTGCGACGGCGCGAAGGAGTTGTTGGAAGCGCTTGCCGCCGAAGCACACTCCGATGGCGCTGGTTACCAATACCCAGCGTGCGCTCACCGAGCGCGCACTGAACGGCATTGGCCGCCATTATTTCTCGGCCACGGTGTGCGGCGACGAGGTGGCTAACGGCAAACCCGCGCCCGACCCGTACCTGCGTGCGGCGGCGTTGCTGGGCCGCGAGCCACAGGAGTGCTTGGCCGTCGAGGACTCGGTCACCGGAACCGCCGCGGCAGAGCGTGCCGGTTGCCCGGTGTTGGTGGTGCCCAACGACGTCGAGGTGCCCGGTGGCACCCGGCGACGGCGTGTTTCCTCGCTGACCGGACTCGACCCCGCCGACCTGCGTGCCATCCATTCCCAGCTGATTACGCAGTTCGGAGAACGCACCGCCTGACGCGCCCCTGTGATTGAATGTGATCCGCATCACGCAACGCTGCGGAAAGGTCTCACATGACTCACGGACCCGTCGGAGATTCTGCGTCCGGTTTGGACTACGAGGAATCCGAGCACAGTGGACGCGTCGTCCGAATAGCGTCCGTCGCAGCGCTCGGCGGCCTGCTTTTCGGCTACGACAGCGCCGTCATCAACGGTGCGGTGTCGGCCGTTCAGGACCACTTCCAGATCGGTAGCTTCACGGCTCGGTGTCGCGGTCGCGGCGGCGTTGCTCGGTGCGGCACTCGGTGCGGTGGTTGCCGGTCGGCTGGCCGATAAGATCGGTCGGCTGTCGGTGATGAAGATCGCCGCTTTGCTCTTCCTGATCAGCGCCTTCGGCACGGGTCTGGCGATGAATATCTGGATGTTCGGCCTGTTCCGGGTCGTCGGCGGCATCGGCGTCGGCGTGGCATCGGTCATCGCGCCCGCGTACATCGCGGAAACTTCGCCGCCGCGCATCCGCGGCCGCTTGGGCTCGCTGCAGCAGCTGGCGATCGTGACGGGCATCTTCGTGTCGCTCGCGATCGACGCCCTGCTGGCACACCTTGCCGGCGGTTCGCGCGAAGAGCTGTGGCTGGGCGCGGAGGCCTGGCGGTGGATGTTCATCGTGATGGCCGCTGCCGGCAGTCCTGTACGGCGGGCTCGCTTTCACGATTCCCGAATCACCGCGCTATCTCGTTGCGACATTCCGAATTCCGGAGGCGCGGCGGGTGCTGAGCATGCTGCTCGGGGAGAAGAACCTCGAGCTGACAATCACCCGCATCCAGGAGTCGCTGAAGGCGGAGAAACCACCGTCATGGGCGGATCTGCGCAAACCGACCGGCGGCCTTTACGGCATCGTCTGGGTCGGCGTTGCGCTTTCGGTGTTCCAGCAGTTCGTCGGCATCAACGTGATCTTCTACTACTCCAATGTGCTGTGGGAGGCCGTCGGGTTCGACGAGAGCCAGTCGTTCATCATCACCGTGATCACCTCGGTGACGAACATCGCCACCACGCTCATCGCGATCGCGTTGATCGACAAGGTCGGGCGCAAGCCGTTGCTACTGGTCGGCTCGGTCGGGATGGCCGTCACGCTGGGAACGATGGCGGTGATCTTCGGCACGGCCCCGGTGGTCGACGGCCAGCCGCACCTGGAAGGCGCTGCCGGGCCGATCGCGTTGGTCGCCGCCAACCTGTTCGTCGTGTCGTTCGGCATGTCGTGGGGCCCGGTGGTGTGGGTGTTGCTGGGCGAGATGTTCCCGAACCGCATCCGCGCCGCGGCTCTCGGGCTGGCCGCTGCCGCGCAGTGGATAGCCAACTGCTTGATCACGGCGTCGTTCCCCGAGCTGGGCGAGTTCTCGCTCAGCCTCGCCTATGGTTTCTATGCAGCCTGCGCGGTGTTGTCGTTCATATTCGTCTGGCGATTCGTCGACGAAACCAAGGGCATGCACCTGGAGGACATGCAGCGCGAGGTTCACCACACCGCCGCACTGACCGGGTGCCACGCGGGTAAACCCGCGTGACCGGCACGCGCCCGCGCGTGGAACAATCGCGTGCCGTGAAGACCTTCGACGCGCTGTTCGCCGAGTTGAGCGAAAAAGCGCGCACCCGGCCGGACGGTAGCGGCACCGTTGCCGCGCTCGACGGTGGGGTGCACGGGCTGGGCAAGAAGATCCTCGAGGAAGCCGGCGAGGTGTGGTTGGCCGCCGAACACGAGGGCGACGGCGCGCTGGCCTCCGAGATCAGCCAGTTGCTGTACTGGACGCAGGTGCTGATGATTTCCCGCGGCCTGTCCCTCGACGACGTGTACGAGAAGCTGTGAACGGCACGCTGCGGGTCGCCGTGCCCAACAAGGGCACGCTGAGCGAACCGGCCGCCGAGATCCTCTCGGAGGCCGGATACCGGCGACGCTCCGATCAGAAGGACCTGACGGTCATCGATCCGGTCAACAATGTCGAGTTCTTCTTCCTGCGCCCCAAGGACATTGCGATCTATGTCGGATCGGGGCAATTGGATTTCGGTATCACCGGCCGGGATCTGGCCGCCGAATCCGACGCCCCCGTCCGTGAGCGGCTGGCCCTGGGCTTCGGCTCGTCCACATTCCGGTACGCCGCCCCGGCGGGCCGCGACTGGACCGTTGCCGACCTCGCAGGCAAGCGAATCGCCACGGCATTTCCCCATCTGGTTCGAAAAGATCTGGCGGCGAATGGGATTGAGGCCACCGTCATCCGCCTTGACGGCGCCGTGGAGATCTCCGTTGCGCTCGGCGTGGCCGACGCCATCGCCGATGTGGTCGGCTCGGGTCGCACACTGGGACTGCATGACCTGGTGCCCTTCGGTGCGCCGCTGTGTGATTCGGAGGCGGTGCTGATCGAACGCACCGACCCCGGCGACAACAACGCCGCGGCCCGTGACCAATTGGCCGCACGCGTGCAGGGTGTGGTGTTCGGCCAGCAGTACCTGATGCTGGACTACGACTGCCCGCGCACCGTGCTGGACGCGGCCACCGCCGTCACTCCCGGCCTGGAGTCGCCGACCATCGCACCGCTGGCTGATCCGGCATGGGTGGCGGTGCGCGCACTGGTCCCGCGCCGCGACGTCAACGCGATCATGGACGAGTTGGCGGCCATCGGCGCCAAGGCAATACTGGCCTCCGACATCAGGTTCTGCCGCTTCTGACTAAGCCCGGCCGAGGCCAGGTCTGCGTGTTAGCGTCCGGGTGACATTTTCACCGGTCCGGAGGTTCGCATGACGTATTTCCTGGTTCTGCTGCTGGCTCTGCTGCTCGGTGCGGTAGCCGGTCTGCGCGCGTTGACCGCGCCCGCAGTGGTGGCATGGGCGGGTGCGCTCGGCTGGATCGACCTCGACGGCACCTGGGCGCAGTGGGTGGCGCATCCGATCACGGTCGCGGTGCTGACCATTCTGGCGCTGGGGGAGTTGGTCACCGACCAACTCCCGAAAACCCCAAGCCGGCGGGTGCCTCAGCAGTTCGGGGCACGGCTGTTCACCGGCGCGTTCGCCGGCGCCGTCCTTGCCACGGGGGCCGTCCTGAACCCGACGGCGTGGGTCGTGGTGGGGGCCATCGGTGCGGCCCTGATCGGCGCCGTCATCGGCACACTCGGCGGTGCCGAAGCGCGCCAGCGGCTGGTGGCAGGCAACGGCGGACACGACCTGCCGGTCGCGCTGGTCGAGGATGCCATCGCGATCGTCGGGGGATTCGCGATCGTCGCGCTGGCATCGGTTATCTGAATGGCAACTGCGCCACAAAAATTCGACGCGATCATCATCGGTGCCGGCCAGGCAGGCCCACCACTGGCGGGCAGGCTGACCGCCGCCGGGCAGACGGTTGCGGTGATCGAACGCAAACTGGTCGGCGGCACCTGCGTGAACTACGGCTGCATCCCGACGAAGACACTTGTCGCGAGCGCCCACGCCGCCCAAACCGCGCGGCGCGGCAGTGAATACGGTATCGGCACAGGCGATGTCAGCGTGGACATGACGAAGGTCAAGGCCCGCAAGGACAAGGTCATGACCGACGACCGGGTGGGCGTCGAGTCGTGGCTCGAGGGCATGGACAATTGCACGCTGATGCGCGGACACGCGCGTTTCACCGACCCGCACACCGTTGCGGTCGACGACCAGGTACTGCAGGCCGACAAGATCTTCCTGAATGTCGGCGGTCGCGCCGTCGTACCGGATATGCCTGGGCTTTCCGACATCGACTACATGACCAACGTCGGAATCCTCGACCTGGACACGCTGCCAGAACATCTGGTCATCATCGGTGGCAGCTACATCGCGCTCGAGTTCGCGCAGATGTACCGGCGGTTCGGCGCGGAGGTCACCGTGGTCGAAAAGGGGCCGCGTCTGACCTCCCGCGAGGACGAGGATGTCTCGGCGGCGATCAAGGAGATCCTGGAGAAGGAGGGGATCGCCATCGAGCTCGATGCGACCGCGATCTCTTTCCGCAAGCGGGGCAACGGTTTCGAGGTGACCCCGCGTGACGGCGCCGACCCCATCGCCGGCTCCCACCTGCTGATTGCCATCGGACGGCGGCCCAACACCGATGACCTCGGCCTTGACGCCGCAGGCGTGCAGACCGACGCCCGCGGCAATGTCGTCGTCGACGACCAGTGCCGGACCAACGTCGAGCACATCTGGGCGATGGGCGACTGCAACGGCCGTGGCGCGTTCACCCATACCTCGTACAACGACTTCGAGATCGTGGCCGCCAACCTGCTTGACAACGATCCACGCCGGATCAGCGACCGCGTGCCCACCTACGCGCTCTACATCGACCCGCCACTGGGCCGTGCCGGCCTGACCGTCGACCAGGTGCGCGAGTCAGGTCGAAAAGCGTTGGTGGGCAAGCGACCGATGACACGGGTCGGGCGCGCGGTCGAAAAGGGCGAGACGCAGGGCTTCATGAAGGTGGTCGTCGACGCCGAGACCAAGGAGATCCTGGGCGCCGCGATCCTGGGCGTCGGCGGGGACGAGGTCATCCACTCCATCCTCGACATCATGTCGGCCAAGGACCCCTACACCTCTATCTCCCGCACGATGCACATCCACCCGACGGTCAGTGAGCTGGTGCCGACGATGCTGCAGGAGATGAAGCCGCTCGACCAAGGTTGAGCTGCCGGGTGACCAGCGCGACGCGCCGACCGAGATGGTGGCACGTCGCGACATCTGACGGATGCACCTGATCCGGACCGGCATCCACATCTGTCTGAGCTCCCGCGCCCAGGAAGAAGCTCAGCCTGTTGAGATCGTTCTCGCTGCCTGCGGAGCTGTTCCAGCCCGCGCCCAATCCCAGGTTGACCCAATGCATGTGGTGCTGGGCGGCGAAAACCGCCAGTGACGTCAGCGTGTGCATCTTGTCGCCGGCCTTGCCTCCGGAGTTGGTGAAGCCTGCGGCCACCTTGTCGCGCCAAGTGCCATTCATGCACCGCCGTCCGGTCTGCTCGGCGAACGCCTGAAAGGCGGCCGACACGTTGCCCATGTAGGTCGCGCTGCCGAACACGATTCCGTCGGCGGCATCGAGGGCGTCCCAGTCCTCGTCGGTCATCTTGTCGACGGCGATGAGCGTGACGTGCGCGCCCCCGTCCGTTGCGCCCGCGGCGACGGCGTCGGCCAGCGCCGCGGTGTGCCCGAAGCCCGAGTGGTAAGCGACGATGAGTGTCGGCGCTGCGATGTGAGATCCATTGACTGTCATACTTCTTGCTCCTCGCGTGCGCGGCATGCTATTTCGACTCCTGATATGCGTGAACGACTTCCTGGCGCCTGGTGGCCCAGTCGGGTAGCTCGTCGCCGGCGAGGTGGGCCTCCAGCCGGTCGAGAAAGGCGTGCGTTCCGCCCCGGAAGCCCGTCGCGTTCCGGGCGCCGAGCCCACGATGGGTGAAGCGGAGCAAGGTCCCGTCCCCGTCGGGGTGCAGTTCGTAGCGCACGACGCTGTCTTCGACGATGGCCTGCCTCCACTCGTGCTCGAGCACACGAGGGGGGTCCCACACCAGGATGCGTCCGGTCATCCGCTTCTTTTCCACGGGCAGTGGCGGACCCGTCGCGACCATGTCGATCGTGCCGCCTTCGCGGGCGTCGATGGACGTCTCGCCGAACCAGTGCGCGCGCTCGTCGGGATCGGTGATCGCCGACCACACTGCCTCGACGGGATACGGCAGTCGGCGCTCGAAGGTCAGCACCGCGCGGTCGCGATGGACGCTGAGCCGTCCTTCGCGCCCGGTCATCTCGCGTCCCGATGCTTGTATTCCAGGTGGCGCTCCAGCGCATCGAGATGATCGGCCCAGTAACGCCGGTATCGGTCGATCCACTCGTCGATCTCGACCAGTCCGTCGGCGCGCAGCGCGTATATCCGGCGTTGGGCATCCGGTCGCACCTCGACCAGCCCGACTTCGCGGAGCACCCGCAGGTGGCGGGACACCGTCGGCTGGGTCAGCCCGGGCAGCGTGGCGACGAGTTCGCCCGCCGTTCGCTCACCTCGGGTGAGGGCGTCGAGCAGGGCGCGCCTGCTGGGTTCGGCGACCGCCTCGAATACGTCCATGCCCTGAGTATTGCAGGACATCTATATAGACGCAAGCCTATATAGGCTCGGGACGACGCTGAACGAACAACGTCTGCGCACACGTCCCGATGAACCCCTGCCGGTCGAAGATCTCCGCAGTGGTGACGCCGATGCCGTCGGATCCGATCGAGCCTCGGGCCCGCAGCGCGAAGTCGTTACCGACGGGGACCCGGTGCAGGTGCATCGTGGTGTCGGTGTTCATGAACACGAAGACCGCTGGATCGATCACCGCGCCTGCGCCGTTGGCGCAGTCCGCCACCAGCGCGAGGCGCTGCATCTGCGTCATCTCCTCGGTGTCCACCAGGTTTGCGAGCGGACTCAGCCACACCACCGCCGAACCGTTGTCGAGCTCGCGTTGCCTGCGCCAGCTGACCGCCTGCAGGTAACCGGTCGCGCCCTCCCAGCTGTGCGGCACCGGATCCGCCTCACCTTCGGTGAGCGGCGGGAACCGGTCGGTGCTGACATCGGCGGTGTCGCTGGTCGCCAACAGCCACGCAGATGCGCGGGCAACGGCACGGTCGGAACCGTCGGGACGTGCGGCCACCATCTCGGCCGCCAGCAGGGCGATGCGGCTCCCGGGACGTTCCACCCAGGCCCGAACGCGCACCGGCGTAACGGGAATCGCGCCGAGGATGTCCATCGACACCCGGCCGATGCGCATCGGGGAGTCACCGGCGAGCTCCTCGATCAGCTTCGTCATCAACGCCAGCGGCGGCGAGCCGTGCTGAATCTCGGGATCCCAGTTGCTTCTGGTGTAGTCCGTGGGATCGAACAGCTCGACATCGCCGTCGGCGTCGAGCCGACGGTAGTGACATCCGCTCATGCAGCAGGCTCCGCCGAGTACAGCACCGCATCGTCACCGGGTTCGCCGCCTTCGGCGGGGTGTTCCGGCCAGCCGGGGTACGGCGGTGGCGTCCCGCCGAACACCGGACAGTGCGCGTGATGGGCGCACCAGTCGCACATTCGTGACGGGTGCGGTCGGAAATCGCCTGTGGCACCGGCGGATTGGATGGCCCGCCAGATCGCGATCAACGTCTTCTCGAACCGCTCCAGCTCGTCGAGGTCGGGGGAGTAGTCGAGCACCTGGCCGTCGGCGAGATACAGCAGCCGCAGCCGGGCGGGCAGCACGCCGCGCGACCGAAGCAGCGCGACGGCGTAGAACTTCATCTGGAACATCGCCTTGAACTCGGCCAGCGCACGTGCCTCCGGCGGCGCCTTACCCGTCTTGTAATCGACGACCCGCATCTCACCGGTTGGTGCGACATCGATGCGGTCGACGAAGCCGCGAAGCAGAGTGCCGTCGGCGAGTTCCACCTCGACGCGTTGCTCGCAGCTTTCCGGGTCGAACCGCGTCGGGTCCTCCAGCCGGTAGTACCCCGACAGCAGCGCCCTGGCTTCCTCGAGCAGCTCAGCCCGCACGGCGGGATCCATCTCGTCGGCGAGGTCGGGCTTGGCGGCGACGATGCGGTCCCACGCGGGAGCGACCAGGGAGCGCGCGGTCTCGGGGATGCGATCCGGCGCAGGCAGCGCGTAGAGCTGCTCGAGGGCGGCGTGCACCACCGACCCCCGCAGCTGCGCGGTCGAGGATGGTTCGGGCAGCCGGTCGATCGCGCGGAATCGGTAGAGCAGCGGGCACTGCTTGAAGTCGCTGGCCCGCGATGGTGACAGCGCCGGCCTTCGATGCTCCGTTGGCCGAGGCGGGACCTCTTGCTGGTCCATAACGGGCAGCTTATGGCTCAGGCCCGACAACCCCGGGCACGTGCGTCGGCGCGTCTGCTGGCAGGCTGAACAGCTGTGCCGAGGACCGGTCCGTTCGCCGCCGACGATCGCGTGCAGCTCACCGACGTCAGGGGTCGGCACTACACCGTGGTGCTGACCCCGGGTGGGGAGTTCCACACCCACCGCGGAGCGATCGCCCACGACGCAGTGATCGGGCTGCCGGAGGGCAGCGTGGTCAAGTCCGCCAACGGCGACCCCTTCCTGGTGCTGCGCCCGCTGCTCGTCGACTACGTGATGTCGATGCCACGCGGCGCACAGGTGATCTACCCGAAGGACGCGGCCCAGATCGTGCACGAGGGCGACATCTTCCCCGGCGCCCGGGTGCTGGAGGCGGGCGCGGGCTCGGGGGCGATGACGTGCTCGCTGCTGCGTGCCGTCGGGCCGACCGGCCTGGTGGTGTCCTACGACGTGCGTGACGACCACGCCGAGCACGCGTCGCGCAACGTCGCGACCTTCTTCGGTGAGCTGCCCGAGAACTGGGAACTGGTCATCGCCGACGTCGCCGACTACAGCGGACCCGAGGTGGACCGGGTCGTCCTGGACATGCTTGCGCCGTGGGAGGTACTGGGCAGGATCGCCGACGCGCTGGTGCCCGGCGGGGTGCTGGTCGTCTACGTGGCGACGGTGACCCAGTTGTCGCGCACCGTCGAGGCGATGCGCGAGCAGCAGTGCTGGACCGAGCCGCGGGCCTGGGAGACGATGCAGCGCGGCTGGCATGTGGTGGGGCTGGCCGTGCGACCCCAGCAGAGCATGCGCGGGCACACGGCGTTTCTGATCAGCGCGCGAAAGCTCGCTCCCGGTGCCGTCGCTCCGATGCCCGTGCGACGCAAGAAGCAGATTTAGTCGTCGTCGCTGCGTCGAAGCCCGCGCCGGGCCGACAAGAGTTCCATCTCCGGCCGCGCGGCGACAAGGCGCTCGGCGGCGTCGAGCACGTCCACGACGTGCGTGCGGTCGCCCGACACCACGGCCAGCCCGACACCGGCGCGGCGGTGCAGCTGTTGGGATTCGAGTCTCCGCCGCGGAAACGCCGAACCGCCGTTGCAGTTCGGCGACCACCGGGCGCACCGCTGAGCGCTTCTGTTTGAGCGAATGCACGTCCCCGAGCAGCAGGTCGAACTCCAGCCAACCGATCCACATAGCGCCATCGTCACGGAGGAGGCGATGTGGCGGTCGCCCCTTCGCCGAATTCGAGGAGCAGGTTGGCGGTCTTACGGGTCAGCTGCCATCCGTCGCGGACGGGCGTGAACTCCATCGGAAAGCTGAACTTGCCGGGCGGCTTGTTGGCCGTCGTGACGTTGACGGTCGCCACGACGTTGCCCGCCTCGGTTTCCGACCACTTCAGGTCGAGGGCTTCGAACGTCAGCGGCAGGGCGCCGTTGTCGGCCAGCGCCTTGCCGAACTTGTCCAACGCCGCGGCGTCGTCGGCGGTCGCCAACTCCACGAGGCCGATCTTGTCGGCACCGGGTACGGCGGGATCCGACAGCCGGGCCAGCACATCGGTGAGCGCCTGGGGCGGAGGCAGTGGAGACGTGATCGGCGCGGCGGACGCCGTGGCGCTCGTCGTCGCCGTTGATTCGGGCGCGGTCGGGGGCGGTGGGCTGTCACACCCAACCACCGCTATGACGCCACAAAACGCGACAACGGCCAACGGAATCACCGTCGGCCGCTGTCGCACGTTGGTCGGGATCAGGCGAATGCTGCGAGCACCGTCGATGCCGACGAGCTGGAGACCTTCCAGGTGCCCATTTCGTTAACGAACGTGATCGGCATGCTCTTGCCCGCCGCGGACACCGTCGATGTCGCGGTTACGGGGTCGATGCAGGTGGGCGGGGCGACGGTGATCGCCGTCGGTAAGGTGCCCTCGGCGTACGCGTTCTTCAGCGCGCCGTCGGCCAGCCGGCCTTTCAAGATTCCGACGCCACCCTGAACCAGGTTGCTCTTACCAGGGGAACTGAACGGCACACCCGGAGCGACGAGGGTGTCGAGCACACCCTGCAGCGCACCTGCGTCGGCGCAGTCGTCAGCGCCGGCGATCGCGGGGGATGCAATGGACGTCACACCCGCCGCTGCGCCGCCGACGACGACGGCTGCTGCTACGCCGGTAACGAGGGTTTTCAGGGTCACGGCTGTCCTTTCGATGGGCCCGAGTCAGGCTTCAGGTTAACAAGTGTTGCTGGTGTGTCGAATCCCTAGACCGCACACAATGGCTGAATCGCCGGTAGCGTTGAAGTTGTTACTGCACCAACTTCCGGTGCAGGGAGGGAGCGCACCATGAGCGAGTCAGAGCGTTCTGAACCCTACGGGACACCGATGTCCAGCGATGACGCGGCCGAGCTTGAGGAGCTTCGCCGCGAGGCAGCACTACTGCGCGAGCAGCTGGAAAACGCGGTGGGCCCGCAGAGCGGTCTCCGTAGCGCCCGTGATGTGCACCAACTGGAGGCGAGGATCGATTCGCTCGCTGCCAGGAACTCCAAGCTGATGGAGACCCTGAAAGAGGCTCGTCAGCAGTTGCTCGCCTTGCGCGAGGAGGTCGACCGGCTCGGTCAGCCGCCGAGTGGTTACGGCGTGCTGCTGGGGGTCCATGAGGACGACACCGTCGACGTGTTCACCTCCGGCCGCAAGATGCGGCTGACGTGCTCTCCCAACATCGACACGAAGGTCATGAAGCAGGGCCAGACCGTCCGTCTCAACGAGGCGCTGACCGTCGTCGAGGCCGGACACTTCGAGTCGGTCGGAGAAATCTCCACCCTGCGCGAAATTCTTGCCGACGGACACCGCGCTCTCGTGGTCGGTCACGCCGACGAGGAACGCATCGTCTGGCTGGCCGAGCCTCTCGTGGCCACGGCGGACCTCCCCGACGGCTACGACGACGAGCGGGACGACGACCTGCGGCCGCGCAAGCTGCGGCCCGGTGACTCGCTGCTCGTCGACACCAAGGCCGGCTACGCGTTCGAGCGCATCCCCAAGGCCGAGGTCGAGGACCTGGTGCTGGAGGAGGTGCCCGACGTCAGCTACAGCGACATCGGCGGCCTGGGGCGCCAGATCGAGCAGATCCGCGACGCCGTCGAGCTGCCGTTCCTGCACAAGGAGCTCTACCGGGAGTACTCGCTGCGACCGCCGAAGGGCGTGCTGCTCTACGGGCCTCCCGGTTGCGGAAAGACGCTGATCGCCAAGGCCGTGGCCAACTCGCTGGCCAAGAAGATGGCCGAGGTGCGCGGCGACGACGCCCGCGAGGCGAAGTCGTACTTCCTCAACATCAAGGGCCCCGAGCTTCTGAACAAGTTCGTCGGCGAGACCGAACGCCACATCCGGCTGATCTTCCAGCGGGCCCGCGAGAAAGCGTCCGAGGGCACGCCGGTGATCGTGTTCTTCGACGAGATGGACTCTATCTTCCGCACCCGCGGCACGGGCGTCAGCTCCGACGTCGAGACCACTGTGGTTCCCCAGCTGCTGTCGGAGATCGACGGCGTCGAGGGCTTGGAGAACGTCATCGTGATCGGCGCGTCCAACCGCGAGGACATGATCGACCCCGCGATCCTGCGGCCCGGCCGTCTGGACGTCAAGATCAAGATCGAACGCCCGGATGCCGAAGCGGCACAGGACATCTACAGCAAGTACCTCACAGAGGAACTGCCGATCCACGCTGATGACCTCGCCGAGTTCGGCAGCGACCGCTCGCTGTGCATCAAGGCGATGATCGAGAAGGTTGTCGACCGGATGTACGCCGAGATTGACGACAACCGGTTCCTGGAAGTCACCTACGCCAACGGTGACAAGGAAGTCATGTACTTCAAGGACTTCAACTCCGGGGCGATGATCCAGAACGTGGTCGACCGCGCGAAGAAGAACGCGATCAAGTCGGTGCTGGAAACCGGGCAGCCAGGCCTGCGCATCCAGCATCTGCTCGACTCGATCGTCGACGAGTTCGCCGAGAACGAGGACCTGCCCAACACCACCAATCCCGATGACTGGGCACGGATCTCGGGCAAGAAGGGCGAGCGGATCGTCTACATCCGCACGCTCGTCACCGGCAAGTCGTCGAGCGCGTCGCGGGCCATCGACACCGAGTCCAACCTCGGCCAGTACCTCTAGCCGCACATCCGCGAGCGTGCGTAGTAAGAAACTATGTCGCGTGTTGTACCTGAAAATCACGACGTCCCCCTGTTGTCGTTAGAGGGCTTGGTGTCCCAAGACAACGAGGAGGACGTCGTGATTAACGATAGTGCTTTGTCGCGTGGAGACAAACGCCGTAACGCGAGATTGGCTCGGCTGCGGGAGTTGGTGCCCATCGGTAATGCCGTTTTGGGGATCGATCTGGCTGATGTGAAGCAGGCGGTGGTGCTCACCGATCTGGATTCACGGGTGCTGGCACGCAAGCGGGTCTGGGCAAAGGCCTGGGATCTGGGGCCGGTGTTGGAGTGGGCGCATCGGATTGCCAGCCAGCAGGGGTTTGCCGGTGTGACGGTGGGGTGTGAGCCGACCGGGCATCGCTGGCGGGTGCTCGAACAGCTTGCTGCCCAACGCGATATGGCGTTGGTATGTGTGAATCCGATGTTGGTGGGCCGGGCGCGGGAGTCAGAGGATTACACCCGCGATAAAAGCGATGACAAAGACGCGGTGCTGATCGCGCGGCTGGTGGCTCAGTTGAATTGTTATGTCCCCGAACGTGCTGATGAGACGTGGGCCCGGCTGCGCCAGCTGGGCGCCCGACGCGAGAGGTTGGTCACCGAGTCCACCGCCTGCGTCCAGCAGCTGCGTGACCTGCTCGAATGTGCCTGGCCGGGGGTGCTCGATGCAGCGGCGGCCCCGTTTGAGTCCTCCAACTGGTGTGCAGCTTTAGCGGTGGTACTGCAGCGCTGTGATGGCCATCCCGAACAGTTGAGCCGGTGGGGACTGGCACGGTTTGAAGCGGCCGTCGTGAAAGAACTGCCCCGCTGGGGCGGCGCGCGGCGGCGGCGCGCCATCATCGAAGCGGTGTTCACCGCGCTCGTCGACCCGACCGGAGTCTGGGCTCAACGACGCGGAGCGCTCGAACGCGCCCGCTGGGTACTCGCGGATTGGCGCGCGGCCAAAGACCGGCTCAGCGAGGTGCACGCCCGGATGCTCGAGGTACTCGATCAACTCCAGCTGACCGAGCTGATCACCAGCATCCCCGGCGTCTCGGCGATCGGAGCCGCGGCCATCCTGGCCGAAACCGGCGACCCCACCCGCTTCGACAGTCCACGCGCCCTGGTCAAACACGCCGGGCTATGCCCACGAGACAACACAAGCGGGACCTTTCGCGGCCGATCACAGATTTCGCGGCGGGGCCGGCCCCGGCTGCGGCTGGCCGCCTGGCGGGCGGTATGGGGAGCGCTGCCGCACAACCCGGTGATGTCTGCTGCCGGACACGCCGGCAATAGCAGACACTTTGCGCACGCTCGCTGCCGCGGGGCACGGAGTGTTGGGGTGCAGGCACGCACGCTCGCGGTGATTAGGCCACGGGGTCGGGCATCGCGCGGCGGTTCTCCAATTCCAGGTAGGCGTCGCGGCCGGCCAGGCTGGTAGCCACGTCGGACACCAGCGGGTCGAAGAAGCGCTGCCGGTACAGCGGGTCCACGCTTGTGCTCACCGTGAAGTACAGGCCGGACAGCACCGCAACGAACAGCGACGTGTGCACCACGGTCTGCGGTATCGGGATGTGGACGCCGAACCATGTTCCGGCGCAAGGTGGTTCGCCGACAGGGCAGCTCTCTTCGGCGGACCACAACACGGTCACATCGTCAGGAATGGCGATGATGCCCAGTGCGAGGAAGAACGCGAACAGGCCTGCGGTGAAGAACACCACCTGGATCGCCTGGGACACCACCATCACCGCGACGACGTTGACCTGCTCGGCCAGCGACAGTGGAGTGCGCGTCGGCTGATGGCCCGCTTCGGGTTCCAACGGCGTGCCCGCAAGCAGCTTGGCAGGGTCGTGTTGTTCGGCCCGGTCGTCGCGCAGCGCACGCACCTCGTCGCGAATCGTGGTGACCATGAAGACGATCGCCACGATGGCCAGGAATCCGACGGTCTGCCAGAGCCTTTGGCGGGTCATCCGGGCGGCCAGCTGCCACAGCTCGCCGGTGAAATACACCACCACGGTGACATCAGCAGCGGCAGCGCGCGGCTCATCAGCGTGCCGAGCGCGCCAACCTGCACCAGCGCGTATCGGAACGCCCACAACGCGATAGCCCCGAAGCCAAGGTACGTCAGCCAGACGGCCAGTAAGGCGACAAGCGCGAACCCGAAGATCTCTGCGGCGGCGAACCCGGAGAAACCGCTGTCGGCGAACGGAAGTCCGAACACGAACAGCGCCATCACCAGAAGCGCGGCCGAGCGCCTGCCCGCCTCGCCCAGCGTGGTGCCGCTCTGATGCAGCAGATACAGCGCAAACGGGGCGGCGATGAGTACCAGGGTGAGCACCCCGAGCCGGATCACATTGCCGTAGTCGGGGTCGCCGCCGGTCAGCTCGGCCAGCATCATCGTCAACGAGATGATGGCGCCGATGCCACTGACCACCGGTGCCGACCGCTCGATCAGCGCGCGCGAGCGCACCCGACGGGTCAGCACCAGCGGCAGCCCGCGATGCAGGAACCACTGATTCACCTCGCGCATATTCGGCACGGCAAACATTGTGCGCGAGAGATGGCGAAATTCCAGTGCTAATGGTGGACTGATGCCGATGCGTCGACGACGGCCGTGGAGCTGGGGGATATCCGCACGCTCGGCCCTGGTGGCGGCCACGGTGGTGTTTGTCGCGCTCACCGCGGCCGGCGCGATACTCGCCGCGGTGCTCTACCGGTCGATGCTGTCCGGAATCGACAGCACCGCGGCCGCCCGCGTCGGCGAAGTCGCCGCGGATCTGGAAGTCGGCGGCGCGGCGGGACTCGACCCCGGACTGCTCGGCACCGACCAGCGCATCCTCGCCGTGCAGGTCATCACTCCGGACGGCACCGTCGTCCGGCGCTCGCCCTCCGCGCCGGACACGCCGATGGTGCCCATTTCGGAGATCGGCGACGGGTTGCACATCGGCATGCCCGAGCACGAGTCGCCGTACGGTCAGATCCGGTTCAGCGCCCAGACGGTGGACGGTCCCGGCGGCCGCTACACCGTGCTGGTGGGGGAGGGCAGTCAGGTCGTCTTCTCGACGGTGAAGACCGTCGTGACCGCACTGGCGCTGGCGGCGCCGATCGTCGTCTTGGTGTCGGCGGCCGTCACGTACATGCTGGTGTCCCGGTCCATGCGATCGGTCGACGACATCCGGTCTCGGGTGGCCGAGATCAGCACATCGGACCTGACCGAGCGAGTGCCGGTGCCCGAGAAGCGTGACGAGATATCGGCTTTGGCGCTCACCATGAACGAGATGCTGGCCCGCATCGAAGCCGGCCATTCCGCCCAGCAGCGGTTCGTCGGCGATGCATCGCACGAGCTGCGCAGCCCGCTTACGACGATCATCTCGGCGTTGGAGGTCGCCGTCGCCCACCCCGAGCTGCTGAACGGCGAACTCGCGAAGACCACGCTGATTCCCGAGGCGCACCGGATGCAGGCCCTCGTCGAGGACCTTCTCCTGCTGGCGCGTGCCGACGAACGCGGGCTGACCATGGCCCACGACGACGTGGACCTGGACGACCTCGTCGCGTCCGAGGTTGAAAGGCTCTGTCGTGAAGTGTCTTTGGACATCAAGACCGATGTGACACCGACCCGGATCAGCGGCGACGCCGTCCGGCTGTCGCGAATGTTGCGCAACCTGCTCGACAACGCCGCGAGACATGCGAAGTCCGAGGTGTCGATTTCGGCCCATGCGTGTGGTCAGCACGCAGTACTCACCGTCGACGACGACGGTCCCGGCATCGCACCGCAGGACCGGGAACGGGTCTTCGGCCGCTTCGTCAGACTCGACGCGAACCGCTCACGAAGCGCGGGCGGAGCTGGGCTAGGCCTGGCGATCGTGCGGGAAATCGTTGTGGCACACCAGGGCAGCGTCGCGATCACCGATGCACCGGGTGGCGGGGCGCGCGTTACCGTTCAGTTGCCGTTGGCGTACGCACCCGACTCCAGCCGGTAGCCGACGCCGCGGACCGTTTCGATGGTGTTGGTGCCGAACGGAATATCGATCTTGCGGCGGACGTAGCCGACGTACACCTCCACGACGTTGTCCGGACCGGCGTAGTGCGCGTCCCACACGTTCTGCAGAATCTCGGTTTTCGTGACGACGGTGTCCTTGTGGCGCATCAGGAATTCCAGAAGTCCGTATTCCCGCGGCGTCAATCGGATCGTCTTGGCTGCGCGCTCCACCACCCGGCGTGCCGGGTCGAGCCTCAACGTGCCTGCGGTCATCACCGCGGGCCGCTGCGGCGCCCCCCGACGCACCAGTGCGCGCAGACGAGCGACCAGGACGATGAAGGAGAACGGCTTGGTTAGGTAGTCGTCGGCGCCGAGGTCGAAGGCGTCGGTCTGGTCGTAGTCCCCGTCCTTGGCTGTCAGCATCAGCACCGGAGTCCATATGTTGCGCTCCCGCAGCCGGCGAAGCACCTCATAGCCGTTCAGACCGGGCAGCATGATGTCCAGCACGATGACGTCGAACTCGTTCTCCGCCGCCTGCCACAGCCCGTCCACGCCGTTGGACGCTCCGACGACGAGGAAACCCTCGGCCCGTAGCCCGATGGAGAGCGTCGAGACCAGGCGTTCCTCGTCCTCGACGATGAGGACTCTCATGGCGCGAAACTACGCCATGTCCCAGGGTTCGCCGTAGGTGGTGACGCTGTCACCGGTGCTGGCGATCAGACGGGCGAAAGGACGCAGCAGCACACCACCGGCCGCACCGGTCACCGTGCCGTGCGCGTTGGACACCGCGACACCGTTGGCTGGGCCTGCCACGTCAACCGAGAAGGTGGCGACTTCCTGGATGCCGGGGCCGTTACCCAGGTCGGCGCTGATCGACACGCCGGGGAACAGGTTCGGCGTGATGACCGAGCCCAGCGGGTTGAACACCGGGAACAGCGACACATCGTCGAGCAGGATGTTGGGTGTGGTGTAGCTGAAGTTGATGCCGACGCCCAGCGACCACGGGAAGCCGATCTGGTAGCCCAGCTCCAAGGTGCCCTCGAACTCATCGGCGCCTGGGCCCTCGACGACGTACTTCGCCCGACCGGAATGGAACCACTCGCGGGTCAGCCGGTTGCGGTCCAGCGGAAACACACCGTTGAGGAAGGTGTCCCACTGCTGGATCCTCAACGTTCGGTCCTGACCGTCGAGCAGGGTATTTTCGTTGTCCAGCCCCGCGTGAGCGGTACCTGTGCTCACGAACAACGCTGCGACCGCCGTCACCATTGCGACGAGTACCCGACCGATTGCCTTCATGTTCTCCCTAGCTGTTTTCACCCATGACAAGCGCACACTGCCAGTTCGCCGTTGATCTGCAGGCACGCGAGCCTGACAAGAGCTCGCTGTGAAATCGCTAAGAGCGGGTTACGACCTGGTGCGCGGAACGGCTGCCCGATAACGGCTTCGCGCGACCAGCGTGAGGCGCAGATCGTCGATGAGCGGGTCCAGGAAGCGGGATCGGTAGTCGCTGTCACCCACCGCGCGTGCGCTGACGTACATGAACGTCATCGCGGCGAGGAACATGCTGATCTGAATGAGTGACTGCGGCACGGGCAGCGTCATACCGAGGATCTCGCCGTCGCCGGGTCCGTTGCGCGTCCACTGCGCCAGCAGTTCGGGGCTGAGCAGGATCAGGCCGAGCACGAAGAAGATCAGCCCGGCGATGATGGCCACCAGCCCGACCTGAAGCACCTGCGATGTCGCCAGCACGAAGATCACATTGCTGCGTTCCGTCCGTGACAACGGATAGCCCTCGGTGGGGTGGGGCATTTTTTCGAACGAAGTGCCGGTCAGCCGGACGTCGTCGTCTGAGGATTGGTGGGATCCCGAGAGCATGGGTCGCACCCGTTCCACCGTCGCCGAGGTGAGGAAAGCGATTGCGATAAGGCCGAGAAACAACAGCGCCAACCACAGCCGCGGGCGGCTGATGGTCGACGCCATCGACCACACATAGGTGTTGAAGAAGACCAGGACGGTGAGCAGCACGACGGGCAGCGCACGGACGAACAACGCGCCGGCGGATGCGAGGTTGTCCATGGCGGTTCGCAGGGCCCAACCCAGGATGGACCCGACGCCGCATGCGGTGAGCGCCAACGCGATGACGATAACGATGCCCTCGAAGAGGAGGTTGGTGATGATCCGCGGGCTCGGGCCGCCGAGAATGCGCGCCGGCGGCGGCCACGCCAACGGAGACGAACGCTGCCACTGTTCGGGCCCGCAAACCGCGGATGCGCGAGACCAGCCAGCCGACGGTGGCCGCAGCCGGAAGCACCAAGACCAGCATCGCCAAGACGAACCACTCGGTGCGAGTGGGGTGACCGTCGATGTCGATTGTGTGCTTCCCGGTGATCAGAACGACGAGGATGGAGAAAGCCATCGATACCGCGAACGCGGCCAACGCGGGCGCTGATCGGGGCCACAGCCTCCGCACCAGTGCGCCCGGCCGAAGCACAGCGGGCAGACCACGCTCGAGGAACCACCGGTCGGCGGCGCGCCGTTGCGCGACTGCTTGGCTCTGGTCCGAAGGCACGGTCGCAGGCTACTTCGGGTCTTCCCCTAGGCTGGGGATATGCAACGGATTATCGGGACCGAGGTCGAGTACGGCATCTCGTCGCCGTCCGACCCAACCGCGAATCCGATCCTGACGTCGACGCAGGCGGTGCTGGCCTACGCAGCGGCCGCGGGTATTCAGCGGGCGAAGCGCACCCGGTGGGACTACGAGGTGGAGTCGCCACTGCGCGACGCGCGAGGCTTCGACCTGAGCCGGTCGGCGGGCCCGCCACCGGTCGTGGACGCCGACGAGGTCGGCGCGGCCAACATGATCCTGACCAACGGCGCCCGGTTGTACGTCGACCACGCCCATCCGGAGTATTCGGCGCCCGAGTGCACCGACCCGATGGACGCGGTCATCTGGGACAAGGCGGGTGAGCGGGTGATGGAGGCCGCCGCGCGCCACGTGGCGAGCGTGCCTGGGGCGGCGAAGCTCCAGCTGTACAAGAACAACGTGGACGGCAAGGGCGCCTCGTACGGTTCGCACGAGAACTATCTGATGAGCCGCCAGACGCCGTTCTCGGCGGTGATCGCGGGCCTGACTCCGCATCTGGTGTCCCGTCAGGTCATCACCGGCTCGGGCCGGGTGGGTGTCGGCCCGTCGGGCGACGAGCCCGGCTTTCAGCTGTCGCAGCGATCGGACTACATCGAGGTCGAGGTAGGCCTGGAGACCACCCTGAAGCGCGGCATCATCAACACCCGCGACGAACCGCACGCCGATGCGGACAAGTACCGGCGGCTGCACGTCATCATCGGCGATGCGAACCTCGCGGAGACGTCGACCTACCTCAAACTCGGCTCGACGGCGCTGGTGCTGGACCTGATCGAAGAAGGCATGGACCTGTCCGACCTGGCGCTGGCCAGGCCTGTGCACGCCGTGCATGTCGTCAGCCGCGACCCGTCGCTGCGTGCCACCGTCGCGCTGGCCGACGGCCGTGAGCTGACTGCCCTTGCGCTGCAACGGATTTACCTCGACCGGGTGGCCAAGCTGGTGGACAGCCGCGACCCGGACCCGCGCGCCGCCGATGTAGTCGCGACCTGGGCGCACGTGCTCGACCTGCTCGAGCGCGACCCGATGGAATGTGCCGAACTCCTCGACTGGCCAGCGAAACTCCGGTTGTTCGAAGGTTTCCGCAGCCGGGAGAACCTCAACTGGTCGGCGCCGCGCCTGCACCTGGTCGACCTGCAGTACTCCGATGTGCGTCTCGACAAGGGGCTCTACAACCGGCTGGTCGCGCGCGGCTCGATGAAGCGGCTGGTCACCGAACAGCAGGTGCTCGACGCCGTCGACAATCCGCCGACGGACACCCGCGCCTACTTCCGCGGCGAGTGCCTTCGCCGCTTCGGCGCCGACATCGCCGCCGCCAGCTGGGACTCGGTCATCTTCGATCTCGGCGGCGATTCGCTCGTCCGGATTCCAACCCTCGAGCCGCTGCGGGGCAGCAAAGCGCACGTCGGAGCGCTGCTGGACTCCGTGGACAGCGCGGTCGAATTGGTAGAACAGCTCACCAACTAGCCGCGCTATCCCGGGCAATCCGGGCTCCAAACGGTAGTGTGGAGTAACCGGCGGGCGGCGACACGGCCCGCCGATGACAATGCAGGAGGCAGCGATGGCTCAGGAGCAGACCAAGCGTGGCGGTGGTGGCGGCGAGGACGATGACCTCACCGGCAGCACGGCCGCCGGGCAGGAGCGTCGCGAGAAGCTGACCGAGGAGACCGACGATCTGCTCGACGAGATCGACGACGTTCTCGAGGAGAACGCCGAAGACTTCGTGCGTGCGTACGTCCAGAAGGGTGGACAGTGAGCTGGCCGCAACGCGATCAGCTGCACTTCCCGTCACCCCTACCCGGAGCTCCTTCCGTTCCCGTGGACCTGTCGTCCTTTTCTGAACTGCTGCGCCGTCAGGCGCCTGGACTCCTGCCCATGACCGGAACCGGTTCCCAGCACCAGGCCGTCGGCGCCGGTGACGCGCTGCCGCACGGCACCACGATCGTCGCGCTGACCTATCCCGGCGGGGTGGTGATGGCGGGCGACCGCCGCGCGACGCAGGGCAACATGATCGCCAGCCGCGACGTGAAGAAGGTGTACATCACCGACGACTACACCGCGACGGGTATCGCGGGCACCGCGGCGATCGCTGTCGAGTTCGCCCGCCTTTACGCCGTCGAACTCGAGCACTACGAGAAGGTCGAGGGTGTCCCGCTGACGTTCCCCGGCAAGGTGAACCGGTTGGCGACGATGGTGCGCGGCAATCTCGGTGCGGCGCTGCAGGGCTTCATCGCGTTGCCGTTGCTGGCCGGCTATGACCTCGATGACCCGAACCCGGAGGCCGCGGGGCGGATCGTGTCGTTCGACGCCGCGGGTGGCTGGAATTTCGAGGAAGAGGGCTATCAGTCCGTCGGGTCCGGCTCGATCTTCGCCAAGTCCTCCATCAAGAAGCTGTACTCCCAGGTGGTCGACGCCGATTCGGCGCTCCGGGTGGCGATCGAGGGCCTGTACGACGCCGCCGACGACGACTCCGCGACCGGTGGGCCGGACCTGGTCCGTGGCATCTACCCGACCGCGGTGACGCTGGGAGCCGATGGCGCCGAGGAGGTTTCCGAGGAGCGGATCGCCGCCCTGGCCCGTGAGGTCATCGAAAGCCGTTCTCGCGAAGACACATTCCGCCACACATCCGGGCCGTCGACCGATGCGCGGGGCGAGTCGTGAGCTTTCCATATTTCATCTCGCCAGAGCAGGCGATGCGCGAGCGTTCAGAGCTCGCCCGCAAGGGTATTGCGCGAGGACGTAGCGTCGTCGTGCTCGCATACGACTCCGGCGTGCTGTTCGTCGCCGAGAACCCGTCGCGCTCACTGCAAAAGGTCAGCGAGCTGTACGACCGCGTGGGGTTCGCCGCGGTCGGCAGGTTCAACGAGTTCGACAACCTGCGCCGCGGCGGCATCCAGTTCGCGGACACCCGCGGATACGCCTACGACCGCCGCGACGTCACCGGCCGCCAGCTGGCGAATGTGTATGCGCAGACGCTCGGCACGATATTCACCGAGCAGGCCAAGCCCTACGAGGTCGAGCTCTGCGTGGCCGAGGTCGCGCACCACGGCGAGACCAAGGCGCCGGAGCTCTACCGCATCACCTATGACGGCTCGATCGCCGATGAACCCCATTTCGTGGTGATGGGCGGCACGACCGAACCGATCATCGAGAAGCTCAACGAGTCCTACGCGGAGAACACCAAGCTCTCCGAGGCGGTGAAGATCGCCGTCGACGCACTCAAGGCGGGTGGCAATGGTTCCGACGCCCGCAGCCTTGGGCCCGACACCCTCGAGGTCGCCATCCTCGATGTGAACCGGCCTCGGCGGGCATTCCGGCGCATCACGGGTTCCGCGCTTGACGCGGTGCTGCCCGAGGACAGGTCGGACCCGGGCGAGTAGTCAGGCCCGCTAAGCAACTGCCCAGCTCACAGCCCGTTCCCAGGGTCTAATTTTCCGCGTGTTCCGGTTGACGTCGCATGCGCGCCGTAGGACGATGTGTTGCGCATTGCACAACACGTTGCGCTATGAGCAACAATCCAAAGATCGGCTCATTCATGCCAAAAGTCGTCGTGATCGGCGCTGGGGTCGTCGGGGCGGCCCTCGCCGACGAGCTCACCGCACGCGGATTCACCGACCTGACTGTGCTTGACCGGGGCCCGCTGTTCACCACCGGCGGCTCATCCTCACATGCTCCCGGCCTGGTGTTTGCGACCAACCCGTCGAAGACGATGAGTGCGTTCGCCAGCTACACCATCGAGAAGTTCTGCTCTCTGGAACACCGCGACGGCTGGGTCTTCAACCAGGTCGGCGGCCTCGAGGTGGCCACCACCCCAGAGCGCCTTGCCGACCTGAACCGCAAGGCCGGCTGGGCGGCGGCCTGGGGGATCGAGGGCAGGCTGGTGAGCCGCGCCGAATGCGTGCAGTTGCATCCGCTGATCGACGCCGATCGCGTCCTCGGAGGCTTCCACACGCCGGCCGACGGGCTGGCCAAGGCCGTGCGCGCCGTCGAGGCTCAGGCCGCACGCGCCACCGCCCGCGGCGCCAGGTTCGTTCCGCACACCGAGGTCATCGGAATCGTCGACAACGGTGGCCGGGTTGCCGGTGTGCGCACGGCGGACGGTGTCGTCGACGCCGACATCGTGGTGTGCGCGGCCGGGTTCTGGGGTGCCCAGCTGGCCAAGGAGGTCGGCCTCGTCGTCCCGCTGGTGCCGATGGCACACCAGTACGCACGCACCGGACAGATCGCCGCGCTCGTCGGCCGCAACACCGAACTGTCGGAGGCCGGCCTGCCGATCCTTCGGCATCAGGACCAGGACGTGTACTTCCGCGAGCACGTCGACCGCCTCGGCATCGGTTCCTACAGTCACCGGCCGATGCCGGTCGACATGTCCACGCTGATGGCCGACACCGCGGGCGAGCCGATGCCGTCGATGCTGCCGTTCACCGAGGAGGACTTCGCGCCCGCCTGGGCCGCAGCCGCCGAACTGATTCCCGCCCTTGATGATTCCAAGGTCGAAGAGGCGTTCAACGGCATCTTCTCATTCACGCCGGACGGCTTCTCGGTCATGGGTGAGCACCGCGACCTGAGCGGGTTCTGGGTGGCCGAGGCGGTGTGGGTGACCCACTCCGCCGGTGTCGCCAAGGCGACGGCGGAATGGATCGTCGACGGCACACCGTCGATCGATGTGCACGAATGCGACCTGTACCGGTTCGAGGATGTGGCCAAAAGCCCCGAGTTCATCATGCAGACCAGCTCGCAGGCGTTCGTCGAGGTCTACGACATCATTCATCCCTACCAGTTCCGTGAGGCGCTGCGCGGTCTGCGCACCAGCCCGTTCTACGACCGGCAGAAGCAGCTCGGCGCATTCTTCTACGAAGGTGCGGGCTGGGAACGCCCGGCGTGGTTCGAGGCGAACGCGGAACTGGCGCAACGGCTTCGCGACGATGGATTGCCGTTCCCCGATCGCGACGACTGGTCATCGCGATTCTGGTCGCCGATCTCGATCGCCGAGGCGCACTGGACGCGCGAGCGGGTCGCGATGTACGACATGACCCCGCTGACCCGCTACGAGATCGCGGGCGCAGGCGCGGCGGCATTCCTGCAGCGGATGTCCACCAACAACGTCGACAAGAGCGTCGGATCGGTCACCTACACGATGCTGCTCGACGAAAACGGCGGAATCCGAAGCGATATCACCGTCGCCCGGCTCGCGGACACCAGGTTCCAGGTCGCCGTCAACGGGCCGATGGACTTCGACTGGTTCAGCCGCCACCTGCCGGGCGACGTGACGCTGCGTGACATCACCGGCGGCACCTGCTGCGTCGGCGTGTGGGGGCCGCGGGCCCGCGACATGGTGGCGCCGCTGTGCCCCGACGACCTGTCGCACGAGAAGTTCAAATACTTCCGCGCACTGCAGACCTACCTCGGCGCGATCCCCGTCACGATGCTGCGAGTGTCCTATGTCGGCGAGCTCGGCTGGGAGATCTACACCAGCGCCGAATACGGTGCGGCGCTGTGGGATCTGCTCTTCGACGCCGGCCAGGCCCACGACGTGATCGCCGCCGGGCGGATCGCCTTCAACAGCCTGCGGATCGAGAAGGCCTACCGGCTGTGGGGGACGGATATGACCGCCGAGCATCAGCCGGCCGCTGCGGGCGTGGAGTTCGCGGTGAAGATGACCAAGGACGACTTCATCGGCAAGACGGCGCTGGAGCATGCCGCCGCACCGCAGAAGGTGCTGCGCAGCATCGTCTTCGACGAGCCGACCGCCGTCGTACTCGGCAAGGAGCCGGTCTTCGTCGATGACCGGTGCGTCGGATACGTGACCAGCGCGGGGTATTCGCCGACGGTCGGACGCACCATCGCCTACGCCTGGCTGCCCGCCGAAACGGGGGTGGGCGACCTCGTCGCCGTCGACTACCGCGGCACCCGGTTTGCGGCCACCGTGCATGCCGAGCCCGTCGTCGATCCCGAGATGGCGCGGATCAAGAGGTAGCGCTATGGGATACGACGTCATCGTCATCGGTCTCGGCGGGATGGGCAGCGCCGCCGCGTATCACCTGGCCGCCAGGGGTCAGCGCGTGCTGGGGCTGGAGAAGTTCACTCCCAGCACACGACAAGGGGTCCAGCCACGGCGGGTCGCGCATCATCCGACAGTCCTACTTCGAGGACCCGGCTTACGTGCCGCTGCTGCTGCGGGCGTACGAACTGTGGGACCAACTCGCGACCGACACCGGGATGGAGGTCTACCGGCTGACCGGCGGCCTGTTCATCGGAGCGCCGGACGCCCTGACCGTCGCGGGAAGCCAGCGGGCCAGCCGCGAATGGGGCCTGCCGCACGAGATGCTGGACGCCGCCGAGATCCGGCGTCGCTTCCCGACTTTCACGCCGTATCCCGGCGACATCGCTCTCTATGAAGCGAAAGCGGGCTTCGCGCGCCCGGAGATGACCGTCCAGGCGCATATCAACCTCGCCGAAACCGCGGGCGCTGAACTGCATTTCGATGAGCCGGTCATCGAGTGGAGCGAAACCGCGGCCGGCGTCAGCGTCACCACGGCGCGCGGCACCTACACCGCCGGACAACTCGTCATCTGCCCCGGTGCATGGGCGCCTGCGCTGCTCGCCGAGTTCGCGATCCCGATCACCATCGAACGGCAGGTGCTGTACTGGTTCGACCCGCGCGGCGGCACTGCGCCGTTCGTCAACCATCCGATCTTCATCCACGAAGACGCCGCCGGTATGCAGGCGTACGGATTCCCTGCGATCGACGGCCCCGGCGGCGGCGTGAAGGTGGGGTTCTACCGAAAAGGCATCGTCTGCACCCCGGAGACCATCGACCGGACGGTGCACGACCAGGAAATCGCCGAGATGCGGGAGGGGGTCGCCCGGGTACTGCCCGCGCTCGACGGGCCGTGCCTGCACGCGGCGACCTGTATGTACTCCAACACGCCCGACGAAAATTTCGTCATCGCCCGCCACCCGGATTCCGAGAACATCACCGTTGCATGCGGATTCTCGGGCCACGGTTTCAAATTCGTCCCCATTGTGGGCGAGATCCTCGCCGACCTCGCCGTCGACGGTGTGACCGGCCATCCCATTTCATTGTTCGACCCGAAGCGACTGGTGACGACATGACTTCAGATCACCCACCCCTCCTTGGCCCGCCCACCGTGAACCCAGAGCCCGTACTGCGGAGCACCCTCGCCGGCGACTACTACGTCAGCGACGCCGTCTTCGCCGCGGAGCAGGACCGCATCTTCGAGAACACGTGGTTCTGCGCGGTGCGGTCAGCCGATCTCGCCTCGCCGGGGAAGTTCAAGAAGGTCCAGGTCGGCCGCGAAAGCGTGCTGCTGGTGCGTGGCCGCGACGGACTGCTGCGGGCGTTCCTGAACGTCTGCCGCCACCGGGGTGCCCAGCTGTGCACCGAGCCCGAGGGCGAGGTGAAGCGCAGCATTCGTTGCCCGTATCACTCCTGGACGTACGCGCTGGACGGCAAGCTGATGGCCGCGCCCAATATCGCGTCGCTGACCGACGAGACCGGTGCGCCGATCGACCGCTATCGATACGGTCTCGTGCCCGTCGCGCTCACCGAATGGCTCGGCTACGCCTGGGTGTGCGTGTCCGACACCCCGCCGCCGTTCGAAAACGTGATCGCCGAGACGACCAGGACACTCGGCGATTCCGACATCATCAACCGCTACGGCATCGGTGGTCTGGACGTCGGTCATCGCGTCGTCTACGACATAGCGGCCAACTGGAAGCTGATCGTCGAGAACTTCATGGAGTGCTACCACTGCTCCTCGATCCATCCCGAGCTCGTCGGAGTGCTGCCCGAGCTGACGAAGGGGGTGGCCGCGCAGGCCAACATCGGCCTCGGTGCCGAATTCGGTTCAGAGGTCGCCGGTTTCACCGTGGACGGCACCGCGGGCTTCGACCGTCTGCCGGGCATCACCGAAGAGCAGGATCGTCGCTACTACGCGATCACCGTCAAGCCGACCGTGTTCATCAACCTGGTGCCCGATCACATCATCTTCCACCGGATGTTCCCGATGTCGCCGTCGCGGACCATCGTCGAATGCGACTGGCTCTACACGGCCGATGTGGTGTCCTCCGGTCGCGACGTCTCACACTCCGTCGAGCTGTTTCACCGGGTCAACGAGCAGGATTTCGAGGCGTGCGAGCGAACTCAGCCCTCGATGTCCTCCCGCGCCTACCGCAAGGGTGGTGTGCTCGTACCTGCCGAACATCACATCGCGGAGTTCCACGAGTGGGTAGTGTCCCGTCTCGGCGCCTGATGTCGCCGCCAAAGCGGCTCCGCAAAACGAGGTGAGCGGAAGATGAACGGTGAACCCGATCTCCTGATCGGTGGGAAGTGGCGTCACGCGTCCGATGGCGGGACTCGCGAGATCATCAACCCTGCGGATGGCAGTGTCGCCGCGGTGGTCGACGAGGCCACCCCTGACGATGCGCGCGACGCGGTCGCCGCCGCGCGAAAGGCCTTCGATGACGGCGAATGGCCTGCCACAAGCGTCGCCGACCGTGCCGCGCTGCTCGACCGGGTCGCGGATCTGCTTCAGCGGGACAAGGAGTCGCTGGCCGAACTGGAGACCAGGGACACCGGCAAGACGCTGGCCGAGAGCCGAATCGACATCGACGATGTCACGTCGGTCTTCCGCTACTACGCCAAGCTTGCGGCCGTCGAGTCGGACCGCGTCGTCGACGTCGGCGATCCCGCCGTGATCAGCCGGGTGGTGCGTGAACCCATCGGGGTGTGCGTGCTGATCGCACCGTGGAACTATCCGCTGCTGCAGATGTCTTGGAAGATCGCGCCCGCGCTGGCCGCCGGTTGCACGATGGTGGCCAAACCGAGCGAGGTCACCCCGCTGACGACGATCGCGTTCGTGCACCTACTCCAAGAGTCCGGTGTGCCGGATTCGGTGGTGAACCTGGTGCAGGGCAGCGGCGCCACGCTGGGGTCCGCACTCACCGATACCCCCGACGTCGATTTCATCTCGTTCACCGGCGGAGTCACCACCGGCAAGGCCATCTCCAAGGTCGCAGCCGAGCACGTCACCAAGGTGGCAGTCGAACTCGGTGGCAAGAATCCGCACATCGTGTTCGCCGACGCCGACTGGGACAGCGCCGTCGACCATGTCCTCACCGGCGTGTTCCTGCACTCCGGACAGGTCTGTTCGGCGGGCACCCGGCTGATCATCGAGGAGTCCATCGCCGACGACTTCGTCACCGACCTGGCCGGGCGCGCGGAGAAGATCCGGATGGGCGACGGCATGGACCCGGCAAGCGAGACCGGCCCGTTGGTCTCTGAGCAACAGCGCGCCAAGATCGAAGCCTTTGTCCAGCAAGGCATTTCCGAGGGTGCGAAGCTGGTGACCGGCGGTGCCCGGCCCGGCGACCAGGCGCTCGCCAAGGGCAGCTTCTATCTGCCCACGATCTTCGACCGCTGTGATCGGTCGATGCGAATCGTCCAGGAGGAAACCTTCGGGCCGATTCTGACGGTGGAGCGTTTCACGACCGAAGCCGAGGCCATAGAACTCGGCAACGACACGGAATACGGTCTCGCGGCGGGCGTTCGGACATCCGATCAGGCGCGGGGCGAGCGTGTGGTGCGGGCATTGCGGCATGGCACGGTATGGCTCAACGATTTCGGCTACTACACCGCGGCGGCGGAGTGGGGCGGATTCGGAAATCGGGTAACGGACGTGAGCTCGGACCAACCGGGCTTGCGGAATATCAAGAGATCAAACACATCTGGCACAACACCGCACCCCAACCCGCCGGCTGGTTCAAAGGCTAGAGAGGACGACCTGAATGTCGATCAAGGAGCCGCACGCGGACAGCGGCCTGGAGGATTTCGGTTACCGCCAGTCGCTGGACCGCAGCATCGGAAAGTTCGCGAGCTTCGCCGCGGGTGTCAGCTACATCTCCATCCTCACCGGCACGTTCCAGTTGTTCTACTTCGGCTTCGGCACCGCGGGACCCGCCTATCTATGGTCGTGGCCGATGGTGTTCGTCGGGCAGATGGCCGTCGCATTGTGCTTCATGGAGCTGGCCGCCAAGTATCCCGTCGCGGGATCGGTCTATAACTGGTCGAAGAAACTCGGTAGCCGCCTTGTCGGATGGTCGTCGGGCTGGCTGATGCTGACCGCGTCGATCGTGACGATCTCGGCGGTGGTGCTGGCCTACCAGCTCAATCTGCCGCGGATATGGAGCGGATTCCAGATCGTCGGCGACGGCACCGGGGAGTACGACTTCACCACCAACGCCGTGATCCTCGGCACGGTGCTGATCGCGTTCACCACACTGATCAACGCGCTCGGTGTGAAGTTGATGGCAAGGATCAACAGCGCGGGCGTGTTCATCGAGCTGATCGCCGCCGTGCTGATCGCCATCATCTTGGCCTTGAATGTCAAGCGCGGCCCCGACATCTTCTTCTCGACCGAGGGCTACGGCGCAGGCGAGAGTTATGGGTTCCTCGGGGCCTTCCTTATCGCCTCGCTGGCATCGCTGTACGTGATGTACGGCTTCGATACTGCGAGCTCGCTGGGCGAGGAGACGGTCGACCCGCGCCGCACCGCACCGAAGGCCATCTTCAGGGCGATCCTCGCCTCGTTCGTCATCGGTGGCGCGATCCTGGTGTTCGCAGTGATGTCCGCGCCCAACCTGCAGGACCCGCAGATCGGGGAGAGCAGCGGTGGCCTGCAGTACATCGTCGAGCAGGTGATGTGGGGCCCGCTTGGCAAGATCTTCCTGATCTGCATCGTGGTGGCGGTGACGGTGTGCACGCTTGCGGTGCACACCGCCGCGATCCGGCTGTCGTTCGCGATGGCGCGTGACAACGCGTTGCCGTTCGGAGAGAAGCTCGCGAGGGTGAATCCGAAGACGCAGACACCGATCATTCCGGCCGTCGTCATCGGTCTGATCTCCGCGTTCATTCTGGTGATCAACATCTTCCAGACCAAGATCTTCACCGTGCTGACGTCGATCGCGATCATCATGATCTACCTGGCCTACCTGATGGTGACTGGGCCGATGCTGAAGAAGCGGTTCCAAGGCGAGTGGCCACCAGCGGATCTCGCGGAGGGCGGCTACTTCACCATGGGCCGCAGGTGGGGCCTGGTGGTCAACATCTTCGCGGTGGCGTGGGGCGTGCTGATGGCACTGAACCTCGCCTGGCCGCGCGCCGCCGTGTACGGCGAGCCCTGGTACAACACCTGGGGGGCGTTCGTCTACATCGGCGTGATCCTCGGATCCGGCTTGCTGTGGTATTTCATCAAGGGCCGCAACCACATCGGGACGCTGGAATCACACGCGGCTGCGACCGTGGCCGAGGCTGAAAAGCCCTTCGAGCAGGCTTGAAATGGCTGATGCTGCCTCTCCTCCTCACGTCCGAGACGCCGGCACCTTCGACTATGTGATCGCCGGTGGCGGCACCGCAGGCTGCGCGCTGGCCGCGCGGCTGTCGGAGGACCCCGACGTAACGGTGTGCCTGCTGGAGGCCGGGCCGACCGATGTCGGCGACGACAACATCCTGGTGTTGTCGGAGTGGATGCATCTGCTGGACTCCGGCTACGACTGGGACTACCCGGTGGAGCCTCAGGAACGGGGCAACTCGTTCATGCGGCACGCACGGGGGAAGGTGCTCGGGGGCTGCTCGTCGCACAACTCGTGCATCGCGTTCCTGCCGCCGGCGGAGTGCCTTGACGAGTGGGTCACCATGGGCGCCGACGGCTGGAGTGCCGCCGAGGTCCTGCCGCTGACCGACCGACTCAAGCAGACCGTGTTGCTCCGTGACGTCCCGCCGGAAGACCCATGCGGCACAGCGGTTCTCGAGGCTGCGGCAATGGTGGGTATGCCAACCGTCGGGTTCAATCGCGGCGAGACCGTTCGCAAGGGTGCCGGCTGGTTCCAGATCAATGCGGCCGAGGACGGCACCAGGATGTCGAGCTCGCATGCGTATCTGCATCCGATACTGGAGTCCAGGCGCAATCTCGAGGTGCGCACCGGTTGCTGGGTAGCCGAGATCATTTTCGACGACGCACTATCCGCCACCGGCGTGCGCTACCAGCGGCCGGATCTCACCGGACACGACACCGTCTCGGCCCGGCGCGAGGTCGTCGTCACCGCGGGCGCGATCGATACGCCGAAGTTGTTGATGCTCTCGGGAATCGGCCCGAGTGTGCATCTGCGGGAGATGGGCATCGAAGTCCGAGTCGACTCCCCGGGCGTCGGATCGAATCTCGACGACCACGTCGAGGGCCTGGTGTTCTGGGAGGCGTCCAAGCCGATGGTGACGGCGTCCACCCAGTGGTGGGAGATCGGGTTGTTCACCTGCGTCGACGAGACGCCCGGGGGAGGTCCGGCCCAACCCGACCTGATGATGCACTACGGCAGCGTGCCATTCGACATGAACACGCTGCGGCGTGGCTATCCGACGACCGACAACGGATTCTGCTTGACGCCCAACGTGACTCAGGGCCGGTCAAGGGGCACCGTGCGGCTGCGCAGCACGGACTTCCGCGACCGGCCCCGTGTCGACCCGCGCTACTTCACCGACCCCGAGGGGTACGACGACCGGATCATGTTGACCGGCGTCCGGCTGGCCCGCAAAATCGCGGAGCAGGCGCCGCTCGCGGCATGGGTGGGCCGCGAGCTCGCGCCCGGCCCGGCCGCGACGACCGACGACGAACTGCTCGACTACATCCATCAGTGCCACAACACCGTGTATCACCCCGCGGCGACGGCACGGATGGGTGCGTCGAGCGACCCGATGGCGGTGCTTGACCCACAGCTGCGGGTCAAGGGCACGAGCCGGCTGCGCGTCGTCGACGCGTCCGCGATGCCGAAGCTGCCCGCGGTCAACCCCAACATCACGGTGATGACGATGGCGGAGAAGTGTGCCGACCTCATCCGGCAGTCCTGACCTCACGTCGTTCCTGGGCGAGCACACGCCGTTCCAGGCGATGGCCGAGGACGAACTCGCCGACCTCGCCGCCGGATCGGAGCTGGTCGATTTCCCGGCAGGCGCCGTCGTCGCCGACTATGCGAAACGCGTGCCCGGCGATGTCTGGATGGTCCGCAGCGGGCAGGTGACACTGCAGGCGAGCGCCGACGCCACCACGATCGACACCGTCGAGCCGGGCGGCATCTTCGGCTACACCCCGCTGCTCACCGGGGGCGGAATGGAATTCGTGGCGCGTGCCACGGAGCCGAGCACGCTGATCCGGCTCCCGGGTGCCGTCGTTCGGGCCCAGTTCGCCAAACCGGCGGGTCTCGCGTTCCTGGCGTCGACGGCGTGGAACGTGAGCCGCGCCGACCGCCCGACGATCGCCCCGGCGACCGATAGCAGACCGGTCGGCGAACTGGTCCACGGCGACGTGCTCCTGGTCGGACCGGACGTCTCGGTGCGCGACGCAGTGTGCCGGATGACCGAGCACCACGTGTCCTATGCGCTGATCCGGCTGCCGGACGGGGAACTCGGCATATTCACCGATCGCGATCTGCGGACCAGGGTGGTCGCCGCCGGTGTCTCGATCGACGCGCCGATCACCCAGGTGATGAGCGCGCCCGCCCGGCGCGTCACCGCGGATCTGACGGCAGAGACCGTGCTGATGGACATGCTGGAGTGCGGCCTGCGGCACATGCCGGTCGTGACGTCACGCGGTGAGGTCGTCGGCGTCGTCGAAGACGCCGACCTGCTGGCCGCATCGGCGAGACAGAGTTTCACCCTGCGCCGCTCCATCGGATTGGCAGGCGACGCAGCCGAATTGCAGCGGGTCGGGCAGCGGGTCACCGGCGTGGCCGCAGACCTGTTCCGCAACGGCACGAAGGCGTCCGCCACCAGCGCGATCCTGTCGGTGGTCATCGACAGCCTGGTGCGCAGGGCGCTCGAACTCGCCCTCGCAGAAGCCGGTGGCGAGATCGACGGATTCGCGTGGCTGACACTGGGCAGTGTCGCCCGGCGCGAGGCGATGCCGTCGTCGGATGTCGACAGCGCGCTGTCGTGGCGGGACGACATGTCCTCTGCGAGTGTGCAACTGCGCGCCATTGCCGTTCGCACACATGAAATCCTCGATGGCTGCGGGCTGCCGTCGGACCGCAATGGTGCCGTCGCCTACGAGCCGCTCTTCTCGCGTTCGCAGTCGGAGTGGTTCGCCGCGGCCGAGGGTTGGCTCGATGATCCGCTGCGCGGTCAAGGGTTGATGATGTCGTCTCTGCTCATCGACGGGCGGGTCGTCTGGGGCGACCCATCGCTGCACACCGTTCCCGCTGCCTGCCGTTCGATGCGTGATGAACATCCCGACGCGTTGAGGCTGCAGCGGCTCGACGCGCTGGCGGCGCGGGTGAAGACGCGGTCGCTGCGTGACGTGTTGTCCAGGCGCGGCGGCACATTCGATCTCAAGCACCACGCGATAACCCCGATCGTCAACCTCGCGCGATGGGGCGGGTTGAGCGCCGATGTCGGTTCGGCTTCGACGCCGGCGCGGCTGAACGCCGCCGCACAGGCGGGTGCCATCAGCGAAAGCGACGCCGAGACGCTGTGCGACGTCTTCGTGATGCTGCAGCGGTTACGGATGGCCCATCAGGTCACCCAGATCTCCGTGGGTCACACGCCCGGCGACGTGATCACTATGTCTGAGCTCTCGCCGCTTAATCGCAGCCTGCTCAACGAGGGGCTTCGGGAGATCGTCGGTGTGCAGCGCCGGGTTCGCAATGTCGGAATCCCACCCGGATAGGGTGGCCAATCATGGGGGAGCAGAAGCCCAGCCAGAAGACGGAAGCCGCGGTCCAATCGGTTGACCGCGCGCTGTTGGTGCTCGAGATCCTGTCGACGCTGGGGCAGGCCGGTGCCACCGAGATCGCCGCTGAACTGGGGGTGCACAAGTCGACGGTGTCGCGGCTGATCGCGGTGCTGGAGTCGCGCGGTTACGTCGAGCAGACGTCGGAGCGCGGCAAGTACCGGCTCGGGTTCACGATCTCCCGACTGGCGAGGGCCAGCAGTGGTCACCTCGATCTGGTGAAGCTCAGCCAGGACGTGTGCGACATGCTCGCCCCAGATGTGGGGGAGACGACGAACCTGGCGATCCTGGACGAAGCCCGCATCGTCAACATCGTCGAGGCGATCGGTCCTGAGCAGATCACCCTGCGGAGCTGGGTCGGTCAGAGTTGTCCGGCGCACGCGACGTCGAGCGGCAAGGTGTTGCTCGCCGGGCTCGAACCGGCCGAGATCCGCAACCGCCTCCCCGCCACGCTGGAATCGTTCACCGCCAACACTGTGGTGCAGCTCTCGGATCTGGAGCGTGAGCTGGCGGGAGTGCGTGAGCGCGGATGGGCCAGCGTCGTCGAGGAACTCGAGATAGGCCTGAACGCGGTCTCTGCCCCTGTCTACGATTCCGGTTCGAACATGATTGCGGCACTGAGTGTTTCGGGACCGGCATATCGTTTCGGACCAGATCGGTTCGCGGAGGTGGCCAAGAAGACGACGACCGCCGCCGAGGTGATCAGCCGCCGCCTTGGCTGGGTCGAACGCGATCGAGGATGAGGTCAACCCGCTTTGTGCAGAGTTGGGGAATCGCCGGTGATGACGGCCAGGATGTTGCGCCAGGAGTCTGACGGCACGTTGACGATGTCGCCATGCGCGTGCGGACCGGCCATCGGTCGGCCGTCGTCGTAATCGCCTGCTGACAAATGGATTACGCCGGGCATTGTGTCGGGATCGACGCCATGAGGGCTGGCCGGGTTGCCCTGCACGACCTCGATGAGGTCACCGGGAGCCGTCATCGAGAACCTCAGCACGTCCGGGTTTCGGTTGTGCCAGTCGGACGGATCGTCGACGCCGACGCCGGCACCCGCCGCCGCGAGGTACAGCGTGCGGTCGGCGGTCAGACCGAAAACCTCTGCGGTGCCCAGGATTGAACCGCCGTAGGAGTGGCCGATGTAGGTGACGGGGATGTCGCGGCCGGTGGCGTCGACGGTGCGGTCGACGTCCTCGCTGAAAGCCACCAGGCGCGGCGCCATGTCCAGGGCGTAGCGCGGATCCGCCGCATCGACGAGGCCGGTCGCCACGTGATCTCCGCGGGGGAACGCGCCGCCGAGGTAGGTGATGGCCGCGACCTCGCCTCGGGTGGCAGACACGAAACGCCTGGCCGTCTTGGTGTTGGCCGCCGAATCCTCGATGGTGGTGTTCATCCCGGGGACCATGACGGCGACGCTCCTTGCGGTGGCGAGATTCCCGTTCAGCTCGATCAGCGATGCCCTGTCGGGGTCGAAGGCGAGTATCTGACGATCCACCCGGCGGCCGCTGCGCGCGGGGTCGTCGATCTCCGCGAGCAGTCCTTGGTAGAACGCGACACGGGCCTGCGATCCCGGCCCGTTGCCGCGGCGTTCGTCGGCGATCGCCTGCGCGATGTTGACCCGGTTGGCCGCGATCCGCATATCCCACGGCACACCGTCGGTGTTGCCCACCTGCCTGGGGAACTCATCGATAAGGCGTTGGCGCTGTTCGGGTGTCATCGCGGTGATCTGGTTCGCGATCCGGTCCTGGCTGATCGCCGACCAGCCCGCGACGACGTCGGCAAGCGGAACCGGCCACGCCCCGGCGGCGGCTGTTTGGGTCGTGGGCGCGTGCGCGGGGTTCAGCGCCTCGGTGATATCGCGTGCGGTGTCTGCGTCGGCCGCCCCCAACCGGTCGAGGGCACCCACCACCCTCGCGGTGAGCACGTCGGTCGTCACCTGTGTGCTGCCGCCGACCAACGAAGCCAGTAAGGGTGACCCGTTGCCTCCGGTGACGACACCGTCGTCGGCGACCGCGAATCCGTCGGCGCGTGCGGCGGCCAGCAGGGCCAGCAGGTCGTCTCGCGCCGAATTCATCTGCGCGGCGCCGTCACGCGCGGCGACCGCGGCGGTGATCAGGCACCGCGTCGCGACTGCGCCGCCCGCCGCGATCGTGTCGCCGTGACCGCGGGCCGCCTCAGCGGCCGACCCGGACCAGAAGTCGCGGCTGCCGGCGATTGTGTGCACGACGGCGTCGACGCGGGTCTGCAGATCGGTTGCGGCGGCGTCCCAGTCCTCGGCGGTTTTGCGCAGCGCGTCGGGTTTCCACGCCTCGGCCTGCGCGACGGTCGGCCGGGTCACCGGTGCGGGAAGCGGTCGGCGCTGTGCCGGTCGGCGCGCTCGAAGGCGTCGGCGGCCATGCGAGCCGCGACCGCCCAACCGCGCATGTTCGCAATGACGTCGGCGAGCTTGGCGGCGATGAGATCGGGCGCAGGGACGCTGCCGGTCGACGAGCCCCTCAATTCACCGACCGGCATTGTGGGCCAATGCATTTCAGCGATCGCTTCGGCGGCTTCGGTGACGTGGTCAGCGACCGCGCGCAGCGCGTTCAAATCGACTTCGGTGTTTCCCCCCATGCCCCATGCTGGCAGATCACCGCGTTTCGGCGCTGACGTTATCCACAGGCGCATCCGCGCGCTGTGTCACCCACCGATGTAGCTGAGCCACACCCCGACGGCGGCCAGCAGCAGGAAGAAGATCCGCGCAGCCAGAGCAGGCCCGGGTTGGCCAGCGTTTCGCCGGCACCGGATTCGATCGCGGACGGGAAGGCCATCAACGTGAGCCCGCGCAATGCGACGAACCAACCGAAAAGTGAGATGAGGGCGGCTGCCACGCTGTGCCAGAACTGGTGGAACGCAATGATGATCAGCCCGCAGACGAGCATCATGGCGCCGAGGATCCACGGCAGCACGCTGTTGTCGAACAGATCGTCCAGCAGCCCGCCGAGGTCGGGAAGTCGGACGGCGACGATCAGGGTGGCCGCGACCAGGAAGGGGCCGATGACCCGGGCGAACGCGGTCGTGCGTCGAAGAGCTTCTGGTGTCGGCTGCTGCATGATCCGTCTCCTTTATTAATAAACCGACCAGCGGTCTACGATAGGCTAGCACCGTGGCGCGCCACGTGAAGCCCGACGAATACGCCGCGCGGCGGCGCGAAATCCTCGCTGCCGCCCTTCGGTTGATGCACGACAAGGGCTACGAGCGCATGACGATTCAGGACGTCCTCGCCGATCTGCAGATGTCCAAGGGCGCGCTGTACCACTACTTCGACTCCAAGCAGGCCCTGCTCGAAGGAATCGTCGATTCGATGGCCGAAAGCGGATCGGCGGCGTTGCGGACCGTCGTCGATGATCCGAACCTCGGCGCGGTCGAGAAGCTGCATGCGTACTTCGCGATGTCGACCGCTTGGAAGACCGAACACGCCACCGAGGTGATCACCGCGATGCGGCTGTGGCGGCATGAGAACAATGCGTTGCTGCGGCAGAAGATGTCGCAGGAGACGATGCGGACCAACACCCCGGCGCTCGAGGCGATCATCACGCAGGGCTGCCGGGAAGGCGTCTTCGACACCGAGCACCCCCGCGAGGCGGCCATCATCATCGCGGGAATGGGCCTGCATCTTGCCGACGCGATCATCGACGCTATCGGCTCCGACGGTACGGACCCGCTGGACGCAAGTGGATCTCGGGCCCGCAGCGTAATCGCCGCATACACCGACGCGTTCGAACGGATCCTCGGCGCACCATCGGGTTCGCTCGCCACACTGGGGTAAAGGCGCGCAACGGCGCGGCTGATGCGCCGCGATTCGAAACCACCCCGTAAGCTCGATGAGGTGCAGCGGCGGATCATGGGCATCGAGACTGAATTCGGTGTGACCTGCACCTTTCATGGGCACCGACGGCTGAGCCCCGACGAAGTCGCACGCTATCTGTTTCGTCGTGTGGTGTCGTGGGGCCGAAGCTCGAACGTCTTCCTACGCAACGGCGCGCGGCTGTACCTCGACGTCGGCAGCCACCCCGAGTACGCGACCGCCGAGTGCGACAGCCTCATCCAACTCGTCACCCATGACCGCGCCGGCGAACGGGTGCTCGAGGACCTGCTGATCGACGCCGAGCAGCGGCTGGCCGACGAGGGCATCGGCGGCGACATCTACCTGTTCAAGAACAACACCGACTCGGCGGGCAACTCCTACGGCTGCCATGAGAACTATCTGATCGTGCGGGCGGGCGAGTTCTCGCGCATCTCCGATGTGCTGCTGCCGTTCCTGGTCACCCGCCAGCTCATCTGCGGGGCGGGCAAGGTCCTGCAGACGCCTAAGGCCGCCACCTTCTGCCTGAGCCAACGCGCTGAGCACATCTGGGAGGGCGTGTCGTCGGCGACCACGCGAAGCCGCCCGATCATCAACACCCGCGACGAGCCGCACGCCGACGCCGAGAAGTACCGGCGCCTGCACGTCATCGTCGGCGACTCCAACATGAGCGAGACCACCACGATGCTCAAGGTGGGCACGGCCGCGCTGGTGCTGGAGATGATCGAGTCCGGTGTGGCGTTCCGCGACTTCTCGCTGGACAACCCGATCCGGGCGATCCGCGAGGTCAGCCACGATCTGACCGGGCGGCGGCCAGTGCGGCTGGCGGGCGGCCGTCAGGCCAGCGCCCTGGACATCCAGCGCGAGTACCACTCGCGGGCCGTCGAACATCTGCAGACCCGCGAGCCCAATCCGCAGATCGAGCAGGTCGTCGACCTGTGGGGACGCCAGCTCGACGCCGTCGAGAGCCAGGACTTCGCGAAGGTCGACACCGAGATCGACTGGGTGATCAAGCGCAAGCTGTTCCAGCGCTACCAGGACCGCTACAACATGGAGCTGTCCGATCCCAAGATCAGCCAGCTCGACCTGGCCTACCACGACATCAAGCGGGGCAGGGGCGTCTTCGACCTGCTGCAGCGCAAGGGGCTGGCCACTCGGCTCACCACCGACGAGGAGATCGAGGACGCGGTGAACACCCCGCCGCAGACCACGCGGGCCAAACTTCGTGGCGAGTTCATCAGCGCAGCACAGGAAGCCGGCCGGGACTTCACCGTCGACTGGGTCCACCTCAAGCTCAACGACCAGGCCCAGCGCACCGTGTTGTGCAAAGACCCGTTCCGCTCAGTCGATGAGCGAGTCAAGCGGCTGATCGCCAGCATGTAGGCGCGAGCCCGTCACCGGGCACGCCCTAAGCTGTGAACCCGTGGGGATCTCCAAAGTCGAGCGGTTGATGAATCTGGTCATCGCGCTGCTGTCCACCCGCACCTTCATCAGTGCAGAGCGGATCCGGGAGACCGTGTACGGCTACTCCGACACCGCGAGCGACGAGGCGTTCTCGCGGATGTTCGAGCGCGACAAGAACGAACTGCGCGACCTGGGCATCCCGCTGGAAACCGGCCGCGCATCGCAGTTCGACCCGACCGAGGGATACCGGATCAACCGTGACGCTTACGCGTTGCCCGCCGTCGATCTCACCGCCGACGAAGCGGCCGCCGTCGCGGTGGCCACCCAGCTGTGGGAGTCGCCCGAACTGATCACCGCCACCCAGGGCGCCCTGCTCAAGCTGAGGGCTGCGGGTGTGGACGTCGACGCGGGAGACGCAGGCATCGCCATCACCTCGACGGCAGGGATGCCCGGCATCCGCGGATCCGAGGAGGTCCTGGGAATCCTGTTGTCCGCCATCAACTCCGGTCAGGCCGTGCAGTTCCCGCACCGGCCGGCGCGCAGCGAGCCGTACACGACCCGCACGGTCGAGCCGTGGGGCGTGGTCACCGACCGGGGACGCTGGTACCTCGTCGGCCACGACCGTGACCGGGACGCCACCCGAACCTTCCGGTTGTCTCGCATCGGTAGTGACGTGAAGCCCATCGGCCCGGCCGGTGCCGTCGCGCCGCCCGACGGCGTCGACCTGCGCGAGATCGTGCACAAAGTCATCGGCGAGACGCCGACCGGAACACAGGCCAAGGTGTGGGTCGCCGACGGCAGGGCCACCGCGCTGCGCCGCGGCGCCACCGTCGTCGGCCCGCGTGAACTCGGCGGCCGCGGCGGCGAGGAGATCGCCGTCGACATCGGATTGTCCGACCGGCTGGCCCGCGAGATCGCGAGCTACGGCGCGGACGCGGTGGTGCTGGAGCCACAGGCGCTGCGCGACGAGGTGCTGGACCGGCTGCGAGCGCACGCGGGAGTCGGCGCGTGAGCCCCGTATCGGAACGCCTGGTCCGGCTGCTGAACATGGTCCCGTACTTCCAGGCCAACCCGAAGATCACCTATGCCGAGGCCGCATCCGATCTGGGCGTGACCGAGAAGCAGTTGCGTGACGACCTCAACCAGCTGTGGATGTGCGGCCTGCCGGGCTACGGCCCGGGTGACCTGATCGACTTCGAATTCTCCGGCGACACCATCGAGGTCACCTTCTCCGCGGGCATCGACCATCCGCTGCGGCTGACGTCGCCGGAAGCCACCGGGGTGCTGGTCGCCCTGCGGGCACTGGTCGACGTGCCGGGAATGGTCGACCCCGAAGCCGCCCGCAGCGCGATCGCGAAGATCGAGTCCGCGGCGGGCACGGTCAACCACGGCGCCGAGGCTGCGGTGGACGAGCCTGCGCCGGTGGAGAGCCAGGCGGCCGCCGCGGTGCGCGAGGCGGTGCGGGGCAGCCGGGCGCTGTCCATCGAGTACTACTCGGCCTCCCACGACATTCTGACCAGCAGGATCGTCGATCCGATCCGCGTTGTGCTGGTCGCCGAGCACAGCTATCTGGAGGCGTGGTGCCGGTCCGCCGAGGGCGTGCGGCTGTTCCGCTTCGACCGGATCGTCGATGCGTCGGTACTCGACGAGCCGTCGGCGCCGCCCGCGCCCGCCGTGCAGGCGCCACCGGACACGTCGCTTTTCGACGCGGATCCTTCGCTGCCGTCGGCGACGCTGCTCATCGACCGCTCGGCGTCGTGGATGTTCGACTATTACCCACTGCGGGTGGTCCGCGAGCTTGCCGACGGGGCGTGTGAGGCCGCGATGACCTACGCCTCCGACGAGTGGATGGCCCGCTTCGTCCTCGGCTTCGGCTCCGGGGTGCGGGTACTCACGCCGGAATCGCTGACCCAGCGGGTTCGCGAATCGGCAGCGGCCGCACTACGTGCGTATGGCGTCGGCGCCGAGGCGGGCGGGTAGACTCGCCCCAGACGTCTGGAGGTAACCAAATTGGGCGGTTTACAACCCTGGCACTGGATCATCGTCATCGCTGTCTTCGTTCTGCTTTTCGGCGCCAAGAAGCTTCCCGACGCGGCCCGTTCGTTGGGCCAATCGATGCGGATCTTCAAGTCCGAGGTCAAGGAAATGAAGACCGACCCCAAGCCGGAGGCCGAGAAGCCGGCGACTCCGATCGCATCGGAGCGCGTCGACACCCCCGATCCGCAAGCCGAGCCCACCGACAAGCGCCCGGCCTGAGCCCACGTCGACCGACCGCGGCAGCATGCCGCGTCGATTGGCCGTGTTAAAAGATCTATAGGCGAGCTGCGTGCAAACCCCCGGATTCCTCAAGCGGCTGGATCCGCGCCGACGTCGCGCGAAGGTCAATCCGGACGGCACCATGTCGCTCGTCGACCATCTCAGCGAACTGCGCAACAGGCTGCTGATCGCGGCCGCCGCGGTCGTGCTCACGACGGTCATCGGGTTCTTCTGGTACACCAACGGTTTCTTCGGCTTTCACAGCCTCGGTGAATGGCTTCGCGGGCCGTACTGTTCGCTGCCTGCCTCCGCTCGTGCCACCATCGCACCCGACGGACAATGCCGACTGTTGGCCACCGCACCGTTCGACCAGTTCATGCTGCGACTCAAGGTTGCGCTGACCGCGGGCATCATCCTGGCCTGCCCGGTCTGGCTGCATCAGATCTGGGCGTTCATCACGCCCGGCCTGTACCGGAAGGAACGTCGCTTCGCGATGGCGTTCGTCGGCGTCGGCGCGGTGCTCTTCGTGACCGGGGCCGTGCTGGCCTACATCGTGATGGCCAAAGCGTTGCACTTCCTGCTGACCGTCGGCAGCGACGTCCAGGTCACCGCTCTGTCGGGCGAACAGTACTTCGGGTTCCTGCTCAACCTGTTGCTGGTGTTCGGCATCAGCTTCGAATTTCCGTTGCTGATCATCATGCTCAACCTGGTCGGCGTGCTGCCCTACGAGCGCCTCAAGGCGTGGCGGCGCGGGTTGATCTTCGGTCTCTTCGTGTTCGCCGCGTTCGCGACGCCGGGATCGGACCCGTTCTCGATGCTCGCGCTCGCGCTGGCGCTGTCGGTGTTGCTGGAGTTCGCGATCCAGATCGCACGCGTCCACGACAAGCGAAAGGCGCGTCGCGAGGCGCTCGAGCACGTTGCAGATGACGAAGCCTCGACGATCGGTGAAGTCGAACCGATCGAGCCGCCGACCGCAGTGTCAACCTCATCGCGGCCTGTAGTCGATGACGACGCCACTTAGCGGCGAACTCGCCGTCTTCACCGAGCAACTGTCGTTCACGCTGGACGACTTTCAGCAGCGTGCATGCCGGGCGCTCGAGGACGGACACGGTGTGCTGGTATGCGCGCCCACCGGCGCGGGCAAGACGGTGGTGGGGGAGTTCGCCGTGCACCTGGCACTGGCAGCGGGCCGAAAGTGCTTCTACACCACGCCGATCAAGGCGCTGAGCAACCAGAAGCACGCCGACCTGGTGCGCCGGTACGGCCCGGAACGCATCGGCCTGCTCACCGGCGACCAGTCGATCAACGGTGACGCGCCGGTGGTGGTGATGACCACCGAAGTGCTACGCAACATGCTGTACGCGAATTCGGATACCCTGCATGGTCTTTCGCATGTCGTGATGGACGAGGTGCACTTTCTCGCCGACCGGATGCGCGGCGCGGTGTGGGAGGAGGTGATCCTGCACCTGTCCGAAGACGTTCGCCTGGTCAGCCTTTCGGCGACGGTCAGCAACGCCGAGGAGTTCGGCGGCTGGATTCAAACCGTTCGTGGGAACACCACGGTTGTCGTCGACGAACACCGGCCCGTGCCGCTGTGGCAGCACGTCATGGTCGGCAAGCGGATGTTCGACCTCTTCGACTACCGGTCGGGCGACCCCCGAAAGAACGGCCGCGAACTCCTGGTGGACCCACAACTGCTGCGGCACATCGCACATCGACGCGAAGCCGACCGGCTCGCCGATTGGCATCCACGCAGCCGCGGTGGCCATCGAGGCCGACCCAGCATCTACCGGGGGCCGTCGCGGCCCGACGTCGTCGAGCTCCTGGACGCCGAAGGACTGCTGCCCGCCATCACTTTCATCTTCTCCCGCGTCGGCTGTGATGCCGCGGTCAAACAGTGTCTGCGCTCGTCGCTGCGGCTCACCAGCGATGACGAACGTGCCCGCATCGCAGAGGTCGTCGACCGCCGCTGCGTCGACCTGTCCGAATCCGACCTGGTCGTGCTCGGCTACCACGAATGGCGTGAAGGGCTGCTGCGCGGTCTGGCCGCACACCATGCGGGAATGCTCCCTGTCTTCCGTCATACCGTCGAGGAGCTCTTCACCAACGGCTTGGTCAAGGCTGTATTCGCCACGGAGACATTGGCTTTGGGCATCAACATGCCCGCACGCACGGTCGTCCTCGAGCGTCTGGTGAAGTTCGACGGCGAGCAGCACGTGCAGTTGACCCCGGGGGAGTACACCCAGTTGACCGGCCGCGCAGGTCGGCGAGGCATCGATGTCGAAGGCCATGCGGTGGTGCTGTGGACTCCGGACGTGGACCCCGCCGAGGTGGCCGGTCTCGCGTCGACCAGAACGTTCCCGCTGCGCAGCTCGTTCGCGCCGTCGTACAACATGACGATCAACCTGGTGAACCAGATGGGGCCGACGCAGGCGCACAAACTGCTGGAGCGGTCCTTCGCGCAGTACCAGGCGGACCGCTCGGTGGTCGGCCTCGTGCGCGCCATCGAACGTGGTGAGCGGATGCTCGACGAGATCGCCGCCGAACTGGGCGGGCGGGACGCCCCGATGCTCGAGTATGCGCGTATGCGCGCGGCGATCTCGCAACGGGAGAAGGCCCAGTCGCGGGCGTCGCGGCTGCAGCGTAGGAGGGCCGTCAACGATGCACTGTCCTCACTGCGGCGCGGCGACATCGTCAACATCGCCAACGGGCGGCGCATCGGCCTTGCGGTCGTTCTCGAGGCCGCCCGCGACGAGGACGATCCCCGGCCGTTGGTGTTGACCGAAAACCGTTGGGCGGGACGCATTTCGTCCGCCGACTATTCGGGCGCATCGGCGAAGGTGGGTTCGATGACGCTGCCGAAGCGGGTCGAGCACCGCCAGCCGCGCGTGCGCCGCGATGTGGCGGCGGCGCTACGGTCGGCGACAGCGGAGATGGCGATCCCCAAGGGCAGGCGAAGCGGCCCACCGGTTGACCACGACGTCGACCCCGAACTGGCGGGCCTGCGCGAGCAGCTGCAGCGCCATCCCGGCCACCGTCTCGCCGACCGCGAGGAGAAGGTGCGACTGGCCGAGCGGTACCTGCGCATCGAGCGCGACAACGAGCAGATTCAGGAGAAGGTGGCCGCGGCGACCAACTCGCTGGCCCGGACTTTCGACCGCATCGTCGTCCTACTCGCCGAGCGTGGCTTCATTCGCGACACCGATGGCGACCCCACCGTCACCGACGACGGCAAGCTGCTGGCGCGCATCTACAACGAAAGCGACCTCCTGGTGGCCGAATGCCTGCGGGGCGGCGTGTGGGAGGGGTTGTCGCCCGCGGAGCTGGCCGGCGTGTTGTCGGCGGTGCTCTACGAGGCGCGAGGCGACTCGTCCGGGACCCCGCAGGCCGCCGAGATACCGACCGGCAAGCTGCGCCGCGCGCTGGCCGACACCCGCCGCTTCGCCGCCGAGTTGCGCACCGATGAGCAGCGGCACCGGATCTCGCAGAGCCGCGAGCCGGATGAGGGCTTTGTCGCCGCCGTGTACCGGTGGGCCACCACCGGCGACCTGGCCGCCGCGCTCGACGAATCCGACATCGGCCGCACCGGCTCGCCGCTTTCGGCGGGGGATTTCGTTCGGTGGTGTCGTCAGGTTCTTGATCTGGCCGACCAGGTGCGCAATGCCGCTCCGTCGCCGGAACTCCGGGCCGCCGCGAAACGCGCAATCGCCGACGTTCGACGCGGCGTCGTCGCTGTTGATGCAGGGTAGGGTGTCCGGCAGGATCAGCTTTCACTAGTTATCAGGAGAGACGATGAGCGGACCGCAAGGGCCTGACCAGACGCAACCGTGGCCGGGTCAGGACCAGCCGTCGAGCGACCCGTCCAACCAACCGGCGTGGCAGCAGCCGGCGCCCGGCCAGGATCAGCCGGCATGGCAGCAACCTCCCGCCTACTCGCCGCAGCAGTACCCGTCGTATCAGCAGCCCGGCCAACAGCCCTACACGCCACCGCAGCAGTACCCGCCGACCGAGCAGTTCGGCCAGCAGCCGGGCCAGGAATACGGCCAGCAGGCCTATCCGCAGTACGGGCAGCAGCCCGGCCAGTACGGGCAACAGCCGGGGCAGTACGGTCAGCAGCCAGGTCAGTACGGCCAGTACCCGCAGTACGGTTCGACCGAGAGCCCGGAGGGTTCCAAGCGGTCACTGGCGCTTGTCGGCGGCGTGATCGGTCTGCTCGCCGCCTTGGTCGTCGCCGTGGTGGCGGTGCTCGGCTTCTGGAAGCCCGGCTTCTTCGTCACCACCAAGCTGGATGTCGGTGCCGCGCAGTCGGGTGTCCAGCAGATCCTCACCGACGAGTCGAACGGCTACGGCGCCAAGAACGTCAAGGACGTCAAGTGCAACAACGGCGAGAGCCCGACCGTGAAGAAGGGCGAGACGTTCGACTGCGAGGTCAGCATCGACGGCACCAAGCGGCAGGTGACCGTGACCTTCCAGGACAACAACGGCACCTATGAGGTCGGCCGCCCGAAGTAGTTCGCGCCTGGCGCTAATTGCCGGGCAGGGCGTCAAGTGCCTTCTGCAGTCGGCCAATTGACGATGTGACACCGTATTGCTCGGCGAGCTTGGCCACCTTGCGCGGATGCTCGGCGGCCAGCGGCAGCTCATCCGACTTGGTGGAGAAATTCACGTCGGCGTCGGTAGCGACCTTGACCACCGGCCCTGCGGCCTCGATGTAGTCGGTGGCGGCAAGCAGCTTCGTCCGGTACGCCTTCGACATCTTCGACTTCGGGTCGTGGGCGGCGGCGAGGATGCCCTCCAGTGAGCCGTGTTGCGCCAGCAGCGTGGTCGCCGTCTTCTCGCCGACGCCGGGCACGCCGGGCAGCCCGTCGGACGGGTCGCCGCGCAACAGCGCAAGCTCGGCGTAGGCCGGGCCGGCGCGATCGACCGGAACGCCGTAGGTTTCGGCGACCTCCGTCGGCCCCCATTTCGTCGCCTTCGCCAGCCCGCGGCCGAGATAGAGCACCCGCACCGGCACCGGCTTGTCGCGAACCAGCTGAAGCAGATCGCGGTCGCCACTCACGACGACGACGGGGTCTTTGCGCTCGCGGCTGGCCAGCGTGCCGAGCACGTCGTCGGCCTCACAGTCCGGTGCTCCCGCGGTCGGAATGCCGAACGCGTCAAGCATTTCCATGATCATGTCGACCTGGGGGGTCAGGTCGTCGGGTACCTCTTCGATGTCAGGCTGGCCCGTCGGTTCCTCTTCGGCGACTCGGTGCGCCTTATACGAGGGGATGAGGTCCACCCGCCACTGCGGCCGCCAGTCGTCGTCGCGGCATACCACCAGCCGGGACGGCCGTTCGCGCGTGATGACGGTGGCGACGGCATCGAGGAAGCCGCGCAGGGCGTTGACGGGTCTGCCGTCGGGAGCGGTGATCGAGGAGGGCACCCCGAAGAAGGAGCGAAACCACATGCTGGCGCCGTCGAGCAATAACACAGGAGCTGCCACGGTCACCGACAGTAGCGTGAGGTATGGCCTTCATCGTGAATCGAATCGACCACGTGGTGCTCAACTGCCACGACGTCGACGCCACCACCGCCTGGTATGTGCGGGTGCTCGGGATGGAGCGCGAGGTGTTCGGCGAAGGCCGGGTGGCGTTGCGGTTCGGGAACCAGAAGATCAACGTGCGGCCCACCGGGGCGCCGAACTGGGAGACGGGTGCGGTCGACGCTCCCGGATCGCTCGACCTCTGCTTCATCGCCGAAGTCAGCGCCTCCGATGTCGGCGCGCACCTGCGGTCCTGCGGGGTGCCGATCACCGAGGGGCCGATAACGAAGACCGGTGCGCTCGGCCCGATGACGTCGCACTATTGCCGCGACCCGGACGGCAACCTGATCGAGGTCGCCACCTATTCGGGCCCCGGTTTAACCTGAGTTCCATGACAGCGGGCCGATTCAGCACCGACGTGTATGCGCAGCGACTCCGGGCCGCCGCGGCGGCCGCAGCCGACGCCGGGTTGGCCGGGCTGGTCATCACGCCCGGATACGACCTGCGCTACCTGATCGGCTCGCGCGCCCAGACCTTCGAGCGGCTGACCGCGCTGGTGCTGCCCGCATCCGGCGAAGCCGGCCATTGTGGTCCCGCGGATGGAACTGGCTTCGCTGAAGGAGTCGGCGGCCACCGAACTCGGTATCACGGTGCGGGACTGGGTGGATGGCGACGACCCGTACCGGGTGGTGGCCGACATGCTCGGCGGCGCGCCCGCGGCCACAGCCGTCACGGACGCGATGCCTGCGCTGCACCTGTTGCCGTTGGCCGAGGTGCTGGGCGTGGTCCCGGTGCTCGCCACGGATGTGCTGCGCCGGCTGCGAATGATCAAGGACGGCGCCGAGATCGACGCGCTGCGTAAGGCGGGCGCTGCGATCGACCGGGTGCACGCGAGGGTGCCGGAGTTCCTGGTGCCGGGGCGGACCGAGGCCGACGTGGCCGCGGACATCGCCGAAGCCATTGTCGCCGAAGGCCATTCGGAGGTGGCGTTCATCATCGTCGGATCGGGCCCGCACGGCGCCGACCCGCACCACGAGTGCTCCGATCGCGAGTTGCGGGCCGGCGACATCGTCGTCGTCGACATCGGGGGGCCGTACGAACCCGGGTACAACAGCGACTCGACACGGACCTACAGCATCGGGGAGCCGAGCCCGGAAGTGGCGCAGCAGTATTCGGTGCTGCAACGGGCACAGCAGGCCGCCATCGAAGCTGTGCGCCCCGGCATTACCGCCGAACAGGTCGACGCGGTCGCGCGCGACGTGCTGGCGCAAGCCGGTCTGGCCGAGGCGTTCGTGCACCGCACCGGCCACGGCATCGGGCTGTCGGTGCATGAGGAGCCCTACATCGTGGCGGGCAACGATCTGCCGTTGGCCGAGGGCATGGCGTTCTCCGTCGAGCCGGGCATCTACTTTCCAGGGCAGTGGGGTGCCCGCATCGAGGACATCGTCATCGTCACCGCCGACGGCGCCGAATCGGTCAATAGTCGCCCGCACGAGCTGATCGTGGTGCGGATCTAGCCACTGCGGCCGATGATGTCTTGCCCGTTCTGCGGCTCCGATGTTGGAAAAACCGACGTCTGCCCGAACTGCGGCGCGCTGAAAGAAGGCGTCGCCAAGACTGGATGGCGACCCGACCCGACCGCACGTCACGAAGGCCGTTATTACGTTGCGGGCCGTCCCACCAGTCGGGTGCGCAATGGGAAGACCGAGGCGACGGACCCAGATGGCGGCATGCTGCTGCCGGCATATCTCGACACTCCGGCGGTAAACAAGACGAGCATCCGATCGACGTGGCTAGGTACGGGTGCCGCGACGGCTGTATTGGTCATGCTGGCGGCAGTGATCTGGGGCATTCTGCTGCCGCGCCACAATGCGGGTTCGCCTGACGCCGACTATCTGTCGGCACTGAAAGACTCCGGGCTTGGCGCCCGTTTCAACTCCGATGCCAATGCGCTGGCCCATGGCAGGCAGGTTTGCAAGCAACTCGATGACGGCGGCCCGCAGCAGGGAGTGGCCGCGGACAAACTCGCAGTCGATGCGTTCTGTCCAAGATTTTCTGAGGGCTTCCGCATCCTCGAAACGGCCAACGCTTCAGGAACTTTCGTGTTGATCGACTCGTCGAAGGAATACCTCAGCTCGATCACGTCGGATGAGGGTAAATGCCACGGGGTACACGGATACTCCGATATCGGTAGCGGCACCCAGGTGATGGTCAAGAACGGCAAGGGCGAGATCCTCGCCTCCGCAACCCTCGGCGAGGGCCACGGCGATGACGTCAATTGCAGGTTCGCCTTCCGTTTCCCGATCACGGAGGGACAGGACCGTTATGTGGTGTCGGTCGGCCATCGCGGCGAGTTCAGCTATAGCTTCGAACAGCTGCGGCGAGGCGGTGTGGAGATTCACCTCGGCGAGTAGCGTGCGCTCACTAGGAATCGTCTGCGTCATCCCGGTTGTCCCTGGCGTGTTCGTCGGGGATGAGGTAGCGCTCGGGGTGGTGGTAGTTGTTGACGCGGGCTTGGCCGGTGTCGAGGTTGGGTGGTGGGATCCATTCGGTGCGGCCGTCTTTGCGTTTGCGAGTGGTCCAACCGGTTTTCTCGATGAGTTTGTTGTCTGCGGGGCAGGCCAGTGACAGTTTATTGATGTCGGTGGGGCTGTCGTTGGCGGCCCAGCCGTCGTCGTGGTGGGCTTCACACCAGTAGCCCGGGGCCGTGCAGCCGGGGCGGGTGCAGCCGCGATCCCTGGCGTACAACACGATTCGCTGCGCCGATGCCAGCCGTTTGGCGCGGCCGAGGTAGAGCGGTTCTTCGGTGTGGTCGTCGAACACGACCAGGTAGTGGTGGGCCGCGGAGGCTTGCCGGATGACGTCGGACATCGGTAACAGGGTGCCGCCGCCGGTGACGGCATGCCCGGTGCCCGACTCCAACTCTTTGAGTGTGGTGGAGATGACCATGGTGACGGGCAGGCCTTTGTGGCTTCCCAACTGTCCCGACGCCAGCATCGCTCGGCACAACGCTTTGAGTGCGTCGTGGTTGCGTTGCCCGGTCGTGCGCAATCACCGGTCCGTGCCTCCTGGCCGGGTTCGCCGTCTACACAGGGTTGTCGTCGTCGGGGTTGCACATGCCCGGTGCGGCCCATTTGGCGAACACCGCATCGAGGAACCCGCCGAGCTCGGGGTCGACGCAGCCGCGGATCTCGCTCATGCCGTCGGCCTGCTGTTTGCCCTTGGTTAGGTAGCTGCGCCTGGCCCGGTCGGCGTCGGACAGTTCGCCGTCCTGGTCGAGCAGTATGGCCAGATGGTTGGCGGCGACGCGCAAGTCTTCGGGCCGAAGCCCGCACGCCAACTCGGCCAGCTGTGCTTCAGCGGCTTCGCGGGTGGCGTGGTCGACGAAGCCGGGCAGCTTTTTGAAGAACCGTGCGGATGATCTTCACATGCTCGGCGCCGATTTCACCTCGCCATTGCGCGGCCGCAGTGTTCACCAGCATCGGCTCCAGGGGTTCACCGGTCATCGACGATCGCGGCCCCAAATCCTTGGCCTCCTTGACGCGGCGGTTGGCTTCGGCGGCGCGATCCGCAACAACGTCGACAACGCCGACGCCAACGACGACTCACCCAACTCCTCGATGGGTACCTCGGCCAGCGATCCGACCACGCGATGGTCCATCGCCGCGCAGCGACGCTTGAACGTTTCCCAAACGAAAGCGGTCTCGGTCCGCTCGGCGGCCGATCCGTCCAACGACTCAGCCAGCAATGCTTCAAGCTCCGCGGTCAACACCGCGATGCGCTTGGAGCCGGCCACCGAATCATACTTCGAACACTAGTTCGAACCACCGACAAAATCTGGCGCGATTGTGACTACTGAAACCAAAGTGGCACAAGTGAATTCAAGCAAGAAGAATGCCCTAGTCGCCGGTGCGGTCGAGGAGTTCCGATGAGCCGAGGACCCGCTCGATTCTGACCTCGATGACGACCCGCCGGGGATTGACCCGCGGGGTTCGGTAGCGCTGCGCGTAGCGCAGTTCGGCATCGCGAACGGCGTCGGCGTCGGTGTTGACCGTCGCGCGGCCCTCCAGCGACAGCCATCGGGCGCCGTCGACCTGGCTGAGGACGGCGACGCCGCGCTGCTCGGCGTTGACGGCCTTCTGGGACCCGCCGCTGGTGATCACCCTGGCGATGTGGGTCTTCGGATCGAACGTGAAACCCACCGCCACGACGTGCGGCGAATTGTCGGAACGCAACGTGGTCAACATCGCGAGATGGCGCTCGGTCAGGAACGCCAGCGCGTCGTTGGTCAGCCGGGTCGTTGGGTTTGCCATCGGCTCCCAAACTAGCGCAGTAGATAATCGCAACCGTGGATGACACGAGCCGCGGACCGGTGGTGATTTTCGGTGGCCGCAGCGAGATCGGCGTCGAACTCGCGCAGCTGCTGGCACCAGGCGCACCCGTGGTGCTGGCCGCCCGCAGTCCCGACCGGCTGTCCGAGCAGGTCGCCGCCCTCGAGAAGGCAGGTGCGGCCAAGGTCGACGTTCGCGAATTCGACGCCGACGAGTTGAGCCTCGCACGCGCCGCTGGTGGCCTCGATCGTGGCCGACCACGGCCCGATCGACACGGCGGTGCTGGCATTCGGCGTGCTCGGCGACCAGGCCCGCGCCGAGAAGGACCCCGCGCACACCGCGGCGGTGCTGCACACCGATTTCGTCGCCCAGGCGAACCTGCTGACCGTGCTGGCCGACACGATGAAGCAGGCGGGGATGGGCGCGATCGTCGTGTTCTCGTCGGTCGCAGGCGTCCGGGTGCGCCGCGCCAACTATGTCTACGGCTCGGCGAAGGCCGGACTGGACGGATTCTGCAGCGGCCTCGCCGACGCGCTGCACGGCTCGGGAGTCCGGCTGCTGCTCGTGCGGCCCGGATTCGTGATCGGGCGGATGACCGAGGGCATGAAACCGGCGCCGATGTCGAGCACGCCGCCGCAGGTGGCCGCCGCCACCGCCAGGGCGCTGGCCAAAGGCCGCCGAACCGTGTGGATTCCGTGGACGCTGAGACCGTTCTTCGTCGGGATGCGGGTGCTGCCGCAGTGGGTGTGGCGGAGGATGCCGCGATGAGCGCTTGCGCGAAGAGCAGAGGGCCCAGATGATCGTCGTCATCGGCATCGGCGCCGACGGAATGGCGGGGCTGGCACCGGCGTCGCTGGCCGAGTTACGCAGGGCCACCGTCATTTACGGCTCGCAACGTCAGCTCGATCTGCTCGACGGGAGCATTTCCGCGGTGAAGCGGCCGTGGCCGTCACCGATGCTGCCCGCGCTGCGCACGATTCTGGAGGGCGCTGGGGGAGACGTACACGTCGTTGCGAGCGGTGACCCGCTCCTGCACGGTGTCGGCGGCAGCCTCATCCGGCTGTACGGCGCCGAGCAGGTCGCGGTGTTGCCGCATGTGTCGTCGGTGACGCTGGCGTGCTCGCGAGTCGGTTGGGCGGTTCAGGACACCGAGGTGATCTCGCTCGTCACCGCCGAACCGCAAGCTGCAGTGCGTCAGGGCGGGCAGGCCGTGGTCATGTCCCGCGACGGCTCCACCCCCGCCGAGTTGGCGCGGCTGCTCACCGACACCGGACGTGGTGATTCGGAGATCACGGTGCTCGAGCAACTCGGCGGACCGGCCGAGCGTCGGCGGTCGGCCAGGGCGCGCGAATGGGCGGCGCGACCACCGGGCGACGTTGACGACCTGAACGTCATCGCGGTGCGCTATCTGCCGGATGGACGGCAGTTCGCGGTGCTGCCCGACGATGCGTTCGCCCATGACGGACAGATCACCAAACAATCGATGCGCGCCGTGACGCTGGCCGCGCTCGGGCCGCGGCCGGGTCAGCTGCTGTGGGATGTCGGTGCCGGGTCGGGCAGCATCGCGATCGAGTGGTGCCGCAGCGGACCGGGGTGTTGGGCCGTGGCATTCGAACGGGATGAGCAACGCCGGAAACGGATCGCCGACAACGCGGCAGCGTTCGGCGCCAAGGTCGAAGTGCATTTCGACGCGCCTGAGGCGTTCGACTTCGTGCCACCGCCGTCGGCGGTCTTCATCGGCGGAGGCCTGACCAGGCCGGGTCTGCTCGACGCCTGCTACGACCGACTGATCGTCGGCGGCAGGCTGGTGGCGAACGTGGTGACGGCCGAATCCGAAGCCGTTCTGACGCAGTGGTATTCGCGTCTGGGCGGGGAACTGCGGCGATATCAGCACTACCGCGGAGAGCCGCTCGGCAAGTTCACGGGCTGGCGTCCCGCCATGCCCGTCACCCAGTGGGTGGTCACCAAGGAAACCAGGGAATGACCGTCTACTTCATCGGCGCAGGACCAGGTGCCGCCGACCTGATCACTGTGCGCGGACACCGGCTGTTGAGCAGTTGCCCGGTATGCCTCTACGCGGGGTCGATCATGCCCGACGACCTGCTGGCGCTGTGTCCGCCGGACGCCAGGGTGGTCGACACCGGCCCGCTGACACTCGACCAGATCGTCGACGAGATCGTCGCGGCCGATGCGGCCGGATTGGATGTGGCGCGGCTGCATTCGGGCGACCCGTCGCTGTACAGCGCGCTGGCCGAGCAGTGCCGCCGTCTCGACGCTCGCGGCGTGGATTACGAAATCGTCCCGGGCGTACCGGCATTCGCGGCGGCCGCGGCCGCGCTCGGTCGCGAGCTCACCGTTCCCGGCGTCGCGCAGACCGTGACGTTGACGCGAGTAGCGACGCTGTCGACGGCGATGCCGCCGGGGGAGGACCTCGAGACGTTGTCGGCGTCTGGCGGGACGCTGGTGCTGCACCTCGCCGCCGCCCAGGTCGACGGGATCGTTCCGCAGCTGCTCGCAGGCGGCTACCGCACCGAAACGCCATGTGCGGTGGTGGCGTTCGCGAGCTGGCCGCAGCAGACGGTGCTGCGGTGCACGCTTGCCGAGCTGGCCGACGAGATGCGCGCCGCCGAGATCACCAGGACCGCGGTGATCATCGTGGGCGACGTGCTGGCCGCCGAGGGCTTCGCGGACAGCTACCTCTACTCGTCGGGCAGAGCGCGACGGGAGCACCATTGATGCGTGTGCTGCTCCTCGGCGGCACCTCGGAGGCCCGAACGCTCGCCGCGCGACTGCATCCCGGCGTCGACGTGATCAGCTCACTGGCCGGGCGGGTGCCCGATCCCGCCCTGCCGGTCGGCGGGGTTCGCATCGGCGGGTTCGGCGGTGTCGACGGCTTGCGGCGATGGCTGGTCGACTCGGACGTCGGTGCCGTTGTCGACGCCACCCATCCCTTCGCCGCGACGATCACCGCGACCGCCGCCGAGGTGTGCGGCAACCTGCAGATCCCGCATCTCGTGCTCGCGCGACCCGCTTGGCGAGCCGGCGACGCGATCCTCGTCGACTCCGATATCGATGCCGTCAAAGCTGTACAGCACAACGGGTTCTCGCGGGTGTTCCTGACCACCGGCCGGTCCGGTGTCGAGGTGTTCAAGGGCCTCGACGCGTGGTTTCTGATCCGCGCCGTCACCGCGCCGGACCCGCAGACCTTGCCGCGTCGCCATGAACTCCTGCTGTCGCGCGGACCGTACCGCTATGACGACGAGCGCGCCCTGCTCGCCGAACATCGCATCGACTGTCTGGTGACGAAGAACAGTGGCGGCGAGATGACCAGGCCGAAGCTGGACGCAGCTGCCGCACTTGGTGTCTCAGTGGTGATGGTGAACCGGCCGGCACTGCCCGACGGGGTGACCACCGTTTCGACGGTGGACGACGCGGTGGCCTGGGTCAGTTCGCTTGGTAGGACTTGATCAACTCGAGCGTATCCAGCTCGCGGATCGCCCGGCAGCCCCGATGCAACATGGTCAGCATCATCTCGTCGCCGCGCTCGGTGGATGCCGCGAACGCGAAGCCGAGGCCGGTGAGGAGTGGCGCCTGCACCACGCCGAGACGGTAGTCCCGCCAGCAGGTTTCCAAGTCGTAATCCGTTATGCCGTAACCCAGTAGCGCATGATGGTACTGGCCGACGAGGTCCTTCTCGATCGTCGAGCGGACGTCGGGATCGAGGCTTGTCGCGGTGAAGTATGCGAGGTCCCTGCCTGGCAATCCGATCCCGACCGTCTGCCAGTCCACCACCGTGATCCGCGTGCGATCCGGGTCGAACAGCATGTTGTCGAGCCGGTAGTCGCCGTGCATCAGGGCATACCGGGTCGGCTCTGCCTTCAGCCACGGCGTGACCAAGGACATCGCGGCCGTGAGGGTTTCCTTGTCCTGCTCGCTGATATCGCTGCCGAGCTTGTCGACAAGGATTCCTGCGGCCATCACCGAGATCTCACCGAGGCCGCCAGCCGCTGCGTCGTCGCCGGGCTTGGGCATCGCGATCCCGGACAGCCCCATCCATTCGGGATCGCACCAACTGGGGCCGTGCAGTCCGGCGAGTGCCTGGACCGCAAGGGTCGCCTCTTCGGCGCTGCATCCGGCGATCTGGTCGCCCTGCACCGCAGGCGCCATGTCGGCGAGGATGAGGACGAAGTCGGCGCCGTCATCGGAGATCTCCGAGTAAAAGCACGGCGGCACAGGGATGCTCATGCGATCGGCCACCCGTGCGTAGTACTCGACTTCGGATCGGTAGCCCAGTGCCACGCGCTCACGGACGGCGTCGTCCTGGGCGGACAGCTTCACCGCGAACGTGGTGGGCAAGTCGGTATCGGCCGCGTACGTCGCGCGCACCCGGTAGGTGGCGCCGGTCTGGCCGGTACCGATCGCGCTGACGTCGACGTCGTTCACGTCGGCGCTCAACACGGAGCCGAGCCATGCCGGCGTTACATCTTGGGGTCCACGTGGAATGGTCATGGCTGCCGGACAGTATCAGAGCGTCGGGTAGCGGCGCGGGGTGAACACCCGATCGTCGTACCACTGGGTCTGCGACGATCCGACGATCAGCAGGCACCGCATGTCGACCTCGGCGGGGTCGAGGTCGGCGAGCCGCACGACCTTCACGTCTTCGTGCGGACCGGACACGTCCCTGCCGATGACCACGGGAGTGCCCGGATCGCGATGCTCCAGCAGCAGGTCCCGCATCGCACCGACCTGCCAGGTGCGGGTCTTCGAGGCCGGGTTGTAGATCGCGAGCACCAGGTCGGACTTCGCTGCGGCGGCGAGCCGTTCGGCGATGACGTCCCACGGCTTGAGCCGATCGGACAGCGAGATCACCGCGTAGTCGTGGCCAAGCGGCGCCCCGACCCGGCTCGCGACGGCCTGCGCCGCCGTCATCGCGGGAATCACCCGGACCGTCACGCCCGGCCACTGCTTGGCCTCCTCCAGGACGGCCGTTGCCATCGCGAACACTCCGGGATCGCCGGACGAGACCACCGCGACGGCGCGACCTTCCTCGGCGAGCGCACACGCCAGCCGGGCGCGTGCCGGTTCATCGGTGTTGTCGCTTGCGTGCAGGCGTTGTCCGTCGCGCGGTCGGACGCGATCCAGATAGGGGCCGTATCCGATGAGGTCGGTCGCCGCGGCGAGTTCGCGGTGGCTCTGCGGAGTCATCCAATCGATGTCGCCGGGCCCGAGGCCGACGACGGCGACGGTGCCCGCAGGCGCCTGTCGGGCCGGGGCGCCCGGCAGCATGGCGAGCGAAAAGTACGGCACCTTGTCGTCTTCGACGTCGGCGGCGGGCAGCACCCGTTGCTGTGGCGTGCTTGCGCGCTCCACGTAGTACGCCTCGCCGAGCCGACCTGCCGATGAAAGCGCTTCTCGCACAGCGGGATACGACCGTCCCAGTTTCAGCACCACAGCGGCGTCGGTGTCTGCCAGCCTGCGCTTCAGTTCGTCGACGGGCAGCGTGCCCGGGATGATCGTCAGCACCTCGTCGCCCTGGACAAGGGGAGTGCCGGTCGCCGCTGACGCCGCGCTGACCGACGTCACTCCCGGCACGATCACCGCGTCGAAGCGCTCGGTCAGCCGGGTGTGCATGTGCATGTAGGAGCTATAGAACAGCGGATCGCCCTCGGCGAGCAACGCGACATCTCGGCCGGCGTCCAGATGGGTGGCGATGCGCTCGGCGGCCTGGCGGTAGAACTCCTCCATCGCACCGGCGTACCCGCCGGGATGGTCGGTGGTCTCGGTGGTGACCGGGTAGACCAGATGCTCCTCGATTTGGTCGCCGCGTAGATAGGGCTCGGCGATGCCGCGGGCGATGCTGCGGCCATGCCTGGCGCTGTGATAGGCGACCACATCGGCTTGCGCGATCACCCTGGCGGCCTTGACCGTCACGAGTTCGGGGTCGCCCGGGCCCAGCCCGACGCCCCACAGCGTTCCTCGGTGCGTGCTGTCCGCGTTCGTCATTCGGCGCTACTGGCGATGGCGTTGACGGCGGCGGCGGCCATTGCGCTGCCGCCCCGGCGACCGGTGACCACGAGGTAGGACATGCCGCGCGGCCGGTCGATGAGCTCCTGCTTGGACTGGGCCGACCCGACGAAACCGACCGGTCCGCCGAGCACGGCGGCCGGAGTTGGTGCGCCATCGTCGACGAGTTCGAGCAGCCGGAACAGGGCGGTCGGTGCGTTGCCGATCGCCAGCACCGCACCGCCGAGGCGGTCGGCCCACAACTGCACCGCGGCGGCTGAGCGGGTGGTGCCGACGCGGCCGGCCAGGTCGGCGGCCCTGTCGTCGGTCACCAGCGACACCACTTCATTGTCGGCGGGCAGCCGCGACCGGGTGATCCCGGCCGCCACCATCGACGAATCGCACAGCACTGGCGCGCCCGCGGCAAGCGCGGCGTGCGTCTTGGCGACCACGTCCTCGCTGTAGGCGACGTGCTCGGCGACGTCGACCTGTCCGCATGTATGGATCAGGCGCACCACCACTCTGGCGATGTCGTCCGGGAACCGGGAGAGATCGGCTTCCGCACGGATCGTCGCGAACGACTGCCGATAGATCTCGGCGGCGTCGCGGGTGTAGTCGAGCACCCGCCCACCCTACGGGGACGCCGTGCGCAGCACGTATCCGTCTCCGGTGGCGATCAGGACCTCGCCTGCCGGTGGGCTGCCGCAGGCCCGTTCGCATCCGACGAAGTGCCGGTGCGTCGGGCTTGGATCGTCGACGGCGCGGGTCGCGTCGGCGCGCACGTCGGCCGCGGAGTGTTCGCAGCCGGGGCTGCCGGTGCAGGCGCTGACGTCCAGCCACGGCGAACCCTCGTCGAACACCAGGCCCATCGGAGCGAGCACTCGCAGCGCGGCGTCCGCGACACCTTCGTCAAGGTCGAAGACGAGCACCGAACGCCACGGCGTGATGACCATCGGAGCGTCGATGGCCGCCAGGAACTCGGCGACGCGCGCCTGCAGCACGCCAAGCGGCGCGACGGCACCCAGCGCGACGCGGCCGTCGTCCTGGCTGATCCAGCCGACCGGCGGCCGGCTGACGGGTGGCCAGGTCGCCCCCGGCTCGACGGATCGGGGAAGGCGATCGAGCAGCGCGGAGGTGTCCGCGAGTTCCGCTATGCGCCAGGCATCGTCCCGAATCTCGACGAAGCGCTGCGCGATGGATATCAGCGTGGGCACGACGTCCGGCGGTGTGATCCGAACGCCGGTGTCGCGACCGGCCAGCAGGAGGGCGGCGGATTCGCCGGTCACGTGCGCCCCGGCGTCGGCGGCCAGGCCGGAGACGTCGCCGCGGCCGTCGTCGATGCTGAACCAGAACCGGCCGGGCAGCGCCGCGAGGTCGGGCTCGGCGCAGACAGCGGCGTCCAGCCGCCGCACCCACTCCCGGACGTCGGCGGCTCCGCCCACTCGCCCCGAGAGCGGGGAGGCGACGATGTTGCGGACCCGCTCGTGCGTCGGCGACGGCAGCAATCCGGCGGCCGCGACGGCGTCGGCAAGGGCGACGGCGGCCTCGTCGTCGCGGATGCCGCGGATCTGGATGTTGCCCCGTGAGGTCAGCTCCATCGCCGGGGAGCCGAACCGGTTCGCCGCATGCGCCAGCGCCTCCAGCTGACGCGGCCCGATCATCCCGCCGGGTAGCCGGACCCGGGCCAGCGCGCCGTCGGCCGCCCTGTGCACCTGAAGGGCGCCTGGGCATTCGTCCTGGTCACGGGTCCGGGCCATCATGTTCACGGTACGCGTAGCGCCATCGGCACGAATTGGAGTAGTGGACTACGCGTGTGTCAATAACCTGCCGAATTTAGGTTTCCAAACATCAGGGAGCCCGCGGCACTAGAGCACGGGACATTGGGGCGGTTGGAGTACCGAAATGACCACGCTGGAAACCAAGGCTGGCACGAACAACCAAACACCGAAAACCCAGAGCGCACCGGCGCCGTCCGTCGAGAAGTCGACCGACACCGCTGCGTTGATCACCGAACAGCAGGTGCTGTTCAGCTCGGCGGCGGCGCTGGCACCCGCGCCTGCGCGGCACCGGAACGTCGCCCATGAGCTCGCCTCGACGGTGCGCGCGATGTTCGCGCGGCCCGAGAAGTCGCATGCACCGAGGCACTACCCGCAGCGGTTCGGGTATCTGGAGCAGTCCGCGATGTCGCGGGCGATGGACAGGCTCTAGTCGCCTGGCATACGAGTTCTTGTCACACCTCTATTAGAAGGAACGTCGATGGTCGCACTACTCGTGTTCACAGCCGTCATGGTTCTGCTTGGCGTGCTGGTTGGCTCCGGCTATTCGCAATCGTGGGCCACGCGGTGGGGGACATCCGACCGCTGAGCCGTCAGCTGGCCAGCGGTACCGGGTCCACCACGTCTGAGTAGTGCGAGGCGTCACCGGCGACCACGCGGCTGGTCTGGCCGTCGACATCCACCGGGATGTCGCCGGCCAGCGTGACGCGGTTGAGCATGCGGAACTGGTCGTCGTAATCGGCGACGGCGTAGTGCTGGGTGGCACGGTTGTCCCAGATCGCCAGATCCCCGGGCTGCCAGTCCCATCGAATCGTGTTCTCCAGCTTGGTGATTCGGGTCTGCAGCAGATTGAACAGCGCTGCCGATTCGCCTGCACCCAACCCGACGAACCGTTTGACGAACTGGCCGAGCAGCAGCACCCGCCTGCCCGTCTCGGGATGCACGCGGACCACCGGGTGCTCCGTCTCGTAATAGTCGGAGACGAATTCCTCGCGGTACTGGCGTTCCGCCGTGGTGAAGTCGCGTGGGGATGCGTAGTCGTAGAGGTTGGTGTGCACGGCCCAGAGGCTCTCGGCCAGCGCGCGCAGGGGTGCGGGCAGCTGGTCGTAGGCCGCCTCGGTCGAGGCCCACGTCGTCGTTCCGCCGTAGGCGGGCAGCGTGACGGCGCGCAGCAGCGAGGCCTTGGGGATCCGGTCGACGAACGTGACATCGGTGTGCCAGCTGTTGGCCTTGTCGTAGCGCGAATCGATCGGCAGCAGGCGGGCTCCGCGCGATGTCACGGTGGGGTGCGCGCTTGTCGGCGTGCCCAGCGTGCGCGCGAACGCGAGTTGACCCTCGTCGTCGAGGTCGTGCTGTTCGCGGAAGAAGATCACCTTGTGCTCGAGCAGCGCCGCGTTGATCTGGGCGGCGGTGGACGCGTCGAGGCGTTCGGCGAGGCGGACGCCGTCGATGCGGGCGCCGATGTTGGCTCCGAGTTTGACCACGTGCATGTGCCCAAGCTGACGCCTGACGCGGCCGGGCGCCAGGGTTCTACGCAGCGGGAGCCGAAACGAATGTGACGGTTGTCACATGCTTGAGCTGGTAGTTCCGTCAACCACATGACGGTGGTTACTCGCCGGTTTCGTCGTACGGTTCTCGCAGTTGCACGCGTGTGCAACAAGGAATGGAAGGACCGACGATGTTCTCCTTGCTCGTTTTCGGTGCTGTTCTCGTTGTCCTGGCCGCCGCGACCGGACTGCCGTATCCGCAGACCTGGCACGGCCGCTTCGGCGACTGATCGTCACCTGCGATAGGAATGGTGGGTGTCAGAGCCCACCATTCTTTTGCTGTCGACGTCCGACACCGACCTGATCACCGCCCGTGCCAGCGGTGCGCAGTACCGGTGGGCCAACCCGTCGCGGCTTGTCGACGGTGAGCTCAGCGAGCAGCTCGACGGCGCCGATCTCGTCGTGGTGCGGATTCTCGGCGGCTACCGGTCCTGGCAGGACGGCATCGACACGGTTGTCGGAAGCGGCGTGCCGACGGTGGTGGTCAGCGGCGAGCAGGCGCCAGATGCCGACCTGATGAGCCATTCGACCGTCCCGGCCGGCGTCGCCCTGCAGGCGCACGTCTATCTGGCCCAGGGCGGCGTGCACAATCTCCACCAGCTGCATGCATTCCTTTGCGACACCGTGCTGATGACCGGATTCGGGTTCGCACCGCCTGCGAGCGTCCCGAATTGGGGTGTCCTCGAACGCAGTTCATCGACCACCGACGGCCCGACGATCGCGGTGCTCTTCTACCGCGCGCAGCAGCTGGCGGGCAACACCGGCTACGTCGAAGCGCTGTGCAGCGCAATCGAAGACGCGGGTGGGCGCGCGCTGCCGGTGTACTGCGCCTCGCTGCGCACGGCCGAGCCCGACATGCTCGATCTGCTCAAATCGGCCGACGCGATGGTGACCACCGTGCTTGCCGCGGGAGCTGCGGTTCCCGCCACCGTGTCGGCGGGCGGTAGCGACGACACATGGAACGTGGCACACCTTGCCGCGCTGGATATTCCGATCCTGCAGGGGCTCTGCCTGACCAGTTCGCGGTCACAATGGCACGACAACGACGACGGCATGAGCCCGCTCGATGTCGCGACCCAGGTGGCCGTTCCGGAGTTCGACGGGCGCATCATCACCGTCCCGTTCTCCTTCAAGGAGATTGACGACGAGGGTCTGATCGCCTACGTCGCCGATCCGGAGCGCTGCGCCCGCGTGGCCGGCCTCGCAGTGCGGCACGCGCGGCTACGCGCCGTCGCGCCGGAGGACAAGCGCATTGCGGTCGTGTTCTCGGCGTACCCGACCAAGCACGCCCGCATCGGCAACGCGGTCGGGCTGGACACCCCGGCGAGTGCGGTCGCCCTGTTGCGCGCCATGCGCGACGCCGGCTATCAGATCGGCGAGATCCCCGGCGTGGACGCGCAGGACGGCGACGCCTTGATTCACGCGCTGATCGAGCGCGGCGGTCAGGACCCGGACTGGCTCACCGAGGAACACCTTGCCGGTAATCCGATTCGACTGTCAGCCAAGGACTATCGTGCCTGGTTCGCGACGCTACCCGTCGAGCTCACCGAGGCGGTCGAACAGCACTGGGGTCCCGCCCCGGGAGACCTGTTCGTCGACCGCACGAACGATCCGGACGGCGAGATCGTCATCGCCGCGATGCAGACGGACAACGTCGTGCTGATGGTGCAGCCCCCACGGGGCTTCGGGGAGAACCCGGTCGCGATCTACCACGACCCAGACCTACCGCCGAGCCATCACTACCTGGCGGCATACCGATGGCTGGACAGTGGATTCGGCGCCGACGCCATCGTCCACCTCGGCAAGCACGGCAACCTGGAGTGGCTGCCCGGCAAGACGCTCGGCATGTCCGCGGCGTGCGGTTCCGACGCGGCGCTTGGCAGCCTGCCGCTGATCTACCCGTTCCTCGTCAACGACCCGGGGGAGGGCACCCAGGCCAAGCGGCGTGCGCACGCCACACTGGTCGACCACCTCATTCCGCCGATGGCCCGGGCCGAAAGCTACGGCGACATCGCGCGATTGGAGCAGTTGCTCGACGAGCACGCGAACATCGCGGCGCTCGACCCCGGCAAGCTACCCGCGATCCGCCAGCAGATCTGGACGCTGATGCGCGCCGCCGAGATGGACCGCGATCTCGGCCTGGCAGAACGCCCCGAGGACGACTCGTTCGACGACATGCTGCTGCACGTCGACGGCTGGCTGTGTGAGATCAAGGACGTCCAGATCCGCGACGGGCTTCACATACTCGGCCAGGCGCCGTCCGATGAGCCCGAGCTGGACCTGGTGCTGGCCATCCTGCGGGCACGACAGCTGTTCGGCGGCGAGCAGACGGTGCCGGGGCTGCGACAGGCGCTCGGCCTTGCCGAGGACGGCACCGACGATCGCGCCGCGGTCGACGAGGCCGAAACCCGCGCTCGCGCACTGCTTGCCGAGCTTCAGCAGGCCGGCTGGGACGCCGCGGTGGTCGACGGGCTGACCGATGACCGCGACGTGGCGGCGATCCTTCGGTTCGCGTGCACGGAGGTGGTGCCCCGACTGGCGGGCACGGCCGGAGAGATCGATCAGATCCTGCGCGCTCTGGACGGCCGGTTCATCGCCGCGGGCCCGTCGGGCTCGCCGCTTCGGGGCCTGGTCAACGTGTTGCCCACCGGGCGCAACTTCTACTCGGTCGACCCGAAGGCCGTGCCGTCGCGGCTGGCCTGGGAAACCGGCAGCGCGATGGCCGAGTCGCTGCTGGCCCGGTACCGCGAGGACCACGGCAGCTGGCCGCGGTCGGTCGGCCTTTCGGTGTGGGGGACGTCGGCCATGCGGACATCGGGTGACGACATCGCCGAAGTGCTTGCGCTGCTGGGTGTTCGGCCGGTATGGGACGACGCGTCCCGCCGTGTCGTCAACCTGGAGCCGATCACGCTCACCGAACTCGGCAGGCCGCGTATCGACGTCACCGTGCGGATCTCCGGCTTCTTTCGGGACGCCTTCCCGCACGTCGTCACCATGCTCGACGACGCGGTGTCGCTCGTCGCGAACCTCGACGAGCCTGCCGAGGCGAATTACGTTCGTGCACACACCGACGCCGACATCGCCGAGCACGGTGACCGACGTCGCGCCACCACAAGGGTTTTCGGCTCGAAACCGGGTACCTACGGCGCCGGGCTGCTGCAGTTGATCGACAGCCGCAACTGGCGCGACGACGCCGACCTCGCGCAGGTCTACACGGCGTGGGGCGGCTTCGCGTACGGCCGCGGCCTCGACGGGGCGCCGGCTGCCGACGATATGAGCCGGCAGTACCGCCGCATCGCGGTGGCGGCCAAGAACACCGATACCCGCGAGCACGACATCGCCGACTCCGACGACTATTTCCAGTACCACGGCGGAATGGTGGCCACCGTGCGCGCGCTGACCGGTCAGGCGCCCGCCGCATACATCGGCGACAACACCCGCCCCGACGCCGTGCGCACCCGCACCCTGTCGGAGGAGACCACGCGGGTGTTCCGGGCCCGGGTGGTCAACCCGCGGTGGATGACAGCGATGCGTCGGCACGGCTACAAGGGCGCATTCGAGATGGCCGCCACCGTCGACTATCTGTTCGGTTACGACGCCACGGCCGGAGTGATGGCCGACTGGATGTACGAACGGCTCACCGACGCCTACGTGCTCGACGACGAGAACCGGAAGTTCATGGCCGAATCCAATCCGTGGGCGCTGCACGGGATGGCCGAGCGCCTGCTGGAGGCCGCGGATCGCGGTTTGTGGGCACAGCCGGAGGCAGAAACTCTGAACGGTCTGCGGCAGGTGCTGCTGGAGGCCGAAGGCGACCTCGAAGGCTGACCCTCGCTACGTTGGAGTTGTGCCTGTCACCTTTGCCGACGTCGCGAAGAGCGAATACCTCCTACTGACCACGTTCACCAAGGACGGCCGACCCAAGCCCACAGCTATCTGGGCTGCGCCGAGCGGCGACGGCCTGGTGGCGATCACGCAGGAGCAGTCATGGAAGGTCAAGCGGATCCGGAACACGTCTCGGGTGACCATCGCCGAATGCGATATGCGCGGGAACCCGAAGGGTGAGGCGGTCGAGGCGGTCGCCACGATCCTCGACAAGTCCGCCAACGGCGCCACCTACGACGCCATCGGCAAGCGTTACGGCCTGCTCGGCAAGACGTTCAACCTTTTCTCGAAGTTGCGCGGCGGGATGAAGAACAACGTTTCGATCGAACTGAAAGCGGTGAAGTAATCACCATGGCCCCGACCTTCGAAGACGTCTACGACGAGAAGTACCTGCTGCTCACCACCTTCACCAAGGACGGCAGGCCCAAGCCCACCACGGTGTGGGGCGTACCCGAGGGTGACAAGCTGCTGATCATCACCGACGACGGCTCCTGGAAGACCAAGCGGATCAACAACACCCCGCGGGTGACCATCCAGAAGGCGGGCGCGCTTGGCAAGGTCAAGGGTGAGCCGGTCGAGGCCACGGCGCGCATGCTGCCCGACTCCGAGACCCGCCGGGTTTTCGAAAAGGTCACCAAGCGCTACTGGTGGCACGCGTGGTGGTGGGTTCCCCAGGCGGTCTTCCGCGGCGGCATCGACAAGGTGCACTCTGCGATCGAGGTCACAGCGCCCGCACCCGCCTAGGTTTTTGTCGGAACCCTGCGGCCGTCCGAAGCGTTGGCACAACATGGCGATGCGGCTGTTCCTGATCTACCTGGTCGTCGAGCTGGCGATTGTGGTGGCGTTGGTCTCGACGATCGGATTCGGCTGGACGGTGTTGGCGCTGCTCGGCACCTCCGTGCTGGGCTTCGTGCTCGCCGGTTCGCAGGTCAAACGTCACATCCGGCGGCTGCAGTCCGGGCTCACCACCCCGCAGGGTTCGGTCACCGACAGCGCTCTCGTCGCCTTGGGCACCGTGTTGGTGTTCATCCCTGGGCTGGTGACGACGGCGGCCGGCCTGCTGCTGTTGGCGCCGCCGACCCGCGCCGTCGCCCGCCCGGTGCTGACGGCAATGGCCGCCCGCCGGATGCCGCTGATCACGGTCGCGACCGCCGCGGCGAGCCGACCTCGCGCCGGCCGTGGCGACTACATCGACGGTGAGGTCATCGACGTCGTCGACGTCGAGCCGCAAGAGTTGCCTCGCAAACCCGACTGACTTGACGACGCTTCTGCGCCGCGGCCGGATTCACAGTCCGGCCATGCCGGACGCCACCGCGATGGCCGTCCGTGATGGCGCGGTCGTCTGGCTCGGCAGCGACGAGGTCGGCCTGACCCAATTCCCCGAAGCCGAGGTCGTCGATCTCGACGGCGGATTCGTCGCGCCCGCCTTCGTCGACTCCCATGTGCATGTCACCGCGACCGGCCTCATGCTCGCCGGCCTCGATCTGCGCGCGGCCACATCGGCGCGGCACTGCCTGCAGCTGGTCGCGGATTTCGCGCGGGCCCACCCCGGCGAACCCATCTGGGGGCACGGCTGGGACGAGTCGGGCTGGCCGGAGGCGACGCCGCCGAGCACCGACGACCTGGACGCCGTGGTCGGCGACCGGCCCGCCTATCTGGCCCGCGTCGACGTCCATTCGGCGGTAGCGTCCACCGCGCTTCGTCGGCTGACGACCGGACTGTCGGCGGCCCACGGCTTCGACCCGCAGCGGCCGTTGACCGCCGACGCCCACCACATGGTCCGCGCCGCCGCCCGTGACCGGCTGACACCCGATCAGCGGGCCCGCGCCCGTACCGCCGCCCTTGACCTGGCGGCGGCCAACGGGATCGTCGCCGTCCACGAATGCGCGGGCCCCGACATCGGCGGGCTCGACGACTGGCAAGAGCTGCGCGACACCCGGCACGGCGTCGAGGTCATCGGGTACTGGGGTGAAGCGGTCACCGACCGTAGGCAGGCCCAAGCCCTCATGGAGATGACCGGCGCCCGCGGGCTGGCGGGCGACCTGTTCGTCGACGGCGCGCTCGGGTCGCGGACGGCCTGGCTGCACGAGCCCTACACCGACGCCCCGCACCGCTGCGGCAACACCTACCTCGATCCAGAGGCCATCACGGCGCATCTGCACGCCTGCACGGAAGCCGGCATCCCGGCAGGCTTCCATGTCATCGGGGACGCCGCGGTCGGTGCCGTCGTCGACGCCGTGCAGCGCGTGGTCGACCGGCTCGGTACGCAGGCGGTCGCGAGATGCGGGCACCGGCTCGAGCACCTTGAAATGGTCACTCCCGAGCAGTCGGCACGGCTGGGCGAATGGGGCGTCATCGCAAGCGTGCAGCCGAACTTCGACGCGCTGTGGGGCGGCGAAGCCGGGATGTATGCACAGCGTCTCGGCCGGGACAGAGCCCGCAGGCTCAATCCGCTGGCGCTGTTAGCATCCCAAGGCGTGCCACTCGCCTTCGGCTCCGATTCGCCGGTCACCAGCATGAATCCGTGGGAAACCGTCCGCGCCGCAACCCGGCACCAGACACCGGCGAGTTCGGTATCGATGCGGGCGGCGTTCTCGGCGGCGACGCGCGGCGCATGGCGCGCGGGCGGGGTGCGAGACGGTGTGACCGGAACACTCGTGCCGGGCGCACCCGCGTCGTACGCGGTGTGGCAGACCGACGGGTTGCAGGTCAGCGCCCCCGACGACGCCATAAAGCGCTGGTCGACCGACCCGCGGTCGCGGGTACCCGCACTGCCCCGGCTCGGGCCCGACGACCGGTTGCCCCGATGCGTCCAGACCGTTCACCGAGGTGCCGCCATCCATGGTTAAGCGGATACGCAACTGGGGGCGCGCCGACGACGACACCGACTCCCTCCCGGTTTTCATCGAGGAGAAAGCCGACGTGCACGTCTCCGCCGACGAGACGGCTCCCGACGACGAGGAAGCTCCCGACGACGACGAGGCCACGCCCGCCGGCAAGACCCCGACCAAGCGCGAAGTGCCGGCATGGGTCAAGCGTTTCGGCGACGCCGTGGTGGCCCGGCTGCCACGGCTGTCCGCCGCCATCGTCGGGGGGATGCTGCTCTGCCTGAGCTTCCCGCCCTTCGGCTGGTGGTACGCGGCGATCGTCGCGTTCGCGCTGCTGGCCTGGGTGCTGACCCGGGAAACCACTACGCTCGTCGGCGGATTCGGGTACGGCTTCCTCTTCGGGGCGGCGTTCAACATTCCGCTGCTGCCGTGGACCGGCGTCATGGTCGGGCTCCTTCCGTGGCTGGCGCTCGCGCTACTGCAGGCGGTGTTTCCCGCTCTGTTCGGGGTGGCCGCTGTCGCGACGCGCAGGTTGACCGCATGGCCGATCTGGTTCGCCGGTCTCTGGGCGCTGGCCGAGTGGGCCAAGTCGACGGTGCCGTTCGGCGGATTCCCCTGGGGCGTAGTCGGTTTCGGCCAAACCGATGGCCCGCTGTTGCCACTCGCGCAGATCGGCGGTGCGCCGCTGGTTTCGTTCGCGGTGACCCTGCTCGGATTCGGCCTTGCCGCGCTGGCCTTCGAGATCTTCAATTGGTGGCGGCGCGGTGATGACGGCACGCCCGCCGCCTCGGCGCGACCCGCGGTTGTGTTGCCCGGTGCCTGCATCTGCCTCGTGCTGATCGCCGCCGCGGCAATCTCGCCCGCGGTAAGGCATTCGGGTGCCGGCGCCCCCGATGAACCGTCGGTCAACGTCGCAGCCGTGCAGGGAAACGTGCCGCAGCTCGGGCTGGATTTCAACGCCCAGCGCCGGGCGGTGCTCGACAACCACGTTCGGGAGACGCTGCGGTTGTCGGAGGATGTGCGGGCCGGGCGGGCGCCACAGCCGCTGTTCGTCATCTGGCCGGAGAATTCGTCGGACATCGATCCACTGGCCAACCAGGACGCCGCCGACCAGATCGCGGTTGCCGTTGATGCGATCAAGGCGCCGATTCTGGTGGGCGGTGTCCTTGCCGCGCCGGGCTACACCCGCGACAACCCGGTGTCGACCAACTCTGTCATCGTCTGGAATCCCGACACCGGCCCCGGCGACCGGCACGACAAGCAGATCGTCCAGCCGTTCGGCGAGTACCTGCCGTGGCGAAGTTTCTTCAAGCACTTCTCGTCGTACGCCGATCGGGCCGGCTATTTCGTGCCCGGCAGCGGCACCGGCGTCGTCGACGCGGCCGGCGTGCCGATCGGCGTGTCGACCTGCTGGGAGGTGATCTTCGACCGGTCGCCGCGGGAATCGGTGCTGGCCGGTGCCCAAGTGCTGACGGTGCCGTCCAACAACGCCACATTCAACGAATCGATGAGTGCCCAGCAGCTCGCGTTCGGCAGGCTGCGGGCGGTCGAGCACAACCGTTTCGTCATCGTGGCAGGCACCACGGGGATCAGCGCCGTCATCGCGCCCGACGGTCGTGTGCTTGCCCGCACCGGGTTCTTCGAACCCGCCTACCTCGACATGCCGATCCGGCTGAAGACGCAGCTCACGGCGGCGACACGATGGGGCCCCTTCGTGCAGGGCGTGCTGGTCGCCGTCGGGATCGGGGCCCTGATCGCCGCGATGCTGCACAATGGAAGGTTCGTGCGTCTTCGCCGTCCGGTGACCGACGCCAGCGGCAGAGACACACCGTCCGACGAGGACGGCACCGAAAGAGGAAGCACATGAGCGGCCCTGGGCCAGTGGAACGCCCGAGTCAGCGCACTCTGGTCATCATCCCCACATACAACGAGCGGGAGAATCTGCCGTTGATCGTCGGCCGGGTGCACACCGCCCTGCCCGACGTGCACATTCTCATCGTCGACGACGGCAGCCCCGACGGCACCGGCGAGCTCGCCGACGAACTGGCGCTGGCCGACCCGGATCGGGTCCACGTCATGCACCGCGCAAGCAAGGACGGGTTGGGTGCCGCGTATCTCGCGGGCTTCGCGTGGGGGCTGGGCCGCGAATACTCGGTGCTGGTGGAGATGGACGCCGACGGCAGCCACGCGCCCGAGGAGCTGCACCGCCTGCTCGACGCCGTCGACGGGGGTGCGGATCTGGCCATCGGATCGCGCTATGTGGCGGGTGGTGCCATCCGCAACTGGCCGCGCCGCCGATACGCCCTGTCCAAGACCGCCAACACTTACGCCCGGGTGCTGCTCGGCGTCGACGTACACGACATCACCGCGGGTTACCGCGCGTACCGGCGTGAGGTATTGGAGAAGATCGACCTGGCCGCCGTCGATTCGAAGGGGTACTGCTTCCAGATCGACCTGACCTGGCGTGCCATCAACAACGGGTTCGTGGTCGTCGAGGTCCCGATCACCTTCAGCGAGCGCGAGCTGGGTGTGTCGAAGATGAGCGGGTCAAATATCCGCGAGGCGATGCTCAGGGTCGCGGAATGGGGTGTCCGCGGGCGGCTGGATCGCGCCCGCGGCGTGGTGCGCTAGCGGCGGCAGGTCAGCTGCCGCGACGCCGCGTCTTGATGATGTCGAGGCGCTCCTTGAGCAGCTCATCGAGCTCCTCGACGGAACGGCGCTCCAGCAGCATGTCCCAGTGGGTACGCGGTGGCTTTACCTTCTTGGGCTCAGGCACGTCACCCTCGATCAGGGTGCCCTCCATGCCGTTGCGGCACAGCCAGGTGCCGGGGATCTCGGCGTCGTCGGCGAACGGGACGTCGAACTCCTCGCCGTTGTCGGTGCGATAGCGGGCGACCTGACGCGGCGCAAGGTCATGGTTGCGGTCGGTCTCGTAGCTCACGGCGCCGAGGCGACTACCTCTCAAAACCCGATCAGCCATTTCGTCAACACTCCTCACAGCATGTGGTCCGGAATAGCAACGCGATGGCGTGCAAAGAAGTTCCCGACTCGACCGTCCATGATACCGGGATCGGGGCGGTAGTCGGTCTAAGGTCAGGTTCCGTGGAGACCATCGCCAGAAGGCGCGCCCGAACGCAACCCTGTCGGTGGTGTGGTCGTGACGTCGATGATGCGGGGCTTGGGCGGCGCAGACAGTACTGCAGGCAGTCCTGCCGGCAGCGCGCGTACGAGCAGCGCGCCCAGGTGAAGGGCACCGCGCTTTCCCCGGATTCGGTGGTGCTGAGCGCCGAGGAGGCAGCGCAGCTGTCCGACCGCGTCTACCAGGTGAGATGCGCCGCAGAGGACGTGGCAACGGCGGTCGACGAAGGGGCTGAGCCCACAGAGCTGCGAGAACTGTGCGACGCTCTGATCCGGGCGGCCAAGGCGGCCGACGGCTGGCGATAGGGGACCCCCAGCTTGTGGCGTTTCGACGGATTCGTCCTCGACACCCAGCGCTACGAGTTGCGCCACGGTGACGAGGTCGTCCGTGTCGAGCCGCAGGTGTTCGATGTGCTGACGCAATTGGTCAGCAACCGCGAGCGCTGCGTCACCAAGGAAGAGCTGTTCGACGCGGTCTGGGGTGGACGATTCGTCGGCGAAGCCGCCCTGACCAGCCGGATCAAGGCGGCCAGGCGGGCACTGGGCGACGACGGCGAATCGCAGCGCTTCATCAGGACGGTGCGCGGTCGCGGGTACCAGTTCGTCGCGACCGTGGCAGACGACACTCCGGCGACGCCCGACGAACCGGAACCGCCGGACGAACCGCCACCGCCGCGACAGCACATCGCGTTCTGTCGAGCGGCCGACGGGGTGCGGCTGGCATACGCGGTGGCGGGGGAGGGCCCTCCGCTGGTGCGCGCCGCCAACTGGATGACCCACCTCGGCTACGACATCGAGAGCCCGGTGTGGCGGCACTGGGTTCGTGATCTCTCGTTGCGCCACACATTCATTCGTTACGACGAACGGGGCTGTGGTCTATCAGACTGGAGCGCAACAGATTTCAGCTTCGACGACTGGGTCAGCGATCTTGAGTCCGTAGTCGAGGCGCTCGGGCTGGAGCGCTTCCCTCTGCTGGGGGTGTCCCAGGGCGCCGCCGTCGCCGTGGCCTACGCCGCCCGGCACCCCGATCGTGTCAGCAAGCTGGTGCTCTGCAGCTCCTACGCGCGTGGCCGTGGTACCCGAGCCGTCAACGAGGAGGAAAAGCGCGCAGCGGCGCTGGATCTCGAGCTGGCCCGGGTGGGCTGGGGCCGCGACGACCCGGCATTCAGGCAGGTGTTCGCGGCGCAGTTCATTCCGGACGGCACCCGTGCAGACTGGGCGGCCTTCGACCAATTGCAGCGACGCACCACCTCACCGGAGAACGCCGTGCGGTTTCTCCAGGAGTTCGGACGTATCGATGTGCGCGATGAAGCCGGCCAGGTGTCGTGCCCGACGCTGATTCTGCACTCGCGGGACGACCACCGACAGCCGCTGCGTGCCGCCGAGGAGCTCGCCGCGCTGATACCTGATTCCCGCTTGGTAGCGCTCAACAGCAACAACCACCTGTTGACTGCGGCCGAACCTGCGTGGCAGGTGTTCCTCGACGAGGTGCAGAGCTTCCTGGCGGAGTGAGGCCGGGGTTGCTCGTCTGCGGCACCAAGATCTCCACCCAATCTCCACACATTCTTCATGTGCGTTCGGCTGTGAGCCATCCATGCTGGTCACATGAAAAAACACATCCGCATCCTGCTACTGAGTGTCATCGCGCTCCTCGCCTTTGGCACTCTGTCCGCTTGCTCGAGCGGCACGAAAGAAGCGACGGAGACCTCTGAGGCCTCCGCAACTTCCGCCACCCCCGCTCCCGCTACCGCAGCACCGTTCCCGCAGTCGGCGAAGTACATCGCCGATACCACGTCGGCCGACGGCAAGCCGATGGTCATCGGCATCGCCGTCGACGGCACCGAGATCGCCGCGTACGCCTGCAACGGCACCGACGACGAGGCCTGGTTCTTCGGCAATCAGAAGGACGGGAAGATCGACATCACCTCCCGCTTCAAGGACACGCTGAAGGCCGAGTTCGACGGCAAGGACGTGGTCGGCGATCTGACCATGAACGGCGTCGCCTTCAAGTTCAGCGCTCCGGCGGTCCCGGCGCCTGCCGGCATGTACACCGCCGACTTGAACGGCGTGCGTGCGTCGTGGGTGGTCCGTCCCGACGGCAGCGCGACCGGCGTGCAGTTCAACGGCGGCATCAGCGGCCGCGACTTCGAGCAGGCCGAGTTGCAGCAGCTGAACGAGCTGCAGTTCCGCAACAGCGTGCGTAACAAGCGTCAGCTGCAGCAGGCCCAGCAGATCGAACTGCTGTCCAACCGCTCGGCGCGCTCGACGATCAACGGCCAGGACGTGACACCAGTTCTCGTCAACGGCAACTTCCGGTTGTGACCACTACCACATAGCCCGCAGCGCAACGGCCCTGCCGGAGTCAGTGTTTCGACGCTTGCTTCGGCGGGGCTGTTCCCGTTTGTCTGTTCGCGTCCGCGCTTAATCTCACGCAGAGTCCAAACCTTCACCACCCGTCGGGTGATACGTACGGTCGGGACACCGTGACGACACCGACCGAGCTGGCGCATGCCCCGGCCACCCGCGCGCGGCGAAGCGATCGCAAGTGGACCTTGATTCGATGGGCATCGCCGCTGGTACTGCTTGCGCTGTGGCAGCTGGGCAGCGCCATGGGGCTCATCCCACAAGACGTGCTGCCAGCGCCGTCGCTGATCGCCGAGGCAGGCGTTGAGGTCATCGAGAACGGGCAGCTCGGCGACGCCCTGCGAGTGTCGGGTATTCGGGTCGTCGAGGGGCTGCTGCTCGGCGGAATACTCGGTGTCGCGCTGGGAACGGCGGTGGGTCTGTCGCGGTGGTTCGAGGCGACGGTCGACCCGCCGATGCAGATGGTTCGCGCGCTGCCACACCTGGGCCTCATCCCGTTGTTCATTCTCTGGTTCGGCATCGGTGAACTTCCGAAGGTCCTGCTGGTCGCGCTCGGGGTGAGCTTCCCGCTGTACCTGAACACCTTTTCGGCGATCCGTCAGGTCGACCCGAAACTCTTCGAAACGGCTCAGGTGCTTGGCTTTTCGTTTTGGCAGCGATTCCGCATCATCATCGTTCCCAGTGCAGCACCACAAGTTCTGGTGGGCTTGCGTCAGTCGCTCGCGATCGCCTGGTTGACGTTGATCGTCGCCGAGCAGATCAACGCGGACAAGGGAATCGGGTTCCTGATCAACAACGCGCGCGATTTTCTGCGCATCGACATCATCATTTTCGGCCTGATCGTGTACGCACTGCTCGGAATCGGCACCGACGCCATCGTGCGAGCATTGGAACGGCGAGCGCTGAGGTATCGCACATGACTGTCACATCCGACCGGGACACCGCGATCGCCGGTGAGCTGCGAAACGTCAACAAGTGGTACGGCGAGCATCATGTGCTGGCCGACATCTCGGTGAAGGTCGGCCAAGGTGAAATCGTTGCGCTCATCGGCCGTAGCGGCTCGGGCAAGTCGACCGTGCTTCGCGTCTTCGCGGGTTTATCGAAGGACCACAGCGGCGATCGCACTGTGACCGGGGCACCTGCGCTTGCTTTCCAGGAACCGCGGCTGTTCCCTTGGCGCGACGTGCGGACCAATGTGGTCTACGGGCTCAACCGGATAAAGCTCCGCACCGACGAATCGTGGGCACGGACCGACCGGGCGCTGGCGGACGTCGGTCTTGCCGACCGCGCAGACGTGTGGCCGTCAACTCTGTCCGGCGGTCAGGCGCAACGGGTTTCGCTTGCGCGTGCACTGGTAGCCGAGCCCGAACTGCTGCTCCTCGACGAGCCGTTCGGTGCCTTGGATGCGCTGACCCGATTGACGATGCGCGGGCTACTTCTAGACCTTTGGCGCGAACACGGGTTCGGCGTCCTGCTCGTGACCCACGATGTCGACGAAGCAGTCGCACTCGCCGACCGCGTGCTCGTTCTGGAGGACGGGCGCATTGTGCACACATTGACGATTAACGACCCGCGCCCTCCGGCGGGCGAGACGGGCGCCGACACCGAGCGATACCGAGCCGAGTTGCTCGACAAGCTCGGCGTCCAACTCTGATAGCACTTTGATGAAGGGAACGTTGATGCCCGGATTGCGGCGGCCGTGGGTCGTGCAGGTTGCAATTCTCGCCCTCCTGGTCGGGGTCGTGGCCGGCTGCGTGTCGCGGGAGGACGGTTCGCAGGCGCAGCAAGCGCCCGAAACGGTCCCGCTGTCCGAACTGGCCGACCTCACGCTGCAGGTGGGTGATCAGAAGGGTGGCACCGAGTCGCTGCTGCGGGCCGCGGGCGCGCTCGACGGCTTGCCCTACAAGATCGCGTTCTCCACGTTCACCTCCGGCCCACCTCAGGTGGAGGCGGCGACAGCGGGCAAGATCGACTTCGCGATCACCGGTAACACACCGCCGATCTTCGGAGCGGCGTCCAACGCCAAGGTTAAGGTGGTATCCGCGTACGACGGCGGCGGCAACGGTGATCAGGTTCTGGTGCAGGCGGATTCGCCAGTCAAGTCCATTGCCGACTTACGCGGGAAACGTATAGCCGTCGGCAAGGGTAGTTCGGCTCACGGCCATATCCTCGCTCAACTGAAGAATGCCGGATTGAGCCCATCGGATGTCCAGCTTGTGTTCCTGCAACCTGCCGACGCGCTGTCGGCATTCACCAAGCGGCAGGCCGACGCGTGGGCGATCTGGGATCCCTACACCGCGCAGACTGCGGCGCAGTTGCCGGTGCGCAGCATCGGACAAGCGCGCGAGATCACCAACGGCTACTGGTTCGGTGTGGCCTCCGATCAGGCGCTGGCCGACCCCAAGCGAAACACTGCCCTTGCCGACCTTCTGGTGCGCTTCGAGAAGGCGGCTCAATGGGCGAAGGACCACCCCAACGAGTGGGCGCAGAGTTACGCGGCCGCAGTGGGACTTGATCCCAAGGTGGCCGAGGTCTCGCAATCTCGCAGTCTCAGATTGCCGACCGAACTCGATGATGAGGTAGTCGCCTCCGAACAGAAAATCGCTGACCTTTTCGTCGAGTCCGGTCAGATCGCCTCCCCGGCACCGAAATTCGGCGATTGGGTCGACCGTCGCTACAACGAGACGCTACGCCCGTTGCTGATCAGCACGAACTAGAACACACGACGATGCACGAAGGGAATCTCATGTCCGTATCACGGCGGCCGCTTGTGCTGCGCATCGCCGTCCTCGTCACCCTCGTCGGATTGCTCGCGGGCTGCGTGTCGCGCGAGGACAATTCCGCCGCTAAGGAGGCACCCGCGACCGTCCCGCTATCCGACTTGGCCGGTCTGACACTGGAGGTCGGTGATCAGAAGGGTGGCACCGAATCGCTGCTGCGTGCCGCGGGGGCGCTCGACGGGCTGCCCTACAAGATCGCGTTCTCCACGTTCACCTCAGGCCCCCCACAGATCGAGGCCGCCACCGCGGGCAAGATCGACTTCGCGATCACGGGCAACACGCCGCCGATCTTCGGTGCGGCGTCCAACGCGAAGGTCAAGGTGGTGTCCGCCTACGACGGAAGCGGCCGCGGCGACAGGATTCTCGTTCAGACCGATTCCCCGATTCGCGCCGTGACCGATCTGCGCGGTAAGCGGATCGCGGTCGGCAAGGGCAGCTCTGCCCACGGCAACGTGCTCGCTCAGCTGACCGCGCGGGGCTCTCGCCGTCGGATGTCACGCTGGTCTTTCTGCAACCCGCCGACGCGCTGGGCGCATTCACGCAGCGGCAGGTCGACGCGTGGGCGATCTGGGATCCGTACACCGCGCAGGCCGAAGCTGACATCCCGGTTCGCAGCATCGCCGAGGCGGCAGGCATCACCAACGGCGCGGGCTTCGGTGTCGCATCCGACGAGGCGCTCGCCGATCCCAAACGCAACACCGCATTGAGCGATCTGCTGGTCCGCTATGCCAAGGCGGTGCGGTGGGCGAAGGACAATCCCGATCAATGGGCGCGGGACTACGCCGCCGCTGTCGGCCTCGACCCGAAGGTCGCCGCCGCGGCTCAGGCGCGCAGCCTGAGGTTGCCCACTGCGCTGTCCGACGAGTTGGTCGGATCCGAACAGGAGCTCGCCGATCTGTTCGCCGAGTCCAAGCAGATCGCCGGCGCGCCGAAGTTCGACAACTGGGTCGACCGCCGCTACAGCGACGTGCTCAACCCGCTGCTGATCAATCGTTAGGAGCATTGTGCCCGCCAAATTCCACTGGTTCCTGCCCACCAACGGTGACAGCCGCTCGATAGTCGGCGCGTCGCACGCGTCGTCCCATCACACCGTGCCGGCCAACTATCGCGCCCCCACGCGCCGGTATCTGGCGGAGATCGCTCGTGCGGCCGATCGGCTCGGCTACGAAGGCGTGCTGACGCCGACCGGCACCTGGTGCGAGGACGCGTGGTTGACCGCGTCGGCGCTGCTGGCCGAGACCGAGAGGCTGAAGTTCCTGGTGGCCTTTCGGCCGGGGTTGGTACCGCCGACGCTGGCGGCCCAACAGACCGCGACATTGCAGCGGTTCTCCGAGGGCCGGGTGCTGCTGAACATCGTCACCGGCGGCGACGACGTCGAGCAGCGTCGGTTCGGCGACTGGCTGGACCACGACGAGCGATACGCCCGCACCGGCGAGTTCCTACACATCGTGAACTCGTTGTGGCGCCAGGATTCGCTGGACTTCGAGGGAAAGTTCTACACCGTCAAGGACGCCCGAGTGTCCGCGCCGCCGGATCCGTTGCCGGAGATCTATTTCGGCGGTTCGTCAGCCGCCGCCCTTCCGATCGCCGCCGAGCACGTCGACGTCTATCTCACCTGGGGTGAGCCGCCTCAGACCGCGGCCGCCAAGATCGAGCGGGTACGCAAACTCGCCGAAGAACGCGGCCGTAAGGTGCGATTCGGGATTCGGCTGCACACAATCAGCCGCGACACCGCCGCCGCCGCGTGGGCGGTCGCCGACGAACTGCTCGCTGAGCTATCACCCGAGCAGATCGCGAAACAGACGCAACTGCATGCCAAGTCGGAGTCCGAGGGGCAACGTCGAATGACGGCCCTGCACGGCGGGCGGGTGGACCAACTGGAGATCTATCCCAACCTGTGGGCAGGTGTCGGGTTGGTCCGGGGCGGGGCAGGCACCGCCCTGGTCGGCAGCCACGAAGAAGTCGCCAACCTGATATACGAATACCACTCGGTTGGGTTCGACGAGTTCATCCTGTCGGGCTACCCGCACCTGGAAGAGGCGTACTGGTTCGCCGAGGGCGTGCTGCCGCTGCTTCGCCAGAAGGGCGTTGCCTGAAACCGGCTCAGCAGCTGTACTTCTCGCCGATGTCGGGGGGAGGTGTCACCTTCTGCAGACAGCCGAACGGGACGATGCCGGCGTCGGTGAACCGAGCGGCCGACTGGTGGGCGTAGTTGACGCAGTACAGCCCCGCAGGGTCGGAACGGCATCGATAGTCGCCGAACGCGAGGGACTGCCCGTACGGCAGCTCTGGACCCGTGCCGTTGACGAACCGACCGGGATCGCCATGCGCAGAACCGATTTCGATACTCGGTCCGGCGAAGTCGACCCAGTTGCCCTTCCACTGGCCGTACACGTCGGGCGGTTGCAGCGGCGGAATCGTGAGATCGACCAGACACGCCAGCGCGCCACCGAAGTTCTTGGAGTCGGTCATGCAGTTCGACGTGCCCGACGGGGTGGTGAAGGCGACGTCGTCGCCCAACTGTGCCGTGGTCCCGTCGCGCGTCGCGGAGTGAAACTGGCCCACGTCGGCGGTCTGACCCGACTCGATGAAGGCGATCACGCCGGCGATGTCCGCACCGGGTTCTGGCGGTTTGGCCGGCGTCGTCGACGTTGGCGTGGTGGTGCGCGGCGTCGAGATCGTCGTCCTGGTCGGGGCCGACAGGGAGGGCTCCGTCTGCTGGGCGTCTCCGCCAACCCCCTGCGAACAGCCCCCGACCAGCACAGACGCCGCAATTAGCACAGCAATCCGCATATCGGCCAGGCTAGCGGGCCGGCGACCCGATACCGGCGAGGCGCGGGCGGTGAGTTCGTTCGATACGGTCGTTTCATGCACGAACACGTTGTCCGAGCAACGATCGGCTCCGGGACCGTCGAGGGTTTCACCCGCGACGGCGTGCACAGGTGGCGCTCGATTCCGTTCGCGCAGCCGCCGGTCGGTCCGTTGCGGTATCAGGCGCCGAGGCCCGTGCAGCCGTGGCCGGGTGTGCGTTACTGCCACGGGTTCGGCAACTGCTGTCCACAGCAGCGCATGTACACCGTGTTGAGTGTCGGCAAATACCAGTCGATGGGCGAGGACTGCCTGACGTTGAACGTCACCACGCCGAAACGACGACGCGACGAGCCGATGCCGGTGATGGTGTTCATTCACGGGGGCGGTTACATCCTCGGCAGCTCGGCGACGCCGATCTACGACGGTGCGGCGTTGGCCCGCAAGGGTTGTGTGTACGTCTCGGTGAACTATCGGGTCGGGGCGCTCGGCTGCCTCGACCTGTCGTCGCTGTCCACTCAGGACGTCACTATCGAGGACAACCTGTTCCTGCGCGATCTTGTTATGGCGCTTCGCTGGGTGCGTGACAACATCGCGGTGTTCGGTGGTGACCCGGACAACGTGACGATCTTCGGCGAGAGCGCCGGTGCGCAGGCCGTAGCCACACTGCTCGCGGTGCCTGCAGCGAAAGGGCTTTTCGCGCACGCGATTTCGGAGAGCCCGGCCAGCGGCATGGTGGGCACCCCCGACGTGCGGGCAGAGTATGCCGAGCAGTTCGCCTCGCTGCTCGGGGTAGCCAAGCAGGACGCGGCCCAGGCGTTGATGGCGGCCCGGCCCGCAGAACTGGTGAATACGCTCGACGAGCTGATCAAGAATGCGCAGACCGGCAGGCTCGGCGCCTTCGCGGTCGGCCCGACCAGCGGCACCGATTACCTACCCCTGGACCCGGTCGAGGCGATGCGGACCGGCACGGCCCACCGGGTGCCGCTCATCATCGGCAACAACGCCCATGAAGGCAGGCTGTTCACCCGGTGGCTCAAGCTGCTGCCGACGAACGAGTCGATGATCGAAGGCCTGCTGGGTGGCCTGGAAGCTGAACAGCGCGAACGCATTACCGCCGCCTACCCGGGGTATCCGAACGAGGCCGCCTGCATCCGTCTCGGTGGTGACTTCGCCTTCGGCACGGCTGCTTGGCAGATCGCCGAGGCCCACAGCACCCACGCACCGACCTACCGGTACCGCTACGACTATGCGCCGCGCACGCTGCACTGGTCGGGGCTGGGCGCGACCCATGCCACGGAGCTCTTCGCCGTCTTCGACGTTTACCGCACGAGGTTCGGCTCGTTGCTCACCGCGGCCGCCGACGGGCGATCTGCACGGCGGGTCAGCGACGACGTGCAGACCCGCTGGCGTGAGTTCAGTCGCACGGGTGTGCCCGGCGACGACTGGCCCGCCTACACGCACCCCGATCGTGCGGTGATGGTGTTCGACCGCCGATCACATGTCGTGTACGACCCGCACGCCGAACGCCGCGAGGCGTGGCACGGCTTCACGTTGGCCGCACGCTAGACCGATTGGCTGCGCGAAATCAGGCGATGTGATTGCGTGATCGGGTGAGCTACCCATTGGATCCGTTATCAGCCGACGAGTTCACTGCGGCGGCAGCGATCCTGAGTCGCGAGCACGGGGTGGGGGACGGCTGGCGGATCGCTTCCATCGAACTCATCGAACCGACAAAGACCGAGCTGGCGGCTTTCGACGGCGGGGGCGCGCCGCCGGCCCGGCGTGCCGAGGTGGTCTGCCTGCAGCGCGCCAACAACGCCACCTACAAGGGCGTGGTGTCTCTGGACGGCGACCGGATCGAGTCGTTCGACCACATCCCCGGTGTGCAGGCCAACTTCACCGTCGACGAGTTCCTCGAGTGCGACGAGCTGGTGCGCAAAGATCCGGAGTTCATCGCCGCCCTGGCCAAGCGCGGCATCACCGATCTGGATCTGGTGTTCGTGGACACCTGGACCTACGGCGACGCGGTCGCACCGCCGGAGTTCCGCGATCGGCGCCTCGGCTGGTCCGACACCTGGCGCAAGGACGGTCCGGGTCAGAGTCCGTACGCCCATCCGGTGAGCGGACTGCACTGCGTCATCGACGTCAACTCGATGGAGGTGCTGCGGGTCGAGGACAACGGCGGAGTCGACGAGCCGAACGTGATGGGCGAGTACGTGCCCAAGCACATCCCCGAGCAGATCCGCTCGGCGTCGCGACGCGAACCGCTCAAGCCGCTGCACCTCACCCAGCCCGAAGGGGTGTCGTTCACCCTCGACGGCAACCTGCTGCGATGGCAGAACTGGTCGCTGCGGATCGGGTTCAACCACCGCGAGGGAATGACGCTGCACACGATCAGCTATCGCGACGGCGACCGGACCCGTTCTGTGGCACACCGGATCTCTCTGGCCGAGATGATCGTGCCCTACCGCGACTCGTCCGAGGACCACTACCGGCGCACCGCATTCGACATCGGTGAGTGGGGCCTTGGGTTCATGACGACCTCGCTGGAGCTGGGCTGCGACTGCCTCGGCGAGATCCGCTATCTGGATGCGGTGCTGCACAACAGCAAGGGCGAGCCTTACACCATCACCAATGCCGTCTGCATTCATGAGGAAGACAACGCCGTGCTGTGGAAGCACGTCGACCACGTCGCGGGCGCCGAGGTGCGGCGGATGCGCAGGCTGACGATCTCGTTCCACGTCACCGTCGCCAACTACGAGTACCTCGTCTACTGGCGGCTCTACCAGGACGGCAACATCGAGTGCGAGATACGGGCCACCGGCATCATGGTGACCACACCGGTCGCGGAGGGTCAGCCGCATCCGAACGGAACGCTGGTCGACGAACGCACGTACGCGCCTTTCCACCAACACTTTCTGGTGGCCAGGCTGGATATGGACGTCGACGGCGGCGACAACACGGTCTACATGTCGGAGTCCTACGCCGAGCCGATCGGCCCGGACAACCCGTACGGACTATCCGTGGTGCTGCGCAATGTCCCGTTGAAGACGGAGAGCGACGGCAAACAGGACGTCAACTTCGCGACTCAGCGGGCGTGGAAAGTGGTCAACACCAACGTCGTCAACGGGCTTGGGACGCACCCGTCCTACAAGCTGGTGCCCAGCGGCGCGATACCGATGATGCTCGACCCGGCGTCGCCGGTCTTCCAGCGCGCCACCGTCATCGGACACACGTTGTGGGTGACGCCGAACAATCCCGACGAACGCTGGCCCGCGGGTGAATTCGTCAACCAATCCGTGAAGGACACCGGACTCGCCGAATGGACCAAGGCGGACCGGAACATCGAGAACACCGACGTAGTCCTCTGGTACGTGTTCGGTATCCACCACATCACCCGACCGGAGGACTGGCCGGTGATGCCGGTCGACGTGGTGTCGTTCTGGCTCAAGCCGTATGGCTTCTTCGACCGGAATCCGGCGCTCGACGTCGTCGGCACTCCACCGGACACCTGCCACACGGAGAGCACGAGTGCCGGTCACTAAGATCGAGCGGCCGGACGACCTGACCGCCGATTGGCTGACGGCCGCCATCGGCGCAGGCACCGTCGAACGGTTCAGCACCGCGCGCATCGGCACCGGCCAGATGAGCGAGTGCTACCGCGTCGCCATCACCTATGCCGACGGTGCCGCCGGCCCGGATTCGGTGGTGCTCAAGGTCGCGGCCACCGATCCGGCGAGCAGGCAGACGGGTCTCGCGCTGGGCCTCTACGAACGCGAGGTGCGGTTCTACACCGACATCGCGCCCGGCATCGACGGGCCCGTCGCGCCCTGTTACAGCTCTGCGTACGACAGCGAAACGGGCGTGTTCCACCTGCTGCTCGGAGATGCTGATCCGGCCGTCGTCGGCGACGAGATCCGCGGCGCGACAGTCGAACAGGCGATGCTGGCGATGACCGAGCTGGGCCGGCTGCACGCGCCGCTGCTCGGCCAGACCTCAATGGCCGACGTGGAGTGGCTCAACCGCGAGGCGCCGATGAACCAGGCGCTGATCGCGCAGCTGTATGCGGGCTTCGCCGAGCGCTATGGCGACCGCATCGCACCCGCACATCGCGAGGTGTGCGAGCGTCTGGTCGCCAGCTTCGATGCATACCTCGACAACTCAACGGATCGTGTTCACGGGCTCGTGCACGGCGACTACCGGCTGGACAACATGCTGTTCGGGCAGCAGGGCGCCGACCGACCGCTCACGGTCGTCGACTGGCAGACCGTCACCTGGGGTCCGGCGATGATCGACGTCGCCTACTTCCTTGGTTGCGCGCTGGCCGATGACGTCCGCCGCGACAACTACGACGCGCTGCTCGGCGCGTACCACGACGCGCTCGGCCGTGATGCCGCGCTCAGCGTGGACGACGTTCGCGAAGGCGTTCGCCGCCAAGCCTTTTTCGGCGTGATGATGGCGATCGTCTCCTCGATGCTCGTCGAGCGGACCGAGCGTGGCGACGAGATGTTCATGACCATGTTGCGGCGGCACAGTCAGCACGTCATCGACACCGACGCGTTGGTGACGCTGCCCAAACCCGCCGTGCCCGAAGCGCTGCAACCATCCGCGGCCGACGAGGGTGCGCACCCACCCGGCGCGGAGCCGTTGTGGAGCGAAAGCTGGTACGCCGACTTCGTCGACGAAGGGCAGGCCGTCGGCGGTTGGTTCCGGCTGGGTTTGATCCCCAACGAGAACAGGGCATGGGTCAACGGCTTGCTGTGCGGACCCGGCATTCCCACAATCGCCGTGAACGACTTCGAGGCGGCGCTGCCCGACAACGCTGATGTGGTGAGCACTGATGCCATCGAACTCACCCACACGGCCACCGAACCGCTGCAGACCTACCACGTCAGACTGCGCGGTCGGGGCCAAGCGTATGACGACCCGTCGGCTCTGCTGCGGGGAGAAGGCGGGCGAGCGGTCGAGCTGTCGATGGATCTCACCTGGACCACGGCAGGCACGCCGTATCTGTACCGCCTGACGCCGCGGTATGAGATCCCGTGCACGGTGTCGGGAACCGTCGTCGCCGACGGCCGAACGTTTGAGCTTGCGAGCGTGCCGGGGCAGCGCGACCACTCGTGGGGGGTGCGGGACTGGTGGAGCATGGATTGGGTGTGGAGCGCCCTGCACCTGCAGGACGGAACGCACCTGCATGGCGTCGACCTGCGAATCCCCGGCGCGCCACCGATGGGCGTCGGCTACATACAGCCGCCGGACGGTTCGCTGGTCGAGCTCGAGGGGGTGACGGCGCGGGAAGCGTTCGGCGACAACGACTTGCCTGTGGCCACCGAACTGACGCTCAAGCCGGGAGATGTCACCGCCACGGTGGAGATAAAGGGCCATGCACCGGTGTTGCTGACCGCGACCGACGGGCGGGTGAGCCATTTTCCGCGCGCGTGGGCGACTGTGACAACCGCGGACGGCCGCACCGGCGTCGGCTGGCTGGAGTGGAACCGCAACCAGCGCTGACCCTCGCCCCGCGAGCGTGCGTGTCTGCACCGCGACACGCCGCAAATGATAGGCATTCTGCGCACGCCCGTCCTGATCGAAGGCGCGCGAAATGCATGTCCTCCGTGACACCGGGTAATCGGCTCGAATGAGCAAGCAATTCACGAAGGGCGACAAGGTCACCTGGCAGAGCCACGGCAGCACCGCCGAGGGCAAGGTCGAGGAAAAGATCACCTCTGATACCGAGACGGCCGGTCGCACGGTGCGTGCGTCGAAGGACGAACCCCAGTACCGGGTGCGCAGCGAGAAGAGTGGTGGAGACGCGGTGCACAAGCCAGAAGCGCTCAAGAAGAAAACGTGACCGCCCGAGCGTGCGCAAAATGTCGGCGAATTGCGGTGTGTCGGGGAGCAAACACGCACGCTCGCGAGTGATCAGGCGAGATGGGCGCTGTCGTCGTCGAGGTCGTCTCGGCTGAGGCCCATCGGTGTGGCGGCAGGAACGTCGCCGGCGGCGACGACCGCCCTGGCGATCGGTGTCAGAGCGCGGAACAACTCCTCGACTTCGGCGTCGTCGAGCGCCGCCAGAGCGCTCAGCGATAGCGCGTCGGTGGTGTCCTCGATGTGCTGCTTGAGCGCGTGGCCGGCATCGGTGAGTGCGCCGTCGGCATCGAGCAGGCCGCGCTGGGCGAGCTGATTCTGATAGACGCGCCATTGGTCTTCGTCGTAATCACGGCTGCGCATGATCATCTCCGCGGGCACCCGGCCCGCCGCCGCGTGCAGCACGTTGGATTCGCGGCCCGAGAGCCCCGACGCCGCCAACACGGCCACGTGCGCGTCGCCGCGCTGTTCGCGAAGCAGTGTGGTCGCGTGCCACAGCGTGGCCAGCGGCTCGGACGGCCAGGGGAGCGCCGCATTGGCGGCGAACAGCGGCCTGCCGTCGAGGGGGCGTGGCGCGCCGCCTTGGCGGCGAGGTCGGCAGCCGTGCGCACACCGTCGTCCGTCAGTCCGTACCGCCGCAACGTGGCGACCGCGGAGTCTTCGCGGGCGCGCAACGCCGATCCCGGCGGGGCGACTTCCCACGCGGCCGGTAGCGCCTTGGCAACCCGACCGGGAGCGAAGTTGTAGAACATCGCGGTCACGACTTCAGTCGGCACGACGCCGAGCGGCGCGGACCGACCGGCGAAGTAGCCCATCCAGAAGCCGCGGTAGCCGAGACCGTCGAATGCCGCCCGGCTTTCCGGCGAGAAGTAGGTCACGGCGTGCACCGGCTCGAACCGGTCAAAGAAGCGACGCGCCAGCCTCGGTTCCCTCACAGTTAATTACTCCAATCCAATATGCCCTGGTATGGTCTCCGAAAACTTACGCGATATGTAGATATAGCAAACACCAGGAGGCTGGATGCATCCGATGACTGCATGTCTGGCTGCGGCCGGGCTGCTGTGCTGTGGGCTGGCCGGCTGCAGCGTGAACAGCGGCGGGATAAATGTACCCACGGTCTCCAGGCGCGCGTTGCAGGAGGACATCACGCGACGGCTGGCCGAGGCCGGGGAAAAGCCGGAATCGGTCACCTGCAAGCAGGACCTGATCGGCGAAGTGGGGACCACGGCGCACTGCGAGGTCGTCGTGAGTGCGACCAACAGCTTCGAGCCGATCGTCACCGTGACGGCCGTCGACGGCGCGGCGATCGACTATGCGATGACGCCCGCGGTGTCGCGCCAACAACTCGAGGACGTGATCTCGAGACTTGTCGCCGATTCCGGAGTGCTGGACGTGAAGGCGGTTTCGTGCGAGTCGGGCCTGGAGGGCACGGTCGGGGCGGTCGGCCACTGTGACGTCGATGCCGACGGCTCTCGGATGCGGCGCACCGTCGAGGTGTCCGGCGTCAGCGGTCTGATGATGACGTTCGAGTTGGTGCCGCCGAACCGACTCTCTGATCGACGTCTGAGGAGAACTCATCGGACACCGCCGCGGCCGCCTCGTCGATGATCGCGCGCATGGCGCGTTCGGCGGCGGCTTCATCACGGAGACGGATCGCACGGGCGACCTCGTCGTGCAACTCGATGGCCACCGGGTTCGGATTCGCAGGCATCATGTGGTGATGTGTCCGGCCGGTCAGTATCTCGGCCACCACGTCGTTGAGCGCACGAAACATCTCGTTGCCGCTGGCTTCCAGCAGCGTGCGGTGAAAGACCTTGTCCGCCAACAGGTACGACTCGAGGTCGCCTGACCGCCCGTGAATCACCATATCCGACACCGCAGCCGCCATGATCCGGCACTGATGCGGATCCGCTCGGCGGGCGGCCAACGCCGCGGCGGTGGGTTCGAAGCCGAGCCGCAATTCGGACAGTGACACCAAAAGCGCTGCGCGGTTGTTGGATTCGAGTCGCCAGCGGATCACCAGCGGATCGAAGACGTTCCATTTCTCGGATGGCTGGATCGTGATGCCCACTCGACGGCGGGACGCGACCATGCCCATCGACTCGAGCACCCGGATCGCTTCGCGGGCGACGCTGCGGGAGACGCCGTGTTCGGCGCTGACGCCGTCAAGCGTGAGCACCTGACCCGCCGGGTACTTCCCCGAGGCGATGGCGGTGCCGAGCGCCGCCAGCAAATTGCGGTGCAAGGCGCCGACGTTTGATGGCGGAGCCATCTATACATCCTGTCATAGGTTTGCTAGTAGTTACTAAGAACATATCTTTTCGTGATGGGGTTGCAATCGTATGCCTATTACTGCATGCTGTGTGACACTAAGCACAAAAGGGTAGGAGGAGTGGATGGGGTCACCGATCGTCGTCATGGGCGTATCCGGGTCCGGTAAGTCGACGGTGGGCGCGGCGCTGGCTCAGCGCCTGCGGGTTCCGTTCGCCGACGCCGATGACTTTCATCCGCCCGCCAACATCGAGAAGATGTCGTCGGGTCAAGCGCTGAACGACGACGACCGGTACCCGTGGCTCGAAGCGATCGGGGAGTGGCTGAGCGCGCACTGCGGCGAAGGCGGCGTAATGAGCTGCTCGGCGCTCAAGCGCAAGTACCGCGACCAACTACGGCGACACTGCCCGGACGTCATCCACCTTCACCTCGCCGGATCGCCGGAGGTGATCGGCAGGCGTCAGGCCAGCCGCCCAGGCCACTTCATGCCCGCGTCGCTGCTGGCGTCGCAATTCAAAACTCTCGAGCCGCTTGAGGCCGACGAGCGCGGCGTCACCATCGACGTCGACCAAGACATCGACTCCGTAGTCGAAAGCTATCTCACGTTATCTGCTTCGCGCGCAACCGAACAGGAGAAGAAATGACCCCGGCACTCACCATTTTGGCGGCTGACCCCGAGCTGGCCGAACCCGTTGCCGCCGGCTGGCAGCTGGTGCTGGCCGCGTTGGCCGGCATCGCGGTCATTGTCGTGCTGATCACCATCGCCAAGCTGCATCCGTTCCTGGCGCTGATCTTCGGCGCCCTGACGGTGGGCATCGTGGCGGGCGTGAACATCGGAGATGTCCTCGCGTCGTTCGCCGACGGATTCGGGACCACTGCGGCCGGGGTGGGCGTCTTAATCGCCTTAGGTGCGATGTTCGCCAAACTTCTTGCGGATTCCGGCGGTGCCGACGAAATCGTCGACACCATCGTGGGGCACGCGTCGCCACGGGCATTGCCGTGGGCGATGGCGCTGGTCGGGTCGATCATCGGGTTGCCGATGTTCTTCGAGATCGGCCTGGTGCTGCTGATGCCGGTGATCTATCTGGTCGCCAGGCGGTCGCAGCTGTCGCTGGTCACCGTCGGCATCCCCGCCCTGGCCGGGCTGTCGGCCATGCACGGACTGGTGCCGCCGCACCCCGGACCGCTCACCGCGATCGATCTGCTTGGCGCGGACCTGGGCATCACGCTGGCGCTGGGTGTTGCGGTGGCGATCCCGACGGTGATCGTTGCCGGCCCGTTGTTCGGCAAGCTGGCCGGACGGTGGGTGGTCCTAGACGTCCCGCACAGGTTTGACGCCGACGACTTCGTCACCAGCAACGGCGGCAACGGCGCCGGCGGCGTGACAACCGCGGAGGCCGGGGCAGGGGGCGACGGCACTTTGACCGGAACGCAGACCGCAACCCGCACCGAACGGCAGCGGCCGTCCTTCGGCATGACGATGTTCAGCGTGCTGCTGCCCGTCGGGTTGATGATGGGCAAGGCGCTGGTCGACATCTTCATCGAGGACGAGAACAACCTGGTGCGCCAGATTTTCGACACCCTAGGCCGCCCGCTGATGGCGTTGCTGATCGCGGTCATCGTGGGCATCTTCACCCTTGGCCGGGGCGCGGCGATGACGCGCGATCAGATCACCAAGTGCATCGAAGGGTCGTTGCCACCGGTTGCGGGCATCATCCTCATCGTCGCCGCCGGCGGCGGCTTCAAGCAGGTGCTGATCGACACCGGCATCGGCACGAAGCTCGCGGAGTGGGCCACGGCCGCCAACGTTTCGGTCATCCTGCTGGCCTGGGTGCTGGCGGTGCTGATCCGCCTGGCGACCGGCTCGGCAACGGTCGCCACCATCACCGCGTCGTCGCTGATGCTGGGGCTGGTCGAAGGTATGAGCACCGGCGAGGTCTCGCTGATCGTGCTCGCCGTCGGCGCCGGCTCGGTGTTCTTCTCCCACGTCAACGACGCCGGGTTCTGGCTGGTGAAGGAGTACTTCGGCATGTCGGTCGGACAGACCATCAAGACCTGGTCGATCATGGAGACCGTGCTGTCGGTCACCGGTCTGGTGCTGGTGCTGTTGCTCGGAATCTTTATCTGACGCCGATCAGCCCTTCACGACCTGAGTTCCGCCTGCGAGCTCATCGTGCTTGCCTTGCTTGGTCGGGCTGCCGTTGATAGTCACCGCGATCACGATGATGGCGATGAAGCCGAGCAGCCCGCCGATGATGGGGATGATCGGAAACAGCGTCCAGGCGTTGCGGATTGCGGATTGCTGAGCCGTCGGCTTGGGTGCACCACCGGGACCGTGCACGCGCAGACCGAGCAGTTTCTTGCCCGGCGTCCAGCCCTGAGTGATCTCGAACGCGAGGAAATAGATGAACGTGAGCAGCCCGGTGAACAAACCGGTCACCCAGTAGTTCGACAGCGTGTCGGTGACGAGGAACAGCAGAAGGCTGACGATGCCGACGAGGATGCCGTCGATGAGGCGGGCGAGGAACCGGACTACCAAACCTCCCGGTTCGAGGTTCGCGGGAAACGGTGGCGGATAGCCGCGCGGATCACTGCCGTACGGTCCTTGAGCCGGATCGGTGGTCATGGTCGCCCAATCTACCGACCGGCTCGCGGATGCGGCGTGACTCAACTCCAGCGGCGGCGCTGTTTCTTCGTCTGTGTCCTTGCGGTGCCGGCCAGATCGCTCGCGCGGTCGCGAGCGGCCTCGGCTCGCTCACGGGCCGCGTCGGCGAGCTCGGGTGCCCGGTCGCGGGCCACTTCGGCCAGAACTGCCGCGCCGCTCACGGGCCGCGTCGGCGAGCTCGGGTGCTCGGTCGCGGGCCACTTCGGCCAATTCGGCGGCGCGCCCGCGGGCGGCCTCCGCGATCTCGGGTGCGCGCTCGCGTGCGACCTCGGCCAGTTCCGCGCCTCGTTCGCGGGCGACGTGGGCGAACTCGCGGCCGCGTTCGGCGCCGATCTGCAGACCATGGCCCAACTTCTCGGCGATCGCGCTGTCGGCGAGCGCTCCGCCGGAGGCCGCACCGACCGGCAGAGCGGAGCTGACGGCCTCGGATACCTTGCGGGCCGCGCGACGCCCGCGCCATCCGAGCGAAGGTTTGCCCTCGGTATCGACCGCGGCGATGATCAACCCGCCGAGCAGGCTGAGGTCGGTCATGAAGGCGCGACGTTCATCGGCCTTGCGTTGCGGGTCAGCCTCATTCCAGAACATGTGGCCGCCGACGCTGCCGGGAATGACGGTGAACGCCAACGCCGCAGAAGCCAATCGCGGCATTTTGCCGGTGGCGAGCAGCAGGCCGCCACCGACCTGTACCGCGGCGTTGGCTCGTGCGAAGGTCTCGGCATTCGACGGCACGTTCGCGCCGATCGGGTCTGGAAGTTGACGCATACCGTCAAGGGCGGGACGCGCGGCGTCGGCGGCGGGCTTGGGGTTACGGAGGGCGTCCACGCCTTGCCCGATGAAGGCCACTGAAAGTAGGGGACGCGCAATTCGTCGGATGAGCATGAAGCGGGGGTTCCCCCGGTCAGGGCACCACAAACCCTAATAAGACTTGTCGCTTCTGCGACGTAGCGGCAGCGGCACGACGAACCACAAGGCAACGAATGCTGCCAGCTGTGCAGCCCCCGGCAATCCAGCCGCCAGTTCGCCCGACAACGGTGTCGAATATCACGACGGCGACGCCGGCCAGGGCCAGTCCGAGGAGAACCAGTCCCGCGATGGCACAGGCATGCGAGATCGAGACGATGGCATCCAGCCGGTGCCTGCGGAACAGCACCCGGTGCATGCCGACCGGCGCCACCAGGAGCACGGTCGATCCAATCGAACACGCGACCGTAATGAGATAGACCGTGCGCATGGTGCCGTCCAACACCGTGAAGCGCTGTTGGAACGGAAGAGTAAGCAGAAACCCGGTCAGCAGTTGGACGCCCGTCTGCGTCACTCTGAGTTCCTGCAGGAGGCTTGACCAATTGCGGTCCAGCCGTTGCGCTTCCGTCTCATCGCGATCCGCATCCCAGTGCTTCTCGGCTCCCGGATGCTCGATGTCCACGACGCCCATTCTGGCAGCGTGTCCCCTAGCCATGGCCCGATCGACGGTTTCAGCCTGCGGCGTAGCGCAGCAGCGTGATCCCGATGGGAACGACTTCGGCGCCTCGGCCAACGCGAGTGTCGACATCGACACCCCATCGGGGAACAGCCGGCGGCCGCGACCCTGCACAGCGGGGTAGACCAGCAGCCGGTACTCGTCCACCACACCCGCCGCGATCAGGGTGTGAGCGAGGCTGATGCTGCCGGTGAGCACGATGTCTTTACCGGGCTCGGTCTTCAGCTCGCCTACCCGCCGCACCGGGTCGCCGGCGATCACGGTGGAGTTCGCCCAATCGGGATCGGTCAACGTCGTCGAGACCACGTATTTGGCCACACCGTTGAGGTAGGCGGTGATTCCGGTCTGGTCGTCGTCCTGGTGCGGCCAGTAGCTACGGAAGTCCTCGAAGGTCTGGCGCCCCAACAGCAGCGCGTCGGACTCGGCGTCCTGGCGGTGTGTCTCGGCCAGCAGTTCGTCGTCCTGCAACTGCGGGTCGAACCAGTCGTCGAGCATCTCGACCGACCCGTCCAGCGTGATGTTCTGGGTGATCACGAGTTTTCGCATACCGGTACTGACTTCACGGCGTGGGCGAACTAATCGCCTGGTTCGGGGTAGCTTCGCAAGAGTGTCCCTCGTCGCCGGTGTCGACTCGTCCACGCAGTCGTGCAAGGTGCTGGTGTGCGACGCGGACACCGGTGAGATCGCGCGGTCGGGGACGGCGCCGCACCCGGACGGCACCGAGGTCGACCCTGCGCAGTGGTGGTCCGCGCTGCAGACCGCCGTCGAGAACGCCGGTGGACTCGGCGACGTAGCCGCCGTCTCGGTGGGCGCCCAGCAGCACGGCATGGTGTGTCTGGACGAGTCAGGCGAGGTCGTCCGGGATGCGTTGCTGTGGAACGATACTCGCTCCAGCACCGCCGCGACCGAGCTCGTCGACGAGCTCGGCGGCTCAGGGGAATGGGCGAAACGCATCGGCGTGGTGCCCGTGGCCGCGATCACCGTGAGCAAGCTCCGCTGGCTGGCCGACAACGAACCCGAACACGCCGCCGCGACCGCCGCGGTGTGCTTGCCGCATGACTGGCTGACGTGGCGGCTGAGCGGTTCGACCGATGTCGGCGCGGTGTGTACCGACCGCAGCGACGCCAGCGGGACCGGGTACTTCTCGGCCGAGGCGGACACCTACCAAGACGATCTGCTCGAGCTGGCGATGCGGGGAAGGCGCCCCGGCCTGCCGACGGTGCTCGGCCCGCACGACACCGCCGGCCAGACATCCGACGGTGCGACGCTCGGGCCGGGTGCGGGCGACAACGCGGCCGCGGCGTTGGGTCTCGGCGCACAACCCGGCGACTGCATCGTCTCGCTCGGCACCTCCGGTGTGGTGAGCGCGGTCGGTCACGCCGCGCCGCACGACGCCGAGGGAATCGTCGCCGGCTTCGCCGATGCGACCGGACGCCAGCTGCCGCTGGTCTGCACCCTCAACGGTGCTCCGGTGCTGGCCGCCGTCGCGGCGATGCTCGGCGTGGACTACGACGAGCTGGATCGGCTGGCGCTGTCGGCGCCTGCGGGCGCCGGGGGACTCACGCTGGTGCCGTATCTGGAGGGCGAACGGTCGCCGAACCTGCCGAACGCCGCAGGCGCCTTGCAGGGGATGACGGCGCGCAACCTCACCGCGGCCAACATCGCCCGCGCCGGTGTCGAGGGGCTGCTGTGTTCGTTGGCCTACTGCCGCGACAAGATCGCGGCCCAGGGCGTCGATGTCGAGCGGATCATTCTGGTGGGTGGCGGGGCGCGCTCTGAGGCGGTTCGCGTCGTCGCGCCCGCGATATTCGGCAAGCCCGTGCTGGTGCCGACGCCCGCGGAGTATGTGGCGCTGGGCGCGGCTCGGCAGGCGGCTTGGGCGCTGTCGCAATCGGATTCGCCGCCGGGGTGGTCATTCGGAATCACCACGATGTTCACCGCGGAACCGACGCCGGAGGTGCTCGACCAGTATCGGCTGGCCCAGCCGCTGACGCTGGGCCAAACCTGACCGGTGAACTTCGCCTGGGAGCGGCTGGGTGACGGCGTTCATCGTTGCCGTCTGCCGTTTCTCGACGTCACTGTCGGTCTGGTGTGCGGCGCGACGGGCACTCTGCTGATAGACACCGGAACGACGTTGACCGAGGCGAACGCCATCAAGGCCGACATCGCGGAGATTGCGGGCGGTGCAGTCAGTCATATTGTATTGACGCACAACCACTTTGACCACATTCTCGGCTCTTCAGCATTCACCGGCGCGGCCGTGTACTGCGCACCCGAGGTGGCCGCGACGATCGCGAATCGAACCGAGCATCTGCGTGCCGATGCGGTGCGCTATGGCGCCGACCCCGACGAGGTGGCGAAAGCCATCTCGGCACTTCGGACGCCTGAGAACCCGGTCCACCATGTCGACCTCGATCTCGGCGGCAAGCAGGTGGCGATCAGCCACCCCGGACCCGGACATACGCGTCACGACCTGATCGTCGTCGTGGCGGGCACCGAGGCGCCCGTGGTTTTCTGCGGCGACCTCGTCGAGGAGTCCGGCGACCCCGTCTTCGACCGAGACTCGGACCTGCAGGCCTGGCCAACGACCCTGGGCAGGGTGCTCGACGCAGGCGGACCCGACGCGACGTTCGTTCCCGGGCACGGCGCAGTCGTCGACGCAGGTTTCGTAGAGCGTCAGCGCCGGTGGCTTCGCGCCCGAGTGTGACGAATTTCGCACGATTGCCGTGACGTAATTCATTGCCTATCGGCCTGGGATAGGGCACCCTAACTTCTTTAAATCGCGTGACTGAACGATGGGAGGTGCCCCATGGCCGATCTCGACTTCGCCTACGACTTGACGCTGGACGAGGCCCGCCGGCGCACCGCGGTGCTCGAGGCGATCGGCGACGACTGGGATCCGATCGCGGTACTCGCCGAGGAGAACAGGGCGTACGACATGCTCTACTCCAACCTCGACGAGGAGCAGCAGCGCGTCTACGACGAACTGGTCAGCGCGGGCGTGCTGCCAGAGCGGGATGGTGATCGTGTTACCGATTGATCCGACCGCCGACCGGGCCCGCCGCGCCTGGCTCGAATGCCCCCGCTGCGAGCATGGCCGGGCCTGCACCGTCTGCCAGAGCAGCGCGAACTGTGCGACGCACTGGCAGTACCTGCTGAGCAATCAGGGCACGCTGGTGCACATGCAGTGTCCGACCTGTGCCTACCTGTGGTCGACGGATACCCGCCGACGCGCCATCCGGCAGCGCAAGGCCGCCTGACCTCAGGCGATCGGCCGCGGCCAGTCCGGTCTCGGCAACGGCTCGCCCCGTGGCGGGGTCAGCCGATCGAGCACCACACGCAACGGCGGCCAGGTGGATCTGCCACGTCGAGTCGCGGCGTAGGCGGTCAGTACAACCTTGGGATCCGACAGCGGCAGCACCGTGACGGCGGGGTGTGTCGGCCTGCCGATCGGCAGGAGTCCGACGCCGTATCCCGCGACGATCAGATCCTCCACCAGGTCGAGGCTGTCGATCTCGTGGGCGATCTGCGGGGTGAATCCAGCCAGCGAAGCCAAGGTGCGCACGGCGTCTTCGTCAGCGGTGTTGCGGGAGTTGACGATCCACGTCTGATCCGCATAGTCGCCGATGCCGGCGGCGGTGTCGGTGGACTCAGCGGGCACGGCAAGTCCCCACTCGACCGACCACAGCGGGACGCTCTGCAGGCCGGCACCGGGGGAGGCCGGGGCGAGGTTGTAGTCGTATGTCAGCGCCAGGTCGAGGTCGTCGTTGCTGAGCAGTTTGAACGCTTCGATCGGCTCGTACTCGCTGATCACGAATTCGACCTTCGGATACCGCTTCGCGAGGTCGGCGACTATTGGTAGCAGGGCCACGCGGATGCCGGTGGCGAAGCCGCCGACCCGCACCGTCCCGGCAGGTTCGGCGTCGGGATCGAGGTCGACGCGGGCACTTTCGACCGCGGCCAGAATCGTGACGGCGTGGTCGGCAAGACGCTGTCCGGCGGGCGTCAGGCGGACCCGCCTGCCTTCCGGCTCGATCAGCTGCGCGCCGGTTTCCCTTGCGAGAGCGGCGATCTGCTGGGACACGGTGGAAGTGGTCAGGTGATGGACCTCGGCGACCGCGCGCATCGAACCCAGCCGGGACAGGGCCAGAAGCAGTTGAAGTCGTCGCGTGTCCATGGCTACCGCATCAGGCTTTCGGACGAGAATCCGTCAGCGACCGCCTCACGCGATGCGAACAGCCATCTTCCGTCGACGGGTACCAGCACGTCGCGATACCGCCCCCAATGGTCGACGCCGATATTCGTCAGCGCGAGGAAGTAGCTGCTCACCTCGACCCGGTCGCGAGCCACGGCACCGAACCGGACACTCGAAACGTGGTGGCGCACATGGGTCAGGGGAACCGGCCCCGCCGCGAAGCGATCCACCTGCGTGCCTAGTCCCGCCACGATGGCCTCGGGCCCGATCATCGGCTCCCCGCCGGTGAACTTGAGGGAGCCATCCGGCGCGAAGCAGGCTGCGACGTCGGTGATTCTGTTGCGGTCGGTCCCCGCGGTGTAGTCGGCGAGCGTCTGCCGCACGGACTCTCGGACAGCCAGTTCCCACATCTCCATGCCACACATCGTTCACGATCATCGAACGGTATGTCCAGGAAAATCACGTGGACGTGAACGGTCGCGGTGACGTTCAATGCAGTTATGGGTGACAACCAGGCTCGCACCGGCGCCTTCATGGCGATGGGGTCGATGCTGTCTGTGCAGGTGGGGCTGGCGATCGCGGTGACCCTGATCGATCGCATCGGCGTTGAGGGCGCCGCCTGGCTACGACTGGCCTGGGCCGGACTGCTCATGCTCGTCATCGTCCGGCCCCGACCCGCCGCGTTCACCCGATCCACGTTCTTGGCGTGCGTGGCGCTCGGCGTGGTGACCGCATCCGTCACCATGCTGTTCATGGCGGCGTTGGATCGCATTCCGTTGGGTACCGCGAGTGCGTTGGAGTTCTTGGGGCCGTTGGGCGTCGCGGTCGTGCACGGCAAGGGCAGGGCTCGTCTGGTGTGGCCGGGCATTGCCGGGCTCGGCGTCGTCCTGCTCACCGAGCCATGGCAGGGCACCGTCGACCCGGTTGGCGTGCTGTACGCGCTCGCCGCGGCCGCATGCTGGGCGTGCTACATCCTGTTGACCCAACGCGTGGGCGACGAGGTCGCGGGCATCAACGGCCTTGCGGTTTCGATGCCGGTTGCGGGCTTGGTGTCGACGGTCGTGGTGGGCCCGAGCGTGTTCGAGCGAATGACACCGGAGATCCTGCTGATCGGAATCGGTCTGGCGATCATGTTGCCGGTCGTCCCGTTCGCACTGGAGATGCTGGCATTGCGCCGACTCACCACCGCTGCCTTCGGGACGTTGATGGCCCTCGAACCGGCGTTCGCGATGATTGTCGGTCTGGTGATCCTGGCACAAGTGCCGGGTTCGGCAGGCGTGGTCGGCATTTGCCTGGTGGTCGCCGCGGGCATCGGTGCTGCGCGCACGGGTGCGCGGCAACCCACACCCGTACCCGCCGAAATCGGCTGAGATCGCTACTCTCGCCTGATGAGTCGAGGTCTGTTCAATTCGCCCGTCGTTCGCATCGTCAACGATGCCGCGATGTTCCTTATCAATGCGCCGGTCGTGGGCCGGCTCATCGGCAGGGGCTTGGTGGTGATCCGTTACGTGGGCAGGCGCTCTGGTGAGACATTCGAGCTTCCGGTCGGCTACCGGCGGTCCGGCGGCAATCTCGTCATCGGCGTGACAGCACCTGACGCGAAGAACTGGTGGCGCAATTTCCTCGGCGAGGGCGCCCCGATCACTCTTGTGAACTTGAACGGCGAAGATCGAAACGGGCACGCGGTCGCCAATCGAGATGCCCGAGGCCGGGTTTCGGTAACCGTGGCCCTCGGCGATTAGCCCGAGCTATTGCGCGTCTGACGCGTCCGGGTTTGCCCTATTTCGCCGATTGACCAGCGCCACCGCGACGACGCCAATGGCTGCGCCGATACCGGCGGCGCTCCACGAAGTTGGAAAGCCCAGCGCAGCGCTGAGTAGGCCGAGGGCCAGACCTACGACGACCCCGACCGCAATCAGGATTGCGATGATCTGCCACCAGGGCATCGGACCACCTGAGTTTGCCACGGCGAGAGCCTAACAGCGGCTTAGGCTGCTTGCGACGATCTGCCGCTCAGACGTCTAATCTCTTGCGGCGGTAAAGCGTTCCCACACCCAGCAAAATCAGGCTGATGAGCAGGATCGCCGTTGCCAGCACGTTGATCTGCGGTGGCACCGAAGCTTTGACCGATGCGTTCACGTACAACGGATACGTCACCGAGGACCCGCTGACGAAGTAGGTGATGATGAAGTCGTCGAGTGAAAGCGCGAACGACAACATCGCCGCGGCGATGATGCCGGGGACGATCAGTGGAAGCGTGACCTTGAAGAATGTGCGCGTCGGGTTCGCGCCCAGATCCATGGACGCGTCCTCCAGTGTCCAGTCGAACCCGCGCATGCGCGCCCGCACCGTCATCGCGATGAAGCTCACCTCGAAGGCGATATGCGCCAAGAGAATCGTCGTATACCCGGTGGCCCAGCCAAGGTCGAGGAACAGCACCAGCAGTGATGCACCCATCACGACCTCGGGTGCGGTCAGCGGCAACACAAGGAACGTGTCGACGGTCTGACTGCCCCGGAACCGTTGCCGGACAAGTGCTACGGCCACCAACGAACCGAGCACCAAAGCAATAGCGGTGGAGACGGCCGCGACGTTGATGCTGAGCAGCAGAGCGTCGGTGAGCGCGGGGTACTTGAACGGGTCGAGCCAGTTCTTCAGCGTGAAGCCCTGCCAGCTGTAGTTGAACTTGCCCTTCGGATTGTTGAACGAGAACAGGATGATCACGAAAATCGGCAGGAACAGGTACAGCAACACCAAACCGGCCACAACCCGGAGCACGATGTCGCCCCACTTCGGGCTGCCCTTAACGGTTTTCGGGGCCTTGTCGGGCTGGTCGGCCGCATTGGCCACCGCGGCACCCGCCTGGGTCGTCATACCAGGTCCTCGGTGCCGAGCGCCCGCGTGTACATCAACACGCCGGCGAGGATGATCAGCATCAGCACCATCGACAGCGCGGCGGCGGCCGGATAGTCCTTGACGACCAGGAACTGCTGCTGAATGACATTGCCGATCATCGTGGTCTGCGTGCTGCCCAGGTACTCGGCATTGATGAAGTCACCGGCCGCCGGGATGAATACCAGCAGGCTTCCCGCCAGCACGCCCGGCAACGACAGCGGCAGAATCACTTTCGTGAAGCTGCGGGTGTTCGACGAGTACAGGTCTTTAGTCGCCTCGATCAAGCGCGGGTCGATCTTCTCCAGGCTGACGTACAGCGGCAGGATCATGAAGATGACCCAGTTGTAGATCAAGCCGCCAATCACCGCCCAGCTGGTCGACAACAAACGGCCGTCGCTGGGCAGCAAGCCGATGGAGTCAAGGGCGCTGACCACCCAGCCGTCGTCGGCCAGGATCGTCTTCCATGCGATGGTGCGGATCAGGAACGTCACGAAGAAGGGCAGGATCACCAGCCCGAGGATGAGGTTCTTGAACCGGCCCGCCTTGAAGGCGATGACATACGCCAGTGGGTATGCCAACAGCAGACAAACCACCGTCGCCGTTATCGCGTAACCGAACGACCGCAGGATCTGGTCCTGGTAGCGGCTGAACGCGTCGGCGTAGTTGCCGAAGTTCCACGAGAACTCCATCGTCGGCAGGAACACCGAGCCACCAGAAGACGACAGCGACGTCATGGCCAACGAGATGATCGGCCACACGAAGAAGACCCCGAGGTAGATGAGCGCGGGCGCGATCATCAAGTACGGAGCGATCTTGCTCCGCTGTCGACTGCTGGCGGCTACACCTGCCATCGGGTCAGGCGCCGGTGACCGCGGCGTACGCCGTGTTGAACTTCTGCAGCTGCTCGTCTGTCAACGCGGGCCACCCCTTCGCCTTCGCGAGCATGTCCGCAGGCGGGTTGATCAAGGGGTTCTTGGCGGAGTCCGGGTCGATCTTCTCCAACTCTTCCGTCATATCCGACAACACCGGGATGTACTGGACGAACGACACCAGCTGGGCATAGTTGGCTCGGTCGTAGATGTAGTTGATCCACTTCTCGGCCCAGTCCTGATGCTCCGTGGTGGAGGGGATCACCATGGTGTCGACGAACGTCGTGCCACCCGACTCCGGAAGGATGAACTGCACGTCGGGGTTGTCAGCCTGCAGCTGCACGACGTCACCCGAATATGCCTGGGCGACAACGAGGTTGCCCGCGGCGAGGTCATCGAGGTAGTCGTTGCCGGTGAAGCGGCGGATCTGACCCTTGTCCTTCTGCTCCTTGACCAGGTCGATGGCCTTCTGGACGGTCGCCTCGTCGGGTTTGTCGATCGACGCTCCCTGCGACATCATGATCATTCCCAGTGCGTCCTGGGTGTCGGAGAACAGGCTGACCCGGCCCTTGAAGGCGGGATCCCACAGATCGTCGATGCTCTTGATGTCCCTGCCGGTCGCCGCCCTGTTGTAGCCGATGCCGACGAAGCCGGACATGTACGGCGCGCTGAACTTGCGTCCCGGGTCGACGCTGGCTTCCAGGAGATCCGGCCGCAGGTTCGCGATGTTCGGGATGTTGGCGTGGTTCAACTCGCTCAGGAAGCCGAGCTGCTGCAGACGTACCGCCATGAAGGTGGTCGGCACCGCGAGGTCTGCGCCGATGTCCTGCTTGCGCTGCAGCGGCTCCTTGACCTTCGCGAACCATTCCTCGTTGTCGTTGAGATCTTCCTTGTAATCGACCGTGATGCCCTCTTTGTCCTGGAACCCCTTGACGAAATCGGGGGCCATGTAGGCGGGCCAGTTGGAGATGCGTAGCGAGCCGGAGGCCGCCTCTTCCTCTCCGCCGCCGCCGCCGCCCTTGCTACACGCTGCAAGGAAGGACGGGCCGAGGACAGCCGCCGCGGCGGCGGCAGCGCTGCCGCCGATGAAGCGCCGGCGGGAGGTGCGATTGGTCGCGAGTCGGGCAGCAAGATTGAGATCGATTCCTGGGGTCATTTCTCGTGGCATGGCGACTGTGCCTTTCGTGCATTCCGGGGGAAAGGGGACGGGTTGACGGACAAGCCGTCACGAGTCGTCGAGCATCTCCTCGAGGTCCTCGGTGGTGGGAATGTCGGCGGCCGGAAGCACCAGCGAAGCCTCGGGCGCCCAGCTGACGTGAACCTGGTCGCCCGGTCGAAGCAGCGGCAGGTCCTGTTCCGGTCCGACGTGCGCGATGATCGCCGAGTCGTCGGGCGCGGCTAGAGAGAGCCGCACGACAGGCCCCTGGAAGGTGAGATCGGTGACCGTCGCGGGCACGGTCGCGACATCGCCGGTGGGCGCTTCCATTGACACCCGAACGCGTTCCGGACGGATCATCAGGGTGGCGTGCCCGCCGGGTTCGATGGTGGTCTCGCCCGCCCTTGCCTTCAGCGAGCTACCCAGAACCTCGACCTGGACGAAGTCGCGGTTGGCTCGACCGGACTGCCGGCCCGCCCAGAGGTTGGCCTGCCCGATGAAGCTGGCGACGAACACCGTCGCGGGCCGGTCGTAGATCTCTGTTGGGTTGCCGATCTGGTCGACGTTGCCCGCGTTCATGACCGCGATGCGGTCGCTCATCGTCAACGCTTCCTCTTGGTCGTGGGTCACGTAGACGAAGGTGATGCCGACCTCGCGCTGGATCCGCTTGAGCTCGAACTGCATAACCTGCCGGAGCTTGAGGTCGAGGGCGCCGAGCGGCTCGTCCAGCAGCAGCGCACTCGGGTAGTTCACCAGCGCGCGGGCCAGCGCTACGCGCTGCTGCTGGCCGCCGGAGAGCTGCGCGGGCTTGCGCTGTGCGAAATCGGTGAGGCGCACGATTTCGAGCAGTTCGTCAACGCGCCTTTTGACCTCGGCCTTTTCCTTCTTCAGGCTGCGCGGCCCGTAGGCGACGTTGTCCCACACCGTCATGTGGGGGAACAACGCGTAATGCTGGAAGACCGTGTTGACGTTGCGTTTGTGCGGCGGCACCCGCGAAACGTCCTTGCCCTCCAGCCGGATGGCGCCCTCGGTCGGGGTCTCGAACCCGGCGATCATCCGCAGGGTCGTCGTCTTGCCGCAGCCCGACGGCCCCAGCAGCGAGAAGAACTCACCAGATGCGATGGAGAAGTCAGCCTCGTTGACGGCCACGTAGTCGGTGAAACGCTTCGTGACGTTGTCGATCTCGATGACCGGGCTGCCCTTGGCGCTAGCGGCCCCGTGTTTTCCCGTCGTCTGATCTGCGGCGGTGGTGTGTGTGCCGGTCAGGGCGAGTCCTCCCTAAAGCCCCCGTAGCTTTCGGGTAAACAATCGCGGATTCCGTCGCCCTTCGCAAGCGATTCCGCAACGAATTTACATATCGACAATGGAATCACTCGCCTGGGCGGCGCCCTGAGGGCAGATTTCGCGGATCGGGCCGCATCGCAACCACGGCTGTCTGTCGACAGCCGGCGTGAGCACAACAGTGTGTTGCGAGGTCTGTCAGTTTAGTTTTGCGAGCGGCCGAACGGGGGTAGGAGAACGGAATGGCGACTATTGATGTAGCGGTACCGACAGAGCTGGCTCCCCAACAGGCCTGGAAGCTGGCGTCGGACCTGCATCGCTTCGACGAATGGCTGACGATCTTCGGCGGCTGGCGAAGCGAGGTGCCTTCGACCATCGAAGTCGGGACCTGCGTGTCGTCGTGCATCAAGGTGAAGGGGTTCCGCAACATCATCCACTGGCGAGTGACCCGTTACGACGAGCCCAGGCTGATCGAAATGAGCGGCGCGGGCCGTGGTGGGGTTCGCATCTCGCTGACCATCGAGGTGCAGGAAAGTCCGCCCGGGTCCAAGTTCAAGGTCTTGGCCGAGCTGAAGGGTGGCTTGCTCAGCACCCGGGTCGGTCAACTCGTCGCCAGGGTGCTGCAATCCGAGGTCCGCAAGTCGGTGACCAACCTCGCCGCGTTGCGCTAACCCCATTCGTGGTTCATGGCGCGGGATTCGTAGCGCGCCTCGACGGTTTCGATACCGCCCGCCTGGATCCTGGATAACGCGATGAGCACCATCGCGAGCGCGGCGGTCACGGCGCCGCCGATGAAGATCGCGACGAAGCTGCCCTCCCTCGGCACCGAAGTGCCATCGGCTGAATGGGATAGCAGGACAGCGACGAGGGCGGCCGCAGTGGAGCTGCCTATCGTGCGGGCGATCGCGTTCATGCTTGTGGCAACGCCGGTTTCGCCCGCGGTGACCTCACTGACGACCAGCGCAGGCAGTGCGCCGTAGCCGAGGCTGATGTACGCGTTGGCCAGGATGCTGGCCGTTATGACCTGCCACGGGGCGGAGTGCACCAGGGCGATGAAAAGGAATCCGGTGATGCCCGCTGCGGCCGCGACGACGAGCACCGGCCGGGCGCCGAAGCGGTCGATGAACCTGCCGCTGATCAACGCGACGAGAAAGCCGGTGACCGCACCCGGCAGCAGGTAGATGACGCTGGCCTCGAGCACGGTCGCGCCGAAGCCGTATCCCGCTGCCTCGTGCGGGATTTGGACGAACTGCGTCAAGCCGAGAAATGCGAAGTACAGTCCCATGCCCACGAAGACGGTGGCGAGATTGGTGAGCAGTATCGGCCGTCGGCTCAGCATCTTCGTCGACACCAGCGGCTGATTGAGCCGCCGCTCCCAGAACCACCAGCCGACAAGGACGACGATTCCGCACGCCGCGCACGACAGGGTGCGGGGTGAGATCCAGCCCCAGGTGTTGCCCTGCGTGATCGCCAACAGGACCGCGGAGAGTCCGGCGGCGAGGCCCGCGGCGCCCAGCCAGTCGATCGTTCCCGTCGTGCTGCGCGGTCGCGCCGGCACCACGAGGACCACGATCGCGATGACGACGACGGTGAATGCGGTGGTGAGCCAGAAGACGCGGTGGTAGTTCGCGCCGTTGTTCATCAGCAGGCCGACGACGACGAGTCCGGTTCCGCCACCGAAGCCGAGCATCGCCGAAAGCACCGACATCGCCGACACCATGCGGTCTTCGGCGAGCTCCTCGCGCAGGATGGCGACGCCGACGGGATAAAGCGCGAACGACGCCGCCTGCAGAACCCGGCCCACGATCAGCAGGGCCAGAGATGACGTGGTGGCCGCGAGTACGGAACCCACCAACACGACGGCGAGCACCCACAGCAGCACGCGTTTCTTGCTGTGCAGGTCGGCGAGCCTGCCGATCAGCGGCGTGGCAGCGGCGGCGGCGAGCAGATTCGCGGTGACCGCCCAACTGACACCGACGATGGACGCGTCGAGTTGGTCGGCGATGATGCCGAGCACCGGCACGACGGCGGTCTGCAGGACGGCGACGGTCAGGACGACGATGCTCAGCCCGACGATCAGCGTGCTGGGCCGCCGAAGCGACCGATCGCCCGCTGTGGAGTGAGTCGGTTCCGCCCTGACCACTCCATGCTCCGATCGTTAGCCCATCTTCGGTTCTACCCGATTATGTCGCGTGGCCCAGAAGCGCCGACAACCGATCGTGTGGAAGGGCGGGGAGCGGTGGCCGTCGCGGCCCACCATCTCGTCCTTGACGTCATGAACTCTAGGCGGACACGGCGTCGGGGGCATGAACTCGCCGTGATCGAATAGGCCCCATGACACAAGGGGGCCAATCGGCAAGCGCGCTGACCGCGCCGACGTTCAGCGGCCGTACGCCGTCCGGCATCGGTGATATGTCGGTCGAGACGCACGGCATCGCACCGATCCGGGAAGACCAGCGCTACGGCAGCCCGCGGCGGCTGTTCACCGTGTGGTTCGCGCCGCAGGTCAACATGACCGGTGTCTTCACCGGCGCCTTGGCGATCGCGTTGGGGCTGGGGTTCTGGCTCGGCATGCTCGCGATGGTGATCGGAACCGTGCTCGGTTCCCTGGTCGTCGGCTACCTGTCGACATGGGGTCCTCGCACCGGCACGGCGCAGCTGCCGAACTCGCGGATGGCATTCGGTGGCGGGGTGGTGCTTCCCGGTGCGCTGCAATGGCTTTCGTCGATTGCATGGGACGCGCTGGTCGGCCTGTTCGGCGGAGAAGCGCTCGCCACGTTGCTCGGCATTCCGTTCTGGAGTGCGGTTCTCATCGTGCTGGGCGTGCAGGGCGCGGTCGGGTTCTTCGGCTACGAGATGATCCACCGCATCCAGGCCGTGCTGACGGTGGTGCTGTTCGTCACGTTCGTCGTATTCGCCGTCAAGCTCGCCGCCGGCCACCAGATCGTGACGCCCGCGACCGTGCACGGCGCCGACCTGGTCGGCGCATTCATCCTCGAGGTCACCATTGCGCTGAGCCTGTCGATTTCCTGGGCCAGCTACGCGGCGGACTTCAGCCGCTACCTGCCCGCCGACTCGTCACGGGCCCGGGTCTTCGGATTCACCTTCGCCGGAATCGTGTTGGCGTACATCTTCGTTCAGGGAATCGGCATCGCGGCTGGCGACCTGGTGTCCGAGCACACCGCCGACGGTGTCCGGTCGGTGATGGGCGGTGGAATTCTGGGTGCACTGGCACTGCTCGTGATCGCGCTGGCCTCCATCGGTTCGGGTGTGATGAACGACTACAGCGGGTCGCTGGCGCTGCAGACAATCGGTGTGCGGGTGCGCAGGCCGATCTCGGCGATCGTCGTCACGGTGGCGGCATTCGCGCTGATCCTGTGGCTGCACGCCGGAGAGACCGCATCACGGTTCGAGCATGTGCTGCTGCTGGTGAGCTATTGGATTCCGGCGTTCGTCGCCGTGGTCGTCATCGACTGGGTTCTTCGTGCGCGCGGCCGAACGACGATCAATCCCGCCGAGGAGCACACCGACCGCGGCCACGCCGTCGCGGCGCTGGTCGCGTTCGTGATCGCCTACGCCGCAGCGGTGCCGTTCATGAACACGTCGCTGTTCACCGGTCCGGTCGCCGAAGCCTGGCATGGCGCCGACGTGGCCTACTTCGTCAACTTCCTTGTCGCGGCGGTTCTTTACGGCGGCTATCGGCTCCTGGGCTCTCGTCCCGCGAATTTGGACAAGTAGAGCCAGGTGGGTCGGTAGCCCCGCCGCTCATACAGCCGGATCGCGTCGGCGTTGCCGGCGAGCGCTCCCAGCATCAGGTCGTCGACGCCGCGTTCGTGCAGATGCGTCTCGAGCCGCTCGAGGAGGTCTGAGCCGAGCCCGCTGCCGCGGTATTCGGGAAGCACACTGAGCGACTCGATTTCGCCGATCCGGTCGCCCGTCTGCCAGGTGTCCTCAATCCACGAGTCCGCAACGGGCATCACATGGGTCAAGCCGTATCCGACCGGCTCGTCGTCGACGAGGGCAAGCAGAAGCAGGGTGTCCGGTTTGGTCAACAGCTCCTCGTAGAGCTTCCTGCGGGCGCGCCACGTCTCGGCGTCGTCCACGTAGGGCGCAAGCTCGGGCATGCTCTCGCAGTGGCGGTGATGCACAGCGACCCATAGCGGTTCGACGAGGTCCAGATCGTCGACGCCACCCTCCCGCACCCGCCACGCAGTCGCCATCGGTGTCACGCTAGCTCAACCGCGCGCGACGCCATCGGCGATCGCGTGGAGCTTGTCGGGGTTCGCGACATTGTGGATCGTGACGATCCGGCCGTCGGCATCCAGATCCACAGTCAGCGTGGCGATGACCCGACCAGCTCCGCTGAGCACGACGCCGGGTGCACCGTTGATCTCGACGACTTCGGCTGACATGTCGCTGATTTCGACGCCTTCGTAGGGGCGGCTGGCCGCGCCGGCGAGCCATCGGACGACCTTCTCCACACCGACGATCGGCCGCATCGCCTGCCGGACCTTGCCGCCGCCGTCGGTCCAGAGCGTGACGTCGGGCGCGAGCAGCTCCATCAGTGCGTTGATGTCGCCGCCCGTGGTGGCAGCGAAGAACCGCTCGGTGACCGCACGCTTCTTGTTTCGGTCGGTCTCGAATCGCGGTCGGCGCGCCTGAATGTGGTTGCGTGCCCGATGAGCAGCCTGACGCACCGCCGACTCCGATCGGTCGACGGCATCAGCGATTTCGGCGTAGGAGAAGTCGAAGACCTCCTTGAGCACGAAGACGGCGCGTTCCAACGGGCTCAGCGTCTCGAGCACCACGAGCATGGCCACCGACACGGACTCGGCGACCGCGACATCCTCGGAGGCATCCGATTCGGTCAGGATCGGCTCCGGCAGCCACGGCCCGACATAGGTTTCCCGTTGGTGCCGCGTCGACCGAAGCCGATCCATCGCCAGGTTGGACACGATTCGCGCGAGATATGCCTTCGGATCGGAAACCCGGGTGCGGTCGGCGGCCGACCACTTGAACCAGGCGTCCTGGACGACGTCCTCGGCATCTGCGGCGGAGCCCAGCAGCCGATACGCGATGGCGAACAGAAGTTTTCGATGTTCGGAGAAGGTCTGTTCGTCGGCGGTCACTGCTTCGCCCCGCCACCGCGGCGCCATGTCATCGATCCGATCGACGGTATCGCCCTGATCAGGCGATAGGTGGTCCATGGGCTGGAGCTCACCGTCTCTTTGTACGCCACCGCGAGTCGGCCGGCGAGGTAGAACCGGCCAGGGGTGTCATCGGGATGGGTGAACTGGATGACGGCGTCGTGCCTGCCGAGGCTGACGGGCTGGTGTACGTAGCCGAAGCGGAACGGCTTGGGCTGCTTGCCGTTCAGCTCACGGACGAGCGAAGCGGCGGCGTGCAGGGAGGTCGGGATGCCGCTCTGGCATGTGCCGTGCATGAACCCGTAGCTCTGCCGGATCGCCGCCGCATCGCCGATGGCATAGACGTTGGGATGCGACAGCGAGCGCAGGTATTCGTCGGTGACGATGCGTCCGCGGTCGTCGACCTGCAGCCCCGCATGTGGCGGCCAATGGGGACACCCGCACTCCCGTGGTCCATAGAACCGCCTGCGCGGCAACGACCTCGCCGTCGGCGAGTGCCACGCCGTCGGCCATCACCTTGACGATGTCGGCGCCCGCCTGGATGCGCACGCCGAGCCTGGCCAGGCCGGCATGCAGGCGGGCGCGCGCCTTAACGCCCATCATCGATCCGGGCTCGTCGCGGCTGAGCAGGACGACGTCGGCGTCGGGATGTCGTTCGGCGATCTCGGCGGCCGACTCGACCCCGGTCAGACCGCCACCTGCCACGACGACCGTGGCGCTACCGAGCCGGTCCAACTGATCGGCCAACGTTTCGGCGTCTTGCGCGCTGTTCAAGGTGTAGGCGAATTCCTCGACACCGGGAATGGACTCGGTGTCGGCGACACTGCCGAGTGCGTAGACAAGGGCGTCGTAGCGCAGTTCGTACTCGTCATCGATGCGAACGGTCTTGGCGTCGGCGTCGATGGACGTCACCCACCCCTGAATGAAGTTCACGCCGGTCCCCGCGAGCCGGTCCGGGATCTGCAGATCGGCCAGCTCCTCGCCGGAGGCGGTTTGGTGCAGCCGGAGGCGCTCGGTGAATCGGGTCTGCGGGTTGACCAGGGTGATACGCACGTCGTCACGGCCCTTCAGCCGGCCCGCCAGGCCCATGGCCGCGCCCATGCCGGTGTACCCGGCGCCGAGAATGAGGATTTCCGTCATCGTGGTGTCCTTTCGGGTCTTTGTCGGCTTCCTGACCATGAGACGGATCCAGTGGCCGAGTTTGTGACATCGGCTGGCGGGTTAACTAGTGTCCGTGCGCCCGGGAACACTCGCGAAATCGGCGGCCGCAGTCTTCGTCACCGCCGGGCTCGGCGGTTTGGCCAGTCGGCCGGCCGAGTCGGACTGGTATGCCAAGCTGCGCAAGCCGTGGTTTCAGCCGCCGCGGCAGGTGTTCCCGATCGTGTGGCCGCTCCTGTACGCGGACATCGCCGCCGTCTCCGCGTCGGCGATGGACCAGCTCGAGGATCGGCACCCTGACCGCGAGCAGTGCCGACCTGACTCGACGGGCAGTCGAGGCGAGATCCAACCGCGGTGCGCCGCTGGCGGCCTACCCGCTGTGGTGTGCGTTCGCGACGCTTCAGTCCACCCGAATCTGGATGTTGAACCGCTGATGGCCGCTCTAGTCGTAACGTTGCCCAATGGCTAAGTCCGAGAGCGAACACGAAGAAGACGAAGAGGATCGGCAGCGCCTCGCCGACCGGGTTCTGGGCAAGCTCGAAGATGGGGTCTACTGGGGGATCGCGCTGGTACTGATCATCGGATCGGTCGCGCTGTTGATCTCCCAGTTCAACACCATGTTGCGGCTGCGCGATGCTGCCGCCAAAACCGTGATGCTCGAGATACTGGACGGCCTGTTGCTCATCTTCATTTTCGTCGAGCTGCTCTACGCGGTGCGCGCCTGCCTGAGATCACATGAGATCGTCGCCGAGCCGTTTCTGATCGTCGGCATCCTGGCGGGCATCAAGGAAATAGTGGTGCTGTCCGTCGAGGCCGCGACCTTGCTCGAGAAGGGTCCCGCCTTCTCGCGAGCGGTTGTCGAGATCGGCGTGCTGGCCGGTGTGGTCCTTGCGCTGGCCCTGTCGGCCTTTGTGCTGCGCGAGCGCCGCCGGGATACCGAGGACGCAGGAGAGCGGGCAGGCGAGGACGAAGAGGAACCAGCCAAATCCTGACCGGGTGGTATTCGAACCGGCTCTCGCCAGCGACGGGTTATGTATGCCATCATATATAACGTGGTCAGCAACCCGCGGGAGCGGATGGTCGTATCCGCCGCGCTATTGATCCGTGAACGCGGCGCTCAGGCGACCGCCATCTCCGACGTGCTGAAGCACAGTCACGCGCCGCGCGGTTCGGCCTATCACTACTTCCCCGGCGGCCGAATGCAGCTGCTGGAAGAGGCGACCGACTATGCGGGCGCGTACATCGCGGCCAAGATCTCGGCCGCAGAGAGTGCCGTCGAGTTGTTGGATGACCTGACGGCGATGTACCGCCAGCAGTTGATCCGCAGTGACTATCGGGCGGGTTGTCCGATCGTCGCGGTGACGGTCGAAGCAGGCGATCCCGACAATCCCGAGCGCACGACGAAGGTCATCGAGCGTGCTGCGGCCGCGTTCGCACTCTGGACCGACCTGATCGGCCGGCGGTTGGTGGCCGAAGGCATCGACGCTTCGCGCGCGGAAGAACTGGCCATGCTGGTGACGACTTCCATCGAGGGCGCCATCATCGTCGCCCGCGCATCCCGCGACGTGAAACCACTCGACCTCGTCCAACGTCAGCTGCGCTCACTGCTGCAGGCCGAGACGCCCGAAAGGAAGTCCTGATGACCGGTGAATGGCAGTCGACAGCCTGCATCCTGTGCGAATGCAACTGCGGCATCGTCGTGCAACTCGAGGACCGCACGCTTGCCAAGATCCGCGGTGACAAGGAGCATCCGGCGTCGCAGGGCTACACATGCAACAAGGCGCTGCGACTCGATCACTATCAGAACAACCGCAGCAGGCTGACATCCCCGATGCGCCGGTGTCCCGACGGTAGCTACGAGGAAATCGACTGGGACACCGCGATAACCGAGATCTCGGAGGGCTTCAAACACATCCGCGACACGTATGGGGGCGACAAGGTCTTCTATTACGGCGGCGGCGGACAGGGCAACCATCTGGGCGGCGGGTACGCCGGTGCATTTCTCAAGGCGATCGGCGCACGATACCGGTCGAATGCCTTGGCGCAGGAGAAGACCGGCGAGGCGTGGGTCGACGCATACCTGTACGGCGGGCACACCCGGGGCGAGTTCGAGCACGCCGAAGTGTCCGTCTTCGTCGGCAAGAACCCGTGGATGTCGCAGAGCTTCCCTCGTGCCCGCACGGTGCTCAACGAGATCGCCAAGGATCCCGCGCGGGCGATGGTCGTCATCGATCCGGTGATCACCGATACCGCCAAGATGGCGGACTTCCATCTGCGCGTGCGGCCCGGCACGGACGCGTGGTGCCTTGCGGCGATGGCCGCGGTGCTGGTGCAGGAGAACCTCTGCGACGAAGCATTTCTGGCCGACCACGTCAACGGCGCAGACGAGGTGCGGGACGTGCTTCGACAGGTGCCGGTGGCCGACTACGCGGAGCGGTGCGGCCTCGACGAGGAGTTGATCCGTGCCGCGGTGCGACGCATCGCCGCCGCAGAAAGCGTGGCTGTCTTCGAGGACCTCGGTATTCAGCAGGCGCCCAACAGCACACTGTGCTCCTACCTGAACAAGCTGCTGTGGATTCTGACCGGAAACTTCGCCAAACGTGGTGGACAGCACCTGCATTCGTCGTTTGCGCCATTGTTCACCTTCGGCGGCGTCGGCCGCTCGCCTGTGACTGGATCACCCGTGATCTCCGGGTTGGTCCCGTCGAACGTTGTGCCGCAGGAGATCCTGACTGACCATCCTGACCGGTTCCGGGCGATGATCGTCGAAACAAGCAACCCCGCGCACTCCCTGGCCGATTCGGCCGCCTGTCGGAAGGCATTCGCGTCACTCGAGCTGATGGTGGTCATCGATGTCGCAATGACGGAGACCGCCCGGCTCGCCCACTATGTCCTGCCCGCCGCCAGCCAGTTCGAGAAGCCCGAAGCGACGTTCTTCAATCTGGAGTTCCCGCACAACACTTTTCATCTTCGGCATCCGATTCTCGATCCGCTGCCGGGCACATTGCCCGAGCCCGAGATCTGGGCGCGGCTGGTGCGGACGCTCGATGTCGTCGACGACGCCGACCTCGCTCCGCTGCGCGAGGCTGCCGGCCAAGGACTGGAGGCCTACGCGCAGGCGTTCCTCGGCGCTGTCGCTACGAACCCCGCGATGTCGCGGGTGCTGCCGTTCGTCCTCTACGAGACGCTGGGCCCGACGCTGCCCGACGGCCTCAAGGGTGCCGCGGCGTTGTGGGGGCTGGCGCAGAAGACGGCAATGAAGTACCCCGAAGCGGTGCGGCGGGCAGGCCACGCCGACGGCAACGCACTCTTCGAGGCGATAATTGCGAGCCGTTCGGGCGTGACGTTCACCGCCCACGAGTATGAGGATGATTTCGACCTGATCGCTCACTCCGACCACAAAATCGCATTGGCGATGCCCGAAATGCTCTATGAGATAGATGGATTGGGCGATGCGCCATCTGCGCTGACGACTCCGGAATTCCCGGTCGTACTGTCGGCGGGCGAGCGCCGCGCCTATACGGCCAACGATATCTTCCGCGACCCGAGCTGGCGTAAGCGCGATGCCGACGGTGCGCTGCGCGTCAGCGTTGAGGATGCACAGGCACTGGGTCTGGTCGCAGGCGGACGCGCACGCATCACCACCGCAGCCGGCAGCGCCGAGGCGAGCGTCGAGATCAGCGAGGCGATGCTTCCCGGCCACGCGTCGCTGCCCAACGGCCTCGGTCTCGATTTCGTCGACGACGACGGACTGACGCACGTTCCCGGCGTAGCCCCGAACGCGCTCACGTCGACGGAGTGGCGAGACGCCTATGCGGGCACACCGTGGCACAAGCATGTGCCCGCCCGCATCGAGGCCGTAAAGACCACCGCCACAGTGTAATTGGGCATGCGGGGAGTGGCGGGAGATACGTCACTGTGACGTATTGAGGTGCTCCGCCGACCGGATCAGTTCAGCCCCGGCCGCTTCTGCGGTGCGCCGTGCACACCTTCGGTGTAGGCGGTCTCCGCATGCTGGGCGAGATCGATTCCGGAGATCTCGTCTTCGCGTTGGACGCGGAACCCGAAGGTTGTGTCGATGACCTTCGCAAGGATGTACGACACGACGAAGGCGAATATCGCGACCACCGGGATGGCGAGAGTCTGCTTGCCCAGCAGTGACAGTCCGCCTCCGTAGAAGAGTCCCTCGACGCCTCCGGAGACCACCTCGGCGGCGAGCAGTCCGATCAGGAATGTGCCGACGACGCCGCCGACGAAGTGGACGCCGACGACGTCGAGAGAGTCGTCGTAACCGGCCCTGAACTTCCAGCCGACCGCGTACGAGCACACCACACCGGCTGCCAGGCCGACCACGAATGCGCCAATGGGCGCGACGAATCCGCATGATGGAGTGATCGCCACGAGGCCCGCAACCACACCCGAGGCTGCACCGAATGTCGTTGGCCGACCGTCTCGGACACGTTCGACGAAGATCCAGCCCAGCATTCCCAGGCACCCGGCGATCAGGGTGTTGAGAAACACCACGGATGCCTTCCCGTCCGCGGTGAGGGCCGAGCCCGCGTTGAAGCCGAACCACCCGAACCACAGCAACCCCACACCGAGCAAGACGAAGGGGAGGTTGTGCGGTCGCATCGCCTCGGACTTGAATCCGATGCGCGGACCCAGCACGAGTGCCAACGCCAGTGCTGACGCGCCGGAGACGATCTCGACGACGAGCCCACCGGCATAGTCGACCGTGCCCAACGACGCGAGCCATCCGTTGGGTCCCCACACCCAATGCGCAACCGGTGCGTAGATGGCCACGGTCCAGACGGCGATGTAGATCATCCATGCCGAGAACCGGGCGCGGTCGGCGATGGCACCGCACACAAGTGCAGCCGTGACGATCGCGAAGCCGAGCTGGAACGTCAGGAAGAGCAACTCGGGAATGTTGGACCGAACCGTGGTCGGGTCGATGCCCAGCAGTGCGAAGTGATCGAGGTTGCCGATCAGGCCGCCGCCGGCATCCGGGCCGAACGCCAACGAGTAGCCGGCGAGCAACCACACGATCGTGACCACGGGGATGGAGATGAAGCACATCATGATCATGTTGAGGACACCCGTGGAGCGGACCATGCCGCCGTAGAAGATGGCCAGGCCGGGCGTCATCAACAGGACCATTGCGGTACAGGCAAGGACCCAGGCGGTCGCGGCAGGGTCGATCACCATGGGTGACTCCTTTGTCTTGGCAAAAAACGCTCGCAAGATTATGACCCGCTAGGAGTGGTACCGGACCGGAACCCCCCGATGCGGCAGCAACACGATTCCCCGCCGGACCTGCTTGTCCTGATCGTCGTGGACGGCCTCGAACCTGCCGGAGCGCAGCAGCGTTTGAAGGACGACGGTGAGCTCGAGAAGGCTGAAGCTCGCGCCGAGGCAACGCTTGATACCACCGCCGAACGGGATCCAGGCATAGGTCGGCGGGCTGGAGTCCAGGAACCGCTCCGGGCGGAACTCGTGCGGGTGGTCGTACGTCGCGGCGTTGAGATTGACCTCGCCGATGTGCGGGACGATCCGTGTCCGGGCAGGCACCGTGTACCCGCCGAGCCGGTAGTCACCGGCGGTGTAGCGCCCGGTGAAGGGGGAGGGGGGTCGAATGCGCAGCGTTTCGTTGATCACCGCCTGCGTGTACGCCGTTGACTCGCCCGCTTCGACTTCGGCCTGCACCTTGGCGAGCGCGTCTGGATGGTGCAGCAACAAGTCGACCATCCAGGCCAACGTCGTGGCCGTCGTCTCGTGGCCGGCCAGCACCAAGGTGACGAGGTCGTCTCGAATCTCCTTGTCGGTCAGGTACTCGCCGTCCTCGCTGCGGATGGTGAGCAACAGCGACATGATGTCGGTGCGCTCGTGCAGATCGGCGTCCTGACGTCTGGCGGCGATCATCGGAGTCAGCATGTCGTCGACGCCCTGGTTCGCGCGGTCGAGCTTTGGCCACCGTTTCAATCCGCCCACCGAGTGCATGGCGACGCGCAGAATGAGCTGCTCCGACGACCCGAGATCCAGCAGCTTTTCGAAGGGGCGGCCGAGCCGGTCCCGTTCGTTGCGGTCCTCGACGCCGAACATGACGCGAACGATCACGTCGAGGGCGAGGTCGCGCGCCGCGCGCAACATTTTGAACGGCTCGTCCCTCGGCCACGCGGCGAGAGCGTGCCGCGTGCTGTCCTCGATGATCGGCCGATAGTTCTCGAGGGCCTTCCCATGTAGCGGCGGCGTCAGCAGTTTTCGCCGCCGTAGGTGCTCGGGTTCCTCCTGAACGAACATCGAGCCGGTGCCGTAGATGAGCGCGGACGGACGCACACCCTTGCCGCCGAGCAGAATGTCGGGCTTCTCGGTGAACACCTGCTTCACGAGCCCGGGGTCCTTGATGAGAACCACGGGGGTGCCCGGTAGCGGAATCGACACGATGGGTCCGTAGGTGGCGAACAGGCGTCGAATCAGCCATTCTCCGGCGATCAGATATCCGGCTCCGCAGGCGGCAGCAACGAACGGGCGGAGGGGTTTGATCGCCCGCGGACCGGGTGGTCGACGCCCAACCGCCGTCGTCGCGGCGACTCCGTCGGCGTTGGTCATCTGCCCTCTGATGTCGAAGTGCCAGTGTGACGAATTGCGATCCTTAGGTTCCAGAACGCCTCTTAGAGGTTCGCTTTGGCGTCGCCGGGTTCGAACCGCGGGTGGCGATTCGGCCCAGCGTGGAGACGCCAGGTATCGACGAAACCGCGTTGAAAACGTCATCGCCCGTCGCGACCAGAGCCTCCAACTGGGGGAGAAGCGCATCCATGGTCCGAATCATCGGAGCGGCCAGTGCGAGGTAGCGCTCTCCACGATCGATCGCTTCGTTGAGGCGTTGGGTAGCAGCGGCCAGATTCTCCAACAGATCCGGCAGCTGGGTGGCGAGTTCTATCGAGGCCGGCGGAATGCGCATCGCTCCGCTGGCGATCGATTGTGCGGTTTCAGCAGCCGCCTGGGTTGCGTCCTTGATGTCCTTCGGGCTTGGGATCTTGCGGCTCGACATGGGTGCAACTCTGCCGCACCGCGGTGGGACTGTTTGTTGATTGGGCAAAGCCGTCATGCTCGCGGTGCCGGAGTGACTCCGCGCTCACCTGGCAATTAGGCGGACCGCCGATAGGTGATCATTTCGCGCGACAGCTTGCGGCGAATGGTGGGCTGCTGGCTGCAGGCTACTGCGAATACGGTGAGCAGCATCCAGCTGAGAATGGCGCTGGCCAAGACCATTGCGAACGCGGCCCATTCGCCGCCGGCGATGTGGGCGTTTGCCGCTTGGCGTGCCCACAGGCGCCAATAGATCGTCAGGTTGACAGTGAGACCGACACTGTAGGACAGAGCGAACGAGAACAGGAACGGCAGCCACGTTCCGTCGTTTAAGCGGGCCGTCATGGGTTCGTGGCGCAACGGATAGATGACCGAAAGTACATTGCCCACACCCAGCCAGATGAACACCATGGTCACCAGCTGATCGATCAGTGCGACGGGGTTGGCGTCGGCCACCCACGTCAAGGCCGCAACAATGGGAAGGCCTGCGGTGGTGATGAGGACGAGCATCGCCAGGTTCTTCTGAGCCAGGATGCGCCACAACCGCTGGCCACGGGCCAGCGCGGTGCGGATCCGTTCAGCCTCGAAACACAGTGAGTTGGTACAGATCACGCTGCCCACGACGGCAGAGAAGAGGTACAGCGTCAGGCCGCTGAGGTCGTATCTCTTCATGCCGACGACGTGAAACGCCGCCACCAGCGACAGGGCTATAGCGACTGTGATGACGACCCGAAGCAGAATCGACCGGGGCTTGTCCGCGGCGATGTGGCGGACTTCTTCGCCGATGCCGCGACCGATGGATACGACAACTGCTGCAGCCGCCCGGAGCGGATATCCGGGTCCGGGAGATGCTGCGGTCGAGCCGCGTCGGGCTTGCTCGACGGCTAGGACCGCTTCGGCTACGGCGACGCGGGCCCGGCCGACTGATGCGATCGCAGCCGCCTCGGCATCGTTGCGTGCGGCGGTCACGCCGATGTCGGTGACGTCACGGAGGGCGAGTGCCGACTGCGCTGACGCGACAGCACCGCGCATCGCCTCGGTATCGACCCACTGGGTCTCGGCCACTGCCGTGTCCAATCCACTGAGCATGCCTGCCAGTGAGCGCAGTTCATCGAGCGGGTCGATCGCACGCCGGTCGTTCATCGAAACAGAGGATAGTGGTTACGCGCCGACATCAGGCTCAGTAACTAGTACGACACTGCTACGGCGCGACCTCTTCATGTTCCACGCCACTGCGAAACCCGCCCTCGTCGCGGCGACTCCGTCGGTGGCGGTCATTCCGAAACTCTCGCAACCCAGTTGATTGTCCGACCCTACGGTATGGCGCTCATCGGGCGAGTGGATGAAACGTCACAGTGACGAAATTGGGAATCCGTCGCCGCGATACGCGTATCGCGTACAGGGCACCGCCCAGATGAGATCGAGTCGCCCGCATCGCAATACGGCTGTGAGATCATCGGCCCGGCTGGCGTACAGAGCGTAAAACATTGTGCCGCTGAGGTTTTGGGGGATACAGTGACACGCCCCGGAAACGTCACTGTGACGTAACTAACCTCCAGCGCGGTGGGTGAGCGGTGTCTCGGGAGGGGCCTCGCGGGTCGATCGATCGAGCCGTGTCGGGCAGCGTCGGTTGCGCAGCGATTCCTCTGGCCCAATTTGATTGCGAGCCAACGGCTTACCGCTCACGGCTACCCTCCGTCAATACGTCACTGTGACGAAAAGGGCGAATCGCGGGGTAGTGATAGGGGGTGCTAACGGCGCCGAGGGTTCATCGCAGTCGGACTGTCGCCGCCGGGCCGATCCAATGTCGACGCCCTCTGTGCCAACGGTCTGACTGAGTACCCGCGCGCACTGGAGGCCGGCAATCGCGCGTCAGGGCAGCGGTAGGCGTGGCCTGATCCCCGGCCGTCATCGCGCAATCGAACCGCTATCGGCTCGACGCCCAGGTCACCCAGCTGGTAACGGTGCGTGTTGAAGAGGTGCGAGTTGCGTAGCGTATGTGTCCCGAAGGCCAGACGGTTGCGCCGGGAAGGAGCTCAGCCCGGGGATACGGGACTGGGGCTTACTTCTTTAGGGATTCAAAAGCCGCGCGGCGGTGAGTACTCGGCACCAGCGCTCCTCGACGCGAGAAAGCCGTCGGCGCCTCACGGCGAGTCACAACCTACCCAGGACCACCACAGCGACCGCGACTACGGCGTTGATGACGCCGTCATCGGTGTTCAACACACAGCCAGAGGTTAGCGACCTACCCTTAGCCATGAGGCAAATCCTGCTGCGGACAGCTGTGCTTCTAATGTCGTGGGCGATCGGACTACTCATCGCGGCGTGGATCGTTCCCGGAGTTTCGTTGTCGGTACCGGGGTTTATCGTCGCCGTAGTGGTGTTCTCGGTTGCGCAGGCGATTCTGTCCCTGCCGATGTTGAAGTTGCCCCGTCAGTATGCGTCGTTACTCCTCGGGGGGACCGGGCTGGTGTTGACCATCGTCGCGTTGATCCTCGCGTCGGTATTGACGCACGGCATCACCATTGACGGCATGGCACCCTGGGTGGCCACGACGGTCGTGGTGTGGCTCGTAACAACGATTGGGGCCATTACGCTGCCCGAGTTGCTGATCCGCGACGAGTCCGGCTCGACCTGAACAACTACCCGCCGGCGATAACGGGTGTGCGCCGGTCGTCCGCGTCGAAATTTTGTACCTCGCCCGGTTGCGCCCAGTGAGTAGAGTTTTACTATCGCGTCCGACGACGGAGAGAGCGGTGATGAGAGACAAGTATCGCGATCCGACGGATCACTCGCGGACAACGCAACCGCACGCTGGTATGGCGATGAAGGACAACTTCTTCTGGCCAGGGTTGATCTTGTTGGCCGTAGCGACGTTCGGGCTGATCAGCACGGCGGCAGCCGCCGCCTATGGACACGACGAATGGATATCCACCACCGTGCTCATCGCCGTGCTCGGCGCGGTCGCCGGTGCGCTGTGGCTCGTCATGGAGCATCGCCGCGTGACCCGCATCGAGGCGCAGTGGCACGCCGCACACCCCGATGGTCGCACGCGCCCGCGCACTCCCTAACCGCAACGGCGGAGCGCCCCATCTGCAATGACGTTCAGAAACAACATCGGTCCCGACGCAGTCGCCGCGGCCACCTTAGCGCCGTCGGCGTTCGAACCCGGCCTCGCGCCGTTCAAACTGTTGGCCGCCGCAGCAGCCGTGGGCAGCGGTCGTGCTGGTAGTGGCCAATACATCCTCGACGCGTCCGGTGACGACTGATAGTGGCGGCTGTTGCCGGCTGAAAATGTTGTAGCGCGACAAAATCCGCATTCAAATGCCGATAAGCCACATTATGTCAAGTTACAGATGGACGGTTCGACCAGGTCGCCACCCCTGCCCCGCTCAGTCGTACTACCCGTCGGTGCGAGCGCCATGACCCGGCAATGCGGTGGCGCCGAATCAACCGACCCGGACAGACGGATGCCATGCCCGCACCCTCGCGGTCTGAACGGAGTCAAGGAGCGGCTGATGAGTTCGGTGCTCAGAAGAGCTCCGGCGTCACCGGTGGTACGTCATCGAGAAATGCAGTCACAATCGGAACGAGCACTTTCGACTCCCCCGAGATTCCGACGTGTGACATCGCGGGCAGAACCACCAAGCGAGCGGCCGGAACGTCCTGCAGCACTCCCGTAGCCGCCGCCTCCTCATCCCCTCCGCCGCGCAGCTTGAACATCGCCAGCGCATGTTCGGGTTTCACGCCGTCCGCGTCACCGATGATGACCATCGTCTTCGCGGAGATCGACCGCATCTCGTCGTCGCTGATGTTCTGGTCGTCGCTGTTCAAGCGCTTCATCTTCTGGAGGTAGGCGTCGTACGCCTCGGGGTCGGGCGTGTGTTCCATGAATGCCGTCTCGACGGGCGTGCCCGCGAAGGCTTCGGCGCTGAGGCTCTCTATGCCCTCGGGCACCGATGGATACCAGCCGTCCTTGCGGAAGGTGGCCGACATCGACACCAATTTGCTCACGAGCGACGGATGCCGGATCGCGAGCTGCAGCGCGACCCCGCCGCCTTGCGAGTAGCCCATCACATCCGCGCGTTCCACCTTCAGAGCGCGCAGTAATGCCGCCGCATCGTCAGCGAACTGTTCGTACGACATCTCCCGCGGGGTGTCCGGGGTGCGGCCGTGCCCTTGTTGATCGAACACGATCACGGCGCGCTCGCGGGCGAAGGCGTCCGCCCACTCCTTCATCGAGCCGGTGGCCATGAACGCACCGGGAATCAACAGCAACGGGGTCTTCGACGCGCCGAGCTGGCCGTACACCTCGTAATAGATGTCCAGCCCGTTTATCGGCAGGTGACCGCTCGAAGGCTTTGTTCCCATATCCGATAGACCTCGAGGGCAGGAGAAAGTCATCGTTACTGCGGCTGTAGCGTGGCCACGGTGAATCTCTCTCGCATGTCTCCCGCCGCGCTTGTGGCGTCCGCCGCATCCTGCGCCATCCTGCTCGCTGGTTGCGGCTCCGATGCGGACACGTCATCGGCAACGACGTCTTCCGCCGCAGATGTGAGCACGTCCTCGGTCACCGAACCGCTCGCGTCCTCCCCCGTCCCCGAAGCGCCGATCGCTGCCAGCACGTGCCCTACGGCTGCGCCGGCGAACGGTGGCTCACCGGAGTGGACTCTGCCCGGAACCGCCGGCAGCGTCGCGGTCACCGGATCCACCGATACGACGGCGCCGCGCGTCGACGTGCAAGCACCGTTCAGCGTGACCGAGACCCAGGTGCACACACTGAAGGCCGGCGACGGGCCGGTCGTCGCGAACACGGCCACGGTTTCGGTCTGCTACATGGGCGTCAACGGACGTGACGGGACGGTGTTCGACAGCGCCTACGAACGGGGCACCCCGGCTGATTTCCCGCTCGACGGCGTCGTGCCGGGCTTCCAGAAAGCCATCGCAGGCCAGAAGGTCGGATCCACGGTCGCTGTCGCAATGACCTCTGCCGACGGCTACCCCGACGGTCAGCCCAGTGCTGGGATTCAGCAGGGTGACACGCTCATTTTCGCGCTCAAGATCCTCGACGCCTCGACCTGAGCTACCCGGTAGTGAAGGCAATCACTCAGGCTTGAGCAGAGGCCGCAGATCGTCGAGGCGGTCGAACAAGTGCCAGATGTAGGACGACGAACCGTTCTCCCGGTGGGCATGTAGATCGGTCAATTCGGGATCATTGCAGTAACTATCGAAGGCATCCTTCGACTCCCACTCGACGAGAATCAGCACCGTGCGTGGCTCGATCTCGCCGGTGACCGATTCGCGGAACTGTCCGAGGGCGACCACCCGACCGCCGTGTTTGGCCACTTCTTGCGGTGAGCGCTTGGAGTACGCCAGGTACTCGTCGCGGTCGGCGATATCGAACAGGTTGAGGGCGTAGACCGTCACGCGCGTGACGCTACTCCCCCTGCTGGCGCGGAATTGGTGCAAGAACTGCTCATTGGCGGATCGATAATTGGGTTGTGTCGGTCTTGTGGGAGTGCGCTTTGGTGGAGGGAGCTGTTCAGCGCGCCCGGTCCCTGGTGTCCCCTCAGGGGGCGACGCCGAGTGTGACAGCGTTGGGTGCCACCGAGTCCGCGGCTGAGTCGGCTTTCACCACTACGCATATCGCGGGCGACATGTCGGGGACCCTCATCGCGCAACACGAGCGGTTCGCCATCAAGAAAGCCGTCATGCTAAGCGCCGCCGGTCAAACGGATGCGGCGCTGCAGGCGAATCTGACTACTGCCACAACAATTGTGCGAACTGGCGCTCAGCATCTCGACACGATCGCGATTCGTACACGATGCACTTTCGGTGGCCGGTGCGTCTGCGACTTTTCCGGTAGCGCAGCGAACCATAATGACCGCCCTCCGCTCGCAACTTGTACAGGCCGCAGAGGTGGTCGACTCGGTCAGACGGGACGGTGCCGCGCTCTCCGAACACGTCCGCTCGCTCCAGTACGACATACCTGACGCTCCGCCCGTGCGCGAGCCGCAGTTTCCCGCTGGGCCGATTGTGTGGTGCCTCAGGCCCAAGGGGACTTTCGGCTTCTATAGGTGTTCGATTCTGTATCCCGACCTGAGCGTTGGCACATACTGGAGCCCAACCGACGACACTGGCGGATCGTGACCTTGAGGCGAAACCTGCTATCAGGAGGAAGAAGTGAGCGCTCAAGCCGACGATGATGCGGGCGCCGACGAGCTTCGTAGGTACGCCTTCCATATGGAGCCGCAAGTAGAAGCGGACGGCGATTTGTGGACGGCGTCCTATCCAGGCGCAGATTGGTCGGCGTCCGGCCCCAGCAGCGCCGAAGCACTTGAACGGTTGGGCGAGGAATTCATCCGTCGCCAGAATGCCGGCGAGGACCCCCTCTCCTACGCGGAGGACGTCTATCGCCGGCATCTGCGCGAGCCAGTGGATGGCGTGTATGCAGTCGACAATGAGTTGTACCGCGAGTTGGTGCATGCACCCTCGGCTGAGCGTGAACGCACAGTCAAAGAGGCAGAGCGTCGACGCAGACTCGGTGAGGCTTACACGCTGTCTGACTACCGACGCGATCGCCAGAACGATCTAGCTGCGTACCGAGCCGGGCGGGAGGTCAACGCCGATCTCATCGCAGATCGGCGGGATGATGATCAACGCCCCGCGCGGGCTGCAGAACGGGGTACCCGGCGGCAGCGGCTCCGGCGGGGGCGCAGGCGCGACCGGCGGCGGCGGTGCAACCTGATGGGGTGTGCCGGACCACGGGTAAATGGTGCTGGTGCTGACGTCGACGATGCCTTCTGAGTTCCAGTACCAGTCGTGGCAGATGTTCCAATCCCAGCTCAGCACTTGGCTTCCCGGGTATGGCAGGGTCGCCGGGACACCAGTGCGTACAGGTCATTCCCGACGGACAGTTCCCACCTTGGTAGCTGGGGCCCTCGGCGGTTGAGATGCCCGCCCCCAGTGTCAGACCGGTCATCGCTACGGCGCCAGACACGACAACTGACGTCGCGAACCGCGAAAATCGGCTCATTCGATTCCTTTCGTTGGGCGCCGCCCCGCTGGCGTTGCCTGTGCCGTCAAGTACAGACGGTGTGGTCGGCTACCGATCCCAATAACAATGCCTCCTGGCAAGATCTATTAGCGAATATCGGGCAAAGCCGTAGTGGTGACGTTGAGGAGGAATGCCGTGCCACTGTTCAAGACAAATCTCAAGACGGCGTGGGCCGAAGGCAAACGCGCCGCAGAAGCTGAGCTCGAACGTGCGATGCCACTGCAGTCTGCGGCGGACCTACCAGAAGCTCGAGGCGCCGATACGCGAAGCCTTACAGGTGCTGGAACATGCGGAGCTTGTCTTCATCACCGTCGACAGTGAAAGACCCGACAAGTGGACCGCCACCAGTTCTGGTCTCGCGGCATTGGCCCGCGGTAAGGACGTTGTCCGGCAGCACATCTCAGAGCGCACGGGTGCTGCGCCACCGCCCAAGCCGATTGCCGAGCGCCTGCAGGAATTGGACAACCTGCGCTCCACCGGTTTGATCTCGGAGGCCGAGTACACCAGCAAGCGCGGACAAATCATCGACGAGCTCTGAGCCGAGCCCGCGCTATGAGGACGCACGGTCCCAGGCCTTCTCGAGCTCGGCGACGAGCGCATCCAGCGAGGTGTTCGTCCGCAGCTTCTCGACCCAGATGCCGTCGACCACAATGCTTTCGCCGTCTATCCCATCGATCCGAAACACCCGGCGATCGTATCCGGCGTAAGCGAGTAGGTCCTCGCTTACGCCTCAGCCGTTCGGGCAGCTCGTCGTCGGAATGAACAGCGACCAGCACCACCCCGGCGGAAGCGGCGGAGTGAGATTCGGCGGAGGCGGCGGCGGTGCCGGTGGCGCGTCTCCCTCGAAGATGTTGTGAGCCACGTTGCCCTGCCCGCTGTAGACGTACCAGTAGGTGTGGCAGACGTTGTTGTCCCAGACCACCGGGTACACCCGGAGATTTCCGGTCTGCACCGGCGGATCTCCCGGGCACCAGTGGCACGGGCCGGATGGGTTTTCCTCAGGACATCCGGGCCATGCACTCAGTGGTACGGGACCACCCGGCAGGGCCTGCGCGGTACCTTCGGTGAGCCCCACGCCGGCGAGCGCGACGCCGGCCGACAGCACTGCCCCGGCGATCATCCTCTTTCGCTTGTTCATGGTGTGTTCCTTTGATCGGTCGCCACTCGTGCGGCGTTACCGCAAGTACACGAGGGCCGGCGGGCTACCGATCCCAAGAATCAAGCCCGTCATCGGTCCTGGCCGGTTCGCTCATCTGGCGCTCGCCACGGCGTCGATCGCCCGTAGATCCGCTTCTCGCTGACGGGGCGCGGGGTGCCGAGCTGCTGGGCCCACAGGCTCACCCGCAGCTCCTCGATCTGCCAGCCGATGTCGCGGACATTGTCGGCTTCCTGTCGTGCGGACGGCAATGCACGAACCAGTTCGTCGTAGGCGTCCTCGACCGCGTGCACCCGCGCCATGCGCTGCCGGTCGGCCTCGATCCCGTGGGGCAGCTGGTCGAGGCGCCGGTGGATTGCGGTCAGGTAGCGGGCGAGGTCGGCGAGATGTGCGCGTCCGGTGCTGCTGACAAATCCTGCGGGCAACAAGCGGTCCAGCTGCGCGCGGACGTCGTCGATCGCCTCGGCCTGGGCCGGTGGTGGTTGGGCGGGCAGCTGCAGTTGCACCGCGTGCGCAGCGGACAACACCTTTTCGACGCGGCCGACGACGTCGACGGTCGTGGACATGAGATCCGTCGCTACCCGATCGCGCAGCGCCGCGAATTCCTCGCTTGTCCACACCGGGGCGGGCACCAGCGCATCCGCGGCTGCGTCGGCGCAGTCGTCGAGCAGCGCGGCGAGCGAGCCGTCAGGGTTCGCGCCGAGAGTCAGTCGTGTCCGCGGATCCAGCTGTCGCTCCACCGCTTTGACGGGTGAAGCCACGCTGAGGCGCACCAACCGTCGTGTCCCCGGCACCATCGCCCGAGCCTGCTCGACGGACGTCGCGAACACACGCAGATCAACAGCGGCGCCCGCGTCGGCGAAGGCGGGGAAACCGCGAACCGCACGTCCGCCGACGGTGCGTTCGATGATGCGGGGAAGCTCGTCGAGGTCGTCGGGCCACCCGCGCAGCCCCGTCCGTTCCAGCTCGCCGCCGACCGCGTGTGCGACGGCGTCCTGCGCCGGCGTCGCGAGCCGGTCCTGCAACGCCGTGAGGTCCTTGCCGCGGGCGACCTCCGCGCCGTCCGCCGACTCGATAGAGAACGTCACCCGCAGATGCGCGGGCAGCTTGTCCAGGTCGAACGCGTCGATCGGCACCAAAACACCGCTGCGGCGGCGTAATTCACGCTGAAGCGCATCCAGAAGCGGCGCTGCACCCTGATCGATCCCGGCCATCACCGCGCGTGCGGTGTCGGGTGCGGGAACGAAGTTGCGGCGCAGATTCTTCGGCAGTGAGCGGATCAGCTCGGTGACCAGCTCCTCGCGCAGCGCGGGCACCTGCCACGCGAACTCGTCGCCACCCAAGCGCGCGAGCACATCGATGGGCACGTGCACCGTGACGCCGTCGTCGACGGCACCTGGCTCGAATCGGTATGTCAGCGGCAGCGCGACATCACCGGTCTGCCAGGTGTCCGGCCGGTCGGCGTCGGCGGTGTCGTCGGTGCGCAACAGGTCGTCGCGCGTGAAGGTCAGCAAGCTTGGTGTCTGGTGCCGCTGCTTCTTCCACCACGCGTCGAAATGCCGCGCGGACACCACATCCGAGGGGATGCGCGCGTCGTAGAGCGCGTAGATGTCGTCGTCACCGACCAGCAGATCGCGGCGCCGCGCGCGCTCCTCCATTTCCTCGACCTCGGCGCGGAGCGCTGCGTTGTCGCGGAAGAAGTGGTGGCGGGTCTGCCACTCCCCCTCGACCAGCGCGTGCCGGATGAACAGTTCGCGGGCCAGCTGCGGCTCGATCGGCCCGTAGTCCACGCGACGGCGGGCCACGATCGGAAGCCCGTAGAGCGTGACCCGTTCATAGGCCATCACCGCTGCGCGCGCAGGGTCCCAGTGCGGCTCGCTGTACGTGCGCTGCACCAGGTGGGCGGCGACGCGTTCGACCTCCTCCGGTTGGATGCGTGCGGCGATCCGTCCGTACAGGCGGCTGGTCTCGACCAGGTCGGCGACGACGATCCAACGCGGCGGGCGTTTCGTCAGCACCGAGCCCGGCGCGAGCACGAACCTCGAGTTGCGTGCGCCCTGAAACTCTCGCGAATCACCTTCGCGCAGACCGATGTGCGACAAGAGTCCGGCGGTCACCGCCGCATGCACACGCGAGGCGTCCGCCGGTTCGTCCTGCTCCCGGATGCCCATATCGCGGGCGATGCTTCGCAGCTGGCCGACCAGGTCCTGCCATTCCCGGATGCGCAGGTAGTGCAGGAACTCCTCGCGGCACATGCGACGGAATGAGTTGCCGGAACGCTCCTTTCGTTGTTCTCCCAGATAGCGCCACAGGTTCAGGTAGGACAGGAAGTCGGAGTGTTCGTCGGCGAACCGCGCGTGCTTTTGCCGTGCCGCTTCCTCTTTGTCGGCGGGCCGTTCACGCGGGTCCGGGATCGCCAGGGCTGCGGCGAGCACGAGTACCTCGCGCACGCAGCCCTCGGCGTCGGCCTGCAGGATCATCCGGGCCAGGCGTGGGTCGACCGGCAACTGTGCGAGTCGGCGGCCGACAGGGGTTATCGCGCCGTCGTTGTCGAACGCGCCGAGCTCCTGCAGAAGTTGCACACCGTCGCGGATGCTGCGCCGATCGGGCGGGTCGAGGAACGGGAAGCTCTCCATGTCGCCGAGCGAAAGTGCCGCCATCTGCAGAATCACCGCGGCGAGGTTCGTGCGCAGAATCTCGGGGTCGGTGTAGCGCGGTCGTGACGTGAAGTCGTCCTCGGAGTACAGCCGGATGCACACACCCGGCGCCACGCGTCCCGAGCGGCCCGCGCGCTGAGCCGCCGATGCCTGCGAGATCGGCTCGATCGGCAGCCGCTGCACTTTCGTCCGACGGCTGTACCGCGAAATTCTCGCGGTGCCGGGGTCGACGACATAACGGATGCCGGGCACAGTCAGCGACGTCTCGGCGACGTTGGTCGCGAGCACCACCCGGCGGCCGGTGTGCGGCGCGAAGATCCGCTGCTGTTCGGCGGTCGGCAGCCGCGCGTAGAGCGGCAACACCTCGGTGTTCTTCAGATGACGCAAAGCTTCTGCGGTGTCGCGGATCTCGCGCTCGCCGGACAGGAAGACCAGGACGTCGCCGGGCGGTTCCCTCTCCAGCTCACCGATGGCATCGATGATGGCCTCGGTCTGGTCGCGCATCTCGGTGCGCACGACTTCATGGTCGGGGTCGTCGGGGTCGTCATCGTCTGATGACGCGACCGGGAGTTCCAATGGGCGGTAACGGATCTCGACCGGGTAGGTGCGCCCCGAGACTTCGACTATCGGCGCACCTTCGCTGAGTCCATTTTCGGCACCGCCGAAGTGCGCGGCGAAGCGCTCCGGCTCGATGGTCGCCGATGTGACGATCACCTTGAGGTCGGGACGGCGCGGCAGCAGCTCACGCAGATAGCCGAGCAGGAAGTCGACGTTGAGGCTGCGCTCGTGCGCCTCGTCGAGAATGAGGGTGTCGTAGCGAAGCAGGCGGCGGTCGCGCTGGATCTCAGCGAGCAGGATGCCGTCGGTCATCAGCTTCACCAGCGTGCGGTCGCTGACCTGGTCGGTGAACCGGACTGTGTAGCCGATGGTTTCGCCCAGCGGGGTGCCCAGTTCATCGGCGATGCGCTGAGCGACCGTTCGTGCGGCCAGCCGTCTGGGCTGGGTGTGTCCGATGGTTCCGCGGATACCGCGGCCGATCTCGAGGCAGATCTTCGGCAGCTGCGTCGTCTTACCCGAACCCGTTTCGCCGGCAACCACGACCACTTGATGGCTTCGGATCGCGTCCGCGATCTCCTGCCGCCGCTCGCTCACCGGCAGGTCCGGGTACGTGATCGTCGGCAACGCGGCTTGTCGGGTGGTGACGAGAGCTTCGCCCGCGGTGATCTGTTCGGCAAGCCGACGCAGCTGCTCGGGCGTCGCGCCGCGAAGGTTCTTCAGCCGTCTGCGGAGCCGCGCTGCGTCGCGGATGGTCAGTCCGTCGAGGCGATTGCGCAACTCCGCGACGGACGGTTCGGACACTCCGGCCAGGATAGGCGCTATCCGGAGCCGACGATCACGGGCACATGAAAGCGATGGGCGGGCACGGATTCGGCCGAAGTCCCTCCACCACGTGGTACAGCGACGGTGGGTTTTCGCGCGCGTCCTGGTAATGCCAGAAGTGGCAGATATTCATATCCCACGTGATCGGTCCGTCGGCCTGAGGAAGTTCCTCTCCTGGGCACCATTCGTAGTTGCTCCAGGCGTCGATCGGCCCTTCTCCCGCCTGGGCCGTTCCGGTGGCCAGTCCCAAGGCGGCGACAGCGCCGACGCCCGACATCAGGGCTGCAGCGGCGACTTTCTTGAGCTTCGATGCAGTAGTGGTTCGCATAGGGCGAAAATAACGCTCAGATTTGCTACCGATCCCAAAAAACGAGAAATCCGGCCACGACAGTCGCTAGCCGCCTGCGGCCCACTCCTTGGCGCGCTCGAGCTCGTCGAGGCCGAAGATCGCCAGCTCGCCGGGAACCATCCAGGCGAAGGCGTGCATCGCGTGGGCCACCCATTCCTTATCGGAAACCACCGCGATGCGCTTGAACGCAGAATGATGGGCGATCAACAGACCAAGGCCCAGTTTGAGATCCTCGGCCAGCCCACCGGGGCCAAAGCCCTCGTAGTCCGGCGCGATGACCTCGACCATTCTGATCTCGCCGGTTTGCATGAGCTCGTCCATGGCCGGCTTGAACTGACGGAGTTCGTCGCCACCGATACGACCCGATACGCGGATTCCGGTCACTCCTTGCGGCATGTCCGGCAGCACCTCAATCATGGGCTCTAGTCTTGCCGCGGAAGCAGTTCGGTGACGAACTTTTCGAGGAAGTCCGAGAGTGTGACGTCGCCTGCGGGCCGGATGACGAACTTCGTCAACCCTGCCTCGATGTAGTCGTCCAGCCGGCGGTGCAGCGTCGGCCAATCGGTCGCCACGAGCTCTGCGGGATCGAGATCGGGTCGCCGCTTGCGAATTGCGGCGAGGACTGGCGCAGGCAGGTCACCGCCGCCGACCGCGAGATTGATTCCGTAATGATCGGGTTCGATTTGGCGGCCCGCCTCTTCGGCGGCAGCGATGATCGCCCGTCGCGCCTGGCCCGCCTCGGCGGGAGTCAGGAAGCTGCCCAGCCAGCCGTCGCCGAGGGCGCCGATGCGGCGGAACGCGGCCGCCGTGGCCCCGCCGATCCAGATGTCCAGCGGCGGAGTCGGTTTCGGCAGCACGTGAACCCCGCGGACGGTGAAGTACGTCACCCGAGAAGTCGACGTGATCCTCGCGCAGCGCTATGCGCAGCAGCTTGAGCGACTCGTCGAATACGGCCGCCCGCTTTCCGTCGGGCACGACGAACAAGTCACGTTCGACGGGCAACGCAGACCGCAGGCCGAACACCGGCAGAACCCTTTTGGGTGCGACCGCCGACAACGAGGCGAGCTGCTTGGCGACCAGCACGGGGTGACGGCCGGGCAGCACCGCCACCGAGGTGCCGACCTTCAGTCGGGTCGTGCGGGCAAGCGTGAACGCCATGCCGACGAACGGGTCGACGAGGTGCGAGTAGACCAACTCGGAGAACCACAGCGAGTCGACGCCGGTGCTCTCGAGATGGTCGACAGTCTCGGCCAGGTGCTCCGGGCCGATGTCGGGTCCAAGCCCGACTCCGAAACGGATTTTCACACGCGCCTCCTCGCATAACCGCTACCCCACATCGCAACACGTGGCGGGCGCGGTTTGTGCCGCGGGCGCGGTTTGACCTAGTGCTGCGGGACGCCGGTGTACTCGGGGTTGGGCGGCACCGCCAAGGCGATACCGATCCGGTTCGTCGCACCGATGAATGCGGCGATCGAAATCGCCTCCAGAATGAGGTGGTCGTCGAGACCCGATTGCCTCAGCCGCTCGTAATCGGCGTCCCGGATGGACTGCGGGTCGTTGTTGACAGCCACCGCGAGATCGGCCAGCGCATGTTCGCGGTCTGTCAGTTCGGCGACCTGATGGTGGTCGATGGCCACGCGCTGGCCGAACGACCAGTCCCCGGCAACCTTGCCCAGTTTGTTGGCGTGGTTGGTATGGCAGTACGCGCAGCGGTTCTCCCCCGAGACGACGGTCGCGATCACCTCGCGTTCGCGCGCCGTCAGTCCGCCGCGGTCGTCGGTGCCAAGCAGCGGAAGTAGGTACGCGTTGAGCCGTCCGAGGTCATCCTCGTTCAGGGAGAGCGCGCGGAACCAGTTCGACGTCAACCCCTCCTCGCGCTGCTGACGGGTGAAGAAGCCACGCACCGCATCGTTTCGCAGGGATTCGACCTCGGGGACATCGAGTCGTGAGATACGGGCTGGGGTGAGAGCGGCACGGGGCTCGGCAGTTGTCGTCATGTGTTCGACGATGCCCGCGGCGCCATACGTAACCAAGAATTCCGCGTACGCAGATTCAAATGCTGCGACGTCGATGAGCGCCTGTCGTAGCGCGACCAATACGCTGAGCCTGTGGCATTTGTGTTGTCGGTCAACCTCGCACGTGTCCGCCCGAACCCCGACGCACCGTCTCGGTCGACGGGCATCGACAAGTTACCGGTAGAAGAGTCGGTCATGGTGCGGCCACCGGGGCCGATGCGTGATGGTCTCGGCAGCGGACTGGTCGGCGACACCATCGGTAATCAGAAACTGCACGGCGGCGACGACCAGGCCGTCTACGCCTATGCGCGCGAGGACCTCGACGAATGGGAGGCACTGCTCGCCCGTCCGCTCAGCAACGGAATGTTCGGTGAGAACCTCACCACGTCGGGAGTCGACGTCACGGAGGCGCTGATCGGTGAACGCTGGCGTATCGGCAGCGACGGACCACTGCTCGAGGTGTCCGCTCCCCGTACCCCATGCCGCACCTTCTCGGCCTTCCTCGAGCTGGACAACTGGATCAAGACGTTCACGAACGCAGCGAAACCCGGTGCCTATCTGAGGGTTATCTCGCCGGGAGTGCTGCGCGCAGGGGACGCGATAACCATCGACTACCGCCCCGACCACGAGGTGACGATCGACCTCGTGTTTCGCGCCCGGATGTCGGACCGGGGTCTCCTTCCGCAGTTGATGGTGGCGGATGCCCTGTCGTCGGAACTCAAAACGTATGTCCGTCGACGGGTCGAGTCGAGTTGAGAATGCTGCGCGACGCCCTCAGCGCCTTTCAGCGGTGGAATTATCGCGGCGGTCGTCCGAGTTGGACCGCGCGTGCCTCGAACCGACTGAGCGCCATCGCATTTGCTGCGGGTCTCGGACCGCGTCATGCGGCCACGCTCGAGGTTTTAGGCCGAACGACCGGCCGAACGATCTCGTTCCCTGTCGTCGTCGCGGATTATCAGGGCGGCCGCTATCTGGTGGCCATGCTTGGCCAGAAGACCAAGTGGGCGCGCAACCTGCGCGCCGATGGGCATGCCGTCCTGCTGATGCGCAGGAAGCGCGAAAACGTCTCACTGCTCGAAGACTTCTCCGATGACCGGGCTGCGATCTTGCGTCGCTACCTCGAGCTTGCTCCGGGCGCACGCCCGTTCTTTCCGGTCGACCGCCGTGCGCCACTGGGTGAGTTCGAGCGGATTGTGAACGACTATCCCGTCTTTCGGGTCGACTGAGGTTCCTTACGCAGATCGGCGAGCGAGTTCTTCAGACCGCCGTCGATGCGGATCTGAATCGCGGCGACTGCAATCATCACGGCCGCGGTCACCAGGTGCACGATCGCGTCGGTGGTGTTGTTCGGAAAGGTGAAGACGAACGCGACCTGATGTGAGAAGAACGCCCAGATGCCAGGAAGCGCTCCGGCTACCGCCGCGATGAGCAGGTAGAGCACCGACCACGACTTGCGCAGTGCGAACACCAGGCCGGGCGCGAACAACGCCAGACCGGCGACCGCGTGCCAGCCGTTGTAGTCCATCCCCAGCACCTGGGCGGTCGGCGCGTCAGGACCGGTGGCGAAGCTGGGCTCGACGATGAATCCGATCACCGCCTGAATGACATGAAACGCGGCGATGATCAGCAAGCCGATCTGGGCGAAACTCCACTTCACGAGGCACCTCCGGGTGTCATACGGTAGGGCTTGCCGCGAATACTACGCCCGGTAGTAGATGTTGCCAATCCCCTGTCGCGAAACCGCAGTGAGACGATGGTCGGCGATACCGCCGTGGAACCCCAACAGCGCACCCTGATCCTGACCGCCTTTCCCGCGGAGGCGGATGCGATTCTCGCCCGCACGACGCTCGACGAGGACCCGGTCGTCGTGGCGGACGGCCGCCACTACTACCTCGGCACGCTTGGCGGCAAGAAGGTCGTCGTCGCGATGACCGGCATCGGAATGGAGAACGCCGCCGACACCACCGAAACGGCACTGACCCACTTCACGCCCGAATCGGGCGTCTCCATCAACGCGGTGGTCTTCGCAGGCGTCGCCGGCGGCTCTGGACGCACTCAGATCGGCGATGTGGCCATCCCCGCGCAGTGGACCTCCGACGACGGAGTCACCTGGCATGCGGTCGATCCCGAGATGCTCGACGCGGCCGACGAACTCACCGTGGATCTGGAAAGCACCGACACCATTGCCGACCCCCACTGCCGCATCTGTGGTCCGCTGTCCCGCCTGCGGCTCGTCAACCTCAATCGCGAGCCGCAACTTCACGTAGGCGGGGACGGCTCCAGCGGCGACAACAACAATGGTGCGGCGTTCCCGTCCATCCCTCTTGGCGGGGCCGTCTTCGGTCCTCAACCACTTGCCGCCCCGGACTTCTCGCCCTTGTTCACCGGGAACTTCTTCCAAGCAGTCGGGACGTTCCTGATCCGAGGAGTGGTCAGCAACCTGACGGGATTCCTGACAGCAACCAGCCCGCCCGTGGACGCGGTCGACCAGGAGACGGCCGCGGCACAAGAGGTCGCCGACGCGCACGGCGTTCCGTTCCTCGGCATCCGCGGAATGTCCGATGGGCCAGGCGACCCGCTGAACCTGCCGGGCTACCCCTTCACGTTCTTCGTCTACAAGCAGATCGCCGCGGACAACGCCGCAATCGTCACCGAGGCATTCCTGCAGAGTTGGGACGGTGCCTGACCGGCGCACGCGACTCAAAATTGGGATCGGTAGCCGCCGACGCGGCCTTCACTGTGTGCACTGCCGACGCCGACCGGGCGTCGAGAAGAAGGAGCACATCATGAACCGCACCGCATCCCCCAGGAAGTCCGTCACCGCGGCATTGGGCGCACTCGTCACGGGTGCCGCGGCATCCGCACTGCTGTCGCTCGGCGCAGGTATCTCGCATGCCGGCGAATTCGACCCGCAGCCCGACCCGCCCGGCCAGTCGCGGGGCTTCGACCCGCAGCCCGAGCCGCCCACCAGGCACGTCGAGACCTTCAATCCGCCTCCCGGCCTGAATTTGCCGTCCGTACTGAAGCCGTCAAACGTGGGTCACTGACCTTGGGTTTCGGCTATACCTCTTTATGGGAATAGTGATCAACGGCTGGGCAACCGCCCAGCGAACAAACGCATACCGATCCGGGGGCTTGTCACGTCATGGGCTTCGTCGAGTTCGTCCAGGACCGCTGGCCGGTTCTGTCGTTTCTCGCCTACCAGCACATGAGCCTCGTGGTTCAGACGCTCGTCCTGGCCACCGTGATCGCTCTCGTCATCGGAGTACTGATCTATCGCTCACCGGCCGGCGTGGCGGTGGGAAACAGCGTCACTGCGGTCGGCCTGACCATCCCCTCCTACGCGCTGCTCGGAGTCCTCGTCGGCATCGTCGGCCTGGGGGTTCTTCCGTCGGTGATCCTGCTGGCGTTCTTCGGTGTCTTTCCGATCTTGCGCAACGTCGTGGTCGGCCTCAACGGCGTCGACAAAACCCTGGTCGAATCGGCACGCGGCATGGGGATGAGCCGTTTTGCGACCTTGATACGGCTCGAGCTGCCGCTCGCCTGGCCGGTGATCATGACCGGCGTCCGGATCTCGGCGCAGATGCTGATGGGGATCGCCGCGATCGCGGCGTACGCCCTCGGGCCTGGGCTCGGCGGCTATATCTTCTCGGGGATTTCCCGGATGGGCGGCGCCAACGCGACCAACTCCATCGTCGCAGCGACCGTGGGCATCCTGTTGTTGGCGGTCATCTTGGACACCGTGCTGAACTTCCTCACCCGTCTCACCGTCCCTAGGGGGATTCGTGTCTGAAGTGTCCAATACCGGCGGCGTCCGGATCCTGCTCGACGGCGTGACGAAACGATACGACGCGCAGTCGTCGCGGCCCGCCGTCGACAACATCACCATGGAGATCCCGGCGGGCGAGATCGTCATGCTGGTCGGCCCCTCGGGGTGTGGCAAGACCACCACCATGAAGATGATCAATCGACTGATCGAGCCGACGAGTGGGCGGATCTTCATCGGCGACGACGACGTGACGCAGCGAGACCCGGATCAGTTACGGCGCCATATCGGCTACGTCATTCAAGGCGCCGGGCTCTTCCCGCACCTCACCGTCGGCGACAACATCGCGATCGTCCCGCGCCTGCTGAAGTGGGACAAGAAGCGCACGGCGACACGTGTCGACGAACTCCTCGACCTGGTCAGCCTCGAGCCCTCGCAATACCGGGACCGCTACCCGCGTGAACTGTCCGGCGGACAGCAACAGCGAGTCGGTGTCGCACGGGCGCTGGCCGCAGATCCACCGGTCCTGCTGATGGACGAGCCTTTCGGTGCCGTCGATCCGATCACCCGTCTACGGCTGCAGGACGAGCTCCTGCGGCTGCAGGAAGAGCTGCGCAAGACCATCGTCTTCGTGACCCACGACTTCGACGAAGCCGTGAAGCTCGGCGACAAGATCGCGATCCTGCAGGCCGGCTCGAAGATCGAGCAGTACGACTCCCCCGAACGCATCCTCGCCGAACCCGCCAATGACTTCGTGCGCAGCTTCGTCGGCGCCGGCGCCGCGCTCAAGCAGCTCACCTTGACCCGGGTTCGCGACGTCGACCTGCACGAGGCCGCCGTAGCCCGGGTGGGGGGCAACACTGGCGAGGCGATCCGAGCGGCTCAATCGCTCGACCGCGAGCACGTCATCGTTCTCGACGACCAGGACCGGCCCCAACGGTGGCTGTCCTTGGCGGAACTGGACGATCCGCGGGCGCTGGACGGCGTGGAACGCGACGAGGAACTGGAGTGCGTCAACCTCGCATCGACGCTCAACGACGCCCTCGACCAGATGCTGACGTCATCCCATGGCGTCGTCGTGGTCACCGGCCGGCGAAACACCTACCAGGGCGTGGTCAGGGTCGAAACCATCATGGATGCGATGGAGGGCCTGCGGCGCAGCGGCGAGAAAACGGGGTCGGCTTCGTGACGCTGGTCAACCCCGAAATCGACGTTCCCGCCGGGGGCGGCGAACCGCGGAGCGTGGTTCGGCGGCTCGGTCTGGGCCGATTGCTGCTGCAGCCGCTCCTCTGCGTCGTCGTGGTCGTCGGTTCTCTGCTGTATGTCTACAACGCGCAGGTATCGGAATCCGAGAAGCGCTCTCTTGCGGTGTCGTCGCTGCTGACGTTGCTTCGTGAGCACATGACGGTGAGCATTGCCGCGACATTGCTCACCTGTGCGGTGGCCATTCCACTGGGAATCGCGTTGACCCGCGGCCGATTTCGGCGCTACTCCAAGCCGATCATCACTGTGGCCGGCTTCGGTCAGGCCGCACCGGCGATCGGGTTGATCGCGCTGGGTGCCGTGCTGTTCGGAATCGGACAGGTCGGTGCGATCATCGCGCTGACCGTGTATGGCGCGCTGCCTATCGTCGCCAACACCGTAACCGGACTGGACGGTGTCGATCCGCGGTTGGTCGAGGCCTCCCGCGGCATGGGCATGTCGGCGTGGTCGACCCTGCTGCGGATCGAGCTGCCGCTGGCGCTGCCCGTCATCGTCGCCGGTGTCCGCACCGCGCTCGTTCTCATCGTCGGCACGGCCGCGCTCGCGTCGTTCACTGGCGCGGGTGGGCTCGGGCAGCTGATCACCACCGGGATCAAGCTGCAGCAGACCGTGACGCTGGTCGTCGGCGCGGTGCTGGTCGCGGCGCTCGCGCTGTTCATCGACTGGTTGGCGCGGGTGGCGGAAATCGTCGCCGCGCCGAAGGGGCTCTGACGTCATGAAGATCTCGCAGAGCAGGCGCGCGCTGACGGCGCTGTGCGTGCTGCTCGCCGGTCTCGTCGCCGGCTGTGGGCTGCAATCGGCCAGCGGTGCGGTGCTCGAGGCGCGGCCGGGCGCCATCGGCCACTACGACTCGCTGAATGGGGTGAAGCTGACCGTCGCCGCGAAAGACTTCACCGAGCAGTTGATTCTCGGGAACATGTTCTCGACGGTGCTTGCCGCTGCGGGCGCCGACGTCACCAACCTGACGAACATCCCCGGCAGCTTTGGTGCGCGACGCGCGATGACCAGCGGCCAGGCGAGTGTGTCTCCGGAATACACGGGCACCGGTTGGATCAACTACCTCGGCAACGAGAACCCCGTGAAAGGCGAAGAGGCACAGTATCTGGCCGTCAAGGAGGCCGACGCGAAGAACGGCCTGTCCTGGCTGCCGCCCGCACCGATGGATGACACCTATGCATTCGCGATCCGCGAGTCGGAAGCACAGCGGCTCGGTGTCACCAAACTGTCCGACCTCACGAAGCTCAACCGGGCCGATCTGACGTTCTGCATCGAGAGCGAATTCGCCAACCGCAACGACGGTTTCGTGCCGATGCTGAAGACGTACGGGCTCACCCGCGAACAGCTGGGCCGGGTGACGAACCTGGATACCGGCGTCATCTATACGGCAACGGCGGACGGCCAGTGCAACTTCGGCGAGGTGTTCACCACCGACGGACGCATCCCCGGCCTCAAGCTGCGGGTCCTCGAAGACGACAAGGCATTCTTTCCGCACTACAACCTCTCAGCGGTGGTCAACTCCAAGGTGCTCGCCGAACATCCCGAGCTGGCCGAGATATTCGGGCAGCTGAGCCCGAAGCTGACCAACGAGGTCATGTTGGAACTCAACGCCAAGGTCGACACCGACGGAGCCGACCCCGCGATCGTGGCGCGCGATTGGTTGGTCAAGGAAGGTCTGTTGACCTAGCCGACTGCGGCGAATCTGTGGATTGCGCTAGGAACGGCCGTCGCCAGGACGTATCGGCTTCCGTATCGAGATGCACCCTCAGATGATTTGCGCACCTACTAGCAATGAGGGGCGCACCTATGAGATCGGTGGCAGGCAACGTTGTTCGCGGATCGCTCGGCAACCTGATCGAGTGGTACGACTGGTATGCCTACGCGGCGTTCAGCATCTACTTCGCCAGCGTGTTCTTCCCGGCGGGCAATCCGACTGCACAGCTTATGAATACGGCCGGCATCTTCGCGGTCGGCTTCCTGATCCGCCCCCTCGGCGGATGGCTGTTCGGTAGGTATGCCGACCGGTACGGACGTCGCGCGGCGCTGACGCTCTCGGTGACCTTGATGGGCGTTGGGTCTCTCGGCATCGCCGTCCTGCCCGGCTATGCGCAGATCGGCGCGCTGGCGCCGGTCCTGCTGGTCGCCGCGCGGCTGCTGCAGGGGCTGTCATTGGGCGGCGAATACGGAACCTCGGCGACGTATCTGAGCGAAGTCGCGACGCCGCATCGGCGCGGCTTCTACTCCTCGTTCCAGTACGTGACGCTCACCAGCGGTCAGTTGCTCGCGCTCGGTGTCCAGATCGTGCTGCAACAACTGCTCACCGCGGACCAGATGCATGCCTGGGGCTGGCGGATCGCGTTCGTCATCGGGGCGGCGGCCGCGGTCACCGTCATGTGGCTGCGGCGCACCATGGACGAATCGGAGAACTACACCATGGCCGTCGAGGAGAACACCGAACGCGGCAGCTTGCGGGTACTGCTCGCCTATCCGCGCGAATGCCTGACCGTGGTGGGCCTGACCCTCGGCGGCACCATCGCCTTCTACACATTCACCACCTACATGCAGAAGTTCATGATCAACACCACTGGACTTCCGAAGGAGGAGGTCACGTGGATCAACTTCATCGCGTTGGCCATCTTCGTCTGCATTCAGCCGGCGTTCGGCGCACTGTCCGATCGAATCGGCCGCCGCCCATTGCTCATCGCGTTCGGGATCGGCGCGACGCTGTGCACCGTTCCATTGCTCACCGCGGTATCGCGGGCCGACTCGGCCTTGGCCGCTTTCGCATTGATGATGCTGGGGCTGCTCATCGTGTCCGGCTACACATCCATCAATGCCGTGGTGAAGGCGGAGCTCTTCCCGGCGCGCATCCGGGCTCTCGGCGTCGGGCTGCCCTACGCGCTCACCGTCGCGATCTTCGGCGGCACCACCGAGTACGTCGCGCTCGGGCTGAAGAACATCGGCCATGAGAGCTGGTTCTTCTTCTACGTCGCCGGATGCGGTTTGGTCTCGCTGCTGGTCTACGTGTTCATGGGCGAACCATCCAAGCGCTCGCACCTCGAACGGGAGACCCGCGAACTTCAAGCCGGCGAGCGCGAATTCGTCAACACTGCACCGGTTTCGTCGGCGGGTTCCTAGCATCAGCGCCATGCAAGTGCTGCTTGTCGAGGATGACGAGGGGGTCGCGTCGGCGCTGGCCGAACTCCTGGGCCACGCCGGCGCCTCCGTCGTCCAGACCAGCCGCGGCGCTGACGCCCTGCATCGGGTCAAGGGCTGTGATCTGGTGCTGTTGGATCTGGGCCTGCCCGACATGGACGGGCTCGACGTGCTGCGCACCCTCCGGCGCGCATCGGCGGTTCCGGTGATCATCATGACCGCGCGGGACAGCGACGGTGCGGTGGTACTGGGTCTGCGTGCGGGAGCCGACGACTATCTGGTCAAGCCGGTCCGAAAGGCGGTACTGCTGGCTCGGATTGACGCCGTGATGCGACGTGTGCGCCGCATCGGAGGGGACAACGCGACCACATCCGGTCCGGTGACCGCAGGGCCGGTCACCATCGACCGCGAGCGTCGTGAAGTCACACTGGACGGAAAACCCCAGGCGCTCACCAAGACTGAGTTCCAGATCCTGGCCACCTTGTCGGCGCGTCAAGGCGAAGCGGTCAGTCGCGAGGAACTGATGCTCGAGATTTGGGGCACCGCGGTGGTCGGCCGGTCCAGATCGTTGGACTTCTTCATCGGACAGCTGAGGGCCAAACTCGCCGGGATGCCGCTGCAGACGGTGCGTGGCTTCGGTTTTCGGCTGGACAGTTGATATGGGCTTACGTGTTCGTATCGTTCTCGTCGTCCTGTCGCTACTGGCCGTCGCTGCACTGGCCGTTCCGCTGGCGTTGAGTCTGGCGAACAGCCGAACCGCAACGCTTGCCGCCGAACGGGACAGGCAACTCGCCGCCTTGGCGGATGCGGCGGCGATGCCCGACACCCCTCTACAGCGCCTGGTCGACCGCTATCACGATGTGTACGGCGAAGGCCTGCTGATCATCGATGCCGATGGACGAACACTGGCTTCACGTGCGCTCGATATCTCGGAGCCCGGCGTTGCAGCGGCCGCGCGAAACGCCCTCGTCGACGCGCCCGCGTCGCAATGGGCTCCGATCATGCCGTGGGAGCGGCACTCGCTCGTGGCCACGGCCGGAGTACGCCAGGACGGTGAGCTCGTCGGCGCCGTCGTCCTTGCGGTCGACTCCACGGTGGCGGCAAGCGATATCGCGCGATCCTGGCTGTGGGTGGCGGCCGGCTGTCTTGTTGTGCTCGTGGTCGCTGCGATCGTCGCCCGCGCGCTCACCAGGTGGGTGTTGCGCCCACTCGACGGGCTCGAGCGTGCGGTCGCCGAGATGACCGAAGGGATCGCCGGTCCCCCCGCCAACGTCGCGGGGCCGCCGGAGTTGCGCCACTACACCTCGGCGTTCAACACGATGGCGCAGGTGGTGCGGGCCTCCCTCGACCGCCAACGACGTCTCGTCGCCGACGCATCGCACCAGCTGCGCAATCCCTTGGCCGCGGTCCGGCTGCGGGCAGACAGCCTCGCCGACGCGGTGACAAAGTCGGGCCAACCGACCTATCAATCGATGACGGCCGAGCTGGACCGATTGGAGAGTCTGCTCGGGCAGCTGATGCGGCTGGCGCGCGCCGAGCAGGTCAGCGGGAGCCGACAGGTCGGTCTGTCCGCCACCGCCGACGAGTGCACGAATCTGCGTGATGTGATCGCGGAGCGCATCGCGTTCTGGCAACCGGTCGCTGACGGCCAGGAGCAGCAATTGCTCGACCGCTCAAGCCATCCCGGCCTCGCGGTCCAGCTCGCCCGCCACGATGTGGAGCAACTACTCGATGTCGCGCTGGACAATGCGTTGCGCTATGCCGGGCCCGGAACGACGGTCACGGTGTCCACGCAACAGGCCGATGAGACAGCCGACTTGATCGTCAGTGACGACGGCTCCGGCCTGCCGGACGAAGACTTGTCGAGGGCGGCCGCACGGTTCTGGCGAGGGCAGGATGACGGCGCGGGAACCGGCCTCGGATTGGCGATCGCGGCCGAGATCGCTGCCGGCCACGGCGGCACGATCGGCGTGGAGAAGGCACCGGAAGGCGGCCTCCTGGTCCGTTTCCGTCTACCGGTGGCGGGTGATCCGCAGTGCTGAGCAGTCGTCCGACCCGGATAAGCCGTCGCACATTCCTGTTCGCGACGACAGCGTTGGCCGCCGGGTGCCTTCGGAGCGGCACGAGCGGACGTCTGCGGCTTGCGGCGGGAGATCCCGGCGGGTTGTATCTGGCGTTCGCCGAGATTCTCGCCAAACAGATGACGTCCCGATATCCGGACATCACCGTCGAGGTCCTACCCACCGAGGGCACCGTCGAGAACCTCAGCCGCCTCCGCTCCGGCGACGTCGATATGGGCCTCGCGCTGGCCGACGTCGCCGAACGCGATGCCACCACCGGCGCCGCGGGAACCGCGCCTCGAGCCGTCGCCCGGGTCTACGAGAACTACCTGCAGGTCATTGTCCGCGAAGACGCCGCCGTGCAACAGATTTCAGACCTCCAGGCGCGACGGGTCTCGATCGGTCCACGCGGGTCGGGCGCCGCAGCCACCAGCCAGGTGCTGTTCGAGGCCGCCGGCCTCCACATCCCCGTCGACATGCTGAACTATCGCCTCAAGGATGGGCTGGCCCGGCTCAAGGACGGTGGTGTCGACGCCTTGGTGTGGTCCGGCGGAGTGCCGACGCCCGCCGTCGCCGAGCTGGACACCCAGATCCCGATCCGAATGCTCGACATCGGCCAGGTGGCCGCGCCGATGAGCCGCCTTGCCGATTACCCGTACGCCGTTCGGCTCGTACCGACATGCGAATACGTGCCGGCCGGCATCAAATCGATCGGAGTTCCCGATCTGCTGTTGTGCCGCCAGGGCATCGCCGCCGACCTCGTTGCCGCCGTCGTCGACGTGCTGGCGACCGACGCGCCTCAACTGGTGCCTCCCTACGTTCGGGGATTGCAGTACCTCGACGCGCCGTCGATGATCCAGACCGGACTCATACCGCTGAACTCGGGTGCCGTCGATGCCTACCGCCGACTGCACGGCTGACGGCACGAGGGTTCGTCTTCTTGGGACATCTGCTGTGCGAAGCCCATGATGGACTTCATGGAGTCGACCCGGCTGGATCGGTGGTTGTGGGCGGTGCGGCTGACAAAGACCCGGCCGGATGCCGCTGCCGCGTGTCGAGGCGGGCATGTCCGGGTCAACGATCGTCAGGCAAAGCCATCGACGACAGTGTCCCCCGGTGACGAGGTGCGCGCCCTCGTCGGGAACACGACGCGGATAGTCGAGGTGGTACGGGTGATCCAGAAGCGGGTTGGTGCTGCCGATGCCGTGACCTGCTACCTCGATCGAACTCCCGCGCCGCCTCCGACTCCTGCTGTTCCCGTTGCGCGCCCGTGATCGCGGGGCCGGGCGGCCGACCAAACGGGACCGGCGACTTCTGGACAAGTGGCGCGCGGGACAGCGCTGATAATTTTCCGAGCCGAGTTTGTGCGCTCGGATAACGCAGCTAGACCTACAGTCGTGACGTGGCGCAGACCAGCCCGGCCGGGGACACCATCCAGCTGGCAGCCGGCTACGTCGGGGACACGGTGGCGCAGCTCGAGCGTCGTATCCACGCGCGCTTCGGCGAGCGCGGACTCACCAAGGCCGCCCGCGACCTCGGCGGGCTCGTCGCTCGTGTCCAAGAGGAGGCCGGCCAATCCCGCGATCGGTTGAGGCGCATGACGATGAGCGCCCGCAGCGCGAGCATCACCATCGTCGCGGCAACGTTGATCGCGCTGGCCTTCAGCCTGCGCTCCGCCGTCGTCGACGGGCTGGCCAAGACCGCCGATTGGGTGCCGCTCGTGGAAAGTATCGTCAACGACCTGGTCTTCGCCGCGATCGCGGTCGTGTTCCTCTGGGCGTTTCCCGAGCGCCTGGAGCGGCGCTTACTGCTGCGCCTCCTGCACCGGTTGCGTTCCTTTGCGCACGTCATCGACATGCATCAGCTCTCCAAGGATCCTGAACAGGTCAGCCCGACCTACACGCCGACCGCGGCGAGCGTCGCGCACGGTCTGGACGCCGACCAGCTGCACCACTACCTCAACTACTGCTCGGAGATGTTGAGCCTGACGGCCAAGACGGCGGCGTTGTGTGCCGAACACAGCACAGACGGGGTCGTGCTCGAGACCATCTCCACGATCGAGACCCTGACCACTGAGCTCTCGAACAAGATCTGGCAGAAGATCTCGCTTCTCCCCCGCTGAGACCCGGGACATGCGCCCGTCACCAGGGCAAAAGGGATACACGGCCACAATCCGGCAGCCAGCGGGTTAGGCTGATCCGGGTCGGGTGAGAGGTTCGGAGAGCTTAGATGCTGAGTTTGAAGCGCGGTGTGGTCGTTTTCGGGTGCGCTGTGGCGTTCGTCGCGGCCCCGCTGGTGGTCGTTTCGCCGGCCTCGGCCGATTCCGAATGCCCGTGGGGCACCAAGCCGACCCGTTTCGACGGGGTGTGCATCAGCGGCGCAGGCGGCGGCTCCGCGCCGGTCATACCCGTTCCGCCTCCCGCGGGAGGCGGGGCGCAAATCGTCAACAATCCGAACGGATTCGACACCGTGAACGGCGTTCCGTGCACGCCTGAGCACTATGGCGTCTGCTACGGAATGGCCCAGAACGGCTGATCGGCCCTAGTCAGACCCTCTTGATCGTGGCGCACCATGCTGGTGCGCCACCGTCGTCGTGGTATCTCGTCTGAATCCGGTCCGCTTCGATGGCGGCTACGCGCCAACCACTTCCCGAGCCGAACGACCCTCTCAACTCGTCCTGGGTGACGGGGTGCGGGCCGGTTTCGGGTTCGTCGTCGCTGAAGCACAGCACATACAGCGTTCCGTCCTGCCTGGTCACCGACGCCAGGCTCGCCACATAGCCCGGCCGTTCGTCGCTGTCGAAGGTGTGGAACAGCCCGCAATCCAGCACCGTGTCGAAGGTGTGGCCCAGTCGATCCAGCCGCAACGCATCCGCCGTCGTGAACTCGACGTCGACTGCGCGGTCGCGCGCCCTGTCCCGCGCGATCGTCAGGGCGGTCTCGGCCACATCGACGCCGACAACCGAGGGTCCCGCTGACGCGATGTGCAGAGCGTTGTCCCCCGTGCCGCAGCCCACGTCGAGAACGGCTCCGGCGAATGCGCCTTCCGAGGTCAACCGCACAACCGCAGGCTGGGGTCGGTCGATCTCCCACGGCGCCGGTCCGTCCCGGTAGGAGGCGTCCCACGGCTCACCCGTCATCCGTTCGTGACTGGTCGGGGGTCGACCGCGCAGCGGATCTTCGTTCACACTGGATCACCCAACCGGATCGATGAGGTTGCGAAAGCTCGCGGCCGGATGGACCGACGCACCGGCGCTTCGGACCCGTTCAGCCAGAACGCCATCCGACGTCACGACGATGAGGTCCTGCGGCTCGTGGTCTGCCTGCACCAGCCGGACGATTTCGTCGTCGGCCGAGTTGGCGGCCGCCTTTGGCGCGTGCGCTATCTCTATCACCGACGAGTCGATCGGTGGCGACATCGGCCGCTCCAAGACCACTGTCACGGGGTGACTCTGTGTCGGGGTCCAACGTTCGAGTTGGTCGACCAGCCTGAGGATCGCTCCGCGACGGTTCTTCCACCAGCCGTCCGGCCGACTGCCGATCACGTTCATCGCGTCGACGATCCAACGCCGCGTCACCTATCGCCCAGAGCGGCGGCGAGCTGGTCGACGGTGAGCGTCCACCCGCTGTCGAAGTTTTCGAATTCCTCTGGGGGAAGCAGTGAATGCTCGATCGACATGAGCGTCTCATCGTCGCCGACGGGTTCGAACGCGACGTTGACGACACTCTCGGTCGTCGGATCCGACCAGTCCGAGTTCGTCCACGTGAAGCGCAGCAGGCGTGGGCGGTCGATAGTCAGGAACTGCCCGCTGATCAGGACACGGGTGCCCGAATCGTCGACATCGAATCGCACCGTCCCGCCGACGTGCGGTTCGACGGTGACGTCGAGAACGCGAACGGGACGAGGACACATCCACTCCTGCAACGACTCTCGGTCAAGCCACTCGTCGAACACGACGTCTGGCGCAGCGGGCATGACGCGTTGCACGCGAACGGTCGCCGCTTCGGTCATCGCGCTCGACCCTTCCTGCGCAGTCGTGCCGACAGCGCGTCCGCACGCGTCGACCAGAACTCGGTCTGCTCGGATATCCACTGCTGGGCCATCGTCAATCCGTCCGGTTGTAGAGACAGCCAGTGCTCGCGGCCACGCACTTCGCGCCGCACGAGCCCGGCCGCCTCCAACACGCCGATGTGGCGCGAGACGCCTGCGAATGTCATCGGCAGCGGCGCGGCCAGGTCGGAAATGCGGGCGTCACCCTGACGCAACGTCTCCAACAGCAGTCGCCGGGTCGGATCTGCGAGCGCGCCGTACGCACGGTCCAACACCTGATCTTCAACCATCTTGTTGACTATATCGGTCATTCGTGATGTGGTGGAAGAAGTTGTTCAACTGAAATGTTGAATGTTTCGACGATGACCCCGCCGAGAGGAGATTGCATGAAGACGCCTCCGATTGTGTCGGCGCAGGAGTGGGATGCTGCGCGCCAGGAAATGCTGGTCAAGGAGAAGGAACACTTCAAGGCGAAGGATGCGCTGGCCGCACAGCGCCGCCGGATGCCGTGGACTCCGGTGGAGAAGAAGTATGAATTCGAGGGGCCGGAGGGCACGGTGGGCCTGCTGGACCTTTTTGCGGGTCGGCGCCAGCTGATCGTCTACCGCGCCTTCCTGGACCCAGATGTGCATGGATGGCCGGAGCACGGATGTGTCGGCTGCTCGTTGATGGCCGACCACATCGGCAACCTCGCGCACCTGAACGCCCGTGACACCACGCTCGTCTACGCATCGCGTGGTTCGCAGGCGGACATCGCACGGATCAAGGCGCGGATGGGTTGGGATCACCCGTGGTACACCATCGTTCCCGGACCGGAGGGAGCCTTCGACGTCGACTTCGGTGTCGCCGAATGGCACGGCACCAACGCCTTCATCCGCGACGGTGACCGCATTTTCCGTACCTACTTCATCGACGATCGCGGTGACGAGGTGTTCGTCAATACGTGGAACTTCCTCGACATGACCGCACTTGGGCGCCAGGAGACGTGGGAGGACTCTCCGGAGGGTTACCCGCAGACCAAGCCCTATCAATGGTGGCGCTGGCACGACGCGTATGGCGAGTCCGCGGCGGCGGAGTGATCCGCGTGTACGCCACTGACCCGCGACGGGTTGCCCAGATCTACCAAGACACCAAAGAGCGCGTCACGTCGTTGGTGACCGGTCTCGACGATGCCGCGTTGAGGACCGCGGTCCCAGCATGTCCCGGATGGTCGGTGCGTGACGTCGTGGCTCATCTCGCGGCAACGGCCGACGACGTGGGCCAGGGCCGACTGACGGGCGCGCCCACCGACGAGGAGACCGCTGCGCAGATCGCCCGATTCGACGGACAGCAGATGTCCGACATCGTCGCGGCATGGACCGACGCAGCGGCTCACCTGGACCATCTCGCCGAAAGCCGCGGCTTCGAACCGCCCGTTGGCGACGTCACCAGCCATGAACACGATGTCCGCGCTGCGCTGGGCAGACCCGGCGCCCGTGACTCCGCTGCGGTTCACTACTCGTCGAATCGCCTGCTCACCAATTTTCGGCCGCCGGTGCCGCTGCGTGTGACGGTGGAAGACGCCGAATATCGCAGCGGGCCCGACGACGGCGCCGAAATACACCTGCGCACCACACGATTCGAAGCCCTCCGTTGGCGAACCGGCAGGCGCAGCCGCGCGCAACTCGCGGCGATGGACTGGTCCGAGGACCCGGCGCGGGTACTCGATCACCTGTACATGTTCGGTCCGGCCGACATCGACATCGACGAATAACCTCGCAGGAGCAACGATGAGAAGTGACTCGCCGCATCGCGATTCCGTCAGCAGTGCACCGACCCCCGCGACCGTCGACCGAGCGACCTTCGAAGCCGAAATCGACGCCTGCGCGCCCGCGAGAAGGCGCACATCCGGCAGGGCGACGAGATCGCCGCGGCCCGCCGGGCCATGCCGATGGTCGAGGTCGACGCCGGCCTCGAGCTGATCGGGCCCGACGGACCGGTCACCCTGCTGGACGCCTTCGAGGGGCGACGCCAGCTGCTGGCCTACTACTTCATGTGGAATGCCGGCAAGTCCGCGCCCGACCAGTGCGAAGGCTGCACCTGGGTCACCACGCAGGTGCAGGAGCTCGGCTACCTGCATTCCCGCGATATCACCTACGCCGTCTTCTGCCAGGGCCCTTACCAGGAAAGCGCCCGCTACCGCGACTTCATGAACTGGCATGTGCCGTGGTACTCGGCACTCCCCTCTCTCGGCGAGCTTCTCGTCGGCCGCACCGCAGGGATGATGCACATCGTCAGTTACCTACGCGACGGTGATCGCGTCTTCGAGACGTACTGGACGACGCGGCGCGGCGTCGAGGCGATGGATTACAGCCTCGCGCTGATGGATCTGACGGTGTACGGACGCCAGGAGCCGTGGGAGGACTCCCCTGCCGGCTGGCCGCAGAAGTGGATCGTCGACGGCTCCAACACCCGGATCGACGGACGCCCCATCCCCCAGTGGTCGCGCCTGGAAGCCGGCCGGTCGGACGACCTCGGCGGGTAGCGCCGTCGCGAGATGCACTCACGCGACCGGAACGCAGATATCTGCAGTGCAAATCCAGCCTCGTATCAGTCTGTGCGCTTACTTTGTACCACTTGGCGAGGAAGGTGGAGTCGCAGTGAAGAATCGTGCCGCACGGTAGCGCGATGGGTGCCGTCACCATCGCAATCGCGCAGGAACACACACAGCAGGCACAGGTGGCGAGTTCGGGACCATGAGCATGGGCTCGACGAGCACTCAGGAAACGCCTGCGACGACGCCGGCACTGCTGTCGCGTCACCCGCGGTCAAGGCGGGTTCCTAGGCGCGTCTACCGCTCGGCGACTCGGATGACGGTCTTCCCGTGTTTCCGGTGAGCCGGGTCGAACGCCGACGGCGCATCGATGAGCGGGAACACCGCTCCCACGGTGGGACGTAGCTGCCCATCCTGCAGCCTGCGTTCCAGCTCGCGCAGTTGTGGTCGGTCGGGCTCGACGATGAAGAAAATCGCTTGTGCGCCTTCGGGCCGCACCCGGGGTGGTTCGGCGATGTGACGAGCGAGCCGCCCGACCGCACGAGTTGTGCTGAGCGGTCGAGTATCTCGCCGCCGAGAACGTCGAACACCACGTCGACTTCGCCCACGTCTTCCAGCCGGTCCTGCTGCAGGTCCAGGAATGTGTCGACGCCGAGGCCGAGGATCGTTTCCTTCTGTGCCGTGCGACCGCTGCCGATCACCCGGGCTCCCGCCTCCAACGCCAGTTGCACGGCCATCGAACCGACGCCGCCCGCGGCGCCGTGAACGAGGACAGTCTGGCCGCTGGCGAGATGCCCGTGGTCGAACAACCCCTGCCATGCGGTCAACCCGGGCATCGGCATCGCTGCGGCGGCGACATGGTCGATGCCGGCCGACAGCGGAGCGAGGTTACGGGCTTCTACCGCAACGTATTCCGCCAGCGTGCCGTTGCGGGCCCAGTCGGTGAGCCCGAACACCGGTTCGCCGACCGCCAATCCGGTGGTGCCGAACCCCAGCTCGACGACGACGCCGGACACTTCGTGTCCAGGGATGGTGGGTGTCCTGTCGCGCCCCGCCCGGTCGGTCCATGTTCCTGGCCAACTGAGTTCATCGGGAGTGAAGGAAGCCGCGTGCACTTCGACGATGACATCGTTCTCCGCCATGTGCGGGTACGGCATCTCGGCCAACGAAAGACCGGAGATACCGGCGGCGCGGTCATGCGTGACGATCGCTCGCATCACACATTATGTGCGTTCAGCGCGCCCCGCGGACAAGACGGCCGGGACGCGCGCCGGTGTCGGCGCCGTTGCGTCGGGTCACGACTCCGTTGACGATCGTGGCGGTGTAGCCCGATGCTCCCTGGACCAGACGCTGACCGCCCGCGGGCAGGTCGTAGGCCATCCGCGCGGGGTGCAGCGTCAGCGCATTCATGTCGATGACGTTGACGTCGGCCTTCTTCCCGACCTCGATGACACCGCGATCGGTGAGCCCGAACAGCTGCGCGGTGTCGTGAGACTGCTTGCGCACCACGAATTCCAGTGGGAGCTTGTCGCCCCGGTGGCGATCCCGGGCCCAATGCGTGAGCAGGAATGTGGGGTAGGAGGCGTCGCAGATCATCCCGCAGTGCGCGCCGCCGTCGGACAGACCCGACACCCCGGCGGGGTGAGTCAGCATCTCCCGGATCGCGTCGTGGTTGCCGTAGTAGTAGTTGTAGAACGGCAGCATGAGCATTGCGCCGGCATCGGCCTCCAGCATCAGGTCGTACAGCGTGGATAACGGGTCCTGCCCGCGCTCGGCGGCGATTTTTTCGACGGCCCGGTCAGGGGTCGGTTCGTAGTCGGGCGGATCGCCGAGCGCATAGATGCGGCCCAACGAGTACTGAACGAGCGCGAACATGTTGTCGAACAACAGTTTCGGATCCGGTGGTAGATCGTCCTCGGCGAGGATCGCGGCCTTCACTGCGGGATCGGCGAGACGCTGCGCCAACTCCTCCCGGCTGCACTCGGCCTTCAGGCGACGGAAGGTCGGACGATGCGTGAACGCGTGATGGCCGGGGAAGCCGAACAACATGCCGAACGGTCGCGCCGCGATCTGGGGATACAACTCGCTGCCTGCCGCATGAGCCGCCGCCGAGATGTCCAGCTGTTCGCGCCAAAGGTCGGGCGCCGCGTCGACCTGAATCATGCCGAACGAGATCGGGCGGTCGATCTCCGCGCCAAGGCGCTGCATCCACTCCAGCTCTTTTTTCGGCGCGATGATGTCCTCGCCGGCAACTCCCTGCGGGGCCAACTCGAAGACGGCTCGACCGCCCGCGGCCATCGCCCGGCCGAGTCCGAACAGTTCGTCCTCTGCGGCATAGGTGCCGGGAACCGGCTCGCCGTCGATGGCCCGGTGACCGATCGTGCGTGACGTCGAGAAGCCGAGCGCGCCTGCCTCGATCCCCTCCTGCACGATGCGTGCCATGGCCGCGATGTCATCTGGCGTGGCCGGTTCGTTGCGGGCGCCGCGATCACCCATCGCATAGGCGCGAATCGCGCCGTGGGCGATCTGGCTGCCGACGTCGATCGCGAGGTCCTGCTTCTCGATGACGTCGAGGTATTCCGGGTAGCTCTCCCAGCCCCAGGAGATGCCCTCGGTGAGAGCGGTGCCGGGGATGTCCTCGACCCCCTCCATCAAGCCGATCAGCCAGTCCTCCTTGCCCGGCCGCACCGGCGCGAAGCCGACTCCGCAGTTGCCCGCGACCACAGTGGTGACGCCGTGCCCGCTCGACGGCTCCAGCAGGCTGTCCCAGCTGACCTGACCGTCGTAGTGCGTGTGGATGTCCACGAAGCCGGGCGCGACGATCTTCCCGGTCGCGTCGATCGTCTCGGCGGCATCGCCTTCCAGCGGCGGGCTCCCCGGCCCGCGGCGGCGAACCTCCACGATCTTGCCGTCCTTGACGGCCACATCGGCGTCGAATCGGTCCGCGCCCGTTCCGTCGACAACGGTCCCGCCTGTGATCTTGAGGTCGAACACGATTTACTCCCTCGAACTCCATGTCAGCCGCTACGGTGGTCAATGTAACACCGTTACAGACGAATGACGCCGGATCAGGAGGGGCCGATCGTGACGCACACAGCGCAGGCAGGCCCCGTGGTCGGCAACCCCGCCCACGCCCAACGGGAAGACGCGATCGGCACGCCGCCGAAGAGCCCGACCCTGGTGCCCGCCGAGCGCTATCACTCGGCGGCCTTCGCGCAGCTCGAGGCAGAGCGGATGTGGCCGAAGGTCTGGCAGGTCGCCTGCACGGTCGACCACGTCGCCGAGCCCGGTGATTACTTCGAGTACCGGTGCGGTCACTACTCAGTGCTCATCGTTCGAGGCGACGACGGCACACTGCGTGCGTTTCAGAACGTGTGCCGCCACCGCGGCAACTCGCTGTGCTCCGGCTCCGGATCCGAACTACGTGAACTGAAGTGTGGATACCACGGCTGGACGTGGGATCTCTCCGGCTCGCTCAAGCGAGTACCCAACCGCAAGGGGTTCGGCGCGCTCCGGATGTCGGAGTTTCCACTCGTTGGCGCCCGAGTCGACACGTGGGAACGGCTCGTCTTCGTCAACCTCGACACCGACGCGATCCCATTGAATGAATTCCTGGAAGCGGTGCCGAACGACATCGCATGGTGCGGGCTCGACGACTTTCGTTGCTATGCAACCATTACCGTCGAGGTTGACGCCAACTGGAAGACGATCGCCGACGGGTTCAGCGAGACGTATCACATCCAAACGCTGCATCCCGAACTGCACAGGTGCATGGACGATGTCTATGCACCGCAGGTGATTTGGGGTCACACCGGCAAGTCCGAACAGATCTATGGCGTGCCGAGCCCGCTGATCAAGGAACCGCTCTCCGACGCCGATGTGTGGGACGCGTATGTGACCACGCAGGGCGCGCTGATGGGTCTCGCCGAGGACGCCGCTTTTCCTGCTGACGAACGGCGGCCGGATCAGTCGGTATCCGATGTGATCGCCGAGCGGACAAAGGCTTTCGCCACCGAGCGCGGGGTCGACCTGAGCTGGGCGACGACCGACCAGATCCTGCGGCTGCATCAGTACAACGTCTTCCCGAACATGTCCCTATTGACCAACGCCGATCACCTGACGGTGTTGACCGCACGTCCGGGACCCGACCCCGATCACGGCGAACTGGTGATGATCCTGTGGATGCGGATGCCGCAAGGGGCGCCGCGAGTCAAGCCGGCCGACATGCGTATGACGGCCGCTGAGGCGCACCCCGGCCTGGTACTGACTCAGGACATCGCCGTGCTCGCAGGTCTCCAGCGCGGGCTACACCAACCCGGCTTGACCCATTTGACGCTGTCCAATGAGGAACGCCGCGTGATCAACATGCACCGCAACCTCGAACGCTATCTGGAGCTGCCTGATTCGGAGCGCATGACCGGAGGTGAGACACCGTGAAGGAAGCGGTCGACGCCGAGGCGATCCTCGAAACCGCGGCTCGCTTGATCGAGCTCGGCGGCGTGGATGCATTCACCATGCGCGGTCTCGCCGAAGACCTCGGGGTTGCGGTGACCTCCATCTACTGGCATGTCGGCGGCCGGGACAAGCTGTTCGACAGCCTGGTCGATTGGTTGTTGAGCCAGATGGCGCGTCTACCGGCGGAGGGTGACACTCCCGTCGATCGCATTGCGTCACTTGCCCGCTCGCAGCGCAAGGCATTGATCGAGCGACAACACCTTCTGGCCATCGCACACGAGCGTGATCGAACGCCGCAGCTGTTCCTGCCGATCCAGCAGACGCTGGCCTCGCAGCTGGCCGACATTGGTGTCACCGGAACCGACGCGGCACTCGTCCTGCGTGCGATACAGGTTCATGTGATCTCGTCTGCGGTGATGCAGTTCTCGGCCGTTCGCGGCGCCAAGCACGATGAAGAGGATCCGTCGCTGTGGACCGATGACTGGCCCGACCGGGCGCTGGTCGAGGCGCTGCAGTCGCCGACCGACTACGACGCCGTTTTCGAGTACGGACTCAGTGCGCTTCTGGCGCCGCTGCGGAGTCGCCTCGCCGACGGGTAGCGCCCCACAGTCCGACGCCGATGCCCACGACCGCACCGCCGAGCCCGATGATCTGCTGGGATTTCTTCATTTCGTGGTGAACGCTCATCCCGCCCAGCAGGTCCGAGGCGTCGGCCCCGCCGGACGCGAGGAACCAACCGCGGGTGTTGCGTCCGCGCAGCGCCGCCGACATCAGCAGGCCGCCGATCAGCGCGTCGCGGTAACCCATCGAACGCAGGAGGAGCTGCGCTGTCGGTGCCGGCTCATCGGGATCGCCCCACAGGCGATTCGCCCGGAGCGGATCGACGAGAAACGAGATTCCCGACGCGAGGCGAATACCACCGACGGCGAGTGCGGCGCGGTCTATCGACATGACATGCAGCCTAGGGGCTGGTGATGAGTTCGTGATGCCAGACGAGTCTGAATACTCATGAACATGCCTACCTCACGGGTCGTGCTGTACATGTCGATGTCGCTGGACGGTTTCATCGCCGGCCCTGGGGATACGAAGGGCAACGGCCTCGGCGACGGGGGCGAGCGTCTGCACAACTGGCTGGCCCAAGGCGGCGGCGACGATCCGACGAGCTATCGACCGAGCGACGAGCCAGGTAGAACGGTTTTCGACGAGATGATGGCGACCGGTGCCGTGATCACCGGCCGACGCACCGCAGACTTCGCCGACTACTGGGACGGCGACCATCACGACGGCGTGCCGATCTTCGTTCTGACGCATCACGCCCCCGCCGGCACGCACGCTGGTGGCGTCCACTTCGTGACCGAGGGCGTGGAATCGTGTGTCGATCGGGCGAAAAGGGCAGCCGGTGATCGGGATGTCATGCTGCACGGCGCGTCTGCCGCGCAGACACTCCTGCGTGCAGGACGGCTTGATGTGCTCGAGATTTCGCTCATCCCAGTCCTTTTCGGCGAAGGCCGACGACTCTTCGACGGGCTCGGTCCCCACGCCATCGAGCTCGAGGCCAGGGGGGGGGGGGGGGGAGGGGGGGGACCGGGGGTGGGGGGGGGGGGGGGTGGGACGTTACCATGGGTCGACCGCAGAGTCCGCGCGTTCGACGCCGTTGTAGTTCTCGAAATGCCGGCGCCGCGGCCGCCCACAGTCCGAAAGCGCCGTCGACGTGCAACCATGCGTCATGACCCGCACACGCGTCGGCGATCGGTTCGAATGCGTCGAAGGCGCCCGTGGCGACGTTTCCCGCCTGTGCGCAGACGATCGTGGGCCCAGTGGCATGCGACAGCGCGTCGCGAAGAGCATCGGCTCGCATCCGACCTTGGTCATCGGCTTCGATGCGGATCGGAGTCTTCGCGCCAAGCCCCAGCTGGCGCAGCGCGGTGTCGATAGTCGCGTGGGCCTGTGCACCGCACAGAATGTGCACCGGCGGAGCACCGATGAGACCGTCGTCTTCGACGTTCCACCCCGCCTTCGCGAGCACGGAATGACGGGCCGCGGCCAAACACGTGGTGTTCGCGCCCTGGCCACCGGTGACAAAGCCAACGCTGGCGGTCTCGGGCAGCCCAAAGAGGTCGAGTGCCCACGCGGCGGTGATCTCCTCGACCGCGGCGGCCGCAGGCGACAGCGAATGGAACGCGGCATTCTGGTCCCAGGCCGAGACCAGCCAGTCAGCGGACAGTGCGGCGGGCAGTGCGCCGCCGATCACGAAACCGAAGTGGCGCGGGCCTGCGGTGGCCACCAGGCCGGGCTCGGCGCCGGCCACCAGTGCGTCGATGACGACGTCGGGGGCCTCACCGTGCTCCGGCAGAGGACCGCCGAGCGCATCGCGCACGATTGCGGCGTCGACACGGGCGGCCACCGGACGGTCGTCGAGGCCGCCGAGGAACTCCCGCGCATGCTGTGCGGCGGTGGCCAGGCCGGCAGTACGATCCCGCATGGACAAACCCTTTCGGCGAGCGGCGATTACAGGCCGAACTGATCCTCGATGACGCCGAGCCAGATCTGCGCCGCGTCGATCGCCACCTTCTCGCTGATGAAGGCGTGTTGGGTACCCGTGTAGATGTCGCGAAACGCGCGCTCCAGCCGACTGCCCTCGCGGATCGAGCTGGTGCCCGCGACCAGATGAGCCCATTCGGCGCATTCCCGTGCCACATCGGTGGCGTATACGGCGGCCGCCCGCATATCCGCGCGGAGCGTCGGGGTCAGGTGTTCGCCTGCGGCGACGGCGGATTCGGCGGTGGTGAACGCCTCGAGCACCAACAGGCGGGCGGCCCGCCACGCCGAAACGTGGAGTGCCAGGCCCTTCTGAAAGGTCGGGCGGCTGGCCAGCGACGCCATGTCGCTCATCCGGAACTTGGTGGCGGCGAGCTCCTGGACATCGTCGAGCATGCTCTTGGCGACGCCGAGCGCCCACGATGCGTGGCCCGCGGCCGTGACCGGCATCAGCCCCATGCGGGTGGCCGGGGAACTTCCCCGCAGCGGCTCGCGCGAGAACAGGGCGAAGGTGCGATGTGCGGGGACGAACACATCCGCGGCGCTGTAGTCATATGAGCCAGTCCCCTTGAGGCCTTGGACGAACCAGCCGTCGTTGAACGAGATCTCGTCCCGCGGCACCACCGCCACCTGCATATCGGGGACGCCCTCGCTGATCCAGCGCATCTCGCCGTCTTCCATCGGGAAGAAGCCGGCGGCGACATATTCGGAATGGCCGGTCCCCGACCCGAAACTCCACGATCCACTCAACCGGTAGCCGCCCTCGACGACGGTCCCCTGCCCATTGGGAAAGAACTGGCCGCCCATCGTGACGCGATTGTCATGAGCGGTGAACACCTCGGCGAAGCCGTCATCGGGGAGATACGCCGCTGCGGCGAACGACGACGGTAGGTTCGCGATGCCGATCCAGCCGAACGAGCCGTCCTGCCAAGCCATTTCGATCCAGGTCTCGATCATTTCCGCAAACGACGGTTCCACACCGCCCGCCGGACGCGGGTTGAACGCGGACATCAGCCCCGATGCCCACATCTCCTCCACGACCGCAGGGGTGAGCGTGCGGTTTCGCTCGGATTCGGCGGCTTCGGCAGCCACCAGGTCCCGCATTCCGCGTGCCAACCCGACAACCTGGTCAGGCGCTTCGGCTATCGACGTCATGCGGTTGACCCTAGCCGCGCCGGGACCGGCTACTCCCCGAACTCGCCGACTAGGTAGGCCGCACGGCATGCCCGACGGGCCAACTTGCCGCTCGTGGTGCGCGGGATCGCGCCGGCAGGTACGAGACGGACATCGGCGACCGAGAGGCTGTGTCGGCGGGACACTTCGGCCCGTATGGCTTCGACGGCGGGAGCCGGATCCGCGCGGCGTGTGCCCGATGCTCGTTCTGCGACGACCACCAACTGCTCGCCGTCACTCGAAGGAACAGTGAACGCGGCGACATATCCACGACGCACGATCGGCGAGGCCTCTGCCGTGGTGACCTCGACATCCTCTGGGGAGAGCCGGCGGTTATGGACCGTGATCAGATCCGCGATGCGACCGGTGACAAAGAGCTCACCGTCGAGGTAGAACCCTAGATCCCCTGTCCGCAACCACGTCGCGCCCGTCGGAACGCCGTGCGCGTGGCTGCCCTCTGCCGTGTCCGAGCGGAGGATCGCGCCGAACGTCCGCTGAGTTTCTTCGGGACGCTCCCAGTACCCGCGCCCGACGTTGTCGCCGTGCAACCAGATTTCGCCGACCCGGCCGTCGGGGAGCTCGATATCGGCTTCAGGATCCACGATGACACACCATTGACTGCGGGCTATCTGACCGCACGACACGTGTGCCGCCGAGTCCGCGCTGTCCGCGGCGACCGGCACGGCCTGACCTTTCTCCAACATTTCGCGGTCGAGGTGTACGACGGTAGGGCTGGCGGTCGGGGCGATGGTCGAGACGAACAGGGTCGCCTCGGCGATGCCGTACGACGGCTTGATCGCCGTCGGCGGTAACCCGTATGGCGCGAATGCGGTATTGAAGGCCTCGATTGCCCTCGTGCTCACCGGTTCCGAACCGAGGATCAGCACGACATTGCTCAGGTCGACGTCGTCCCCCGGTGCGGGCAGGCCGCGTTGCGCCGCGTACTCGCATGCGAAGTTGGGTGCGGCGGTCACGACGCGGCCCTGACGAGACCCGGCCGCCAAAGCATGGATCCAGCGTGCGGGACGCCGAACGAACGCAGCCGGTGACATCAGCGTCGAGTGACCGCCGTAGACGGTGGGAAAGCCGATCATCGATAGCCCCATGTCGTGGTACAGCGGTAACCAGCTGCAGCCGTGTGTGTTTCGGTCGAGAAGGTCGATCGACAGGATCATCTGCGTCAGGTTGGTGCCGACCGCCCTGTGGGTGATCTCGACGCCGACGGGATCCCGCGTCGATCCCGAGGTGTACTGCAGATGGGAGACGTCCTCGGCATCGATGTGAACGGGAACCAATGCCTGCGCGGCGGAGTCCGGGACATCGTCGATGGTGATGACGTGTGGTCGTGGTGCGAGCCCTATCTCGGTCAGCGCAGCCTCGACGGCTGCCGAAGCGGCCGACGTCGTCAGGACGACGGTGGGGCGTGAATCGTGAAGTGCCACCGCGAGACGCTGCGCGTGACCTTGCAACTCGGGCGCGAACAGCGGCACCGCGATGGTGCCCGCCTTGATGGCGGCGAAGAACCCCGCGATGTAGTCGAGACCCTGCGGGGCGAGTATCGCGACGCGGTCTGCGCGGGACGCGACCTGCTGCACCCGTGCGCCGATGGCGCGTATCCGGTGCCCGAGTTGCGTCCAGGTCAGTTCGGTGACGTAACCCGACTCCGACTTGGCGTGGTCCAGGTAGCGGTACGCCACCGAATCGCCCACGTTGGCGATGTTGCGTTCGATCAGCGAGATCAGCGTGGTGTCGGGCGGCAACGCGACGTTGCCGTCGGCATCCAGGCAGTCCTCGATCTGCAGTAAACCCTGGTGAGGTACAAGATCGAGCCGTGAGTCAGCGGTCATGACCATATCATAAGTTACTGTTACGCTCAGTTGCACTAACCTGGGCTGTGGTCATGGTCACTGTGATCGGAGAGGATCGGCGGGTGACCGCATCCCGACCGACCGTGCCCGCACTTCTGGCGCGAAGCCTGCGCGAGTTCGGCTCCGAGACCTATGTCGTCACACCGACAGACCGACTCACCTACGACGAGGCCGCCGCACGCTCGGCGCATGTCGCTCGCCGGCTGCTGAACGAGGGCGTCGGTAAGGGCACCCGCGTGGGTCTGTTCTTCGCCAACGGCACCGACTGGATCGTCTGGTGGCTCGCCGTGTCACGGATCGGCGCGCTGGCGGTGCCGCTGAGCACCCTGTATGCGCCTGCAGAACTCGCAAAGGTGTTGCGACTCGCCGACATCGGGGTATTGGTCGCTCCGCACCGTGTTCTCGACATCGACGTCGCCGAGCGTTTCGAAGCGGCGATGCCCGAGCTCACGACCCAGTCGAGCAGTCGGCTCGCCTTGGCAGCGGCCCCCTACCTGCGTCGCATCGTGCTCACCGCCGACACGGATCGGCACTGGGCAACACGGTGGACCGATCACGCCGATGCTCTTGTGCCACAGGACATTCTGATCGCGGCCGAGCAGGAGGTTTCACCAGCCGATCCGGCCGTCATGATCCACACCTCAGGATCCACCGCAGACCCGAAGGGCGTCGTGCATACTCACGGCACCCTGGTCCGGCAGACGTCGACGTGGCCGGGCGCCATCCGATCGGTCACCGGTTCGGGGTCGTCGGCCAGAATTCTTTGTGCCATGCCGTTCTTCTGGGTCGGTGGGCTGCTCGCAACGACGGGTGCGCTGCACGAACCCGTCACCCTGTTGGTCCTGCCCAGGCTCGACGCCTCCGCCGCGCTGGATCTGATCGAGCGCGAGCGGGCGACGGGAATCGTGGGATGGCCGGCCTTCACCCAGCGGCTACGCGAGCATCCATCGTTTGCGAGCCGTGACCTGTCCAGCGCACCGATGCTGCGCGACGGCCCGTTGGACATCGCGATGACCGATGTACCCGACGGATTCCCGGTGCACCGCACGATGTCCGAGACCGCGGGCGGCTTCGCGTTCACCGAGATGCGCATCGTCGACGACGACGGTGAACCGGTGGCCGACGGGACGGTCGGCGAGCTGCACATCCGTGGCATCGGGGTGATGGCGGGATACAACAAGCGCGAGCGCTGGGAGACGTTCGACGACGACGGCTGGTACCACACCGGCGACCGGGTCTACCGCAAAGAAGACGACCCGCGGTTGTTCTATGTCGGCCGCACAACCGAACTCATCAAGGCCGCCGGTGCGAACGTGTCGCCTCTGGAGGTGGAGGGGGTGGTCGAGCAGTTCGCCGAAGTGGCGCAGTGCGTCGTCGTCGGAATCGACGATCCCGTGCGTGGCGAGGAGGTGTGCGCCGTCGTGGTGCCGACCAACACCGGGATCGACATGAAATCGGTCGCCGCCCGCACGCGGGATCAGTTGTCGGCCTACAAGGTTCCGACGCGGTGGGTGTTGGCGACGAGCGACCAGATACCGACCCTGCCGAGCGGAAAGCTGAACCGAAGAGGCCTGCGCGCCCTCGTCCTCGACGGAACGCTCGAAGCCGTACGCACCTGAGTCAGTAGGCCCGGGCGACATACGCGATCGCGCGCGCGTCGTCGTCGGTGTCGGGCAGCGCACCGTCGTCGCGCTGCAGGCATCGGACAGTGACGCCGCCCGCGGCGAGGCTCTCTTCTCCCGAGACGCCGACCAAACCCCAAGGGACGCGGGCGACTCCGGTCCGCGTCACATCGCGCACCTCGTCAAGCGTGCTGCAGTCGGAGACGAGCGCATCGCGTCGTGCCGTTGCCGCATCGAGGATGGCGATCTGGATGCGACGGGTCAGCCGCTGTACATCGTCGACCGCGGTGTCCAGCCCAACCTTGGTCTTCTCGCGGTTGTCGCGCCGGTACAGGACGGCGGCGTTGTCGGCGATGTCTCGCGGGCCGATCTCGATGCGGATCGGCACACCCTGCAGGTCCCACTCGGTGGCGCGCCAGCCGAAGCCCTGGTCGACGTCGTCGTCGAGCCGCGTCCGAACGCCGCGCCGGGCCAAATCCTCGACCAAGGCCGAGGCGGTGCGGGCGACCTCACCGTCGGTGTCCTTGACCACCACGACGACGGCCTGGATCGGTGCGACCGCGGGCGGCAGCACGAGCCCGAAGTCATCGCCGTGGCACATGATCAGTCCGCCGAGCATGCGGGTCGACGAACCCCACGACGTCGTCCAGCAGAGTTCCGTCGCACCCTCGGCGCTGCGGTAGCCGATGTTGAAGGCCCGGCTGAACCGCTGGCCGAGTTCGTGCGACGTGCCCATCTGTAGCGCCTTGCCGTCGCGCATGATGGCTTCGCACGTCATGGTGTTCGCGGCTCCGGCGAAGCGCTCCCTTACTGTCTTGCGACCGACGATGACGGGTATGGCCAGCACGTTGCGCATGAAGTCGGCGTAGACGTCGTGCAGGATTCCGCGGGCGTATTGCCGCGCGTCGGCTTCCGTCGTGTGCGCGGTGTGGCCCTCCTGCCACAGAAATTCAGTGGTGCGCAGGAAGATTCGCGGCCGCATCTCCCACCGCACGACATTCGCCCACTGGTTGAGCAGTAGCGGCAGGTCGCGGTAGCTGTCGATCCATTTGGCCATGTATTCGCCGATGACCGTCTCGCTGGTGGGGCGGATGGCGAGTGGCTCGGCGAGTTCCCTGCCCCCGCCGTGCGTGACGACGGCCAGCTCGGGACTGAACCCCTCGACGTGTTCGGCCTCGCGCTCGAAGAAGCTCATCGGCATCAGCAGCGGGAAGTACGCGTTGTGAGCCCCTGCGGCCTTGATCCGCCGGTCGACCTCGTCGGCCATCCGCTCCCATATCGCGTAGCCGTTCGGGCGGATGACCATGGTGCCGCGGGCCGGGCCGTTCTCGGCGAGCTTCGCCTTGGTCAGCACGTCCTGGTACCACCGTGGAAAGTCCTCTTGCTGACCCGTCAGCACCGCCATCCGGCTGACGTTACAAACCCAGGCAGCCGAAAGTCGCGCGGTTTATTTCGGGGCTACGAGCGGGTCGCCTCGACGAAATAACCGCGCGGCACATCAGCCGCGTCCACGGGCGCCGCGGGTGCGAACCACCTGTGCCAGTCATTGCCCGGTTTCGCGATGTCGGTGACCGTCGCCGACCAGCCGTGGCGCCCGGCCAGCTCCCCCGGATCGTCGGTGCCGAACAGCCAGGGTGAGCCCTGCTCGGCCATGGCCTTCACCAGCGGCGCCATCATCGGCGACTCGAGCAGCGTCTTGCCGACAACGTCGTACAGCAGGATCGACTTCGGCGCCGACAAGCTGTGCACGCGATCGAACAGCACCCGCACGGCATCCTCATCGAGGTATTGCAGCAGGCCCTCGATCAGCCACGCCGTCGGTGTGTGCGGGTCGAAGCCGGCTTCCGTCAGCGCGGTGGGCCAGTCGTCGGCCAGGTCCACGCCGATCGCCACCCGGCGACACCGCGGCTCGTCATCGGCAAGCACATCCCCCTTGGCGGCGATCACCGCGGGCTGGTCCAGTTCGTAGACGCCTGCGCCGTCGGGCCACGCCAGCCGGTATGCCCGCGCGTCCATTCCGGCCGCGAGGATGACAACCTGATCGGCCACGCGCACCGCCCGCAGCAGGGCGTCGTCGAAGAACCGCGTGCGCACGACGATCTGCACCATTGAGCGCTCCCCGGTTTCGGCGATCGCCGCGGCCAGCAGGGCTCGGCCGGTGTCCCCGGCGAGTTTGTCCGCGTACGGGTCGGTGAAGAGCCGGTCTTCGCGGGTGGATTCCATGGCGCGGATCGCCGCCACCAGGAGCCCGGTGCCTGCCACCGCTTCTTTAGTTCGGTCCATGGCTCAATGATCGGTGCGGGAGGGGTGGCTGGCTTGGATATTTTTGCCCGGTCCGATGCTCAGCATGCCGCCGCGAGTTCGACATGGCTGGGCAGCCACGAGCGACGCGCCACGTACTCCGTCGGCGACATCGACGTAAACGACCGGAACTCGCGGACGAAGTGGGCCTGATCGAAGTAGCCGAGGTCGGCGGCGATCGCGGCACCGTGTGCGGTACCGGCGTCCAGCCGGCTCAGTGCGGCCTGCAGCCGTCGCACCCGCTGATAGGACTTGGGTGCCAGCCCTACCTCGGCGCGAAATGCCGCCGCGAGCTTCCTCGGCGAGAGCCCGGTCATCGTCTGTGCTTCCGAGACACGCATTGACGGATCGTGTGCCATGGCACCGAGGACGGCCCTAACCCCGCGGTGCAGGTCTCCGAGGTCGTGCAAACCCAAGCGGTGCAACAGGAATGACTCCACGAGCGAAATCCGGTCCGGAGGCGATGGCGTTGCGACCAGCCGTTCGTGCAGTGTCGCCCCGTGCCGACCCCACAGCCCGTCGAGGCCGACGCACGAGTTCTCCAACTCACCCAGCGGGACGCCAAGGAACGGCAATGCCCCTGCGGGCCGGAAGTGGATCGTCACGACCGCCTGGGCCGCGTCGATGCGGGTGACGTACGACGCTGTGCCCGCGCCCGCGATGAATGCGGCAGGAACGTCCAGTCTGGTGCGGCCGTCGGCGGCATAGAAGTCGACGCGTTGTCGACCGCTGACGTCGATGATGACGGTCGCGGCCCCACGCGGCAGCGCCCGGCTGCGGTGCGGCTCACCCGTCTCGCGCTGCCAGTACCCGAAGTAGGAGACGAAGTTCGCGAGTGGCGGTCGCGGCCGATACAGCCGCGGGTCCCCGCCGGGGAATGCACTCACATCCCCATGGTGACGCACGGGCCCGCACCGTCAAGGGGTGAGATCGCTGCGTGCCGTACCGGTCTTGAAGTCGATGGGAACCGAGATCTGGTCGTGCGTGATCAGCCAGACGCCGTCGATTCTCCGTAATCCGGTGGTGGCGCGCACCCACATCGCGGTCGCGGCGCCGTCCTTGCGCGTCCCGCTGATTCGGTTGAGGCTGTGCGTGAACGCCACGTCGTCGCCGACGGCGATCGCGAGGTCGTGCACCTCATAGCCCAGCGGACGCCGGTAAGTCTCGAATACGGCGGTCCAGTTTCTCCTCTTGGCCTCCGCTCCCACGTGCTGCAACGGAGGTTCGAAGTCGAAGGAGACGACATCGGGTGCATAGACCGACATCGCGGTCTCGAGGTCGTGGTCGCGAATCGCCACAGCCAGCGTGTCGATTCGCGCCCGGACGTCGGCCTCGCCCTGGTCGGGCCGGCCGCTTGCCATCAGGCGATGACCCGAACCAGGTAGGGCGCCATGTTGCTGGTCCGAACGGGTGAGACCGTGACGACCGGGTCACCGGCCTCCACCATCTGGTCGTTGCCGATGAACAAGGCGACGCTCTGGTTGCCGTTGGGGCCGTAGAAGATCAGGTCCCCGGGAAGCGCCTGCTGCGGCAGGACCTTGCGGCCGACGTTGTACTGCGCGCCGGACGACCGGGGCAGCTTGATCCCGACACCGGCGAACGAATACAGCACGAGTCCGGACGCGTCGAACCCGACGACGCTGGCGGCGGGGTCGAGCCCGACGACGCGGCCGGCGCGGTCCAGCCCGAGGGCATTGTCGGTGGGGCCACTGCCGCGGGTCGGGCCGTTGACGTCGCCCCCGCCGAACGAGAACGGCACTCCGCGCTGCGAAAGGGCGCGCGCGATCACGTACTGGACGGCCTGCTGGCTGCTGAGCGGCCGGGTGATGTCAGCGGTCGCCAACCCGGGCGTCGCCAACAACACGACAAGGCCGGCGGCCAAGGCGTAGATGCGTTTCATGTCGAGCTTTCACTTTCTCTGCGGGCGGCGGTCACCACAGCTACTTTTACAACCCCTTCTCGCCAGCCGCCATGCGCCGCACGGCACATCGTCAGACAGTGGCCATACCGTGACGCAACGGTGATAGTTGTGCTTGCATAACGCGGTGAGCGAGTTCTTCCCCTATCGCTTCGACCGGCGGTTCGTGCCCATGTGGCTGAGCGCTGGTGCGCTGCCATGGCGCGATGGCGTCACCGTCACCGACGACGGCCGGTTCATCGCGACCTTCGGCCTGCTTCGAGTCGACACACCAGTGGCGAACATCGCCGACACCCACGTCGCCGGTCCCTATCGATGGTGGACGGCGGTCGGCCCCCGGATCTCGTTCGCAGACGACGGTCTGACGTTCGGGACGAACCCGCGGGCAGGGCTGTGCATCCACTTCCGCGACAGGATCAAGCGCGTCATCGGTCTGCGCGACCACTCCGCGCTCACCGTCACCGTCGCGGATCCGCAGGCGCTGGAGGCCCGGTTGCGCAGCGATCGGGAATAGCGTCGCGGTCGCATTGTTGACCGTTTGGTACAGAATCGCCAAACGGAAGGCATCGAAATGACCGCGATCACCCCGAACAACGGCCAGATCACCGCGCTCGTCACAGGCGCGAACCGAGGACTGGGTAAGCGCTTCGCCGCGGAGTTGGTGGCGCGCGGAGCCAAGGTCTACGCGGCCGCGCGACGGCCGGAAACGGTCGATGTCGCCGGGGCGATACCCGTGCAGCTGGACATCACCGATCCCGAGTCGGTGCGCCGCGCCGCAGAAGTCGCGTCCGATGTCAACGTCGTCGTCAACAACGCAGGTGTCTCAACACAATCGGACCTGTTGTCGGGCGCCATGGACGACATCCGGCTGGAGATGGAGACCCACTATTTCGGCACCCTGCAGGTGACCCGGGCATTCGTTCCGGTCATCGAGCGCAACGGCGGCGGTGCAGTGCTGAATGTGCTCTCGGTGCTGTCCTGGGTGCACGCCGCCAAGTTCGGCGCTTATGCCGCGGCAAAGGCGGCGGGCTGGGCGATGACCGATGCGCTCCGCGAGGAACTCGCGCCGCGCGGCATCCACGTCGCCGCGCTCCACGTCGGCTTCATGGACACCGACATGGCGGAGTTCGTCCCCGACGACCAGAAGTCCGACCCAGCCGTGGTCGCCAGGCAGGCGCTCGACGGCCTGTTCGCCGGCGATTCGGAAATCCTCGCCGACGAGCTGACGCGGACCGTGCGGGCTCAGTTGTCGCAGCCGGCCGGGTCGTGACCGCGGCGAAGGTCGGTGCGCTCGCCGTTCACCTGATGGTCAATACCGCGCTGACCGGCGCCACCTTCGACGTCGACGGCGGTCGGCAGTTCGTGTCGGGATGACCGCCAGGGCGTGCGGATTCCGCACAATCGGTGAAACGTGCGCCGTAGTGTTGACGCATGGCCATCGTCGAAGCTGATGCACAGCCCCAAACCCCGTTCGAGCAGGATGTCGCCGCAATTCAGCGATATTTCGACAGCCCACGCTTCGAGGGGATCATCCGCCTCTATTCGGCGCGCCAGGTCGTGGAGCAGCGCGGCACGATCCCCACCGACTACCCGGTCGCGCGCCACTCAGCGGAAGCCTTCTACGACCGCCTGCGCGAACTCTTCGCCGAGCACAGGAGCATCACCACCTTCGGGCCGTATTCACCCGGTCAGGCCGTGACGATGAAGCGGATGGGTATCGAGGGGATCTACCTCGGCGGCTGGGCGACATCGGCCAAGGGATCCACAAGCGAGGACCCCGGTCCTGACCTCGCAAGCTATCCGCTTGAGCCAGGTACCCGACGAGGCCGCGGGGTTGGTGCGCGCACTGCTCACCGCTGACCGCAACCAGCAGTACCTGCGCCTGCGCATGACCGACGACCAGCGCGCCGCGACGCCTGCCGTCGACTACCGGCCATTCATCATCGCCGACGCCGACACCGGCCACGGTGGAGATCCACACGTGCGCAACCTGATTCGCCGTTTTGTCGAGGCGGGCGTGCCCGGCTACCACATCGAGGACCAGCGTCCCGGCACGAAGAAGTGCGGCCACCAGGGTGGCAAGGTCCTCGTCCCGTCGGACGAACAGATCAAGCGCCTCAACACCGCCCGCTTCCAACTCGACATCATGGGGGTGCCCGGGATCATCGTCGCGCGCACCGACGCGGAGGCCGCCAACCTGATCGACAGCCGTGCCGACGAGCGTGACCAGCCGTTCCTGCTCGGCGTCACCAACCTCAGGATCCCGCTCCTACAAGTCCTGTTTCCTCGCGATGGTGCGCAGCTTCTACGAGTCGGGGATGACGCACCTGAACGGTCATCTGCTTTACGCGCTGCCCGAGGGCGAGTACGCCACGGCGACCACTTGGCTTGAGCGCCAGGGCATTCTGGCTCTCATTGCCGAGGCGGCCACGAGCTGGCGGCAGGACGGAGACGAGGCGGTCGACGCCCTCTTCGACAAGGTCGAATCGCGCTTCGTCGAAGCCTGGCAGAACGATGCCGGGCTCGAGACCTACGGCGAGGCGGTCGCCGACCTGATCGAATTCCGCGAGCGGGAGGGCGAATCGCTCGAGATGACCGCCGCGGAATGGCGGACTTTCGCAGAGAGGGCGTCGCTTTATGAGGCCCGCGAGAAGGCGAAGGCGCTTGGCGCCGACGCCGGCTGGGATTGCGAGCGGGTGAAAACTCCGGAGGGCTACTACCAGTTGCGTGGCGGTATCCCCTACGCAATCGCCAAATCACTTGCTGCAGCGCCGTTCGCCGACATCCTGTGGATGGAGACGAAGACCGCGGATCTCGCCGACGCCAAGCAGTTCGCCGATGCGATCCATGCCGTGTACCCGGACAAGATGCTGGCGTACAACCTGTCCCCCTCGTTCAACTGGGATACCACCGGCATGAGCGACGACGAGATGCGCCGCTTCCCAGAGGAAATCGGCAAGATGGGCTTCGTCTTCAATTTCATGACCTACGGCGGACATCAGATCGACGGTGTCGCCGCCGAGGAGTTCGCGGGCGCGCTCAAGCAGGACGGAATGCTGTCGCTCGCTCGCCTGCAGCGCAAGATGCGCCTGGTGGAGTCGCCCTACCGCACGCCGCAAACCCTGGTCGGCGGGCCGCGCAGCGACGCCGCGCTGGCCGCCTCCTCGGGCCGGACGGCAACCACCAAGTCCATGGGCGAGGGTTCAACCCAGCATCAGCATCTCGTGCAGACCGAGGTGCCGAAAAAGCTGCTCGAGGAATGGCTGTCGCTGTGGAGTGAGCACTACGACCTCGGCGAGAAGTTCCGTATCCAGTTCCGACCGCTGCGCGCGGGTGGCGAAGTGCTCGAGCTCGGCATCTACGGCGAACGGGACGGCGGTGAGGAAGAGAAGCTCGCCAACGTACTCGTCGATCCGATCAAGGACCGGAACGGCCGCAGCATCCTGACGGTGCGCGACCAGAACACGTTCGCCGAGCAGCTGCGCCAGAAGCGCCTGATGACCCTGATCCATCTGTGGCTGATCCACCGCTTCCAGGCCGATGCGGTGTACTACGTGACGCCGACCGAGGACAACATCTATCAGACCGAGAAGATGAAGTCGCACGGCATCTTCCGCGATGTCCACCAGGACGTCGGCGAGATCGTCGTCGCCGAAGTGAACCAGCCGCGGATCGAGGAATTACTCGCGCCTGATCGCGAGGCACTGATGCGGCTGATCCGCAAGGAGGACTAACGGCGGTTTAATCGTCGCGGCAGAAATGCATTCGACGACGCGGCGGCCACATTTCCGGTCGTATAGCCGGAATAGGAAAAGCGTCATCTTGGCTATTGATCAGGTTTTCGTATCGGCGTACACGCAGGTGTTCTCGCCCCGTTAGGCTTGTCTGTATGGGGCGTGTGAATCGGTTGTTGGAACGTCGCGCCCTACGCCGGGCAGCCGACCAGGCACTCTTGACCACCCTGGGGAACGCAACACCGAGCCAGGCGGGCGGCCGCCCTGACCAAGACTTCAAGTACAACCGTGCCGAACCGGCCGAGACCGCCGCGCCCTACGATCACGAGCCGACGACCGACCCGATTCCGGTCGTCGAGGCCGGCGCATCTTGCGCCCGCCGATTACGGCTGGCCCGATGAGGACCTTGCGGCGGTGGAAAGTGTCGAGGTCCCTCCCGCGCCTGCCGACGTCTACGACCTGGTGGCCGACCAACCCGACGAACCCCGGTGGGACGACGGCGGCGAGATTGCGGCGACCGAACAAGCGGTGACCGAACCGCCCGATGACTACCGGTGGGACCTGCCCGAGGAAGTGCCGCCGCCGCGCTCCCGCGCCGGTTCGGCCCCCACTGCGCGCACATCCCGTCGCCGACGGCGCCTATGTCCAGCCGGCCCTCGACTTCGCCGTGACCGAGTCTGCGCCCTGGTATCGCACCAAGCCGGCGGCCGCCGCGCTCGTCGCGGCGATCATCGCCGCAGTGGTGTGTGGAGGCTGGCTGGCGTTCCGGAGTCCGAGCACGACGGCCGAACAGTCGACCGAGGCGCCGGCGAGCGCACCGCCCGCACCGAGCAAGGCTGCACCCACGGCATCCAGCGCCCCTCAGCCGTCCCCGGCTCCCCCACCTCCTCCGCCGCCTCCGCCCCCGTCGGCCGAGCCCACGTATTCCGCGCCCCAGCGGCAGTATTGGGAACCGCGATACAGCGCGCCGACCCCGGCGGAGAAGCCGAGGGTCGACGTCACTCGGGCACCGATGAGTGTCGCGCCGGTGCCGAAGCCGGTGCCCGGCAGCGACTCCGCCATCCCCGGCAACTCACCCGGCGAGCAACCTCGGCGCCGCGGCTGTTTCGGCTTCTGCTGACAGGTTCCAACGAGACACGAATGCCGACAGACGCCGATCACGCCCCGTTTCTGCTGCTGTCGATTCGCGGCGAGGATGCGGCGGCCGACGACGAGTATCAGGCGATGATGCGCTTCGGCGGGCTCGACGAGGACGGGATGCACCGAATCCGCCTCACGCACAGACCTTTAGGGCCCATCGATCTCGACGACTGGTCGGGCATCATTCTGGGCGGCGGACCCTATAACGCAAGCGATCCACCGGAGTCGAAATCGTCGACGCAGCTACGCGCCGAGTCCGAGTTGCTATCCCTCATCTCCGAGATCGTCGACCGGGACTTCCCATTCCTCGGATGTTGTTACGGCGTGGGCATGCTCGGTTCGGTGATCGGTGCCACCGTCGACCGAAGCTATCCCGAGCCGGTCGCCGCCGTCACGGTCACGCTGACCGAGGCCGGCCGTGACGAACCCCTGTTCGCAGAGCTGCCCGATGTGTTCGACGCGTTCGGCGGTCACAAGGAGGCTGCCAGTTCGCTTCCCTCGCAAGCGGTGTGCCTCGCAACGTCGCCCGACTGCCCCGTGCAGGCGTTCCGGGTCGGCACCAACACCTACGCGACCCAGTTCCATCCCGAGCTGGATCTCGACGGCATCCTCACCAGGATCGACGTGTACAAGAACCACGGCTACTTCGCACCCGAGTCGGCTGATTCGCTGAAAACCGCCGCGCGACAGCGGCATATCGAGTATCCGCCGACGATCTTGCGGCGGTTTGTCGAGCGCTACAGCCGGCGAAGGTAAGCGAACCGTTACGCCGGATACTCCGGCGCCCAGTGCACTTGCGATATGCGCTCCGACAGCTCTTCGTCACTGCGCGCAGGTGCGACGCCGTCCGCGATGGCCTGTCGTCCGACGGCCGCAGCGATGCGCAGCGCGATGTCGGGAACATCGGACCAGGCGGGCAACAGGGGCGCATTCGGGTCCGACAACGCAGGCGACGCGTCGCCGAGCGTGGCGGCCGCCACCCTCATCATGTCGTCGGTGACCCGGGTGGCCTGAGCCGCGGTCACCGCCAAACCCATGGCCGGGAAGATGTAGACGTTGTTGCACTGAGCAATGGGCCGCGTCACCCCGTCGCGTTGCAGCGGCGCGAACGGTGAGCCCGTCGCAATCAACGCGCGCCCATCGGTCCATTCGTCCAACTCGGCCGGATGCGCTTCGGCGTGGCTGGTCGGGTTCGACAACGGGAAGATGATGGGTCGTTCCGTCTTGCTCGCGAGCTCGCGCACGATCTCTTCGGTGAAGGCGCCCGCCGCGGTGGACAACCCCATCAAGATGCCGACATCCACGTTGTGCACGACGTCGGCGAGCTGGGCCGGACCGGGCAGGTCCCACCCCGCCACCCGGTTCGCCGGCTGGGCGAACTGCCGCTGTCCTGGCGACAGGTCTGTCCGGTCGTCGGTGAGCAGGCCGACGACGTCGACAACCCAGATCCGTTCTGCGGCTTCCGCTTCGGACAACCCCTGCGCCACCATCTCCCGCCGCACCATCCCCAGCACGCCGATGCCCGCCGAGCCCGCACCAAGCATCACCACCTGCTGCTGCGACAGCGGACGGCCCGCCACCTGCGATGCCCCGTGCAGCGCTCCGAGCGTGACGGCCGCGGTGCCCTGGATGTCGTCATTGAAGGTGAGCAGTTTGTCGCGGTAGCGCTCGAGGATCGGCTGCGCATGCACGGTGGCGAAGTCCTCCCACTGCAGCAGCACGTCGGGCAGCTGCTCCTGTACGGCTTTCACGAAGTCGTCGATAAAGGCGTAGTACTCGTCGTCGCTGATCCGCCGGTGGCGCCAGCCGAGGTACTGCGGGTCCTCGAGGAGCTCGACATTGTCGGTGCCTACATCGAGGACGATCGGCAGGGTGCGGGCCGGATCGATCCCGCCGATCAGGGTGTACAGCGAGAGCTTGCCGATCGGGATGCCCATCCCGCCGATGCCCTGGTCACCCAGCCCGAGAATGCGCTGGCCGTCGGTCACCACGATTACGTCCGGATTGCGATGAGGACGGTTGTCGATCACGTCGGCGAGCTGGTCCCGGTCCGGATAGGACACGAAGAGCCCGCGTGGCCGCCGGTAGATCCCGCTGAAGCGTTGGCAGGCGACGCCGACCGTCGGGGTGTAGACGATCGGCATCGTCTCGGAGATGTGGTCTCGCAGGACGCGGTAGAAGAGCGTCTCGTTGCGGTCCTGCAGTGCACGGAGATAGATGTGCTTGTCGAGATCGTCTCGCCGCGTGGAGAACTCGTGCCAACAGTGTTCGACCTGTTGGTCGAGCGTCTTCTCCGCCGTGGGCAGCAGGCCCAGTAGGCCGTATTTGCGGCGCTCCTCGCGAGTGAACGCAGTGCCCTTCGTCGTGAGCGCATCGAACAGTTTCGCTTGCCCCGTCAATTCCTCGGGCATGGCTTCCCTTCTGCCGGTTCTCTGCGAGGATTCCACGCTGGCGGGGTGAACACACGGGAAACGTGTGGCCTGGTTGATTCCCTGTGCCGCGCGCGCCTAGCTGAGCGGAACGAAGCGTTTCAGCTTGCCTGTCGACTCGTGGCGTTGCAGTCGTTCGACGACGCGGATTTCGACTTCGGGATCGGACAACCCGTGCCTGCGCAGAGCGGCGGCCAACGCCGACGCCAGCGCATCCTCGTCGGGCTCCCCCACGGTGAGAACGTCGGCGCCACGGACGGTCTGATGCACCTGGTATTCGGAGACGCGGGGATCCGTCCCGAGGACGTGGCGGAACACGCTCGCCGGGATCGTCGCTGCGCCGTAGCGGAAGTCGTCGTCTCGTCGGCCGCCGATGTCGGCCACCCGTGCGAACACGCTTCCGCACGCGCACTGGCCGGGCAGCCAGTCGACTTGATCGCCAAGGTCGTAGCGGATGAACGGGAAGGTGCGGTTGGCCAGCCCGGTGGCGAGCGTTCTGGCGGCTGGCTCATCGGGGCCGACGGGTGCGCCGGTCTCGTCGACGCGCTCAAGAACGACTTCGTCTTCGCACACGTGCAGACCCTCGCCGCGTGCACAACCGACCGCCTGCACGCCGATCTCGGTCGACCCCCACAGGTTGTGTACCGGCGCATCCCAGGCCTCGCGAATGGCCTGCCGATCTTCGTCGAGCAGCGGCTCGGAGTTGGTGCTGACGCGCACGGGACGGATGTTGAGACCTCCGGCCAGGGACGCGCGGGCGAGTTGTCCGATCACGGTGGCGTAGCCGACGAGATGCGTCGGATCGGCCGCCGCGACGGCTGCGATGGTTTCGTCGATCGGCGCTCCCGCCGGTATCACGATGGTTTCCATCCCGGGCGCAGTCGGCACGTCGAACAGAGGTGTGCTGGCGTGCGGCGGCAGACCCGCCGCCAGCACGGCGAGCCTTGCGGGCGCGTACGGTGCGCGTCGCTCTTCGCGCGCCTGCAGGCGCCAGGCCAGACAGGCGATGGACACGAAGAATTGCCAGTCCCATACGTAGACGCCCCGCACGCCGCTGGACCCACCGGAGCTGAAGATCTGCTGGTCGCTCGCCGTGTACGAAAACCATTGCTGCTCAGCCAGAATCCGCTCGGCACGCTCCCGGGTGAGGTCGCCGACGGTGACGATGTCATCCCACTCGTCCTGGGCTTCCGCCTTCGTCATCATCGGTACGCCGGCCAGGTCGGCGGCGGTGACCACCGATGGATCGATGCCGCTCAGCCGCCGTGCATGAAACGGCGACCGTTCTCGGGCGTATGCCAACAGCGACCGCAGGCGCTCGGTCTGGTGGTGTTCGATCTGTTCCCGCGACCAGTCGACGCGCCCGATGTGATCATCGAGGGCGCCCTGCACGGCGTATACGTGAGCGGCTCGCAGCCGCTCGTACGAGTCGCGCGCGGAGATCACAGCAGGCCGCCACCTCCGAGGAGACCGCCGCCTCCGCCATTTCCTCCCGGTCCCTGGCTGGGTGCGGGTGCGCGTATTTCGGGTGCGACGCTGATCGGAGCCCGGGTGGCGGGCGAGTTCGTCGCCGGTGTCTGGGGCGCACGGCTATCGGTCGCCGACTGTTGGGCGGGCAGTTGCGGCTCAGGCACTGACTCGATGGTCGGCGGGGCTTCGGTCGGCTCCGGTGCCGACGCCGGCGGTGGCGGAACGGGGACTGCCTGGCTCGGAACCATGGGCACGGTCGTCGACAACGGAGTGGGATCGAGCGGGAGCTGGACCGGATCGGTGGGCCCGTTCGGCCGTTGCAAGAGCAACACGGCGATCACGGCCACCACCCCCAGCGTGCCAAGGACGAAGGCCGCAAAGCCATTCGCACCGGCGCGGCGCTCGATGCGGCCCTGCGATCGTCGGATGAGTCGTCGGCCGGGGATACCGCATCGACGGCGTCGTCGACCGGCTCCTCGTCATCGAGGGGCTCGAAGAGGTAGTCGAAGCGACTGGAGAGGGCGTCCTCCCGCGACATGCAGAGATGGTACAGGCGCTGGTACAAGTGCCCTACGCCGGCGGCGGCGCCTCGCGCCTTGCGACGTAGCCTCGACCGGATGGATACCGTCGAGTACGCATCAGGTCGGCTGGCCGACCTTTTCGGTGACCCGACGCACCCGACCGTATTGATCTGGCATGGCATGCAAAGCAACGCCCGAGCCACCGTCCGGCCGCTCGCGGAGCGGATTGCAGACCACGGACTGGCTGTGGTGGCGCCCGATTGGGACTCGCAAGTCGACGACAGGGGTCGCGGCGATCTGCTGCAGTCGTTGCACTTCGCGCAGCAGATGAGTACACCCACCGACAGCCTCACGCTTGTCGGCTGGTCGATGGGAGGGCTCGCCGCGGCGGGGCTCACCGTGAACGCGTCCCGCCTTGACGTCCGTCTGCGACAGACTGTCTGTTTGGCCGGTGCGTTCATGGCACTCGACCCAATTTCCGGCGGCACGCCGGCGTCAGAGTTGGCCGGTAGCGGCCGGCGATCGCCGTTCACGCTGCTTCACGGAATCAAAGACGATGTCGTACCGATCTCGGCCAGCCGTCGTTTCGCGGCGGATCTCAAACGATCATGGATGGCCCGTCGAGCTGGTAGAGCTCGATGCCGACCACGCCTCTATCGCGGGCGCCGGCTATGACTCGGTCGCAGGCCGTTACAACGCGGCCGAGGATGACGAGTCACTGGCCGTCGCTGCCGACGTGGCGGCTCGGATCGCAGCCGTCGCCGGCTGAGAAATGTCACCCGGCCGCGTTCGGCCGCAACGGAGGACAGCCTCCGTTTTCGTTGGCCGCGAGTTCGAAGTGCCATATCTCATTCGCATAGATCTGGCACAGGCCGAACCGAGAACCGTTGCGAATCAACCAGGTATCGGCTTCTACCGGCCCTACGTCGACGGCCTTGCCCACCACGTGCCGTGACGCATCGGGAGAGTCGACGAACTGCTGCGCGGCGTCAACACTTCCGTACGTTCGCACCGCATCGTCGAACAGCCGCTGTTGGAAACCCTTGGTGCGCCAGCCCGACGTGATCTGCACGCCGATGCCGTCGGCTTCGGCACCGCGGGCCGCCTTCTGGATTGCCGCGAGCAGCGGGGGGTCCAGCCATGCGATCACCGGGTTGGCCACGTCGAACGGCGAGATGGTCTGGCCGTCGGGAAGGTATCCGCCGATCGTGTCGGTGGCGGCGGTGCCGATCGAGAACGTCCCATCGTCGGGCACCGGTGATTGTTGGGCGGCTGGCGTGGCAAGTGGTCTACTGCCCGCGGCCGCTATGGGCGCCGCTGTCGGGTTCGACGGCGTGCAGGCACCGAGCAGCAGTGTGAGCCCGATGCCCGCGACCGTGCATATCCGGAGGGGCATAACGGAAACCTTATGGCAGGCTCGCGATGTGGACCTGCCACAACCGGACGCGCACACTCCCCATCTGGCCGACGTGGTGCCATCGGTGCTGGCGGCGATGGGTGTGTCCGGATTCGACCACCGGATCGATCTGGCCGCAGAGGTTCGCGGCGCGTGTGTGCTCCTGATCGATGGTCTCGGTGCGGAACTCCTCGACACCTACGCCGGCGATGCCCCGGTGATGGCGGGGCTGCGCGGGCGGACACTGCAGGCCGGGTTCCCGTCGACCACGGTGGCCGGACTGGCCGCCGTGGGCACCGGCTGCCGCTCGGGCGAGCACGGAATGGTCGGGCTGTCGTTCCGGCTGCCCGGCGTCGGGGTGATCAACCCGTTGCGGTGGCGCCCCCACCCGTGGGGCGACGACCTTCGCGAAGCCGCACCGCCCGAGGAGGTGCAGCCGATGACGACGACATTCGAACGGGCGGCCTCGGCCGGCGTCGCCGTGAGCGTCGTCTCCCCGGCGGAGTTCAGTGGTTCCGGGCTGACCCGTGCGATCCTGCGCGGCGGCAAGTACGTGGGGGTGCAGGCGCTCGGGGATCTTGCCGCCGGTGTGCGGGCCGCCGTCGCCGACGGTGGCTTCTGTTACGGCTACCACGGCGAGGTGGATCTGCTCGGGCACCTCTACGGCCCCGGCTCGCCGGCGTGGCGGATGCAGCTGAGGGAGGTCGACCGGCTGGTCGAGTCCCTCGTCGAGGGTCTGCCGCCCGGCGGGCTGCTTGCCATAGTCGCCGATCACGGCATGGTGGCCGTCGATGACGACGAGGTCGTGGATATCGACAGCTGCGCGGCGCTGCTCGACGGTGTGCAGGCCATCGGCGGGGAACCGCGGGCCCGGTACGTCTACGTCGACGACGGAGCCGCCGATGCGGTTCTCGCGGCGTGGCGGGAGGTGCTCGGGGAGCGCGCGTGGGTGACATCGCGTGACGAAGCGATCGCGGCCGGTTGGTTCGGCGAGCACGTCCGCGACGAAGTCCGGGCCCGCATCGGCGATGTCGTCGCGGCCGCCCGTGGCTCGGCGACCATGGTCCGGCGCACCGTGGAGCCGCTCGAGTCGTCTCTGGTCGGCCACCACGGCTCGCTCACGACGGCCGAACAGCACATTCCTCTATTACTGGCCTACGGATGAATCGGCGCGTCGTGCCAGCCCGACCACGGGTATGACGGTGGCGCCTGCGCACGCTCGTACTGCTTGATCCAGCCGTCTGCGATCTCCCTGATCGGCCCGGCGTCGAGGAAATGCAGCTTCTCTCTCCCCCGCCGCTGGGTGCGCACGAGGTGCGCCGCCTCGAGGACCGCCAGGTGCTTACTCACCGACTGCCGCGTCATCGAAAGCCGTGCGCACAGCTCGCGCAGACTCTGTCCGTTTTGCTCGTTGAGGCTGTCGAGGAGAGCACGCCGGCTCGGATCGGCCAGCGCCCTGAACACGTCGTCCATCGGCATCATTCTCGCATAATATGCAGCCGGTGAGCTGCATGTATTTGACATGCACCCGGCCGGCTGCATGTCAATGGTCAGCCTAGGTAATTTGCTGAAACTGCACGTCTGCGTAACGAATGCCTGGCTTGGACGGAGCACGCTCGATGCCGGCAAATTGGCAAGTTCGATGCGAATATTGAGGTTGATCGTGAAAGTTACTTGTTCACAACGGATTACATGAGCAGCGTGCGAGAGGAACCCGCCCCAACGAAGTCGGTCCAATATTGAAAAGTGTTGTATACCAACAATGTTCAAATAGCGCACGAAGTGAAAGGGGCCACTGGATAATCGAATTGTGAAGGGCATCACAGATTTTGAAGGTGCAATCACAACTCTGTTAATGTCCGACGCCATGTTTGCTGTCGCAACCGCATCACTACTGACGCTTGTCCAGCAGCTGTCCGGTACGCCCTATATCTCCGGTGGAAATTCGGCCGCCGGCACGGACTGCTCTGGCCTGGTGTCCTTCGTAACCAACGCCGCGACCGGTCGTCCGGTCTATGGCGACCGGTTCAATACCGGCAATATCGAGAGCGCTCTCAAGGCGCGAGGCTTCCAGTACGGCACCAAGCCGGGCGCACTCAACGTCGGATGGAACCGTGGCCACACCGCCGCGACCCTGCCCGACGGGACGCCGGTCGCGTCCGGCGAGGGCGGCGGCGTCAGGGTTGGTGGCGGAGGTGCTTACCAAGGGCAGTTCTCCAAGCACATGTACCTCGAGCTGGCGCCTGCGGCGCCTGCACCGGAAGAGCCGCTGCCCCCCGGCGTGCTGCCGCCACCGCCCGGCGAGCCGCTGCCGCCGGAGGGTGTCGTTTTTCCGGTTGCCTTTGAAGCGCCGTTGCCGCCGCCTCCGGGTGAGCTGCCGCCGCCCCCGGTTGAGTTGCCGCCGCCTCCCGGTGCCGAGTTGCCACCGCCCCCCGGTGCCGAGCTGCCACCGCCTCCCGGCGCGCCGCTCCCGCCCCCGCCGGTCGCCGCATAGGCGGCTCCCCTCCACGGGGAATTGCGGTCACGGCTTGCGGCGAATGCCCGCAAGTTGGCCGTCACCGTGGGTTGCACCACGTCGCGCGAATGCGGCTGGTTGCCTGATCGGCAGCCAGTGCATTCGCGTTGTGTAGCCACGTGAAACCTGACTCGAAAAGCCGATGGAACGCGGGCGAGGGTCCGTAGTTCTCCCATTCGCGTCGTGCAGAATAGTCACCGCGCCAGCTTGTGACGATGCTGCATGACGGGAGCAACCTTGGTCACCAAACCTGCGACTTCGCCAGGTCGGTTGCACACAAGCGGCAGGCACCGAAAACAGCCCTCGCATCGAAAAGGGCCTGCGGGTCAACGGGTTTCGGCAGTCGAGGCCGGTCTATGTGGGCGTGCTCGCAGCCGTTCTGGTCGCCGTTCTCGGGTTCGCCGGGCTGATAGCGAAATGGGCGGCAGACGATTCGGTACCTGTTGCGGGTGCTTGGCGACTGTCGCCGCCTGTGAACAGCGCGCCAATTGCGCAGTCGCCGAACGAGACTCGTGGTGCATCGCCCCTGAGGGCATCTCCCACGCCATTCGCCTCCGACGACGGAGGCTTCATCGATTCGTCGGCGCGCTGCGGGGGCACGCAGCCGGCATTCGCAATCGGTCGCACGATTGGCTCGCTCGTTGTGATCTGCGGCGAACAAACTGGACCGTACGAATATCTCGGCGTCCGATTGAGCGACGCGGCCATGTTGCGGACAGCCGCCTCGACCAATTCGACGCACGGCTTTCTCGCGCGCAAGGCCGGGGTGCTCTACGCCGTGTCCCCCAGCGAATTGAAAGTCACTGCCGGTAGCACTGTCATCAAGCAAGAGCCGATGATCGAATACCGCGAGCTGGCTCGTTGAGAAGGAATCAACTGGGCTTCGACTCGACGTAGAACTCCACGTTGTCACCTTCGACCTTCGTCACCTTCATGTGCGCGGTGTACTCCACGCCCTCGGGTCCGGTGAACGTGCAGTCGAATTCGGCCCCGACCTCCGCGTCCACTCCCGACGGGCAGCTGACATCCTTTGGCTTGAACTTCGTCTGCTTCGACACGACGTCGACGACCGATTTAGCGGCGCCATCCGGATTGATCTTGGCACCGCATCCACTGACGAATACAGCCAACACGGCGGCAAGGATCAGCAATGCGCGTCGCATCGTCGCAGTATTGCAGATCAGTAGGAACGCGACCAGAGATCCCGAACCGGCAACGACAGCCCCGCGGCGCCGCTTCAGGGATACCATCCGGGCATGGGCTACCCCGCCGGCCCATCGGCCCGGCCGGCGTCGTAGTCCGACGAAAGGAGCCCGTCATGGCGACAGACCTGACGCTCTATCTCGACGACCAACCCGGCGAACTGGCACGCATCGGTGACGTCCTCGGAAAGGCGGGCGCGAACATCGCCGGCCTGTGTGCGGTGGCGAGCGGCGGCGGACAGGCCGAGGTTCACATCCTCATCGACGATGCGACGGCGGCCTTCGAAGCGCTACAGGGCGCAGGAATCAGGATCGCCACCGAGCAGGAGGTACTGGTTCTGGACATCGAGGACCGGCCGGGCGCGCTCGGTGAGATCGCGCACGAACTCGGCGCTGCGAAGGTCAACCTGACTCTGGTCTATCTCGCGACGAACACCCGCCTGGTACTTGGGGCGGACAACCTCGCCGATGCGAAGGCCGCGATCGGCTGAACTATCTCGTGCGCTTGGATCGCGTCAGCCGGGCCTTTGCTTCCTTGACCCTCTCGGCGGCGTTACGGCTGGCCTGCTTGGCGTCGGCGTAGGCACCCTCGGTAACGCCGAGAGCGCGCTCGGCCTCAGCGAGGCGCTGCCGCATTTCGTCACGGCGCAGCCGGGCGACCGCCAGATCCGTTTGTCGATCCGACAATTGGCTGTCCGCGTCGTCTTTGGCGCGTTCGGCGGCGGCCAATGTCGCCTTCGCCTCCTGCACCTCGTCGGCGGAGCCGTGGTCTTCGTCGCGCTGCGGCTTCTGGGCAGGCCGCTGGCGCGTCTGCGCGGGCTTGGGTCTGTCCTTGCCGCTGCGCGCGGTGGTGAGTACCGACTGTGGTAGCGCCGAAATCGCCGAAGCCGGACCACTGTTCGGCCTTGGCCAGATGGCCGAGCCGTTCGGTCACATCGGGGTCGGCGACCGCGGCCTGCAGCGTCGACGTGACATCCTCACGTAGCGCCGCCGATGGATTGGGCACGCTCGGCGCCTTCGAACGCGGCGCGGGCGAGTTCGTCGACGAGGGATCGCTGTTCTGCGGACAACTCGCGGATGGCGGCGCCGTCCATCGCGGCGTGCGCCGCGCGCAGCCGCTCGCCGAGATCGGTCAGCGAATGCTTGACGTCTTCATTGCTTCTCACGAGCAGGTTGACCACCCATGCCGCTGTGGTCGGCCTGCGTGCCGTCGAGATCCGCTTCGCTGCGGCAGCGTCACCGCGCTTCTTGGCCGCGGCGGCGAGCTTTGTGCGCAGCGCCGTGAACTCCTCGGGCTTAACGCGAAAGAGTTCGTCCAGCTCGTCACCGGCCATCACGCCATGATGCGCCATGAAGTCACCGACGCTGATCAGACGGTCACCCTGGACATGCGACACTTTGGACATGGTTGTCGCAATCGATCGCCCGAAGCTCGAAGGAAATGTCGCCGTCGGCGAGAACCGTCAGATTGGCTTCGCCGAGTTCGGCGCACCGCAGGGCCGAACCATCTTCTGGCTGCACGGCACCCCCGGCGCGCGCAGGCAGATCCCCATCGAGGCCAGGGCCTATGCGGTAGAGGCAGACATCCGGCTCATCGGTATCGACCGGCCCGGGATCGGATCCTCGACGCCGCACCAGTACCAGAACGTCCTTGAGTTCGCCGACGACCTGCGCACCATCGCCGACACGCTGGGCATCGACAAGATGGCCGTGGTCGGTCTCTCTGGCGGCGGCCCCTACACGCTGGCGTGTGCCGCGGCGATGCCCGAACGCGTCATGGCGGCAGGCGTCGTCGGCGGGGTCGCACCCACGACCGGCGGCGACGACAGTATCGGCGGCGGCTTGATGGGAAATCTCGGAGTGCGAGTCGCGCCGCTCCTCGAGGTGGCGAAGGTCCCGATCGGGATGGTGGCAACGACCCTTGTCCGGCTGATTCGGCCGGTCGCGGGACCGGCGGCGGACCTGTACGGGCTGGTGTCTCCGCCCGGTGATCGGGCATTGATGGCGCGCCCCGAGATCAAGGCCATGTTCCTCGACGATCTGCTGAACGGCAGCCGCAGGCAAATGGCCGCACCGTTCTACGACGTCATCGCCTTCGCCCGCGACTGGGGATTCGGACTCGATGCGGTCAAGGTGCCCGTGCTGTGGTGGCACGGCGATGCCGACCACATCGTTCCGTACGCGCACGGTCAGCACGTGGTGTCGAGGCTGCCCGACGCCGAGCTGTTCGCCATGCCGGGTGAAAGTCACCTCGGCGGGCTAGGGCGTGCCGAGGAGATTCTGCGCTCGATGCTCGAGGTGTGGGACCGCGAGGCACCGACTGACGGATGAGAGCCATCGTGCTGCTCGCGCAGAGCGCTCAGCTGGACCAGGCGGGCACCGTTCATGCGCTCGGCCTTGGCTGGACCGTAAGCGCGAACCCGGTTCCTCAACACGCGCTCGTCATCTTCGTCGAGGTTGAGTGGGCAGAACTCGGAAGGTCCTTCCCGATCCGCGCCGAGCTGGTCGACAGCGACGGGGTTCGGGTGGCACACACCGAACACGGCGTGATCAAGGCGAAGCACAAGGCCGTGCATCCCGAGGGAACTCCGGTCACCATTCCGTTCACCGCGACCATCCCCTCGCTTAAGCTCACGGCCGGTCAGCGCTATCAGTGGCGGGTGTCCATCGACGACGAGATGCACGAGGACTGGCTGGCCGGGTTCACCGTCACCGAAGAGGAATAGACGAGCGTCAGTCACGAAGAAGCGCAGGGTCTTTCGCGCCGAGCAGGGCTCGTCGGAGCAGATGCATCGCGACCGTGGTCGAGCGCTCCCGGATATCGGAGCGGTTGCCCGGCAGAAGTAGGGTTCTGGTCAGCGTCGGGCCGTCGGCGAGCATCACCGAAAAGCACACCGTTCCGACCGGCTTGTCCTTTGTGCCGCCGCCGGGTCCGGCGATTCCGGTGGTCGCCACCGCGGTGTCTGCGTCGAAGCGGCGCAGCGCACCCCGGGCCATCGCCTCTGCCACCGGCTCGGATACCGCCCCATTCGCCTCGATGAGCGCCTCGTCGACGTCGAGCATGCCCGACTTGGCTTCGTTGGCGTAGGCCACCACCCCACCCGCCACGTAGTCCGAGGATCCCGGTATGTCGGTGAGTCGTGCGGCGATGAGCCCAGCCGTGCAGGACTCCGCCGTCGCGATACGGCGGCCCGCCAACAGCGCAGCCACCTGATCGTCGACCAGGGCGCCGTCCTCCGAAAAGATCTGGCGCGCATGGTGTTCGCGCAAGGTCTCCAACAACTCCGCATACACAGGTGCGGCATCCGGCTCATAGCGGGTGACGATCTCCAGCTCTCCCCGTCGCAGGCAGGTGGTGATCTCCAGCCGCTCGAACCCATCGATGTGTCCCTGCGCCTCGCGCAGCGTCTCGGCCAGCCCCGACTCGGGTAGCCCGAACATCCGCACCATGGCCTGCCGGTATTCCGTTCGGCCGGCGATCGCCTCCTGCAGCCCAGGGGTTTCCACCGCGGTGTGCCACATCGGCTGCAGCTCGCGCGGCGGACCCGGCAGCACGACAACCGTCGGCTTGCCCGCGACCACGACGCCGGGTGCCGTGCCCACCGGATCGAGGATCTGTGCACCGGCGGGCACCATGGCCTGCTTGCGGTTGGCGGCCCGCACTGCGTCGAAGTCCACCTCGCTGAACCGCGCCCGCAGCCGCTTGAGGATCGCTGCGATCTTTTCCTCGAGGACGTCATCCAGCACGAGTTCGCGTCCACAGAACTGCGCGACCACTTCGACCGTCATGTCGTCGGCCGTCGGCCCGAGTCCGCCGCTGGTGACGATCAGGTCGACGCCCTCGTCGGCCATGAAACGCAGCGCCGCCGCGATGTCACCCGGCCGGTCGCCGCAGATCGTGATGTGCGCCAGCTCGACGCCGAGTTCGAGCAGCCGGTCGGCGATCCACGGGCCGTTGCGGTCCTGCACCCGTCCTGTCAGAACCTCTGTTCCCGTGACGACGATGCCCGCGCGTGCGCTCACGAACTATGCATACACGACGACGTATTCGCCGCAGCGGGAGCCGTCGCCGGAACGTCCTTGCGTGCCCGCACGCGAATGCGCGCGCCGCGGTGCGGCACGAGGATGACGTGTTTGACTCGCTGCCGTTCACCCGCGGCCGTGGTGGTCGACAGCTCCACCCGGCGCAACACCTCACGCAACACGACCCGCAGCTCGACCATCGCGAACGTCGCGCCGAGGCAGCGGCGGTTGCCGCCGCCGAACGGCAGCCACGTGGTGGGACCCGGTGTGGCGCCGAGCATTCGGTCCGGGTCGAACCGGTCGGGATGCGGATACTGCGCCGAATTGCTGTGTACCAACCCGATTCCGGGTGCGACCATGACTCCAGGCGGGAGGCGATAGCCCGCCAGCTCGACCGGCTCCTTCACGATGCGGCCGACGTCGAAGACGACCGGACGGATCCGCAGCGTCTCCTTGGCGACCGCATCGAGGAACTCATCTCCCGCGGGATCGCCTGCCGCGCTTGCTTCCGCGGCACGCACCGCCTTGTCCAACATTGCGGGGTGTCTGGTCAGTCGTTCCAACGCCCAGGAGAGTCCGGTCGCCGTGGTGTCGTGTCCCGCGACGAGCAGGGTGATCAGCTGATCACGCAGTTCCCGGTCGGTCATGGTGCCGCCGTCGTCGCCGGCGGCACGAACCAGCATCGCGAGGGCGTCCGTTCGTTTCGCAAGGTCGGGATCGGCTCGGCGGTCGGCGATTTCGGCGTACAGCAGGCGGTCGGCCTCGTCCATATTGCGGCGCAGCGAGCGCCACAGCCCGAGCCTCTGCAGTTTCGGGCTTGCGATCGCCAGCGATGCCCAGGGAGTCACGTTGAGCAGCTTCGGCATCACCTCGCGCAGCGCCGTGAGTCGATCCGGGTCGGAGGCGCCGATCACGGTCCGCAGGATCACCTCGAGGGTGATCTCCGACATCTTCGGAGCGACCGGAAACTCGGTGGCCAGCGGCCACGTCGCGATGTTCGCCGCCGCGATCTCGGCCATTACGGCGGTCTGCCGCGCGACCGCATCGCGGTGGAAGGCGGGCAGCATCTGCCGCCGTCGCTCCCGGTGCACGTCGTCGTCGATCACCAGCACCGAGCTGTCGCCGAGCAGGCCGGCCAGCATCGAGTTCGCCTCACCTGCGTGATAGACGCTGGGACTTCCCGCGAACACCTTCTTGATCTCCGCCGGGTCGTCCAGATACACCAGCGTTCCCATGGTGGCGATTCGCATCGTGAACACGCTTCCGTACCGCCGCCTGCACGCGGAGATGAAGCGCGGCCAGTAGCGGGCCATCAACGCGGCCTGTATCGGGGCGGGCAATCGTGGTCCCGGCGGTAATTCGGCGCGCACGGTGTCAGCCATGGCCTGAGCATACGAGCCGTCCGACCGGATCCCGGCTACCGGTAATGTCATTCTCGTGACGGCGCCGAAATCCCTGCGGGAGCTGTTCGACCAGATCGGACTGGAAGAGGTGCCGTCGACGGATGGCACCGTTGTCATGGAGATGCCCGTGGACGAGCGGGTGACGAACACCGCGGGTGGCCTGCAGGGCGGACTGATCGCCACGATGGCCGATGTGACGGCCGGCCAGCTCGCCGCCAGAAGCACGCCGTTCGGTCACGCCATCGCCACCACCGATCTCTTTGTCCGCTATCTGCGACCGATCAAGATCCGCAACGGGCCGGCGAGGGCCGTCGCCAAGATTCTTCGCACCGGCAAGCGGTCCGTGGTCATCCAGGTCGACATCTACCGCGGCGACGACGGCGAACTCGCTGCAACGGCAACCGTGAACTTCGCGGCCGTCGGATAGGAAGGACACATGGATCTCTCGGGTGTTGGCATCTGGAACCATGGATTGCGTTACGGCGACAGGGCGGAATCCGCCGATGCCGCAGCAGAATTGGACGAACTCGGTTATACGGCGCTGTGGATACCCGACGTCGGCGGGACACCGGTGCTCGACTCGGTGGACCACCTGCTGTCGGCGACCAACGACATCGTGATCGCGACGGGGATCCTCAATCTCTGGATGAACGAGCCAGCCGACGTGGCGGCGTCCTACGCGTCGTTGACGGCCGCCCACGGCGACCGGTTCCTGATGGGTATCGGCGTCAGTCATGCGCCGCTCATCGACTCGACCGAGCCGGGCAGATATCGCAAGCCGCTGGCTGCGACCGCGTCGTTCCTCGACGCACTGGACAGCGCCGAGCAACCCGTCCCGGTCGGCGCAAGGGTGCTCGCGGCGCTCGGGCCGAAGATGCTGGAGCTCGCGGCGAACCGGTCCAGGGGCGCTCACCCGTACCTCGTCACGCCCGAGCACACGCATCGTGCCCGTGAAGTGCTTGGCGACGGCCCCCTGCTGCTCCCCGAACAGACCGCAATCCTCACCGACGACGCCGCCGAGGCTCGTGCCATCGGAACCGGTTGGATCAAAAGATATTTGGCGATGCCGAACTACGCGAACAACATGCTGCGGCTCGGCTTCTCCCCCGATGACGTGGCGTCTGTGAGTGACAGGCTGCTCGACGCGATCATCGTCTGGGGCGATGAGGCCGCGGTGATCGGCCGGGTGAACGAGCACATGTCTGCGGGCGCCGACCACGTGTGCGTCCAGGTGCTGACGGCCAACCCGAACTCCTACCCGCGCCAGGAATGGCGGCGTATCGCCGCCGCGCTCGGCCAGTCGTAGGCCGTCTTCGTCACTCGGTTCTGGCCAGCACCTCGCGAACCAGCTCCAGGTGAGTGTGGGGGTGCAGGAACGCGAACCGCCCGACGGTTTCGCCTTCCCACTTCGTCGGCGGGATGAACGCGACCTGATCCGCGTGCAGTCGTTGCGCCCACGCGTCGTAGTCCTCCGGCTTCCAGCCAATCCTGCGGAACAACACCACCCCGAGGTCGGGCTCGCGGATCAGTTCCAGCTGCGGTGCGGCCTTGATCAGCTCCGCGGTCTCGAGGGCCAGCGAGACGGCGACCTCGATGGCGCTCCGGTACGCCTCGATGCCGTGCACCGCGAGGGAGAACCACAACGGCAGCCCCCGTGCGCGGCGGGTCAGATGGTAGGCGTAATCCGACGGGTTCCACTCACCGTCGGAGGTGTGGATCACGTCGAGGTACGACGCGTCCTGAGTGTGTGTCGCGCGGGCCAACTCCGGATCGCGATACAGCAGCGCGCAGCAGTCGAACGGGGTGAACAACCACTTGTGCGGGTCGAGGATGAACGAGTCGGCTTGCTCCAACCCCGCGTATTTCGGGCGCAGTGATCGAGCGAAGATCCCGGAGCCGCCGTAGGCGCCGTCGACGTGGAACCACCAGCCACGCTCCCGTGCCAGGGCGCCGACGCCGGCCAGGTCGTCGATGATGCCCGCATTGGTCGTGCCCGACGTGCACACCACCGCCGCGATACCGGACGCGTCGGAAGGCACTGTCTCGCGGACGGTTTCGGCGGTGAGGCGGTGATCGGGGGTGTCGACCACCAGCGCGTCCATCTCCAGCAGCCCGAGCGTATTCGTGATCGATGAGTGGGCATCAGAGCCGACCACCACTTTCAGGCGGCCGTCGGCGCCCCGCCGCTTGGCGGTTTCTCGGGCCGCCGCGAGGGCGGACAGGTTGCCCGCCGACCCACCGGACACGAAACAGCCGCCGGAGGTGGTCGGGAGGCCCGCCTCGTTGGCGATCACCCGCAGCACGCTGTTCTCGGCGGCGATGGCGCCGGAAGCCTCAAGCCACGAAATGCCTTGGATCGACGCGCAGGACACCAGCATGTCGAACAGCAGGCTGGCCTTGGTCGGTGCCGCAGGGATGAAGCCGAGGAACCGCGGGCTGTCCGCTGAGATGACGCTTGGCGCGATCACCGAGGTGTACACGCCGAGCACCTCGTCGGGTTGCCGGGGCGTATCGCGGATCAGGCCGTCGAGCCGGTCGTACAGTTCGTCGGCGGGCAGCACGCCCTTATCCAGGGGCACGGGGTTCATCCGAAGCCGGTTCTCCGCGTACGCCAACACGCTGCGCACCATCTGCTCGGTGTTCTGGTCAACCTCGTGCACGGCACCTCTCCTCTATTCGATCGGCACCACCACTGGTGGCGTGTTGTACCCGGCGACGCGTACCCAGTTGGCGACCGTGCGGTCGGTGGGCACGACGCCGTGCATCTCGACGGTTTCGCCGGGAAAAACCGTCACGTAGTTGTCGCTGTACTCGATGGGCAGGATCTCGTCTCCGTTGGGCGAGCTCAGAATCTCGGCCCGCTCGAAGAACGCCACTCGCTGCGTCGGGTTCTGCAGGCGAATGGTGACACCGTTCTCCCCCGCCGCGTCGGTTCGTTGGGCACTCACCTGCAACGGGACCCGCGGCATCCAGTTCAGCGCCGTCATGTCCGCCCAACTCACCTGCCTCAGTTCGAAAGCCCAGTCGTTCGTCGGATCACCAAGATCGTCCCGCCGCTGCGACTGCCAGTAGACGTTTTCGGCAAGAACGGTTCCGTCATCGTCGACCACTTCGCAGCGCACGAAGAAAACACTCGAGTCGCGGGCCACCCGCGGCAAGGTCATCGCCTCGACGCTCCCACCGGAGGCGACGCTGAGGTCGTCGGTCGTCCGGTCTTCGCGCTTCTTGCCTTGCAGGTCGTAGACGCGGACCCGGACCCGCAGGTCCGACCGGTTGTCGGGCGTCTGGTTGACCAGGGTCACGTGCGCGTTCGTGTGGTCCCCCGCCGCATACGAGTCGAACACCACCGACAGCGGCCGAAGGCCCTTCTTCGCGCCGAAGTAGGCACCGCCTGGACGCAGGTAGTAGTCGAAGATGTTGCCGAAGAACGATGGCCAGTGGTTGTTCAACATCCAGTAGATGGTCATCTTGTGGCTCGCCCACCCGTTCGCGGCGAACGCCTCGAATTGGGCTCGCGTCGATTCGTAGTGCGCCAGTTGGGCTTTGCGGGTGAACTCTTCGGCGTCGTCGGACGGCCCGTAGCGCCGGTCGACCGCACGCTTGATGCTCTGCAACGCGGCATTCTTCGGGTTCGAGCCGGCGTGGAAGGCCCACGTGTCGTTGATCGGCCACAGCTTGTCGGGCGGGATGAATTTCTTCAGGCTGGCGAACGGCGGGATGTGCTCGTTGTCGCCCTGTTCGGCGGTGGACCCGCGGGTGGCGCCGTATCGTCCGCTGAACCAGTAGCCCGGTGACCGCCAGCTGTACGGACCAGCCATGTGGATGCCGTCCCAGTCACGCTCGCCGCTCGCATCCCTGGCCAATGAGGACACGGTGTCGACGGTGGCGTTCTGCCAGTGCGAGTCATCAAGGATCGCATGGTATTTCGCGAGGATGTCGGCCGGCGGCTTGCCGTCGCTGCCGTTGGCCCAAATGAACACCGACGGGTGGGAGCGCAGCACCAGGATCTGCGACCGCAGGCTGTCGGCGGCCACTTTGCGGTCCTCGTCGTCCCACTGCGACCACTTCTCCCATTGGTTGCAGCACATCCAGCCGAACATGAGCGGGATTCCGAGCTCGTCGGCCTTCTCGATGATGTGCTCCCCCGGGAACTTGCCCTCCAGCCGCAGCATGTTGAGGCCGAGATCTTTGACGTAGCGCAGGATCGCGTCCTCGCGGTCCGGCTCGTCCGCGAACAGAAGATCGGGCGTGTAGGCCGCGCCGCGGACGAGAAGGTCGCGTCCGTTGACGGTCAGATAGAAGTTCCCACCCTTGCCCAGATCGGGAAAGTCGCCGTCGGAGTCGCGGTGTTGGGAGACGGTCCGGATGCCGAACCGGAGGTCGGACGAATCCGACATCTGCCCGAACTGATCGAACTCCAACCGAAGGTCGTAGAGGTCCGACTTCCCGAGGGTGTAGGGCCACCACAGATCGGGATTCGCGACCGTCAGCGCATCGAATCGGTCTGGGCTGAACGTGACTTCGCGCTGCTCGCCGGGCAGCAGCGTCACCGGCTGCTCGACGTCGATGCTCGGCTTGCCTGCGCGGGTGATCGTGCCTTTCAGTACGCCCCTAACTTGCTCGGTCGAGTAGTTGTGGACGGACGTGTGGATGGTGAGTCGCGCGGAATCGGTTCGTGGCAAAGGCAATTCGGTGTTGACGACGGCGGACCCCAGTGACACCGCGCCTGCCACCTTCAGGGAAACCGGCTTCCAGATGCCCGCATTCCGGTCGGACACAAACGAATTGCCGCGGTCGGGGTTCTTCCCCGGACCCTGGTACCCCAGGTAGTTCCAGTTGATCCAATCCCACCAGCTGTCCGCGAGCTCGACCCCGTTGATGTCCTGCAACGCCCGCTCCGGCGTGACCTTGATGGCGAGGGTGTTCGGTACACCGGGAAGGATCCAGCGCGCCACGTCGAGCTCGTGAGCGTTGTGCATACCGACGATCTGCGTGCTGTCGGCGACCAGACGTCCGTTGAGCCAGACCTCGGCGCGGTAGTTGATGCCGGGCAGCTCGAGTAGGTAGGTGGTGTGACCGGCGGGCGCGGTGAACGTCGTGCGGTACCACCAGTCCTGTTTGTAGAGGTCCTGCGGCACCTCGTCGAGGAGGTTCTTGCCGTAGTAGAGGTCCGGATAGGTGCCGTCGTCCTGCAGTGCCTCGAGGACGGTCGCCGGCATGTGCCGGATGGTGTGCCAGCCTGGCGCTGCGTAGTCGGCACGCGACACGGTTGCGCCGTCGGCGCCGAGTTGGCTCGCTGACGCGAGCTGCCAGCCGTCAGCCAGTTCGATGCGGTCCGGCGGCTGCTGAGGCCGGCCGAAGGTCGGCAAGGATCCAGCGCAGGCCAGCAGTAACAGGACGACGAGGAGTCCGGAGAGGATGGTACGGCGCCGGGTCGATATAGCCGTCTCCTCTCGGTGGGTTCCGCTCCTCGAATGCGCGGCTTCGTCGACACTACGGTCGGTGACGCAATACGGCTGATTTTGATCAAGAACCGTAGTCTCGGGTGATGGTCGTGGAGCCGCCGGGTCGGGTCGACGAGATCACCGCGAGCCCGGCAGGACCCGAGGTGGGCGCGTTCTTCGACCTGGACGGCACGCTGGTTTCGGGCTTCACCGCGACGGCCCACGCCGGTGATCGGATCCGGCGCAGGCAGGCGCGGATCGGAGAGATTCTCGGAGTCTTGGAGGCGTCGATCAGATACCGGCTCGGCCGCATGCAGTTCGAGCGGCTCATCGTGCGGGCTGCGGGATATCTGAAGGGTGAGTCGCTGCGTGAACTCGACGAGCTCGGCGATCGGCTGTTCGTTCGCCACATCGCGTCCCGGGTCTACCCGCAGATGCGCGAGGTCGTCGCGGCGCACCAGCGACGCGGCCACACCGTCGCGTTGTGCTCGTCGGCGCTGACCATCCACGCCGAACCGGTCGCCCGTGCCCTTGGGATCACCCGGCTGCTGTGCAATCACTTCGTCGTCGACGAGAACGGTCTGCTGACGGGCGACATCGAGCGGCCCATCATCTGGGGTACCCGGAAAGCCGACGCGGCACAGCGATTCTGCGCCGACAACGGGGTCGACCTGCAACGCAGCTACTTCTACGCCGACGGCGACGAAGATGTGGCGTTGATGTCGGTGATCGGCCATCCCCGGCCGGTGAACCCGCGCTCTGGCCTCGCCGCGGCTGCGGCGGCCAATGGCTGGCCGGTGTTGCGGGTGGCCGTCGCGGGCCGGAAAGGCTCAGCCGTCCGATGAGCGTCGCTGACGGTCTGTCGCTGGCTTGCATCGGTTTCCTGCTCGCGGTGCTCTGGATGGACCTGATCTTCGACAGCCAGGTTCGCGCTGTGCGGCGCGGTGAACTGCCTGAGCCGATACTGGCATCCATCGCGGATTACTACCGCCGCGCGACGACCACATCCCGTCCGATGAGCCGGCTGATCGCAGTGGTCATGGTGATTTTGCTGGGCGCGTTGGTGTTTCGCACCGTGCGTGCCCACGATCCGGCTTGGCTGATCGCGGTGTCGGCCGCGTTCGCCGTGGTACCCATCCTGCTGGCACTCTTTCGGACGGTGCCCGACGCCGTTCGGCTGGGCGCGCGGACCGACGGGCCGATCGAGCAATCACGGCTCGCGCGATCGATCTTTCGGGACCACATCGTGTGCTTGCTGTTGGTGTCGGCCCTTTTGGTGTTGTTGCTGGTTTGGTGAGAGCTGCCGCGGGCAATCCTCATCCCCGCCATCCCCGGCTGAGAAACGAGGAACCCGAACGTGAATGCGCGACGCTTGATCCTGCTCGTCGGCGCGGTGCTGTTGGTCGCCGGCCTGATCGCCCTCCTGGTCCCTGTCTCGATCACCGGCGACGGAGAGTCGATCGGCTGCGGAAACGCCATCGCGGCCGATTCGTCTGAAGCCGAGGCCGCCAACAACAAGACCGTGGCAAACGTGCCGATCCTCAACCAGATCGTTCCGCACACCGACTTCGTCGCGAACTGCCAGGCCGCGGTGTCGAGCAGGCGGACCTGGTCCATCCCATTGACGGTGATCGGCGCACTGGCCGTGCTGGGTTCGCTGGCGGTGCCGCGAACGCGAACTGTTTCGTAAGTCACAGTTGCGGGCAGTCCTAACTGCACGACAGCGCGTCGTGGACCCATAGACGAGAGGGGGCGCCATTGTGGCAAGCGATCAGCAACAGACCGAGCAGCAGGACAGCGAACAGAAAGACAGCGAACAGAAAGACAGCGAACAGAAAGACAGCGAGCAGCAGGATAGCCAGCAGCAGGATGATCGGCCGCGCACCGAGAAGCCCGAGGTGACTGACGAGCACCAGGAGAAGGCCAAGGAGATGCGGAAGGAGTACGTGGAACAACGTCCCACGCTGATCATGCCGGGCAGCGGTGGCACCGTGGCAGGCACGGCCGTCAACGAGTGGCTCGATGACGACGGGAACCCGAAGTTCGGGGACGATTCGGAGTCAGCGGGCGACAAGTCGGGAGGCGACGACTCAGACCGCGACGACTCCGATGACGACAAGTCATATGGCGACACCGTGGAGGACGACAAGGCAAGAAACGAGAACATACGGAAGGCGCACGACGAGGCGCAGAACGACGAGGCGCAGAACGACGAGGGCAAGGACGAGGCAAAGAAAGACGACGCAAAGAACGACGACGCAAAGAACGACGAGGGACGAGACGACGAGGCGAAGAACGACGAGGCAAAGAACGACGAGGCACAGAACGACGAGGCACAGAACGACGACAAGGACGACGGCTAGGCGGCCGTAACGGTCTTTGCAGGCCCGCCTGTTCATCGCGGCGCCGATCCGTACTAAACTAGAACACGTTTCAGTTCGTGAATCGCGCCCAAGGAGCAGTCATGCACACGGCCATCTGCGACGACCTCGACATCGAGTATCCGATCTTCGCCTTCACGCACTGCCGTGACGTGGTGGTGGCGGTGAGCAAAGCCGGCGGTTTCGGTGTACTCGGCGCTGTCGGTTACACCCCCGAGCAGCTCGAAATCGAGCTCAAGTGGATCGACGAGAACATCGGCGACCATACCTACGGCGTCGACATCGTCATACCGAACAAGTACGAGGGCATGGACTCGAACCTGTCCGCCGACGAACTGACGAAGACCCTGCAGGACATGGTGCCGCAGGAACACGTCGACTTCGCCCGCAAGATCCTCTCCGATCATGGCGTCCCCATCGAGGGCAGCGGCGCCGACGCGTTCCAACTACTCGGCTGGACCGAGGCGACCGCGACCCCGCAGGTCGAGGTGGCGCTCCAGCACCCGAAGGTGACGTTGATCGCCAACGCCCTTGGCACTCCGCCTGCGGAGATGATCAAGCACATCCACGACGAAGGCCGTAAGGTCGCGGCCCTGTGCGGCTCACCGTCGCAGGCGCGCAAGCACGCCGACGCCGGTGTCGACATCATCATCGCCCAGGGCGGCGAGGCAGGCGGACACTGCGGCGAGGTCGGCTCGATCGTGTTGTGGCCGCAGGTCGTCAAGGAGGTCGCCCCCGTTCCGGTGCTGGCCGCCGGCGGCATCGGCAGCGGCGAGCAGATCGCCGCGGCGCTGGCGCTGGGTGCACAGGGCGCATGGACCGGCTCGCAGTGGCTGATGGTCGAGGAAGCCGAGCACACGGCGGTTCAACAGCAGGCTTACGCCAATGCCTCCAGCCGCGACACCGTCCGCAGCCGGTCCTTCACCGGCAAGCCGGCCCGCATGTTGCGCAACGATTGGACCGAGGCTTGGGAACAGGAAGACAATCCGAAGCCGCTCGGTATGCCGTTGCAGTACATGGTGTCCGGCATGGCGGTCGCGGCCACGCACAAATACCCGAACGAGAGCGTCGACGTGGCGTTCAACCCGGTCGGTCAGGTGGTCGGGCAGCTGAACAAGGTGGAGAAGTCGTCCGCGGTCATTCAGCGCTGGGTTGAGGAATACCTCGAGGCGACCAACAGGCTGGACGAACTCAACGAAGCCGCCACCGTCTGAACTACGGCGTCGGCGGTGGCGCCAGGGCAGGCAGTACCGGTCCCGGCGGTGGTCCGTCGGCGGGTGGCGCTACTGGTGTGGGCGCGTCAGGTGCAGGCGCGTCGGGTGGTGGAGCATCGGGCAGCGGCGCCTGGGGTCCGGCCGGAAGCCCGTTGGTCGGCAAGGCATTGGGGTCGAGTGGTCGCTGGGTCAGCAGAAGAAGCGCGTCCTTGCCGCTGATGTCCTGCGTCTGCACTGCGTGCCACAGATCGCGGAGATACGACGTTCCTCTGCTTTCCGGCGGATCGAGCGGGACGTCCGAGGTGCCGGGCGGCAAGTTCTCGGGACTCGAGAGATGTGGAATCTCGGCAGGCGGCGGCGCGGGCAGCGCGGGATCGCCGGCTGCGGCCTGGGTGGAAATGGACTCCTCGCCCGGTAATGGCAGCGGCGGCGGTGCCGGCGCGTCGGGATCGGCCTGCGCAACGGGCGCCGCAAGTATCAATGCCGCGAACACCCCGAGCGCGCCGCCGCTCAGCGACAGCGGCCACACTTTCTCAGACTTCCTCACCGATGCCCCCTTCGCTTTGTTGACGGTGCTATTGGGTGCTTCAGTCTTGGTACTCCGATTGTTACACCTGTGCAAGGTGTGACCAAGGGGTCATTTATGAAGACGCACCCGGAACACGTTTCACTTATGAGTTTCTTCAGAACCCCCTTCACCCGGTCCGATCTGTGGTGTAGCAATGCCATACGAGCACTAGACAACGTCGTATAGGAGTTCCTCGATGCCAACTCCGAACCTCCCACCCGGGTTCGATTTCACTGACCCTGACATGTACGCCGAACGGCTGCCCGTCGACGAGCTCGCCCACATGCGGAAAGTGGCTCCGATCTGGTGGCAGCAGCAGGAGCGGGGAAACCTCGCATTCGGCGACAACGGCTACTGGGTGGTGACCAAGCACAAGGACGTCAAGGAGGTGTCCCGCCGCAGCGACGTGTTCTCCAGCAACAGAAAGACTGCGTTGCCGCGGTATCGCGACGAGGCTGAGCCGGCGTCGCTGGAGGCGGGCAAGGTCGTGCTGCTCAACCAGGACGCCCCGCATCACACCCACCTGCGCAAGATCATCTCGCGCGCATTCACACCGCGGGCCATCGAGTCACTTCGCGATGAGCTTCGCCATCGGGCGCACGACATCGCCAAGCGGGCCGCGGCAGAGGGATCCGGTGATTTCGTCGAGCAGGTGTCGTGTGAGCTTCCGCTGCAGGCGATCGCCGGGCTGATGGGTGTGCCGCAGGAAGACCGCATGAAGCTGTTCGAGTGGTCGAACCAGATGGTCGGCGACCAGGACCCGGAATACGGCAGGAACGACCCGACGGCCGCATCGGTCGAACTGATCATGTACGGCATGCAGATGGCGGCCGAGCGGGGCAAGAACCCCGGCGAGGACCTCGTCACCAAGCTGGTGCAGGCCGATGTCGAGGGCCATAAGCTCACCGACGACGAGTTCGGCTTCTTCGTGATCCTGCTGGCGGTGGCGGGCAACGAGACCACCCGCAACTCGATCACCCAGGGCATGATGGCGTTCACCGAATTCCCCGACCAATGGGAGCTTTTCAAGCGGGAGCGGCCCGCGACCGCCGCCGACGAAATCGTCCGCTGGGCAACGCCGGTCACCTCCTTCCAGCGCACCGCGCTCGAGGACACCGAGCTGAGCGGGGTCGAGATCAAGAAAGACGACCGGGTGGTGATCTTCTACCGCTCGGCCAATTTCGACGAGGAAGTGTTCGACGACCCCTACGCCTTCAACGTCTTGCGAGATCCCAACCCGCACGTGGGGTTTGGCGGCACCGGTGCGCATTACTGCATCGGTGCGAACCTGGCCAGGATGACGATCGATCTGATCTTCAACGCCATCGCCGACGAAATGCCCAACCTCACACCGATTTCCAAACCCGAGCGGCTCCGGTCCGGATGGCTCAACGGCATCAAGCACTGGCAGGTCGACTACACGGGAAAGACCGCTACCGCGACATAGGCGTTGGGTAGTCGATGATCGAGCGCCAGTAGTCCTCGGGGATCTCCTCGCCCGACCGCAGCACGACCGCGAGACCGGTCGCCATCGCGATGCCGAGCAGTCCGAGCCACAGGCCGGTGAGGGCGATGACCGCCCACAGGATTGTGGTGACCGTTGGCCAGGGTGAGAACACCGCGAGCACCGGCGCGAAGAAGAAGCCGGTGCCGATGTACCAGGACGAACCCGCGCGGTCGGACTTCAGCACGAAGCGCAGCCAACGCGGGATGGACGAGGTCGCAGGTGAATCATCAGGCACCGTCGTTCTCCTCTCGGCGTCATCTTCACAGTGCCCGCCGCAGGTAGCGGATGCAATTACCTCCGAGGTAACGGCAGCAACTGGTATGACCACTTGACCTCTGGCCACTGATCGGCCATTCTTGGATGATGGCCCTTCAACCGGTGAACCGGCGTTCGGTACCCGAGGACGTCTTCGATCAGATCGTCACCGACGTGCTCAGCGGCGAGATGCAGCCCGGAGCGACGCTGCCGAGCGAGCGCAGGCTTGCCGACCTCCTCGGTGTGTCCCGTCCCGCCATTCGCGAGGCGCTCAAGCGGGTATCGGCCGCCGGGCTGGTGGAGGTGCGCCAGGGCGACGCCACTACTGTGCGTGACTTCCGGAGGCACGCAGGCCTTGATCTTCTCCCCCGGCTGTTGCTCCGCGCAGGCGAGCTGGACCTGTCGGTCGTTCGCAGCATCCTCGAGGCCCGGCTGCACAACGGACCGAAGACGGCCGAGTTGGCCGCGGTGCGCCGCAAGCCGGGTCTGGCCGCCCTCCTCGATGACGCCGTGCGCAAGCTGGAGTCTGAGACCGACGCGATCGAACGGCAACGTCACGCCCTGGCGTTCTGGGACCACGTCGTCGACGGAGCCGATTCGATCGTGTTCCGGCTGATGTACAACACGCTTCGGGCCACCTATGAGCCCGCGCTGCCCGCCCTCGCCGTGGTGATGGCCGCCGAAGTCGGCCGCCCGCAGGCCTACCGCGAACTCGCCGAAATGATCTCGGCGGGCGACCCCGATGCCGCGAAGAAGGCGGCGATCGACCTTCTCGAACCCGCCACCGCCGCAATGCTCGCCGTGATCACCGAATTGGAGGAACTGTCTTGACCATCGCCACCGAGCGCCCGACCCGCAAGGGATTCACCCTGCGCGATGCGGGCCACGAATTCTGGAAACACCCTTCCCCCTGGGTGATCGGCGCCGTGCTGGCGTCCGCGCTGACGGCGCGCGTCGTCATCGGTGACTGGCAGATCAGCGATGCGCTCGTGCCGGTGGTCATGCTCGCACTGTTCCCATTCTTCGAATGGGTCATCCATGTGTTCGTTCTGCACTGGCGGCCGAAGACAGTCGGCAGGCTGACCATCGATCCGGTGCTCGCGCGCGAACACCGGCGCCATCACGTCGACCCGCGCGACATTCCAACGATCTTCATACCGTGGAAGGCTCTGCTGTGGGCGGCACCGCTCGCGGTTGGCACCGCGCTGCTTGCCTTTCCGCAGTTGAGCCTCGGACTGACTTTCCTGGTGATCCTCATGATGCTCGGCCTCGGTTACGAGTGGACCCACTACCTGATCCACAGCGACTACAAGCCGAAAACCCGTTTCTATCGGGCGATTTGGCGAAACCACCGCCAACACCACTTCAAGAACGAGCACTACTGGTTCACCGTAACCAGTTCCGGCACCGCGGACCGGGTGCTCGGCACCTACCCCGATCTCGCTTTGGTCGAGACATCGCCGACAGCCAAGAACCTGCACGCGGTCGAGGCTTAGCCGACAGCGGTCGGTTCGGCTCGCCGGGAACGGCCGACGGCCGAAATCCCGTATCCCAGAGCGAGAATGAACACCGCCAGCAAGCCGATGTTAACTATTACGACGGCCATCCCGACGGAGTCGGGGTCCAGGAAGTAATAGGGAGCACGCCGCCCGGCCCTGTTGAGCACGAACAACGCCAGCACCACGTAGGCGGCCGGATAGATCAGCCACACCAGCGGCTGCCACCAGCGGACAGCGCTCTGACGGCGTCGGACCACGAGCCAGTCGACGGTGACCAGGATCGGCACGACGACGTGCAAGAGGATGTTGGCCGGGGTGTACCCCATGCTGTAGTCGGTCAACAGCAGGTTCCAGAGGATCCCTGCCACAACGACATACAGGACGACCGCGCCGCGAATGCCGACTCGGTCATCTACCCGCGCGGAGAACAGACTCCACAGGTAGTACGCCGCCGCGAGCACGTTGGCCTGGTAGGTAAAGGTGATCAGCCGCCAGAGCACACCGGACCGCGATGTCGTCTCGACGGCGACAAGTGCGACGACCACCGCCGCGACGATCAGGACGCGTAGCAGGACCCGCACAAAGTCATTATCCAGGCGGTGGCGGTGGGGGCGCATCCGCAGGCGGCGGTACCAGCAGCGGATCCTGCGGCGGCGGCACTACGTCGACGGGTGCCTGCGCCGGCTCGTCCGGCTTGCCGATGCCGGAGATCTTGTCTCTGATCCGACGCAGGAATCCCCCGCTCTCCTGCGGCACCGGCGTCACCGGTGCGGGCACGAGGCCTGGGGCCGGGTCGGTGACACCGGGGGGAAGCGGCACGCCGTTGGGGGCGAGCGGACCCTGAGGAAGAGATCCGTCGGCCGGTGCGAGCGGGTCGGGAGCCGGCGCCTCCGGCGCCAGTGGGTCGGCGACCGGAATCGGTTCGACGTCGTATACCGGTGGCGGAGGGAGCTCTGCGGGCGGCGGCGGGAGCGGCGGCAGCGCCGCTCCAATGGTCGGCGTGGCGGCAGGAGCCGGCTTGGTCGCCTTCAATGCGGCCTGCGCATCGGATGTGCTTGCTGCGGCCGGCTTCTCGGCGGGTTTCGCGCTCTCACCTGAGGTCAGTTGCATACCGATCGCCAGCGATCCCGACACCACGAAGGTCACCACTCCGACACCCAACATGGCACCGGCGGCGCCGACGCGCGGGAACAGCGAAGTCCGTCGAGGCGTGGTCTGCACGCGGCCGGAGTCTTCGCCGGATTCGTCGAGATAGAAGTCGGGTCCGTGCGTCGACGCGATGGCGGCGCCGCGGGCAAGGGCCAACTGGGCCTCGGCGGGCACGAACACCGGAACCGCGAGCACTTCCTCGAGATGCGGTGTGATCGCCTCCAGGTCGCTGCCCGATCCGACAAGCACCAGGGCTTCGGGTTGCCACTCGGCCTGCGCGAAGATCGCGCTCAACCATCGCGCAAGGTCCTCGTCGGTGGTGACGGCGTGGTTGACCGCCGTCTGCACGGCGCCCTGCGCCGTGTCGACCACCAGCACGACGACGGCATCGGGCTCGATGACGCAGACGGCGGTGATCTCGTAGCCGATGACGCCTGCGATCCCGCGGGCCAGCGCTTCGGTGGCTTCAGGCAGCCGCACCGCAACGACGTTGTCGAAACCCGACTCCGACAGCGACTCCAGAAGTAGGGAAGCCTCCGTGTCGGCGTCTTCGCTCCACGTGACACCGATCGAGTGGAGGCGGTGACCGCGCGCAGCGGCGATCGCTTCGGTTCGCATCACCGCCGCGGCCGCCTTCTCGGAGGTGTTGACGGCGCTGACAAGGCCTCGTTCGTGAACCGCGAACTCGTCCTTGTCCATGGTGGCGCCGTCGGCTTCCTGGCCTTCGACAAGGACGAGCCCAACGGTGGTCGGCGTCATGGACAGTCCGAGCACCGCGTCCATCCGCACCCCCCTCGGGACAACTAGTTACGGGCTGGTCTACGTCACCTATCGGGGGTGAGACTACCTGGATCTCGTGATACAGCCGCCTTCGGGCGGTCGCCGTCGCGACCCTCTCGATGCCGAGCAAATCCTCGCTGCCCTTCACGGCGTTTCGACCGCGACGGACGGTTCGATCAGCAAACCGAAAAAAATGTTGTTGAACGAATCTTCAACCCAGGATGTCGGCCAGAGTCGAGGGGTCGACATTGCCGCCGGACAGGATCATCACCGTCGCGCCCGTTGGCGTAGCGGTTTGCCGGTACGCGGCCAGCGCGACCGCGCCGCTCGGCTCGCTGACCAGGTGGGCATTTACCGCGAGTTCCCGGACCGCAGCGCGAATCTCGTTCTCCGACACCGTGATCATGCCGTCGATCACCCGCTGAAGGTGCGCAAAGGTCAGCGCGGACGGCTGTGAGCGCAGACCATCGGCGATGGTGCGGTTGCGGTCCTCGATGGACCAGTCCACCCGCTCCCCCCGCTTTAGGCCCTCGGCGGTGTCGGCGGCAAGCTCAGGTTCGACCCCGAAAACCTTGGCGTTGGGGCATCTGGCCTTGATCGCGGTGCCGATGCCGGAGGCCAGACCGCCGCCGCTGACCGGTATCAACACGTTCTCGACATCCGGGAGGTCGTCGGCGATTTCCAGCCCGATCGTGCCCTGCCCCGCGATCACATCCGGATGGTCGAAGGGCGGTATCAGCACACCGCCCGTCTGCTCCAGCAGCTCGGCGGCGACCTTCTCGCGTTCACCAGCGCCGCACAGCACCACGTGCGCGCCGTGGTCACGGGTGGCCTGCACCTTGACGAGCGGTGTCTCACGAGGCATGACGATGTGCGCCTCGGTTTGAAACGCGGCGGCCGCGTAGGCGACCGCCTGGGCGTGATTGCCGCTGGAATAGGCGACCACGCCCCGCGCGCGGTCCGCTTCCTTCAGGTTTCCGATCGCGTTGAATGCGCCGCGAATCTTGAAAGCGCCGATCGGCTGCAGGTTCTCCGGCTTGATCCACAGCGGTCGCTCGCCGTCGGCCCACCGTGCCGGGATCAGCGGGGTGCGAACGACGGCGTCCCTGACCCGGTCGGCCGCCGCCTGAATGTCCTCGAGGGTGATCAGCTGCACGGATTTCAGTGTGCCCGTTAGGTCGACCGCAAGCTGGCCTGGCTTCATCCTCGACCGGCGCTGACGCCCAGCAGTCCGCGCACCATCCGCTCGGCCATTGCCTCATCGTGGGGGGCGCCCGCAAGGTGAATCGCCAGCCCCTCGACGGCAGCGGTGACCGCCGCCCCGAGCGTCTTCGCCGGAGGTCCTGCAGGTATCGATCCGTCCCGTCTGCCGGTCGAGATCACGGCGCCGAACCTCATCGCGAGATCCTTTCCGATGTCGGCGACCTTGGTGCCGACGGGATGTTCACGACCGTCGAACTCCACCCGCAGGGCCATCATCACCCGCGCGATGTCGCGGCGGCAGAACACGATGTGCCCCCGCGCCAGCGCCACCAGGATGTCGACCGGAGTGCCCGCACGCTGCGCGGGCGCCCACACTTCTCGTTCCCAGGTATCGGCGACCCAGTCCACGACGGCAACGGCCAGTTCCTCCTTGCCCGTGAAGAGGTGATACAGCGCGCCGCGGGTGTATCCGGCATCAGCCTGCGACCTTCTCGAGCACGAGATTGCCGTATCCGTAACGCGAAAAGCCCCTCGCTCCCGCCTCGAGGAGGGCGGCTCTGGTGCGCGCCCGGCGCTCGGCCTGCGTCCTCGGCCGTATGTCAGAATCCGAGATAGATACGTGCATGTATGTATGTTACTGTGACCGTCAAGGAGGCGTTCGATGAAACTCCCGAACAGTGCGCATTTTTCGCGGCCGTGGCGAATCCACGACCTCACCCGCGACTTCCGGCTCGAGGATGTCTGGGCGTTGCCGACGCCCGGCGGGCCGGATGACTTCCCCCGGCTGATTGAGTTGGTCGCGTCGTTCGACGAAACGCGGAAGCGGTTCTCTCTGGTCGGGTCGCTCTTTGCGATCCGGGAGGTGCTCGGTCAGGTCTTCGGCTGGGATGAACGCGTCGACGATCCCGCCCGCCCGAGCCTTCGGGAGAGGCTGCCGGCCGATCTACGCGACTCCCCCTCCACCGTGACCCCTGCGATGGGATTCACTCCCCTGTACCAGACAGCCGACGAATGGGCGGCCGAGCTGATCAACCAGACCGTGCACGGCGTCATCCACCTCGGCTGGGTTCCGGACGAAGCGGGCGGCTACCGCGGGCAGATGGCGATCCTGGTCAAGCCGAACGGCGTGCTGGGCCGCGCCTACATGACGGCGATCACCCCGTTCCGGTACCTGATCGTCTACCCGCGAATGCTGAAGGGGGTTGGTCGAAAGTGGCTGTCGTACAGCGGCGATCGGTCGTAGCGACGCAGCGTTGCGACTATGCTGACGCGTTTGAGGTGGCCCTGGCCGCGACCGACGGCCGCTCCGCCGAGGAGCTGGTTCGCGCGGGTCTGGAAAATGTTCCCCGGTGGTTGGGAGCCGCAGTGCTGGTCGTGCATCGGCATGTGCTCAGGCTCGAGTTGGCCCCGCTGTCGGCGCCGAATCACCTTCTGGGCTGGGAAGTCACAGACCGTGGTCCCGACAGCATCAGGTTGCATGCCACCGGCCGACTCCTGGAGGGCGTGCTGGTAGCGAAACGCCTCCCGCCATCGACCGCCGCGCTCGAGACGTTCGTCAGTTACCGGCGGCCCGTGGCTCGCGTCGTCTGGGCGGCAGTGGCGCCGATCCACCGCGCTGTGGTCCCGGTCCTTCTGCGAAGGGCGGCTACGGCTTACGGCGTGCGGTGAAATGACCGCTGCTTGACGCCGGGGACCCGTCGATTTCAAATCCGCCAGCTGTCAGGCGGCGGCGAAAGAACTCCGCTGGTCTTCGCCGTAGCTTGCTTGACGAAAGTATCCGTAAGCTGATATTAACGGTAAGTGGTTACTTACGGAGTGGTGCTGGACTCCCTGGCCGATTCGACTCGGCGGGAAGTACTCGATCTGGTGCGCGCCAAGCCGTCGTCGGTGCAGGAACTCGCGGACCAACTGCCGATCAGTCGGCCTGCGGTCTCGCAGCACCTCAAGATCCTCAAAGATGCCGGCGTCGTGACATCCCATCCCGTCGGGACGCGTCGCGTCTACACGGTGACCACCGATGGCTTCGAGGTACTCAGGCAGTGGCTCGACGTCATGTGGCGCGACGCGCTTTCGTCATTCGCCGCGTTCGCCGACAGCCAGCCCAACGATTCAGGAGACGATTCATGACCACGATCACCGATGTCCGTCGCGAGGTCACCGTTGCCGGAACGCCGCAGCGGGCGTTCGACCTCTTCACCAACCGCATGGCCGAATGGTGGCCTGCCGGACACCATCTGGCGACCTCTCCGGTGGTGGCGATGACGGTGGAACCGCGGGTCGGTGGCCGGATGTATGACACCTGTGAGGACGGCAGCGAATCGGCATGGGGTCAGGTCACCGAATGGGATCCGCCCGAGCGCTTCACCTTCGCCTGGATGATATCCGGCACGTGGCAGCTCGAGACGGATGTCGAGAAGGCGTCGCGGGTCACCGTGGAGTTCACCGCCGAAGGCGACAAAACGCGAGTCAGCGTGGTGCACAAGGATTTCTGGCGTCTGGGCGACGGTGGCCAGGGCATGGCCGACGCGGTCGGGGCGGCCGACGGCTGGGGTTCAGGGCTGACGCAGTTCGCCGAGTTCGCGGCGCGCTAACCTCCGGTTCCGGTATCGCCAAATCGGGGCGCGGCGGGCGGTACTGTCACGCTCATGGGCGATCAGCACGACCACGGACCTCAGCGGGAATTGCCGCCGGGAATGGCTGAGCAGCTCGACCTGCCCTACTCGGGTCTCGCGTCGTTCGGTCATCGGCCGTTCCTGACCGAGGTCGAGCAGTTGGAGTCCTGGCAACCCGACGTCGCGATCGTCGGTGCGCCGTTCGACGTGGCGACGACGAACCGACCGGGCGCCAGGTTCGGTCCGCGGGCGATCCGGGCCACCGCCTACGAGCCCGGCACGTATCACCTTGACTTGGGGTTGGAGATCTTCGACTGGCTGGAGGTCGTCGACTTCGGCGATGCGTTCTGCCCCCACGGCCTGACCGAGGTCTCGCACCGCAACATCCGCGAGCGCGTCCACGCGGTGGTGTCCCGCGGGATCGTGCCGGTCATCCTCGGCGGCGACCACTCGATCACCTGGCCGGCCGCAACCGCGGTTGCCGACGTGCACGGCTACGGCAACGTCGGCATCGTGCACTTCGATGCGCACGCCGACACCGCCGACATCATCGACGGAAACCTGGCCAGCCACGGAACTCCGATGCGTCGGCTGATCGAATCCGGCGCGGTGCCCGGCACGCATTTCGTCCAGGTCGGGTTGCGCGGGTATTGGCCGCCGCAGGACACCTTCGAGTGGATGCTCGAGCAGGGCATGGTGTGGCACACCATGCAGGAGATCTGGGAGCGCGGCTTCAAGGAGGTCATGCGGGACGCGGTCGGCGAGGCGCTCGCCAAGGCCGACAAGCTGTACGTATCGGTGGACATCGACGTGCTCGACCCGGCGCACGCACCCGGAACCGGGACACCCGAGCCGGGCGGCATCACGAGTGCCGACCTTCTGCGCATGGTCCGCCAGTTGTGCTACGAGCACGACGTCGCCGGTGTCGACGTCGTCGAGGTTGCGCCGGCCTACGACCACGCCGAACTCACCGTGAACGCCGCGCACCGCGTGGTCTTCGAGGCACTCGCGGGCATGGCAGCCCGTCGCCGTGACGCCGCCACCAACCCCACACCGCCAGGTCCGCCCGCCCGTGGACCTGCTTGACCGGCTGAGCCTGGATGTTCCGGTCGGCCAGGCCGGAATGGGCGGAGGCCTGGCGGGTCCCGAACTCGCCGCCGCTGTTGCCATCGCAGGCGGATTGGGCACACTTGGCCTTGCTCCCCCTGACGAACTACGCGAGTCTATTTCGCGGGTCCGTGCGGACGCGCCAGGCCGCGCAGTCGCGGTCAACCTGCTCACGCCATTCCTGCGCCGCAGCCACGTTTCCGTGTGTGTCCGACGCGCGCGTCGACGTGGCCGTGGTGGCCTTCGGCGGTGACCGCGAGCTGGTCGACGAACTCAGTGCCGCAGGGGTTTTCGTCTTCGTCATGGTGGGCACCGACGGACCAGGCGCGACGCGCGGTTACGTGGGGTGCCGACGGGCTCATCGCCCAGGGTGGCGAGGCTGGTGGCCATCTCTGCGGCACGACGGAGGCGCTCGAGTTCCTGCCGCGCGCGCTGGCCATCGCCGACGGCAGGCCGGTGTTGCTCGCGGGCGGAATCGCGACAGGATCCGACACCAGCGCGGCACTGGCGGCCGGGGCCAGCGGGGTCATCGCGGGAACGCGCTTTCTGCTCACCCATGAGTCGCGGGCACATCCCGAGTACCGGCGCCGAATCCTTGCCGCCGACAGAACGATTCGGACGATGCTGTTCGGCCTCGGATGGCCGGCGCCGCACCGGGTGATCCCCAATGCGGCCACCGAACGGTGGTGTCGTGCCGACGGGACCGCCAAGGTGATCCCCCGCTCGATCAACGCAGGCAGCGCGTTTCTGGCCAAGCTTCCGGCGACGACGTCGGCCTTGCGGGTGCAGACGCCTCGGCTTCCGCTGTTCTCCCCCATCGCCCCGACGGTGGGCATGCCCGCCTCGGCGGTGGACCGCGCAGCCTGCTACGCCGGGCAGACCGCACTGCGGATGAACTCGGTCACATCGGCCCGGCAGGCGGTTGCGGACCTGGCGCGTATGAGCGCGCGAGTGGGACGACGAGGTACGAGCAGGACCGGAGTGAGCAGGAGTCGAGCATGAATCGCGCGAGTGGAGTGTTGTTTTTCGACGGCGCATGCGGGATGTGCACCCGATCCAGGGACCTCCTGCTGAAACTCGACCGCACGGGCGATCTGCAGACCGAGCCGCTGCAGCGAGCAGGCACGGCGGAGCGGCTCGGTATTTCATCGGACCATCTCATGGAGCAGATCTGGTGGCTGGACGCGTCCGGTCGGGTGTACGGCGGGGCCGAGGCCGCGAACGCGGCCGTCTCGGCGGCCCTGGGCACCAGGCTCCCGCTGCGGGTGTACCGGATTCCCGGAATGAGGTCCCTACAGGACGGCATCTATCGGTGGGTCGCCGACCATCGCTACCGATTCCCGGGCAAGACCCCGTACTGCGAATCGCATCCGGTCGCCTGCTGACGGCGGTGGCCAACAGCCAACCGATCATCCGGCCGACCGTGCCGGCCGACCTCGACGCGATCAGCGAGATCTACGCCCACCACGTGCGAACCGGCGTCGCCACGTTCGAGGTGGACCCGCCCGACGCGCAGCGAATGGGAAAAGCGATTCGGTGCGGTGATCGACAGCGGGTTGCCGTTCATCAGCGCCGAGATGGACGGCGCAATCGCCGGATACGCGTACTGCGTGCCATGGAAGTCACGACCCGCCTACCGGCACACCGTCGAGGACTCGATCTATCTCGCACGCGACGCCGTCGGCGGTGGCGTCGGCGGTCGCCTGCTCGATGCCCTACTGGCGCGCTGCGCAGATGTGGGTGTTCGGCAGGTCATCGCCGTCATCGTGGACGACAGCGCCGACGCTTCGCTTGCGTTGCACCGCAATCGCGGGTTCGTCGATGCGGGCAGGTTGTCCTCGGTCGGCTTCAAACACGGCCGGTGGCTGGACACCCTGCTGCTTCAGCGGACCCTCAACTCAGCCGGTCGGTGATGTCGGTGAAGGCCGGGTTGTCGTTGCGGTGATCTGAGATGTTCCGGCATTCCCCGTAGATGCGCATGGTTGCGAACTTCATGTCGTCGGGGTTCTGGTGAAACGTCGACGTGACGCCGCCCTTGGTCAGCTTCATGCCGAAGTGCTCGCCCAGCGCCGGTGCCTCCTGCCAACCTTGCGCCACCATCGCGGCAGCGACCTCGCGGATGCGCTTGACCGAATTCGTCTCGGGCAACCGGAAGTTGAGGTAAACCGCGGCCTGATAAGGCGGGTCGTGCAGGCTCGTGCACGACAGAAAGATATTGCTTCCGCTGACATCGCGCAGTCGGGCGGCATCGACGATTTCCCGCGCCGAGTCCACCACCTGGTTCGTGGCTTGCTCGTCCGTCAGCGGTGCGGCATCGCCAAGCGTGCCGGTTTCGGCGGTGCGCGACGAGTTGATGACGACGAAACCGATGCCCAGCACGAGCGACATCGCCAGGGCGGCGAGCACCAGCGCCCTGGTGGCCGAGGACCGAAGCCACTTGTCATTCCCGCCGCTCATAGGGGTCAACGTACGCCGCGATGAGGACTCGATCCGGCTGGACTAATCGGCTCGTCGTCGGGGCCCCCCGCCAGCGCGCAGTGCGCTCGCGAGGAGGCGGCGATGACCGGAATGTCCAGACGAGCGTTGTGGAGACCCACGTACCGGCCGCCTGGACCGGCTGCCGTGGTCGCGATTCCACCGGCGGGTCGTCATCGGCCTCGGCGGCGTCTGGGTCCTCGACGGCCTCGAGGTGACGATGGTCGGCAACGTGGCGTCTCGCCTCACCAAGCCGGGCAGCGGGATTGAGCTGACAGCCGGGCACGTCGGGGTCGCCGCCGCCATCTACATCGGAAGGTTCTCGCGGCGTTACGCCGCCGCCTTCAACCGCCGCGACACCGACGATCTGGGTAAGCGCGCACCGCTGATCGGCCTGCTGCCGCTACGGTTATGGCGAAGGTTCCGACGGTCACGCTAAGGGGTAGTCATGCCACAGGTCGCGTTGAAGCAGGCCACGATCGACTACCGGATCGTCGGGCCCGAGGACTCACCTCATCCCCCGGTGCTATTCGTCCACGGGATCCTGGTCGACCACCGCCTGTGGGACCGGGTCGCCGAAGGTCTGGCGCGGCAAGGGTTTCGGTGCATCCTTCCAGACTGGCCGCTCGGCTCGCACACCGTGCCCGTCAACGACGGCACCGACCTGTCGCCGCACGCCGTGGTGTCGATGATCAACGAGTTCATTACCGAGCTCGGCCTGTCCGACGTGACGCTCGTCGGTAACGACACCGGCGGCGGCCTGTGCCAGTTCGTCATCGACGCGCATCCGGAGGCGGTCGGTCGCCTGGTGCTGACCAACTGCGATGCGTTCGACAAGTTTCCGCCATTCCCGTTCACGCTCGTCTTCGCGCTGTTGCGCGGCGATGCGTCGATCAAGCTTCTGGTCGGCCAGATGAAGCTGACCGCATTGCGGCACTCGCCTTTCGGGTACGGCCTGTTGGTGACCGATCCCGACCCGCAACTGACGAACAGCTGGCTTGACCCGTGCCGGCGAGACGCGCGGATCCGCCGCGACCTGGCTACGCTGCTGCGTCATGTCGCCAACACCGACCTGACCGAGGTGTCGACGCGGTTCCCCCAGTTCACCAAGCCGGTCACTCTGGTGTGGGGTCAACGCGACCGGTGCTTCAAGCCGTCGTTTGGCAGACGGATGGCCGAGCTGTTCCCCAACTCCTCGCTGATCGAGGTAGCCGACGCCAAAACATTTGTGTCCCTGGATAATCCGCAAGCGGTTATCGGGGCAATCGCCTCCGTCGGCGCCGGGGAAGGCTAGCTCTTGACGAGGGTGAACTGGCAAACGTCGGTGTAGCCCTCGCGGAACAGGTCCGCACAACCGGTCAGGTAACGCATGTACCGGTCGTAGACCTCCTGCGACTGGATCGCGATCGCCTCGTCCTTGCGGGCCTCGAGCGCTGCCGACCAGATGTCCAGGGTGCGCGCGTAGTGCAACCGCAGCGGCTGCACCAGCTTGACCTCGAAGCCGGCCCTGGTGGCATGGTCCTCGACGACGTTCACCTGCGGCAGATCCCCTCCGGGGAAGATCTCGTCCATGATGAACTTGAAGAATCGCAGCTTGGTCATGGTGACCGGCAGCTCGCGTTCCTTGAATTCCTCGTCGCTGGGCTTGACGATCGTGTGCAGCATCATGACGCCGTCAGCCGGCAGCGCCGAGTAAGCCATCTTGAAGAAGTCGTCGTAGCGGTCGCGGCCGAAATGCTCGAATGCGCCGACCGACACGATGCGGTCCACCGGTTCGTCGAACTGCTCCCAGCCCTGAAGCAGAACGCGCTTGCTGCGCGGGCTGGCTTGTTTGTCGAGGAGCCCTTGGACGTGCGCCTGCTGGTTACGGCTCAGGGTCAGGCCGACGACGTTGACGTCGTAGCGCTCAAGGGCACGGTTGATCGTGGCGCCCCAACCGCAGCCCACGTCGAGCAGCGTCATGCCCGGCTGGAGGCCGAGCTTGCCGAGGGACAGGTCGATCTTGGCGATCTGGGCTTCCTCGAGCGTCATGTCGTCGCGCTCGAAGTAGGCGCAGCTGTATGTCTGCGTGGGATCGAGGAAGAGCCGGAAGAAGTCGTCGGACAGGTCGTAATGCGCCTGGACGTCCTCGAAGTGCGGCTCCAGGTTCGGGGTGCCCGTCGGTGTCTTTGGCAAGGTACAGCCTTTCGGCGCTTGACTATTTTCCAGGCATGTCGGCGCGGTGGTTTCGGCCGACGCTGGCTGCGTAGAGGATAACGGGTTTTGCTGCCAGCTCTGAATCGGGCAGTAGTTGACAAAGTCAAGTAAGTGTTTGACGCTGTCAACTATGTCGGTATCGACTGTTTCCGAGGTCCGCGGTTTCAACCGCTTCTACACCCGCGTCCTGGGCCTGTTGCGGCCGAAGCTGGCCGGCTCGGCATTCGGGCTGACCGAGGCGCGCGTCCTGTTCGAACTGGCCCACGCCGGCCAGATGCCCGTGGCCGAGTTGCGGCGCACCCTGGATCTGGACGCCGGATACCTGAGCCGGATTCTGTCCCGGTTCATCGCGGACGGATTCGTCGAGCGGGAACCGTCGGCCACCGACGCGCGCTGCCAATTGGTGCGCATCACGCGCGCGGGCCGGGCGGCGTTCGCCGAGGTCGACACGTTGCAGGCGGATGCGATCGACCGCCTGGTGGAGCCACTGGACTCCGACCAGCGTTCGCAACTCGTCTCGGCAATGGGACGGATCCGGCGGATGCTCGACGACCAACGTCAATCCCGCGGCCTCGTCCTGCGCGACACCGACCCCGGCGACCTCGGCTGGGTGGTCGAACGGCACGGCGCCCGATACGCAGCCGAGCACAATTGGGATGTCACCTTCGAGGCGCTTGTCGCCCGCATCGTCGCCGACTTCGGCGAGCGTGCGGACTCCAAACGGGAAGCCGCCTGGATCGCCGAACTCGACGGCGAACGAGTGGGCTGTGTTTTCTGCACCGCGTCAGAAGACCCGGACGTCGCGCAACTGCGTCTGCTGCTGGTCGAACCGCAGGCGCGCGGCGCCGGAGTCGGCTCCCGGCTGGTGGAGGAATGCCTTCGCTTTGCGCGGCGTTCCGGCTACCGCCGAATCATGTTGTGGACCACCGATGTTCAGGCGGAAGCCCGGCGGATCTACCAGCGGGAGGGCTTCCAGCTCGACCTCCGTGAGCCGCAAACCAAATTTGGCCACGAGCTGGTCGGCGAATACTGGTCGCGAGGCCTGTAGGTCAGGCGGTCGGCGTGGCACCTAACACGCGCTGGATGTCGGGCTTCATGGCCTGCAACTGGCCACCCCAGTACCCCCAGCTGTGTGTTCCGTTGGGCGGGAAGTTGAATACCCCGTTGCTCCCGCCCGCGCGTTCGTACCTCGCCTGGAACTCTCTGTTGGTGTTGATCGTCAAACCCTCGAGGAACTGGGCAGGGATCTGGGCGTTGCCCAGGCCGGCGTCGAGGTCGGTCGGATTGCCGTTGCCGCTGTACACCCAGATGCGGGTCCCGTTGGAGACAAGCCTTCCAATCTGAAGCATCGGGTCGTTGCGCTGCCAGGCCGGACCACCGTAGGGACCCCACATGTCGAGTGCGTTGAAGCCGCCCGCGTCGGCCATTGAGATGCCGATCAGCACCGGCCACAACCTGTTCGACGTGTTCAGAAACCCTGAGAGCGAACCGGCGTAGACGAACTGGCCGGGATGGTAGGCGGCCAGAACCAGAGCCGCTCCCCCGGACATCGATAGACCCACCACGGCGTTACCGCTCGGGCTGACACCTTTGTTGGCCGAGAGCCAGCCGGGAAGCTCCGATGTCAGGAAGGTCTCCCACTTGTAGGTCTGCGTGGTGCCGTTGCCGACCGCAGGCCGGTACCAGTCGGTGTAGAAGCTGGACATGCCGCCCACCGGCATCACCACCGCTACCCCGGAACCGTCGAACCAGCTGAACGCGCCGGTCTCGATGTCCCAGCCGTTTCGGTCGTCGCGCGCCCGCAACCCGTCCAGCAGATACACGGCGTGAGCCCCGCCGCCCTGGAACTGAACTTGGATGTCGCGACCCATCGAGGGCGACGGCACGCTCAGCACCTCGGGTGCTGCGGCCGCCGTGGGTGTGCCACCGAGCACACCGATCAGGCCTGCTAGGAGGGTCGCCGCGAATGCGGCGGAGAAAAAGCGGCGAACGAATTTCATGGCGTTACTTCCCGTCGTGCGTAGAGCCCCGACAGTTTCGATATCGCCAAACACGGATGAGCAGTTACATGGGCTTGCGCGGCGCGAGACAATTTGTCCAGTACCGCAGTTCGGTCGACGACAAGTAGGAAGGAGTGGACAGCCATGACCCACCCCGACGACATTCCGGTCGACACCGACAACGATGACGCCGTACTGGACCCGTTCGAGATCGGCTCGGAAGCCAGCGAGGCCGATCTGATCGAGCAGGCGACAGCCGTCCCGCCAGGGGATGACGAAGGCTTCGATCGCTGACTTCGGTTTCGGCGGTCAGGCCAGGGCGCCCGGGCCGGCCCGTTTCGCGTCGATCTCCTTCAAGAGAAGGCCGTAGCCGTTCCTCAGCAGGCTGATCCGCAGCGGCCGCTGCGCTTCGTGGATCATCATCCACGTCCCCAGGGCGGCCTTCTGCTTCTCGGCGCATGCATGGGACATCCCGAGTTCCCGCAGCAACGCGCTCGCGGTGACGGGCTCGGCGGCATCTTGTGCGCGATCGGTTACTGAGACCGTCATGTCTGTCTCCGGTTCTTGTTGACGGTGCGCCTCGGTGGCGTATTTCCTCTGGCGCCTGTGTCAACAAACTTTAGGCCGCTGTTGCTGTCCAGGTGAGGAAAATGCGCGAACTGGTATTTGAGCGCGCAATGATTTTGCTGGCACGCTACGTCAACCGGCGTTCGTCTGACACGTCGTATTCGGATACCGACGCCGAGACGATCATGGAACCCTGGTCGTCGCCGGTACCGTTTCCGCGAAACGCTTCGACGGCGGGTTGAGAATCCCATCGTTCGAAAACATTGATGCGTGCCGGATCGAGCAAATCGGCCGAGATCGCGAAGTCGAGACAGCCGGGCGCGCGCCGGGCCTGCTCGACGACGTCCGCGCACCCGGCCAGATAGTCGTCACGCACCTCTATGCCGACGATCAGGTGCCCCGAGACGATCACCATGGCGTGCTCCTTTCGCGTCGAGCCACTACAACTGAGACCACGGGTGGCCCACGAAGTCATCGACGGAAGCGACCGAAAGGAACTCATATGAAGCTGCGAGACGCCCTGGACTCGATCGTGCCCGATCCGTCCGCCGCGCACGTCTACGGCCAGCCGTACCAGACCGCGGACGGGGCGACCGTGCTGCCCGTTGCCAAAGTGCGCGGCCGGACCAGGCCAGGCGCTGCCGACGCGGATCTGCGCCTCACCGCGAAACCCGCCGGCGTTTTCGTCATCAAGGACGGCGAGGCGACCTGGGTGCCCGCGCTCGATTCGACTCGGATAGCACTGATGGGCGAGCTGATCGGTTTGGTTGCAGCGACCTTCGCCACGCTGGCTATGGTTCGTCGGCCACCGTGGCCCGATCTGCATGGGACCGTCGCAGTCTCGAAGTAGCGCCTCTATTCGCGCGCCAGGCCCATACGAATGCTGCCAGCAGGAGCACCGCAAGCAACACGAGCCAAGGCCATGCGCCGTGCCGGTGCACCCACCCGGCGATGGTGCCCTGCAGTCGACCCGCCGCCGCGATGACCGGGTCCGCGGGGTTTCCGCCCGCGGTGAACAGCCTGATCTCGTAGAACCCGTAGTAGCCGACGTAGAGCCCGACAACGATCAGCACCGCGCCGCCGATTCGGTTGACGTAGGGCAGGATTCGCCGCATCCGCTCGACGAGCGCCGAGCCCGCCAGCGCGACCGCGACGGCCAGCGCGCCGACGACCAACGCAAATCCCGCGGCATACGCCAGGTAGATCCACACTCGGCTCAAAACGGATGTGCCGCCGACCCCGGCACCCGTCACCGCCAGGAACGGGCCGATGGTGCACGACAGCGATGCGATCGCGTAGCCCATGCCGTAGCCGAACATCGAGCCAAGCCTGCTCGTTGGCCCCCATGAAGCGCTGCGCGACAACTGGTTTGGCAGCGATAGCGTCAGCGAGCGCCCCGATAGCAGCCAGATGCCAAGCGCCACAAGAGCGATGCCGATCAACACCGTGACGTATGGCATGTACTTCTGAACGGTTGACGCCAGGGACACGGTAAAGAACCCGAACGTGCCGAACACCGCGAGGAAGCCGAGCGTCATCGCAGCAGTGGCCGCGACGGCGCGGCCCACTGCGATCGCAGCGCCGCGGCCGTCGTCACTGCCCCGCACGACGAGCGCGAGGTAGGCGGGCAGCATCGCGAAACCACATGGGTTCAGCGCGGCCACCAGCCCGGCGGCGAACGCCAGCCCGACCAGGTCTTGTTGCACTCGCGGTTAGGTGGAGAGCGCCGAGACCCGCTCCTGCAGTTCCTGCTGCGGCATGGCCGAGGTCGGGTTGTTCACAAACGTCGATGTGCCGTCGGCGCGATAGAACACATATGCCGGCTGCCACGGCACGTTGTATCGCGCCCAGATGGAGCCATCGGCGTCGTTCAGGGTGGTGAAGTTCAGGTTGTACTTCGACACGAAGCCCTGCATGGCCGCGACGTCGGAGCGCGCTGCGACACCGACGAACGTCACCTTGGGGTTGGCGGCCGCCACACTGCTGACCGACGGCGCTTCGGCGTTGCAGAATGGGCACCATGGCGTCCAGAACCACAACACGGCGGGCTTGCCCTGCAGTGATGCCCCGTTGAACGGCGCGCCGCTCAGGCTCGTTCCGGTGAAGTCCAGCCGATCGTCGGCGACCGCGGCAGGCGGGCTGCTCAGTGCAAGAGTGACGATGGCGGCGGCCATAGCGATGGCTAACGACCTGCTGAAACGAATTAGACGGTGGATCATGGCGGCTCCTCCCTGCGCCCGGACACACGAATGAGATAACACTATGTAGTACGGGTTGGTTCGGTTCCCGGTTCACCGCTCTCGTAAACCGGACGGAGGTGCGCGTTGGCCGGTCAGAACCGGGTGACCAAGGCGTTCGGTCTGACAGGTGCGGACGCCTGGCGGCGTCATGCGAACCCGTGGAGCGTTTACACGCGGATTCCGGTTCCGCTGTTGCTCACCGCCGCGGTCTGGAGCCGTGCCTGGATCGGCTGGTGGTCACTCCTCCCAGTGGCCGCCGTTGTGGTGTGGACCATGGTCAATCCGCGCGTGTTCCCACCTCCGCAGTCGATCGACACCTGGGCGTCGCGCGGGGTGCTGGGCGAGGAGTACTGGTCCGCACGCAAGGAGACTCCGATCCCGGCGCATCACCGCAACGCGCCGATAGTGCTGAGCGTGATGAGCGCAGCCGGGGTGCCGTTCTGGGCGTGGGGACTGATCGTGCTCGATCCGTGGATCACCGCGTTCGGGCTGGCTGTCCAGATGCTTTGCAAGATTTGGTTCATCGATCGAATGGCGCTGCTGTACGACGATGTTCAGAAAAGCTAGCGGCGGAGTTCGGCCCGCATCTGGGTGAACCGGAACAGACCTGGCCGACCCGCCACAGGCTCGTAGGCTTCGACAAGCTCGTCGATGAACCGACCTCGGTCCCCGACCGGTAGGCGATCGGTCCACGCAGTGCACCCGACGGCACACCACTGCTCAAACCCGTTGCGGGAGCCGTAATCCCATTCGCGATCGGTAACGGTCAGCTTCGTCAACGTAAGCCCCGCCGACGCCGCCAGCTCGCCATAGCCGTCCGGCTCGACATGTATGAACGGTGCGGCGAACCCGTCGAATCGAGCAGCCCACCGGGGATTTCGGCAGGTTTCCATCGCGATCGTCTCCAGGCTGGGCCGCTCCCCCGCGCAGACCACCTGAATCAGCGCACGACCGCCCGGCCGCAGCGCCGATGCGATCTGCCGCAGGGCTTGTCGCTGTTCGGGGACCCAGTGCAGCGCATTGAATGACACGACGACGTCGAAGTGCGCGCCGAAGGGCAACCGGCGGGCGTCGGCGATGACAAACCATGGACCCGAGTTCGTCGGCGTGCCCGCGGAGTGCGCGGTCGCAATCATTCGCTTCGACGGGTCGACGCCTATCGCACACCCGGAAGGCACCATGTCTGCCATCTCGTGGGTGAGATGCCCGTCGCCGCACCCGACGTCGAGTACGCGGTCGCCGGCGGCGAGCAGGAGGCTCGCCTTGGCCTCCTCGATCATCGCCCGCTGCAGCGAGCTGATCTTGGCGTAGTCCTCACCGCTCCAGTCGGTCACCCGGACAGTTAACGTGAACCAGGCAACCAAGGAGGTCGCAATGCAGGCATCGGTGACGGTTCCGATGGCGGCGCAGGCGGATGAGATCTGGAACATCGTCGCCGACGTCCGCAACACAGGCAGGTACTCGCCCGAGGTGATCGAGGCCGAGTGGTTGGGCGGCGCCACCGGCCCGGCCCTCGGCGCCCGTTTCCGTGGGCATGTCCGCCGCAACGAGATCGGCCCGGTGTACTGGACCACCTGCCGGGTCACGGCGTGCGAGCCCGGCAGGGAGTTCGGCTTCGAGGTGCTCGTCGGCGACAGGCCGGTGAACAACTGGCACTACCGCTTCACCCCGGTGGACGGTGGCACAGAGGTCACCGAGTCGTTCCGGATGAACGACAGCGTATTCACCAAGATCTTCGCGGTGCTCGGCGGGCAGTTACGCACGAGGCGCAACAAGCGCGACATGCGCAAGACCCTGGAGCGGATCAAGGCGGTCGTCGAAGCGCCGGCTTAGTTGAAGCCGATCCCGATGATCGGAATCCACAGGCCGAACAGCCAGATGCCCCACTCGTGGAAGCCGTCGTCCCACACCGGGTTCACGTCGTAGCCCCAGTAGTTGAACGGCCGCGGCGGGCCCCCGTTCCACTGATATGCAGGCGGCGGGCCCCAGCCCCACGGTGGCGGACCTTGCCGATCGTCCCACCAGTCGTGGCGGTTGTTCGCCCACCAGGGTCCTTTGTCAGAGTGGCCGCGATCGAAATCGTTCCAGCCCTGCCCTTCGTTCCAGTCGTGCCGGTTCTCACAGAACGGGAAGCAGGGCCTGTCGATGTCGTTTCCGTGTCCCGGTTTAGCGGACGCCATGCCCGTGCCCAGCCCGGCGGCCCCGAAGCCGAGCGCAGCGACGACCATCGCGTTGACCACTGTCCTGGCGAGTTTCATCCTTTGACTCCTAGCTGGGTGACGTGGACGTCGAATGGTTCCCACCTCTCCGACGCCGGACACGTCACTGTTCATTCCCGTGGCTTGCGCAACGTGGCATTGAGCACAAGCCATGACCCCTACCGGGTTATCGAGAGGCGCCAAGCGGCCGTTACCTCGATCAGGTCACAGGGAGCGGAGCCGGCGAATGCGGTCGTTGAGCGCGCGCGTCGACACATCGGCGCCGACGGCCAGCGCTTCGAACGCGTGCGGGCAGCCAGGGTGCAGATGGAACTCCGTCGGCACCCCGGCGTCGGATAGCCTGCGTGCATAGGCGATGTCCTCATCGCGAAAGATGTCCAATTCCCCGACGTCGATGTAGGTGTCGGGAAGCCCGGTCAGATCGGCCGCGCGGGCCGGTGCCGCGTACGGCGAGACGTCCTCACCACCGGCTTCGTTGCCGAGCAGCGCGCCCCAGCCGGTGAGGTTGTCGTCATAGGTCCACGTCAGGAATCGAAGCAGGGCCGGGTCGGGCGTCGCAGGCCGATCGTCGAGCATCGGGTATATCAGCAGCTGCTGGGCGATGGCGGGACCACGGCGGTCGCGGGCCATCAGGCACACCCCCGCGGCCAACCCGCCACCCGCGCTATCGCCCATCACCGCGACGCGCCCGGGATCGAACCCCAGTGTGGTCGCTTTTCCGGCGAGCCACTCCAGCGTGGCGTAGCAATCCTCGACGGGCGTCGGATGCGGATGCTCGGGCGCGACGCGGTAGTCGACGACCAGCATCGGCACCCCGGATTCGGCTACGTAGCGGCGGGCCGCGAGCTCGTACATCGAGCCGATGTGGTCGAGGCTGAAGATCATCCCACCGCCGTGCAGATACAACACGGCACTGCCGGGCGGCTCACCCGTCGAGCGGCGATACCAGGTGGCGGCCAGCTCCGTGCCGTCCTTCGCGGTAACCGAAAATCCCTCGGTCTCCACGCCCTCGATCGGGGCGGAGGTGGCGCCGATGAAGTCGAACATGCGGTGGCCGCTGATCCTGCGCGCCGCAACGTCGCCGACCGGAGCCTCATCGGTCTCCCCGAGGGCGTCCGTCAGCCGATCCATCTGTTCGCGCACCTGAGGGTCAATACGGAGGGCCATCGCCCCCGACAGTATCGCGCGGCCTGATTCGACTCCGCGGCGTAGATACGTTTGGTAGAACAGGTTTCAGTTTTCCTCTGCGAGCCGAAGGAGTCTGGCGATGGGTCAATGGTCACGCGCAGAGCTCGAGGAGGCGTTCCACGACTACGAAAAGGCCGTCGTCGAGATCGGCAAGACGTGGGACTGGGCGAGCTATGCCGACCACTTCACCGAAGACGCCGAGTACGTCGAGCACGGCATGGGCAACCGGACCGGCCGCGAGGAGATCCGTGAGTGGATCTCGTCGACCATGAACATGTTCCCCGGCAGCGAAATGCCGACATTCCCCTGTGAGTGGTACGCCATCGACGAAGAGAAGGGCTGGGTCATCGCCCGGATCCCGAATCGGATGAAGGACCCAGGCGACGGCAGCATCCACGAGTCGCCGGTGATCACCGTGCTCAAGTACGCGGGCGACGGCAAGTGGAGTTACGAAGAGGACGCGTACAACCCGATGAACTTCCTGGTGATGGTGCAGGAATACGTCAACCGCGCGCACAAGCTCGGCACGCTGTCCGACGATGGCGCCACTTTCGCCAAGAACATGGGCTGGCGACTGGACTGAGCCCCGCCGAACGTTCCGTACCGTTCGAAAAATTGGCGAAATCTCGACTGGTAAGGAACGTTCGCGGGCGAAAGCTTATCCGAAGACGAAGTCGTCGGGATCGGGCTGTCGCGTCCACGCCCAGTAGTCGACGAGCCGCCACGGGCTGAGGGTGTGCACTTCGCCGAAGCTGTTCTTGAAATACGAGTGCTTGATCGTGGGCTGTGACCACACCATCGTGCGCATCTCGGCCTGGCTGCGTTCGTGCCAGTCCGTCGTCTTCTCGACAGTCGGTTCCATCGTCGTGTGTCCGCCTGCGATGAGCAGTTCCAAACATTGTGTGATGTAACGCATCTGGCACTCGGAGTGAAAGATCAGGCTGCCGCCGCTGGCCAGCCAGGTGCCGGGGCCGTTCATGCAGAAGAAGTTCGGGTAGTCGGGAATCGTGATGCCCAGATAGGCCGACGGCCGCTCACCCCAGCGCTCGCTGAGGACTTCCCCGTCTCGCCCGCGAATCGTCATGGGCCACAACAGCTTGGTGTGCTCGAAGCCGGTGGCGTACACGATGACGTCGGCCGGATATCGTGTGCCGTCCTCGGTGACGACTGCGTCCGGTTCGATGCGGTCGATCCCGGTCCGGACGAGTTCGACGTTGTCGCGCGTCAGCGTCTTCAGCCAGCTGCCGTTGTCCTGCAGCGTGCGCTTGCCGGTGGCCGGATAGTCCGGCACCACCTTCGCCTGGAGGTCGGGGTCATCGCCCACCTGACTGATGATCCAGTCGGTGAACATGATCCGAGTGACCTCGCTGACCTCGTTGATCGCCTTCTGCTGATCCGGATAATCCGGGTCGACGCGCGCCACGTCGAGCCCTTTGTCGCACCACGGCCAGAACAGCAGAAAGCGGTACCAGCGGCCGTAGAACGGCAGATGCTTCAGTGCCCACTGCACACCGGGGCCGACTTCGTCGTGGTAACTCGGGTTGGGGAACATCCACTGCGCGGTGCGTTGAAACACGGTGAGGCGCTCGACATCCGGCGCGATCGTCGGTGCGATCTGAAAGCCGCTGGCCCCTGCGCCGATCATGGCGACCCGCTTGCCGTTGAGGTCAACGGAGTGATCCCACGCGCTGGAGTGGAATGTCGGTCCGGCGAAGTCCTGCTGTCCTTCGATCGTTGGGGTGTGCGCCCGGTCGAGCTGCCCCACGGCAGTGATCACCGCACGCGCCGACAGTTCTGTCGTCGTTCCACTGAGGTCGCGGGTGCGAACGGTCCACGTCGCGGTGTCGTCGTCCCAGGACGCCTCGGTGACCTCGGTCTCCCACAGCACATGGCGACGGATGTCGTGCTTGTCCATCACGCTCTCGAAATACGCTTGCAGTTCGGGCTGTTCGGCGAAGAAGTGCGCCCACTGATCGGTCGGCTCGAAGCTGTAGCAGTAAAAGTGGTTGGGTACGTCGACCCGCGCGCCGGGGTAGGTGTTCTGGTACCAGGTGCCGCCGACGCCTGCGTTCTTCTCGACGATGGTGAACGGGATGCCGGCCTCCTTCAGCCGGATCCCCGCCAGCAGTCCCGACTCACCGCACCCGATGACGACGACCGGGAATTCATCGGCCTTCCCTACTGACGGCACGAGTCGTGCGTCGCGGCCATCGAGCTCCATCTCCTCGAGCAGCATCGGCACGTATTCGTCGGGCACCGGCTCACACACCAGCCAATTCATCATCTCGTGCAGTAGTTCGGCGCTGATCGGCTCGGGTTCCGGGCAGCCGCGGTCGCGGTAGTCGGCGATCACCTCCAGCGCGATCTTGCGGACGGCGGCCTTGTCCTCCTCGGACATGTAGCCCTGAACCTCGTTGAGGAACAATCCGGCAGGCTTGAGGGTGCCGCGGATCAACTCGGCGTCGCCCGACATGTGCACCAGCGACAGCATCAGCGTCGGGATGCTGACGTCGAGAAGCGCCTCGGCGATCTGCTCATCGGGGGTCGTAAACGCTTGTCCGGCATGTGGGTTGCGCACGACTGAAGTGCTACCACGCCCGCTAGCGCTGGCGCAGGCGATTGCCATCGGGCGAAGCGGGGTATCTCGACTCGGTGAGTGAGTCAGCGGAATCGGACGCCGGCCTCGACCGCAGGCCGGAAGGGGTCAGCGACGAGACAGTTGAGGCAGCGGGCACGGTGTCCGAGGCGCTGGAGTACGTCGAGCGCGCCCGCGGTCACCTGTACTCATTTCATCAGCTGATGGGCCACGCAGACCTGCTGCTGGGTGAGGCATGCGACAAGCTGCGTGCCGCTGGGCACGGGGACATCGCCGACCGGCTGGAAGAGGACATGATCGGCCGCAACGTGCTCTATGGCCGATGGACGTTTCAGATCGTCGAGGAGTTCGACGACACCTACTGGTCGAGATTCCGCGAGCACGAGCGTCGGGTCCGGGATGAGCTGCAGCAAGGGGCGCGGCACGTCTACGAGGCCGAGATGAAGGAGACGAGGCGGACCAAGGGTCGGCCCGGCCACGAAGCCCACCCGTAGACTCGCGGCGTGGGTATTGCGACCAGGGTGAACGGCGCCGCCCCTGCGGAGGTGCCACTGTCCGAAATCGACCTCGGGTCCTGGGACTTCTGGGGTCTCGACGACGACGTACGCGACGCCGCGTTCGCCACCCTGCGCCGGGAGGCCCCGGTGTCGTTCCACGAGTCGTTCATCGGCGAGGAGTTCACCCCAGGGGCCGGCCACTGGGCGCTGACCCGCCATGACGACGTGTTCTACGCCAGCAGGCATCCCGAGATCTTCAGCTCGGCGGGTGGGATCACGATCGGCGACCAAACCCCTGAGCTGGCCGAGTACTTCGGGTCGATGATCGCGATGGACGACCCGCGGCACACCCGGCTGCGCAACATCGTCCGTAGCGCATTCACTCCGCGCGTGCTGGCGCTCCTCGAGGACTCGGTGCGCGATCGGGCCCGCCGCCTGGTGGCCGCGATGCTGACGAACAATCCCGACGGTAGGGGTGAGATCGTCGCCGACCTGGCCGGTCCCCTACCCCTGCAGATCATCTGCGACCTGATGGGCATTCCCGAACAGGATCATGAGCGGATCTTCGGTTGGACGAACGTCATTCTGGGCTTCGGCGATCCTGACATCGCCACCGACTTCGACGAGTTCTTCCAGGTTGCGGTCGACATTGGTGCGTACGCCACCGCGCTGGCCGAGGACCGAAGGGGTACCCCCGGCGACGACCTGACCACCAGCCTGGTGCAGGCAGAACTCGACGGCGAGCGGCTGACGTCCGCCGAGGTGGCCTCGTTCTTCATCCTGCTCGTCGTCGCCGGCAATGAGACCACCCGCAACGCGATCAGCCACGGCGTGTTGTCGCTGAGCCGGTATCCCGAACAGCGCGACGTCTGGTGGAACAACTACCACGAGGTGGCCCCGACGGCGGTCGAGGAGATCGTCCGCTGGGCGTCGCCGGTGGCCTACATGCGCCGCACCACCACCCGCGACGTGGAACTGGGTGGCGTGAAACTGGCTGCGGGAGACAAGGTCACGCTGTGGTACGGATCGGCCAACCGCGACGAGTCGAAATTCGACAACCCGTGGATGTTTGACGTGCGCCGCCACCCGAATCCGCATGTGGGATTCGGCGGCGGAGGTGCGCACTTCTGCCTGGGCGCCAACCTCGCACGCCGCGAGATCACGGTCGCGTTCGAAGAACTGCACCGACAACTGCCAGACATCACGGCGACGGAGGAGCCCGACCGGCTGCACTCCGCTTTCATTCACGGCATCAAGCGGCTGCCCGTCGCCTGGACACCTCGCTAGCCGGCCGTCTACCGACTCAGCGCGCCTATCGGCGTCTCGTCGAGGTGATCGCAGAGATCTTGCGGATTGTCGAAAACGGCTTTGGCGCCGGCCTTCTCGAGTTCCTCGCGTGATACTCCTCCACTGAGGAGCCCGATGGCGGGGACTCCGGCACGAGCGCATGCGATGACGTCCCACACCGCGTCGCCCACATAGACGGCGTGGTCGGCGTCGACCCCCGCGCGGTCCAGCGCGATCTCGATGATGGTCGGTTCGGGCTTGGCGACGTCGACATCCTTCGACGACGTCGCGGCCGACACGAGGTCGTCGCTGTCGAGGACTTCCCGCGACATCGACAACTCGTCCTCGCTGGCCGAGCTTGCTAGAACGACCTGCAGGCCGAGCGAGGAGACCCTTTTCAGGAGTTCGCGCGCACCGGGCAGAGGCCGCAGAAGTGACGCGGCCTCCTTGAGGTATCGCGTGTGCAAGTCCTCGGCCTTCTTCTGCGCGTGGTCGTCGGCGTCGCCCGACAGGGACTGGATCAATCTGGTCCCGTCCATCCCGATCGAGCGGTGGATCCGCCACGACTCGACCGCGATGCCTGCCTCCTGAAAAGCCCGCGTCCAGGCGTACACGTGCAGGTAGTTGGAGTCCACCAGGGTGCCGTCGACGTCGAAGAGCACCGCGGGCACGTCAGCCATCGCCCGGGGATGCCCGGCGCCGGTCCCGGCTAAACGCCGCTACTTGACGATCAGTGTGCCCTTCATGTTCGGGTGGTACACTGCAGTAAAACGGATATTCGCCGGGCTGGCTCGGCGCGGTCAGTGTCTTCTTCTCGTCCGCCGTCGACGTCAACGTCGAACGCGCCCGCGGTCTGCGACGTGACGGAATGCTCCACGGAGTCGTTGTTCGCGATGTTGATCTGGGTGCCGGGTGCGACGGTGAGCGGCTGACCGAAGGCCATATCCGCAATCGTTATCGTCGGGCCCGCGACCTCGGTCGGGCTGTTTTCGCTCGCCATTGCGGTGTCGGTGGCCTGAGTCGTGCTACTGGACCCGCCGCACGCGGTCACGAGCGCCGCGACGACGGCCATGGCCGCCAAGAACGTACCGATCTTCTTCATTCTGATCCCTAACTTTTCGCCCTCACGCGACACGATCAGCGGGTCGAATAAGTTCAGCCCAACCGGAATTTAGCTGAGGACCTCACGCGCGCTCTTCGTAAATGAACAGGCACAGTGTGACGGCCAGGAAGCCCGCGGGCAGCCAGATTGCATGCACACCCCAGGCGTCGGTGGCCAGCGCGCCGCACAGGGCGCCACCGGCGAACGCGAGGATCAAGGTGCCGTAGACCCCGACGGCGTGCCGGGCCTCTTTGCGTTTCTCCACCACGCTGTCGTATGCCGACTCCATGAAGCGCATCAGGTTGCCGGTCGTGGCTACGGGCAGGTACGCGAGGTCGCCCACGTTGCGAAACAGTCCGATCTGCACGGCGGCGAGAAACGAGATCGGCACGGTGACGAGTGTGTGGTCCACCGAGGCGGGTACGAAGCCGATGATCGCGAGAACCACAGCCTGGACACCCATGGTCCAGCGCAACGAGTGAGGCAGCACCCGCTCCATCCGGCCGGACTTGATGTGGGATGCCAGCAGCATGCCCGCGATGAACGCCAGCAGTGGCCACACATGTGCCAACGCCGAAGAGAATTGCCGCTCGGACACATGGATCGCGGAGAAGATGACGTTCGCGGTCTGGACGTTGGCGAACACGTGGCCGCGAGCGATATAGGTGTGCGCATCCAGGAAGCCGTTGGCCAGGGTCAGCAGGACCGCGAACCACAGTGTCCTCGACCGCTCGGTGTCCACTGGGCCGCCGGTAGCTCCCGTCATTGGGAGAACGTAGCGCCTCGACCGAGCGAGCGCCTATACCGCGCCGAGCGCGCCGAGCATTCCTGCAGCCGCACGCGGCCAGGTGAACTGCTCGGCACGTCGTCGTGCATTGTTGCGGCGCAGTGCTTCCGGTCTGCTGATGATCGATGACACGGCGTGAGCGATCGCACGCGGATCGTTGTCCGCCGTCGCGCCGCTGTCGGTGGTGAGGATCTCGGCGAGTGCCGACGTCCGTGACACGACGGCGGGCGTGCCGCAGGCCAGCGCCTCCAGCGCGGCGAGCCCGAAGGTCTCGTGTGGGCCGGGTGCCAGCGCGACGTCGGCAGTCGCGAGGATGGTGGCCACCGTGTCGCGGCAGCCGACATACCCGGTGAAGTCCACGGGCAACCGGGCCGCCTGGCGCTCCAGCCGGGCGCGCATCGGCCCCTCCCCGACCACGACGAGGCGCGCGTCCACGCCCGAATGGCGCAGCGCGCCAACGGTGTCGATGCTTCTGTGGGCATGCTTCTCCACCGACAGTCGCCCGCAGTGCACGAGAAGCAACTGTTCGCGCCCCGCCCAACGCATCCGCATCTGTTCCGAGCGGTGGCGCGGGTGAAACTGATCGAGGTCGACACCCAGCGGCACGGTCAACACGTTCGATGCGTGAATCCGGTCGAACTCCGCACGGGCGAAAGCGGTCGTGCACACCACCGCGTCGTAGTCAGCGACGGTCCGCCGGTTTGCGTAATCCGCGATGCTGCGGGCGACACGACGTGGAAGTATCTGCCCGACAAGGCGATCCAGGCGCTCATGCGAGATCATCACCGTGCCGATGCCGTGTCGGCGACCCCAACTGCCGAGTGACCGCAGCGTCAGCCTGTCAGACACCTCGATGGCGTCTGGCGCCAGGTCTTCCAGCAGGGCCGTCACCGGTTTCGGCAACACCGCACGGTAGTCACCGGTGAATGGGATCAGCCTGGCGGGCAGCGAGATCCGGGTGACGCCGGAGCGCAACTCGACTCTTTCGGCAGTCGGGCCAGGGACGATGAGAAAGACCTCGTGGCCCGCGGCCGAATACTCCGCGCCGAGCCGGTCCACGGCCGTTCGCAGGCCGCCTGAACGGGGTCCGTAGAAGTTGGCGACCTGAACTACGCGCATGACTCGAATGAGAACCGGCATGTCTGTGCCGTCATCGACGCCACGTCGACCGGTGTCTTAACGCCTCGTGAACAGCGTTCGCCGGCGTCAGACCACGTAGCGACCGAACCAGTCCTGGACTCGCCGCCACGCGTCGTCGGCGGCCGTCGCGTTGTAGCGCTCTGTGTTCGTATCGTTGAAGAACGCGTGGTTGGCGTCCGGCTCGGTGACCAGCTCGTGTACCAGCCCGGCCTTCTCCAGCGCAGCCTTGGCGGCCGGCTCGGTCTTGTTCACGCGATCGTCGAGCGACCCATAGAAGCCAAGCACCGCAACGTCCTTGGAGCCCGCGAAGTCTGCGTCGTCGGGAGTCGGGCCGTAGAACGGAACGGCGGCCGCCAACTCGGGCGAACCTGCGGCGAGCAGGCGCCATACCAGTCCGCCGCCCATGCAGAAGCCGACCGCCGCGACCTTCTTGTCGGGTACCCGCCGCTGCAACTCGCCGACGCCCGACTTGAGATTCGCCACGAACTCCTCGTTCGGGATATTTCCCAGCGCCGCCGTCGCCTCGGCCGGATCCGCGAACTTCGCGGTGCCGCCCTGCGCCGACAGCAGATCGATGGCCAGCGCCGAATAGCCGATCCCGGCGAACCGGCCCGCCACCGAGCGGACCCAGTCGTTGAGGCCCTTGTTCTCATGGATGACGAGCACACCGCCGCGCGCATTCGGCGCCTCGGCCCATGCGGCCGCAAGCTCACCCTGCGGCCCCGCCCAGGTGATCGGCGCGGTGGGCAATGCCTTATCGGATCCGGGCGGTGGTGCGCTTGCGGTGGCCGGTTGGCTCGACGTCACCGCGCCCGTCGACGTCGCAGGCGCGTCCGTCGCCGGCTTCTTGTTCTCGCCGCACGCGGCGATGAGCGATGTCGCCGCCGCAGTGCCCACCCCGAGCAGCGCCAGCCTGCGCAGGGCCTCGCGCCTGGACATCAGTCCGTCGACATGGTCGGTAGCGATTTCTTCTGCGATGTAACGCTGTAGCGGAGTCACATTCGCGAGTATGCGCCCGAATGCTGAAGACGGCTAGACGCTTCTGGATTTCGCGCGATACTGATGGCGATGGACTGGACACCGGACGGCCAGGCTCTGCGCGGGCGGGTGGCGGTGGTGGCCGGCGCGACGCGGGGCGCGGGCCGTGGCATCGCCGCGGCGCTCGGCGAGGCGGGCGCAACCGTGGTGTGCACGGGTCGCAGTTCTACGTCGGGCGGCAAGAAGTCCGATTACGACCGACCCGAAACCATCGAGGAGACCGCCGCGCTGGTCGACGAACTCGGCGGCGAGGGTGTCGCCGTCCAGGTCGACCATCTCGAGGGGGTTGAGGTGCGCGCGCTGGCGCACCGGATCCGCGGCGACTACGGAGGCATCGACATCCTGGTCAACGACATCTGGGGCGCCGAAGTACTCAAGGGGCCGCCGCCGACGTGGAACCGGCCGATCTGGGAACACGACCTGGACGACGGACTGCGGATACTCCGGCTGGGCATCGACACCCACCTGATCACCTCGCATTGCCTGCATCCGCTGTTGATCGAGCGGCCCGGCGGGTTGCTCGTCGAGGTGACCGACGGCACCCGTGCGTACAACGACGAGAACTTCCGGCTTTCGGTGTTCTACGACCTCGCCAAGACCGCGGTGAACCGGCTCGCATTCGCACACGGACACGAGTTGCGGCCGTATGGCGCCACCGCGGTTGCCGTGACACCGGGGTGGCTGCGCTCGGAGATGATGCTCGACAACTGGGGTGTCACCGAGGCCAACTGGCGAAGCGCACTCGAACCGGACCGCGGCGGAGGACTGCCGACTGCACCGCCGGGGTTCGCCGACTCGGAATCGCCGCGATTCGTCGGGAGGGGCATCGCCGCGATCGCCGCCGACGAAGAGCGCGCGCGGTGGAATCAGGGCTCGGTGACGTCGACCGAGCTGGCGCGCGAGTACGGCTTCACCGACGTCGACGGTCGACAACCCGACGGGTGGACGTAGGTTGACGAAGTGACCTCCGATGCGAACGTTCGTGAAATCGTCCTCGGTATGTGGAAGGCGCTGTCCGACCGCGACTGGGAATCCGTCAAGTCCTTCCTGTCTGACGACTGCTTGTACGTCGACATGCCGATGCCTGCCGTCTCGGCCCGCGGTCCCGAGAACATCGTCAAACGACTGAAAATCGGGCTGGAGTCGTTGTCGTCGTACGTGAACCACGATGGCCTGCTGCTGAGCAACGGTGTCGACGTCACCTACGAGCACTCCGAAACCTGGGGCTGGCACAGCGGGGAAACCGTTCGGCTGGCGTTCGTATCGGTGCATCGCGTGGAGGACGGCAAGATCACCCTCTGGAAGGACTACTCGGACTTCAACACGTTGCTATCGCAGGCGCCGCAATCGTTCACCGACGGCTTCGCATCCGCCGACACGTCCTGGGTGTTCGACGCGACCGATCTGGTCTGACGGTCGGCTTCCTACACGCTCCAGGCCAGGCGGAACTTGTCGGCGAGCTCGTCCTCGCCAAGGTTTCCGTAGGTCTGGAGTTCGTAGCGGCGTACCGCGACGATCGCATCGACCGCCGGGTCGCCGAGGATGCCGCGAATCAGTGCTGATCCGTCGAGCGCGCCGAGGGCTTCGGCCTGACTCGTCGGCAACAGGGTGACGCCGCTGTCGGTGCGCTGCTTGTCGGTCAGGGTGGACGGGTCGACGGCGGTTTCCGGCGGCAAGGTCAGCTTTCGCTCGATGCCGTCGAGCGCGAGCCCGAGGATCGTCGCCGACGCGAAGTACGGGTTCGCCGACGGATCGATGACCTTCACCTCGACATTCGCGCCCAGCGGATTGCTACTTCCGCCGACCAGGAATCGCACTGCCGCCTCACGGTTTTCGGTTCCCCAGCACACATAGGCGCCCGACCAGTGCCCCGGCTGCATCCGCAGCCCGGACAGGATCGAGCCGCACAGCACACCCTCCGCTTCGGGTAGTCCTGCCACCACCCCGGCCACCGCGGACTCCCCCTCCGGAGTCATTCCTCGTGCGCCGGATCCGTCCGAGAACAGCGGCTGGTCGTCCTTCTGCAATGAAAAGTGTTGATGTGCACCAGAACCCACACTGCCGACGAAGGGCACGGGCGACAGGCTGACCCGCAGGCCGTACCGCCTGGCGACCCTGCCGACGATCATCCTGATCAGCAGCAGCTGGTCCGCCGCGGCGACTGGCGGCTGCGGGGTCAGCGATATCTCGAACTGGTTCACTCCGTACTCGGGGTGGAACTGTTCGATCGAAACACCCGAACTCGTCGCCGAATCGGTCACATCACGAACAAAACCCTCGTACTCGAGCACGCCTGCAAGTCCGTACTGCGCCCACATGTGGGCGGGCAGGCGACCACCGTCGGGCCCAACGAGCAGGAACTCCATTTCGTGGCCGACGAGCGCGGCGATCCCGGCGTCGGCGAGCCTGCGTTCGATGCGCGACAGCGCGCCACGACTGCAGTAGGGATCCGGTTCGCCGTCCTGGTCGTAGAACGCGCCTGGCGCCCAGGCTAATCCGTCGCCAAGGATGCGTAGTGCGCCCAGATCGATGCGGATCCTCTGGTCCCCGACCACGCCGAGGTTGTCACCGAATGCGATACCGGTCTGGTCGATGGTGAACACATGCCACACCGGGCTGGCGCCGAGCCCCGGATCGGCGAACGCGCCCATCTTCCGCAGCGGAATCGTCTTGGCATGCGTGAGGCCCGCAGGGTTGACCACCGTGCCGATGAGCGTGGCGACCCCGTCGGACTCGAGTTGGGCGATGGCCGCTGCGGCGAGTGGTTTGGCTGCCCTTGCAATCACCGGGCCATTCTTCCTTCAGTTTCAGCGACCTACAAAGTGATCTTGCAGCTTTGGCCGATGTCGAGCGTTCGCAACATGCGACCCATGCCCAGCCACATCGCGCAGGACAGCGCCAGATCGGCCATCAACTCGTCGCTGAAGTGCTCGCTCGCGCGGTCCCAGAAGTCCTCGTCGTCGCGCAGGCCGGTGTGGTCGCCGGCGAAGCGTTCCGCGAACTCGGCCGCGATCCGTTCCTGCGGGCTGTACCCGGGCCACGTCCGCCATTCGGCCGCGTGGTCATAGAGGTCCTCGTCGACGCCTGCCGCTATCCCTTCCGAGTCGCGGGTGTTCTGGCACACCACGCATTCGTTGTCGAGCGCGATGACCATCCGCGCCAACTCGCGGACCCGCATCGGTAGCCGGTTCTTCTTGTAGACCGCGTTGGTGAACGCGACCATCCCCGTCCCGATATCGGGTGACTTCACTGCCCAGGCAGCGGCGTCGTCGTCGGCGAAGTCTCCAATTCGGCTCATGGCGGGAATCGTACGCCGACCACGAAAAAAGTGGAACACGTTCTAGAAAGCGGTCTGTATCCGCAGCTAGATCACTTAGCGGCGACCGTTGGAATCACCCGGTCATCGGGCCAGTCGCGCTGCACCAAGACCTGATGGGCGATGCGTTCCAGCGCTGCTTCGACCTGCTCGCGATCGGGTCTGCCCTCGAAGATCGGCGATGTCGCGAGCTTGTCGACGATGCGACTTACCAGAGCGGAGGACGCGCAGTCGACTTGGCGGGCACCGGACTGAGTCAGCCACAGTTGGTCGCCGGTGCGCAGCGCATAGCCTCGCTCGACCAGTCGCTCGAAGGTCGACTCGATGACCTCGCTGGGCACCCGTAGGCGCTCGGCGATGTCGGTGAGCCGTGCCGATCCGAACACCTGGCTCTGCCGGTAGATCTGAATCAGCGCCCACAACAGGGCGATGTCGGATTCGCAGCCCGCCTGCCCGGCGATGTTGCGCAGCCGGATCTCCGGCGTGTTGCGCATCAGGCGGCCGATGGCCACTTCGAGGATCTTGTCGGGTGATTCGGTGCTGGGCATGCCGAAGCCCTCGCCGAGGTCGGTGGCCGACATCGCGTCCATCTCGCGAAGAGGTGTCTCCTTGAGGAAGAGCGAGACGACGAAGCCGACGACCGCGACGGGGACAGCGCACAGGAACACCGTGCCGAGCGAGTCCGCGTAGGCGTCCACTATCGGCGCTGCCATCTCGGGCGACAGCGCGTGCAGCGCCTGGGGTGACTCAGCTGCGCGCGGTGGCGCTCCGCCTGCTGCCAGCGCAGGCCCGATCCGGCCGGCAAGGAAGTTGGCGAACAGCGATCCGAAGATGGCTGCGCCGAAAGAGCTTCCGATCGTACGGAAGAAGGTCACGCCGGATGTGGCCACACCGAGATCGGCGAAGTTGGAGGTGTTCTGCACGACGAGTACGAGCACCTGCATGCACAGCCCGATGCCCGAGCCGAGCACGAACAGGTACACCGACTGCTGCCAGGTCGGGGTGGTTGCATCCATTCCGGAGAGCAGCACGAACCCCACGGCCATGGTCGCGGTGCCTGCGACGGGAAATATCTTGTATCGGCCTGTGCGCCCGACGATGTTGCCGCTGCCGATCGAGGTGATGAGCATTCCCGCGACCATCGGCAAGGTGCGCAGGCCGGAGGTCGTAGCGGACACGCCGTCGACGAACTGCATGAACGTCGGGAGGAATGTCAGTGCCCCGAGCATCGCGAAACCGACGATGAAGCCGAGGATGCAGCAGACGGTGAACACCGGACTGGCGAAAAGCCGGATGGGCAGAATCGGTTCGGCCGCACGGGTTTCCACCCAGACGAAGAGGGCGAGCGCCGCGGCGGAGGCCGCGAACAAGCCGATGATCATCGGCGATCCCCACGCATATTCGCCGCCGCCCCAACTGGTGGCCAGGGTGAGCCCAGAGGCGCCGACGCCGATCAACAGGATGCCCGCGTAGTCGATGACCGGTCGACCGGCCTTCGCCAACGACGGAATGGCCACGGCTCCGACGAGCAGCACGACGACCGCGACGGGAATGTTGATCCAGAACGCCCACCGCCAGGTGAGATGGTCGGTGAAGAATCCGCCAAGTAGTGGCCCGATCACGGTGGTCACCCCGAACACCGCACCGAGCGCGCCCTGGTAGCGCCCTCGCTCGCGCAGCGGGATGACCTCGCCGATGACGGCCATGGCCGTCACCATGATCGCGCCACCGCCGATGCCCTGCAGAGCGCGGGATGCAACGAGCATCGTCATCGATCCGCTCAAACCGCACAGCACCGAACCGACGAGGAAGAACACCACCGAGGCCTGGAAGACCACCTTGCGCCCGAACAGGTCGCCGAGTTTGCCGACTATCGCGGTGACGATGGTGGACGCCAGCAGATAGCTGGTGACGACCCAGGCTTGGTGACCCGCTCCGCCGAGATCGGCAACGACCGTGGGCAGGGCGGTCGCCACGATCGTTTGGTCGAGGGCGGCCAGCAGCATGCCGAGCAGCACCGCGACGAAGATGAGGTTGCGGCGGTGGAGGCTGATGCCTGCGCTGCTGGACTCGGGTTCCGAGACAGTGGCGGCCGGTGCCTGACTCGTCATTCCTACCTTCCGTCCGAGACGACCGTTCCTCCAGCCATATCGTTAGACAGGCTACAAAAGTTACGGCGCCCGGCCGGACGCAGGGTTACCCCGAAACGCGCAGTTGACTAGCCGGCTGTGCTGGTCGGCGGCCTCGACACACACTGAGCCAGGTAGAGCTCCTCGCCGAGCTTGTTCATCAGCTCGAGCTGGGTCTCGAGGTAGTCGATGTGGTTCTCCTCGTCGGCCAGGATCAACTCGAAGATGTTGGCCGACGTCGCGTCTTCCTTCTCACGGCACATGATGATGCCGGGCCTCAGCCTGGCCACCACTTCGTATTCGATCGCGAGGTCGGCTTCGAATTGTTCGCGAACGGTCTGCCCTACCCGCAATGAAAATAGGCGCTGGTAATTCGGCAGCCCGTCGAGAAGCAGAATGCGGTCGGTGATCGTCTCGGCGTGCCGCATTTCATCAAAGGATTCGGCACGCGTATGGGACGCCAATTCGGTGAATCCCCAATTCTCCTGCATCTTGGCGTGCAGGAAATACTGGTTAATGGCGGTGAGTTCGCTCGTCAACTGCTCGTTGAGCAATTTCAGGACGTCGGGGTCCCCTTGCATGCTGGCTCCTTAGCGCCGTACGCGTGGTGAGGTCTGGTGGGCTGTCGCTACGGCTCCAATCTAGTGCAGTGACGCAGCCGTCGGGTCGAACTTCTACCGAGCGCGTGGCGTGTTTCACGCGATGCGGCAACGAGCTTCGGCGCGAGGGTCGAAGATGAGGTGGGGCCGGTGGACTGCCTGGCCTAACTAAGGATAGACTGCGCTAACATGCTGGCGAGCGCATCGGAACGAAGGAAAGCGATGAGTGAGAGCAATTTGCACTCACTGATTCTCGCCTGCGATTTTCGTGTTGACGATGTCGACCGCATGTGGAATTGGCTCAAGAGGCATCGCGATAATCTGGCGTCAATCGGCGCGCACCATGTAGTCCTTTACACGTCGATTTGGGAACCCGGCCGAGTGCTGGTGACAATCGGAATTCGGCACGCCCGTTCAATTCGGGACATTATCGGCTCGCCTGCTGTGTTCGAGTGGTTCGATATCGCCGGTCTCGACGACATTCCGCCGATTTTCGGTGGTCAGGTGGTCGAGAAGATCGATCTCGACGCGCCGTCGTCGGAAGAGCACGTCGGGCGGATCGTCGTCGGCGTCATGTCGTCGGTCGACGATGTGTCGGAGCTGATGGGCAAGGTGCATGCCGGCCTCGAGCGGTTCAAGACGCGGAGGCGTCCGCAAAATCTGGGTCTACCGTGCGCTCGACGACGGCCAGGAAGTGATGATCCTGCAGGAAATCGACAATGAGGTTAATGCGCGGCAGTGGATCGATCACCCCGACACCGCAGCGGAGTGGATGTCCAATGCCGGGCTGGGCGCCTACCCGACTCAGTTCGTCGGCAAGTTCGCCCACCTCATGAGCATCGACAGTAAGAACTGATAGGTCAGTAGATGTTCGTCTGCCTCTGCACCGGAGTCACCAGCCACGTGGTGAGCGATGTTGTCGCCAAGGGCGCCTCGACGTCGAAGGAAGTGGCGGCCGTGTGTGGGGCAGGTTCTGACTGCGGACGGTGCAGGCGCACCGTTCGGGCGATCATCGAAGCGCACTTCGCCAGCAACGGCGCCCCGTCGGCGGCCAGTCGCTAGTCCAACAGCTGCCGGATTCGTTCGACGCAGAAGCCGACCAGATCCACGTCGTCGGTGAGCAGACCCTCTTCGCGAAACCGGGCCTGCAGCTTCGACACCGGGCATGCCAGGGCAAGGGCGGCGAGCATCTCGTTGAACCGGAGATTGCGAACCGGCAGCCCGGTCAGCTGTTGATAGCGCTCGATGGTCTCCTCGCGCCGTGGCGTTCCGTCCAGCCGCGGGAAGCCCTGGTACTCGGACATGGCCCAGTCGGTGACCAGTAGCCAAGCCAGGTCGGCCTCGTGGTCGCCGATGTAGGCGATTTCCCAGTCCACCACGGCCGCGACCTCGAACTGCGGGCCGTACAGAATGTTGGACAGCCGGCTGTCACCCCAACACAGGCGAAGGTGTTCAGGCTCATAGATGTTGTCCCGCAACCACTCTGCGGCGGCCGCCAGCTCGGCGCGCGGTTGCCCCGACGTCGCCCACCCGAGCATGTCGACGTAATAGTTCACGATCTGCTCGACCGGGTGTCCGCCGCGATCCGGCATCAGCAGCCTGTCCAGATTCAGTTCACGCCAGTTCAGCGCGTGCACGTCGGCAATGGCCTGGACGCAACCCCACCACATGGTTGCGCGCTGATCGGGCGACGCATCGAAGTACATGCCTGCGGAATGGTACGACGGTACGTCGCCGGGACCGCCGACCGTAGGAAGCTGCTCCATGACGAAGTACGGGCTGCCCAGTGCGTCGCCGGTGCGGTCCAGCCAGCACACCGTCGGAACGGTGATCGAGGTTGCCCGTAGTCGGTTCATCACCAATACCTGACGCAACAGGTCGTAGTCTTCAAAGATGTCGACCCGCGGCGGACGACGAAAGACAAGCCTTTGCATCGTGTTTGGCCTACCCGCTGGCCCGTCAAACTCCAGCTCGAACAGAAACGTCTCGGTGGAGAAGCCGCGTTCGGTGCCGCGCCAGTTGACGATTCGTGCAGTGTCGGCGCCGGGTATGCGTTGGCGGACAATCGGCTCGAGCAGAGCCGGGATCTCATCGGCGGCCGGTCGGCCGAAGGTATGCGGTGAGACCACGCTAGGTGTCGGCCCTCCCCCGCTTGTCGGTGAACGCGGCAAGGGCATCGGCGTTGGCGGCGGCGCCCATCAACTCGGCGAAATGAGCATTCTCGCGTTCGGTGGCGGCCTTGATTCCTGCCCGGGACGGCTCTGCAATCGTCTGTTTGACCGCAATGAGGCTCGGAATCGGTCTGGCGGCAAGGATTTCGGCATGCCTGAGTGCGTCGGCCAGGAGTTCACCTGGCTCACAGACCCTCCACACCAATCCCATTCGCAGCGCCTCTTCAGCGGACACCCACTCCGAGGACATCAGCAGCCACGCCGCATTCTGCCTGCCGATCAACTGGGGCAGCAGATACGACGATGCGGCCTCCGGTGCGACGCCGAGACTGGTGAACGGGCACATCAACCGCGCCTCCGACGACATGAAGACCAGATCGGCATAGCCGAGAATGGTTGTGCCGATGCCGACTCCGAGCCCGTTCACGGCGCAGATGAACGGCTTCGGGAAATCGGCCAGCGCGTCGATCAACGACGTGAAGTGGCTGCCCTGGTTGGCGAGCGCCGGATCGGTGATGCGCGCCTGCATTTCCTTGAGATCGTTGCCCGCGCTGAACGCTCTTCCGTTGCCGGTCAGTAGAACGACCGCGACATCAGGGTCGTCGGCAGCCTCCCTGATCGCCATCGCTGTCGCCTCGTAGAGCGCTTCGTTGAACGCATTGAGCGCATCTGGCCGGTTGAGGGTGAGTGTCCGTACCCTATTGGCGTCGCTGATCAGGAGTGTCACGGCAGCAGCCTAAGCATCAACCGTTGCTGTACACCCGGGTGGGTGCGACGAGCACCGCCGTGCGGCGCTGTTCGGCCATGGTCGCGTCGTAGGCGTCCCAATCGTCGTGGGTGCCGCCTGCCGCGCTGAACACGTCGCGTAGCAGCAGCCGAAGCTGGTCGGCCTCGGTGAGCCAGGGCTGCGGATCGTCGGGGCCTGCGAGCTCGGCGGAGCCCTCGACGGTCGCCCACTGCCAGCCGTTGCGGAATGTCGCCGCCAGCTGCGGACGGGCTCGAAGGTTCGCGAGCTTCACCCGGCCGTACGTGACGAACGCCAGTACAGGACTGCCGTTTTCGGGATGCGGCAGCACGCCCGCGTTCACCAGAGACGCTTGAATGGTGTTGTCGGCCCGCAGCGTCGAGACGACCGTCAAGCCGCTCTCACCGCGGGCCAACGCCACCGCCTCGTCGAGTGTGGTCATCTGCTCACCTTCTGTCGTCCTTCGTCGAACGGGCTGCGGTAGACGTAGCGGCTGGTGGGCACGGTGTCGACGTTCTCGTTGGCCCCGAAGGCGGCGGTGCTGGCCAGCATGCGCTCCATCCGGTTGCGGAGATCGTCATCGTCGGCCGCCCCGAAGAACGCGTGTAGGTCGGAGATCGCCTCGATGGGAAACAGTTCCTCGACGATCGCCGAAATTGCAGGCGCGCCAGAGGTCAGCGCGCGCACCACCGCGTTCTGTGAGTAGCCGAACGTCGACTGGGTTTGGATCGCCACCGGCGTGTGGTCGATGTGCCATCGCGACAGCCACGTCAACTCGTCCATATCGGCGGGTCGGCGCAGCAGCGCTACGTTGGCCAGGCCTGCCGTGCGCTGGCCTGCCACGGTGGGCGGCGGCGGCAGCGGCACCGATTCCGTCACGAGGTAGGCAGCGACGTCGCCGCACTCCTGTTGCAACAGCGCCGTCGCGGCCTGCACCTGTTCGCCGTAGGACTGTTGGACCCACACGCTGACGAAGGCCACCACCGGTGGGTCCATCGTCGTCAGCGTCATCAAGGAGTCGCGCACCTCGGCGTCGCGAACATTGATCGTGAGGCCCGGCAGACCGATGTCGAGGAGGTCCGCGGCGACGTGCGCGCGCAGCCTCGCACACCAGGCGTCGTCGGCGTCGGCTCCCCGCAGAGTAAGGATGACTTTCTCCACGACCTGAACCTAGCCGACGCGCCTATTCTGCGTTCTTGGCCCGCGAATGCCGGGGCGTCCGATAAATTCGAATTCACGCGTAGCGGCATCAGTCTCGGTCAGGCAGTTCGCTTTTCACGGCGTTAATTTCTGGAGGTATCGATGTCCCCACCACGCAGTTTCGACGATGTATCGGGACGGGTAGCTGACCTCGCACCGGTATTTCGGGAGCCGTTGGACTCGCCATACGAGATTTCCAACGAGCTGTACGCCGCATTACGTCACGTACTGCATGACGTCGGTGGCCAGATCGACCTCCCGCTCCCCTTCAACGAGAAGGTGGAAGAGGAGTGGGAAATGAACACCTACGTGACGTGTGAGTGTCTCGGGTGGCGTGGCGCGTGGAACTCAGAGGAACGCAGGCGGGCCGAAAACGACCTCGGCGCGACGCTGTATTTCGGTTTGCCCTATTACGCGCGGTGGGCGACGGTCGCGGCCAAGGTACTGATCAATAAGGGTCTCATCACACCCGACGAATTGACGGCGAAGATCGACGAGGTTCGTGCCCGATCGGAGACGAAAGCGTGAGCGACTACAAATATGCAATTGGTGATCGCGTCACGGTGAAGGACGGCACCACGTTGTTCCATACCCGCACTCAGGCGTTCACCCGTGGCAGGACGGGGGTCGTCGTCGAATACCGACCGGAGTGGGTGATTCCGGAGGACGAAGCGTGGGGCCGCGACGACGCCGAGCGCGGCGGTCGATTCGAGCCCTTCTACGTCGTGCGCTTCCTGCAGAAGGATCTGTGGCCGAACTACACCGGCTTCGATATCGACACGCTGGAAACCGAGGTTTCCGAACATTGGCTCGAGGCGGCCAAGGAGGAGCAGAAGTGAGCCACGACCACGACCACGGCGCACACGACCCGATCGAGGCGTCCGATCAGGTCAGCGAGTTCGAGATCCTGGAACGGGCGGTGCGTGAACTCGCCATCGAGAAGGGCCTCTTCTCAGCGGAGGACCACCGGCGGTTCTCCGAGTGGGCGGAGTCGCATCGGGCCCAGTGGCGGCTCGAAGCTGGTCGCCAGAGCGTGGACCGACCCTGAGTTCAAGGCTCGACTGCTGGCCGACGGTACCGAGGCTTGCAAGGAGGTGGGCATCGACTGGCTCGACCCCACCGGCGTCGGAACCCCGAGCGACTACACGTACTTCTATGTCCTCGAGAACACGCCCGAGGTGCACAACGTCATCGTGTGCACGTTGTGCTCCTGCTATCCCCGACCGGTTCTCGGCATGTCCCCGGATTGGTACCGCACCCCGAACTATCGACGCCGGCTGGTGCGCTGGCCCCGCGAAGTGCTGGCCGAGTTCGGGTTGCATTTCGGCCCCGACGTCGAGGTGCGGGTGCACGACTCGAACCAGAAGTCGCGATTCATGGTCATGCCGATGCGTCCCGACGGCACCGAGGGGTGGACGGAGGACCAACTCGCGGAGATCATCACCCGCGACACCATGATCGGAGTCGCGCTGCCGCAGGTGGATTGGACGGCCTCCGGGCCGCCGTCGGCGACGAAAGTCACCGCGTGAGGACCCCACCCTTTGAAGTCCTGCTGGACACCCTCGGGCCCACCGCGCGACGTGCGGAGACACTGCCCGAGCTGGAGCACGCGCCGGATCCGTGGGAGTCGGCGATGCAGGCGACATGCGAATGCCTGTCCTGGCGCGGCACGCTGGACAACCTCGAGCGCCGGAACGCCGAGGACACACTGGGCGAGACCACCTACCACGACTTTCCGGTGCGCGCCCGGTCCGCGGTGGTCACCGCGCACGAGCTGATTGAGCGGGGCGCGTTCACGGCCGATGAACTGCGGTCGCGAATGAACATGGTGCGGGAGCGGTTCAACCGGGCCTGACAGCCGACATGTCGACGTGTCAGCTTGACCCGGATGCGACCGTGGCCGGGTGAGAATGATCGGGTGACCAAGGGTCTGGGCCTCCGACTGCACCTGCCGGACAACGGCGCGGTCGCTCGAAGCCTGCTCGGCGTCCTGGTGCTGACGGCGGCCGCGCTGCTGTGGGGCCCGGTGGGCGCGGCGACCTCGACCGCAGCGGCGGGCGCGATCGCAGGCGCCATCGCGCTGCAGGACAACCCGCTCGGCCGGATCCCGATCGTGTTCGCGGTCTCCGTCGAGCTGGGTATCGCCGTGTTGGCCGGGGGGCTCACCGCCGGCTACAGCATCGTGTTCGTGATCGTGATCGCGCTGTGGTGCTTCTTCGCGGGCATGCAGTGGGCGGTCGGCGCACCCGCCGGGCTCGTTGCCGGTGCATCGGGTCTGTTGTTGGTCATTCAGCACCCGCAGCCGGCCTTGGCGGCGCTCGCGTCCGCCCTCTTCGCCGTTGCCGCCGGTCTGACACAGACCGCGCTCATCGTGGTGTGGCCACCACGACGGTGGCGGCTCGAGCGCGAAGCCCTCGCAAAGGTGTACCGGTCGCTGAGTGCAGACGCGCGGCAGCTGGCCAGCGAGCCCACGGCGGAGGTCGACTCGTCGCAACTGCTGGAGTGCAAGGAAGCGTTCAGTGCCGACGAGACCCAGTCGGGGCGCCGCACGTCGGCGTACCGGGACTGGCACGCGCTGCCCGAACAGATCGCCAAGACGTTGATGGCGCTTCGCGGCAAGGCTGCCGGGCACGAAGCGATCCGCGACGTGTTGACGGCGGCGTCGGACACGCTCGCGGCGATCGCCGCGCAAAGCCGGACGGCGCGACGGGACGCGGAATACGCCCTCAAGGGCGTTGACGCAGCGGTCGCCGCGGTAGCCATCTCGGACGCCCCGGTGGCGCAGCGCGTTTCCCGGCAACTTCACCGCGCAGATGCGCTGCGATTTGGCCGACGGAATCTCACCGACTGGACGGGTGCGCTCAGATCGGGGTTCGACGTCGCCGCCGGACATCTCAACCTGAAGTCGCCGATATCCCGCCACGCCGTGCGGCTCGCAGGCGCAGCCGCCTGCGGAACCGCGATCGCGCACTTCGCCGATGTGCCTGCGGGCTATTGGATTCCGCTGACAGTGCTGCTCGTTATGCGACCCGAGACCGCCCACACGTACACCCGGTGTTTCGGTCGTGTCGCGGGGATCTGCGTCGGCGTCGTCATCGCCTCCGCGGTTACGCTCCTCTGGGCGCCAAGCGGTTTTGCTGCAGCGATTCTCGCGGTGCTGTTTCTCGGCATCACGTACGCGGTGTCGATCGTGGGCTACATCGCGGTGACGGCGGCATTCGGCGCGACTATCGTGCTGCTCCTCGACATCACCGATGCGTCATCGTCGGTCAGTGACCTGTTGTTCGCGGTCGTCATCGGGGGTGCCCTCACTGTGCTGTTTCACGTGGTGGTTCCCGATGACGCGCTGATCCGGCTGCGCCAGCGTGCCGGCGAGCTGCTGAAGACCGAGATCGATTATGCCGCAACCGTTATCAAGGCGTTTGTGCACGACCTCGACCACCCCTCGGATGCGCTCGCCGCGGCGTGGCAGCGCGCGTTTCGAGCCCGCGCGGCGTTCGAAGCCGCCGCTGGGGCGACCCGCGTCGAGTCGAGGGAGCTGAGGCGTTGGCTTAGATCGTTTCGCGCGGGCCTGAACGCCGTCACCACCTCATGCACCGCGCTGGAACAAAGCCTGCCGCCGCACCCGTCCGCGGCACTGAGCCGCGAGTTCGTATTGGCCGTGGACGACTACGTGGAAGCGCTACGCGGCGATCCGCCGACCCCCGCGACGCCGTGGAGCATCGACACGGTGCCGTTGATAGCCGCAGACCAGCAATTGCGAGACGCCGCAACACATATCGACGATGGCGCCGCACGCATTCTCGTCGCCGAGATCGGCACGATCACCCGCAGCCTCGTTGGTATCGCAGCCGACACCCATGACGTCGCAACGCCCTGAGCCGGCGCCTCAGTTCTCGTCGCGAGCCCACTTGGGCGTGATGAACACGCCCTCGGCTTCGACGGTGACACCGTCTTCGTCGGAGAGATGGCCTACCACGTAGGTCTTCACACCCTCGGTGCGGTCGATTCGCGCCTCGGCGTGCAGTCGGCCCAGCCGCGTCGTGCGCAGGTAGCGCATGGTGATGGTGCCGGTGAACCGAGGTGTTATCCCGTCGCTGGCCGCCTCGCCGAGTACGTGATCGAGCACCAGTGCCGATATCCCGCCGTGCACGTGGCCGGGCGGACCCTCGTACGGCGCACCCATCACGAAGTCGGTGAATGTACCGCCCGCTTCGTCGCGCTGGATCACCAGCGGCGGGGCGATCGGATTACGGATCCCGACGACGGGGTTACCCCACGCCATCCGGTCGCCTCCGGTGGTGTAGCGCACCCCGAACGCGCCGTCGATCTGGCGTGCCCGCAACCGTGCGGTCACTGCCTCGATCTGGGCTCTGATCGCCGCCACCTCCTCGGCCTCGACCTCCGTCCGGATCGTCGCGTCGACCAGGTCGCGGACCGATTCGGCGAGCGGCTGGTACACAGCGCGCAGCCGGTCGACCTCGTCGGAAGTCAGGTCCCCGACGTGGGTGAACTCCAGCACCCAGAAACTAGAACATGTTTCTAGTCTGAAGTCGAATCACGCCCGGCCGCTGACGCAAAGCCGAGCCACGTGTGCCGATTTCCCGCCCAGCACCAGCCGACCTTCGGTGCATCGCGGTTGGCCCGGCCATCCCTGCCGGTGCCGTTGCTGAGCCACACCGCAGGCGTGCGTGCGTCGAGCCTGCCGTCGGGCTTATGACGCCTGGACCCGATCGTCATGAAACAGTGCCCGCGCTCCAGCACCTCGGGCTGTTGCAGGAGCCAGTGCAGACCCTCGGTCAAGGTGAGCGGGGTTCGGCCCGATTCTTCGATCGCGGGCAGCGCCTCGTCCGGACTCCAGTTGGCCATCTCATCGCCTCGGCGCAGATCCCGCACCAGATACACCGGCGTGGCGGGCAGATCTACCGACGGGATGGGGAGGAACTCATCGACGTCGGACATGTCCGACACGACGAAACCCTTCTTGCCGTTCACGGTGAGCGCGTCGGCCAGGAGCGACGGCGGTGCGAGGTCATGCCGGATGACGAGCAGGCCGGCATCGGAGCGGCGCGCAGCGTTGCGCAGCCAGTCCGCGGACAGGCCTGCTTCGCGATGGATGCCGAGCGAGATCAGACGCTCGACCTGATCGGGAATCGGCGGAGCAACACGATTGCAATATGGCGGTACCACGACCGCCATCATTCCGTGAAAAAAACAGCTGTGGTTGGTGGCGCAGCAGGTCCGTCGGTCGGCCCTTCGGTGGCCGAGATCCTCCAGTGGCACGCCGGTGGCAGCGGATCACCCACCAAGACGGCGGCACGAGTCGCCGACGCCATCGCGGCTCGGGGCGATGACGGCACCTGGCTTTCCGTCGTGCCGCGCGATCAGCTGCTTGCCGCTGCCGAGACTATCGAAAAGCGTCCGGGCGCGCGGACGCTGCCGCTCTATGGCGTGCCATTCGGGGTGAAGGACAGCATTGACGTCGAGGGCGTCGCGACCACGCTCTCCTGTCCCGACTATGCCTACGTCGCCTCGACGACGGCGCCTGCCGTGCGCCGCCTCCTCGACGCCGGTGCGCTCTACGTCGGCAAGACCAATCTCGACCAGTTCGCCACCGGGCTGAACGGCACCAGGACCCCATACACGGTGCCGCGCAGTGTGTATGGCAACGAGATGATCTCCGGCGGCTCGAGTTCCGGCTCGGCGCTTGCCGTCGCACTGGGCCAGGTGCCGTTCGCCGTTGCCACCGACACAGCCGGCTCGGGCCGGGTGCCCGCCGCCCTCAACGGCGTCGTCGGGTTCAAACCGTCACGCGGCCTGATCAGCACCGTCGGCCTGGTCCCGGCGTGCAGATCGCTGGACTGCATCAGCGTCATGGCCGGCTGCATCGACGACGTCGACCGTGTCTTCGAGGTGATGGTCGCCCGCGACGACAACGACGCGTGGTCGCGTGGCCGCGGCCCCGGCTACGACGGCTCTGACATTCGGGTGGGGCTGCCTCCCGCCGATGAGCTGGAGTTCTTCGGCGATGACGAGATGCGCCGCGCGCACCTGGCCTTCCGCGAGCAGCTGGGCGGCATGGCCACCGTCGTCGACACACCGCTGGAACCGTTCCTGGCCGCCGGTGCCCTTCTCTACCAGGGTCCGTGGGTTGCGGAACGGTTGGTGGAATTCGGCGACTTCCTTGCCGCCCAACCGGACTCGATTCATCCTGTGGTCCGCGACATTCTGCGCAGCGGACAGAAGTACACCGCGGTCGACGCTTTCGCCGCACTGCAGCGGCTCGCCGGAACTCAAGGCGGTCGTCGGTCGGCTGTGGCAAGACATGGACGTGCTTGTGGTCCCCACGATCGGCACTACCTTCACCGTCGACGAGGTGCTGGCACGGCCGATCGACTGCAACACAATGCTGGGCCACTACACACATTTCGGCAATCTGCTCGACCTGCTCGGTGTCGCAGTTCCGGTTGGAATGACAGCCGACGGCCGGCCATCCAGCGCGATGCTGCTGGGCGCGGCGCTGGCCGACGACACCGTGCTTGCGCTTGCCGCGCGCATTCTCGACGAACCACGGGAATCCCCGCGGGCCAGGCGGCTCGCGCATCCGGGTTCGCGATCACCTGCCGAGGAGTCACGATGTGAGCAAGCGCCATCGAAGTGCCTGCCGAACCGGCACCGTTCACTGTCATCGAGGGCAAGACCGCCCTGATCGTCATCGACATGCAGCGAGACTTCCTGCTGCCCGGCGGATTCGGCGAGAGCCTTGGCAACGACGTCGATCAGCTACTCAAGGTGGTACCGCCGCTGGCGGCGCTCATCGCGGCCGCCAGGTCGTCGGGAGTAATGGTCATCCACACCCGCGAGGGCCACGAGCCGGACCTGTCGGACTGCCCACCCGCGAAACTCAGCCGCGGCGCACCTTCGAAGCGCATCGGCGATGCAGGCAAGTACGGCCGCATTCTCATCCGCGGTGAATACGGGCACGACATCGTCGACGAGTTGGCCCCGATAGACGGGGAGATCGTCATCGACAAGCCCGGCAAGGGTGCGTTCTACGCCACCGAGCTGCAGGACGTCCTCGTCGGCGCAGGCATCAGCCAGCTGTTGATCACCGGCGTCACCACCGAGGTCTGCGTGCACACCACCACGCGCGAAGCCAACGATCGCGGCTACGAGTGCCTCGTCGTATCCGACTGCGTCGGTTCATATTTCCCCGATTTTCAGCGGATCGGGCTGGAAATGATCAAGGCGCAGGGCGGCATCTTCGGATGGGTCGCCGACACAACGGCCGTCATCCCGGCCCTGCAAGCACTCACCACCACGGCCGCCTGAGAGGACCCACGATGAGCAACCGACGTGACCGATCTCCCGCCGATCCACCCATCGATCCCCCTGCCCCGAGCACCGCACGATGTCGCTACCGCTGTGGACGCGCGGCGACATCAACGCGTTCTTCGGCCTCGGCTTCAACATCCTGGTCAACGTGTTGACGCTGACCGGCCTGATGATCGGCGTCGTCGCGGTGCCCGCGGGCGACGTGCTCGGCACCGTGCTGCCCGCTCTCGGCGTCGCGCTGATACTCGGGAACCTCTATTACACGTTCCTCGCGCGCCGGCTGGCTCGGCGCGAGAACCGCGACGACGTCACCGCGCTGCCGTACGGGCCCAGCGTGCCGCACATGTTCATCGTCGTCTTCGTCGTGATGCTGCCGGTGTATCTGAACACCAAGGACCCGACTCAGGCCTGGCAGGCCGGGCTCGCGTGGGCCTTCCTGATCGGCGTGATCGTGATGATCGGCGCGTTTGTCGGGCCCTACATCCGCAAGCTCACGCCCGCGGGCCGCGATGCTCGGCACCCTGGCGGGCATTTCGATCACCTTCATCTCGATGCGGCCCGCCGCGCAGATGTGGGAGGCCGCGTGGATCGGCCTTCCGGTGATGGCCATCATCCTGATCGGGTTCTTCACCGAATGTGAAACTCCCCTTCGGCATCCCGGTCGGGCTCGCCGCGCTTCTCGTGGGCACCGCGATCGGCTGGATCGGCGGCTTCATGTCCGCACCCGACGTCGGTCAGGCCGTCTCCGACATCGCGATCGGCATACCCGACCTGCGCCTCGACATGCTGTTCTCAAGGTCTGTCGAACCTGGCGCCGCTGCTGGGCACCGCGATCCCGCTGGGCGTCTACAACTTCACCGAGGCGATGAGCAACGTGGAGAGCGCCGCGGCCGCAGGCGACAACTTCAACCTGCGCAGCGTGCTGCTGGCCGACGGCGCGGGCGCGATCATCGGTTCGGCGTTCGGCTCGCCGTTCCCGCCCGCGGTCTACATCGGCCATCCCGGCTGGAAAGACGCAGGGGGCCGCGCCAATTACTCACTGGCCAGCGGCGTGATGATCGGAATCCTCTGCTTCCTGGGGCTTTTCGGAGTCCTCGACGCGTTGCTTCCGGTGCCGGCCATCGTTCCGATCCTGCTCTATATCGGCCTGCTGATCGGGGCGCAGGCGTTCCAGGCCGTGCCGCGCCTGCACGCCATCGCCGTGGTCGCGGCGATTCTGCCCAACCTCGCGCAGTGGGCGCACGGGCTGATCGACAACGCGCTCAACGCGGCGGGCACCTCGGCGGGCCAAGTCGGCATGGAGGCACTCAACGGTGCGGGCGTCGTCTACGAAGGCCTCCAGACGCTCGGCGAGGGGGCCGTCCTGGTCGGCCTCATCCTCGGCACGATGGTGACTTACATCCTCGAGAAGAAATTCCTCTACGCGGCGATCGCGTCCGCCGTCGGAGCGGTGCTGTCGTTCATCGGTCTGATCCACGCGCCCGAAGTCGCGTGGGCGGCGAATCCGGAGGTCGCGCTCGGCTATTTGTTCTTCGGAATCGTGTGCGTCGCCTACTCATTCCTGCCCGGTGCCAAGGATCCGGTGGAGGTCGACGAGGCGGACATCGTCGCGGGTCACTGAGCGGCGTCGTTCGATACGTACGGAACCTCGACTCCGGGAGCCGACGTTCCGGCTGTCCCGTCCAGAGTCGGACGCAGCGGATCATTCTCGGCACCTGGCGTGCGCGGCAGTCGTAATCTGCGTTGGTGGACACCGCCACCGTAGTCGTGACGCTGTTGCTCGCAGCGCTGTTCACCTTCTCGTCGAGCATCAAACTCCTCGGTGTCCCCAAATCTCTCGCGATCCGCGACCACCTCGGGGTGTCGCCGATCCAATGGCGGGTCATCGGAGCGCTCGAACTCGCCGGCGTCGCCGGGGTGCTGGTCGGATTGCTGTGGGCGCCGATCGGCATCGCCGCGGCGATCGGCCTCGCGCTGCTGTCGATCGGTGCCGTCGCCTTTCATCTACGGGCGTCCGATCGCGTCGTCGACCTGGCTCCGGCCGTGATCGGCGTCGCATTGGCCGCAGCGACCGCCGTGTTGCACACCATCTGACGTCACGCCCGTCACACCTGATCAGACAGGTGTCTTAGATTACCTAAGCTTTCGTAGTCACTTGTCTATGAAGTGTTTATCGTGCAGATATGGCAGCACGCATCAACAGCGTCGATCCCCGCGCCGAACGAGTCCGCGGCAAGCTTCGCGACGCCGCCTTCGCGCTGGCCCACGAAGGACCGGTGGACCGACTGACGGTTGGCGACATCGTCGACCGTGCCGAGGTCAGCCGCCAGGTGTTCTACCGGCACTTCCACGACCGCGACGACGCGATCGCGTATGCATTCACGGTCGCGTTCGCTTCGGCCACCGGGGATATCGACGCCGATCCACGCGCCCGCATCCTGGCTCTGTTCGATTTCGCCGCCGAACACCGCACGATGTACCGCAACGTGGTGCCCAGTGCAGTCACCCTGCGCGTCGTCGCGGCCTTCCGGGCCGAACTCACGCCCGCGTGCGAACAGATCGCGGCCGAGGCCGCCGTCACCGACATCGCCGGACTGACCACGGAATCGGTGAGCCGATTCCTGGTCGGCGGGTTCATCGAGGTGCTGCGCTCCTGGATGGAGGACGGCGACGTCACCGATCTGCGCGGCAGGGTCACCGCCGCACTGGACACCGTCGGCGCGCTGCTCGGCCTCTCCGCTGCCGCGCCAACAATCTGAATTGAATCGACTCAACGAGAAGGGCTTTCACATGGCACGACACGCTTCCCCCGAGATGACGATGACGAAGACAGGCATCCGCAACATGGTGCTCGCCATGATGGCGCTGACGATGTTCGTCGTCGCGATGATCGCCAGCTACTCCGGAGCCTTCGCCAGACCCACCCTGCACCACCTCACCGTTGCGGTGGCTGCCCCAGAACAGGTTCTCGACGCGATCCGTGGCCAGGATGTGTTGGCGGTCAACGTGGTTGGTGATGACGCGGCAGCGCGGCAGCAGGTTCGCGAACGTCAGGCCGACTCCGCTTTCGTGGTCGCGCAGGCGGGTGAGATGAAGATCTACGTCGCGGGCGGAGGTGGCAGAAGTGTCGCCACCGCAGCCGAATCCGTTGGCCGCGAAGTCGCGACGAAGGGCGGGTTCACCGCCACCGTGGAGGACGTCGCGCCGACGTCGGCCGCCGACCCGTCGGGCACGGTCGAGTTCTACGCCGTCATCTTCATCTCCATCGGAGCATCATTGGGCGCCACCGCCTTCGGCTACATCATGGGCAAGGTGCGCAGGCCCGCCACTTTCCTGCTGCGCACGCTGACGTTGGCGGGCTACTCGGCGCTGCTGGCCGGTGTGGTGACGGTCTACGTCGACGCGATGCTCGGCGCGTTGCCCGGCCACACGTGGGCGGTGTTCGGTGCGTTGTGGCTCTACGCGATGGCCGTCGGCGGTGCGGTGACGGGCGTAGCGGCGGCGTTCGGATCTGCGGCCTCACTGCTGCTCACCCTGTTCCTGGTGGTCGTCGGCAACGCGGCCGCCGCAGGCCCAGTCGGCAGACCGCTGCTGTCGCCCTTCTACTCCACCTTCACGATGATCGTGCCGCAGGGATCCGGTGTCGCACTCCTGCGCAGCATCGAATACTTCGGCGGCCACGGCGTCGGGACACCGCTGCTGACGCTGGCGATCTGGGGTGCGGCCGGCTGTCTGCTGGCGGCACTCGCCACGGCATCGCGGGTGAATTATCGTGCCGTCTATGAGCGTTTCGCTGGGCGAGGCCGAACCGTATTACGACCTGGGCACCTATCACCGGCAGATCGACACGCCGTCGCCGCAGGCGCAGATCTGGACTGACCGCGGCCTCGTCTGGGCATATGCGTTCAACCACGACGAGGCGATCCGCTGTTTCGAGCGCGCCCTTGAACTGGACCCGGATCTCGCCATCGCCCGCTGGGGCATCGCCTACTCGATCGGGCCCAATTACAACAAGGCATGGGAGGCGTTCGACCCGGTCGATCTCGCAGCGTCGTTGGCGCGTGCACGAATGGAACTCGGACTGGCGAGCAACGCGCGGGCCACGGCTACCGAACGCGGGCTGATCGAGGCGCTGGCGGCCCGCTTCCCGACCGACGATCCGAACGACACCGATGCGTTGCTTGCGGGCCACGCGAGCTACGCCGATGCGATGGCGAAGCTCGCCGGCGCATATCCCGACGACATCGATGTGCAGGCGCTCGCCGCCGATGCGTTGGTCAACGTCACGGCATGGGCGTTGTGGGACACCAGAACGGGAGACCCTGCGCCGGGCTCGCGGGTGGTCGAGGCCAAGCGCATCCTCGATGACGCGCTCGCCACCCCGGCAGGCCGCGAGCACCCCGGCGTGCTGCACCTCTACCTGCACACCATGGAGATGTCGGCCACCCCGCAAGACGCTCTCCCGGCAGCCGACCTGCTGCGCGGCCTGGTGCCGGACGCGGGCCACCTGCAGCACATGGCCACTCACATCGACGTGCTGTGCGGTGATTACCGCAACTCGGTGGTGTCGAATCTGACTGCCGTGCAAGCCGACCGACTTTTCGTCGAACGCGAGGGCCCGCTCAATTTCTATTCGCTCTACCGCGCACACAACCTGCACTTCGTGGTCTACTCGGCCATGTTCGAGGGCAACTCGGCCATCGCGCTGCAGGCAGCCGACGAGCTAGCCGGACAGCTCACCCCCGAACTGCTGGCAATAGCGTCACCGCCGATGGCGGACTGGCTGGAAGCTTTCGTGCCGTTGCGGATTCATGTGCTGGTCCGGTTCGGACGATGGGACGACCTGGTCTCGCAGCCGGTCCCCGACGATATCGAGCTGTACTGCACGACCGCCGCCACCATTCACTACGGCCGCGGAGTCGCACACGCCGCGCAGGGACAACTTCCGCAGGCGCATGCCGAACGGGAGGCGTTCGCCGCCGCGTACGACCGCATCCCCGAATCCCGTTACCTGTTCAACAACACCGCGCGCGACATCCTGGCGGTCGCCGCCGAGATGCTCGACGGCGAAATCGCTTACCGAGAGGGTCAATTCGACGACGCGTTCACCCATCTGCGGCGCGCCATCGAACTCGACGACGCACTCCCCTACGACGAACCGTGGGGATGGATGCAACCGACCAGACACGCCTACGGGGCGCTACTACTCGAGCAGGGCCGCGTCGAGGACGCCGCCGAGGTGTACGCCGCCGATCTCGGGCTCGATCCCACCCTCAGCCGGCCGTGCCAGCACCCCGGCAACGTGTGGAGCCTGCACGGCTATCACGAGTGCCTGCAACGGCTCGGCCGCACCGCCGAGGCGGGCATCATCGGCCAACAGCTGGCGTTGGCGATGGCACGCGCGGATGTACCGATCGCCGCGTCGTGTGCGTGCCGCCTCGAGGCCGGCTAACCGTGTCACTGACCCATCAGGCCGGCGCTTCGTGCAACTCGATCGGATTGCCTTCTGGGTCGGTGATCTGGACCTGTTTGCCGCCGGGGCCGACCGTGACGTCGTTTCGGAACGTCACGCCGGCGCTGCGCAGACGGTCGATGTCCGCCTCGAGATCGTCGACGTAGAGCACGATCCGGTTCCAACCGCCCGGCTCCTGGTCTTGGCCGTCCATCGGTCGTGACCCTGAGCTCTCCGGCCCGCTCAGCAGGAGATTCAGAGCCCCGCGCGAAACGATCGCGACGGGTCCGGCACGCTGTTCGAGCCGGAAGCCGAGCTGGCTTGTGTAGAACTCGATCCCACGATCCAGGTCCCCGATTTGATAGCGGACGACAGCGTCCGTGAGGTTCGCGGGTCGCCATGGCGCGTGCCGTCCCGACGCAGCGTGTTCGGACATATGCACACGTTACGAGCATTCACGTCGGCATCGTGGAAATCCGACACGAAAATCAGCCGAATCCGACTCGCTCCAGCCAGAAGTCGACCAGCCCGGCGTCACCGCTGACCTGGATGCGGCCGGAGTCGAGCGGCGTGCGCCGATAAATCGTCAGCAGCAGATCGGTTACCGAACCTCGTAGGCACGCGGATGTCGCATCGCCGGATCGGCGCCACGCGATCACATCGCCGGTGAAATCCAGCAGCCAGCCGGCATCGGTGTCGGTCGCGTGCAGCCCGATCGTCCGATCGGGGCCAAGCAGCTCGCGCATCCACGGATGAACATCGAAGTGGAATGGCAGGCAGCCGAGCTCGAGCCACTCGTCGACGCCGTCAATCGCCACATCGGTGTCCAGCAGGTACTCGACGCCGAGCGCGATGGCGGCGTCGGCCCGGTGAATCGCGGTCTCGTGAGCGAACCGCCGCGCGTAGAACGCCGAACCGCCACCGTCGACCGGGCACCACATCTGAGCGTCCGGTCCGGCTTCGGTCAAGGTGCGGTGCAACTGTGCGGCGGCCTCGGTCAGCGATTTGTGGAGCCGCGACGGATCCTCGTCGGTGAAACCGGACAGGTCGCGCAGCGCGACATCCGGCGGCGGCGCGGTCGCGCGACTCGCGACGATCTCGGTCGCCCACCGCAGTCCGCCGTCGACATGGCGGAACAGCTGCGACACGTTCCAACCGGGACACGTCGGCGCAGGCAGGTCGAGGTCCGCGTCGTCGAGATACGCTGTCAACTGCGCCGTCTGCGCGACGATCTCGGCGCAATGCCGCTCGAAGTCGATCACGCCGCGGGCACCTCGCCGAGCCAGATGTGGAACGTGTCGAGCCTGCGGATCAGACCGTCTGCGAACGTGAACACCTCGGAGTAGACGAACTCGACCGGGTCACCTTCGCCGAGCACGACGCTGCCGTGCCCGACGACCGCAACGGTGTCGCCCTCCTCGACGAGCCGGTCCAGCGTCAACCGCGGATTGGGCCCGTCGCCGCTGTCGGCTTCCGCGGCGAACGCATCCCTGCCCACCAGTGTCTTGTCGCCGTGCAGCTCCCAGACCACGTCATCGGTCAGGCACGAAACGATCTTCGCCAGGTCGCCGGTGCGGAATCCCTCGGTGTACGTCTCGACGACGGCCTTCTGTTCGGTCATCTCATCACCTCCGGTGGTTGGACCAACACGGTGTCACGGACTCATCGCGAGCGCGCTGCGTAAACTCCCGCCTGTGGCCATCAGCGACGACGACCTCGACCGTCTCGGCCGCTGCGTCGAACTCGCGCGGACGGCACTCGACGACGGTGACGAGCCGTTCGGCTCGATCCTTGTCGACGCGGACGGCCGGACACTGTTCGAAGACCGCAACCGGGTCTCCGACGGCGACGCCACCCGCCATCCCGAGTTCGCCATCGCGCGGTGGGCGGCGGCCAACCTGACGCCCACCGAGCGTACGGACGCCACTGTCTACACCTCCGGCGAGCACTGCGCGATGTGCGCCGCCGCGCACGCCTGGGTCGGACTCGGCCGCATCGCGTACGCCACCTCGAGTGCTCAGCTGACCCAGTGGCTCGCCGAATGGGGAGCGACGCCGCCGCCGGTGGCAACGCTCCCGATCAGCGCTGTCGCGCCAGGAGTTGTCGTCGACGGGCCCGCCCCCGCGTACGCCGACACCATGAAGTCGCTCTACGAGGCGAAGTTCCGGCCATGACAGGGTCTTCGCGCGAGCGCTCATCCGCGACAGATCCGGGATGGGTCCAGCACGCGATCTGGTGGCAGGTCTATCCGCTCGGCTTCGTCGGCGCGTTCCCGTCCGATCCGCCGCCGAGCGCCGACGAGCACCGGCTGCGCCGAATCATCGAATGGCTCGACTACGCCGTCGAACTCGGCGCGTCGGGTATCGCGCTCGGCCCGATATTCGCCTCGAGAACGCATGGCTACGACACCACCGACCACCACCTGATCGACCCAAGGCTGGGTGACGACGGGGATTTCGACGAACTGGTCGCCGAAGCGCACCGGCGGGGTCTGCGGGTCCTGCTCGACGGCGTCTTCAACCATGTCGGGACCGACTTCCCCCGCTACCGAGACGCGCTCGCCGGGCACGACACCTCGTGGTTCCGCCTCACCGGCAGTGACTTCGCAACGTTCGAGGGGCACGGCGAACTCGTCGCGCTGAACCATGACAGCCCCGACGTCGTCGACTACACCGTCGATGTGATGACGCATTGGCTGCGCCGTGGCGCCGACGGCTGGCGCCTCGACGCCGCCTATGCCGTTCCCGACCGGTTCTGGGCGCAGGTGCTGCCGCGGGTCGAAGCAAGAGTTCGGTGACGCCTGGTTCGTCGGCGAAGTCATCCACGGGGACTACTCGGCGCACGTCCGCGATGCCGGCTTCGACTCGGTCACCCAGTACGAACTGTGGAAGGCGATCTGGAGCAGCCTCAACGACGGCAACTTCCACGAACTCGACCAGGCGCTGCAGCGGCACAACGACTTTCTCGACGTCTTCGTCCCGATGACCTTCATCGGCAACCATGACGTGACGAGGATCGCCAGCAAGCTGGAGAACACCCGCCATCTCGAGCACGCGCTGGTCATCCTCCTCACCGTTGGGCGGCACCCCGAGCGTGTACGCGGGCGACGAGTCCGCCTATCGCGGAGTCAAAGAGGAACGCGTCGGTGGCGACGACGCCGTACGGCCCGAATTCACCACTCCCCTGATGGGTGTCGACGAACACGGCCACGACATCTACCGGCTGCATCAGTATCTGATCGGGTTGCGCCGACGGCATCCGTGGCTGCACACCGCCAGAACATCGGCGGTCAAGCTGACCAACACGCAGTACGTCTACCAGACGCGGTGCGATTCGGACACCCTGTTGGTTGCCCTCAACATCGACGATGCTCCGATGACGTTGTCGCTGAGTGAGTTCGGGCACGGCGACGGGACGAATCGTCGCCGGCTCGGGTGCGCCGCCAGAAGACACCGTCTCCAGCGCCGAGATCGAGCCGCACGGCTGGCTGATCATCGCACCGACCTGATCTCAGGCCAGCCGCGCCAGCGTCGCCGGATCCTCCTCGCCACCGTAGAACTTCTCCAGCACAGCGATGAAGTCGGCGTTGTCGTCGGCGGCGTGGGCGAACAACGTCATCGACGACCGCAGCTTCATGTCGTCGGGCCAGCCGAAGATCTCCTCGGCCGATGCGGCCGTCGATCCGGGCGACCAGCCTCGCGCACTCCCGCAGCCGCGGGCCGAGCAGTTCGTGGGCGAGGTAGGCGCGGGCCTCGTCGGCCGACGAGATCGCGAATCGGACCGCAGTCGGGCTGCTGCCCAGCCCGCGCAGTTGCGGGAATATGAACCACATCCAGTGGCTTCGCTTCCGGGCGGCAGTCAGTTCGTCGACGACGGTGTCGTAAATGCGATCTTGCGCGTCGACGAACCGCTGCAGGTCAAATGGATCGTTGGTCGCCGCCATGTCGTGATTTCCTCCCTGTGATGAAGGCTCCAAGTTTCACCAGATAGTCTTCGCCTGGGAGCCGATTTCCTGCGAAAGGACGCCCATGCCGCCTTGGTCCACGGGCCGCAACGGTGCGTCGACGACGACCGACGAGCAGACCGACGTCGAACCGACCCCCAGGATCGGCCGATTTTCCGGGCGGCGTCTGCTGTCGCGGGTCAGCATCCAGTCCAAGCTGCTGGTCATGCTGCTGATGACCAGCATTCTGTCGGCGGCGGTGGTGGGTGCCATCGGCTTCCACTCGGGTCGTACGTCCCTGCGGGCATCGGCGTTCGAGCGGCTGACGGAGATCCGAGGATCACAGTCGCGCCAACTCCAGGCCAAGTTCACCGACCTCGAGGATGTCCTTATCACCCTCACCCGCGGGACGACAACCACCGAGGCCATCGAGGCTTACACCGCCGCGTTCAACCAACTCAACACTTCAACGATCAACCCTGCCCAATGGCAATCGGTCGTCGATTATTACAACAACCAGTTCCTGAAGACCGAACAGGCGCAGACCGGGGACGCCATCGACGTCGACGCGCTGCTGCCCGCTTCGAACGCACAGCGGTATCTCCAGGCCTACTACACCGCTCCCTTCAATGACTGGGACAAGGCCATCCGGTTCGACGACGCTCGCGACGGCAGCGCATGGTCGGCGGCCGACGCTCGGTTCAACGACTTCTTCCGCACGATGGTGCTTCGCTTCAACTTCGAGGACGTGTTGCTGCTCGATACGGCGGGCAATGTGGTCTACACGGCCTACAAGGGTGTCGATCTCGGGACCAACGTCCTCACCGGCCCGTTTCGCGAGAGTTCACTGCCTGACGCTTACGAAAAGGCCCTGGCATCCAACACCGTGGACTATGTGGGCGTCACCGACTTCAGCGATTACCAGCCAGCCGACGAACCGACCGCCTGGATGGTCGCGCCGGTGGGACCTCCAGGAAAGGCCGAAGGTGTTCTCGCGCTGCAGTTCCCGATCTCCTCGATCAACCGGTTGATGACCGCGGACCAAAAGTGGGAAGCAGCCGGGATGGGCAAGACCGGCGAGACGTTCCTGGTGGGTCCGGACGGGCTGATGCGCTCGGACTCGCGGCTGTTCCTGGAGAACCCCGAGCAGTTCAAGGGCGACGTCATCGAAGCCGGAACACCGCCCGACGTCGCCGAGGACTCGATCCGCCAAAATGGCACCACGCTGGTACAGCCAGTCGAGACCGAGGCCACCCGCCGGGCCCAGCGTGGCCAGACCGGCACGATCATCGAGGACGACTACCTCGGGCACAGGACGTTACAGGCCTACGCACCGGTAAACCTGGATGGCCTGAACTGGTCGATCGTCGCAAAAATCGACACCGAAGAGGCATTCACGCCGGTGGCGACATTCACCCGCACACTTGTGGTGTCGACGGCTTTGATCATTTTTGTCGTCTCTCTCGCGGCCATGCTGTTGGCGCGACTGTTCGTGCGGCCGATCCGTCGGCTCGAGGCTGGCGCCCAACGGGTCAGTTCCGGCGACTACAACGTGAAGGTGCCGGTGGAGTCGCGCGACGAGTTCGGCGATCTCACCGTGGCGTTCAACGACATGAGCCGCAACCTCACGATCAAAGAGGAGTTGCTCGCCGAGCAACGTCGCGAGAACGACCGACTGCTGCTTTCGCTGATGCCCGAGCCTGTGGGGCAGCGCTATCGGGAGGGTGAGGAGACGATCGCGCAGGATCACCAGAACGTCACCGTGATCTTTGCCGACGTCGTGGGCCTGGACAAGCTGACAGAGGAGATCACCTCGGATGAGCTGCTGGTCATCGTGAACAAGTTGACGCGGCAGTTCGACGCGGCCGCAGAGAATCTCGGTGTCGAGCAAGTCCGCACCCTGCACAACGGCTATCTGGCCGGCTGTGGATTATCAGTGCCGCGATTGGACAATGTGCGGCGCACCGTTGACTTCGCGGTCGAAATGCAGCGCACGGTCGACCGATTCAACGTAGAGACCGGTCACAACCTCAAACTGCGGGCCGGCGTCGACACCGGCTCAGTGACCAGCGGGCTGGTCGGCCGCTCGACCCTGGCCTATGACATGTGGGGATCGGCGGTGAACCTCGCGTATCAGGTGCAGAGCGGCTCGCCGCAACCCGGCGTTTACGTCAGCTCGGCGGTGTACGAAGTGATGCGCGAAAGCCGCAACTTCGAGTCTGCCGGGACGATCACCGTCGACGGGGAAGCACAACCGATCTGGCGGCTGACGGAGCGGCAATCATGACCAGCGCGCTCGATGCGCCCTGGTTCTACTGGGCAGTCGGCGTGGCGATCGGCTTTCCGATCTGCCTGATCCTGCTCACCGAGCTGCACAGCGCCCTGCGCCGCCGTGGCAGCATCCTCGCTCGGCCGGTCCACCTGGTGCGCAACTACATCCTGCCTCTCGGTGCGCTGTTGATTCTCCTCGTCGGAGCTATGCAAATTTCAGGCGAGACGACCCCGGTGCGCATGGTTGCGACGGCGTTCGGTTTCGTCGTGCTGGTGCTGCTGCTCTCGGGCACCAACGCCACCTTGTTCGAGGGGGCCCCGGCAGAAAGCTGGCGCCATCGGATTCCGTCGATCTTTCTCGAGGTGGCGCGGTTCGCGTTGATTGCGGTGGGCGTTGGCCTGATCCTCGCCTATATCTGGGGCGCACATATCGGCGGGCTGTTCACCGCGCTAGGCGTGTCGTCGATCGTGCTCGGGCTGACCCTGCAGAACTCCGTCGGGCAAATCATCTCGGGCCTGCTCGTCCTCTTCGAGCAGCCGTTTCAGCTCGGCGACTGGATAGAAACGCCGACGGCAAAAGGCCGCGTGGTCGAAGTCAACTGGCGCGCCACACATATCGACACCGGCAACGGGCTGCTTGTCATGCCCAACTCGGTACTGGCTGCCGCATCCTTCACGAACTTCTCCCGGCCGCCCGGCGCTCACTCCCTCAGTGTGACCACGGTGTTCGCGGTCGACGACCCGCCCGACGACGTCCGCGAGATGTTGAACCGGGTCGCGGCCGCGCTGCCACAATTGCGGCCCGACGCGGCGCCGTCGACCGCGCCGGTGGGCGGGCTCCAGTACAAGACACTGATACCGATGCGCACTCCAGCCGACGATTTCGCGGCCCAATCGATGTTCCTGCGCTGGGTCTGGTATGCATCGCGGCGGTACGGACTCCATCTCGACGAGGCCGAAGACGAATTCGAGACGCCAGAGCGGCGCGAACGATCCATTCGAGTCATCGCCCCCACTCTGCGGTTGAACCAGGCGGAACAGCAGGAGATGCTCGACCACGCCCGTCTCACCCGATATGGCGCCGACGAGAATATCCAGTTATCCGGTGAGGTCCCCAAACGGATGACCTTCATCGTAGACGGCCGAGTTCGGCTGGTCGTCAGCGGCGACGACGGCGTGATCATCCCGCTGCGTACCCTAGAGCGGGGCGACTTTCTGGGTCAGACCGCCCTTACCCGGGAGCCCGTCGCGGCGCGGGCCTATGCGCTCGAAGAGGTGACCGTCGTGCGGGTGGAGAGAGACTACATCGAAGAACTCGTGGCGCGAAAGCCGTTGCTGCTGCAGGATATTGGTCGCTCTATTGAGGAGCGGCGCGCCAGCCTGCGGCGGAAGCTGGCCGCGGCGGCCGAGTAGCTGTTGCCATGAAGCGTCGACTGCCGAGGGCCCGCGACCTTGCTCCGCTGATCCAGTTCAAAAAGCCGGAGCTGAACGGAACCAAGCGGCGACTCGCGGCCGCACTGACGATCGACGACCTGCGCCGAATCGCCAAGAGGCGCACCCCGAAAGCGGCGTTCGACTACACCGACGGTGCCGCGGAGGAAGAACTGTCACTGGCCAGGGCGCGGCAGGCCTTCCGCGACATCCAGTTTCACCCGACGATCCTGCGCGACGTCGCCGAGATCGATACCGGTTGGGATGTCCTCGGCGCCCGAGTCGCGCAGCCGTTCGGCATCGCGCCGACGGGGTTCACCCGCCTGATGCAGACCGAAGGTGAGATCGCGGGTGCGCATGCGGCGGCCAGGGCGGGCATTCCGTTCTCGCTGTCCACGCTGGGCACCAGGTCGATCGAAGAGGTCAAGGCCGCGAACCCGAACGGCCGCAATTGGTTTCAGTTGTACATGTGGAAGGACCGGGACCGGTCGATGGCGTTGGTCGAGCGCGCCGCGGCCGCCGGGTTCGACACCCTGCTCGTGACGGTCGATGTCCCGGTCGCGGGTGCGCGGCTTCGCGATACGCGCAACGGGATGTCCATACCGCCGGCCCTGACCTTGCGCACCGTGCTCGATGCGGTGCCCCACCCGCGCTGGTGGTTCGACCTGCTGTCGACCGAGCCGCTGTCGTTCGCATCGTTGGATCGCTGGCCGGGGACGGTCGCCGAATACCTGGACTCGATGTTCGACCCCACCGTGACATTCGAGGACCTGGCCTGGATCAAGTCGCAGTGGCCGAATAAGTTGGTGGTCAAGGGAATCCAGACCCTGGAGGACGCGAAGTCGGTGGTCGATCTCGGTGTCGACGGCATCGTGCTGTCCAACCACGGCGGCCGTCAACTCGATCGGGCACCGGTGCCGTTCCATCTGCTGCCGACCGTCGCACGTGAAGTCGGCGGCGACACCGAGATCGTGCTGGACACCGGAATCATGTCCGGCGCCGACATCGTCGCCGCCATCGCCCTTGGCGCGAGGTTCACCCTCGTCGGGCGTGCCTATCTCTACGGCCTGATGGCCGGCGGCGAGGCCGGTGTCGACCGCGCCATCGACGATCCTGTCCGAGCAGGTCGCTCGCACAATGCGGCTGCTGGGAGTGACCAGCCTGGCGGAGCTTGCGCCGCGCCACGTCACGCAGCTGTCCGGGCTCAGCGGCTAGCCACAAGCGCGTACTGCGCCGCCGCAGGGCGTCGTTTTCGCAGCTCAGGACCGCCGAGTCCGCGCCGAGTCGCAATCGTTAGCCATTCGCGATATCCGAACGCCGTGTTGGTACGCGTGTGGCGTATGAGGCGGGTGATTCACTGGCGCAGGCAAAGCGAATGGCAATTGCTTGGTGGCAAGTAATTGGAAAGGTGGGTTTGTTGCCGTTATGAAGAGGATTGAGAAGTTTCGAGGCAAGTGGGTGCGCCGACTGGCGGCGAGCGCCCTTGTGGCGGCGGCGTTGCCGGCACTGATCGGATTCGCCGGGGGGTCGGCGACCGCGGGTGCATTCTCGCGCCCGGGCCTGCCCGTTGAATACCTGATGGTTCCGTCAGCGTCGATGAACCGAGATATCAAGATCCAGTTCCAGGGCGGCGGACCGCACGCGGTGTATCTGCTCGACGGCCTGCGTGCGCAGGACGACTTCAACGGGTGGGACATCGAAACCCCGGCGTTCGAGTGGTACTACGGCTCCGGGCTGTCGGTCGTCATGCCGGTCGGCGGGCAGTCGAGCTTCTACGCCGACTGGTACCAACCGTCTCAGGGCAACGGTCAGGACTACACCTACAAGTGGGAGACCTTCCTGACGCAGGAGCTTCCTGCGTATCTGGAGGCCAACCAGGGCGTGTCGCCAAACGGCAACGCCGTGGTCGGAATCTCGATGGGCGGCAGCACGGCGCTGACCTACTCGATCTACTACCCGCAGAAGTTCATCTACGCGGCGTCGCTGTCCGGCTTCCTCAATCCGTCCGAGGGTTGGTGGCCGATGCTGATCGGTCTGGCGATGAACGACGCCGGCGGCTACAACGCGGAAAGCATGTGGGGCCCGTCGTCCGATCCGGCCTGGAAGCGCAATGACCCGATGGTCAACATCAACCAGCTGGTCGCCAACAACACCCGGATCTGGATCTATTGCGGCAATGGAACGCCGGCGGATCTCGACACGGGCGACTCGGGCGGCAACCTGATGGCGGCGCAGTTCCTCGAGGGCTTCACGTTGCGGACCAACACCACCTTCCGGGACAACTACGTCGCCGCAGGTGGGCAGAACGGGGTCTTCAACTTCCCACCGAGCGGGACGCACAGCTGGGGCTACTGGGGACAGCAGCTCGAGCAGATGAAGCCCGACCTCCAACGGGTGCTGGGCGCGTCCCCCACCTCCGCGTAACAGCACCTCTCTCCAGTGAGCCTGTCGCTACCCCAGCGGCAGGCTCACTGCTGTGCGGCTAATCCTGAACGGTTGGGCGGATGACGATTTCGCCGATCTCGACGTCGTGCGGCTGTTCGATCGCGAACGCGATCGCCCGCGCGACGGCGTCGGGATCGAGGCCGAAGGCGTTCATGTTGGAACGCACCCAGGCGCGCGCATCCGGGTCGTCGATCGAATCGCCGAGCTCGGTGCGGACGAATCCCGGCGAGACAGAGGTGGTCCGGATGACGCCGTCGGTGGACTCTTGGCGCAGCGACTCCATCACTGTCCGGACGGCGTTCTTGGTGGCCGCGTAGACGGCCATATCCGGAACGATCTTCAGGCCGGCCGTCGACACGGTCGTCACGAAATGACCTTTCCCCTGGCGCCGGAACACCGGCATGGCGGCGGCAATGCCGTTCAACACGCCGCGCAGGTTGACGTCGATCATCGCCGACCAGCCGTCGACGTCACCGTCGGCCAGCGGACCGAGCGTGCTGATGCCGGCATTGCTCACCAGCACGTCGAGCCGCCCGAACCGGTCGATCGCCTTCTGCACCAGCTGATCCAGGTCCGCTCGGCGGGTCACGTCGACCCCGGCCGTCACCACTTCGGCACCGTCGCTGCGCAATTCGTCCGCGATCGTCTCCAGTCGGTCCGTCCGACGGGCGCCTAGGACCACGCCGGCTCCTCGTGCGGCGAGGTGGCGTGCGGTCGCCTCCCCGATGCCGCTGCTCGCCCCGGTGATCGCGACGACGGTCGGCGTATCGATATCAGTCATGACGCCAACGCTGCCAGGGAACGCTACCTAGGGTCGTCGCAGTGACCGCACCTACACGATCTCGAAGCGCGGTTCTGCGCACCGTCCTTCTGGACGTCGCTCCTCCACTCGTCGGCTACTACGGGCTGCGCGCCGGCACTGCATCATCGGGACCCCGCTGACCCAGGTGGTCGCCGAACGGGTCAAACCCACCGACGACGAGCCGGAGCCCGGCGCCGATGAGTTCAGGCGAAAGGCCCACGTTCTGCTCTCGGCGATGTGGGGTGGGGGCCTGCTCATCGAGGTCGCCGTTCGACTGGCGGTCATCTCGCGGGTATCGGTCGACGTCGCGAACGGTTTGTTGTCCGCCATCTCATGGGGGACGGTCGGCCTGCTCAGCGCCGCGACAATCCTGGTCGGGCGGAGATTCGGGGCGCGCTGGGAACAAAGGAGAGCCTCTCAAGGTTGAGCGCATCAGGCTGAACTTTGGAGGACTGAATGGCTGAAGCAATCTCAGTGCCGGTGTTGTTTGTCAGCGAGCCGATCGTGCTGCCGACCATGGTGGTGCCCATCGAGCTCGATGACGCCGCCCGCACTGCAGTAGACGCCGCGCAGGCCAGTGAAAGCGGGAAACTGCTGATCGCCCCGCGGCTCGACGACCGCTACCCCACCTACGGTGTCCTCGCATCGATCGTCCAGGTCGGACGGGTCCCAGGCAGCGGCGGCTCGGCCGCGGTGATCCGTGGCGAGCGTCGTGCCCACATCGGCACCGGCACGACCGGTCCGGGTGCGGCGCTGTGGGTCGAGGTGACCGAGGTCGAAGACCCGCAGCCGACGGACGAAACCCGCGCGCTGGCCGCCGAGTACAAGAAGCTGCTGCTGGCGATGCTGCAGCGGCGCGAGGCGTGGCAGATCATCGACTTCGTCAACAAGCTGACCGATCCGTCGCAACTGGCGGACACGGCCGGCTACGCGTCGTATCTGACCGACGTGCAGAAGCGCCAGCTGCTGGAGACGCCGGACGTCGCCGAGCGGCTGCGCGGGCTGATCGACTGGACCAGCGACCACCTCGCCGAGGTGGAGGTCAACGACAAGATCGCCGAGGACGTCCGCGACGGCATGGAGAAGACGCAGAAGGAGTTCCTGCTGCGTCAGCAGCTCGCCGCGATCCGCAAGGAGCTCGGCGAGGGCGAGCCCGACGGTTCCGACGACTACCGCGCGCGCATAGAGGCCGCCGAACTGCCTGACAAGGTCCGCGAGGCGGCGCTTCGCGAGGTCGGCAAGCTGGAACGCTCGAGCGAGCAGAGCCCCGAGGGTGGGTGGATCCGCACCTGGCTGGACACCGTGCTCGACCTGCCGTGGCACGTCACGACCGAGGATTCGACGGACCTGAAGGCGGCCCGCGAGATCCTCGACGCCGACCACCACGGGCTGGAGGACGTCAAGGACCGCATCGTCGAATACCTGGCGGTGCGTGCCCGTCGGACCCAGCGTGGCATGGCTGTCGTGGGCGGTCGCGGTTCCGGTGCCGTGATGGTGCTGGCCGGTCCTCCCGGCGTCGGCAAAACGTCGCTCGGTGAGAGCGTGGCACGTGCGTTGGGCCGCAAGTTCGTCCGCGTCGCCCTGGGCGGCGTGCGCGACGAGGCCGAGATCCGCGGACACCGGCGCACCTATGTCGGCGCGCTGCCGGGCCGCATCGTCCGCGCGATCGGCGAAGCGGGGTCGATGAACCCCGTCGTGCTGCTCGACGAGATCGACAAGGTCGGCTCGGACTACCGCGGCGACCCGAGCGCCGCGCTGCTCGAGGTGCTCGACCCGGCGCAGAACCACACGTTCCGCGACCACTACCTCGACCTGGATCTGGACCTGTCCGATGTGGTGTTCCTGGCGACGGCGAACGTCATCGAGAACATCCCGTCGGCACTGCTGGACCGGATGGAGCTGGTACAGATCGACGGCTACACCGAGGACGACAAGGTCGCCATCGCCCGCGACTTCCTGCTGCCCCGGCAGCGTGAGCGCGCGGCGCTGACGGCCGACGAAGTCACGGTCACCGACGACGCGCTGCGCAAGGTCGCCGCGGACTACACACGCGAACCGGGCGTCCGGCAGTTCGAACGGCTGCTGGCGAAGGCATTGCGCAAGGCCACCACCAAGCTGGCGGAGTCCGATGAGCCGCTGATGATCGACGAGCCGGATCTCGTTTCCTACCTTGGCCGTCCGCGGTTCACGCCGGAGTCGAACGAGCGCACCGCGGTGCCTGGTGTGGCGACCGGGCTGGCCGTCACAGGGTTGGGCGGCGACGTGCTCTACATCGAGGCCAACGGCAACGTCGGAGAGCCGGGTCTGAAGCTGACCGGCCAGCTCGGCGACGTGATGAAGGAGTCCGCGCAGATCGCGCTCTCCTACGTCCGGGCCCACGCCGAGCAGTTGGGCGTCGACCCCAAGTCGCTGGACCGCGAGATTCACGTGCACGTGCCTGCGGGTGCGGTGCCCAAGGACGGTCCCTCGGCCGGTGTCACGATGGTCACGGCGTTGGTGTCGATGGCCACCGGACGACAGGTTCGCGGGGACGTCGGCATGACCGGTGAGGTGACGCTGAACGGTCGGGTGCTGCCCATCGGCGGGGTCAAGCAGAAGCTGCTGGCCGCTCAACGCGCGGGGCTGTCAACGGTTTTCATCCCGCAGCGCAACGAGCCCGACCTGGACGACGTCCCGGCCGAGGTGCTCGAGGCGCTCGACGTGCGGCCGATGACCGATGTCGCCGACATCGTCGCTCAGGCCCTGGAACCGGTCGAGGCGGAAGCCACCGTCGCCGCCTGACCGGGAAGATTGCATTCAGGGTCGTGGTCGCACACCGGTCACGACCCTGAATGCACAATTCGGCACCGAGCCGTGGTCGGTGGCCGGCGCTACCGTCGACAGATGGCGTATGACGAAGAGCTGGCCAACCGCATCCGCGAACTCCTCGGCCCACAGAAGGGCGTCGAGGAGAAGCGCATGTTCGGCGGGCTGGCGTTCCTGATCAACGGCAACATGTCAGTGGCGGCCAGCGGCCGCGGCGGGCTGATGGTCCGTGTGCCGCCCGACGAGACAGACAAACTGCTCGCGCGCGAACACGTCGAACCGATGGTGATGGCCGGTCGCGAGACTCGCGGCTGGCTGCGGGTGTCCGTCGACGGCGTCAAAACCAAACGCCAACTGCAGTCCTGGGTCACCCGTGGCATCGACTACGCCAGATCCCTACCGCCGAAATGACGTTTCCGCCGCCGTCCGTCGGGTAAGCCATCACCGATGATCCGGATCGGGACATCCGGGTGGTCCTACGACCACTGGACCGACGTGCTGTACCCCGCCGGCTTGCCGGTGTCGAAACGGCTTGCCCACTACGTCGGCCAGTTCGACACTGTCGAACTGAACGCAAGCTTCTACCGTTGGCCGCGTGATGCCACCTTCACCGGCTGGCGGCAAAGGCTGCCGGACGGCTTCACGATGGCTGTGAAAGCACATCGCGGTCTGACGCACTTCCGCCGGCTGAAGTCGCCCGAGCCGTGGGTGGAGCGATTCGAGCGCTGCTGGAAGGCGCTCGGCGACCGGGCGGAGGCGCTGCTCGTCCAACTGCACCCCGCCATGGAACGCGACGACGCCCGCCTCGATCACTTCCTGCGCCTCATGCCGCAGACGATTCCGGTAGCGATGGAGCTGAGGCATCCCTCGTGGAACGCCCCGGCGGTGTTCTCGATGCTGGAAAGGCGTGCGGCGGCATACGTCGTGATGAGCGGTGCCGGCTTGGCCTGCATACCGCGCGCCACAAGCGATCTGGTCTATATCCGAATGCACGGTCCCGAGCCGGCGTCGCTGTACACCGGCTCGTACTCCGACAAGGACTTGCGGGAGTGGGCCGATCGAATCGCGACGTGGCAGAACGAGGGCAGGCGGGTCGACGTGTACTTCAACAACGATCTCGGCGGTCACGCTGTGCGCAACGCAAAAAGGCTAACGGAGTTAGTGACCCCCGGTTGACGGGCCGAAATCTGGCTCCGGCAAACTTCAGACCCGATGCGTACCGTAACCGTGATCGCTGCGGCAGTGGCGTTGACCGTTGCCGGTTGTACTACCGAGACTGTGGTCAACACCGGCCAGTGGGAGACCACACCGACGGAAACCTCGACCGCGCCGTCGCTGCCCCCCACCAACCCCGCGCTGCTGGCCAACGCCTTCGACTTCGTCGAGCATCCGAATGGACAGGCGGCCTACTACTTCTCGACGCCAAGCGGCCGCTGGCAGTGCGCGATACTGCCCCGCGACAAAGCGGGCTGCCAGGCCACGCGTGGCGCGCTGAGCATTGCCGGCGCTCCCGACACGGTGCCCAACGCCGGTGGAGAGGAAACGCCGCCGGACGCGATCATCATCGAGCCAGAGGGCGACGCGCACTTCGCCGCCGTGGACGCACCAGAATTCACGCCGCCCGAACCCGCCAACGTCCTGCCGTTCAACAGAACACTCGTCGTCGCCAGGTTTCGATGCAACATCCAGGAAGCAAGCGGGGTGTCCTGCCTCAGCGAGCAAAGCGGCGCGGGCTTCACGTTCAGCGCGGACGGATACGTGCCGCAGTACACCGAAGTACCGCTCGACGCACGCTAGCGGCGTAGCGTCGAGTCATGTCGTCCAAAACTGAAACCTTCGTGATCGTCGGCGGTGGGCTCGCCGGGGCGAAGGCGGCTGAAGCGTTGCGCGACAATGACTTCACCGGTGAAGTCGTGTTGTTCGCCGCTGAGGAACACCTACCCTACGAGCGTCCTCCACTGTCGAAGGAATACCTGGCCGGGAAGAAGAAACTCGAGGAGTTCACCGCCCAGTCATCTGCCTGGTACCGCGACCACCACGTCGACCTGCGACTCGGCACAACCGTGTCGTCGCTCGACGTACGGGCACACCTCGTCGGCCTTCCTGACGGGAGCACGCTGCACTACGACAAACTGCTGCTGGCCACCGGATCTGCGTCACGAAGGCCCCCGATCCCCGGCGCCGACGCCGACGGCGTCTACTACCTGCGCACCCTCGACGACTCCGACGCACTCAGCGCCGCGGTGACAGCGGCGCCTCGCTGGCGATCGTCGGCGGCGGCTGGATCGGTCTCGAGGTGGCCGCTGATGCCCGCAGGCGCGGAGCAAACGTGACCGTCGTCGAGGCCGCCGAGCTGCCCCTGCTCGGCGCGCTCGGTCGCGAGGTCGCCGAGGTGTTCGCCAAGCTGCACCGTGACCACGGCGTCGACCTGCGACTCGGGTCAACTGTCGAGGAGATCACCACCGCGGGCGACGCGGCGACGGGCCTACGCCTCGGTGACGGGTCCACCGTCGACGCGGACGCCGTTCTGGTCGCCGTCGGTGCCGCGCCGAACACCGACCTCGCCAGGACGGCAGGCCTGTCCGTGGGGCCCGACGGGGGCGTGCTCGTCGACTCGACGTTGCGCACCAGCGACCCCGACATCTTCGCGGTTGGCGATATCGCGTCGGCTCAGCATCCGCTCTTCGCGACGCGCATCCGTACCGAACACTGGGCCAATGCGCTCAAGCAGCCCGCTGCAGCGGCCGCAGGCATGCTCGGCAAGCCGACCGAATACGCCGAGCTGCCCTACTTCTTCACCGACCAGTACGACCTCGGCATGGAGTACGTCGGCTACGCACCCGAGTACGCGCGAGTGGTGTTCCGCGGCGACGTGGACGGCCGCGAGTTCGTCGCGTTCTGGCTCGACGGAAACAACCGGGTGTTGGCCGGCATGAACGCCAACGTCTGGGACGTACTCGACGATGTCAAAACGCTGATTCGGTCGCAGTCGCCGGTCGACCCGGACAGGCTCGCCGACCCGCAGCAGGCGTTGGGATCGCTTACTTGAGGTTGGCGGTGCCGTCGGCGTGGACCTGCACCTTTGCCCCCGCGATGTCCTCGCGTACGGTCGCATCCGCTTCCGCGGCGTCGGTGATCACCGCAAGCGTTCGTGAGTCTTCCGGAGTGCGCACCGCCACATAGGCTTTCTCCGCGGAGCCGTTGCGATCGAAAGGCGTCGTCCAGGTTTCAACCGTGCCGACTCCGGTCCACTCCACTTCGGAGGTTCTCGTCGGCTCGGCATCGACGGCGGACTGGACGTCTTCCCAACGGAACTCGTGCTCCGGCGGAGTCGTCCCGTAAACGCCGAAGCTGTGCTTGGTGAGCCAGCCGCCATTGGCGGAGATCAGCCCACGCTCACCGGGGTTGGCGACCAGCCGTTCGGCCATCGTGGCGATCGAATGCGTGACGTAGTTGTTCCACGGACCCCCCGCGAAGGTGAGGCCACCGGTCACCGTAAGCGGTCGGGGATCGCCCGTCAGGCCAAGTTCGGTGGCGGCCACCTGGACCGCCGACGGGAAGCAGGAATAGAGGTCGACGTGGTCGATGTCGCCGAGGCCGACATCGGCGAGCTCGAGCACTCGCCGACCCGCGATCCTGATTGCCGGCGATCGGTGCAGTTCATCGCGTTCAGCGATCGCATAAGTGTCGTGCGCGTCGGTTCCCGCGTACGGGAAAACCCAACGCTCGGTTGGGATCTGCAGTTGGGTGGCCTTTTCGGCCGAGGCCAGGATGATGGCCGCGCCCTGATCGACCATGTTGTTGGAGTTCATCAGCTTGGTGTAGGGCCAGCTGATCATCCGGTTGTCAGCGCTCGGTTGCCAGATCTCCTCGGCCGACAATGCTTTTCGGCTCCAAGCGTACGGATTGTCCGCCGCGACCGCGCTGAACTGGGACCACAGTTCGCCGATGCGCCTGCGGTGCGCGTCCGACGGCTCCCCCGCGTTGATTCGCAATGCCTGCTCGAACATGGCATAGAAATACGGGGCACGGTTGAGTTTGATGCGGGTCTCCGCCGGTCCGACGAGCGGTTCTCCTTCGTTGGCGCCGTCTGCGAACGGCACCGATTCGTCTTCGCTCGTCCAGTCCGGCTTGACGCCTCGGTTGCGTAATCGCGTTCGGGTGCGGAAGGTTTCGGCGCCCGCGATCATGACGAGGTCGGCGCGTCCGGCCTGGATGTCCAGGCACGCCTGGTTGACAAGCGTCTGTGGCACATTGCCGCCGACGCCGGTGTACCGGGTGGATGCGTCGCCGGCCCCGATGCGCTGCGCGAGCAGCCGACCGGGGTCGCGGTAGCGCCACGACAGGATGTTCACGACTCGTATCGAGTCGACGGCCTCCAAGACTCGCGGATCTGCTGCCGACCTGGCCGCTGCGGCCATCAAGTCGATCGGCTCGACGCTCGGGTTCTCGTCGTGCTGGTTGATCTGTCCGAAGCCGACCAGCACCGGCGTCCTGGGTGATGTCATGAATGGGTCCTTGATGCGTCGGAGGTGAACAACACGCCCTGGGCGAGCAGGCGGTCGATCTCCTCGGTGTCGAGGGAAAGCAGTTTCTGGCAGATCTCACGCGTATGTTCACCGGGCATCGGGGCGGGCCGCAATTCAGCACGTGGAATGTGTGTGTACAGCGACGGACTCGTCTCGGTCGGCATCGGATGGTCGAACAGCGGATGGACCATATCGGTCAGCGATCTCCTGTGCACCAGAACGGGATCGGACAGCACGTCGACTGCGCGATTCATCGGTGCGGCGGGCACACCGGCGCGCTGAAGCATGTCTGAGACGGCGTCCTTGTCCATGCGCGACGTCCACGCCGACACCGCATCCACGAGATCACCACGGTCGTTGGGCAGCATCGATGCGCCCATCGCGGCGGTCAGCGCCCGGCGATCCGAGGCGGTTCGCAGCGAGATCACACACCACTCGTCCTCCCCCGCACAGGCGTACACCCCGTGCACGGCGGTATCGTCGCCGACCGGAAGTTCCGCGGTCCTCGCGGCATCGGTCGCGTAGCTCGCGGCGAGCTGGTTGACGGCGGCCTCGGCTTGTGAGATGTGAACGTGCGCACCGGTTCCGGTCTTGTCACGGCCGATCAATGACGCCAGCGCGGCGATCGCGGTGATACGCGCGACGACGTGGTCGGGGAAGATCGTCGTGGCGTCATAGAAGCCGGGGTCGTCGTCGGCGGTCCACAGCTTGGTGATCCCGGTGGTGGCCCTGACAAGGGGGCCGTAACCCATGCGAGCGCTCCACGGCCCAGACGCACCGAAGGCGCTACTTTCCGCCAGCACGATCCGAGGATTCAGCTCGCACAGTTTCTCGAACGAAAAGCCCAGGGCCGCAAGTGTTCCAGGCTTGAAGTTGGCGAACACCGCATCAGCGCCTGCGACGAGTCGGGAGAAGATGTCGGCGCCTTCCTGGCTGCGCAGGTCCAGCCCTAGCCCGTACTCGTTGCGGTGGGTCAACGCCCACGAACGGCTCATCACCTGCCCCGGTGGTGTTTGCCGCAGCCCGTCCGGATAGCTGGCGCTCTCGATCTTGACGACCTCGGCCCCGAGGTCTGCGAAGAGGCGCCCGAGTTCGCCGCCCGCGACGATCACACCGAGGTCGAGAATTCGCATGCCGTCGAACGGCCGGTTCGCGCTGGAGGAGTCTGAGACCGGCGGTCGTTCGGATTGCGATGTGATCCAGGCGGCTTCGTCGTCACCGACCGTGGGTGCGGCCCGCGCATAGCCCCTGTGCAGCCCGTCGACGACGAATGGGCCGACCGGAACCGTCACATCGACGGCTTCCGCGACGGCGGCGGTGGTCAGCGCGCCGACCGACCGAAAGTGCTCCGACCCAAGGGTTTCTGCCGGGCTGAGCACTGCGGCGATCGGCACGCCACGAGACTGGCCGGCCGTCACCAGCTCGTCCATCGTCTGCGCGGCGAACAATTCCGCGATCAGCGCGTTGAGCTCTCGCGACGCTCCGTACCGCGCTGCGATCGTGTCGAACTTCGGATCGGCGAACTGTTCGGGTTCGCCCAACCACGACCGCATGCCCCGCCATTGCCGCGCCGAAAGCAGACAGATCCTGACATGTCCGTCCCGGCAGGCGAATATCGGGTAGATGTGCTGGTTGCGCGGTCGGCCGCGCCACAGCTGACTGGACTGCTTCTGCCCGACGGCCGCCTGCCCCTCGGATCCGAACGGCGGATCCAGTGACTGCACGACCGCCTCGAAGCGGGAAAAGTCGATGTAATCGCCGGTGCCGTAACGCAACCGGTGGAAATAGGCGACCAACGCCGCCCATGCCGCCTGTACCGCGGCGGTTGCCGAGGCGAGGCCGTTGGGCGGCAACACCGGACGTCCGGTCGTCGGCCCCGATCGCGACAGCGCCGTGGACAGCGCATAGAACACCGGATCGGTGGCGCACCAGGACGCCCTTGGCCCGTCGACGCCGAAGTCCGTGACCGACATCGCGACCAGATGTGGATAGCGGCGGGACAGCTCCGCACACGAGGTGCCGAACTCCGCGGCGCGACCGGGGTTGCCGCTGTCCACCACGATGTCGGCGCCTGCGACCAGGTCGGAGAACCGGTTGTGGTCGCGTGGGTCGGCGGGGTCGAGCACGCAGCCGCGCTTGTTGGCGTTGTTCAACGCGAACGGAACGCTGGCGCCGGCCACGCTGGGCAGCTGCGAGCGGCCCGCGTTCCCGCTGGGCGGTTCCACCTTCAGGACGTCGGCGCCGAGGTCGGCGAACAGCCGGGTCACCGCGTCGGCATCCCCGTCACACAGGTCCAGCACGCGCAGTTCCGCCAGCAGCACGCCCGTCAGGTTAGTGCTTGGCCCTGTGTGCACCGGGAACCACTACCTCACCCATTATTCGTCTCCGGCGACAATTATGGGTACATGAGCACAGACGCCCCCTCGTCCCCGGCAGATCTCTCCGACGAAGCCCTCTCGCAGATCGACGCGTGGTGGCGGGCGGCCAACTATCTGTCGGTCGGCCAGATCTACCTGCTAGACAATCCGCTGTTGCGCAGGCCCCTGGCGCGTGAGGACATCAAACCGCGGCTGCTTGGGCATTGGGGCACGACACCGGGGTTGAACTTCATCTACGCGCATCTGAACCACGCAATCAACCAGCGCGGCACGTCGATGATCTATGTAACCGGACCCGGCCACGGCGGACCGGGTCTGGTCGCGAATGCCTATCTGGACGGCACCTACAGCGAGATCTATCCGGACATCACGCGGGATGACGAAGGTCTGCGCAGGCTTTTTCGGCAGTTCTCGTTCCCCGGCGGTATTCCATCGCACGTTGCGCCGGAAACTCCAGGGTCGATCCACGAAGGCGGTGAGCTCGGGTACGCGCTGTCGCATGCGTACGGCGCGGCTTTCGACAATCCGGAACTCGTTGTCGTCGCCGTGGTCGGCGACGGCGAGGCCGAGACAGGGGCCCTCGCCACGAGTTGGCATTCCAACAAGTTCACGCATCCCGTCAACGACGGCGTCGTGCTCCCGATTCTGCATCTCAACGGCTACAAGATCGCCAACCCCACTGTGCTGGACCGGATTCCGCAGGACGAACTGCGCAGCCTGATGGTCGGCTACGGCCACAACCCGTATTTCTTCGAAGTCGCCGAGCACGACGATGCCGCAGGTGCGCATCGGCGATTCTCGGCCCTGATCGAACTGGTGCTCGGCGAAATCGCCGAGATAAAAGCCAATGCCGCGGCGGGCGACGAGCGACGACCTCGATGGCCGATGATCGTCTTCCGCACACCCAAGGGTTGGACCGGCCCGGACTACATCGACGGCAAGAAGACAACAGGGTCGTGGCGCGCCCACCAGGTCCCGCTCGCAAACGCCCGCGACACCTCCGAACACATGCAGGTGCTCGCCGACTGGCTGGCGTCCTACCGCGCCGACGAATTATTCGACGCAGACGGCAGACTCGACCCGAAGATCGCGGCGCTGGCGCCGCAGGGCCAGCTGCGGATGAGCGACAACCCCCACGCCAACGGCGGCTTGTTGCTCAAAGATCTACGGCTGCCCGAGTTCCGGCACTTCGGCGTTGACGTGCCTGCGCCGGGTGCCACGACCGCCGAGGCGACGCGGGTGCTGGGAGCGTGGCTCACCGAGGTGATTCGGCTCAATCCGGGCAACTTCCGCATCTTCGGGCCTGATGAGACCGCGTCAAACCGGTTGCAGGCGGTGTTCGACGCGACCGACAAACAGTGGAACGCCGAGTTCTTCGGCCCAGAAGTGGACGACCATCTGGCCCGCGTGGGTCGCGTGATGGAGATGCTCTCCGAACATCAGTGCCAGGGCTGGCTGGAGGGCTATCTGCTGACCGGGAGACACGGCCTGTTCAACTGCTACGAGGCCTTCATCCACATCATCGACTCGATGTTCAACCAGCATGCGAAGTGGCTCAAGGTCACCAACGGCATCCCGTGGCGGCGTCCGTTGGCGAGTCTGAACTACCTATTGTCCAGCCATGTCTGGCGTCAGGACCACAACGGCTTCAGCCACCAGGATCCCGGCTTCATCGACCATGTGGTCAACAAGAGCGCGGCCGTCGTGCGCGTCTACCTCCCGCCGGACGCCAACACATTGCTCTCCACGTACGACCATTGCCTGCGGTCGCGCCAATATGTCAACGTCGTCGTCGCAGGTAAGCAGCCTCACCCGAACTTTCTCACCATGGACGAGGCGATTGCGCACTGCACGCGCGGCCTCGGGATCTGGGAGTGGGCCGGCAACGAGACGCTCGGCGAGGATCCCGACGTGGTGGTTGCGGCGGCGGGCGATGTTCCCACTCTGGAGGCGCTCGCGGCCATCGACCTGTTGCGCCAGCACCTGCCGGACTTGAAGGTGCGGTTCGTCAACGTGGTCGACCTGATGCGCCTTCAGGACGAGACCGAGCATCCGCACGGTCTGTCCGGCCGCGCATTCGACATGATCTTCACGTCGGACAAGCCGGTGATCTTCGCCTATCACGGTTACCCGTGGCTGATCCACCGGCTCACGTACCGCCGGACCGATCCCAGCAGAATCCACGTTCGTGGCTACAAGGAGGAGGGCACCACCACCACACCGTTCGACATGGTGATGCTCAATGACCTCGACCGCTACCACCTCGTCATCGATGTGATCGACCGCGTGCCGTCATTGCAGTCCACCTGCGCGACCCTGCGACAGCAGATGGTAGACAAGCGGCTCGCAGCCCGGCAGTACACCCGCGAGCACGGTGACGACATCCCTGAGGTGCGTGACTGGGTGTGGTCGGATGCGCGCGGAGCGAACGCGGACGCGAACTTTGATGCTGCCGCGGCGACCGGTGGTGACAACGAGTAGGCGTCGACGTGGGCAAATGGCCTGCGCAGGTAAGCTTGGCCGGTTATGTCTGACACGCTGGCACTGCCCGCACCTGCAGCACACCCGTCGGTGCTTCAGATGGCCGCGTTGCACCATTTCCGTACGTATGTCGATATCGCGGTGGTCGTGGTGGTGCTGGCGATCACCAACCTCGTCGCCCACTTCACGACGCCGTGGGCCAGTATCGCCACCGTCCCCGCGGCCGCCGTCGGGCTGTTGGTCCTGGTTCGGTCACGCGGCCTTGGCTGGTCCGAACTCGGCCTGAGCCGCGAGCACTGGAAAGCCGGCGCCGGCTATGCACTCGCGGCGGTGGCCGTCGTGATGACGGTCATCGCAATCGGGCTGCTCATGCCGTGGACCCGGCCCATGTTCATGAACAACAACTACGCCACGGTGTCGGGCGCTTTGATCGCGTCGATGATCATCATCCCGCTGCAGACGGTGATTCCCGAGGAGCTGGCGTTTCGCGGTGTGCTGCACGGCGCGCTGAACCGGGCCTGGGGATTTCGTGGCGTCGCGGCGGCAGGCTCGCTGCTCTTCGGCCTCTGGCACATCGCGACCTCGCTGGGACTCACCAGCAGCAATGTCGGATTCACCCGAATCTTCGGCGGCGGCCTGCTCGGCACCGTCGCCGGCGTCGTGCTGGCAGTGGCGGCGACCGCGGTTGCCGGCTTCGTATTCACCTGGCTACGCCGTCGCAGCGGCAGCCTGATCGCGCCGATCGCGCTGCACTGGTCACTGAACGGGCTTGGCGCGCTGGCCGCCGCCCTGGTTTTTCACCTGTCAGCCTGACTGCCCACTGCGCTTGCGGGCGCGAAACTCGCGGTTCTTGAGTTTGTTGCCGCAGGACGACATCTCGCACCAGGTGCCGCCATGGTTGCGGGATCGGTCGTAGAACGCCCACTGACACTCGTCGTTCCCGCACGCCTTGAGGCGTGCCCACGAGCCGTCGCGTTGGGCGTCGCGGATGATCAGCAGCAGTTCGATGAGCCGGGCCGGCACCGAGTCGCCGGTCGCCGACAGCAGGATCTCGCCGCGCTCGTCGAAATCGGCGCGCGCTGTGGCGTCGGTGGCGACGTCGCGCAGCGGTGCCAAGGCACCGGGCGTCGGCGGCGGCCCGCCGGCGTTGTGCACGAGCATCGCGCGCAGACCCTCGCGAACACCGCGGACGAGGACGACGTCGTCAGGCCGCAGATCCGAGTCGGGCCCCAGCAGGCCACTGGCCACCAGCCACGGCCGGGCTTCGTCGGGATCGGCCGAGCCGGTCACGGCCGTCGGGCAGCTCAATGGTGTTGACCAGCGCCTGAACGCGGCTCAGTGGTTCAGGCGCTGGTTTGGACTCGACGTCACCGAGCCAATGCGGATGTGTCGACGACATGGATTCAGTGTAGAACTGCATGACCGGTAAATCAATTTGACTAGTCATGCATGACCGGTGTAGCGTTTTTGATAGTCACAAGTTTGATACGATTTGGATGGAAAGAGGACAGGCACCATGAGTGGCAACAGGATCTCGATCGGCTTCCTTTCATCGGCGCAGATCCAGGGCGCGATGCGGCGCGAAGAAACACCACGTGCCCCGTTCGGTAAGCGCATGATCGCCCTGCTGAAGGCCAACAAGTTCGACCGGATGCTCGCGGTGGGTGTGCATCCTCCCGAAGGCAGTGCACTCGCCGTGCACGCCGCACGATTGACTTCGGTCGACGAGCGCGAGGCCATCGCCCGGTCCTTGCGGCGTGTGGTCGACGACGCCCGTAACCGCGACGCGCTGGTGTCGTCGAGGGTGCAGCTGAACGTGCCCAATATCACCGCGGCGCAGGAGCGAATTGACCACGTCACGCTGCGGTTGCACTCACCGCGGCCCGTCACTCCGCGAGGAGTCGCGCGACTTCGGGTGTTGCTCGCCGACGGCACCGGGCCGATGTATCGCTACGGCCGCGGCGATCTCGAGGGTCGCCTCGGTGCGGCACTCGCTGCGCTCTGATCGGTGCGCTACAGCCGCAGCACGGCGGCGCCGGAGATTCGCCCGGCGGCCAGGTCGGTGAGAGCGACGTCGGCACGGTCGAGCGGATACTCCGGTGTCGTGACGGCGATCCGATGGCGGCCTGCGAAGGCGAGAAAATCACGCGCATCGGTGCGGGTATTGGACGTCACCGAACGTATCTGGCGCTCGAAGAACAGATGCCGTTCGTAGTTCAGTACCGGGATGTCGCTGAGGTAGATGCCTGCAATGGCCAACGTGCCACCGCGGTCGAGCGCCTCGAGTGCCGGTAACACCAGCTCGCCGACCGGCGCGAACAAAATGGCGGAATCCAACTTCACCGGTGGCGATTCGTCGGCGCCCTGGGCCGAGGCCGCGCCGAGCGCGAGCGCCAACTCGCGGGCGGCCGCACCCCGGGTCATCACATGCACCTCGGCACCTCGCGCAAGCGCCACTTGAGCGGTGATGTGTGCGCTGCCGCCGAATCCGTAGATCCCGAGCCGCCCGCCCGTCGGCAGGTCGGCACGCAACAAGGAGCGATAGCCGATGATTCCCGCACACAACAGCGGCGCCAGTTCGTTGTCGGAATACCCTGCCGGTAGCGGGTGTGCGAAAGCGGCTGGAACCGTGGCGAATTCGGCATATCCCCCGTCGGCGTCCCAGCCCGTGTAGCGCGACCGCGGACACAGGTTCTCCTGGCCGCTGGTACAGAACTTGCACTCGCCACAGGTATTTCGCAGCCACGCGACGCCGACGCGATCACCGACAGCGAATTCCTCGCCTGCGTCTGCGCCCAGCGCCACGACTTCGGCGACCACTTCGTGTCCCGGTATGACATTCGGCCGGTGAACCGGCAGATCTCCCTCGGCGACGTGCAGATCGGTGCGGCATACGCCGCACGCCCGCACGGCGACCAGGAGCTCGCCCGGCGCGGGCGATGGCACGGGAATGGTGACGCGTTCGAGCGGACGCGTGCTCATCGGACCGGGGCTACGAACCTGCCACGCGGTCATCGACGTGGTCATCACCCCATGGTGACGCAGAAGGCATACGGCCGTCGAATACGGCCGTATGCCAACGGGTTAAGCGCGGTCTAGTTCTTGCGTTGCACCATCCCGACGATCCACAGCAGAATCACCGATCCCAGGATCGCGGTGAACAGCGTGAACCACCACCCGCCGCCCGCAGTGTCGAGGAAGAAGCTCAACAGGAAACCGCCGATGAGCGCACCGATGATGCCGATCACGATGTTCATCAGAATGCCTGAGCCGCCGCCCTTGACGATCTTGCCTGCGATCCACCCGGCGAGTGCTCCGATGATGATGTAGCCAATCCAGCCGACGCTGGTCATTGTTGTTGACCGAGCGAGCAACTCGGTCGCTGCAAGGGCATCCATTCCGCGATCTCCTGCCTGTCGGCGCCCAGCGCGGCCGCTGGGCCAACCTCCGGTATACGCCCGAAGCGTAACGATTCAACCGTCGAATTGGATACGAACAAGATCAAACGCCGGGTGAACGAAAAACGGCCGACCCGAATGTGGGTCGGCCGTCTTTCGGGTGTCCTCAGCCCGCGGGCATCATCCCCGGCGCGTTGGCCGGATCGACCGGGACGCCGACTCCCACCGGCGAACGCCCCGGTGCACCTGCCGGCGGAGGCGGTGCATTCGGGTCCGGGGGAGGTGCATTGGGATCTGCGAGCGGTGCCGGTGCGTTCGGGTCGGGCGGGGGCGCCTCGGGCGGCGGTGGCGGAGACCACGGCCGGATGGAATTGGCGAGCGTGGCGGCTGCTCCCTTGTCGACCGGATTGGTCGCGGTGCCGAGCCAGACCACGAACCAGCGCTCGTTGCGCTGGCCGCGCGGAGCCAGCGGCTGGCCGGGTGCCACCGTCGGCGTCGCGTTGCCGACCACACCTGCCCAGATCTGACCCGTCGGCTTGTTCGTGTCGGTGAACTTCACCTCGTATGACGAGAAGGCGCCGGGCATGCCTTCGGTGCCGAGCGGCCCGCTCTCCTGATTGACCCGGGTGCCGGGGAACGGCATGAAGAACTCGCCCATATCGGAGGCCAGCCGGGTGGCCGCCTTGCTGTTGTCGGCCTCTGCTCCTGCGAAGAGCTTCATGTCCAGCCTGCCCAGCAGAACACTGGTGTCGTTCGCGGGCTGCGCGCTCTGCTGTCCGGGTTGGGTCGGCGCAGTGCCGCCGGGCTGTTCCTTGGTCAGCAGCGCCTGGCCGTAGGACAGCTGTGTGGCGTCGGAGACTTTCCAGCCGGCGGGCACCACATAGCTGAAGCCACCCGCAGCGTTGTCGACCCGGCCGGGCTCCGGTGCCGGTGGCGGTGGCGGCGCGTTGGGATCAGCGGCGGGCGGCGGTGGCGCATTGGGATCGGCCGGCGGTGGTGGTGGTGCATTCGGGTCAGCCGGCGGTGGTGGTGGTGCATTCGGGTCAGCGGGCGGACCCTGGAGGTAGGTATTGCCCGAGGGGGGCGGCGGAGGCGGCTCGGGCGATGGCACGGGGTCGGCTTGAGCCACCGACGGAATCGTCAGAGCCACCACCGTGGCACCGGCCAGCGTGGCCATCGCCAGCCTCTTCACGCGGCGCTTGCGGTGTACAGGGATCGCGTCCGGGTCATGCATGCAGACGAAACTACAGTGTTGCTGTCGTGACGCAAGTGTGGGGCGGTCTTAAAGTGTTTAGCTGTGAGATTGCTGACAGGCTCATAACGGGAGCTAGCGCTATTGGCGAAAATTGCTGGCACGCCAAGCTACTCGCGTGGGGTACGCGAGGTTCGTTCATTTCATCGATGCGTCTGCGCCCACCGTTACGGAACCTGGTGAACGGCGACTTCCTGCGCCTTGACCGTGAAGTAAACGCGCTCCCCCGGAGTCACCCGAAGCTCGGCCGCGGACTCGGCGGTGATGTCGGCGGCCAGGCCGGGTGCGCCGTCGGGTTGCTCGTCGGCACGCACGCGAAGGGCTGATCCCCTGCTGTCGAGTTCGGCCACCACCACTTCGATGGTGTTTCTCGGGCTCCCGTGCGGCTTGTCGCGGTAGACCGCGACGGCGGCAGGCGGGAACACCGCGACGGCCGCCTGCCCCTCCACAAGGTCCGCAGCGGGCGTGCCATGCCAGGCGGTACCCCACTCGGTGGTGAGCACGCCGTCGCGACCCACGGTGCCATTGACGAGGTTGACACCCGCGAACCGCGCGCCGAAATGACTCCTGGGTGCGGCCAATACCGAGGCCGCCGAACCGGTTTCAGCGACCCGGCCCGACTCCAGGACGAGCACCCGGTCGGCCAGGGTCAACACGTCCAGCACGTCGTGGGTGATCAAGACGGCGGACCGGCCATCGCGGCTCAATGTGTGACGCAACAGCTTTCGCATCGCGGTGGCGGTGGAGACGTCGAGACCGGCGAGCGGTTCGTCGAGCAGCAGTACGTCGGGGTCCGCCGCCAACGCTCGCGCAAGGGCGACGCGCTGGGCCTGACCGCCGGACAACTGGCGCGGCATTCGGTCGGCAAACCCTGCAGCGTCGACCTGGTCCAGCCAGTGCGCGGCGGTGGCGCGAGCTTCGCGCCGGGGTCGCTTGGCATGGCCGCTGCGCGGCGCGAAGGCCACATTGGCAGCGACATCGAGGTGAGGGAACAACAGCGCGTCCTGCAACAGCAGGCCGACCCGCCGAGCGTGTGTCGGCACGAACACGCCGGATTCGGTGTCGGTGAGCACGCGGTCACCGAGCCGCACTATTCCGGTGTCGGGCCGCACCAGGCCGGCAATCACGTGTAGCGCGGTCGATTTCCCGGCGCCGTTGGGCCCAAGGACCGCCAGCACTTCGCCTGCGGCGATGGAGAATTCGACGTCGACGCCACGGTGGACGACGACCGCGCGCACATGCATATCGGTCACGGGGCACTCCCCGCCATCGCGGAACCCGAACGCAGTGTGCGGGCGCCCAGCCCGAGCACGACGACGGCGGCGACCGCGACCAACAACACCGAGAGGGCGACGGCCGCGTCGGCGTCGGTTTCACGTTGCAGGTAGATCTCCAGCGGAAGCGTCCGGGTGACCCCTTCGCGTGAGCCCGCGAACGTCAACGTGGCGCCGAACTCACCCAACGAGCGGGCGAACGCCAACACCGCGCCAGAGACCAGGCCGGGTGCAAGAAGCGGCAGGGATACCCGCCACCACACCGTCGTCGGTCTGGCGCCCAGCGTCGCCGCCACCACGTCATAGTCGCGGCCGGACGTGCGTGCCGCGCCTTCCAGCGCGATGACGAGAAACGGCAGCGACACGAAGGTCTGCGCCAGCACCACTGCCGTCGTGGTGAATGCGATCCGAATACCCGCCGCGTCGAGGTAGTGGCCGATCAACCCCAGCCGACCGAAGGCGTACAGCAGCGCGATGCCCCCCACCACCGGCGGAAGCACGAGCGGCAGCAGGAGCAGTGGGCGGATCACCTGTACCGCCCGGCCGTCGTTGCGGGCGAGCACGAGCGCCATCGGAACGCCGAAAAGCACGCACAGTAGCGTGCTCGCGGCCGCCGTCTTCAGACTCAATACCAGTGCGGCGCGGGACGACTCGCTGAAGATCAGGCTCCAGAACTGCGGCCAGTCCACCTTCGCCACGATGGCGACGAGTGGGAGCACCACGAACAGCGCCCCGACTGCGGCGGGTAGGTAGATCCAGCGCGGCAGCGCGGGCGCGGTAGTCAAGGCTTGGAGCCGCAGGTGAGCGAGGCGAAAATACCCACGGTCCAAACCCTAGGTCACGAAAGGATCGCAGGTCGGAATCGGCGCGGAACAGATATGCGCGTCGGGTTTCGCCGAATAGCTACTGTCCAGTAACATCGTCGGCGGATCGCTGCCACGACGGCGAGATCCCGCGCTAACAGGGAGGTCATAGCGATGGAGGTGCTGGTCACCGGCGGTGATACGGATCTAGGCGGCACGATCGCGGAAAGCTACCGCGACGCGGGTCACGGAGTGGTTATCACCGGCGCCCGCCGCGACGACCTTGAGGTGGCGGCCAAGGAACTCGACGTCGACGCGATCGTGTGCGACAACACCGATCCCGCCAGCCTCGAAGATGCCCGCAGCCTGTTCCCGCACCATCTGGACACCATCGTCACCGTGCCAGCCCCGATGTGGGACGCGGGCGACCCGCGCACCTACACGCTGGCCGACCACGCCGCGGCCTGGCGCAACGCCTTGGACGCCACGATGCTGTCGACGGTGCTGACCGTCCAGGTCCTCGGCGACCATCTTCGCTCAGGCGGCTCGATCATCAGCGTCGTGCCCGAGAACCCGCGTGAGGGCAGCGCCGACGCCGCGATCAAGGCGGCCATATCGAACTGGACCGAGGGTCAGGCGACGCATTTCGGCACGCGCGGCATCACCGTCAACGCGGTCGCGTCCGGTCGCAGCGCACAGGAGGGCTATGCAGGCCTCGGCACCTCGGCGCCGGTGGCCGCGGAGATCGCTCGGCTGGCGCTCTTCCTGAGCACGCCTGCGGCTCGCCACATCACCGGGCAGACGATGCACGTCAGCAACGGCGCGCTCGCTCACCTGTAGCTGATATTCCCGCGTTCGCCCGAAGCTAAAGCGGGGTGACCGCCCCGCTTAATTGTGGTTACGTGAAGGCGTGACCATAAAACTCGGACTCCAGATCCCCAACTTCTCCTATGGCACCGGCGTCGCCGAGCTGTTCCCCACGGTGATCGCGCAGGCCCGCGAAGGCGAAGCCGCCGGCTTCGACTCGGTCTTCGTGATGGACCACTTCTATCAATTGCCCGGGTTGGGCACACCCGATCAACCCATGCTCGAGGCCTATACGGCGCTGGGTGCGCTGGCTACTGCCACCGAGCGCGTGCAGTTGGGCACCCTGGTGACCGGCAATACCTACCGCAACCCGACTCTGCTCGCGAAGGCGATCACGACGCTGGACGTCGTGAGTCAGGGTCGCGCCATCCTGGGCATCGGTACCGGATGGTTCGAACTCGAGCACGATTCGCTGGGTTACGAGTTCGGCACGTTCACCGACCGCTTCAACAAGCTCGGTGAGGCGTTGCAGATTGTCTTGCCGATGTTGGCCGGCGAGCGCCCCACCTTCAGCGGTCAGTACTACCGCACCCAGGAGGCGATGGCCGAGCCGCGCTTCCGCGACCACATTCCGCTGATGATCGGCGGAAGCGGCGAGAAGAAGACGATTCCCTTGGCGGCCAAGCACTTCGACCACCTCAACATCATCGCCGGCTTCGACGAGCTGCCGCGCAAGGTGGCCGTGGTCAAAGAAAACTGCGAGAAGATCGACCGCGATCCGGCTACGCTCGAGACCAGCATGCTCGTCATCGCGATCATCGACGAGAATGTCACCCCCGACCTGATCCCCGACGACTTCAAGCAACAGGCGGTGTTCGGCAGTGCCGAACAGGTCGCCGACCAGATCAAGACCAAGGTGCTCGACGCGGGCGTCGACGGGGTCATCCTGAGCCCGGTCACGAGCCTGTCGGGATACCACCCGGGCGGCATCACCGAGGTGGCAGAGAAGCTGAAGCCGGTACTCGAGGGTTAAACATGCCCTTACGTGGCAAATCTCACGCGTATGCGCGCTCTGGACGGGATGGGGGCGGCTACGGTAGACGCTGTACTGAACGTGAGAATCGTCGAGGAGCAGGAGCTCATGAGCCACCCGGGAGCTACTCCGTCTGACCGGCACAAAGTGGTCATCATTGGGTCGGGATTCGGTGGGTTGACTGCCGCCAAGGCCCTCAAGCGAGCCGACGTCGACATCAAGATCATCGCCAAGACGACCCACCACCTGTTCCAGCCGCTGCTCTACCAGGTGGCGACCGGCATCATCGCCTCCGGTGAGATTGCGCCGCCGACCCGGATGATCCTGCGCAAGCAGAAGAATGCCCAGGTGCTGTTGGGCGAAGCCACCCACGTCGACTTGGCGAAGAAATCCGTCCGGTCGAAGCTGCTCGGCCACACCTATGTCACCCCGTACGACACATTGATCGTCGCCGCGGGTGCCGGACAGTCGTACTTCGGCAACGACCATTTCGCCGAGTTCGCGCCAGGCATGAAGTCGATCGATGACGCGCTGGAGCTGCGCGGCCGCATCCTCGGTGCGTTCGAGCAGGCCGAGCGGTCCAGTGATCCGAGCCGGCGCGAGAAGCTGCTGACCTTCGTCGTCGTCGGCGCCGGTCCGACCGGTGTGGAAATGGCCGGGCAGATCTCCGAGCTCTCTGACTACACCCTCAAGGGCGCGTTCCGGCACATCGATTCCACCAAGGCCCGGGTGATCCTGCTGGACGCTGCGCCCGCGGTGCTGCCCCCTATGGGCGAGAAGCTCGGCAAGAAGGCGCAGGCGCGGCTCGAGAAGATGGGCGTCGAGATCCAGCTCAACGCAATGGTCACCGACGTCGACCGCAACGGCATCACGGTGAAGGATTCCGACGGCACCACTCGCCGTATCGAATGCGCAACCAAGGTGTGGTCGGCAGGAGTGTCGGCAAGCCCGCTGGGTAAGCAGATCGCCGAGCAGACCACCGGTGAGGTGGATCGGGCCGGACGGTTCAAGGTGCAGCCCGATCTCAGCGTCCCCGGTTACCCAAACGTGTTCGTGGTCGGCGACATGGCCGCCGTCGAAGGCGTGCCGGGCATGGCGCAGGGCGCCATCCAAGGTGGAAAGTACGTCGCCACCGCGATCAAGTCCGAACTGAAGGGCGCCGACCCCCTCGAACGCGAGCCGTTCGAGTATTTCGACAAGGGATCGATGGCGACGGTGTCGCGATTCTCCGCGGTGGCCCAGATCGGCCCGCTCGAGTTCGGTGGTTTCATCGCCTGGCTGGCGTGGCTGGTGCTGCACCTGGTTTATCTCGTCGGATTCCGGCGCAAGATCACCACGCTGCTGTCGTGGACGGTTACGTTCCTCGGCCGTGCTCGTGGAAATCTCTACATCACCGAGCAGCAGGCCTACGCACGTACCCGAATCGAAGAACTCGAGGAGATCGCGGCGGCCGTCGAAGGGGAGAAAGCGGCCAGTTAGAGCCGCTCGCCCTGCCACGTTGCGAGGCTTCCGCCGTGGGCGAGCTCCAGCACGGTGCCCAATGCGTCGGCCGCGATGTCGGGATACCGCAACTCGCTCACCGACGCCAGCGGCGCACCGAGCAGGTCGTGGGTTGCCGATTCCTCGCCGAGCTCGATCCGGTGCCGCAACAGCGGTTGGCCGTTCACGTCTGCATGGAGTGAACCCGACCAAAAGCCTTGCCGTTCATCGGTTCTGCCGATCTGGACTCGTTCACGCAGCCTGACCCGCCCCGACTCGTCGACCGACAGCCGAGTCGACGTCACATGCCGGGAACCGCCGGCGACCACCGTGGGTTGAGGGTCGATGTCGAGGTCACCCGACACCTCCAGATGCCAGTGCGCAGTCGACTCTGCCGTGGTGCGACCGGGCAGCGCGATGGTCGCCGCGGCGCTGCGTACCCGCAGCATTGCGCCGCGCTCGACGATCACCCGTAGCGCGATGGTGTCGCCACCGAGTGGCGTGGCCGCCGTCGAAACCAGATGCACGGTGTTCGGCTCGGTGGCGCGCACGGCGACACCGCCCGCGCATTCGATCCGCGGTTGTCGGGCCGGTCGCGCGACGATCAGAACGTCGGAGTGCATCTAGACGACCTGGGCGACGCGCAACTGGTCGCGCACCCACGATTTGACCGGCCTGGCGGACGGGTCGTCGGTCAGCGAGATCAGCACCGTCGGAAGATCGCCGCGCGCTGCCGCGGCGTCGCGGCGCATCACGCCGAGATCGGCGCCGACCATTGGCGCCAGATCGGTTTTGTTGACCACCAGCAGGTCGGAGTAGGTGACACCAGGACCACCCTTGCGGGGCACCTTGTCGCCACCGGCGACATCGACGACGAAGATCTGAACGTCGATCAGGCCCGACGAGAAGGTGGCGGTCAGGTTGTCGCCACCCGACTCCACCAAGATGAGGTCGAGGTTGTCATGAGCGGCGATGAGATCCTCGATGGCATCGAGGTTGGCCGTGATGTCGTCGCGGATCGCCGTGTGCGGACAGCCTCCGGTCTGCACCGCGGCGATTCGGTCGTCGGGCAACACCGCATGCTTGCGCAGGAAGTCGGCGTCCTCGGTGGTGTAGATGTCATTGGTCAGCACCGCCAGCGACAGTTCGTCGCGCAGCTCGCGACACAGCGCCGCAACCAGTGCCGTCTTGCCCGAGCCGACCGGGCCGCCGATGCCGATGCGCAACGGCTCCCCCGCTGTCCGCGGTCGCTTCGGCCGGTGAGGCTGATGGCGATGTGGTTCGCCGTCGATGAAATGCGGTGGCATGAGGTTTCTTTCGGCCTTTCAGGAGACAAACAGAGGGCGCTCGCGTTCGCTGTGCCGCTGGGCCAGCACGTCGAGCAGCGGGTCGGACAGGTCGGCGAGCTCTTTGCATGCCAGATCGGCGGTCTGGTCGCACATCGCGGACAGCTCGAACGTCAGCGCCGCGACATCGCCGGGGTCCAGCGCAAGTAGCCGTTGTGCGGCGGTCGCCGAGCCGGTCATCGTGGTGTACACGACGGACAGCGCCGTGTGTTGAGGGGTCATGCCGCTCACCGCGCCGACCGCACCCGCCGCCACCGCGAGGTGCGGTGTGGCGCCGAGCGCGTCCCAGTTGCCGTCGACCCACACCCGGCGCGCCAGCCTGGTCAGGCCGCGTCCCTGCGCGCGGGATGCCTGACGGGCAGCGGGAGCCGGTGTGCGGGCATCGGTTTCGCGATCGGCGGCGGCGAAGGACAGCGAACCGGTGTGCACCGTCGCGGCAACCGATGCCGTGACAAGCCCCTGGGTTGCGATTCGGCGGCGTAGAAACGCCCGCAATGTCGCGATGTCGACGACCAGACCGCTGGTCACTGCCTCCTCGACGCCGCCGGAGTGCACATGCCCGCCGGTCGGTAACCGGGAATCGGCCAGTGACATTAGCGTCGCCAGGCTCGTCATCAGAACAGGAAATATCGTTGTGCCATGGGCAGTTCGGCCGCGGGCTGTTCCTGCCAGACCTCGCCGTCGATGCGGACAGTGAACGTGTCCGGGTCCACTTCGATCCGCGGCAGGGCATCGTTGAGCGGCATGTCCGACTTACCGACCTTGCGAACATCGGAGACCGGCACCAGGCGGCGATTGACGGCGAGCCGATCAGCCAGCTTGTCGTCGATCGCCTGCGGCGACACGAAATGCACCGATGTGGCCGCGGCCGCGGCGGGCGCCGCCCCGAACATCGGCCGCGGCAATACCGGCTGTGGCGTCGGGATGGACGCATTCGCGTCTCCCATCGCCGCCCACGCGATCATGCCGCCCTTGATCACCGCATGCGGTCGAACCCCGAAGAAGGCAGGCTCCCACAGCACCAGATCGGCAAGTTTGCCGACCTCGACGGAGCCGATCTCCGAGTCCAGCCCGTGCGCAACCGCCGGGCAGATGGTGTATTTCGCGACGTAGCGGCGGGCGCGACTGTTGTCCGCCGGGCCGTCGCCCTGCAGTGCGCCTCGGCGGCGCTTCATCACGTGCGCCGTCTGCCAGGTGCGCAACACGACTTCGCCGATGCGGCCCATCGCCTGGGCATCGCTGCCGATCATCGAGATGGCGCCGATGTCGTGCAACAGATCCTCGGCGGCGATCGTCGACGGCCGGATGCGACTCTCGGCGAAGGCGAGATCCTCTGGGACGCTTGGGTTCAGGTGATGACACACCATCAGCATGTCGAGGTGTTCGTCGAGCGTGTTGACGGTGTGGGGCCGCGTCGGGTTCGTCGAACTCGGCAGCACGTAGGACTCGGCGGCAACCGTGATGATGTCCGGCGCATGGCCGCCGCCCGCACCCTCGGTGTGATAGGCGTGGATGGATCTGCCACCGACCGCGTTCAGGGTGTTCTCCACGAAACCCATCTCGTTGAGGGTGTCGGTATGGATGTTCACCTGAACGCCGGATGCCTCGGCGACGTTGAGGCACGCGTCGATCGCCGCGGGCGTGGTGCCCCAGTCCTCGTGAAGTTTGAATCCGGCTGCGCCGCCGCGCAGTTGTTCCCACATCGCCTCGGTGCTGACGGTGTTGCCCTTGCCGAGCAACGCGATGTTCAGCGGCCACGTGTCCAGTGACTCGAGGATCCGGGCCAGATGCCACGCACCGGGGGTCACGGTGGTCGCCTTGCTACCTTCCGCCGGCCCGGTTCCGCCCGCGATGATCGTGGTGATGCCGCCGCCGAGGGCCTCTTCCATGATCTGCGGACAGATGAGGTGGACGTGGCAGTCGATGGCGCCCGCCGTCAGGATCCGGCCGTTACCGGAGATGATCTCTGTCGACGGGCCGACGACCAGATCGGGGTGCACGCCGGTCATGGTGTCCGGGTTGCCTGCCTTGCCGATCGCGACGATACGACCGTCGCGAATGCCGATGTCGGCCTTGATGATTCCCCAGTAGTCGATGATCACCGCGCCGGTGATGACGGTGTCCGGTGCGCCGTCGGCCCGGGTTGCGCGACCCTGTCCCATCGATTCGCGAAGTACCTTGCCGCCGCCGAACACGGCCTCGTCGCCCGCCAATCCTGGACCGCCGCTGCGGTCCTCGGTGATTTCGACGAGCAGGTCGGTGTCGGCCAGTCGGATCCGGTCTCCGGTGGTGGGTCCGAAGAGGGCGGCATAGCGGGCTCTGGATAATTCGGTCATGGGACGTCCAGGCGGCCGGGCGGATTCAGGCTCAGACCGTGCACCTCGCGTGTGCCGCTCAGCGGAACCAGCGATACATGCTGCGCGACACCGGGTTCGAAGCGCACAGCAGTGCCTGCCGGGATGTCGAGGCGGTGACCGTGAGCGTCGGCACGATCGAATTCGAGTGCCGCGTTGGCCTGTGGGAAGTGAACGTGGCTGCCGACCTGCACCGGGCGGTCGCCGGTGTTGACGACATCCATGGAGAGTCGCTGCGCGCCTTCGTTGATGGCGATAGCGCCATCGCCGTAGATGATCTCGCCCGGAGTCATGGGATCGGGTGGTGGACGGTGACCAGTTTGGTGCCGTCGGGGAACGTCGCCTCGACCTGCACGTCGTGAAGCATCTCGGGGACGCCGTCCATGACGTCCTCGCGGCCGAGCACCTCGCGGCCGCTGACCATGAGCTCGGCGACGGTGCGCCCGTCTCGTGCGCCTTCGAGCAGGTGGTCGGTCAGCAGGGCGACGGCTTCGGGATGATTGAGGCGAAGGCCGCGGTCCCGACGGCGCCGGGCGAGATCGGCCGCATACGAGATCAGCAGTCGGTCCTGCTCGTGCGGGGTCAGACGCATAGTTGGCGATGCTGCCACGGGTCGCGTGCCTCCGCAGCGCACGCTGTTGGCGGTTACTCCTGCGGGATGTTCTGCAGCCGCACCTGGCCGCGTGCCACGACACGGTCCTTGTCGTCGGTGATGGTGATCAGCCACAGCTGCTGTCGCCTGCCCCGATGTATGGGCGTTGACACCGCGGTCACACTGCCCGAGGAGATGGCGCGCAGGAAGTCGGTGTTGTTGTTGACGCCGACGACGGTGCCGCCGCCGTTCTCGGACAACCAGACGTGACCCGACACGCTGGCGAGGCTTTCGACGATCGAGCAGTAGACGCCGCCGTGCATGATGCCCCACGGCTGCAACAGCTTGTCGTGGATCTCGAGTTCGGCGCTTCCGCCGTCAGGAGTGACCTCGATGTAGCGCAGGCCGATCTCGCTGTCGAAACCCTTGCCGATGTCGGGTGGTGGCGCAGTTGACACGCACACGTGTCTACACGGTGAAGTCCCTACGCCCGCAGCGGGCTCCGCGATACCGTCGGGACATGGGTAAAAGTGTCAAGGACTTGGTGGCAGCGGCCAACGCGGTAGTGCCGCGTATTTCGGTCGACGAGGCAAAGCAGAAGATCGAGGCCGGTGCGCTCGTCGTCGACGTTCGCGACGCCGCCGAGGTCGAAAAGAGCGGCAAGGTCGCGGGCGCAGTTCACATCCCGCGCGGGATGGTGGAGTTTCGTGCCGACCCCGATACGCCCTATTACGACAAGAACTTCGCGAAGGACAAAGCGGTGATCGTCTACTGCGCGTCCGGCGGCCGGGCGGCACTGTCCGGGCAGGCGCTCAAGGAGATGGGCTACGACGAGGTCTACAACCTCGGCGGGTTCGGCGACTGGGCAGAGAGCGGCGGCGCCGTAGAGAAGGTCTGAAGGACCGGGGCGAGCGCAGCGACGGCTAAGAAGGACCGGGGCGAGCGCAGCGACGGGTAAGAAAACAGTGGGCGGGCCCCGCACCAATGGCACGGGACCCGCCCTGGAGTGGACCGGGGGTCTCTGCAGCCCTCAGGACTCCGACCGGTCCAACTGAAGCAAGGATAGGCAAGGCTGCCCTAATTAAGCAAGCCCTTCCCCTCGCGAGGGCGATATCCGCCGCGTACCGGCAGCCCAAACCCGACCAGCGCGTCGAGTACCGCCTGTCCACGGCGCATGCTGGTCAGCTCGCTGGACCTGGCCAGCAGCGGAATGTGCGTCGCGGCGCCAACCACCGCTGCGCCGACGATGTTCCACATCGACGACAACGGGATCGCCCCGCCGCTGACGTCGCAGATCGTGGCGAACAACGGACTGAGCGCGCGGTGGCTGCGGTGGGCGACCCACGTCGTCAACGCCGCCTCGCTGGGCAGGCGGACCATTCCATCGCGGGCGAAGTGCGCGGCGCCAACGTCAGTGCGGTCGCCGAAGAACGGATCGTCGGGCAGCGCCCGCAGCGTCGGATCGACCACGCCCACCCAGTCGATCGCGCCCTCGGAGTCGACGTGCACCCACAGGTTCTCCAGCCCGGTGTCCCATGCCCGGCCCTCGAGCACGAGAAGTGGAATCACCCTGCCGATGACGACATGGGCCACGGTCGCGGCAAGCTGCTGGGCGGCCGCCACCGGGCTGTCCATCTCCAGTGCGCCGATTCCGAACATCTCCCGCAGCCGGTCCGTCGTGAGCGCCTCATGTAGCGGCCACCACCGCCGCCGGGTCAGATCGGACATCACCGCTACGCCGTACACGCGTGGACATTCGGGATACAGCTCGCGTAACCGCCGGCTGGACTCGTGCAGCGGCAGCGTTCGCGTGATTGCCATGCCCGCGATGAGCGGGTCGTCGACCAAGACCGTCATGACACCTCCGATAAGTTAGGTTAGCCTTACTATAATCACGAAGAAGTGCGGAGCTACCCGCTGTGACTGGACTCACAGGGACCTATCAGAGGGGGCGATGAGCGGTGTTGATGCAGCGCACGGAGACCGAACCACGCCAACTCCGGATGGCATACGACGCACGGTAGTAACGCCGTAGTACCCTTGTTGAATCGCCCTTTTGGAGATGAACGGAACATGGCCAAGTTGACGCGTTTAGGGGACCTCGAACGCGCGGTGATGGACCACCTGTGGGCATCGCGCGAGCCCCAAACCGTGCGCCAGGTACACGAGGCGCTGGCGGCCCAACGCGACCTGGCGTACACCACGATCATGACCGTGCTTCAGCGGCTGGCCAAGAAGAACCTCGTGGTTCAACATCGCGACGACCGTGCCCACCGGTACGCCCCGACGCACGGCCGCGACGAGCTGGTGGCGGGGCTGATGGTGGACGCCCTCCACCAGGCCGCGGATTCTGGTGGCAGGGAGGCCGCGCTCGTGCACTTCGTCGAGCGGGTCGGCGCCGACGAGGCGGCCGCACTTCGACGTGCGCTGGCCGAGTTGGAAACGAAGGATGAAATGCCCCCATCCAGTGGCGGTCCGGGCTCTCCCTAGGGGAGACTGACAGGGTGTCAGCCCTGGCCTTCACGCTCGTCGCGCTGCTGCTGGTCGGACCCGTTCCGGCCGTGCTGGCCCGCGCGACGTGGCCGATGCGTGCGCCACGGGCCTCGATCGTGTTGTGGCAGTCCATCGCGTTGGCAGCCGTGCTGTCGGCATTCAGCGCGGGTATCGCGATAGCGAGCCGGCTGTTCGTGCCCGGCCCGGACGGTCGGCCGACGGCAACCATCACCAGCGAGATCGAGGTGCTCGGCTGGCCGTTGTGGATCGCCTACGTTTCGGTGTTCGCGCTCACGTTGCTGATCGGCGCCAGGCTCGTGGTCGCCGTGGTGCAGGTGGCGATCGCGACCCGACGGCGCCGGGCGCACCACCGCATGGTGGTCGACCTGGTCGGCAAGTCACAGAAGAGCGGGCTGCGCGTCCTCGATGTGGCCGAACCATTGGCGTACTGCCTACCCGGCGTGCGTAGTCGCGTCGTCGTCAGCGAGGGCACGCTGACGACCTTGGCGGACAAGGAGATAGCGGCCATCTTGTCCCACGAGCGTGCCCATCTGCGGGCCCGGCACGACCTGGTGCTCGAGATGTTCACCGCGGTGCACGCCGCATTCCCCCGCTTTGTCCGCAGCGCCAACGCACTGAATGCCGTTCGGCTGCTCATCGAGCTGCTCGCCGACGACGCCGCAGTGCGCGCCACGGGTCCCACTCCCCTGGCCCGTGCCCTGGTCGCCTGCGCGGCAGGCCGCACGCCTGCGGGTGCGATGGCCGCGGGTGGGCCGACCACCGTGCTGCGCGTCCGGCGTCTCGGCGGTGGTGGCAACAGCATCGTCCTGGCGATGACCGCATACCTGGCGGCCGCGGCTGTGCTCGTCGTGCCCACCGTCGCGCTGGCGGTGCCGTGGCTTACCGAGCTGCACCGACTGTTCATCGTCTAGGCGTCATTGGCTGTCGAAATCCCTGTGCCACAACAAAACAACGAAAGGCTGCATTAGTTGTCTGAATCAGCTCAGTCCTCCACAACCACTGGCACCGCTCAGATCGGCGTCACCGGCCTGGCCGTGATGGGATCCAATATCGCCCGCAACTTCGCCCATCACGGCTACACCGTGGCCCTGCACAACCGGTCGATCGCCAAGACCGACGCGTTGCTCTCTGAACACGGCTCCGAGGGCACGTTTGTGCGCAGCGAGACGATCCCGGAATTTCTTGCCGCGCTGGAGAAGCCCCGCCGGGTGCTGATCATGGTCAAGGCCGGCGACCCGACCGACGCCGTCATCAACGAGCTCGCCGACGCGATGGAGGACGGCGACATCATCATCGACGGCGGAAACGCGTTGTACACCGACACCATTCGCCGCGAAAAGGCGATGCGGGAGCGCGGGCTGCATTTCGTCGGCGCCGGCATCTCGGGCGGCGAGGAGGGCGCCCTCAAGGGCCCGTCGATCATGCCGGGCGGACCCGCCGAGTCCTACAAGTCGCTTGGCCCGCTGCTGGAGGAGATCTCCGCACACGTCGACGGCGTGCCGTGCTGCACGCACATCGGTCCCGACGGCGCAGGGCATTTCGTGAAGATGGTGCACAACGGCATCGAGTATTCGGATATGCAGCTGATCGGTGAGGCCTACCAGCTGCTGCGCGACGGCCTCGGCCTGGCGGCGCCGCAGATCGCCGACGTCTTCGCCGAGTGGAACAAGGGCGACCTCGACAGCTTCCTCATCGAGATCACCGCCGAAGTGTTGCGTCAGACCGACGCCAAGACCGGCAAGCCGCTCGTCGACGTGATCCTCGACGAGGCAGAGCAGAAGGGCACCGGCCGCTGGACGGTCAAGTCCGCGCTCGATCTCGGCGTGCCGGTCACCGGCATCGCAGAGGCGGTATTCGCCCGCGCACTGTCCGGTTCGGTGGCCCAGCGAAAGGCCACCACCGGGCTGGCCTCGGGCGACCTCGGCGACAAGCCAAGTGACGCAACGCAGTTCATCGAGGACGTCAGCAAGGCGCTGTACGCCTCCAAGATCATCGCCTACGCCCAGGGCTTCAACCAGATCCAGGCAGGCAGCGCCGAGTACGACTGGGGCATCACCCCCGGCGACATGGCCACCATCTGGCGCGGCGGCTGCATCATCCGCGCGAAGTTCCTCAACCGGATCAAAGAGGCGTTCGACGAGGACGCCGAGCTTCCCACGCTGATCGCGGCGCCCTATTTCCGCAGCGCGGTCGAGGCGGGCATCGACAGCTGGCGCCGCGTCGTCGTGACCGCAACCCGGCTCGGCATCCCGATTCCCGGCTTCAGCTCGGCGCTGTCGTACTACGACGCGCTCCGCACCGAGCGGCTGCCGGCGGCACTCACGCAGGGGCTTCGCGACTTCTTCGGCGCGCACACCTACGGCCGGATCGACGCCGATCGCGACAAGAAGTTCCACACGCTCTGGAGCGGGGACCACAGCGAAGTGCCGGCCTGACCACATCACAACGCCGAGACTGCGGACAGATCGTGAAATTGGCCGTCACGCGATCTCACCGCAGTTTCGCGGGATATCTAGACTGGTCAACGGTGAGAGTTTTCTTGACGGCCAATCGCCACCGTACGACCTGACCTACAACGACGTATTCATCGTTCCCGGTTGGTCGGACGTGGCGTCGCGGTTCGACGTCGACCTGTCGACTTCGGACGGCTCGGGCACGACCATCCCCGTCGTCGTGGCGAATATGACGGCGGTCGCCGGCCGGCGGATGGCCGAGACGGTTGCCCGCCGGGGTGGCATTGTGGTTCTGCCGCAAGACCTTCCGATCTCAGCGGTCACAGAGACCGTCGACTTCGTCAAGTCCCGCGACCTCGTCGTCGACACCCCGGTGACGCTCTTCGCCGACGATTCGGTGTCCGACGCCACCGCGCTGATCCACAAACGTGCGCACGGCGCCGCGGTGGTGGTTTCCGAGGGCAAGCCGATCGGTCTGGTCACCGAGGCCAACTGCTTCGGCGTCGACCGTTTCGCCCGGGTGCGCGACGTCGCGATCACCGATTTCGTCACCGCCCCCGTGGGCACCGACCCGCGCAAGGTCTTTGACCTGCTCGAACATGCACCGGTCGATGTGGCGGTGATGACCGACGCGGACGGCATCCTGGCCGGCGTGCTGACCCGTACCGGCGCGATCCGGGCCGGGATCTACACCCCCGCCGTTGATGCCCGCGGCCGGTTGCGGATCGCGGCGGCGATCGGCATCAACGGCGACGTCGGCGCCAAAGCCCGTGCGCTGGCCGAGGCGGGCGTCGACCTGCTCGTTGTCGACACCGCGCACGGCCATCAGGTCAAGATGCTGGACGCGATCGAGTCGGTGTCCTCGCTCGACCTGGGCCTGCCGCTGGCGGCGGGCAACGTGGTGTCCGCGGAGGGCACCCGTGACCTGATAAACGCCGGGGCCTCCATCGTCAAGGTCGGAGTCGGGCCCGGCGCCATGTGCACCACCAGGATGATGACCGGCGTCGGCCGCCCGCAGTTCTCCGCTGTCGTCGAATGCGCTGCGGCGGCACGACAACTCGACGCGTGCGTATGGGCCGACGGTGGCGTGCGCCATCCACGCGATGTCGCGCTGGCCCTGGCCGCGGGTGCATCCAACGTGATGATCGGGTCGTGGTTCGCCGGCACGTATGAGTCGCCTGGCGACCTCATGCGCGACCGCGAGGACCAGCCGTACAAGGAGAGCTACGGCATGGCGTCCAAGCGGGCCGTCGCCGCGCGGACCGCAGGTGACAGCGCGTTCGACCGCGCCCGCAAGGCGTTGTTCGAGGAAGGGATCTCCACGTCGCGGATGGGCCTCGACCCCTCGCGCGGTGGTGTGGAGGATCTGCTCGACCACGTCACCTCCGGTGTGCGCAGCACGTGCACCTATGTCGGCGCCAACAACATCGCCGAGCTACACGAGAAGGTCGTGCTGGGCGTTCAGTCGGCGGCCGGCTTCGCCGAGGGCCACCCGCTACCGACGGGCTGGTAGCTCAGCCGATCCGGTCCGGCGGGCTAACATAAGGCATTCATTTGGCCATCCACAGAAAGGCAACTCGTGCCGCAGGCACCCGTTGAGGCCGCGAGCTTCCGGGACGTGGGGCAGGCCCCGGGGATGCCGGGAAAAGTGACCGGAGCTGAGCCCGACGCCGAACCTTCCTCTAGTCGGCCGGACATTCGGTCCGGCGAAGATCCGATGAGCACGCGATGAGCGTCGTTTACACGCTGCTGGCCCTGTTGGCCTTTGTCGTCCTCACGCTGGGGACGGCGGTGTTCGTGGCGGCCGAGTTCTCGCTGACGGCCCTGGAACGCAGCACGGTCGACGCCAACGCCCGCACCGGCGGTCGGCGTGACCAGCTGGTCCAGCGCGCCCACCGGACGTTGTCGTTCCAGTTGTCCGGTGCGCAGGTCGGCATATCGCTGACCACGCTCATCACCGGCTACCTCGCCGAGCCGCTGATCGCCCGGCTGCTGCAGCCCGCTTTCGCAGGCTTGGCACTGACCGAGAGCGTCGCGGGTGGCCTGGCCCTGGCGCTCTCGCTGCTGATCGCGACGTCGGTCTCGATGGTCTTCGGTGAGTTGGTTGCGCAGTACCTCGCGGTGGCCAAGCCGTTGGAAACGGCGCGGGTGGTGGCCGGGCCGCAGGTGCTGTTCTCGATGTTCTTCACCCCGGTGATCAAGCTGACGAACGGCACCGCCAACTGGATCCTGCGCAGGCTCGGCATCGAGCCCGCCGAGGAACTGCGTTCGGCCCGCTCACCGCAGGAACTCGGTTCGCTGGTCCGCAACTCCGCACGGCGTGGCGCCCTGGACCCGGTGACGGCCGCCCTCGTGGACCGCTCGCTGCAGTTCGGGTCGCGAACCGCCGAGGAGTTGATGACACCGCGGTCCAAGATCGAGGTGCTGCAGGCCGAGCAGAATGTCGCCGACCTGGTCGTGATGGCGATGGAGACCGGCTACTCGCGCTTCCCGATCGTAGAGGGCGACCTGGACGAGACGATCGGGCTTGTGCACGTCAAACAGGTCTTCGAGGTGGCGCCCGACGATCGGCCGCGTACCGCGCTCGCCGGCCTGGCCACAGCGGTGCCCGTGGTGCCCTCGACGCTCGACGGCGACGACGTGATGGCGCAGGTGCGGGCCAGCGCGCTGCAAACCGTGCTGGTGGCCGACGAGTACGGCGGCACGGCAGGCATGGTGACGATGGAAGACCTGATCGAGGAGATCGTCGGCGACGTCCGCGATGAGCACGACGACGTCACACCCGATGTGCTGCGAATGAGCCGCGACAGCTGGCGAGTGTCGGGGCTGTTGCGCATCGACGAAGTGGCCGAGAACGCCGGATTCCGTGCTCCGGAAGGCGAATACGAGACCATCGGCGGCCTGGTGATGCAGGAGTTGGGCCACATTCCCAAGCCCGGTGAGGCCGTCGAGCTGACCGCATTCGACACCCACGGCCCGATGGACGACCCGGTGCGCTGGCTGGCCACGGTCGTGCGGATGGACGGTAGGCGCATCGATCTGCTCGAGCTGACCAAGCAGGGCCGCCGCGGCGACTCCGAGGACCGGGACGGTGAGCGCTGATGGGCGGCGACATCCTCGCGGTGCTACTCACGGTTCTGCTGCTCGCGGCGAACGCGTTCTTCGTCGGAGCGGAGTTCGCGCTGATCTCGGCGCGCCGCGACCGCCTGGAAGCGCTCGCCGAACAGGGCAAGCGCCGCGCGGTCACGGTGATCCGCGCGGGACAGAACCTGTCGGTGATGCTGGCGGGAGCGCAGCTCGGCATCACGATCTGCTCGATCCTGCTTGGCCGGGTCGGCGAGCCTGCGGTCGCTCATCTGCTCGAGAAGCCGTTCGACCTCATCGGCGTACCGGACGCCCTTCTGCACACGGTGTCGTTCCTCATCGCGATCACAGTCGTCGTGGTGCTGCATGTGCTGCTCGGCGAGATGGTGCCGAAGAACATCGCGATCGCGGGCCCCGAGTCGGCGGCGATGCTGCTCGTTCCGCCGTACCTGGCCTGGGTCCGCCTGGCGCGACCCGTCATCGCGGTCTACGACTGGTGCGCGCACATGGTGCTGCGCAGTGTGGGCATCAAAGCCAAACCCGAACTGGAGAACACGGTTTCGTCGGTCGAGCTCTCCGAGATGATCGCCGAGTCGTTGTCCGAGGGGCTGCTCGACACCGAGGAACACAACCGGCTGTCGCGCGCTCTGCAGATTCGCACCCGGATCGTCGCCGATGTGGCCATACCGTTGAGCGAGGTGCATGCGGTATCCGCCGACGCCGACGACAGCGGCCCCACCGTCCGTGCGATCCAACAGGCGTTGGAAGACAGCGGCTACTCCCGGTTCCCGGTCACCGACAGCGGTGGGCAGTTCATCGGTTACGTCCACATCAAGGACGTTTTGAAGCTGGTGGACGACACCGACGCTGTCGTCGATCTCGCGGTGGTCAGGCCCCTACCCCAGGTGCCCGCGTCGTTGCCGCTGCCCGACGCATTGTCGCGGCTGCGCCGCAGCAACAGTCACCTCGCCCTGGTGACCGCCGACGACGGCGGCATCATCGCGATGGTGGCACTCGAGGACCTTGTCGAGGACCTTGTCGGCACGATGCGACATCGGACACACGGTGGCTGATTCGCTGCTCGCGGAGGCCGACTGGACGACCCGGGAGCAGGCCCACCGCCGCCGGGTCGAGGAATTCCTCGGTCCGCACCTGCGTCGCGCGCAGACCGGCGAAGCGCACCCGGTGTGGGACTTCCTGTTTCGTTACTACAGCCTGCGGCCGCGGCAACTTCGCGTTTGGAATCCCGGCTTCGGCGTGGTGCTCGGCGGGCCGGACAGCGGGGCGGCGCGGCGCTATCTTGGCCGCACCGGATACGGTCCCCATCCTGCGGGTGTGACGGTGAGCGTCGAGCATCTGCGGGCCCGCGCCGACACAGTCCGTTTCATCTCAGGGCTGTTGCGGGCAACGGCGAGCCGCTCCGCCCGGATGAACTGCTTCGGACTGCACGAGTGGGCGATGGTGTACCGGGCGCCGACACTGCGTCATCAACGCGTGCCGCTGAGGCTTGGTGCCGTCGCAACCGATGCGGTGGTGGAGTCAATGCCGTTGCGGTGCAGCCATTTCGATGCATTCCGGTTCTTCACCGAGCCTGCGGCGCTGCGCAACGCAGGCACCCCGACGCGCGTCGACCAGTCCGGCTGGGAACAACCGGGCTGTTTGCACGCCAATATGGACTTGTACAAATGGTGCTACAAATTGGGACCCCTGATCGCGTCTGAGCTGTTGGTGGACTGCCTGGAATTAGCGGCCGACGCCCGCGAGCTCGACATGCGCGCCAGCCCGTACGACCTCACCGGATTGGGCTTTGCGCCGATCGCGATCGAAAGCCCGGTCGGCCGTGCCGAATACGTGCGCGCGCAGCAGGAAATCGCCGCGCGGGCGGCGCCTCTGCGGGCCGCGGTCGCCGATCGATGCGACAACTTGCTCGCAGCAGTTGGCTGAATCGCCACGAGCCACCCTTGGCGTGGCGGCATTGACGATCTCGGCGGCCACCGGAACGACGGGAACCGTCCGGCGCCTGGCGGCTGCTGGACCTCCGGATGGGTGTGTTCGACCTCAAGATGGACCCGTCGGGCGTGCCGGTGTTCCTCGAACTCAACCCGCAGGGGCAGTTCCTCTTCGTCGAGGGCCTCACCGGGATGGATCTCATCGGCGCATTCAGCGGGTTTCTGCGGGACGAGGCCTTGGCTGCCGTTTGCGATTAGCCCTGCTACCCGCGGGTAAGCTGGACCGACGGCGGTGCCCAAGCGGCGCCATGCACAGCCGAGGGAGGAACAAGATGACCGACCGTGTGACGGTAGGAAACCTGCGCGTCGCCCAGACGTTGTACGACTTCGTCAACGATGAGGCGCTGCCGGGTACCGACATCGACCCCGACACCTTCTGGTCGGGAGTCGACAAGGTCGTCGCCGATCTGACCCCGAAGAACCAGGACCTGCTGGCTCGCCGGGACGACCTGCAGGCCCAGATCGACAAATGGCACCGCCACCACGTCATCGAGCCGCTCGACCCCGATGCCTACAAGCAGTTCCTCACCGAAATCGGATACCTGCAGCCGGAGCCCGGAGCCTTCACCATCACCACCTCCGGAGTCGACGACGAGATCACCACCACAGCAGGCCCGCAGCTGGTGGTGCCGATACTGAACGCGCGGTTCGCCCTCAACGCAGCCAACGCCCGCTGGGGGTCGCTGTATGACGCGCTCTACGGCACCGACGTCATCCCCGAGACGGACGGCGCCGACCAGGCGGCCGGGTCCGGCGGCGGATATAACCCAGTGCGCGGTGACAAGGTCATCGCCTACGCCCGCGGATTCCTCGACGACGCGGTGCCGCTGGAGTCCGGGTCATGGGCCGACGCCACCGGACTGAGCGTCGATGACGGCCACCTGCAGGTGACTGCCGCCGACGGAGCCGTCGGGCTGGCCGATCCGGACAAGTTCGTCGGCTACACCGGTGAGCTCGGCTCCCCCGACTGGTCTGTGTTGCTGGTCAACAACGGCCTGCACATCGAGATCCTGGTCGACCCGCAGTCCCCTGTCGGCGCAGGCGACAAGGCCGGCATCAAGGACGTCGTGCTCGAGTCGGCCATCACCACGATCCAGGACTTCGAGGACTCGGTCGCCGCCGTCGACGCCGAAGACAAGGTGTTGGGCTACCGCAATTGGCTCGGCCTGAACAGGGGCGATTTGGCCGAGGACGTCACCAAGGACGGCAAGACGTTCAGCCGCGTTCTCAACCAGGACCGCACCTACCAGACGCCCGACGGCGGCGAGCTCACCCTTCCGGGCCGCAGCCTGCTCTTCGTCCGCAACGTCGGACACCTGATGACCAACGACGCGATCGTCGACGCCGACGGTAACGAGGTGTACGAGGGCATCCAGGACGCGATCTTCACCAGCCTGATCGCCACGCACGGTCTGAAGGCGGGCGACGCCAACGGGCCGCTGGTCAACAGCCGCACCGGCTCGATCTACATCGTCAAGCCGAAGATGCACGGTCCCGACGAGGTGGCCTTCACCGCCGAGCTGTTCGCAAGCGTCGAGGACGTGCTCGGCCTGCCGCCGGCCACCATCAAGGTCGGCATCATGGACGAGGAACGCCGCACCACCCTCAACTTGAAGGCGTGCATCAAGGCCGCCGCCGACCGGGTGGTGTTCATCAACACCGGATTCCTCGACCGCACCGGCGACGAGATCCACACGTCGATGGAAGCGGGCCCGATGATCCGCAAGGGCGCCATGAAGGGCACGACGTGGATCAAGGCCTACGAGGACGCCAACGTCGACGCTGGCCTGGCCACCGGCTTCTCGGGTAAGGCACAGATCGGCAAGGGCATGTGGGCGATGACCGAGCTGATGGCCGACATGGTCGAGCAGAAGATCGGCCAGCCGAAGGCGGGCGCCACCACCGCGTGGGTGCCGTCGCCGACCGCGGCCACGCTGCACGCCATGCACTACCACCAGGTGGACGTATACGAGGTGCAGAAGGAGCTCGAGGGCAAGACCCGCACCACCGTCGACGAGCTGCTCACCGTTCCGCTGGCCAAGGAGCTGGCCTGGGCGCCGGAGGAGATCCGCGAAGAGGTCGACAACAACTGCCAGTCCATCCTGGGCTACGTCGTCCGCTGGATCGATGCCGGCGTCGGCTGCTCCAAGGTGCCCGATATCCATGACGTCGCGTTGATGGAGGACCGCGCCACGCTGCGCATCTCCAGCCAGCTGCTGGCCAACTGGCTGCGGCACGGCGTCATCACCGCCGATGACGTGAAGGCCAGCCTGCGTCGGATGGCCGCTGTGGTCGACAAGCAGAACGAGGGCGATCCGGACTTCCGGCCGATGGCCCCCGACCCCGACGCCAGCATCGCCTTCCAGGCCGCCGAGGAGCTGATCCTGTCCGGGGCGCAGCAGCCCAACGGCTACACCGAGCCGATCCTGCACCGGCGCAGGCGCGAGTTCAAAGCAGCGAATCCCGGCAACGCCGGCTGACCGGCAGGTTTCGCAATGTGGATAGACTTCGGCGAGGCAGGAGACCTGCCAGCAATGATCACCGAACGGAGAGGACGCAGGCGCACGCGTGGGTAGGCACAGCATTCCCGACCCCGAGGAGTCCTCAGGCGGTTCCCCCGAGGGCGCAGCCGACGCGACCGAGTCGTTCGAACAACCGCTGGTCCCGCCGTACGACGAGCCGGGCTACTCGCCGGGCCCTGCGGAGCCCGATCACCCCCGCCATGGCGAGCGTGATTACCCGGATTCCGGAGAGTCTGCGTACGGGCAGCCGCGCTATGGCGAAGCCCAGTACCCGGAGTCCGGTTATCGCGAGCCGGAGTACGGACAGCCGGAGTTCGAGACCGAGTTCGAATCGGACCACGACGACGAGTACGAGTCCGAGTACCCAGAGTCGGATTACCCCGAGGGCGAGTATTCCGACGTGCCGGATTACTTGCAGGCCGGTCATCGAGACCCCGAACCCGCCGAGCCCGAGTTCCGTCGCCCCGCCGCCGAGTCGCCGTCGTACACCGCACGCACGCCGGCAGCCAAACCTCCTCCCCGCGCGCAGCACGCAGGAGACTGGGAAGGCGGCGAATGGACCGGCAGCCACCGCGCCATTCAACCGGGCCGACGCGGCGTCAGCTGGGGCGTCGTCGGCGCACTGGTCGCGGTCGTCGTTGTGGTGGCGGCCTTCATTCTGTGGCGCTTCTTCGGTGACGCGCTCTCCGACCGGTCCAGCATCGCTTCCGCGCGGTGCGTCGACGGCCAGAAGGCCGTCGCTGTCATCGCCGACCCGGCTATCTCCGGCGAGATATCCACGCTGGCCAAGAAATTCAACGAAACGGCCAACCCGGTCGGCGACAGTTGTGTTGCGTTGGACGTCAAACCGGCCGAATCAGACCAGGTGATCAACGGCTTCGTCGGCACCTGGCCGGCAGAACTCGGGGAACGCCCGGCGCTCTGGATTCCCGGCAGTTCGATCTCCCAGGCCCGCCTGGAAGCGGTGGCCGGCGAGGAAACCGTCGACGACAGTCGCTCGCTGGTCAGCTCGCCGGTCGTGTTGGCGATCCGCCCCCAGCTCAAAGGCGCTCTTGCGCAGCAGAATTGGGGAACCCTGCCTGGCCTGCAAAGCCAACCCCAACTCACTGAACGGGATGAACCTGCCGGGCTGGGGATCGCTACGCCTCGCCCTCCCGCTCAACGGCGACAGCGACGCGTCCTATCTCGCGGCGGAGGCGGTCGCGGCGGCGTCCGCGCCTGCCGGTGCGCCACGCGAGCGCAGGCACCGGCGCGGTGAACACGCTGATGTCGGGCCAGCCCAAGCTCGCCGACAACAAGGCGACGACCGCGATGGACGCGCTGCTCAACGCGACCGACCCCGCTGCGGCGCCGGTGCACGCCGTGGTCACCACCGAGCAGCAGTTGTATCAGCGCGGTGCGTCTCTGTCCGATGCGAAGAATGTGGTGGCCTCATGGCTTCCGCCGGGTCCGACCGCGATCGCCGACTATCCGACGGTTCTGCTCAAGGGCACCTGGCTGTCACAGGAACAGGTCACCGCCGCCAGCGAGTTCTCCCGGTTCCTGCGCAAGCCCGAACAACTCGCCGAGCTTGCCAAGCTCGGGTTCCGCACCGACGGCGGCCAGACGCCGAAGAGCGACGTCACGAACTTCGCGCCGGTTTCGACTCCCCTGTCGGTCGGCGACAGCGCCATGCGGGCCACCCTGGCCAACGCGCTGACCGCGCCGGCGGGCAACCCGGCCGTCACGATCATGCTCGACCAGTCGATGAGCGCTCAGGAGGGCGGCAAGAGCCGGCTGGCCAACGTGGTGGCGGCGCTCGACGCGCAAGTACAGACGATGCCCCCGACAGCGGCGGTCGGGCTGTGGACGTTCGACGGTGTCGAGGGGCGGTCAGAGGTCGCGACGGGCCCGCTGTCCGACCCTGTTGACGGCAAGCCGCGGTCGGCCGCCCTTGGCGCGGCGCTGGACGGGCAGACCGCATCGAGCGGCGGCGCGGTGTCGTTCACCACGCTGAGACTGATCTACGACGACGCGCTTGCCAAATACCGTCAGGGACAGACCAATTCGATCCTCGTGATCACCGCCGGTCCGCACACCGACCAGAGCCTCGACAGCAGCGGCCTGCAGGATTACGTGCGCCGCACCTTCGACCCCGCAAAGCCGGTAGCGATCAACGTGATCGACTTCGGCGCCGACCCCGACCGCGCGGCGTGGGAGGGCGTCGCCCAGATCAGCGGCGGCGTCTACCAGAACCTGTCGACGTCGGCATCGCCAGACCTGGCGACGGCGGTCACCACGTTCCTCGGCTAGCGCATCCGGCCAGTCACGTACCGCGCCATGTCGTCTCGGTGCGTTTATTACCCGCCCGGTGCGGCGCCGACGCCGAGCAGACTGCCCAGCTGGCCCAGCACATCGATCGGATTCGGCTTCGGGGGCGGCGCGGCATCGGTCTTCTGCCAGTCCTGGCACTTGCTGCTCGTGAACGCCGTGTCACCCGCCTCGATCTGAACGGTCTGCGGCTTCTTGGTCATCGCGTTGGCAACGATCCCATCGCCGTTGCTTCGCTTCCAGTAGCACGCACCGTCCCCAACAGGACCGGCGGACTGGTAGACACCCGGCGTGATGTCGGTTCCCACCGCATAGGTGCCGTCGCCGAAGCTGGTTTTCGGCCCAGGCGGCGGTGGCGGCGGAGCGGGATCCGCGTGGGCCACTGCCGTCGACGCGGACCAGCCGACGACGAGCACGGCCGCTGCGACAGCGATTCGAGACATCACGCGAACGCCTCCACCGGTGGACATGAACACATCAGGTTCCGATCACCATACGCGCCGTCGATGCGCCGGACCGGCGGCCATACCTTGGGCCGGAACGCCTTACCCAGCGGATATGCCGCCTGCTCGCGGGTGTAGGGATGCGGCCACTCCTCGACGAGCAGGCTCTCCGCGGTGTGTGGCGCCCCCCGAAGCGGGTTGTCGTCGGCGGGCCAGGCGCCCGAGCCGACCTGGTCGATTTCGGCGCGAATCGCGATCATGGCCTCGCAGAACGCATCGACTTCCGCCAGGCTCTCACTTTCCGTCGGTTCGACCATCAGCGTGCCCGCCACCGGGAAGCTCATCGTCGGTGCATGAAATCCGTAGTCCGCCAGTCGTTTCGCGACATCGTCGACCGTGACGCCGGTGGACTTCGTGATCCCGCGCAGGTCGAGGATGCACTCGTGGGCGACCATGCCGTTCTCGCCGGTGTAGAGCACCGGGTAGTACTCGTCGAGGCGACGGGCGATGTAGTTCGCCGATGCGATCGCGGTGAGCGATGCCGCGCGCAGCCCCTCGGCGCCCATCATCCGGATATACGCCCAGGTGATCGGCAGAATCGACGCCGATCCGTACGGTGCCGACGACACCGTGTGCTCGTCAGGAAGTTCATCGGCCAGCGGATGGCCGGGCAGGTACGGCTGCAGGTGCGACCGGACAGCCACCGGGCCGACCCCCGGGCCACCGCCGCCGTGCGGGATGCAGAAGGTCTTGTGCAGGTTCAGGTGGCTGACGTCACCGCCGAACTTCCCCGGCCGCGCGAGTCCGACCAATGCGTTGAGGTTCGCGCCGTCGACGTACACCTGGCCGCCGACGTCGTGCACCGCCGCGCAGATGTCGGCGATGTCGTGCTCGAACACGCCGTGGGTGGACGGATAGGTGATCATCAAGGCGGACAACCGATCCGCGTGTTCGGTGACCTTGGCCCGCAGATCGTCGAGGTCGACGTCGCCGTTGGCGCGACAGGCCACCACCACCACGCGCATGCCCACAAGGGCCGCGGACGCCGCGTTGGTGCCGTGCGCACTCGACGGAATCAGACACACGTTGCGGTCAGGCTCGCCACGTTCGGTGTGATAGGCCTGGATCGCCAGCAGCCCCGCGTATTCCCCCTGCGAGCCCGCGTTGGGCTGCAGCGACACCGCGTCATAGCCGGTCAGCTGCGTCAGCCAGGACTCCAGGTCGGCGATGAGCTTGCGCAGACCCGGCGCGTCGCCGTGCGGTGCGAACGGATGCTGGCGGGCGAACTCGGGCCAGGTGATCGGCTCCATTTCGGCGGCGGCGTTGAGCTTCATGGTGCATGAGCCGAGCGGAATCATGCTGCGGTCCAACGCGATATCTTTGTCGGCGAGCGAGCGCAGGTAGCGCATCATCTCGGTCTCGGTGCGATACCGGGTGAACGCGGGATGGGTCAGGAACTCCGAAGTCCTGGTGGCGATGTCGGGCCCATCGAAGCCGCCGGCCGCAGAAGCTCCGTTGTTGGATGTCGCCGCCGTTGCGGCTCCGAACGCCGCCAGCACGGCGTCGACGTGTTCGGGCGTCGTCGCCTCGTCACAGGACACGGAGACCTGGTCCTCGTCGACGAGCCAGACGTTGACGCCGCGCGACTTGGCCTCGTCGCGGACCTGCGCGGCCCGAGACGGCACTCTCGCCAGCACGGTGTCGAAGAACCTGTCGTGTACGACGGTGACGCCCGCCGCCGCGAGCCCGGCCGCAAGGGTGCGCGCGCGGTCGTGCACGCGGCGGGCGATGCCGGTCAGCCCGTCGGCACCGTGATAGCTGGCGTACATCGCGGCGATCACGGCGAGCAGAACCTGCGCGGTGCAGATGTTGCTGGTGGCCTTGTCACGGCGAATGTGCTGTTCGCGGGTCTGCAGGGACAGTCGGTAGGCCGGTGAGCCGTCGGCGTCCACCGAGACCCCGACCAATCGGCCCGGCAGTTGCCGCGCGTGCTTGGCGTGTACGGCGAGATAACCGGCGTGCGGTCCGCCGAAACCCATTGGGACGCCGAAACGTTGGGTGCTGCCGAACGCCACGTCGGCACCGATCCCGCCCGGTGGGGTGATCAACGTCAGCGCGAGTAGGTCGGCCCCGATCGCCACCAGCGCACCGCGCTGGTGGGCCTGGCCGACCAGTTCTGTCCAGTCGACCACTTCCCCACTCGCGCCGGGCAGCTGGGTGATGACACCGAAGAACTCCCCGTCGGGCAGGCCCTGGCGCAGGTCGGCGGTGACGATCTCGATGCCGAGCGGCTCGGCCCTGGTGGCCAGCACGGCCGCGGTCTGCCGGTACAGATCGCCATCGACGGCCAGCCGGTTCGACGTGCCCCGCACGGCGCGATGCATCAGTGTCATCGCCTCCGCCGCGGCGGTGCCCTCGTCGAGCATCGACGCATTGGCCACCTCGAGGCCGGTCAGGTCGGCGACCATGGTCTGGAAGTTCAGCAGCGCCTCGAGCCTGCCCTGGCTGATCTCCGGTTGGTACGGCGTGTACGCCGTGTACCAGGCCGGGTTCTCCAAGATGTTGCGCCGGAGCACAGGCGGGGTCAGCGTGTCGTAGTAGCCCTGACCGATCATCGAAACCGCGACGGTGTTGGCGTCGGCGAGCGCGCGCAGCTCGGCCAGCGCCTGCTCTTCAGTCGCCGCCTGGGGCAGCTGGTCGAGACCGGGTGCGACGCCGTCGGCAGACAACGCGTCGAGAATGCCTGCGGGAAGCGCCTTGTCGGCGAGCTCGTCCAGCGAGCCCACGCCGATGGTCTTGAGCATGGTGGCGACGGCATCGGCGTCCGGCCCGATGTGCCGGTCCGCGAAATTCGGTTGATCGTGGGAGAACATCCATCTCCTGACGCTTGAGGGCGCAGAACCCGCTGGGGTTCCTCTCCCTCAGTCGTCGACCCGCTATGGGCGCTCCAGAGGCATTCGGGGCCCTGCGCGGTCCGGGTGCCTGAGAGTTTGACGGAGAGGTGTTGCTCCTTCGGCGTCCGTGGCTGGCGGCCACGGATCTCTCCCGCGCAGGGGCGATGCGCTGCCGATTCTACCGGCAGGCGTCTTGGGGTGGGCTGTCAGCCGATCTTGCGGTCGCGGTGCTTGCGCCGGGACGCCAGCTCGTCCTCAGGCGCGGTGATCGACTCGCCACCATCGGCGCGCTCGCCGGGGAAATCGGCGATGGCGCCGGTCAGCTCCCGCATCGCGCCGGAGACGGCGATGCCGAACACACCCTGGCCGCCTTGCAGAAGGTCGACCACTTCCTCGGCCGACGTGCACTCGTAGACGGTGGTGCCGTCGGAGAACAGCGTGATGTTGGCCAGATCGCGAACACCGCGCTGGCGCAGGTGGTCGACGGCGACGCGGATGTTGTGCAGCGAGATGCCGGTGTCCAGCAGTCGCTTGACGATCTTGAGGACGAGGATGTCCTTGAACGAGTAGAGACGCTGGCTGCCGGATCCGGCGGCGCTGCGAATCGACGGCACGACCAGCGAGGTCCTGGCCCAGTAGTCCAGCTGGCGGTAGGTGATTCCGGCGATCTGGCAGGCGCTCGGTCCGCGGTAGCCGACAAGCTCGTCCGGCACCGAGTCATCGGGGAACAACCCGGCCTGTACGGGTTCGCTGGGAGCCGGGCCCGACGGCTGCGGCGCACCATCGCCAGAGGATAGATCCAGTTGCTCTTGACGTGGCGTGTCTTCCACTCTCGAATCCTCTCGCCGATCGAACTCGCGTCTGTGACCTGCACCGCGGCACGTTTGCCAAAGCCCGAATGTGTCGAGCATACGCTCCCCGACGAACCCTGACTGCCCGTCGTGACCATCAAAGTATGGCTGCCCCGATCGCGGTTGGCGGAAACCGGCGCCGCGTGTCGAGCCGAAAGCGTCAGTTGAGACGCATCCGTGATGTTCGTGCCGTGATCAGGTGGCTTTGAAATCGTCGGGCGACACGCTGTCGAGGAATTCCTTGAACTTCTCGACCTCGTCCTCGCGCACGGCGCCCGTGGCCTCGTCATCGCTCTCGTCGGGAATCAGCAGCCCGGCCTCGGCGAGCACCGCCTCCTCGACGTAGATCGGCACCCCGACCCGCAACGCGATCGCCACCGAGTCCGACGGCCTCGCCGACACTTTGATATCGCGATCGAAGATCAGGTCTGCGTAGAAGGTGCCCTCCTGCAGGTCGACGATGCGCACCTCTTTGAGCGAATGGCCAAGCGCGGCAATGAGATCTCGGATCAGGTCATGGGTCAGCGGGCGGGCAGGCTCGACGCCCTGCTGCTCCAGGGCGATCGCCGCGGCCTCGGACTGGCCGATCCAGATCGGCAGATAGCGGTCACCGTTGGACTCGCGCAGCAGCAACACTGGCTGGTTCTGCGGCTGCTCCACACGAATGCCGACCACACGAACCTCACCCATCTGTGTCTGCCCTCCGCACCGCTGAAGCCAATACGACGAGTCTAATCCTCACCTGTCAAGAACGTCGCGCACGGCCGACTTGATCAATGACGTGTGCAGTGTGATCGCCAGGGCGGCCACCTCGCGGGCCAGATCGTCGGCACGATCCCGCGCACCTGCTTTGCCGGCCTTGACCACCGGTCCGGCGATCTGAGCGATCAGATCGGACTGCCGGTCGGCCGCCGACCTGAAGGCACGCAGATGCCGGGCCTCCACCCCGTACTCGGCGAGCGCACGAGCGCACTGCGCGATGACCACGGAGTGCTCGTCGAAGAACCCGCCGGGCCCCGTCGTGATCACCCCCTCCTTGGTCAGCGCCGTGAGCACCGTGTCGTCCACCCCAGAGCGCGCCAACAGGTCTTCGCGACTCAGCCGCACCTGGGTCGGCGCCACCGCGGTGTCGATGTCCGCAGGCTCGCCGGACACCGGCACCAAACGCGGTACGCCGTAGGGGGATCCGGTGTGCGGCAGCCCGCCGTCGGGCTGCGCGTCGAGCTGGGCCTTGATGACCTTCAACGGCAGGTAGTTGTCGCGCTGCGCGGTCAGGATGAAACGCAGCCGAGCGCAGTCGTAGGCGGTGAACCGACGATAACCCGACGCCGACCGCTGCGGCGTGACCAGTCCCTCGGCCTCCAGGAAGCGGATCTTGGAGACGGTCACGTCCGGGAAGTCCGGTCGCAGCGAGTCGAGTACCGCTCCGATCGACATCCCGGCTAACGCGGGCGTGTCGGGCTGTGTCATCTGCTCTTCGCGCAAGCGCTCATCGGAGTCAACCTAGCTGCCCGGCCCGCTGTCGTCGTCCGTCTTGGGGCCGGTCAGGAACACCAGGCGAAATTTGCCGATCTGCACTTCGTCGCCGTTGGCCAGGACCGCTGAGTCGACCGGCTCCCTGTTCACGTAGGTGCCGTTGAGGCTGCCCACGTCGACGACCTGGAACTCACCGTTCTCCAGTCGGAACTCCGCGTGGCGTCGGCTCACCGTGACGTCGTCGAGGAAGATGTCGCTGTCGGGATGTCGCCCGGCGGACGTCGTCGGCTGGTCGAGCAGGAAGCGTGACCCTGCATTCGGACCGCGTTTGACGACGAGCAACGCCGATCCCACCGGCAGGCCCTCGACCCCCGAGACCGCCCCCTCGGTACCCGCCGATGCCGGGGCGTCCAGTTCGTTGAGGAAGTCGGCGCGGAACACCGATGTGGTCTCCACGGTGAGCTCGTCAGACGTCTGGTCAGCCCCAGAATTCTGATCCTTATCCGTCACCCGCTGCTCCTCACTGGCTGCTGTGGCGATATCTGGCCGGGCCCGCCGTGGGCCCCCTGTCCAGCCGTCATACGTCTGACGTCGACCGTACCGCGCGGCGGTCGTCGTTGGGTCCACCCCCGCCGGATCAACCTGAAGTCGTCTCGCGATCAGACGGTGGATCTGGTCGCTGGAACCCTAACAACAGCTCATTCGGTCACCAGCGCCTGGTAGGCGTCGGCGTCCAGCAGGCCGCCGACCTCCCCCGCCAGTGCGTCCGCGTCGGCCTGCAGCTCGACGAGCCACCCCTCGCCATAAGGATCGGAGTTGACCAGCTGCGGGCTGCCCTCCAGATCACCGTTGACCGCAACGACTTTCGCTGTCACCGGCGCGTAAAGGTCGGATACCGACTTCGTCGACTCGACCTCGCCGAAAGACTCCCCCGCCGTGACGTCGCTGCCGACGTCGGGCAGCTGGACGAACACCACGTCCCCAAGGGACGACTGGGCGAAGTCGGTGATACCGACTTTTACGGTGTCGTCACCGACGCGCTGCACCCACTCGTGTTCGGCGGTGTAGGACAGGTCGGGCGGGATTTCGCTCACGGCGCTCCTCTTGGCAGGTGGTGCTCACTTCACGGGCTGAGCGTATTGGCGGGCTTTCGGTTGCCGCAAGGCGGTGACATCCACCCGGTCGGATTGTTGTACCACCATCGTGCCGCCCACGCGCTCAACACTGTCCATCGCGCCGCCAGGGATGTTCATCGCTGCAGCCAGCGTCGGCGGATCACCAATTGCCACAACGGTATACGGAGGGTTGAGGGTCTGACCGTCGATCTCGAGCGCGCCGGGCCTCCCGACCACCCAGGTGTCAAGGCCGACCCGGACAGAGATCTTCGGGTCGCTCTGTCCTCCCTGGACCTCCATCGCCTCGGCACCGGCGTTGCGCAGCTCGTTGATCACATCGAGCATGGTTTCCGGCGCCACCCCAACGGCGGCGTCGTCGATGGTCATCGTCACCCCGGGACCGGTGGCCGACACCGAGCCGATCAGGATCGACAGCGCAGCCAGCCGGGCCTGGGCATTCTCGATCGCGGCCTGGTCGCTGCCGCCTGACGCCTGCAGTGACGCCAGTGTCCGCTGGAGGTCGGCGACCTCCGAATTCAACGCGGCCTCCCGCTGCTGCAACGAATCCAGCAGGACCAGCAGGTCGGCCGGTCGTGCGGTTTCCAGCGAGTCGCCGGAGTCGTTCTGCCGGACCTGGGTGACGATCGCGATGCCCAGCAATACGCACAGCAGCGCGCCAAGCGCCCCGAACACCAGCTGGGACCGTCCCCGCCGCAGCACACCCCGGACACCTGCGGGTTGCAGGTCGCCGATCTGCTGCGCGGGCTCGTCGGGCGGCAGTTCGTGACGGCCGGCCGGTTCGGCCTCGTGCGCTCCGGCGGTGTCGGGGGTGTCGGCGGTGTCGGGGGTGTCGGGGGTGTCGCCAATCATGGGTCAGGCGCCGAACAGTCTGCGACGAAGGGCGGCGGCGTTGCCGAAGATCCGGATTCCGAGAACGACGATGATCGCGGTCGACAGTTGTGTGCCGACGCCGAGTTGGTCGCCGACGTAGACGATGAGTGCGGCGACGAGGACGTTGAACACGAACGACACCACGAAGACCTTCGAGTCGAAGATCCGCTCCAGATATGCCCGCAGCCCGCCGAACACCGCATCGAGCGCGGCGACCACTGCGATCGGCAGATACGGTTCGACGAACTCGGGCACGCTGGGATGGAAGACCAGGCCGAGCACGATGCCTATGACAAGCGCGGCGATACCGATCATTTGTCTCCGATTTCCTTGGCGAAGTTGACATCTCGCACGGAACCGGCGGGCACGGTCACCGTGTCGGTCGAGCTGACGGTCACCACGACGCCATAAGAGGCCTCCAGCAGGCGCAGCCGTTGCAGACCGGGGCTGCGGTCGAACGCATCGGCCATGCCGTGCGGTGGGCCGACGGCCAGAATTGCGTAGGGGCTGGCGATCGGCTGATTGTCGACCAGGATGCCGCCGCCCGCCTGCCGGATGGTCACGTTGGGTCCGATCCGCACGCCGCCCACCGAGATTGCCTCGGCGTCACTGGCCCACAGCGAGTTGACCACCAGCTGCAGGTCTCGATCCAAGATGACCTGGCGGCTGCCTTCCACACGTTCCTTCGACACGTCGCTGAGGTCTTTCGAGGCGCCGGGATCGGTGATCGTCACCGTCAGCCCCGGACCGGTGACCGCGGTGGCCGCCGCCGAGAAGTTGGCGCCGTCGAGGCTGCCGAGCAGTCGTCTGCCACGCTCGTCGCCCTCGAGGCGGCTGCGTCGTTCGGTGTCGAGCTCGGCAGCCAACGTGTCGCGGCGGGTGGTCGCGGAGTCCGTCGCCTCCTCGGCGGACCGCACGCTGCCCGAAAGCACCTGTTGGCTCTCGCGCACACCGGGCGCGGTGGCTTGGGCCTGTGCGGCTGCGAAGGCGAATACGGTTGCGATCGCCAAGGCGGCGAGCACCTGCCAGCCCGCGGAGGCCAGCCGGCCTTCGGGTTTCACGCCTGCGCTGCGCTGCGCGGAAGCTGCCGCGTAACCGGGGTCGAGGTGCTCGGACAACAGCGAGCGCAGCAGCGACGGCACGGGGATGAGCGTCGGTGCGCCCGCCTCGTGCATGTTGCGTCCGGCATCGGGGTCGTAGCCACCCAGCGCACGCCGCCCGTCGGGGTCAACCACTGGAGCGCACCCTTGGCATCTGACGCATCACCTTCCCCACCTGCACGAGGTAGAGCACGGCAGACCACAGATAGAGCGCTAGCCCCCAGAGCAGAAACGCCCAGCCGCACGCCAGTATCACGCGGCTCCACAGCGCATCCCACTGCCCGAGCAGCACCAACGGAAAACCCGACATGAGCGCGAATGTCGCCCCCTTGCCGATGTAGGTCACCGGCAGCGCCGTCAGCCCGCGGCTGCGCAGCAGCGGCAGGGTGGCCGCGAGAATCGCGTCACGACCGATCAGGGTGACGACGATCCACCACGGCACGATGCCTGCGAAACCCAGCGCCAGCGGCACTGTCAACATGTAGATCCGGTCGACGGCCGGGTCGAGAAGCTCACCGAGTCGAGACGACTGGTTGTCGACCATCCGCGCGATCTTGCCGTCGGCCCAGTCCGAGAAGCCGCTGAACATCAACACGGCTACCGCCCAGCCGTTGGCGTGCGCGCCCAGCAGCAGATAGAGGAAGACCGGAACCAGCAAGAGGCGCAGCACCGACAGCGCGTTCGGCACCGTCACCACGCGATCACGCACTTCCCCCGGCGCGCGGTTCATGCGATAAACCTAGCGCGTTATCCCCGGCATGCTCAGCGCCGACATGGAGTCGTCTGAGAGCGGATTGTCATGGACCATGTACGTCCATGTCGAGGTCGGCCGGGCCAGCTTGGACAGGTCGAGCCCCTGCTCCTCCTCCAGGACGTTCGCGGTCTCGAAGGTCTGCTGTGCGGCCTCGATCGCGTCGGCGGCCAACGAGGCGAACGCGTCGACGGCCATCCGGTGGAATTCGTCGATCGGCTTCTGGTGCCCCAACGCGCGAAGGTGAATGCTTTCGCGGATGTCGGCGAGGTAGCCGAGGTGATCCGCCCACCCGCGGTCGAGGTGGTAGAGCATGATCTGCCTGCAGATCCGCTCCAGCTGTTCCTCGCTGAGCGCGTCGGCCAACTTCTGGTAGCGGTCGGGCGACTTCTTCTCCATTTCCTCACGGGCAGTCGATGTGCGCAGCAACGTGTTTCGACGCTCGACCAGAATCGCGCGCTGCTGCGCGATCAGCTCGTTGAACTGCCAGGTGTTGGCGTGCACCGACAGCAACCGGCCTTCGGCCACCCGCTGTGCGTGGTCGAGCAGGCTTGCGGCCTTCTTGTTGATGACGAGGCCGTCGTCATCGGTTTCGGTCGGCAACTTGTTCAGCTTCTCCGACTCGAGGTGGGACCTCACGACGTCGTCCTCCCAGCTGGAGAAGAACACCGACGAGCCGGGATCGCCCTGGCGGCCTGCGCGGCCGCGCAGCTGGTTGTCCAACCGCTCGGTGTGGTGCCGACCGGTGCCGATGACGTGCAGGCCGCCGAGCTCGGCGACTTCATCGTGGTCGACCTCATCGGAGCCGCCGAGGCGGATGTCGGTGCCGCGGCCTGCCATCTGGGTGGACACCGTGACCGAGCCGAGCTTGCCCGCCTCGGCGATCACCCGCGCTTCTTCCTCGTCGTTCTTGGCGTTCAGCACAACGGCCGGCACGCCCGCCTTGACCAGCCGCTCGTGCAGCTCCTCGGATTCGGCGACGTCGCGGGTGCCGACCAGGATGGGTTGCTTGGTCTTGTGCACTTCGGCGATGTGCTCCACGACCCCTTCGGTCCTGGCCGCGGCCGTGATGTAGACGCGGTCGGCCTCGTCCTCGCGGATGTTCGGGGCGTTGGGCGGTATCGGCGAAACGCCGAGCTTGTAGAACTGCCGCAGCTGCTCCCCCGCGGCCAGCGCGGTACCGGTCATGCCGCACACCGTGGGATACCGGTTCACCAGCGCCTGCACGGTGATGGTGTCGAGCACCTCGCCGGTCTCCGTCGTTTCGATGCCCTCCTTGGCTTCGACGGCGGCCTGCAGCCCGTCGGGCCAGCGCTGCAGTTGCGCGATGCGGCCGCGGCTGGCGTTGATCAGATGCACGGCGTCGTCGCGGACGATGTAGTGCACGTCTCGGTGTAACAGAACGTGAGCGTGCAGGGCGACGTTCACCTCGGTCAGCGTCGTGCCGACGTGCTCCTCCGAGTACAGGTCGATGCCGCCGAGTTTGGCTTCGACCTTCTGCGCACCGGTCTCGGTGAGGTGAACGTTGCGGCTGTCCGAATCGGTGTCGTAGTCGTCGCCGGCGACCAATTCGCCGACCAGCCGGATGATTTCGAGCTTCGGAAGTTCCCGGTGCGACGTGCCCGCGAGCACCAGCGGTACGAGCGCCTCGTCGACGAGCACCGAATCGGCTTCGTCTATCAGCGCCACGTCGGGGTTCGGCGACACCAGGTCGTCAACGTCGGTGACGAGCTGGTCGCGCAGCACGTCGAACCCGATCTCGTTGATGGACGCATAGGTGATGTCGCACTTGTATGCGGCTCGACGCTCGTCGGCGGTCGAGTCCGCGGTGACCCAGCCGACGGTCAACCCCATCGCCTCCAGCAGCGGGCCCATCCACTCGGCATCGCGCTTGGCGAGGTAGTCGTTGATGGTGACGACGTGGACGTGCCTGCCTGCGAGCGCGTAGCCGGCGGCGGCGATCGCGCCGGACAGCGTCTTACCCTCGCCGGTCGCCATCTCGATGACATCGCCCGCCAGCATCCGCAGTGCTCCCAGCAGCTGAACGTCGAACGGCCGCAGCCCGGTCGTGCGCTCGGAGGCCTCGCGGGCGATCGCGAGGAACTGCGGGATGTCCTTCGACTCGGCGAGATTCTTGAGGTGCAGCAGCTCGGTGGCCTTCTTCAACTGCTCCTCGTCGAGGTCGGCAGCCTTCTCGTCGAACTCTTCGGCGGCGCTCACCTGCGCTAACGATCGGGCCTGGTCCCTGTCCGTGCTCGCGCCTAGCAGTTTCCAGAACCGGTTGCTGACACCACCTGAGGTGCGGGTCTTCGTTCTCGCCACGAGAGCTACGGTACGCGGCGGTCCTTTTTCACCGCGAGCGTGCGTGTCTGCACCCAGACGCGCCGGTAAAGACACGCATTTCGCGCACGCTCGCGCAGTGGCGTCACTGAGCGGTCGCAAAGTCGATGCGCACGGAATCGTCGACGGCCTCGAATCCGATGTGCCGATAGATCGAATTCGACGTCGGGTTCGCCAGGTCGGCGAACAGCACCACGTCGTCGACGCCGGCATCAAGCGCCAGCTGCGCTGCCGCGGCCGTCACCGCAGAGCCGTAACCACGTCCGCGCGAATTCTGCGGCGTGAAGACGGGACCGATGCGGGAGACGCCGGCCGAGGGCGCGCGCAGCATCGCCATGCTCGCAGGCGTGCCGCCGTCGTCCCAGAGCACGAAGCGATCGCCCACGGCTTTCGCGTTGTCGATGAACCGCTGGCCAGCCGCCTCATCGCGCTGGTGGCTGAACGTCTCGACAAAGAACTGCTCCACCCAGTCGACGAGCAGCGTGTTCTCGACGTCGATGGCTTCGCGGTGCTCACCGGAGACTCCGGCCGGCGGTTGCAATGTCCCCAACCGGTAGAGCCGTTCCTCCGTCGCCACTGTGCCACTGACCCCGGTGACGGTGCGCCACGCGTCGGCGAATGCCAGCGCCAAGTTGCGCGAACCCCGCACGCCGTCCAGATCAGGGCGGATGCGTGCGAGCTCTATTGCAACGATGTTGTGGGCTTCGATGGGTATTCCATTGCACGCAAATGGATATGGCGGAGTCTGCAGCGCCGCACCGACCGCGATTCCGTTGTCCCAAACAGTCAGGAGAAGCGCGTCTTCGCCGAATCTGCCTGCGCGCAACAAGGTCAGTTCGATGGTGCTCGTCACCGGATCGCGACGGTACAGCGGCTCCGCGATGTCGCGGAACTCCTCGGCGGAGCGATGCAGTCGAATCTCCACGAACCGCTACATCAGGCGAGGTTCGACCGGCGGGGGTACGCGACCTGCGGATCGGTGAGCGTGTTGACCACCGCAGGCACGCCGGACGCGAAGGCGCGCTCCAGCGCAGGCCTCAACTCGGCCGGCGTCGACACCAGCTCGCCATGCCCACCGAGTGCGGTGACCACTTCGTCGTAGCGGGTGCCCGGTCGCAGCTCGGCCACCACCGAGTAGCCGTACAGGAGTTCCATCGGGTGCTTCTCCAGCGCCCAGATCCCGTTGTTGCCGATCACCGAAACGACGTGAACACCGTGGCGCACCAACGTATCCCATTCCATGCCGCTGAAACCGAATGCGCCGTCGCCCTGCAGCAGGACCACCTGCCGGTCGGGTCGGGCCAGCTTGGCGGCCAGCGCGTAGCCGGGGCCCGAGCCCAGGCAGCCGAACGGCCCGCTGTCCAGCCAGGCGCCGGGCACATAACTGTCGATGACGCGTCCGGCATAGGAACCGAAGTCACCGGCATCGATGACGACGATCGCGTCGCGGTCCAGCAGCGGCTTCAACTCGGCGTACACCCGCATCGGATGCAATGGGCAACGGTCATCGGTCAATTCGGCTTCCTCGGCGGCGCGGGCCGCCGACTCCACGGCCCTCAGGTCGCTGATCCAGGTTTCGTGGTCCGTGCTCGGCTCGCGGGCAAGCGCCGACAACGTCGTCGGCAGGTCGCCGTACAACTCGGCAGCGACTTCACGCGGATGCGGCCGCTCCGGCACGACGCGGTCGGCGACGATCAGGCGCGTCTGCTCTCCGAAGACACCGCCGAACCCGAGTCGGAAATCCATCGGAACGCCGATCACCAGCGCAACGTCGGCCTCCTTCAACGCCTTTGACCGCGCGCGCGAGAACGCCAGCTCGTGATCGGCCGGCACCGTTCCGCGGGCCATACCGTTCATCAGCACCGGAATTCGAAGCGCCTCGGCCAGGGACAGCAGCGCCACTTCGGCATGACCCCACCACACGTTGGTGCCCGCCATGATCACCGGGCGCCGCGCATCGGCGAGCAGGCCCGCCGCGATGCTCAGTGCCTCACCATCGGCCCGCACCGGATCGGGCCGGCCTGCGAGCGCACCGGGATCGCCCGCGTCGTCGGCCTCGCCGAAGACGTGATCCATCGGGAAGTCGACGAACGCGACCCCCGTCGGCGTACCTCCGGCGCCCATCGTCGCCCGCAGCGCATCGTCGATCAATCCGCCGACCGCGTCGGCCGACTGCGCGGTGGCGGCGAACCGGGTCAGCGGCGCCACGAACGGCACATGGTCGATCTCCTGGAGCGAGCCCTGCCCCCAGCGCAGGGCGGGCGCCCGGCCGCCGAGGACGAGCAGCGGCGACTGGTTCTGCTGGGCGGCGGCCATTGCGCTCATCCCGTTGGTCACGCCGGGACCCGCGGTCAGCGCGGCAACACCGGGCACCCGAGTGACCTTCGACCAGCCCTCCGCCGCGAAGGCCGCGGTCTGCTCGTGTCTGGTGTCGATCAGCCGGATACCTTCGGCACGGCATCCGTCGTAGATGGAGAACAGATGGCCGCCGGAAAGCGTGAAGATCGTGTCGATACCGCTGGCGCGCAATCGGCGGGCGATCAGGTGCCCGGCGCCTATCTTGTGTCCCGAGGGAGCGTCGATGCTCATGGCCGCAGCATAATCACACCCATGGTTGACACCGACGTGCTCATAGCAGGCGCTGGCCCCATCGGACTGACGGCGGCGATCGAACTCGCCCGTCGAGGAGTCGACTTCCGGATCGTCGACCCCATCACCGACCCGCCGCAATATGCCAAAGCCGTTGGGGTACAACCCCGTACGCTCGAGGTCTTCGAAGGAATGGGAGTTCTCAACCGGATCCTCGACGCGGCCATCCAGATGTTCGGCCAACTGGTGTACGTCAACGGCGAGAAGGTCGCCCAGGTCGAGTTCGCCACGCCGGCCGACGTCCCGTTCGGATTCACCGCAATCCCGCAGTACGCCACCGAGCGGATTCTTCGCGAGGAACTCGCCATGCACGGCGTGCGGGTCGAGCGGGGTACTCGGGTCGCCGGCTTCGAGCAGGACGCCGACGGTGTGACCGCGACCTTGGACGGCGATGGCGGACAGCAGACGGTGCGCGCACGCTATCTCGTCGGCGCCGACGGCGCGCACAGCATCGTGCGGAAAGGCTTGGGCCTGACATTCGAGGGTGCGGCTTTCGAGGAGCAGTACATGCTCGGCGATGTCGAGGTCGACTGGTCGGTGCCGCGGGGGTGGGCCGTCCGGTCCATGCACCAGACCGACGGCACGACCGACGACCTGCTGGTGTGCATTCCGCTACCCGGCCGCGGGCGCTACCGCATGTCGATGCTGGTACCCGAAGACCTCACCGGTGGATCGGCGGCCGCCGACGGGATCGCGCACGGGTTCGAGGGGTCCCGGAAGCCGGAGTTGCACCACATTCAAGCGGTGCTGGACCGGTTGGCGCCGGAGCCCGCCACGGCGCGAAACCTGCGGTGGTCCTCGGTGTTCCGGATCAGCCACCGCATCGTCGACGCGTACGGCCGCGGCCGCGTGTTCGTGGCAGGCGATGCCGCGCACATCCACCCTCCGACGGGCGCGCAGGGCATGAACACCGGCATCCAGGACGCCCACAACCTGGCCTGGAAGTTGGCGCTGGCGGTCCGGGACGACGGATCGCCTGGACTGCTGGACAGCTACGACGCCGAGCGGCGGCCGGTCGGCGAGGAGGTCGTCGGGCGCACGGTGCGCAGCGCGCGCGAAGGCATCGGTGCCGACTCAACCGATCCCGATTTCGTGATCCGGCGGGAAGCGCAGCTGTTGATCCGCTACGACGACAGCCCCATCGTCGCGCAGGGCGCCGGTGGCCGCGCCCCCGATGCGATCGGCCTGACCCGAGACGCCGTCACGGGCCCGATGCGGCTGTTCTCGCTCCTGGGGCGCGAGCACACCCTGTTGCTGTACGCCGGGGACGATGCGACCGCGGACGATGCCGTGTCCTTCGAGCGGGTCGCGGAGGCGGCCGTCGCCGCGGCGCACGGCCACATCGACGTGTATCTGATCGCGGCACCCGACGCCGACCTGGCAACCACCGTGTTGCCGCTGATCCGAGACAGCGCCAGGGATTTCGCGCGGATGTACTCCGCGGGCGAATCGGCGGTGTACGTCGTGCGACCTGACGGCTATCTGTCGTTCACCGCATCCGGAATCGACGCCGACGAGCTGGTTGCGCACCTGTCCTCGACATTCCGCGCAAGCGTGTCGACCACGGCGACGGCCGACCTGCGGTAGCTTCGCCGCAGGCTGGCTCCGGCTGGAGGGAGGTGTCGCGGGGTGAACACCGGCACCTTCAGGTCGTCGATCGACTGGAGCCATGAACTCCTCAACTCCACCGTGTGGGTGCTGCTGGCATTCGCGATCACCGCGCCGTGCCTGATCGTCGTTCTCGTCCTGATCGGACGGACGACCGAGTGGGGCCGCCAGTTCTGGCGCATCACCGGGCCGTATTTCGCGGGCAGGCAGAGCCTGGTGGTGTGGGTCATGCTGGCCCTGCTGCTGGTATCGACCATCATCGCCGTCCGCATCACCGTCTTGATCAGCTACTACACCAACGACGTCTTCACCTCGCTGCAAGTCGCCCTTCAGGGGATCGCAACGGGTGAAAGCGAGGTCACCGATTCGGGTATCCATGGCTTCTGGATGACCATCGGCATCTTCCTCATCCTCGCGGTGGTGCACGTCATCCTCAACCTGGCCGACATGTACCTGATGCAGCGGTTCATCATGCGATGGCGGATCTGGTTGAGCGGCAGGTTGATTGACGACTGGCTCGGCGACTTCGCCTACTACCGCAGACAATTCTTCCGCCACCCCAACGACAACCCCGACCAGCGCATCCAACAGGACATCGACATCTTCACCACGGGGGTCGGTGGTACAGCCAAACAACCCGGCATACGGGTCGGGACACACCTTGTTGTTCGGGGCGGTCGCGGCGGTGCTGTCGGTGTTCGCATTCGGCTCGATCCTCTGGCGGTTGTCGGGAGCCTTGACGCTGGGCGGAATCACACTCCCGCGCGCGTTGTTCTGGATCGTCATCGCCTACGTGCTGGCGGCCACCGTCATCGCCTTCGTCATCGGCAGACCCCTGATCCAGTTGAGCTATCTCAACGAACTCCGAAACGCCGGCTTCCGTTACGCGCTGGTGCGGGTGAGGGATGCGAGCGCCGCCATCGGCTTGTACCGGGGCGAGAACGTGGAACGCCGACTGCTGGGTGGCCGACTGTCCGAGGTGATGTCGAACTACGGCAACTGGCTCAACCGCATGGTGCGGTTCACCGGCTGGAACCTGACGGTGAGCCAGGCGATCAACCCGTTGCCCTATGTGGTGCAGGCGCCGCGGCTGTTCGCACGCGAGATCTCCTTCGGCGATGTCATCCAGTCGGCGACCGCGTTCGTGACGATCCACAACGCACTGTCGTTCTTTCGAGAGGCCTACAACGAGTTCGCGAGCTATCGCGCGGCGGTGATCCGCCTCGACGGGCTTGTCGAGGAGAACGAGCGCGCCCGCAAGTTCAGCCAGGTGACGACGGCAAGCACCGCTGACGGCACCTTGGCGGTCGCCGGCGTCGAAGTGCGAACTCCCGACGGCGCGAATCTGCTTCGGGCGCTTGATTTCACCCTCGAACCGGGTGACACACTGCTGGTCAGCGGGCCATCCGGGATCGGCAAGACCGTTCTGATGCAGAGCCTGGCAGGCCTATGGCCGTTCGTATCGGGCAGCGTCCGGCTGCCCGCGGGCAGGCAGGCGGCGATGTTCGTGCCTCAGCTGCCGTACCTCCCGCTCGGCGACCTGCGCGCCGTCACGTCGTACCCGAACGAGGAGGACACCGTCGATGACCGGGAGATCCAACAGGCCCTGATCAAGGTCGCCCTTCCGCAGTTGGCGATCCGGCTCAATGACGTCGGCGACTGGGCAAAGGTGCTCTCGGTAGGCGAGCAGCAACGGATCGCCTTCGCCCGAATCCTGCTGACCAAACCGCGTGCGGTGTTTCTCGACGAGTCGACTTCGGCACTGGACGAGGGCCTCGAGCTGACGCTTTACGAACTGATTCGCACCGAGCTGCCGGACATGATTTTGGTCAGCGTGAGCCATCGCACCACGGTCGAGCAGTTCCACGCCCGCCAGCTGGAGCTGGTCGGCGGTGGTGAATGGCGGCTGGAGCCACTCAGCACCCGCAGTTGAGGCGTCTGCAGCGCTGGCCCAAGCTTGTCGGGGTACGTTGCCGGGGTGGAAGAGGGAATGTTCACCCCGACGCTGGACTGGGGCAATGAGCTCTGGGCATCGCTGCAGTGGATCGGCAAGGCGTGGGCGATCGCGGCGATTGCCACGCTGCTGATCTGCATGCTGCTCGCCAAGTACACCGTGTGGGGCAGACAGTTCTGGCGCATCACCGGCGACTACTTCAAGGGCCCGGAAAGCGTCAAGGTGTGGATCTGGCTCGGGGCGATACTGCTGTCGGTGATGATCGGTGTTCGGCTCTCGGTGCTGTTCACCTACCAGGGCAGCGACATGATGACCAGCTTCCAGGTGGTTGCGTCCGGCCTGGGCAGCGACGACGACGCCGTGAAGAACTCCGGCAAGGACGGCTTCTGGCTGTCGATGATCGTCTTCTCGCTTCTGGCCGCACTGCACGTCGTACGGATCATGCTGGACCTGTTCATGGCGCAACGGTTCATGCTGGCGTGGCGTGTATGGCTGACCGACCGGCTCACCGGCGACTGGCTCGACGGAAAGGCCTACTACCGCGGCCGGTTCATCGACGACACGATCGACAACCCCGATCAGCGCATCCAGTACGACATCGACATCTTCACCGCCGGCGTCGGTGGCCTTCCGAACACACCGGCCAACACCTCGACAGCCACGCTGCTGTTCGGCTCGGTCGATGCAGTCGCCTCGATGATTTCGTTCACCGCGATCCTGTGGGGACTGTCGGGAACGCTGACGATTCCGATCGTCGGCGTCGCCCTACCCAAGGCGATGTTCTGGATCCTGATCACCTACGTGCTGTTCGCTTCGGCCTTCGCGTTCTGGATCGGTAGGCCGATCATCTGGCTGTCTTTCAGGAACGAGAAGACCAACGCCGCCTTCCGCTACGCGCTGGTACGGCTGCGCGACGCGTCGGAAGCGGTCGCGTTCTACCGCGGGGAAATCGCCGAGCGCACCGGCTTGCGCAAACTCTTCGCGCCCATCGTCGCCAACTACAAGCGCTACATCAACCGGCTGATGGGTTTCTACGGCTGGAACCTCTCGATGAGCCAGATCATCGTCGTGCCGCCGTACCTGTTCCAATTTCCCCGGTTCTTCAGTGGCGACATCACCCTCGGCGCCATGACCCAGTCTGCGTCGGCGTTCGGCAATATCGAACAGGGGCTGTCGTTCTTCCGGAACGCTTATGACTCGTTCGCCAGCTATCGCGCGGCGATCATTCGGCTCGAGGGCCTGATCATCGCGAACGAAGAGGGCAGGGCGCTGCCTGAGATCACGACGACGCCGTGTGTCGACGGCACGGTTCAGCTCACCGATATCGAGGTCCGCACCCCAGACGGCAAGCAGCTGGTGAACCCACTCGACCTGCGCCTGGAAGTCGGCGACACGTTGGTGGTCACCGGCGAATCGGGCGTCGGCAAGACCACACTGCTGCGCAGCCTGGCCGAGTTGTGGCCCTATACGTCGGGCACGTTGACCCGTCCCTGTGGGCCGAACGAGACCCTGTTCCTGTCGCAGATGCCTTACGTGCCACTGGGCAACCTGCGCGGCGTCGTGAGCTATCCGAACGAGGAAGGCGACATCGACGACCAGACCCTGAAGCGCACGCTGGAGAAGGTGGCGTTGCCGCATCTCGTCGACCGGCTCGACGAAGTTCAGGACTGGGCCAAGGTGCTCTCCCCCGGCGAGCAACAGCGCATCGCGTTCGCCCGCGTGTTGTTGACGAAGCCCAAGGCGGTGTTCCTCGACGAGGCCACGTCCGCGCTCGACGAAGGCCTGGAGTTCCTCGTCTACAACCTCGTTCGCAGCGAGCTGCCGAACACCATTCTGGTCAGCGTCAGCCACCGCAAGACGGTCGAGCAGCACCATACGCACGAACTCGAGTTGCTAGGCGACGGAGAGTGGCGATTCGGCCGGGTGCAGGGCGAGGAGACGGAACCCGCGCCGGTGTAACGATGCCGGGGTAGCTTCCCCGCATGGAAACGTTCACGCCGTCCCTGAATTGGGGCGACGAGCTGGTCGGGTCGGCGCTGTGGGTGGCGAAGGCCTGGGTATTCGCCGCGATCGGCGTGGTCGTCGTTTGCGCCCTGCTCGCCCGGTACACCACCTGGGGCAGGCAGTTCTGGCGTGTCACCGGTGATTACTTCAAGGGTCGTGAGAGCGTCCCGGTGTGGGCGCTGCTGGGCGTGCTGCTGGCGCTGGTGATGATCGACGTTCGGCTGGTGGTGCTGCTCACCTACCAGTCCAACGACCAGTTCTCGGCCATGCAGGCCGCTTTCGAAGGCGAGGGTCAAGCGAAAGATGCTGCAATACACGGCTTCTGGGTGGCAATCCTGATTCTCGCCGCGTTGATCGTGGCCAAGGTCGCCCGCACGCTGCTCGACACCTACCTGATGCAGCGCTTCATCATCAGATGGCGGGTGTGGCTCACGCACCGGCTGACGAACGACTGGCTCGACGGTGACGCCTACTACCGATCGCGGTTCATCGACCAGCCCATCGACAATGCGGACCAACGTATCCAGCAAGACATCGACATATTCACCACCGGGACCGGACCGGAAACGAACACGTTCACCGTCAGCACGGCTCAGACCCTGTTGTTCGGAACGGTCTTCGCCATCGTGTCGGTGGTCGAGTTCACGCCGATCCTGTGGAGTTTGTCGGGTCCGCTGCCCGTCTTCGGTCTGACGCTTCCGCGGGCGTTGTTCTGGATCGCCCTTCTCTACGTCTTCTTCACGACCGTGGTGGCGTTCTGGATCGGCCATCCGCTGATCCGGCTCACCTTCCGCAACGAGTTATTCAACGCCGCATTCCGCTATGCGCTTATCCGGTTGCGCGATGCGGGCGAGGCCATCGGCTTGTACCGCGGGGAGGGCGCCGAGCGAGGCGAGCTGATGACCAGGTTCGCGGCCATCATTGCCAACTACCGGGCGCTGGTCCGCCGCGGCATCGCCTTCATCGGCTGGAACAGGTCGATGAACGAGATCGTCGACCCGCTGCCCACGATCATCCAGGCGCCGCGGTTGTTCGCAGGCCAGATTCAGTTCGGTGACGTCACGCAGTCAGCGAGCGCGTTCACTCAACTCCAGGGCTCCCTGTCGTTCTTCCGCTCCGTCTACGACGCATTCGCCGGCTACCGGGCGGCCATCATTCGCCTACATGGTCTGGTGACCGCAAACGAAACGGCAAGGGAGCTACCGTCATTGACCGCGGTGCCGAGTACCGACGGCTCGGTTCAGCTCGACAAGGTCGAGGTCCGAACGCCTGCGGGCACTCGGCTCATCGACCCGCTGGATGTGCGGCTCGATGCGGGCGAGTCGCTGGTGATATCCGGCACGTCGGGTAGCGGCAAAACCACCCTGCTGCGCAGCCTGGCACAGCTCTGGCCGTTCACGTCGGGAACGCTGCGCCGTCCGCAGGACGACACCATGTTCCTGTCGCAGCTGCCGTACATGCCGCTGGGGAATCTCCGGGCGGTGGTCGCCTACCCCGCCGACGCAGACGAGTATTCCGACGATGAGATCCGGTCGGCCCTCGAGACCGTCGCGCTCGGGCATTTGGGCGGCCGGCTCGACGAGGTGAGCGACTGGGCGAAGGTGCTGTCGCCGGGCGAGCAGCAGCGTGTCGCGTTCGCCCGTGTGCTGCTGAAGAAACCGAAGGCGGTCTTCCTCGACGAGGCGACCTCGGCGATCGACGAGGGCCAGGAATTCGCGCTGTACCGCGCGCTGCGCGACCGGCTGCCGGACTGCATCGTGGTCAGCGTCAGCCACCGCCCGACTCTCGACCAGCACCACGACCGCCGGTTGGAGCTGCTGGGCGACGGCGCCTGGCGACTCGAGCCGGTCTAGCGCCCGGCGGCGTGGGCGCCGGCGCGGCGGCCGAAGAACGAACCCTCGCCCAGCTGGGTGCCGCTGGAGTACCCCTTGCCGTCCTGGGCGATGTTTGAGGCGCAGGCGCCCGCGGCGTACAGACCGGAGATGATGCCGCCATCCTCTCGGAGGACCTGGCCGTCGACGGTGACCGCCAATCCGCCCATGGTGAAGCCCGAGTACATCGCACGTCCCAGCGACAGGTCGAATGCCGCCCATGGTCCTTTCGTCTGGGGTGCAACGTATTCCGGCTGTTTGTGGAAATCAGGATCCTCGCCCTTAGCCGCGTGCTCGTTGTATCGGTCCAGGGTCTGGACCAGATTGCCTTCCGGGATTCCCAGCGCGGCTTCCATCTCCTCGACGGTCTCCCACCCGTCGATGAACTTGATCAGCGGCATCTCGGGCATCTGCATGTGTTCCTCGTCGACGATGAGGAACGCGGTCTGGTCGGGCTGCTCGAGGACGAACGCCGAGGTGCGCGAGTGGTAGGAGTCCTCGGTGACGAACCGCTTTCCGTCTTTGTTGACGATGATCCCGGTGAGCAGGATCTCCGGCGGGTAGGCGGCGGCGGTGATGAACATCTGGTCCAGGTTCTTCGCGACTCCACCCGCGGAGACACCCATTCGGATGCCGAGGCCGTCGTCGTTGGGGCTGCCCAGGATGTAGGGCTCCACGACGCCGTGATGTTTGGTGCGTCGCTTCTGCCCCAGCGCAGGTGTGTGCTCGGCAACCATGTCGGGATTCATCGCGAAGCCGCCGGCGGCCACGATGACCGACTTGGCCTTGATCGCACCGGTTTCGGTGAAGTGCTTCCAGCCGACACCGACCACGTCGCCGCCGTCGACCACGAGGTTCGTCGCTCCGGTCTCGTAGCGGATCTCGACCCCGAGTTCGTCGGCGCGCTTGACCAGGAGGTCGATGACCATGGCCGCACCACCGAGCTCACCCGGTACCGGAACAGAGTGGCCTCGCGGAGCGGGCTTGGCTTTCTCGGTGAACGGAAAAACCTTTTCGTTGCCGGTATAGGACAGGCCTTCGGTGCCGGGTGGGACGACGATCTTGCCCGGGTAGAAGCTGCGCTCGAACTGAAAGCCCAAGTCCTCCAACCAGTTGAAGTGCTCGACGCTGCCGTCGCAGTAGGCCCGGATCTTCTCGTGGTCCGGCTCGGGAGACACCGCGACCAGGTACTTGTACATCTCGTCGGGACTGTCGTCGTGACCCGTCGCCTGCTGCACGGCGGTGCCGCCGCCGAGGTAGAAGTGGCCACCGGCCATCGAGCTCGTTCCACCGGCAGCAGCCGCCTTCTCCAGCACCAGTACCCGCGCACCCGCGGCCGCAGCACTGACCGCAGCAGACCCGCCGGAGATGCCGAAGCCGATCACCACGACGTCGACCTCGTCGGACCAACTCGTCACGTTGGCGGCGTCGACGGTTTCGGGGATCTCAGTACTCACTGCTGCTCCTGCTTCACGTAATCGAAGAACGCCCGAATCTCGGGCGAGATGCGCGCGATCTCTATGTAGGGCACTCCGGCCGCCTCCGCGGTGACGTAGGCGAACTCCATTCCGCCGGGCATCACCCCACGCTGGATTACCTCGGCAGCGCCAATCGCCTCGTTGACATCATCGACCTCCACACAGATGTGGTGCAGTCCAGGGCCCGCTCGGTCGAGGAACTCGGTGTAGACGCTCTCGCCCGTGACGGGGGCGATCAGCTCGAGCTGGGTGTCCCCGGCATAACTGAACGAGATGTGCGCGACGAAATCCGCGGGGCGCCCGCGGTATGTGCACGAGTCGGGGCCGAAGTGCACGTCCGGCACGCGAATCCACTTCTTGGCGCCCAACAGCGTGGTCAGGGCCCCCTCGGTGGCGTCGAGGTCCTTCGTCACCCACGCGATCTGGACAGGTGTCTGGGCATGCATCGAGAAAGAGAATATCCCCGCCATGCCCGGCTGGCTAGAACGTGTTCTAGTTTTCTCCCAGGTAGGCGGCAACGCAACGATTTGCGGCCGCCCTGGCCCAGGCCGGATCGGCACCCGCCGCCACGTTGGCCTCATGCCATGCCTCGCCGGACAGCTTCATGAACCGGCGACCGTCCTCGGACGCCATCCACTCTTGGCCTGCGGACTGCTCGACTTTCTCACCGGTCGACAGATGAATCGTCAGGCCGACCAGCGCGCCGTCGTATCCCATCCCCACAGCGCCAGGCCCGAACTGCTCCCAGTGGTCGTTGACGTGCGAAATGTGTTGCAGTTCGAAGCGTGACCGGTTCGATCCTGCATCGGCGATCCGCACCTCGATCCAGCTGAGGTCGTCGCCGCATTCCCAGGTCGCGGTGAACTCGCGCGGTGGGTCGCACGACAGGATCGTCCCGTTGGCGTTGCCTTCGAGTGCGTAGTGGCCGCCGACGCGCAGGTCACCGGTGATCGGCAGGAACCATCGCGGGATCCGGTCGATGTTGGTACAGGCGTCCCAGAGATCGGCCGCATCGGTTGCGTACGACTGGCTGATCGTGACGACGCGGGCCTCCCCTGCCTCCAGCGTCCGGTCACCGACCGTGCGCCGCACGGCGTTGATCTGGTGGTCTACGTCAATCATGTTGCGTTCCTTCGTCGTTGACTCTTCCCGCGTGCGATTTCGGTTGTCAGCGCATCCAGGTGTGGCGTCCAGAACCGCCGGAACCCGGCCAGCCAATCGTCGACATCGCGCAATGCCTGTCCGTTGACGGCATACAGCCGCCGCTGACCCTCCGGCCGCACCGAGGTGAACCCGTTGTCCCGCAACACTTTCAAGTGCTGAGATACCGCAGGTTGGCTGATAGCGAACTCGGCCTGGATGGTCGCGCCGACGGCACCCGCCGTCAGTTCGCCGTCGGCGAGCAGTTCGAGGATGCGCCTGCGGACCGGGTCGCCCAGGACGTCAAATGCGTGCACAACCCGACATTAAAAGTAAACACTTATATAAGTCAAGCTTTATCAAGCGCCTCAGCCAGGTGCGATGGTCCCGGACGCGGATTGCACAACGTCCTCGCGCGCCTGTTGGCTGGCGGTCTGCCAGGACACCGCGGCCGGGTAGTTGCCCCAGGTGCTGTTGAACATGCCGACGATCGCCGCCCTGCCGTCGGGTGTGACGACATACACCGGGCCGCCGGAATCACCCTTCTGGCTGACCACGCCGTTCGCCATCGTGAACCAGCCGTTGTTGACGGATTCGACGTTGCCGCAGCTCTCTCCGGTGATCACGCCGAAGTGGCAGATCGCAAGACCAGGCGTCGGCACGATGCCCGCATCGGAGACCAGGATGCGCCCACCGGGCAGGACGTCGTTGACCGCAACATCCGGGGCGAGGCTGATGGCCTCCCAGTCGGAGATCATGTGATCGGTGGCGACGGTGGCTCCGTCGGGAGTGTTGTCGCGGAACACCGCCAGGGTGCCGATCGGGTTGCCCGCCCGGTCCACCACCGGTCCGTCGCCGCGGCAGTGACCCGCAGTGAACGCGGTGCGCGCCCCTGGATCGACGAATCCGAGTGTGCACACGTTCGAGCCCTGGTGGATCTCCATTCCCGGGTACACCAGGACGCCGGGAGTGGCCTGTGCCGGCGCCGCGGGAATGGTCAGCGCAAAGATCGGCGCGGCCGCAGCCGCGGCCAGCGAGCGCAACCATTGTCGGCGCACTGTCATCTCCAATTCGTTGGGGTCAGTGGGCTACTACCCTACCGGCGCGGGGGCACACAGCAAGGCAGCCCGGGCTTTTGCGCCCGGGCTGCCTGCGTTCACTTCAGCTACGGAATGGTCAGCACCTGTCCAGGATGAATCAGGTCGGGGTTGCTGATCCCACTGGCGTCGGCGATCCGCTGATACTTGCTGCCGTCGCCGTAGAAGCGCTCCGAGATTGCCCACAACGTGTCCCCGGAAACCACTGTGTAGGTGCGAGGTGCGGGTGGCGGAGGCGGCGGCGGCGGAGGCGGCGGCGGTGGGGCCGGAGCCTCGGCGGGCGGCAGCGGCTCTTCGGCCGCGGCGGGCGCGACCTCGGGCGCCGCCTCCTCTGCGCCTGCCGGCGGTGGTGGCGCCTCGTCGGTGTTGGTGCCCGATGCCCATGCGACCCCGTCGAATCCGTACACCACCACGTTTCGATCGTCCTGCAGGATCAGCCGCACATCCTTGGCGCCCTTTGTATCGGTGTGCCAGATCGGCTTGTCCGGCGTGTAGAGCACGACATTGCCGTCCTTCTGCACCTCGAGGCGCTCGGCGTCCTGGCCGTTGGTGCCCGTCGCCCACACGGCCTGACCCTGTGCGGCCAGTACCAGGTTGCCGTCGTCCTGCAGGGTCAGCGTGTAGGCCCCGTTCCTCGACGTCAGCGATTGCCCACGGTCAAGCTTCTCGCCTATTGCGAGCCTGTCAGTCACGTGCTTGCCCCTTTCTGAAGGCGACATCCTGCCGATCATCGACCAGACGTCTTTTCCCCAAACCCGACTCGGCTGAGCTTACTGATCTTGGTAGTGCATGTGGGCGGTTCGGATCGGCCCAATCCAAACGTCTTGCAAACGCTGCGTGGCCGGTCAGGAATCGAAGCCGAGCCCGAGGGCATCCAGGGTGCGCAGCAACAGATTGCGCCGCCCGGCAGAGTGGTCGGCGCGGTCGAGCGACCATCTGGTGGCCTGGATTCCGATGCTGGCCAACGGCTCAGGCGGAAACGGCAACGGCCGCTTGCGAACCATCTCCAGTTCGGTGCGCGCATTCGGCCGGCCGTCGAGCAGGTCCAGGCAGACATCGGCGGCGAAGCGCGCCGCGCCGACGCCCAGCCCGGTGAAGCCGTTGACGTAGGCCACCCGGCCGCTGTGGGCCAGCCCCCAGTGCGCACAGAACCGGGTGCTGGTGTCGATCGCTCCGGCCCAGCGATGGCTGAACCGGACGTCGTCGAGTTGCGGGAAGGTGATGAAGAAATGCGCTGCGAGCCGGCGATAGCTGGCGGGGCGGTCTTCGTAGGCCGGTTTGACCTTGCGGCCGAACTTGTAGATGGCGTCATAGCCGCCCCAGACGATGCGGTTGTCGGCGCTGAGCCGGTAGTAGTGAAATTGGTTGGCGGAGTCGCCGATTCCCTGACGGTTCGCCCATCCGATGCGGTCGAGTTGGGCGTCGGTGAGTGGCTCGGTGGCCAGCACGTAGTCGTACACCGGCACCGTCTGCAGCCGGTTGCGCACGATCAGGCTGGGGAAGACGTTCGTGGCCAGCACCGCCCGGTCGGCGGTGACTGTTCCGTTGCCTGCCGCGAACCGGATCGCAGAACCAGAGCTGTCGATCGACGTGACGTTCGTCTTCTCGCAAATGCGGACGCCTGCCTCGACGCAGGCCCGGGCGAGTTCGAGCGCGAGCTTGCCGGGATGGACGATGGCCAAGCTATCCGGGCTGAACAGACCTGCCAAATAGGTCGGCGAGGCCACCTCGGCGCGCACCTTGTCCTGCGCGACGAACTCGCCCTCACCGTCGTCTGCCGCCTCCTGCAGCCAGGCCACCTGATGCGGTTCGGTCGCGACCGCCAGCATTCCGCTGCGCTGCCAGTCGACGTCAAGGCTCAGGCGCTGAATATCGGCCTGCATGCCATCGAGGTTCTCGCGCCCCATCGCCTCGAGCGTTTCGATCTCGTTGGGCCAGCGCGCTTTTCCGTTCGCAAGGCCATGGGTCAGGCTGGCGTCGACGAAGCCGCCGTTGCGACCCGACGCCGCCCATCCGACGCGCTCGGCATCGACCAGGACGATCGTCTGCTCCGGATTGCGCTGTGCGGCATGCAATGCGGTCCACAGACCCGTATAGCCGGCACCCACCACCAGCAGGTCGGCGGCGACCGAACCCGAAAGGGCGTCGTAAGTGGGCCGCGGTATGTCCAGCCACATCGAATCGAACGAGCTTGCCGCGAGCGACCGTTCGACGAGCTCTGGATCGACGTGGGAATCGAACACCGTCTGCACACCGCGACACTACGGGGTGGGCATCACTCGCGGCGCTAAATCGGTTGCGGGCACCGCGATGATGGATGCCGTGCTGCTTCTCATCTCCGGCGCGAGCTGCGCAGGGAAGACATCGGTCCGGACGGCGATCGCCGCCGGCCTCGAGCCGGCCCTGGCGGCCGTCGAGCTGCGCCACCTCGGTGCGGTGCCCGATCCCCCGACGCTCGAGTGGCGCCAGCGCATGGCCGAGGAGGCGGTGCTTGCTGCACTACGGCTCGACGACGCGGGACGCCACCTATTGCTGGCCGGCGATCCGGTGGCTCCCGGTGAGGTGCTGGCCGCCCCGTCGGCCCCGATGGTCGACATCGCCGTCTGCCTGCTCGATGTACGCGAGCGGGCGCAGCGGGAACGGCTCCGCCGCCGCGGCGACCCCGAGGAGTTGTTCGGACGCCACGTCGCGTTCGCGGACTGGTTGCGGCGCCATGCCCGCGACCCACGGCACATGCCGCACGTGCTGAGCACTGACGGCTGGTCGGAGATGCGGTGGTCACGCCTGGCGGACATGCCGACCGATCGATGGCGGATCAGCATGATCGACGGCTCCGACATGACCAGGGCCGAGGCGAATCAGGCTGCGCTGCAGTGGGTTACCGACGCCATCGGGGGTCGGGCACCGGCGTTTCGCCGCAGCGCTACTTCGCCGCGGTGACCGGCGCCGGGATGTCGGGCTGCACGGACTGTCGTGGCTGCCAACCGGGAGGGCCGAAGACGAAACCAAGCCGGTCCCGCCACCGACGCGCCGCGCGGACGTCCCGCGCGATCGCGACGTATTCGTGGGTCTGCAGCTTCCAGATGTTGTAGGTGTCCACCTGCTTGGTCAGGCCGTAGTGCGGCCGGAACTCTTCGGGCTGGAAGCTGCGGAACAACCGGTCCCAGATGATCAGGATGCCGCCGTAGTTCCTGTCCAGGTAGATCTCGTCCATACCGTGGTGCACCCGGTGGTGCGAAGGCGTGTTGAAGACGAATTCGATTGGCCGCCATAGCTTCCCGATGCGTTCAGTGTGAATCCAGTACTGGTAGATCAGGTTGATGGAGAAGCTGGCGAACACCATCCAGGGCGGCACGCCGAACAACGGGAGCAGTGCACGCAGGAAGACGTCGCCGCTGATGTTCCACTTCTGCCGTAGCGCGGTAGCGAGGTTGAAGTACTGACTGGAGTGGTGCGCCTGATGCGTCGCCCAGAACAAGCGCACGCGGTGGGCCATCCGGTGATACCAGTAGTACAAGAAGTCCACACCGACGATGGCGATCACCCACGTGTACCAGGCGTTGGCGGGCAGCTGCCATGGCGCGACGTAGACGTAGAGCGCGGCGTAGCCGAAGAGTGCGATCCCGTTCATGACCGCACTGGTGCCGACGGACACCACACCCATCCAGATGCTGGCCCAGGCGTCGGGCCTCAGGTAGGCACCGGACGCCGCGCGCTCGTTGTCGGTGTGGGCGAGCTTGCGTGCGGCCGCCCACTCGATGACCAGAAGAATCAGAAAGAACGGGACGGCGAATGTCACGGGGTCGTGCATCAGCGGCGGCAGCACGTGCTCCCATGCCCTTGCCCAGTCCACAGCGGCACCTCCCGGGGGAATTCTAGCGATGCCCGTTCGGGCTACCAGAAATTGAGTACCTGGGTGCCCAGGTGGCGCGGATATCCGTGTCGATGTCCCTGGCGACGGTGTCCTGCCGTCGATGAGCAGGCAGCGCATCGGGATCCTGGTAGGGCGGCACTCGGCTCGCCTGGCAGACGCGGCCGAGCTTGGCGTGGCATCGGCGACGGTAGCCCAGCTGCTCGGGTCGGTTCGTGAGCCCGCCACCTCAGGCTCAGCCGATCGGCGGCGCGGCGTATCGCAGCGCCTTGACCATCGCCGTCGACGCGCCCGTCGCTGAAACCGCGTCGGATCGGCCCGCCACAGGTTTCTACCAGGGTGTTGTCGCTGCCATCAGTCGACAGATGCCGGCGGGTGGCCGGTTGACAGCCGGCATATCGCGACACGGAATGGTATATCTGAGAGTGTCTTTGTAACATTCATACCAAGGGAACCACCAGATGAATGCGCTGCGCCGCTGGATAGTCGACGATTTCGAGAAGGGCGCCGGTCGACACGACGATCCGGCCGTCTATGGCGGCCCGCCGGGCGACCCGGGGCTGATCGGGCCCGGCAGCATGTCGTGGGAGATCAACGCCGATCTCGCCTCGGTGTCGCAGGCCGGATTGCCCGCGATCGTGCTCGAGATCCTTCACCCCTCCGTCATCGCCGGCGTCCAGGACCTGTCGAACTATCGCGAAGATCCGTTCCAGCGGGCGCGTGCCACGCTCGGCTACGTACTGGCCACCACCTTCGGCAACACCGAGGCCGCCACCGCGGTGATTCAACGCGTCAAGCACGTCCACTCGTTCGTCAACGGAACCCGCCCGGACGGTGTGCCCTACCGCGCGCTGGATCCCGAACTGCTCGCGTGGGTGCACACCTGCATTCCGTGGATGATCCTGCGGGTGTTCGAAGAGACGAAACGGCCGCTGTCCCAACAGGAGAAGGATCGCTATCTCACCGAACAGGCGGTGATTGGCCGGATGGGCGGCGCCGAATGGGTGCCCGAGACGTCGGCGGAACTCGACGACTATGTCGAGGCGATGCGGCCGCGACTGTCGGTCAACGCGCAGACCCGGGAGTTCCTTGATTTTCTGATGACATCGCCGTTCTTCCCCGACCTACCCGAGCGGATCGATCGGCAGTTGCACAGGTTCACCATCTACGCGGGCATGAGCAGGGCACCGAGGTGGGCGCAGGAGCTCATCGGCTATGACCGACCGTCGATGACGACGCGGGCGTTGACCGGGCCGATGCTGCGCTTCGATGCGCAGCGGCTGCGCTGGGCATTCGGCGCACCGCGCTATCTGCAACTGGCACAGCAGCGGGCGGCAGGCGCGGTACGCCCGCGGGTAGCCGCGTCGTGATCGATGCCCAGCTCATCGAGGTCGTCGGCGGCGCTAGTGCCGGCGGCCGGATCGACGAGGCGGCGGACCGCACAAGTCAGCGCATTCTGGATGCCGCGCTGAACGAGGCCGCTGCCGTTGGGCTGCAACGCATCACGGTTGAGGACGTGGTCCGTCGGGCCGGTGTCGCGAGGATGACGGCGTATCGCCGATACCCACGGCGGGACGATCTGGTCGAGGCCCTGGTGCGTCGCGAGACACAGCGCTTTCTCGGCGCGGTCGCCGACGCCATCGAACGCGTCGAGGACCCGGAAGAGGGCGTCGCGGAAGCCTTCATCGCCGCGGTCTCGTTCGCACGCGAGCATCCGATCCTGCGCAGGGCCGCCCAGAACGAGCCTGCGCCGATCGCCGATTCCGTTGAACTGTTGACGATGGGATCCGCGTTCATCGCCAACTACATCCACGGTGACGAGCCCGGCGCCCCGTCGCAGCAGGTGCGCTGGGTCGCCGACGTGTTCGCGCGGCTGTTCTTCACCTATATCTCGATGCCGCCGACCGACCCCGATTTCGGCGATGACGCCGAACTCCGCAGGTTCGCTCACAAGGTCCTGACCCCCATGGTGGAGCGCGCCGTCGGTTAGCTTGTAGCCGTGCGGAAATGGGTGCTGCTCGGCGCGGCGATCGTCGTTGAGGTGGCGGCCACCCTGTCTTTGCGTGCCTCCCAAGACCATTCGGCATGGCTGGTCGTGGTCGTCGCGGGGTACACCGGCGCTTTCGTGTTGCTCACGCTGGTGCTACGCACCGGTCTGTCCATCGGCGTCGCCTATGGAATCTGGGGTGCGCTGGGCACCGTGGGCACCGCGGTGCTGGCCGCCGCGATCTTCGGTGACCCGTTCACCTGGCCCATCGCTGTCGGCATCGGGCTGATCATCGCGGGAGTCCTGCTTGTCGAACTGGGATCCCGGCAGACCGACGAGGTCGCGCCGTGATGTGGGCCGCGCTGGCGGGCGCCATCGGTTTCGAGGTGATCGGGACGATCGCGCTGCGGGCGTCCGAGGGTTTCCGCAAGCGGATCTGGATCATCCCCGTCACGGTCGGATACCTGGTGTCGTTCTACCTTCTGTGGCTGACGCTGGCGCTGGGCATGCACGTCGGCATCGCGTACGGCGTCTGGACCGCGTGTGGCGTGGCGCTGGTCGCGGTCGCCGCGAGGGTCCTCTTCAGCGAACCGCTGACCTGGTTGATGGGCTTGGGCATTGCGCTGATCGTGGCGGGCGTGCTGACTATCGAGATGGCTGGCGCCGCGGGCTGAGCGCCACCGCCAGCAGCATCACGGCCACGCCCGCGAACGGCACCACCAGCAGCCCGACCCGCAGGCTCGTCGCGTCGGCGATCAGTCCGACGACCGGCGGCGATGACACGAACCCGACCCGCATCAGCCACGTCACCACCGTCAGCCCGGTCCCGGCCCGCAGCCCCGGCAGCTGATCGGCGCCGTGCATGGCCGCGGGCACCAGGGTGGCTACGCCGAACCCGGCGGCGGCGAAGCCCGCGATGGTGCCGGGAACACTGGGAAACGCGAGCGCCGCGCCCATTCCGGCGGCGGTGATGAGCCCACCCACCGTGGCCACCGTGCGCTCGCCGAATCTGTCCACGAGCCGGTCGCCGATCATCCTGCCGACGAACTGGGACCCGACCATCGCGATGTAACCCGAGGCCGCGATCGCACCCGGCGTGCTGAGACTGTCCCGCAAATAGACTGTGGCCCAAGAGCTTCCGGCGTCTTCGACCACCGCACCGGCGATCGCGATGAACACCAGCGCGACCAGCGTCGCGTAGACGCCGAAGCCCGGACGTCCCACATCGTCCGCCCGCGCCGACGGATGGTCGTCGGTGTCCGGGCCACGGAGCAAGAACGGATACGCGGCGAGGACCACAGCGCTGAACAGCACCGCAGACACCGCCAGGTGTGTCGTGCGCGGGATGTCCAGCGCGATCGCGGCCGCACCCATCGCACCGCCGAGCACCGCCCCCGCCGACCACACGGCGTGCAGCGAGTTGATGATTGAGCGTCCGTAGTTTCGTTGCAGGCGCAACGCGTGGGCGTTCTGTCCGACGTCGGTGATCGCATCGCAGGCGCCTGCGATGAACAGTGCCGCGGCGAGTGCGACGGCCGACGGCGCCAGCGCAGCGACGAACACGAAGACCGCGATGCCGATGCTGCCCGCGACCGCGGCCGCCGCAGACCGAAAGCGACGGATGACTGCGGCCGCCGCGGGCCCGGCGACCAGCGCACCGCCCGAGAACGCCGCGATCGCGAGGCCGTAGGCCGAATTGGACAGCGCCAGGTCGGCCTTGATCTCGGGGTAACGAGGCAGCAGGTTGGCGAACAGCGCCCCGTTGGTCAGGAACAATGCGGCGACCGCGACCCTGGCCCGCCGGTTGCGCACCGCGACGGTGACGTCGTCGAGTCGTCCAAGCGCCATGGGCACCGACGTTACCGACGAGTCGCCTACCGCCGACGCGACGGAGTGGGACGCTGGGGCGATGCATACCGAGCCCACCGCCGAGGATCTGCTCAGACTGTTCCCGCCAGGAACACGAACCGATGGCGACGGAACGCTGGTGGTGGGCGGGTGCCGGCTCGATGACGTGGCCGCCGAGTTCGGTACCCCGGCCATCGTGGTCGCCGAGGACGCGCTGCGGAACCGCGCGCGGGACTACCTCAACGCGTTCCGCAGCCGCTGGCCGCGCAGCGATCTGGCGTTCGCGTCGAAATCGTTCCCGTGCACGGCGGTTCAGCGGGTCATGGTCGAAGCGGGCCTCCACCTCGACGTCGCGGGCGGCGGCGAGATACTCACCGCGATCAAGGCGGGGGCCGATCCCGCCCGGCTTGTCATGCACGGCAATGCCAAGACCGACGAGGAGCTCGAGCTGGCTGTCAAGCACGGCCTCGGCCTTGTCGTCATCGATAACTTCGACGACATCGACCGGCTGGAACGCATCGTGCCGCACGGCAATAAACAGCGCTGCCTGGTCCGGGTCATTCCCGGCGTCGAGGCCGCCACCCACGCCTCTCAGGCGACCGGGCACGCCGGTTCGAAGTTCGGCCTGATGCCCGATGACGCCCGCGAAGCGATCGCGCGCGTCGAGCGCAGCGCGGTATTGCAGCTCGACGGCGTACACACCCATGTCGGGTCGCAGCTGCTCAATGTCGAGCAGCTGGCCGCCGCCGTGGAACCGATCGCGAAGCTCGGCACCTTCGACACCTACGACCTCGGCGGCGGCCTCGGCGTGCGCTACACCTACGACGAGCACCCACCCAGCGTCGACGAATATGCCGACGCGATGGTGGCGCAGGCACGTGCGCTGCTACCCGACGGCAGCCGCATCATCCTCGAGCCGGGCCGCAGCATGGTCGCGACCAGCGCCTGCACGGTGTACCGCGTCACGACCATCAAACGCGGGGTCGTCACCCACGTCGCGGTCGACGGCGGGATGGGTGACAACCTCGAGGTGTCGCTGACCGGACAGCGATTCGAGGCGACGATGGTCGGTCGGGTCGGCGGCGGGGATGAGACCGTCAGCGTGGTCGGGCGGCATTGCGAGTCCGGCGACGAGCTGGTCGATCGCATCTCGTTGCGCGACCCCGCGGTTGGTGACCTGCTCGCGCTGCCGGTCACCGGCGCCTACTGCTACACGATGTCCAATCAGTACAACGGGGCTCGCCGCGTGCCGGTGGTGTTCGCCCGCGACGGCGAGGCGCGCTTGGTGGTTCGCCGCGACACCTGGGACGACCTGTTGAGCCGCGATGTCGGTTGAGATGGGCGCGAAGCGGGCAAGATGACCACATGGTCGAGACCCCGCCGTCGCTAGGCGAACTTGCCCGCCGCTACGGCGTCGCCACCGAGTACGAGGATTGGACGGGTCGCCACGTCGACGTCCCGGAGACCACGCTGGTCGCCGTCCTGGCGGCACTCGGGGTGCCCGCCGCCACCGAGGACGAGCGGACGGCGGCGCTGGCCACCCACGACCGCGACTACTGGAGCCGTGCCCTGCCGCCGGCCATCGTCGCCCGCGCCGGCAGCGATTCGTCGTTCTGGGTGCACGTCACTCACGGCGACCCGGTGGGCCTGTGGATTCGGCTGGAGGACGGCAGTGTTCGCGCCGGCATGCGCCAACTGGAAAACTACACTCCCCCATACGATCTCGGTGACCGGCTGGTTGGAGAGGCGACCTTCGAGCTGCCCGCTGACCTACCACTTGGCTATCACCGGCTGTACATCCAGGCCGGCTCGACCGAATCGAGCACACCGCTGATCGTCGTCCCGGCGAAGCTCGAGCCGCCGCCGCGGCTGGGCGGCAAGCGGACATGGGGGCTGGCCACCCAGCTTTACAGTGTGCAGTCCGAAAGATCTTGGGGTGTAGGGGATTTGACCGACCTGACCGACCTTGCGGTGTGGTCCGGCGCACGCTTCGGCGCCGGGTACATCCTGGTCAACCCAATGCACGCCGCTGCTCCGATGGCGCCGATGGAGCCGTCGCCGTATCTGCCCACATCGCGGCGCTACGTCAACCCGCTGTATCTGCGGCCCGAGGCGATTCCCGAGTTCGCCGAGGTGCGTGCGCGTGGCCGTATCCGGACGACACGGCTTGCGCTGCAGGAGAATGCGCGGCGCGCGGATCTGATCGACAGGGATGCGGCGTGGGATGCCAAGCGCGACGTCCTTGAAAGCGTGTACCGGGTCAAGCGATCCGCAGGCCGTCAGCTGGCGTACGAGGCATATCGCGAACGCGAAGGCAGCAGCCTCGACGACTTCGCGACCTGGTGTGCGCTCGCAGAGCGCCACGGTGCGGATTGGCATCGCTGGCCGAAGAAATTCGCAGGGCCGACGCGCCGCGCGGTCGCCGAGTTCGCCGCCAAACACGCCGAAACCGTCGATTTTCACCGGTGGTTGCAGTGGCAGCTCGACGACCAGCTGGCGACCGCGCAGTCGACGGCCATGCGGGCCGGCATGGAACTCGGCATCATGCACGATCTCGCCGTCGGGGTTGACCCGAATGGAGCCGACGCCTGGGCGATGCAGGACGTCCTCGCGCTCGGCGTCACCGCGGGCGCGCCGCCGGACGAGTTCAATCAGCTGGGACAGGACTGGTCGCAGCCGCCGTGGCGACCCGACCAGCTCGTCGATCAGGGCTACCGACCGTTTCGGGCGATGGTCAACGCGATCCTGAGGCACGCGAGCGGTATTCGCGTCGACCACATCATCGGGTTGTTCCGGCTGTGGTGGATCCCGAAGGGCGCAGCGCCTACCGAGGGCACCTATGTGCGTTACGACCACGAGGCGATGATCGGCATCCTCGCGCTGGAGGCCCACCGCGCCGAAGCGGTGGTGGTCGGCGAGGACCTCGGCACTGTCGAACCATGGGTGAGGGACTACCTGGCGCGCCGGGGACTGCTCGGCACGTCGATCCTGTGGTTCGAGCTGGACCGCGACGGCGACGGCGGACCGCTGCAGGCACAGCGGTGGCGCGAAGACTGCCTGTCCTCGGTCACCACGCACGACCTGCCGCCGACGGCCGGCTATCTGGCCGGCGAGCACGTCCGGTTGCGCGATGAACTGGGCCTGCTGACCCGGCCGGTCGAGGAGGAACTGGCCGACGACCGGGGCGAGCAGGCGGCATGGGTCGCCGAATTGCGGCGGGTCGGACTGTTGGGTGAAAAACCCGGCGTCGACGAGACGGTGCTGGCGTTGTATCGGTACCTCGGCCGCACCCCGTCGCGGCTCCTCGGCCTTTCGCTGGCCGACGCGGTCGGCGAGATGCGCACCCAGAACCAGCCAGGTACCACTGACGAATACCCGAACTGGCGGGTCCCGTTGGGCGGCCCCGACGGGCGTCGTCTGCTGCTCGAGGAGGTGTTCACCGACCCCCGCGCGGCGGCACTCTGCGAGGCGCTGCGGGCAGCGGTGAACCCGCAGGTGTAACACTGCGGCCTTGTTCACCGGTTTCACATTTGTCACGGCTGCGATATGTTCGCAGCGCACCGAGTTAGGGAGAGGTCACGTGAAAAAGCTCATCGTCCTGGGGGCCACCGCGGTCGCCGCGAGCACGATCGGCCTGTTCAACGCGGGACTCGCCAGTTCGGACCCGGTGAACCCCAACCAGATGAACGTGATCGGCGAGCCGTACTTCAAGGCCGTGAAGATCCTGCACGGGATGGGTTTGAGCACCACTTTCGGTGGTTCGGTTGGCAGCGATCTGCCGCAGTCACAGTGCATGGTGGCCAGCCAGAAGATGCTCGGCAGCGGCAAGATGCAGATGAACCTCGACTGCACCGAGGAAGCCGCCCAGCAGATGGCCGAGCAGGGCAGTTTGGGTTCCGGCGGCGCTCCTGGCGCGGTCGGCGGAAATACGTTGAGGCCGCCACAGATCCCGATCGCCCCCGCGCCAGCGCCCGCGGCGCCTCCTGCGGGCTAGGCCTCGGCCAGGCTTCGCAGGTTCTCCAGCGTCTGCGTCATGGTCCGTCCGACCTGACGCGCCGAGACCCAGTCGGCGATGACGCCCAACACTCCACCCGGCGCTTCATAGGCCATCCGGAAGATCACTCGGGTCCGGCCGTCGGGGGCATCACGTAGGCGAAACCGGCCCCGTTGTGTGATCCCGGTGATGCCGATCCAGGCCAGGTCTCGCGCATCGTCGAACTCGACCACCTCGATCACGCCGCCCACCGGAACCGAGCCGATCTTCCAATGCCCGGTATAGCGCGAGCCGATCCCGACCGGCCCCTCCGTCACGGGATCCCACCGTTCGAGGTTCGCCATGAACTCCGGATAGCACGCGGGGTCGCTGACTCGTTTCCACACGGTCTCGCGGTCGGCGGCGATCTCGACGTGCCTCTGGAGTCGCATTAGCCGATCACCGGGAAGCGTCGTTCGGCGGCCAGTCGGTCCACCCCGGCCTGCAGGCTGCTGAGCACCTTGTCGTTGATGACGTTGTCGTCACTGGCGGCGATGTCGGCGGCATCGATCGGATCCTGCACCTCGATCGCGATCTTCGTCGGCAGCGGCAGTCGCGGAACCATGTCGCTGACGGCCAGGCCCCACGGCGGCGCCAGCAGAATGGGCACGCTCTTAAGGCGGGCCAGCTTGTCGACCATCAGCAGCTTGGCCAGCCACTGGCCGCGGTCGACGAAGAGCGCAGCTTCCTGGCCGCCGACGCTGGCGATCGGCACGATCGGCACACCGGCCTCCCGAGCGAGCTTCACGTAACCCTTGCGGCCGCCGAAGTCGACCTCGTGGCGCTTCCACGACGGCCGAAACACCTCGTAGTCGCCGCCCGGGTACACCAGCAACGCCCCGCCGGACTGCAGCGCAAGCGTGGCGTTGTCGTGGTTGGCGGCGACGGTGCCGAACTTTCGCAGTGATCCCAGACCAGGCATCGAGACGACGAGGTTGTGCGCCAGCTGGTAGAACGGCCGCTCGACGCCGAAGTACGAGCTGAACGCCAGCGTGAAGACGAAGGTGTCCGGCGGGAGGTTGCCGCCGCTGTGATTGCCGACCAACAGCACGGGCCCGTCGCTCGGTATGCGATCGAGCCCTCGCACATCGGCCCGGAAGTAGAGCGACGCCAAGAGCCAGAGCCCAGGCAACTGCTCACGGATGTAGTCGGGGTCGCGCTGGTCCAGATCGGCCTTCGGTACCCGCGACGACACCTGCTCTTTAGCCCAGTTCAGAGCGTCGCCAATGCCCGCCATGTCGGTCATATTGCCCCAGCCCAGCTATCTGAAACCTGCGTTCCCACCTAATGGTCGTAGACTCACCCCAGCACAGTTGCAGGGGAGGAAATCCGCAATGTTGCGACCACGCCGTTTCGAGCAGGAAGTCGATCCCGGACCGGTACAGATCCAGGCACGTAAAGTGCACTTCGACGCCACCGGCATCCCGCTGCACTGGATACCGGGACATCCCGTCGCCTCCAATGTCGTCAGCCTGCTCAACGTCGTGCTGCCCGCCGCCGAGCGCTGGTTCGTCGACACCTTCAACGAAGCCCTGCCGCTGGTCAAGGATCCGGCGCTGGCCGAGGACATGCGGGGCTTCATCGGCCAGGAGGCCACCCACGCCGACGTGCACGAGCAAATGCTGCACGAGTACATGGTCGTCAACGGCATCGACCCGAAACCGATGCTCGAACAGATCGAGTTCCTGTTCACCAAGACGCTCGGGCCGACGACGTCCACCGATCCGAAGCGTCGGCTCAACCATCTGTGTGACCGGCTGTGGTTCATCGCCGCGATCGAGCACTACACCGCTGTGCTGGGCGACTTCGCGTTGAACTGCGCGTGGGACGACCACGGCGCCGACCCGACGATGGTCGACCTGTTCCGCTGGCACGGCAGTGAGGAGGTCGAGCACCGCAGCGTCGCCCATGACGTAGCGGTCTACTTCCACGACAGCTACATCGACCGGATCCGGGCAATGTCGATGGCGGTAGTGGCGATCTTCGTGTTCTTCCAGCGCACGTCGTGGTTCCTGGTCAAGTCCGACCCGAACACCGATATCGGCTGGTGGCGGTTCAACCGGCTGCGGATGCGGGACTCGAAGCTGGGACTGCTGCCCAAATACCGCAAGCTGTTCGGCTCGAACACCGCGATGTATTTCCGGCCCGGCTTCACCCCGGACGAGATGGGTTCCACGGCGCAGGCGGTGGCCTACCTCGCCAGCTCCCCCGCGGCTCGCGCCGCACATATTTGATGGGCCTGCTCGACCGCTATCGGCAGACGCCGCCGAGCATTTTCGGCCGTCGGCGCCACGATGTGGTGCTGAATATCGCCGATGCCTCGGTTGCCGCGCTCTGGGCGGTGTCCGGCGCTATCAGGAAGATGAAACCGCCGCCGGCACCGGACCGCGTCATCGCCTTGACGGTCGTAGACCGCCAGGTGGTGGCTCACGACCAGGACGTGGTTGCGCTGACGTTGGCCGCCGCCGACGGCCGGCCCCTGCCACGGTGGCATCCCGGTTCACACCTCGACATCGCGCTGCCCAGTGGCCGGCTTCGCCAGTACTCGCTGTGCGGAGACCCGGCCGACTCGGACACCTACCGGATCGCGGTGCGCCGGATCGTCGACGGCGGCGGCGGATCGATCGAGGTGCACGACGGGTTGGCGGTCGGCGGCGAAGTGACCACCCACGGTCCGCGCAACGCCTTCCCGCTCACCGTCCCCGGCTACGGCTCACCCGCTCAGCGGTTCCGGTTCATCGCGGGCGGCATCGGCATCACGCCGATTCTGCCGATGCTGGCGCTCGCCGAGCGTCTCGGCGTTGACTGGTCGATGGTTTACGCGGGCCGCAGCCTGGACAGCCTGCCGTTCATCGACGAGGTGAGCCGCTTCGGCGATCGCATCGAGATCCGCACCGACGATGTCAGGGGCGTGCCGACCGCGGCGGAGCTACTCGGAGACTGCATCGACGGAACAACCGTTTACGCGTGCGGACCGGCGCCGATGTTGACGGCGATCCGCGCTGGGCTTGTCGGGCGCGACAACGTCGAGCTTCATTTCGAACGTTTCGCCGCGCCACCGGTCGTCGACGGCCGGGAGTTCGTGGTCTCGATCGCCTCGACCGGGCAGGAGGTCGTCGTCGGCGCCGACGAGACGCTGCTGGCGGCGTTGCGGCGGTGCAACCTCGCTACGCCCTACTCATGCCAGCAAGGGTTCTGCGGCACGTGCCGGACGCGGGTGGTGTCCGGTGCCGTCGACCACCGCGACACGCTGCTGACCGAGCCCGAGCGGTCGAGCGGCATGATGCTGGTCTGCATCTCGCGCGCTGCGAACGGGGAGCGACTAACTCTCGATTTGTAGCCCGTCTGTACTATGCGGCCATGCCGTTAGCCGCTGGTCAGACCTTCGCGGGCTACACCATCGTGCGGCTTCTCGGCACCGGAGGCATGGGCGAGGTCTACCTCGCCGAGCACCCACGTCTGCCCCGCCGCGATGCCCTCAAGGTGCTGCCCAGCGACGTCTGCGCCGACAACGAGTACCGGCAGCGGTTCAACCGCGAAGCCGACATCGCCGCGACCCTGTGGCACCCGCACATCATCGGGGTACACGACCGCGGCGACGTGGACGGCCAGATCTGGATCTCGATGGACTACGTGGACGGCACGGACGCGGGCGAACTGCTTCGCGACCGCTACCCGGACGGCATGCCCAAGCACGAAGTTCTCGACATCGTCACGTCCGTCGGTGAGGCGCTCGACTATGCGCACCAGCAGGGGCTGCTGCACCGCGACGTAAAGCCTGCCAACATCATGTTGACCCATCCTGCGCCCGGTGACCAACGAATTCTGCTGGGCGACTTCGGTATTGCCAGAAGAGTCGATGACTCCAGCAACCTCACCGCGACGAATATGACGGTGGGTACAGTCTTCTACGCCGCGCCGGAACAGCTGATGGGTGAAGACCTCGACGGCCGCGCGGATCAGTACGCGTTGGCGGCGACCGCGTTTCATCTGCTGAGCGGAACGCCTCCGTTTCACCATTCAAACCCGACCGTGGTCATCAGCCAGCACCTCACTGCGTCGCCCCCGGCCATCTCTGATCGGCGCCCCGAGTTGTCGGCGCTCGATCCGGTCCTCGGCAAGGCCCTGTCGAAGGACCCCAAGGACCGGTTCAACAGCTGCATGGACTTCACGCGGGCGCTCGCCCACCGACTCGGGGTGGAGCCGGCGGTCGACCACGAGCGCACCGAAGCGTCGATCCCCATTGCCAACCAATCTCGGGGCGGCGGCAGGCACGAAGCCCACCAAGCGCCGCGGCGGAAATACCTGCGCCCCGCGTTCATCGTCCCGGCGATCCTGGCCGTGCTGCTTCTGGTGGCGATCGCCCTCGTGCTGATCCAGTTCCGCGAGATCGAGAAGCTGCTCAACGACGACTACACCCCGCCCCCGTCGCCGCCGCCCGCCACCGCACCACGGGCCGAGTCGCCACCGCCACCGCCCTCACCTTCGACGACGGTCACCACCTCGGCGTCGGCGGCTCCGGCTGCCGCGGTCGTCGGGGCCAACTGTTCGCCGGTCGGCAGCACCGCCACCACGGCCAACGGCAACACCGTCTACTGCTCGACCCTGGAGTCCACCGGCGCTTCCATCTGGTCGACCAGCCAGGGCGAGGTTCCTCCGCCGACGGTGACGGTCACCACCGAGGTCACCGACGAGCCGCTGCCGATCGAGGAGGAAACGCCGGTGCGGGTCTGTATGCAGGAGACGGGCAAGACCCGCCGGGAGTGCCGCGAAGCCATCCGGGCCAGCAATGAAGGCGGCAACTGAGCGGCACATGACGATATGACACTGGCCGTCGCGGACCGGTTGGCACTGGCTGACCTCGTCCACCTTTACGCTGCCGCGGTCGACGACCGCCGCTTCGGCGACGTCGTCGAGTTATTCACCGAGACAACCGAATTGCGGCTGCCAGATCCACCGCGATCCCTCGATGCCGTCCGCCACCACCGGGGCCGCGACGGCGTGCGTACGGCGATGGCGGCACTGTCCGGCCTTGCGCGCACCCAGCACGAGATCGTCGGCGAGGTCTACGCCCCTGGCTCGGATCCCGACTATGCGCTGGGCCGAATCACTTGCGTGGCACATCACTTCAGCATCACCGACGAGCAGGTGACCGATCTGGTCTGGCATCTGCGCTACGACGACGAATACCTGCGCACACGATCCGGCTGGCGCATTCACGGCCGGGCCCTCACGATCAATGCTATTGAGACGAGGCCGATTCGGCGTCTCCGACCGCATCCATCAACCGATCGAGAAGCGGGCGCTGGCCCTTCAGGAGCTTCGACCGCGCCTCAGTCACGGAAAACCATTCCGCCCGGTCGATCTCCGGGTACTCCCTGACGTTGCCCGACCCCTTCGGCCACTCGACGGTGAAGGTGTTGCTGACCGTGCCGGCCAGGTCGAGATCGCCCCGCACCGCGAAAGCGGCGATGATCTTTCCGCTCGGCTGCTTCAGCGGCGGGAAGTCGATGCGCGGCCCGTCGGGCGGTGGCTTGCCCAGTTCCTCTTCGAATTCGCGGCGGGCGGCATGCCAGGGGTCTTCGTCGTCGGTGTACTCGCCCTTGGGTATCGACCAGGCCCCGTCGTCCTTCTTCGCCCAGAACGGCCCGCCCGGATGCCCGATCAGCACCTCTACCAGCCCGTCATTAAAGCGGTAAAGCAGGAGACCCGCGCTCAATTTCGGCATTTGCGAGAGCCTAGTTAAATCCTGCTGAACTCGACGCTAAGGTGCTCCTGTGCATGAGATGAATCGCCGCAACATGATCGTCATGACTGGGTTGGCCGCGATGACCGCTGCCATTTCCGCTCCGCAGGCATCAGCCGAACCGCCAGCCCCAGGTCAACCCGAGAATCCGGGCGCACCGCCCCCCGACGCCAATCCCGCTCCGGTGGATTACATCTTCGCCGACGACTTCGACGGACCGGCCGGCGCGCCGCCCGATTTGTCGAGGTGGACGGTCGTGGGCTGGAACGAGCCGGTCATCCCGCCGATCTTGGGCCTCTTCCGCGACGACCGCCGCAACGTATCGCTCGACGGCAATGGCAACCTCGTGCTTCGCGCAACCCGGGAGGGCGACACGTATTTCAGCGGTCGGGTAGAGACCAGGATGAAGATCGGCATCGGGCACACCTGGGAAGCCCGGATTAAGCTGAACTGCCTCGTGCCCGGGTGCTGGCCGGCCTACTGGCTGGTGAACCGTGAGCCGACCCCGGACGGCAGGGGTCCCCTGCCCGACGGTGAAGTCGACATCCTGGAGTGGTACGGAAACGGCAAATGGGCTCCGGGCACCGCGGTCCACGCTCGGTCCGACGGCAGGACCTGGAAGGAGAACAGGTGGCCCGTCGACGGCGACTGGCACACCTACCGGGTCCGCTGGGATGACGCAGGCTTCCGTTTCTGGCGCGACGACGTCAACGGCGCCCCGTTCTTCACGGTTCCGTCCGTACCGATCGACGGGGTGTGGCCGTTCAACGCGCCGGATTACCTTCTCTACACGGTCTTCAATCTCGCGGTCGGCGGTCCAGGTGGTGGCGACCCAGCGTTCGGACCCTTCGAGACTCCGGAGATGCTTGTCGACTACGTCCGCGTCTGGTAGAGGGTGGGTTCATGAAGACGGGGCTGGCGGCGGCGTTGGCGGGCGCAGCGTTCGCGGGGTTTCTCGCTGCCGCGCCGGCCAACGCCGACCCGGTGACCTACGGCAGCAACGGTGTGTTCGGTGTCGGCGCCGAGCCGCCGCAAGGCTGGGCCACCGCCAGCATCCCGCCGGGCAGGTATCGCGTCGACCAGTCGCCGAGCATGTATCCATACCTGAGCCCGCCCGGTTTCTGGCTGCGCTGCAACAACTTCCCGTGCGCGGGCAATTTTCCCGCCCACATCATCGGCAGCGGTGAAGCCGTCAGGGATCAGCCGACCTTCGTCGACATCCTGCCCACCGATGTGGCCGTGTCGCTGAACAACGTCACTCTCACCGTCGCGGGATAACATGAGCGACAACCACTTCGAGCCTCGCTGGCGCCTCGACCTCGACGATGATGGAACCGTCGCATTCGACCGGAACACGCAGACGATCACCAAGGTCAAGACGGGTGAGAGTTGCTACCTCGGCGACTATCCGGCATTCGCGATCGAGGAACCGCGATATCTGCGCGTCCGCAGCAGCCATGCGCCGCCGATCGGCAAGTGGTACGTCACCGGCGAGGACTGATTACTTCCGGTCGCCCTCGGTGTCGTCGAAAAATGCCCAGTGCCCGTCATCGGACTTGACCTCCATGCGCCAGCCGAGCTCGGAATTGTCCGCCTTTTCGTCGACGAACCAGGCATGTGCATCATCGGCGCTCTCGATGTCCTTGGTGTCGACGACGTCACCGGTCGGATTCAGTACGCGGTAGGTAGCCATTGAGTCGGGGTTCCCGCCCGTCCGCCGTCGTGTTCAGCACGTCAGTCGAGCCTTTCGGGAGCGGAATCCCTTCGGAGGTGGAGAACCGGGCATCGTCCTGGCTCGACAGGCCGACCGAGACGACCGACCGGTCGAAGAAGACGTCGGTCAGGTAGGCCAGCGACACCGCCCAGCGGTTGACCCCGCGCGGCATGGCGTAGAGGTGGTACATCCGGGTCACCAGCTTCGCGGGATAGCCGGACAGGTGGATGTTCAGCGGATTGGCGACCGCGTAGTGCGGGCCGAGGTCGACAACCAGACCCATGTTGCGATGCTTGTATTTCTTCGGTTTGCCATACCCCAGGCTGGCAGCGACGTTGCGCCCCAGCAGCTTTCCCTGCCGGATCGCATGCTGTGCGGTCGGCGGCGTGATCTTGCCGGGTTGCGTCAGGTCCGGAACCGCAGCGGCGTCACCGGCGGCGAACACATCGGGATGGCCCGGCACCTGCAGGTCGGCCTGTACCTTCAGCCGGCCGCGCTCGGTCGGCAGTCCGAGCTTTTCGATCAGCGGCGCGCCGGTGACGCCGGTGACCCATGCGACGGTGTGGGTAGCGATCCGCGAATCATCGGTCAGCACAACGTGATCGGGATGCACTTCCTTCAGGGTCAGGCCGAGCCGCACATCGACGCCCCGCTCGTGGAGCACCCGCTGGACGCTCTCCCCCAGTTTCTCTCCCACCTCGGGCATCACCTGCTCGGCCAGGTCGAGCAGCACGAACTTCACGTCGGCGGGGTCGAAGCCCATCTGCTTTCCGGCCGTGTCTGCCAGCGCCTGCAGCTGCACGACGAGCTCGGTGCCCGAGTACGAGGCCCCGACGACGACAACCGTGCGCCTGGCCCGGATCCGGTCCTCGTCGTCGTCGATGTTGGCCAACTCGAGCTGCTCGAGCATGTGGTCGCGAAGATAGACCGCCTCTGCCGTCGACTTCAGACCCCGCGCGTACTCGGCGAGACCGGGAATGTCGAACAGCCGGGTGACCGAGCCCGGCGTGAGCACCAGCCGGTCCCACGACAGGCTGCGCGATCGTTGTTCGGGATCGGTGTAGGTGACGGTGCGTCCGTCGAAGTCGACGCTGTCCACCCGCCCCCGCACCGCGCGCACGCCACGTAGCGTGTTCGCCAACGGGACCGTGACGAATCGCGCGTCGACCAGGCCACCGGCGACATCGGGCAGCAGCGGCGTGTAGAGCATGTAGTCGACCGGAGAGACGATCGAGATGTCGACAGAGGCGTTGTGCTTGCGCAGCTGACGGGACAGTCGGCGAGCGCACTCGAACCCGGTGAACCCGCTACCGACGATTACGACAGACGTCATCGAACTCATCGTAGGGGCATACCCACTATGGGCTGGCCATCAGCGTGGCGAACTTCGTTGCCTTCCACGGCTTCCTACCGCCCGCGCGCAGCTTGCCCCGCAGGATGGGCGACCACTGCGAGATGCGTCCGTAGCCGATCAGCAGAAACGCAACGGGGTCCGCGGTGATCACACAGTCCGTCTTCGCCCCCGCGCCTGTGACGACGGCGCTTCCGTTCTCGACCGCCATTCGGTAGGGGTTCGCGCCGCGAATGCGGAGCTCGAAGCTGACCCGCACACCCGCCGCCGACCGCCGGAGATACGCCGGGGCGACAGTCAGCACGCCGGGGATGACCTTAAGCGCGTCAGCCGGGTCGATCTCCCAGCCGATCCTCGCCGCCCGTGCGATATCCAGGCCGTGGACGACCTGTTCACCGAGCAGCAGGCTGGTCATCGTCGAGGGACTGAGCACCAGCCCGTTGGCGGTCGGGATCGCAGCGGACTCGTCTGCCGCGGCGGCGGCGGCAAGGTAGGCCAGCGCCGATTCCTCCAGCACGGCCGCGAGCCGGCTCATGTTCCGCTCAGGCACTTCGGTCAGTTGGCGTGCGTTCACCGCGGCGCTCATCTGCGACGGGGTCTCCATGGGCCGATTGGCGTGCGTCATATAGCCAGCGGTGTGCCGGTTCAGCGCAAGGGCGTAGTCACGCAGTTCGCCGGCCATGTGCGCCGCCGTTTCGGCGGCGGTCCAGGTCAGTCCCGGCACAGGAGCTGCCGCGTTGTCGACGCGCCGCAGGAGCTCTGCAGTCCTGTCGACGGCGGCGTGGAGTGCGTCTTTCGATTGATCGTGCGCGCGACGGACGTCTTCGGCCGGACCGGTGAAGTGGACGGGAGCTGAAGTCATAGGGTAACTATTTCACATATCGTTACTATGTCAATAGGGTAGGCTGGTCCCGTCCTACACCGAATGCGAGAGCAATGCCCGCGTCTTCAGAGCCGTCGTCCCTGCGCGCCGAGCAGGTTGCGCAGACCCGCGCTGCGCTGGTGGCTGCGGGGCGCAGACTCTTCGGTGAGAACGGCTTCCGCGGTACGTCGGTGGAGGACCTGGCCCGCGAGGCACGTGTCACGACCGGCGCTCTCTATCACCACTTCCCGACCAAGACTGCGCTCTTCGAGGCGGTGTTCGTGCACGCGCACATGGAGATGATGTCGGCCTCGACAGAGGCGGCGAAGGGCGCCAAGGACGCGCTCGATGAGCTGGCGCAGGGCTTCGACGCCTTTCTTGACGGTGTGCTGCAGCCCGATGTGCAACGGATTCTCGTGCTCGACGGGCCTGCGGTGCTCGGCCTCGCCCGCTACACCGAACTGGACGAGCAGTACGCCTACGCCGTCATCGTCGGGTCGCTGAAGGCCGCTGCCAAGGCGGGGACGATCCAGATCGACGACCCGGAGACCGCGACCAGGCTGCTGCTGGGTGCCCTGACACGCGGAGCGATGTTGATCGCGAACTCCCCCAACCCGGTGAAGACGCGACACGCGGTGGCCAAATCGATGCGCGCCCTGTTGAACAGCTTCGTGTCATGACGCGTCCGCTGCGCCGATGGGATCCGTTCCGGCCTCTCGACATGCTTTCCTCGTTGTGGTCGACGGCTGCTGTCGCGCCCGTGAGCACCGGTGCGGCCGCCGCATACCGGACGTTGTTCATGACACTTCGCAGGCTGGTGGTAGGACGCGAATTGTCGGTTCGGCTCGACGAAGGTGACATCACGCTCACCATCACCGAGTTCGATTCGCGTCTGGACGTCCGCGGTCTTGCGGTCGGTCAACTCAGCGACGTCCGGCTCGCGGCGTGCGATATCCGCTGGGACAACAACAGATTGGATCGCGCCACCGCGGTCCTGCACAACGTGCATCTCCGCCCGTCGGCGCCGCCGGTACTGATCGCGGCACCAGTGGAGCTGACGGTCGAACTGCCCGCAGACGCACTCGACGACCTGTTCCGCCTCGCCGCCCCGCGGCTGACGGGTGAGATCGGCGAGGACGGCATCGCTCGGCTGCGGCTCGCCCGCCGACCGGGGATCGGACATCTGGAGGTGGACGCACTGCTGGACGGATCCACGCTGTGGCTGAAGCCGCGCGCTCTCGTGGTGCGCAGCAAGCGCATGCGGCTGCCGGGTCGCACACCGGCCTACCCCGTGCACCTGCCGGAACTGCCGCACGGACTTCAGTTGACGGACATCAGCATTGAGCCGGACAAGCTGTGCCTGTCGGGCACCCTGCAGGAGTGGCGCATCGACGTCCCGCGCACTCGCCTCGAGGACGTCATCAACCAGCTCAGCGTGGTGGGCCGACCTCTCAACTTGACCCGGTTCGGCCGCGGGTAGTTAGAGTCACGCCCATGGCGCACGGCGTGTACACCCGTTACGTCGCCCTGGGTGACAGCCAGACCGAGGGGCTATGGGACGGAGACGATTCCGACGGAATCGTCGGCTTCGCCGACCGGCTGGCCGCGATGCTCGACGCGCTCCATCCCGGCCTGCGGTACGCCAATCTGGCCATCCGCGGCCGCCGGATCCGCGATGTGCTCGACGACCAGTTGCCCGAGGCCTTGGCGATGCGACCGGACCTGATCAGCGTCTGCGTCGGCATGAACGACATCACCCGGCCGGGACTGCTCTTCGATCGCGCACTGGCCGATCTGGATCTGATGCACCGAGGGCTGGCGCAGTCCGGTGCGACCGTCGTGACGACCACGTTCCCCGACATCGCGCGCATCGTGCCGATCGGCAGGTTTCTGACGTCGCGGATGTTGCGCACGAACGAGGCGATCAGGACCGCGGCGGATCGCTACGGGTTCAAGCTCGTCGACCTCTACGAGGCGCCGTCGATGACCCAGCCGGACACCTGGAGCAACGACCGGGTGCACGGGTCGACCAAGGGCCACATCCTGTTCGCCGCCGCCGCCGCAGAAGCACTCAACCTGCCTGGCAGCAACCATGATTGGGCGCAACCGAGCCCTACGGCCGCGCAGTCGACACTGCGTTCACGCGCTTATTCGCAACTGCAGTGGACAAAGAACATGCTGGCTCCGTGGATGTGGTACCACGCCCGTGGCATATCCAGCGGGGACGGCCGCGAGCCGAAGCGCCCGCGGCTGGACAGTTTGGTCGGCTAGAAGCCGAGCAGTCCCAGCGGGATCGGCGACTCGCCGCTGCCGACCGACTCCAGCACCCGCGGGCAGAGGAACGAGATGGCCAGGCCGGTGAACATGTTCGCTCCACCGAGCGACATGCCCGTCGTGTCCGCGACCTGCGCGGCGACGTCGGCCGCGTTCTGGCCCGGCTCGGACAACATCGGGCAGACGGACTGGCCGACCGCCACCAGATTGGACGGATCGGTGCTGCCCCCCAGGCCCGCGCCCGACACCGCGTTCAGGAACGCGTCCGTGGTTGGGTCGGCCTGGGCCGGCGCCGCCAGCAGCGAGGCCGTCGCGGTCAGTCCAGCGAACACGGTGATCAGGCGGATCGGCCTGGTGAGTCTGCGCACTGCAGCATCGTAGAGGACCAAGGGATTAGGGGCTAACCGGCACGTCAACTACGCTGTGACGATGCCGAAATCACCCGAAGCAGGCGGTGACCTGAAGCCACATTTCGAGGACGTGCAGGCACACTACGACCTGAGCGACGACTTCTTCGCGTTGTTCCTCGACCCGTCGCGGACCTACAGCTGTGCGTACTTCGAGCGCGACGACATGACGCTCGAGGAGGCACAGCTTGCCAAGGTCGACCTCGCGCTGGGCAAACTGGGCCTGGAGCCCGGTATGACGCTGCTCGACATCGGCTGCGGCTGGGGCGCCACCATGCGGCGGGCGATCGAGAAGTATGACGTCAACGTCGTCGGCCTCACGCTGTCGAAGAACCAGGCCGCTCATGTCCAGAAGAAGTTCGACGAGATGGACAGCCCGCGCACCAAGCGGGTGCTGCTGCAGGGGTGGGAACAGTTCGACGAGCCGGTTGACCGAATCGTGTCGATCGGCGCGTTCGAGCACTTCGGCCACGACCGATACCCGGACTTCTTCAAGATGGCCCACGGCGTGCTGCCCGAGGACGGTGTCATGCTGCTGCACACGATCGTCGGTGAGAATCCGGCGCGTGCAAAGGAACTCGGCATCCCGTTGACGTTCGAGCTGGCCCGCTTCATCAAGTTCATCATGACCGAGATCTTCCCGGGCGGACGGTTGCCGTCGGTGCCGATGGTCGAAGAGCGCGCGGCAGAGGCCGGTTTCACGCTGACCCGCAAGCAGGAGCTGCAACCGCACTACGCGCGCACGCTAGACCTGTGGGCGGCCGCCCTGCGGGAGCACAAGGACGAGGCCATCGCGATCCAGTCCGAAGAGGTCTACGAGCGCTACATGCGCTACCTCACCGGCTGCGCGAAGATGTTCCGCGACCGCCAGGTCGACGTCGTCCAGTTCACGCTGGAGAAGTAGCGGCTACTACATGGTGTCCCAGGTGGCGTCGAGCTGCTCGGCGACATCGATGACCTTCGCCTTGACCGACTCGGGGCTGTCGATCTCGCCTGCCACGTGCGCCGCGATGAACCGCCGGATCTCGGCGTCGACGCCGGCGACGACCCGTAACAGCTCGGCCCGCAGGGATTTCGACGTGACATGGATCTCGATGTCCGACGGTCGAGGCTTCTGCACGTCGAGGATGAGTAGCAGCGGTTCGGCGGCGCGCGCGGTCGCGCTCAGCGCGATCTCGCCGAACACGACGAACTTGGGTTTGTCGATGCGCAGGTCGATGACCATGTCGATCTCCAGCGGGATGCGGATCGCGAACGTGATCAGCTCGCCGTCGGAGCGCGTCACCTTGGGCTCCTGAATTCGCACCTTCGCGGTGACCTTGGCGATTTTGCCGGGTCCCTGGCCCATCGGGCCCATCTCGAACTCGTCACCCGCGATCGCGCCGATCGCGTCGCCGACGCGTTTCTCGGTCACGGCGATCTCGTAGAACCGCCGGCCGAATTCCTCGTAGGTGACGTACTCGTAGCCATCCATAGGTGTCTACCGTCTCACGTCGTCGCCGATTACTTGCCCCATATGCCGGCGTAGCGGTTCCGCCACGGTCGGGTAGATCCGAAGGAAATCAGCGCTCAGCGGCGTTTCTGCTCGCCGCGGGCCTCGGCGCCGGTCTCCCCCGCGTCGATGGCGTCGTCGGACGACGACTCGCCGACATAGCTCCCGTCCTCACCGTGCTTACCGGTCCGCGAGCTTGCGACCTTGTCGTCTTTTTCGACGTCTTCTTCGCTTTTTGCATCGTCGCCTGGGGCCATGACGGGGTGTCTACCCGTGCGGGTAGGACCCAAACTCTTACCTGTGCTGGGTTCGCCCGTTAGGCTCTGCCGAGGAAGGTGGGGCCAATGATTCGTGGACTTGTCGTCGCCGCGGCAGCGGCATGCGTCGCTATCGGCAGTGCACCGGTCGCCATGGGCGACCCGAACGACAATATGTATTTCGACAAGCCGGGCCGGTATGACTCCGACGTGCCGTTCATGAACTACGAGGCCCGCCTCGCTGCGCCCTGCGACAACTTCCAGATCAACACGTTCGGCCGCGGCCCCGGCGGCGAGCCGCTGCAGTGCCACTGGATCCCGAACCAATGGCCGCCCGTCTACACCGGCTTCTGGGTGATCTCGCCGGAGATTCACGGCGTGCAGCAGATCGGCACCCCGTGCCCGGGCGACCAGGCGGCCGCGCAGGCGCCCGACGGGCGCCCCCTGCTGTGCCTCGCCGACCAGGGCTGGCAGCCCGGCTTCTTCACCGGCACCGGTTTCTGGCCGACATAGCCGCTGCTAGCTCGCAGCGTTCTCGAAACTTCGCCGGATCCCGGCGAGCATTTCGGTGTGCGCCTCGACGGCCTTGCGGGTGGTCACCGACGCCAGCGGCCATGGCGCTTCGATCCGGATCCGCTCGACGATGCGGGTGCCCGTCGGCGTCGGCTCGAAGGTCACAGAGCCGCGCAGGCGCACTCGAGGGAACTGCCGGGCCTCAGACGACACATCACCGGTCACCGGAACGGACAGTTGGGCAACGTAACTCGTTCGCAGGCGTAGCGGACCCAACGGGATCCGGTCGCTCACCCGGTAGGTCTGCACATAGCCGTCGGCCGTCACGCTGCGGTCGACCGTCCGCACGGACACCACGAGGGGATGCACCAGCTTGATGTTGTCCAGGTCGGCGTAGAACGCGCGAACGTCGCCCGGGGGGCCGGGAACGTCTTCGTTGAGCGTGCGTTCGACCCTCGTGATCCACCGTCCCACGGTGGACAATCTAAACCGCCGTGGCGTGAGAATGTCATATGCTGATTAGCGAGAATCTCCTATCCGGTAGGCTCGCTGAGCAACTGCTTAGCAGCCTGTCGTAGCGGCCCCAACGACGACGGATTGGAGTGTTTGCCATGACCGAAGCCGTCGCAACCAGATATGCGGGGGCGCGAATCCCTCGCGTTGAGGACAACCGGCTGCTCACCGGGCATGGCACATTCGTCGACGATGTCACGCGGCCCGGCATGCTGCATGCTTGCTTCGTCCGCAGCCCCTTTGCCAAGGCCCGCATCAACGGCATCGACGCCTCGGCGGCGCTGACGCTGCCCGGCGTGCATGCGGTGTTCCTGGCCGAGGATCTGAACCCACACGTCCGGGAGGCCTGGCATGCCGTCGCAGGCAAGGACATCGCCGATACGCCGCGCCCGCCGCTGGCCGAAGGAGAGGTGAAGTTCGTCGGTGATCCGGTCGCGCTCGTCGTCGCGGAGTCGCGCTACATCGCCGAGGACGCGGTGGAGCTGGTCGATGTCGACTACGAACCCCTACCGGCTGTCGCCGATTTCACTCAGGCTGTTCGGCTGGCCGCCGAGTCCGGCGTCATCGTCCACGACGCGTATCCCGACAACGTCGCCGGTGGCATGGGTGGAGCGCCGCCCGACGAGGAGACCTTCTCGTCGGCCGCGCATGTCGCCTCGGCGCACGTGTACCAGCAGATCCATGCTCCTGTCCCGATCGAGACGCGCGGGCTGGTCGCCGAATGGGAAGTGTCCTCTCGCGAACTGACGATGTGGGCGTCTACGCAGACCCCGCACGAACTGCGCGCATTCGCTGCGCGCCTGCTCGGCATCCCGGCGCAGAACGTCCGAGTCATCATGCGCGACACCGGCGGTGGGTTCGGCCAGAAGGTCGTTCCGATGCGTGAGGACATGTGCATCATGCTGGCCGCCCACAAGGTATCGGGCGCGCTCAAGTGGATCGAAGACCGTCGCGAAAACCTGATGTCGGCGGGCCAGGCCCGGCACGTCGACGGCGACGTCCGGATGGCCTTCGACGAGGACGGCAACATCCTCGCCGCAGATATCGACTTCGTGCAGGACATCGGTGCGTACCCGACGCCCTATCCGGTGCTGACCACAGCGGCGATTGGCATGTTCTTCCCCGGCCCGTACCGGGTTCCCAAGGCCAGCTTCAACTACAAGACGGTGTTCTCCAACACGGCAGGGTCTGGCCGCCTACCGTGGGCCGTGGCAGTACGAAACCCTCACCCGCGAAATACTTCTCGACATCGCGGCGCGAAAGATGGATATCGACCCTGTCGAACTGCGCCGCCGAAACATTCTGCGCGGCGACGAGATGCCGTACTTCAACCCCAACGGCATGCCCTATGAGCATGTCGCACCCGCGGACACGTTCGAACAGGCGGTGAAGATCCTCGACCACGAGGGTTTCCGCAAGGAACAGAGGGACGCTCTCGACGAGGGTCGCTACATCGGGTTGGGGTTCTCCGCCTACATCGAACCGACCGGCGCCGCGACCGGACACCTCGCTACCGAGGGCGCAACGATCCGTATGGAGCCGACCGGCAAGATCAACGTCTACGTCAACGGCGGATCGACCGGAAACAGCATCGAGACGACGGTGGTCCAGCTGACGGCCGACGCGCTGGGCGCCGACATCGAGGACGTGTCCACAATCCAGGGCGACACCGCGGTGACGCCGTACGGAGCAGGCACCCAGGGCAGCCGCAGCGGACCGATGACGGCAGGCGCCGTCAATGAGGCGGGCACGATCCTGCGAAAGCAGATCATCGCCATGGCCGCCCATCGGCTGGAGGTCGACGAGTCGGCCATCGAGCTGGCCGGCTCACGCGCCAGGGTCCGCGACGACCAGGACAACAGCGTCAGCTTCGCCGACCTCGCCTATCGCTCGTACTACGAGCCCGCAAAGCTGCCGCCTGGTATGGCGGCGACGCTGGAGGCCACCGCACGGTTCACCTCGCAGACAATGATCCACTGGGCCAACGCAACCCACGCATGCACCTGCGAAGTCGACATCGAGACCGGTCACGTCACGCTGACCCGCTACATCGTCAGCGAGGACGTCGGCCCGATGATCAATCCCAATGTGGTCGAGGGACAGATCGCGGGCGGCACCGTGCAGGGCATCGGCGGCGCGCTGCTGGAGAGCATGGTCTACGACGACAACGGCAATCCGCTCTCGTCGACATTTGTGGACTACCTGCTGCCGACGGCCACCGAGGTGCCGGCGATCGAGTTCGGCCACGTCGAGATCCCCGGGCCAGGCGTCGGCGGATACAAGGGCTGCGGTGAAGGCGGTGCGATCGGCTCGACACCCGCGGTGATCAACGCCATCAACGACGCGCTCGCCCCGCTGGGCGTGACGCTCACCCGGCTGCCCGCAAGCCCCGCCGCCATCGTCGACCTCATTGAGAACGCCAAGGCCGAAACGGGCGTACCCGGAAAGGACCACTGAAGGTGGAGCTGAACAACGAATTCCGAGTCGCGGTGCCCGCCGCCAAGACGTGGCAGGTGCTCACCGATGTCGAGCGGGTCGCACCCTGTATTCCTGGCGCCCAGCTTCTTTCGGTCGACGGCGACGATTTCACCGGTGCGGTGAAGGTGAAGGTAGGCCCGATCACGGTGTCCTACAAGGGGGACGCCTCCTTCCAGGAGAAGGACGAGGCCGCCCAGCGAGTCGTCATCAAGGCGAGCGGCAAGGAGACCAGGGGCAGCGGTAACGCCGCCGCCGTGGTCACCGCCCAGCTCAAGGATGAGGGCGATGCCACCATCGTTTCAATCACCACCGACCTCACGATCTCGGGGAAGGCCGCGCAGTTCGGGCGTGGCGTCCTGGCGGATGTGTCGACGAACCTGATCGGCCAGTTCGCCAAGAACCTGGAGGCCGATCTGCTCGGCGGCTCCGCACCCTCGGGTGCGACATCGTCATCGGCCGCCGCCGCGACGGCCACGGCAGCCGCCTCCGATGCAGGTGACTCCGTGGATCTCCTGAAAGTCGTTGCCGTGCCGATGGCCAAGCGCTATGCGCCAGCGATCGCCGCGGTTGTCGGCGGCGTTGCGGTCGGCTTCCTGCTGGGCAGGCGTAAGCGTGCCCACCCCGCCGCGGACCTCGCCGATGAGTTGCAGGCTGCCCTGGCTCGGCTGTTGAGCTCATGAAGGCGGCCGGCTTCGCCTACCACCGCCCCGACACCGTCGCCGAGGCGGCGCAGATGCTCGGCGAGTTCGGCGATGAAGCCAAGATCCTCGCCGGCGGGCAGAGCCTGGTGCCGATGCTCGCGATGCGGCTGACGTACTTCGAGAACCTGATCGACATCTCTCGCGTCGACGAACTGAAGAACATCGAACGGCGTGACGACGAACTGTGGGTCGCGGCCGGCACCCCGCACGCCTTGGTCGGCATGGACGACGAGGTGGCCGAATCGGTTCCGCTGCTGACGTTGTCGACGCCCTACATCGGCCACTTCCAGATCCGGACCAGGGGCACGCTGGGCGGGGCGATTGCGCACGCGGACCCTGCTGCGGAGTATGCCGCGGTCGCACTCGCGCTCGACGCGACGATGGAGGCGACGTCATCGCGGGGCCGACGGGAGATTCCAGCGGCCGAATTCTTCACGGGCCTGTGGGAGACGTCGTTGTCGTCGGACGAAATCCTCACCGCCGTGCGGTTCCCGGTGTGGGGCGGGCGGTCCGGCTTCGCGGTCGAGGAATTCGCCCGGCGCCACGGCGATTTCGCAATCGCCGGCGCGACGGTCGCGGTGGAGCTGGACGGGGACGACCGGGTGACGCGGTGCGGTATCGGACTCCTCGGGCTCGGGTCGACCCCGCTGCGTGGCTCGGCGGCCGAGGATGCCGTCGTCGGCCTGCCGGCCGATGCCGTCACCGCCGATGAGGTCGGCAGGCTCGCGATCGGTGGCCTGTCGGACATTCCCGCCGATCTACAGGGTTCGGCCGACTACCGTTCCCGCGTCGGGGCCACCATGGTGGCGCGGGCGTGGGCTGCGGCGGTCCGGCAGGCAGCGACGACCGAAACGGAGGCGATCCATGCATGAGGTGCCGGTCGAGCTGACCGTCAACGGCCGCGCGCACCGGCACGTGGTCGAACCCCGTCTGACGCTCGCGGACTATCTGCGCGAGAAGTGCGGCCTCACCGGCACACATCTCGGCTGCGAGCACGGCGCGTGTGGCGCGTGCACCGTGTTGCTGGACGGTCAGGCGGTGCGCGCGTGCCTGATCTTCGCCGTGCAGGTGGACGGTCTGGAGGTCACCACCATCGAAGGCATCGCAGGCGAGGACGGCGAGCTGTCACCGGTGCAGTCCGCGCTGCGCGAGTGCCATGGTCTGCAATGCGGCTTCTGCACACCGGGTTTCGTCACGTCGATCACCGCGCTGCTGCGCGACAATCCGCAGCCCACCGACGAGGAGATCCGCGAGGGCCTCTCCGGCAACTTCTGCCGGTGCACCGGCTACCAGGGCATCATCAACGCGGTGCACCGCGCCGCGCAGACCGAAACGCCTGCCGGCTAGAACGTCTAGGGTGCGTAGCCGAGCGTGCCCTTGATCTCCAGGTACTCCTCGAAACCGAACTCGCTCCATTCGCGGCCGTTCCCGCTGCGCTTGTACCCGCCGAACGGAGTGTTCAGGTCGAACGCGTGGTTGATGGCGACCTGCCCGGCCCGGATCCGGCGCGCCAACCCGCGGGCGGAATCGAGGTCCGCGGCCGAAACATAGCCCGCCAGACCGTAATCCGTGTCATTCGCGATGTCGACGGCCTGATCGAGATCGTCGTAGGGCAGGATGCACAGCACCGGACCGAAGATCTCCTCGCGGGCGATCGTCATGTCGTTGGTCACATCGGAGAACACCGTCGGCTTCACGTAGTAACCGGTGTCGAGTCCGTCGGGCCGTCCCGGTCCGCCCGCCGCCACCGTCGCACCCTCGTCGATGCCCTTCTGGATCAGGCCCTGCACCTTCTCGAACTGCACCTTGGAGGCCACGGGGCCGATCGCCCGTTTGTCGTCGGCGTTCCCCACTGCGACCGACTCGGCCACACCGCGCGCGATCTCAGCCGCCTCCGCAATGCGGTCTCGAGGAACGAGCATGCGCGACGGCGCATTACAGCTCTGGCCGGAGTTGACCATCATGGTGGACACGCCCGCGGTGACGCTCTCGGCGAACTTCTCATCGTCGATGACGATGTTCGGACTCTTACCGCCGAGCTCCTGGGTAACCCGCTTGACCGTGGCAGCCGCGTTCTTGGCAACGTCGACGCCCGCGCGGGTCGAACCGGTGAAGGACACCAGGTCGATGTCCGGATGGCTGGAGATCGCGGCGCCGACGCCGGGGCCGTCGCCGAACACCATGTTGTAGACACCAGCGGGCACCCCCGCCGAGTCCATCACCTCGGTGAAGATCTGGCCCGAATAGGGAGCCACCTCCGATGGCTTCAGCACCATCGTGCAGCCGGTGGCCAGTGCCGGGAACACCTTGCAGGCGATCTGGTTGATGGGCCAGTTCCAGGGCGTGATCAGGCCGCACACGCCGATCGGCTCCTTGAGGATCAGCGTCGACCCACGCTGCTCTTCGAACGAGAAGTTCTTCAGAGCATCGATGGCGCCCATCAGGTGGCCCATCCCCATCATCACCTGCGGGCCTGCCGCCAACGAGCGCGGTGCACCCATCTCCTCGTGCACCGCATCGGCGAGATCGTCAGAGCGCTTCTGGTACTCAGCGGCGATTGCCTGCAGCAGATCCAGCCGCTCCTCGCGGCTGCTGACCGACCACGTCGCGAACGCCTTACGCGCCGCCTTGACCGCTTTGTCCACGTCGGCGGCGGTGCCGATCGCGATCTTTCCCGACACCTGTTCGGTGGTCGGGTTGTCGACGTCGAGCGTCTTCGGCTCGGTCGGGTCGACCCACTGGCCGTCGATGTAGAACTTCAGATATTCGCGCATGGCTCTAATCCTTTCCCTACTGTGTTCCTTCTGCATACCAGGTCCGGAATCTCGTCGTACTTCGGCATCTCCTCCGAGTTCGCCTTCGGGTCGATGCAGACGTGGACGACGGCGGTCTTCCCGCTGGCGATACGCCCGCTCGATGGCCGGCCCGATCTCGTCCTCCTTCTCGACGTACTCGCCGTGACAGCCGAAGCCCTCGGCGATCTTGTCGAACCGCACGTCCTTGCTCCAGTGCACACCCGGCTGCGGCGACGGCTGTTCGAAGGTGCGCTTGTAGACGCCGACCTCGAGGCCCCACTGGTGATCGACGCCGACAACGCATACCAGCGGCAGGTTCTCCCTGCGCCGCCGTCTCGAGTTCGGCGATGTGGAACAGGAAGGCCGAGTCGCTGGTCAGCAGCATCACCGGCCGCTTGCGGCCCTCGGCGACCGATGCGCCGACGGCGTAGGGCAGACCGGTGCCGAGATGACCGAAGTTCTGGTTCCAGATCACGTCGCGAGGCTTCGCCTGCGAGTACGTCCACTGGAAGATGACCGTCGCGCCGCCGTCGCGCACCATGATGCCGTCCTTGCGAACTCGTCGAAGGCCTTGGTCGCCTCGACGACGAAGCGCGCCGGGTGCACCGGCGTCCTGCCCGCTGGGGCCTCTCCGGCTACCCGCGCCAGCTCGGCGGCGTCGGCCTTGATCCAGATTTCGAGGTTGGGCGGACGGGTGCCGCGGGGTGTCCCGCAGCGCCTCGACCAGCTGCGGCACGACGCCGCGCAGATCGCCGACCAGCGGCACGTCGACCGGCCGGTTCACGCCGATCGCGGTCGGATCCTGCTCGACGTATCACCCATTTGCGGTTCGCATCGTTGCTGGCCCAATGCTGAGTCCGGCCGTAGTGGCATCGGCTCCCCGAGTTCGGTACCCAGCGCTACGCACAGGTCGGATTCCTCGACTGCCTCGATTTGCGGCCGGGGAGAACAAGTATGGGAACGTCCGGTCCTGCAGTCCCGGGATGAACGACGTGCCACCGGACGTCTGGATCACCGGGCAGGCCATCAGCTCGGCGAGTTCCTTGACCTCGCGCCGGTCCGCGACGTGTGAACGCCGTGGCCCACCAGCAGGATCGGGCTCTTGGCTTCGCGGATCAACTTCGCGGCCTCGGCGACCTCTCGAGCACCCGCACCCTGGTTGACCAAGCGGTAGCGCTGGGCGGCTCTGGAGCCTCGGCCACATCGAGTTCTTCCAGGATCACGTGGGACGGAAACTCGATGTAGGACGGACCGGGTGTGCCGGACATCGACCGGCGAATGGCCTCCGTGCACGATCTCATCGGTCTGGTCGGCGTACTCGATCGAGCTGCTGTACTTCACCGACGGCGTGAAAAGCCCTTCCTGCTGGACGAATTGGATGCGGCCGCGGCGCACCCGACGCTCGGTGATGCGGGCCCGCTGGCCACCGAGGAAGATCACCGGCGAGTTCTCCACCAGCGCGCACATCATCGCGCCGGCGATATTGGCGACGCCGGGGCCGAGGGTGCCGATGCATAGTCCCGGCTTGCCGGTCATCCGCGACGCCGCCTCGGCCATGAATCCCGGCGCTCAGCTCATGGTGCGGCGCGACGACCGACCACCCGCGGGCTTCGGCTTCGGTGAACATATGCACGAAGTTCGGATCCGGAATACCGAACAGTGTGTTGACGCCCTCGGCCTCGAAGAGGTCGAGAATGCGTTTGTATACGGGCACGCCCATGACGAAACTCCTTGTTATCGGTAGCGTTTGGCTAGTTCTCGGCGGTGAGCTGCCGGTGACCCGAACAGCGAACGGTTGAGTGCGGCGCGCTTCAGATACACGTGGATGCCGCTCTCCCACGTGTAGCCGATGCCGCCGTGAAGTTGCATGGCCTTGCCGACGATGTCGACGGCCGTACCGCAGGCGTACGACTTCGCCATCGCGACACAAACACCGGCATCCGGTCGACCTTCTGCGACGGCATCCACCGCCGCACCGACGAGCCGGCGGGACACCGCGATTGTGACGGCCATGTCGGCACATGCGTGCTTGACCGCCTGGAACGACCCGATCGGCCGATCGAACTGATGGCGGACCTTTGCGTAGCCCACGGTCGCGGAAAGCATTGCCTCGGAAAGGCCGAGGCTGTCGCAGGCGATCGCCACCGCGGCGCGCTGAAGCAGTCGCGCACGCGCGTCGGTCGGGTTTCCTTCGAACTGCATGACATCGCCCGCGTCGGCGTTCGCCGACACCGTCGCAAGCCGGCGGGTTTCATCGAGCACCGGTCGGGGTGTCACGGTCACGGCTGCGCAGACGACGCCACCGTCGGTGATCAGCAGAACACGGTCTGCGCCGTCAGCGTCGGGGATGAACTCCGACGATTCGACCGCGACGGCCAGCCGGACGGCGCCCGACGCGACATCGGTGAGAAGCCGGTCGCGGGTGGCGCTGGGCCGCAACGCATTCAAGGTGCTCACCGCGAGCACTGCGCTGCCGAGATAGCTGTTCGCGCTGGCGGCGCGCCCCATCTCCTCGCAGATCACGGCGACCTCGGCGAACGTCGCGCCCGCCCCGCCGAACTCTTCGGGTACTTCCAGGCCGACCCAGCCCGCGTCGACGAGTGCCTGCCATTCGACCGTGCGGTCTTTGGCGAGAACGTCCGCCGCAACGGATCGGAGCTCGGCGTGAAACTCCTCGAATTCGGCTGCCATCAGACTGCGCTCGGCTCTCGTGGCAGCCCGAGACCGCGCTCGGCAATGATCGTCCGCTGGATCTCGCTCGATCCGCCGGGAATGGTCCACTCCCAGGAGCCGATGAAATCCAGCATCCACGAACCGGATTCCCAGCCACTGGATGCCGACTTGACGAGTTCGGTGTGCACCGGCAGGCCGCCGATCTCGGCACCGAAGTCCGTCATGCGCTGCAGGAGTTCGCTGTAATACAGCTTGACGATGGACGCGTCGGCAGGACCCGCGGTGCCTGCCTCGGCATTCTCCACGAGCTGGCGACACAGCCCGCGCAGACCGGTGATCTCGGTTTCGAACTGCGCAAGCCGGTCGGTGACAACGGGGTCGTCGGTGGGACACATCTGCACCAGCCAGCGGAAGCCGGCATTGCCGAGACGCTCGGCGAGTTCCAGCATCGTCATGCCGCGCTCGGCACCCAGCGTCGCCTGCGCCACCTGCCATCCGGAGTTCTCGGCGCCGACCAGGTTGGCGGCGGGAATCCTGACGTCGTTGAGGAAGATCTCACAAAAGTGCGAATCACCGATCGCGTTGCGAATCGGCCGCACCTCGACGCCCGGAGTAGTCATGTCCAACAGGAAGTACGAAATGCCTTTGCGCTTGGGCGCTTCCGGGTCGGTGCGGGCCAGCAGCAGGCACCAGTCCGCATGCTTGCCGCCGCTGGCCCACAGCTTCTGGCCGTTGACAACGTAGCCGTCGGCGTCCTTGCGTGCCGTCGTCCGCAGGCTCGCGAGGTCGGAACCCGCCTCCGGTTCGGAAAACCCCTGAACCCAGATTTCACCGTCGAGGATTGCGGGCAGATGCCTGGCGCGCTGGTCGTCGGTGCCTGCGACCAGCAGTGTCGACGCGGCGTGATGAATGCCGACGAACGCGAGCACCAGCCGCGGCGCATCGTGGGCGGCCAGTTCGGAGTAGAGGACGATCTGCTCGGCGACCGGCATGCCACCGCCCCACTCGCGTGGCCAGTGCGGCACAGCGAAGCCCGCCGCGTGCAGCTCGGTGAACCACGCCTTCTGAAACCGGGCGAATTCCTCGTCGCTGACCCCGGTTTGAGCCGCCCGCCAATCGCGCGGGATGTGCTGCTCACACCAGGAACGGACGTCGGCGCGGAACCGGTCGAGATCGGCCGTCACGCGTACAGCCCTGTCAGGCCGCCGCTGCCCGCCCGACGGGTCAGCTCGTCGCGGGTCGCCGACAATCCCAGCGGTAGCCGACGCAGCGGCTGGCTGTAGCGGGAGAGCCACGACAGCGTGGTCTCGTCGCAGAATCCGACCGCGCCGTGCAGCTGATGACACACCCGGAAGACCACCTCTGCCGCCTCGATGGCCGACATCCGCAGCGCAAGAGCATCTACGACGGCTTCCGGCCTGCCCGAACCGGCGCTCCACAATGCGTACTTGGCGAGAATCTCCAGCCCGCTGCGTTCCACTTCGGCGTCGGTGAGCTGGAACTGGACCCCCTGGAACGCCGACAGCGGCTGCCCGAACTGCTTGCGCAGGCTCACGTGAGCGATGGTCAGCTCGAGGGCACGGTCGAGCATGCCGAGCAATGTCCAGCACGGCAGCACGAGTCCGAGGGCCACGTCGCCTGCCCCGTACCGGTCCGTCTCCGAGACTTCGAGCGGGGTGACGAACGCGGGACCCGTGACGCCGTGGCCGACGACCGCACTCCTCGCTCCGTCCAATGTCACCGCCGTCCAGCGTGTCTCGACTCCGCCGACGGCACCTGCGGGTCGGTTCGACGCCACCACGATCAGACCGTCGGTGTCGAGATCCACCGGCCGGGCGAGTCGTTCGGCGACCGGATACGGCACCGCCCAGTAGCCGGCGCTGCGGCACAGCGCCGCGGCGGCTTCCAGGCCGTCGGCATCGGTGCGGGCATCGAGCTCCCAGGCGCCGAGTTCGTTCAGCACCGGACCCGCCAGCACATCCCGGGTTTCGGGTTTGGCCTCGGCCTGCTGGACAAGCTGATCGCCGCCTGCGGCTTCGAATGCCCGAAGCGCCTGTCGCCCGTACTCTTTGGCGTCCTCGCTGAGATCAAGAATCATCTCGCTCATTTCGCCGCCAGCAGGGCTCGGGACAGCAGGATCCGTTGCATCTCGATGCTGCCGGACGAAACCGTCGACGCCTGCGAGTATCGCCAGTGGTCTTCGGCCTCGCCGAGGAACCATCGTCCGCCGGGATCATCGGGAGACACTTCGGCGGCGATGTCCATCAGCACTTCGGCGCTGTCCTGATCCAGTTTCGTCACCGCGATTCGGTATGCGGCGGCGTCCCCGGGTTGGATTCGCCCGCTACTCTGCAGCGACACAACGCGATACGCCAGCAGGCGGGCGCGGCGACAATGGGTCAGCATGCGTATCCAACGACCCCGCAACTCGGCGGGCAGATCCTCCCAGCGATCGCCGAGTACCGACGGCGCCGCGGCCAGCAGCCGTTCACACCGCGCATACCGGGCGATGCCCACCCGTTCGAAGGACATCACGTCCTGGACAATGGACCACCCCTGATCGACCTCGCCGAGCACGTCGGCCTGGGTGACCCGCAGATCGTCGAAGAACACCTCGTTGAGGTGGTGCGGACCCATCATGCAGCGGATCGGCCGGACCTGGATCGCCGGATCGTCCATCGGGACGAGGAAAATGGTCAGCCCCTGCTGCTTCTTCTCCCCCTTGTGGGTGCGTGCCAGTAGAAAGCACCACTGCGCCATCGTGGCGTACGACGTCCAGATCTTCTGGCCGCTGACCAGCCAACCGTCCCCGTCGGGCCGGGCGGTGGTGCGCAGCGATGCGAGGTCGGAGCCCGCCTCCGGCTCGGAAAACCCCTGACACCAGATGACTTCGCCCCGCGCGATCGGCGGCAGGTGCTTCTTCTGTTGCTCCTGGGTGCCGTGTCGCATGATGATCGGGCCGACCCAGTTGACGCCCATGTACTGGGCACCGCGCGGCTCGTGATGGGCCCACATCTCCTCGCGCACCACGGTCTGCTCCCACACCGACGCCCCGCCGCCGCCGAAATCCTCCGGCCACGACAAGCACAGCAGGTTGTGTTCGGCCAGTGTCCGGCAGAATTGCTGGGCCGTCTCGAGGTCGGCCGGGTTGTCAGTGAAGGCGCCCAGAAAGTGCTCGGGCACATGACTGTTCACCAGATCACGCAGTTCCTGTCGGAGCTCTGCGGCCTTTGGCCCCATTTCAAAGTCCACAGGCATTCCTATCCAGTCCGAGCTCTTTGAGCACCTCTGCGGTGTCGGCGCCCAGTTCGCGAGTCGGGCCTGCGATCCGGCCCGGCGTGCGTGAGAACCAGGTCGGCACACCGGGCATACGCACCGGTCCGTATTGCGTGTCCACCGTTTCGAACAATCCCACGGCGTTCAGGTGCGGATGGTCGAACAGCGCGTCGGGTGTGTTCAACGGCGCCGCGGGGATTTCCAGCTCGCGGAACAACGCCAACCACTCGTCGGTCGTGCGCTCCAGCATTGTTTGGGCCACCAGACCGTAGACGGTGTCGATGTCGTTCGCGCGCAGTTCGAGAGTCGCGTACAACTCGGTGGCCCACGCCGGGCGAACGGCACCGATGAAGGCATTCCAGTGTTTGTCGTTGTAGATCAGCGCCGCGATGTGGCCGTCTTTTGTGCGATACGGTCGCCGATTCGGCGCCACCGTGCGCGGATAAACCGCGGGTCCGAGCGGAGGGTCGAACATCGCGCCGTTGGCGTGTTCGACGAGCATGAACGACGCCATCGTCTCGAACATGCTGACCTCGACCTCTTGGCCCTCACCGGTTCGCTCGCGGTGGAACAACGCCATCATGGTGGCGTAGAGGGCGGTCAGGCCGGCGACCTTGTCGGCGATGATCGTGCCGACGTAGTTGGCCTCGCCGGTCAGCTGCTCCTGTACGGCAGGCAGTCCGCATTCGGCCTGAATGGTGTCGTCGTAGGCGGGCAGGTCGCGATTCGGACCGCGCCTGCCGTACCCGTAGCAGTTGGTGTAGACGATCGAGGGGTTCATCGCCGCGACATCGTCGTAGCCGAAGCCGAGTTTGGTGACCGCCTTTGACCGCATCGAGTGGATGAACACGTCGGCCGTTCGGATCAGCGCCCGCAGCGCGGTTTTGCCGCCTTCGGTGCGCAGGTCCAACACCACGGCGCGCTTGCCCCGGTTCACGTTCATGTAGACGCCGCTCATCCCCGGCGCGGGGCCGACCGATATGTAGCGGGTGTTGTCACCCTCGGGTGGCTCGACCTTGATCACGTCGGCACCCATATCGGCCATGATCTGGGTGCAATACGGGCCCATCACCATTGCGGTGAGATCGACGACCCGCACTCCCGCCAGCGGGCCTTGGCTAGCCACGGACGGCTCCTTGTGTTGCCATGCCGAAGCTGTACCGGATGTGGTCGCCGTGACCGTCGGGTACCACCGGAAAGACGACGGGATCCGACGCGTCGCGGATCGCCGCCATGTGTTCGCCGACGTCGGCGATGGACCACGACGGCCGGTACACCCCTGGCGTTTCCGCGACGACTGCCCGTGCCACCCGGCCTGCCAGTGCTAGCAGGATCTCCCCTGTGATGGAACAGGTTTCGTGCGCGAGCCAGCCCACGACGGGCGCCACAAGCTCCGGGCCCATCGGCGGATACGCCGACGTGTCGATGCCCTCGGCCATTCTGGTGACTGCCGCTGGCACGATGACATTGCTCTTGACGCCTTCGGCGGCACCTTCCATCGCGGCGACGTTGGACAGGCCGATCACACCCGCCTTGGCAATCGCGTAATTGGCCACTTCGTGGTTTCCGTACAGACCGCCGATCGACGAGGTCAGCACGATGCGCCCGTAACCCGCGTCGCACATCAGCGGAAAAGCCTGCCGCACAACGTGGAAGGCGCCACGTAAATGGACATCCAATACGGCCTCGAAGTCGTCGTAGGACATCGCTTTCAACGACGCTCGACGAACGTTGCCGGCGTTGTGGATCAGGATGTCGATACGACCGTAGCGGTCCAGCGCCGTGTCGACGATCGCCTCACCCCCGCTCGGCGTTGCCACCGAGTCGGTGTTGGCGACGGCGTCTCCGCCCGCCGCGACGATTTCGCGGACCACCTCCTCGGCGGGTCCGACATCGGTTCCGTCGCCGGTGAGGCTGCCGCCGGGGTCGTTGACGACGACCTTCGCCCCCTGCGACGCGAGCAGCATGGCATACGAGCGGCCCAGACCCCTGCCGCCGCCGGTGACGACGGCGACCCGGTCGTCGAATCTCAAGTCAGGCATCTATTTTCCGAGCACGAGGCCGTCGAGGTCGCCCTTGTCGCGCCACTGCTTGAGCAGATCGTCGAAGACGTAGAAGCCCGCCATAAAGTAGTCACCGAGGAACGACCTGACACCTTCGCCGAAACCGCTGCCCTCGTTGTTGTAATAGCCTGGCGTGCAGGAGAGATCGAACGCCGAAGTGTCTACGGCGAGATCCTTGATGGTGCTTCCCCAGCCTTCTTGAGCCTCCTTGCTCGGCTCGATGGTCGTCGCCTTTCGCTTCACCGCCTCGGCGATGATGTAGGCGATGTGCTCGGCCTGCTGCTCGAACATCGCCGTGGTGTTCGCCGAGACACCGCCCTGAATGAACCCCGTATGGAACTGGTTCGGAAACCCATGGCTGGTGATCCCGTGCAGTGTCTTGTAGCCATTCCGCCAGTGGTCGAACAGCGAGAGTCCGTCACGGCCTTCGATGGCCTCCATCGCATACCGGCGGCTGATTTCGGTCGAGATCTCGAAGCCGCTGGCGAAGATCACGCAGTCGACCTCGTACTCGACGCCGTTGGCGACGATCCCCTTCTCGGTGAGCCTCTCCACTCCCTTGGACTCCGCCACGTCGACCAGCGTGACGTTCTGGCGGTTGAACGTCGGCAGATATTCGTCATTGCTGCACGGCCGCTTACACAGGAATCGGTAGTACGGCTTGAGCGCCTCCGCGATCTGGGGGTCTTCGACGATGGCTTCGACGCGGCGCCGCAGTCGCTCCATGACCTTGAAGTCCTCTTCGTCACGCATCGCCATGATCTGCTCGACGCCCAACGACGTGGGATCCTCGGACGCGGCGACCCGTGCGGTCAGGTTGCGGCCAAGCTCGGTCCAGAAGTCGCAGACCTGGTCGGCTGCATCGAAGATCACTCCGTCGCCGAACGGTGACCAGCGGTGGAAGTTGAGCTTGCGCTCCTCCTGCCAGCCAGGCTGCAATGAAGCCGCCCACTGCGGATCCGTCGGCTCGTTGCCGCGCATGTCCACCGACGACGGGGTTCGCTGAAAGACGTACAGGTGCTGAGCGTCTCGACCGAGATGCGGAACCAGCTGAACGCCAGTTGCGCCGGTTCCGACGAGCGCAACGCGCTTGTCCGCCAGCTTGTGCAGCCCACCGTTCGCGTCGCCGCCGGTGTAGTCGTAGTCCCACCGTGCCGAGTGAAAGATGTGCCCCTTGAAATCCCTGATGCCAGGGATGCCGGGCAGCTTGGGCCGGTTGTACGACCCCTGTGTCATGACCACGAACCGAGCCCTGATGTCGTCGCCACGGTTGGTGACCAACCGCCAGCGCTTGATGGCCTCGTCCCACCGCACCGTGCGCACCTGGGTCGAAAAGATCGCACCGTCGTAGAGCCCGAAATGCTTGCCGATCCGCTTGCAGTGTTCGAAGATCTCGGCACCGTCGGCGAACTTCTTCGACGGTAGGAAGTCGAGCTCCTCGAGCATCGGTATGTAGCAGTAGGCGTCGTTGTCGCATTGAATTCCCGGGAAGCGGTTCCAGTACCAGACGCCGCCGAAGTCGCCACCCATCTCGATGACGTGCACGTCGTCGACGCCCGCCTTCTTGAGGTACGCGCCCGCCAACAGGCCTGCGATGCCACCGCCGAGAACCGCCACCTCGACGTCCTCGTTGATCGGAGTGCGAGGAGTCACCGGCGTATGCGGATCGACCTCTGCGAACTCCGCGAAGTCGTCCTTGAGTTCCAGGTACTGCCCTGCCCCCTCCGGCCGGAGGCGCTTCTCCCGCTCCTGCGCGTACTTCTCCCGCAGCGCATCGATGTCGATGTCTTCGGGCGTCTGGGTCGGCCCGCAGGTGTCGAACAGTGTCATTGAGCAAGAACTCCTTCGCTCTTCGTGCAGTGCTCCTCACAGCTCCCGTGGTTCGCCGGTGCCCATGTACTTGGACAGCTGGGTGTGCAGATTGACGGTGCTGCGTTCGCGGTACGGATTGGGCTTGGTGCCAGGGAAGCCAAGGGATTTCATGCCCTGCTGGACCGCCGCCATGTTCGAGAAGTCCTGTGGCAGGACCGACAGCCAGTTCGGGTCGCCGACCGGCGTGTACTGCCACTCCGTCTGCGGCTCTTGGCCTTTCGGATAGAGCTCGAAAACAGCGACCTCGAAGATGCACTTGTTCGGGTCGTAGCTCGGGTCGGGTCGGGCGCCGTAACACAGCGCGCTGGTCAGGCCCTGCCCGACCTGGAAGCTCGGGAAGATCTGCCAAGCCGTTCCGCTCTGGCCGAGGATGTCGGCGGGGATGGTCGGCCAGACCACCCCGCGGGCTTCGTCGTCGCGGCGCGCCGAGGCCAGCCAGTGCTGCAGTACCTCGTCGGCGGGAGTGCCCTCCGGCAGTTCGTCGACGAGCCGCTTCGCGGCGTTCACCAGCGTCTGGGTGGTGGTGGCGTTGGTTTCTTCCATTGTGTAGACCTGCATCTCCGCAGTGGAGATGCGCGGGTCGCCGGTGCCGAGCCGGATCTTGGACTTGGTCTCGTCCATGCCCTTCGGCGCGTCGTAACCGATGTTGCTGTGCCTGCCCTGAGCCTTGGCCCAGCCCTTGAACTCGCCGAACTTGTTGAACTCCGGATGCGTGGTGAACACGTGGTAGGTCTCGTTGAAGGCCTCCATCGCGACTTTCCAGTTGCAGTCGAAGTACAGCCATTTGCGCCACTTGTAGCGCATGTTCTCCAGGCCGAACGGATCGAGGATCTTCGCGGCCGGGAACAGGTAGTCGGCCAGCGGCTCACAGTCGGGATCCATGTTGATGAACAGCCATCCGCCCCAGGTGTCGACCTGAACGGGAGCGAGGTGGGTGTTCTGGGGAGTCAGCGCGCCCTTCCAGTCATCCTGCTCACGAATATGAGTGCAGGAGCCGTCGAGGCCGTATGTCCAGCCGTGGAATCCGCACACGAACGACTTACGGGCCCGGCCACATGCGTTCTTCGCGCCGTCGGGTCTGTCGACCAGTCGGCGCCCGCGGTGCATGCAGACGTTGTGGTGAGCCCTGAATTCGTTCGGTCCGGTGCGGACGACGATGATGGAGTCGTCGAGGATGTCGTAGGTGAGGTAGCTGCCGACCTCCGGGATCTCTTCAACCCGACCGATCTGTTGCCACACCTTGCGCCACAGCTTGTCCCGTTCGGCGCGTGCGTAGTCCTCCGAGACGTACGCGTCCACGCTGATCGTCATCGGCTCGGAAAGTTCTTCCGCCGCAGCCGTATCGAGCCCGTTCTCGGTGTCGGTCATACTTCCTCCTTCACGGCCGACTTATCTCCTCGCGGAAAGTCTCGTCTTTGAGAAACAGCGAGGTGTTGTCCGCGCCGAGGTGAGTCCATTTCAGGTTCAGGCCGCCGTCCACCAGCAGGGTCTGGCCGGTGATGTAGCTCGACAGGTCCGACAGCAGGAACAGGATGGCGCCGGCCTGCTCCTCCGGTGTGCCGCGTCGTCCCATGGCGATGGCCTGCCGATCTCTATCGGGGTCCTCGCCGGTGTAGGTGAGCGACGCCGCCGTCGCCGTCACGCCGGGAGCAACCGCGTTGACGCGGATGTTGTCCTGTGCCAGTTCGACAGCCATCGTCCTGGTCATCGCGACGACCGCAGCCTTGGCCGTGCCGTAGGCGATGTGAAACGGGGCGGTGTTCATCCCGCTGATCGAGGAGATCGAGACGATCGAGCCCGGCCTCTGGTTGCCTCTTATCTCGGCTGCCACCGCCTGGCTCATGAAGAACGCCGTCTCCAGGTTCGCGGCGAGCAGTGCGCGCCAGTCCTCCCGGGTCACCCGTGTCGACGGCATCCAGGTCGCAGGCTCTGCGCCGCCTGCGACGTTCACCAGACCATAGAGGTCGCCATCGGTGCCGCGCACCGCGTCGAGGACGGTGCCGATGCCATCGTCCGTGGATGCGTCGGCAGCCACCGGAATCACCGCGAGACCCCGTGCGGCAAGCGGCGCGACGTGCTCGTCGAGGTTCTCCTCGGACCGGCTGACAGCCACGACGGTTGCGCCTGCTTCTGCGGTCATCCGGGTCACTGTCGTGCCGATACCGCCGCCGCCGGCACCAGACACCACCACGATGCGGCCGTCGAGCTTCAGAAGATCGGTCATGCGGCTAATTGTCCGGACAATATACGAGGCTCTGCATATTGAAGAATACTATTCCGCAGCCATTATCGGGTCGTCAAGTGCCCAGTGCAGTCTTCTCCACCCTATTGTCTGGACTATTCGAGCTTGATAACGTCCGAGGCCATGAGCACGTCGCACATCGACGCCCGCTACTCCGCGCCCGCCCCGAATGTCGCCGAGGGTTGGCGGTTCGAACGGCTGACCGCGCCCAGCCGGCTGTTCGGAGCCAACGGGCTGCGCACCGGTCCCGACGGCCGCGTCTACATCGCGCAGGTGACCGGCAGCCAGATCAGCGCGCTGGATATCGGCAGCGGCAGGCTCGAGACGATCAGCGCCAAGGGCGGTGACATCATCGCGCCGGACGACGTGGCTTTCGATCCGGACGGCACCCTCTACGCCACCGAGGTGATGGACGGCCGGGTGAGCGCGCTCGGCACCGATGGCCGCACCCGTGTGCTTCGTGACGACCTGCCGTGCGCAAACGGCATCACCGTGCATCACGGGCGGCTGTTCATCAACGAATGCCGCGACGGTGGTCGGCTGATGGAACTCGACCGGGCCAGTGGCGCGCAGCGGATCCTCCTGGACAATCTGCCGTCCCCCAACGCGATGGAGGTCGGGCCCGACGGGCTCTTGTACTACCCGTTGATGACCGCCAACGAGATCTGGCGCATCGACCCCGAAGGCGGTGAGCCGCAACGCGTTGCCGGTGACCTCGGTGTGCCCGACGCGGTGAAATTCGACGCGGACGGCTACATCGTGTCCACTCAGGTCGCCAGCGGCCAGGTGCTTCGCATCGACCCGCGCAGCGGCGAACAAACCCTGCTTGCCCAGCTGGCGCCCGGCCTGGACAACCTCGCCATTGCCGACGGCCGGCTGTTCGTCTCGAATTTCACCGGCGAGATCACCGAGATACTCGGCGGCGGGGAAACCAAGACAGTGCTGTCCGGTGGCCTGAACTGGCCGATGGATCTCGCCGTCGGCGACGACGGCCGGCTGTACGTCGCCGACGGCACCTACTTCTATGCGGTGGCGCCCGACGGCTCACTGCAGACGGTGGGGATGTTGTTCTCGCCGGGCTATCCGGGCTTCCTGCGCGGTCTGGCGCCGGCCGGTCAGGGTGAGTTCGTCGTCACCACCTCGGGCGGCCAGGTCGCCCGGTACCGACCCGCGGCGAACGAGACCGACTATCTGGCAGCCGACTTCGATCAGCTCTACGGCGTCGCGATCGGACCGGGTGGGCTGATCGTATTCGCCGAACTCGGCACTGGCCGGGTACACGCCCTGCGTTCGGGAAACGTCGAAACCCTGGCCGCCGGACTGCACGACCCCGTCGGTGTCGCCTTCGATCAGGACGGCCAGGCGCTGGTCGCCGAGTCAGGCGCCGGTCGGGTCGTGAGACTGACCGGCTCCGGCTCCGACGTCGTGGTGGACGGCCTGCACACGCCGCAGGGGATTCTGGTGCGCGACGGTCACCTCTACATCGTCGACGCGGGCGCCAAGGAGGTCATCGCGTTCGACCTGAACAGCAAGGCGCGCAACACCATCGCATCGGGCCTGCCGGTCGGTCCCCCGCCCGGCGTCGAGCCCAAGCCGCTCAAGGGAATGCCGCCGTTCTCCGGGCCGCAGGGTCCGTTCGCCGGCATCGCGGCGGGTCCCGATGGCTCCCTTTACATCTCGGCCGATTCCGACGGCAGCGTGGTGGCGCTGCGTCGCAGTGCCTGACGGGTTGAGACGAATGACCGACACTTCTCCCGCCGATCATCGCTACGTCCAGGTAGCGCGTGCGCTGCGTAAGGACATCGTGGACGGCGTGTATCCGGTCGGGTCACAGCTGCCGACCGAACACGAACTGTGCGAGCGGTTCTCGGTCAGCCGCTACACCGTACGGGAGGCGCTGCGCAGGCTACGCGAGGACAACCTGGTGTCGTCGCGCCCGCGAACGGGCACTCTCGTCGTGCCACGGTCGACGTCGGACGCCTACGACGTCATGTCGATCAACGATCTGGTGGCCTTCGCGACCGAGGCCCGATTCGCGATCGAATCCATGAACATGGTCACGCTCGACGGTGACGTGGCGGCACGGACCGGACTCGGCAGCGGCGAAGAGTGGTTGGCCGTCCGCGGAGTCAGGCAGTCCGAAGGCGCCGAATACCCGCTGTGCCGAACGGAGTACTACATCAACCGGGCGTTCGCCGCGGTCGGCAGGCTCCTGCAACGCCATACCGGCCCGATCTTCCCGTTGATAGAGGACCTGTTCGGCGTGAGCATTGTCGAGGTGGACCAGGAGATCGCCGCCGTTCTGGTCTCGCCTGCGCTCGCCGACAGCCTGAAGACCGAGCCGGGGTCACCCGCGCTGGAGGTGCAGCGCACCTACAAGACATCCGACGGCGAGATCGCGCAGGTCACGGTAAACACCCACCCCGCGTCGCGGTTCCGTCACTCGATGACCATGCGGCGGGTCAGGGGCTGACATGCCTACGCTGGCCGATTCGCTAGCCGAAGCCGCCCGGCGCACACCGAGCCGGGTGGTGCTGGTCGACGGCGATATCCGCCTCGACTGTGACTCGCTCCACACGCAAGCCAGTGCGCTGGCGCAGGCACTACTGTCACGAATGCCGACCGGCGGCGTGGTGTCCTTCATGTTGCCGAACTGGCACGAAGCCGCCGTCGTCTACCTGGCGTCGACGATGGCGGGAATAGCGGTCAATCCCATACTGCCCTCACTCCGCGACCGCGAACTGTCCTTCATCCTCGACGACGTCGACAGCCGGATGATCTTTGTGCCGGACGAGTTCCGGCAGCATGACTACCTCGCGATGGTGGACCGGGTGACGGCCAAGATGAGCTCGCCGCCCGAGATCGTCGTCGTTCGCGGCGACGCCGGCGATCACACCGCGTACAGCGCGCTGTTCGAGACGATGTCGGATTCGAAGCCGATGCCGACGATCGATTCGGCCGCCGTGCGGATGATCCTCTATACCTCAGGCACCACGGGACGTCCGAAAGGCGTTCTGCACAGCCATGACTCGATTCACGCATTGATCTGTCAGATCCGCGATCACTGGCTGGTCGACCCCGGCGACAGGTTCCTGGTGCCGTCGCCGATCGCACATATCGGCGGATCCATCTACGCATTCGAATGTCCGCTTCTCCTCGGCACCACCGCCGTGCTGATGGACCGTTGGGACCCAGACGATGCGGTGACGATCATGACTTCGCAGCGCTGCACCCACATGGCAGGCGCGACGCCGTTCCTCGAAGGGTTGCTCGCGGCGGCCGAACGTGCCGACACCCGGCTGCCCGATCTCAAAGTGTTCATCTGCGGTGGTGCATCGGTATCGCCATCGCTGATTCGCCGGGCGGCAGCGTATTTCGATCGTGCCGTGGTGACTCGGGTGTACGGCTCGACCGAGGTGCCCGTCACGACGGTCGGCTCGCCCACCGATCCGGAATATGCTGCCGACACCGACGGGCGGCCCGGTATTGCGACCATCAAGCTGCTCGCTAGCGACGCCGCCCCGGCGGGATCGGGCGAGATCCTCGCCCGCGGCCCACAGATGTTGGTCGGTTACCGGAATCCCGAAGACGAGCGCGGCGCATTCGACGACGAGGGGTATTTCCGCACCGGCGATCTCGCGCAGTGGGTGGACGACGACTATTTGGTCGTGACCGGTCGCGCCAAGGACATCATCATCCGAAGCGGCGAGAACATCGCACCGAAGGAAATCGAGGACATCCTGGCCCGACACCCCGACATCGTCGAGGTTTCCATCGTCGGATTGCCGGACGCCAGGACCGGAGAGCGCGCATGTGCCGTTATCGTGCCCAAGGCCTCCCCCGGCCCCGACGTGGACAGCCTTCGCGACTTCCTCGCCGACTACCGCGTCGCGAAGTTCAAAGTTCCTGAACAAGTGGTGATCTGGGACAGCCTGCCCAGGAACGACGCGGGGAAGGTACTGAAGCATCAGATACGGGCAGCATTGATGAAAGTGGATGGGTGAATATGACGGGATCTGGGCGGGTGGGTCAAGCCCCAGTAGCGATCGTGACCGGCGCGAGCAGCGGCATCGGCTTCGCCTGTGCAACCAAACTCGCGGAGATGGGCATGGCCGTCGTCGGCGCGGGCCGCGACGAAGACAGGCTCGCTGACTTGGAGAAGGCGATCGACGACGCCGACCGGGTGGCGACCATCGCCGTCGACCTGACCGCCGACGACGCGCCCGCCCGAATCGTTGACCTCGCCGTGCAGCGTTGGGGCCGCATCGATTTCCTCGTCAACAACGCGGGAGTCGGCAGCCCCAAGCCGCTGCACGAGACCGACGACGAGTCCCTGGACTACTTCCTCGGCTTGATGTTGCGCGCGCCGTTCCGGCTGGCACGCGACGTGATACCGCATATGCAGCCGGGTTCGGCGATCATCAACATCACGTCGACCTTTGCGGTCGTCGGCGGTCTGCGTGGTGGCGCCTACTCGGCGGCGAAGGGCGGCCTGACGTCGCTCACCCTTCACATCGCCTGCCAATACGGCCCGCAGGGAATCCGCTGCAACGCAGTGGCGCCGGGCGTGACGCTGACGCCGATGGTGGCCCAGCGGCTGGAGGACGACCGGTTCAAGAAGATCAACATGGAGATGACTCCGTACCCCCGGCTGGGTGAAGTCAACGACATCGCGAGCACGGTGGCGTTCTTGTGCTCCGACGGTGCCGGCTTCATCAACGGCCAGACGATTGTCGTCGACGGCGGCTGGAGCTCGACGAAGTACCTGTCCGACTTCGCGCTGAACTCGGACTGGGTCGCCCGGTGATGTGGGGGCACCTCCCGCTTGCGGGGGACGCTTGCGCCAAGAGCAGCACACGGTGAACCTGTTCGTTCTGCTCGACCAGGCCGCCGCTCGCTTCGGCGACCGCGGCGCGGTGTATCGCGGTGAGCAGCAACTACTTACGTGGGCGCAGCTGCGGAACCGGGCGTTGCGACTGGCGGGTTCGCTTCGCAGGCTCGGCCCAGGGGCGCGCGTCGCGGTCGCCAGCGAGAACAGTCCCGAGATCATCGAGCTGATGTTCGCCGTCTGGGCGGCGGAATGCGTGTATCTACCAATCAACTACAAACTGCATCCGCGGGAAATGCAGCAGATTCTCGACGATGCAGGCGCCGCAATGATTTTCGCCTCGCCGAAAATTGCGACCGGCCTGACGCCGGTGACTGACGTACCCGTCGAGGTGATCGGCGGGCAGGACTACGAGTCGAGGTCGGCCGCCGAGCCGGTCGACCGCGCCCACAACCGATCCCGCCGAACTGGCGTGGCTCTTTTACACCAGCGGTACCACTGGACGGTCCAAGGGCGCGATGCTGTCGCACCGCAACTTGATGGCGATGACCGTCGCTCATCTCGCGGATTTCGATACGCCGGACCAGGACTGCAGCCTGATTCACGGCGCGCCGATGTCGCACGGGTCGGGCCTGTACATTCCGCCGTACGTGATGCGCGGAGCGCGGCAGGTGATACCGGCCTCGGCCGCCTTCGAGCCCGACGAGTTCCTCGATCTCTGCGAGCGTCATCCGGGCTGCAGTGCCTTCCTTGCCCCGACGATGGTCCAACGACTGGTGCAGACGGGCCGGCCATGCCCCCGCAACCTGCGCACCGTCGTCTACGGCGGCGGCCCGATGTACGTCGAGAGCCTGAAGAAGGCGATGGCCGCATTCGGACCGATCTTCGTCCAGCTCTACGGCCAGGGCGAGGCGCCGATGACGATCACCGGACTGCGCCGCAGCGACCACCTGGGTGCCGACGACGCCATCCTCGGGTCCGTCGGGTATGCCCGCTCCGGCGTCGATGTCGCGGTCCTGCGTGACGACGGCAGCCCCGCCACCGTCGATGAGATCGGTGAGATCGTCTGCCGCGGCGACGTCGTGATGTCGGGGTACTGGAAGAACCCCGAGGCCACCGCCGCGACTCTGCAGAACGGCTGGCTGCACACCGGGGACATGGGCTCGTTCGACGCGCGCGGCTTCCTCACGCTGCGCGACAGGTCGAAAGACGTGGTGATCAGCGGCGGCAGCAACATCTATCCGCGCGAGGTGGAGGAGGCGCTGCTCGAACACCCCGACGTGGTGGAGGCCGGGGTGGTCGGCGCCAAAGACGAGGAGTGGGGCGAGGTCGTGGTCGCCTTCATCGTCGGAGAGGTGGATCCTGCCGAGCTGGACGCGCATCTGCTGGACCGGATCGGTCGCTTCAAGCGACCCAAACGATACGAGTTCATCGATGAGCTGCCGAAGAACAGTTACGGCAAGGTCCTGAAACGCTCACTGCGGGAACGGTTGTCGTAGTTCAAGCGGCGGGCGTGGCACCCAGCACGCGCTGGATGTCCGGCTTCATCTGCTGTAGCTGCTGACCCGAGTAGCCCCAGCTGTGAATGCCGGCGGGGAAGTTGAACGTCGCATTATTGCCGCCTGCCGCCACGTACGCGTCTGCGAAGGCCCTGTTCGAGTCGATCGCGAAGCTTTCGAGGAATCCGAGTCCGGCGATGGGCGCGTCGGGGCTGGCCAGAGCCGGGTCGGTGGGTGTGCCGTTGCCGCAGTAGATCCAGAGGCGGGTGCCGTTGGCGGCCAGCCTGCCGGCCTGCACGGTGGGATCGTTGCGTGCCCAAGCCGGGTCGCCCGACGGACCCCACATGGCGTCCGGGTTGAAGCCGCCGTTCCACATCATGGCGATACCGACCTGGCCTCGCTGGCTGGGCGCCGAGAGATTGACGAAGCCCGACAGCGATCCGGCGTAGATGAACTGCTGCGGGTGGTAGGCGGCCAGCACCAGCGCTGACGAGCCACCCATCGAGAACCCCACGATCGCGTTGCCGGTCGACGCCACGCTCTTGTTGGTGGCCAGATACGCGGGCAGCTCCTGGGTCAGGAACGTCTCCCATTTATAGGTATGGGTCCCGCCGCTGCCCGTCGCTGGTCCGTACCAGTCGCTGTAGAAGCTCGACTTCCCGCCGACCGGCATGACAACCGATATCCCCGAGTCCTTGTACCAGTCGAACGCGGCGGTGTTGATGTCCCAGCCGTTGAAGTCATCGCCTGCCTCCATGCTGTCCAGCAGGTACAACGCATGGGCACCCTCGCCGCCGTCGAGGAACTCGACGCGAATGTCGCGGCCCATCGCCGACGAGGGGACGGTGAGCTGCTCGACCGGCACAGTCGAGAAGGCCGCCGCCGTAGGCACCCCATGGAGGCCGGCCAGCAGCGCGGCGCCCAGCGCCGCGAAAGTTAACCGGCGGAGCACGCCGCCGGGCCTATTCTCGATGAAGGCCATCGCTGCCTCCCCTTGACCACGCCCCCGGCCGTATCCGGAGATTACGACCGTTTGCCGCAGATTTCGGCGGATTCACCAGGCCAGCGCCCAGGAGCCCGAAACATTTTGCGCTAGCCTGTTGCGCCAACAGAAGTTATATGGGCTAAGTTAAGCAGGGGCCGACATCTTAGGGAGAAGTTGAATGGGTCGGGTGGAAATCGTCACCTTAGTGCGCGGGCGGCGAGGCTTCCAGTGCTGAAGGTAGTCCAACGCGCCTGGGTGCCGCTGCTCATCATCGCGGTGGTTCTGCTCGGGTTCTTCATGGTCGACCGGCTGCGCGGCGTCTTCGGCAAGAGCGAGCTCACCAGGCCCGGCGCCGGGCTTGTCAACGACCCAGCGCCGTTCAACCCCAAAAGAGTGAAGTACGAGATCTTCGGCACGGGAACGGTCGCCACCATCAACTACCTGGACCTGGACGCTCAGCCGCAGAAGGCAGTGAATGCCTCGCTGCCCTGGTCACTCGATTTGACGACGACGGCCCCGGCCGCCAGCCCAAACATCGTCGCGCAAGGCGACGGTGACAGCATCACCTGCCGCATCACAGTCGATGACGTCGTCAAGGATGAGAGGACGACAACCGGATTGAACGCGCAGACCTTCTGCTTGGTGAAATCCGCATGAGCAATACACACGTCGGCGCGCACCCGATGATTCCGCGGTTCATCCGGCTGTTCTCGGTGCCGATCCTGCTGGGCTGGATCGCACTCGTGGTGCTGGTGAACGTCATTGCGCCGCAGCTGGAAGTGGTCGGCGAGGCACATGCGGTGTCGTTGGCGCCCAATGACGCACCGTCGATGCAGGCGATGCAGCGCATCGGCAAGGACTTCCAGGAATTCGACTCCAACAGCTCGGTGATGATCGTCCTGGAGAGTGACGAGCCGCTGGGTGATGAGGCCCACAAGTACTACGACGGCTTGATCGACAAGCTCGAGGCGGACAAGAAGCACGTCGAGCACATCCAGGACTTCTGGGGTGATCCGCTGACCGCGGCCGGATCACAGAGCGCCGACAACAAGGCCGCCTACGTCCAGCTGTACCTGAGGGGCAACCAGGGCGAGACCATCGCGAACGAGTCGGTCGCCGCCGTTCGCGACATCGTCGCCAGCTCCGCGCCACCGCCGGGACTGCAGGCGTATGTCACCGGGCCCGCCGCACTGACGAACGACCAACATCACGCAGGCGACTCGAGCATCAAGCTGATCACCATGATCACCATCGCCGTGATCTTCGTGATGCTGCTGTTCGTCTACCGCTCGATCGTGACGGTGCTGCTCGTCCTCGTCATGATGTTCGTCGAGCTGGCGGCCGCCCGCGGAATCGTTGCAACACTGGGCTATTACGAGCTCATCGGCCTGTCGACATTCGCCGTCAACCTGCTCACGACATTGGCGATCGCGGCGGGCACGGACTACGCGATCTTCCTCGTCGGCCGATATCACGAGGCACGAAATAACGGCGAGGACCGCGAAACCGCGTTCTACACCATGTATCACGGCACCGCGCACGTGATCCTGGGCTCGGGCCTCACCATCGCGGGCGCCACCTTCTGTCTGCACTTCACGCGGCTGCCGTACTTCCAGACCCTCGGCACTCCGTTGGCCATCGGCATGCTCGTCGCGGTCGTCGCCGCGCTGACCATGGCACCGGCACTGCTGACCATCTGCAGTCGATTCGGACTCTTCGATCCGAAACGGAAGACGCAGGAGCGCGGCTGGCGCAAGATCGGTGCCGCCGTGGTGCGCTGGCCCGGAGCGATTCTGGTGTCCACCATCGCACTTTCGCTTGTCGGCCTGCTTGCGCTCCCGGGTTATGTGCCGAGTTACAACGACCGCGAGTTCCTGCCGGACGACATCCCCGCCAACCTCGGATACCAGGCCGCAGACCGCCATTTCCCGCAGGCGCGGATGAATCCGGAGATGCTGCTCGTGGAAACCAACCACGACGTGCGCAACTCAGCCGACATGCTGGTCGTCGACCGAATTGCCAAGAGCGTCTTCCACATTCCCGGAATCGGCCGCGTGCAGACCATCACCCGTCCGCTCGGCACTCCGATCGAACACACGTCCATCCCGTTCCAGATCAGCATGCAGGGCACCACCCAGCAGATGAACCAGGACTACATGGACAAGGTCATGGAGAACATGCTCGTGCAGGCCAACGACATGCAAACGACCATCGACACGATGACCCGTATGCAGAGCCTGACTCAGCAGATGGCGGACACCACTCACAACATGGTCGAGAAGACCAAGAACATGGCCGTCGACATCGGCGAGGTCCGGGACAACATCGCCGATTTCGACGACTTCTTCCGGCCGATCCGCAACTACTTCTACTGGGAACCGCACTGCTACGACATTCCCGTCTGCCATTCGATACGGGCGATCTTCGATACCCTCGACGGCATCGACGTGCTGACCGATGACGTCCAGCAACTGGTGCCCGAGCTGGAGCGCCTGGACACCCTGATGCCTCAACTGGTCGCGATCATGCCGTCGATGATCGAGACGATGAAGAACATGAAGAACATCACGCTGACCATGTACCAGAGCCAGAAGGGTCAGCAGGATCAGATGAAGGCCCTGCAGGAGAACTCGACTGCGATGGGCCAGGCGTTCGACGCATCCAAGAACGACGACTCGTTCTACCTGCCGCCCGAGGTGTTCGACAACCCCGACTTCCAGCGCGGGCTGAAGATGTTCGTCTCACCGGACGGCAAGGCGGTCCGGTTCATCATCTCGCACGAGAACGATCCCGCTACGCCAGAGGGTATTTCGCACATCGATCAGATCAGGAACGCGGCGTTCGAAGCCATCAAAGGCACACCGCTGGAAGGCTCGAAGATCTACCTGGCAGGCACCGCGTCCACCTATAAGGACATGCAGCACGGTTCGAATTTCGACCTGCTGATCGCCGGAATCGCGTCGCTCTGCCTGATTTTCATCATCATGCTGTTGCTGACCCGCGCGGTGGTGGCTGCCGCGGTGATCGTGGGCACGGTGCTGCTGTCGCTGGGCACATCGTTCGGCCTGTCCGTGCTGATCTGGCAGTACATCCTCGGCATGCATCTGCATTGGATGATCATCGCGATGTCGGTCATCATCCTGTTGGCGGTGGGATCCGACTACAACCTGCTCCTGGTCTCCCGGTTCAAGGAAGAGATCCATGCGGGCATCAACACGGGCATAATCCGGTCAATGGGCGGAACGGGTTCGGTGGTCACGTCGGCCGGGCTGGTTTTCGCCTTCACGATGATGTCGATGGTGGTCAGCGACCTCCGCGTGGTCGGTCAGGTGGGCACTACCATCGGTCTCGGTCTGCTGTTCGACACGTTGATCATCCGGTCGTTCATGACGCCGTCGATCGCCGCGCTGCTCGGTAAATGGTTCTGGTGGCCGCAACGGGTGCGTCAACGACCAGTTCCCGAGCCGTGGCCGCAACCCAAGACCGAGGTGGTCAGCGCCGCGCCCGGCCGTCACGCCAACGAGGAAAATCCGACGGGCCCAATAAGACCCAATTAGGTAGGTGATGATGAAGACGAAAAGATTCGCTTCGACCGCCTTAGCGGCGATCGCATTGGCGGTGCCCGCGCTGGCTGTCGCGGCACCCGCCTATGCCGACCCCGACACCGACTTCTACAACGAGCTGCACATCTACGGCATCTACGGCGAGAAGGACTACAACGCCTGGATCGGCAAGATCGCGTGCAAGCGGTTGTGGAACAACCTGGATCGCGATGCCAACGCGTCCGCCACGTTCGTCAAACGTCAGCTGAACAAGAACACCACCACCGAGCAGACGTATCAGTTCCTCGGTGCGGCCTATCGGACTTACTGTCCCGAAAAGCTGCCGATTCTGACACAGATGGCGCAACCGGCGCCCGGGGCGGATACGCCGCCGCCTGCGCCCGCGGGCCCGCCGTTGGCAGCTGAGTCATAGCGAAGGGAGAAGCAATGTTGGGTAAAGCGAGCATCGTGGCGGCCGCGGTGAGCATGGTCGCAATGACGATTCCAGCCGTCGCTGCGGCCGACGCGACCGACGACTATCCGATCCCGAACCGGATACTCAAGACCACCTGCACGGTCGACCAGTACATGGCCGCGACGCGCGACACGGACCCGATCTACTACCAGCGCTACATGATCGACTATCACAACAGGCCGGTCGATGTTCAGGATGGCGCTCGCAATCGCATCTACTGGTTCTTCTCGCTGGACTACGCGGGGCGGCGCCAGTACTCGGAGGACACCGCAACCAACGTGTACTACGAGCAGATGGCGACTCGCTGGGGAAACTGGGCGAAGCTGTTCTTCAACAACAAGGGCGTCGCGGCCCACGGCACCGACGTCTGCATGAACTACCCGCCGAACGACCCGACGGTCTGGGATTGGACGTGACCTTGGCCAGGGCCCTACCGGCGCTCGCGGTCGCCGGCGGGCTCGCCGCGGGCATCCTCCTCGGCGCCGCCTCCGCGAGCGCCGATCCGCCCCCGCCGCCCAATCCGCCCTGGGCCGCCGTGGGCGATCCCGTGCCGGACTGGGCGCCGCGGAAGCCCGCCGAATTCTGGTTGGGTCAGCCCGTGGTGTGGACCACGGGCTGGGGCGGGCGGTGGTGCGTCTGGGTCAACGGACAGATCATCACGCTGTCGTCGAACCCGGTCAGCAACGGCGGCTGAGCGTTTCACCGCTGGCCGCACGGCCGGTCAATCGTAATAGAGCACGTCGTTGTATGCGGTCCAGGCCTGACCCACGCAGTTCACCAGCTGGCCTGCCGGTGTCTGCGCGGTACCGGGCACCTGCTCGTCGCACGGCGCCCGCATCGTGCGCACGCCGATGAGCGGAGCCACCGGCGCCCACGCGTTCGAGGCCGTGCAGACGAACGTGTTGCCCGTTGCGTCCAGGCCGAAGGGGAACCGCGATTTGAACTGGCAAGGCTCGGCGGGCGCGATATTGCGGTTCACATAGGGCACGCAGTCCACGCCGTCGCACGTCCCCGGCAGCGCGGAGGCCGTGCCTGCGGCCATCATCGGCGCGGCGGTGACCCCGCAGGCCAATACGAGTGCTGCCATCAGCTTCATCTTCGTCCCCTCCGCTATGGACCGGCTTCGACGGTTAGCGTACCGGGGCGTCGCCACGGCATAAGGTCTTCTCGTGCCTTTGCGTCACGTCGACCCCACTCGTCGTCCCTCCGCCGCCGCACGGGTGCTGAACCGATCCGCGCGCTCGCGGTTCGGCCTGTTCATCGGCAAGCACCTCGCGCCCAAGACCGATCCGTGGCCCAGCCGGATCAGCAGGGGCCGGGTGAACTGGGGCATGTTCAACGTCCCTTCGGCGACGCTGACCACGACGGGAGCCAAGAGCGGCCAGGTCCGCGAGACGCAGATCGCCTATTTCCACGACCGGCGCGACGTGATCGTGATGGCCTCGAACTACGGCGGCGACAAGCACCCGCAGTGGTACCACAACCTGGTCGCGCATCCCGAGTGCGAACTCGGAGACGAAGCCTTCCGGGCCGATGAGGTCACCGAACCCAGCGAATACGCCCGGCTGTTCGGACTCGCCGAGGGCTACTTCGGACTGTTCTCGGACTACCGCGAGAAGACGGCAAAGGCCGGCCGGTCCATCCCGGTGTTCCGGCTCAGTCCGCGGCAGCCATCCGGCGGTTCCTGACCCGCCGCATCACGCGCAGCTGTCGGCCATCGCGACCAGGAGCGAACAGCGGAATGACGATGGCGGCCACTCCGACGATGGCGGCCATCATGAGATACGACGAGTTGACGGCGTCGACGAACGCGGTCTTGCTGGCCTCGGCCAGCTGCTGTCCCTGCGGCCCGAGCCGGTCGGCGACCGCGAGTGCCTGCGCGAGCGAATCCGACGCGGGCCCGCGCACGGGCTCGGGAAACGGTGTCAGCGCGGGCCCGATGGCATGGCTGTAGCTGCTGGCCAGAATCGACCCGGCCATGGCGATGCCCAGCGCGCCGCCCACCTCGCGGGTGGCATCGTTGACCGCCGACGCGACTCCCTGCTTGGCGTCGGGTGCGGCGGTCATGATCGCCGATGTCGTTGGCGCCGTGCATAATCCGAAGCCCGAACTGATGACCAGCAGGGGCCACAGCACGTCCAGATAGGTCGAGTCCGGCGTCAGCGTGCACATACAGACGAACCCGATCGACACCAGGACCATGCTGACGAACACGACGGCACGCAGGCCGACCCTTGGCAGATACCACGACGACAGCGACGAGAAGGTCAGCAGTGGAATCGCCAGCGGGGCCAACGCGATCGCGGTCGCCAGCGGCGTATAGCCCATCACCTGCTGGACGAACTGCGTGACGAGGTAGAACAGGGCGAACGTGCCGAGGAACACCATGGTGATGGTCGCCGAACCCGTGCCGAACTCGGGATCGCGGAACAGTCTGATGTCGAGCAGAGGATGTCGCCGTCGAAGTTCGATGAGGCCGAACACCAGGGCGAGCGCCACGCCGCCGACGAGGCAGCCGTACACACGAGGATCCGTCCACCCGTGCTCCGGCGCCTGCAGGATGCCGAATACGAAAACCGCGACCGCCGCACCGATCGTCACCGCGCCGGGGACGTCGAGCGGTGGTGCATCGCCCTCGCGTGACTCGGCGATCGTCAGCGCCAGCACGAAGAGCGCCAGCCCGGCACCCGCGAAGGTCCAGAAGATCGACTGCCATTCCCAGAACCGCAGCAACAGGCCGGTCCCGAGCAGGCCGAATATGCCGCCGGACCCGGCCACGCCCGCCCACACGCCGACCGCCTTCGTCCGGGCCTCCGGCGGATAGGCGACCGTCAGCAGCGACAACGTCGCAGGCATCACGAACGCGGCGCCGGCACCGGCGAGTGCGCGCGCGGCGATGATCTGCACCGGACTGCCGAGAATCAGCGGGGCGAAAGATGCGCCTGCGAAGATCGCCAGGCCGACCAACAGGGCCGTCCGGCGGCCATAGCGATCCCCGATCGCCCCCGCCGGCAGCAGCAGGCACGCCAACAACAGCGTGTAGCTGTCGACGATCCAGGTCAGCTGCGTTTGTGTCGCCCCGGTCGCCACCGCGATGTCGCCAAGCGCGGTGTTCAGCGCAACCATCGACGCCACGACCATTGCCACACCGGCGCAGGCAACGAACAAGGTCCACCCGCGCCGGGCTCTCGATCCTCCGGCGAACGAGCCGTCGAGGCGGGGACCGGACCGGATTGCGGACTCGGTCATCGACCCTCTCCCTTGATCGGCGCGCACATGAGCAGGAAAAAACGAGACTAACAGTCTCGTTTCCCATAAAAGGATCGGGCGAAACATCGAGGGCGGCGACTCTTCGGCGGATGTCACATCTCTGTCTCTTCGCGCGACATATGAGCATGAAGATCAAGCGTGCAGGTCGGGCCGCCCGCATCATCGGTGCGATCGCGGCTACGGCTGGTTCATTTCCCGTTTTCATGACCGCCGCGCCCGTTGCCGGCGCTGCGCCGTGCCCCGATGTCGAGGTCGTCTTCGCCAGGGGAACCACCGAGCCGCCCGGTGTCGGTGGGATCGGTCAGGCCTTCGTCGACTCAGTCCGATCGCAGGTGGGCGGCCGTTCGGTCGGCGTGTACGCGGTCAACTATCCGGCCAGTAACGATTTCTCCAGGAGCACCCCCGCAGGCGGTGACGATATGAGCGCACACGTCCAGGCGATGGCCGCGAACTGTCCCAACACCAGGATGGTGCTCGGCGGATACTCACAAGGTGCGGCGGTCGTCGATCTGGCCACCACGTCTATGCCGGCTGAGGTGGCCGACAACGTCGCGGCGGCGGCCGAGTTCGGCGGCGCCAGGAGCACATTCGCCGACGGCCTGTCCCCCGGTCCGCTGCCCTCCGTCGGTCCGCTCTATGCGGCCAAGACAATCGAGATGTGCGTCCCGAACGATCCGATCTGCTTCCAGGGCGGTTGGGATATGCGCGCCCATGGCGCATATGTTCAGACGGGGATGGTCAACGACGCCGCTGCTTTTGCCGCGAGCCGGATATAGACAGAGCCGAGTTGGGTATCCCCAGCGCATCAACGCGGGGAGGACAAATGAAAGTCAGCAAGGTGATCGGTGTCGCGGTCGCGACCCTATGGGCGGGGCTGCTTGGCGCGCCGGTGCCAGCCGCATCCGCCCAGCCGTGTTCCGACGTCGAGGTGATCTTCGCTCGCGGTACCGGCGAACCGCCAGGGGTCGGCGGCGTGGGGCAGTCGTTTATCGACGCGTTGCGGTCGGATGCGGGCGGTAAGTCGATCTCGGTGTACCCGGTCAACTACGCCGCGAGCACCGACTTCAACAACCCCACGGCGTTCGCTCAAACCGTCGTCGACGGAATCAGGGATGCGGGCGCCCACGTGCAGGCCACGGCGGCAGCGTGCCCCGATACCCGGATCGTGCTCGGCGGCTACTCGCAGGGCGCCGCGGTGGCGGGATTCGTCACCTCGGCCGAGGTGCCGCCGGGCGTCCCTGCTGCTTTCGTTCCACAGCCGCTGCCGCTCGAGGTCGCCGACCATGTCGCGGCGGTCGCTCTGTTCGGCAAGCCGTCCGAGGCGTGGATGAGCCAGTACGGCGCGCCGCCGATCGCGATCGGACCCGCCTATGCGGCGAAGACGATCCAGCTGTGCGCTCAAGGCGACACGATCTGCGACGGCACACCGGGTGGTGGCCCAAGCTTTGCGCACGCCCTCTACCCGGTGAACGGAATGGTCGGCGAGGCAGCCACATTCGTCGCAGGGCGCCTCTAGCTCACGGCAGGCTGCCGAACAGGGGGCTCAGCATGCCGGCCAGGGGATCCGGCGGCGGCGGAGCCGGTGCGGGAGCGGCCGGCCCCGGCGCAGGCGCGGGTTGCGCCTCGGGGATGTGCTCAACCGACTGCACGTCGGGAAGATGTTCCACCGGCGGGGCGGCCTCCACGGTCTCCGGCACCGCCGCAGGGACGGCTTCGGGCGCAACGGCATCGGCTGTGAATGCTGCCGGTTCGGGGATCGACGCGGGCGGCAGATCCTCGGTCATCGGCTCAGCCACCGCGGTCGGCGCCGGAGGGAACACCACGGGCGGTGCGACGGGCGCAGCAGAGGGTGGAACTTCATCGGGTTGGGCCGCAGGCGGCGGTGCCGGCTGAGCGACACTCCGCTCCGCCATCGTGATCGGACTGCCGGCAGAGGACAACGTGAACAGCGAGACGACCGCGACCGCCGCCACCACCGTGAGCGTCCTTGCCTGCGAAGCGAGCCCGGCGCGACCGCCCGCCGCGACTTGATCGACGTGCCTCACGTCCCAGGCTGCCGCACCGCGGGCGAGGGCCAGCTGCGCCTCATGCGTCGCCACGACGGGAACCCACAGGCTGTTGTCGAGCGGGCCGGCGATCACACCGAGCTGGGAGCGAGATCCAATGAGGTACAGCGCGTCCGGTTGCGATTCGTTGAGACCGAAAGACGAGTTCAGCCAGACTGACAGGGCTACGCAGTCACGAGACGCGGTAGTCGTGACGGCTTCTATTGCACCGCTGGAAGTGTCGACCACCGACAGTGAAGCCGAGTCTTGCCCGAGTATGCACACTGCGGTCTTTTGCTGGTCGTTGGCGCGGCCCACATCCACCGCCCACGCACGGGTGGCCTCGGTCAGCGAAACGGTCACAACGTCGCGGAAACCCGACTCCACCAATGCATCCCGAAGCGACGACAAATTGCCGCTGGACGTGACATGAACAGAGTCGACGGTGTAGCCGCTTGCCGTTGCGATATCGCGCACCCGCCGCGCGGTGGCAGCAGGCGCGGCGGTGCTCGCATCGGTGATGTCGAAGGCGTCGTGGTCGAGCGGATCCCCGGCGACGTCACATCCGTCGACCAGAACCCACCCGATACTGGTCGACGTCTTCGACAGCCCCAATACTGTTCGCAATCGCTGGGTCCCGCCCTCGTCGAACCGACGTCGCCGCCCGCATTGAACGGCCACTGGACGGGAGCATAGTTCGGCTGATCTCGGGTGGCATCCCAACCGAGTAAGCGGTTACCAATCCGGAATGCTTACGTGACAGTCAACGTGCAGGTGCGGTCGCGAGCCTGCCCGCCCCACCGGCGCTCACGCGCGCGGCCACTGCGGCAGCCAGGAAGGCCCCGAGCATGGTGTAACCGGTGACGCCGTCCAACCCATTCTTGGCCAGCAGCACGAGCGCGACACCGGCGACGCAGATCAACACGCCCGCAGCGGTCGACCGGACACCGGTTGCGCGAGCCGCAGAGTCCCACCACGGGAGCCGGCGATGCTCGAGCGGCGACAACAGGAAGAACGCCGCAGCCATGACGACCGCGAAGACGGCTGCCCGCAGCGCCAGCATCCCCCAAAAGCCCTGTGCATCAACGTCGTAGGCGTCGAGTCCTACCGCGTGCAACGCGAAGGTCGCGACCGCGATCGCCGGGATGTGCCAGAGGTAGAGGGTCATCGCTCCCCCGTTGCCGACCGCGACGAACTGCCACACACGCGGCCGCTGAGCCCATCGCCGCACGGGCCCCGCCGCGGCGACAAATGCACACGACATCCAGGTGCAGTGCAGCGCAAGCAGAAGCGTCGGCGGGGACGTGTTGGACATGTGTTCCGTCCCGGTGACGACCAGCGAGACCTCGTACGGACCGAAGACCGCCAGCAGCACCTGCGCGGCGAACGCGGATACGGCGACCGCGAGCGCGGCCGGCACGCTGATCAGCCGGCGCGCATAGGCGACACCGATCGCCACGGGGATCAGCCAGGCGATCAGGAAGTTGACCACGCCCGACATGGGCACACCGGTCGCCATCCGCACACCGTCGACGACGGCGGCCGCCGTCAGAAGGGACGCGACCACAACCGCAACAGCGCGCCCTGTCCGCATCCGTGTCAGCGCAGGTACGAAGGCCAGCGTCACGAGGTAGACACCGAGGAACCAGAGCAGAGCGACGCACTCCGCGCCAAGACCTGCCGCGGAGTCCGCGCCGAGGATCATGGACGTCACCAGAAGGCCGACCGTCCAGAAGGCCAGGTACCAGAACACCGGACGGCACAGGCGCTGTGCCCGGGTGAACAGCCAGGTCCCCCACTGCGTACCTTCGCGCCAGCCGTATGCGCCCGCGGCGCCGCCGGCCAGGAAGAACAGCGGCATGACCTGCACAACCCATGTGATCGGGGCCAGCGCAGGCACCTCGCCGAGCAGGTTCCCGATCCGCAGACCGCTCGAGTCGATCGTGGCAAGCAACAGGGCGCAGTGTCCGAAATCACCACGACCAGCGCAAAGAGCCTGGCGACGTCGACGGCGCGGTCCCGGTCCGGCTTGGTGGTTTGGGCCACCGTGCGGGCGTCGGGGACTGACGAGGTGAGCGGCATAGGTCCAGGATGCCTGGCTGCGGGCCGCACCGGATGAGTAGTACTACGTGATGGCGGTGTCAAAACAACATGTAGGGAACACCAGATATCTCCCCGGGCGTTGCTGGCTGACGTTGCGGATGGTCGCACGACGTGTGCGTCCGTCGCATGAAAGGACATCTCGGATGGCTCTGAATCGTATGGCGCTGGGCCGGTTGCGCTTGCAGCGACCTTGG